>CAWAMX010000012.1:0-322443 GCA_963783295.1 uncultured Chloroflexia bacterium | reverse complement strand
ATTCTTAGCGACCTGAAGTTTAAAGGCTCCGACCCGAAAATCCCGTCCTATTATCAGGCGCTGTCAGAATATCTGGTACGGCATGAAGGTGATGCGAAATACTTAATGGCGGTACCAGATGCGGCCCTGGCGGAAGATATGATTATCGAGACGGGGAAGCCGGTGATGGCAATCGGAGGATTCAGCGGCAGTAATCCAATCCTGACGCTTGATGGATTTATAAACTTGGTTGAGTCCGGAGAGATCAAATATCTGCTCAATGGACCCGGTATAAAATTGGGAACGAATTCAACCATTATTAAATGGGCTGTCTTCGACAGCAAAAAGATCCCATTATCTGTCTACGATAAGAACGCAGAATATGATACCGAAAACTATAGTCTGTACCTTTTGCGATAAAAAGCTTATTCCAGTGCAGGAGAGCAAGTGACCAGCTTTTGAAATTACCATCAGATTGGATCGATGACAACGATTACTCAAATCCCAGTTTTCCCTTTTTTACAGAAGAGTTTTCCTAGAACAACTTTCCTCATTGCAAAATCCGCTCATTAAGAAAACAGGGATTGGGATAATCATGTTGATTAATAGACTGGTCACCATAGGTTGCGATAGGTTGTTTGGTATGAAAAATCCAAACAGCTGGTACAAAAATATTTTCTGGACGCCGTACAGATCGTGGATTGGTTTCACGCCAGCGAATATCTCACGCCCATCACCGAAGCGGCATTCGGTACGAACACTCCACAAGCCCACGCTTGGCTGACGCAAGCGCGCACCGAATTGTGGGAAGGACGCATTCAAGTTGTCATTCAATCTTGTCGCAGTTTGCTTTCGCACAACGCTGCACGTCCCTTCATCGAAAAAGCCATCACCTATTACGATCACAACGAGCAACGTATGGATTATGCGCATTTTTGGAAACTCGGTTATCTCATCGGTAGTGGAACCAAAGTGGTTTGTTCTGTGACCATCGAAAGCACATGTAAGCAAAATGCTGCGGTTCGTCTCGAACGTTGTGACGCGCGCTGGACGCTTCCGGGTGTCATCGCAACCGCTAAAGCCAGAGCCGCTTGGCTCAGTCATGCTTGGGATTCTTTGAAACCCGCTTATTACAATTTATCCCTCGCAGACTAACAACCTTTGAGTGCTCCCGGTACAGAGATTTCCTGAATCGGATGCATTTTATTGTCATTTGATGTATAATTTGTTCACAGTATCTTATAGGTCGGCTTGGATTTATTGGGTCGGGTTTCGTGTGATTAATGTAAGAATCAATTAAATAAGGACCATAATTAGCAAGAATAGACTGTTTACTTAACCATGTGTTCATTAATAAGTTCCAAGCTTATAACCTTTGATGTTTATCTAAACGGGATCAGATTTGGCACTTTGTAAATAGATTAATTGCTAATCTTGGAAATTCAAAACGACACGACGAAGCTTCGAAAGAATTTTGGAATCTTGCTCTCATGCTCTCAACCGCTTCTGATCAACGCACACGCAACGATACTGTCCACGAACTGGAATTAAAAACAGAAGTAACTTTCGAGTCTGTCTCGACGGATCCATACGAATTATCCTATGCTTGTCTCTTGATTCCTCGGTTTAGCACTCACTATTTGATTGGTGATTTGGCGGATGGTCTCTATGAATGGATGAGACAAATTTGTATATCTTTCGGTTGGAGGTTGGATTTTTTATCCGTTCAACCGGATTACCTGCAGTGGATTATTCGTGTTCCGCCTGCTACATCTCCTGCCCGTGTCATCAGCGTCGTTCGGCACCAAACTTCCGACGAAATTTTTGAAAATTTTCCGCGCATTAAAAAGGAAAATCGATCCACAGACTTCTGGGCACTTGGTTATCTAGTGATTGTAAGTACCAGTCCTCATCCACCGACGATGATCAAGGATTTTATTCGGTTGACACGCCAACAGCAGGGACTTTTTGTCGAGCGCGGTTGACCAACCATTTTTCAGGTAATATAAAGATAATCGATGCTAATTTCCACAAGGTTGTGGTTAACATCCATTAAGAATCTGTGGGAGTCTTTTCCTTCCTTGCACTTACTGGTCAATGATAATATACTGAGGATCAGGATACTTATTCACTATGCCAGAAATAACACTTAGCAGAATAGGTACACTTTTACGGGGTGTGCTTGAACTGCTCTGGAACAAGCCAGAGGGATTGCCTGCCAATGAAATATTGGCTTTCTTGCCAGAATTGACTCCTTTAACCGACTACGAAAAGGGCTACTCACCATCTGCAAATGCTCCTCGCTATGAAAGAATCGTGCGGCTAGCCACCATTCCTCTGGTCAGTGCTGGATGGCTTGTTAAAAGTAATAAAGGACACTGGTGTCTTACGGAGGAGGGGCGGCAAGCCTGCCGAAGGTTCCCGAATGTAGAGGAATTTTATAAAGAGGCAATGAAGTTTTTGGAGGAGGTCAAGCAGAATTCTCCTTCATTTTTAATAGTGGCCGAAGAGGCAGAAGAAAAAGCCTGGGAACAAATCCGAAGATACCTGCAAGAAATTCACGGTAACGAATTTCGAGAATTGATTGTTGATCTCTTAACGGCCATGGGATATCATGTGGGGTGGATTGCTCCGCCTGAAAAATCCCGCGGTCAAATTGATATCCTTGTTTATGTGGATCCAATTGGCGTTAAGGGACCTCGCATTCTAGTCCAAGTAAAGCACAAGGGCCAAGCAATTACCATGGAGGGACTCAAAAGTTTTTTGTCTGCGTTGGGCTCGAACGATTATGGATTGCTCGTCTCAAGTGGCGGTTTTACTGGAGATGTGAAGGCCGAAATCAGAAGCGATGCTTTTCAGAAACTCACGATATGGGATCTTGAAAACTTCTTCGATTTATGGGTAAGATATAATGATCGTCTGAGCCAGGATGCTCGGAATCGATTACCGCTAAAGGCGATATATTTCCTTTATCGAGCAGGCGATTTCTAGGCTGCCAAAACCGCATGCGGTCGATCAGAGATTTCCACGCAGTTCATTGGAAAATAAGGCATATAAAGTGTTGAAGAGCAGTAAATCCTTCGACGAGAACATAAGGACTCTGTCCGGTGAACTCGAATTAGCAATTCGGTGGAAAAGGCCTAGTATATTGCTGGCAGTATGCAAATCGAAACTTAGCCAAAATAAAGCAGAAATCGCATTGGAAAAATCCGCGCACAAACTTGGGCAAGGCATTGTGAGGATCAATGTCGATGAGAAACATGCGGATGTGGCACACTTGATCTTTGAAAATGGACAGGTGGATAAGTCAATCTTCTTCGTGTCAAATCTCGACCAGGGTGGTGGCAACGATGGAAAAAATGCTTACCGAGCTCTAAATATTTATCGGGAGCTCTTCGTTGAACAAATGATAAGAGGTGTATTTTGGCTTACCCTCAGAGAAGCATCAAACCTGCCAAAGTTCGCTCCGGACTTTTGGGCTTTTCGCCATCGGGTCATCGAGTTCGCAAGTTCGCATGGTCTGACTGAAGCAAGTCTGCCTGCCGGCGTTTTGATTTGGCATACACAAGATTCCACCGATTCACTGCAAGAGCTTAGGGAAAAGGTTAAATTCCGCGAGGAATTACTTAACCAATTGCCCGATCAACCTGAATCCGTGTTAGCAAAAATTGAACTTCTGGGTGCGCTTGGTTACCTGTATTGGAGCCTCGGCGAGAATGACAGAGCGTGGAAATCCTTGAACAAGGGTATCCTGCTGGCTGATAAGGATGAGTTATCGCAGGTAAGAACATGGCTGTTAAACAGCTTGGCCATACTTTTATATGAAAAGAAAGAATATCAAGAAGCATCTGAAATCTACACAAAAATTCTGGAGCAGGAATCGCAAGACGGGCTTTTGTGGATGAATCTAGCGGTCATTAGCACTGCGCTTGGAAAAAATAGCGAAGCAGTAATTCATGGCCATAAGGCCTTGCGTTTAGTTTCGACGGATGCCCGACTTTGGAACACAATGGGGCACCTTTATATATGGATAGGAAAAATAGATGAGGCAATATCTTTTTTCAAAAAGGCAGCTGAACTGGAGCCAAATATTGGAGCCCATCCTATGGCGCTGGCAGTATGTTATAGTTTGTTGGGACTGCGGGATGAGTCGCGGCAAGAAATCCTTTTAGCCCGAAAAAATTCAGGAGATCGAGGGCCTTACCTAAGTATTTGCCAAGAGGCAATGCTTGGGAGCCTTGAAACGGCATTGAGTTTGTTAAAAGCTGCCATCCGGAACGGACAGATAACCAGTGTAAGCGCGAAACGCGACCCTGTTCTGAACGAAACCCTGGATGACGCTTTGGCAGGATTATTGCTTTAATGGTATGCGATATGTCATCTTTTACTAAGCGTCGAATGAAGAGAGAAGGTTGATGAACCATGGATTCTGAAATCACGATCTTGATTCTGGACCTAGGGCTGGCCTTTGTGATCGCCTTGATTGCATACCGCAGAGCCAAAGTGCCCGGCGCGATTAGTTTAATAATCTTCTCCGCATTCTTGGCAATCTGGTCATGCTCATTTCTCGTGTTTGCGCTCTTTTCAAGCCTCTTGATCGACCGAATTTGTACGTCAGTGATTTATTTGAGCAGTGCTATCGTAGGTTCCGCTTTATTTACTTTCTCTCTCTCCTATACGAACCGATCCAATTGGATATCTCGCCCGTTGATCGGCTTGCTGGGGATCATCCCATTGCTGACACAGATTCTCTTTTGGGTGGAGCCATGGCATTCAATATTCTTTGTCAATTCCTATCAACTGGGAGATCATTTGATCTTCACGGGACCAGGGGACAGAATCTGGTCCATTTATATATTCGAATTGGTATGTGCTGGGACACTCTTATTGATAGATGACTTTATCCGAAGACCCCGACCCTTGGCACGCTATTGGGTGATTATTTTAGGCTGTTTTGCGCCTTTCTTAGTGTTGTTGACAAGGATTATGGATTTAAGGATTCCTTTTCCACTGGATTTAACACTGGCCGCATTCACACTAACAGGGCTGGGCTTTTCTTATGGATTGTGGAATCACGACTTGATCACCTCCGTCCCTCTTATCCCTGAAGTCGTGGTCAAGTACATGGATGATGGATGGATCATTCTGGATACCCAGAATATTATTGTTGATATTAATCCGGCGGCGGAAAGAATTATCGGCTTGTCCCGCGAAAAAGCATATGGGCAGCCCATTGCTGCTGTATTTAACGATTTACCCAACTTGGGAAAAACCTTCGACGACGTTCAAGAATTGGAAATGAAAAGAAGCATCCGGTCCCAAGAAAAGTGGCGATATCTCAACATCCGCATTTCCTCGCTCAAAGATCAACACAACCAGCCCTTTGGCCGTCTCATCATCTGGCGCGACATCACAGAACGAAGACTTGCAGAAGATGCGCGTCAACGGGCCCGAGACGAAATGTTTGTTCTTTTGAATGCCATCTCCAACGCTGCAAGCCATGCGATCAATCTGGACGAATTCTTGTCGGAATCTATTTATCAGATCATCATTCCTTTTCGAAGCCAGGTCGTAGGGATATTCTTATTGGATGAAAGGCAGAAAGGAATAAACAATCAAGATTTGTTTTTGGCATCCCATTTTGGAATTTCTGAAGAAATTATTAATGATATATCTCATATGGATATTTCTTCCTCCTTCGCCGAGTTAGCGCTAAAAGGTCGGCAAGCTGTTATGATTGAAGATATCAAGAATGATCCGCGTGTTCCACCATCTCTGCAAGAGTCGGATCTCGAATGTTTACTTCTTTTACCCTTGCAGGTAAGCGAAGAAAGCAGGACTGTAGGATTCATGTTCCTGGGACGACGGGAAAAATCGTTTTTCAGTCAAGATGAGATAGTCCGTCTGACCATCATATCAGATCAAATTGCGAACCTTATTGATAGTGATCGCAGGCGTAAAATGGCCATTACTCTTTCGGAGCGGGAAAGAATTCTAAGGGACCTTCACGACTCAGTGAGCCAAAAACTATACGGCCTTGTCACGTTGACCGAAGCCGCTCAAGCGGCCCTCGAAGCTGGAACCCAGATCAATCCTTCCCAAATCCTGGCCCGAATAGGTGATAATGCTCGACAAGCAGTCAAGGAAATGCGTCTCTTCCTCTATCAAATGCAACCTATAGATTTAGAAAAAGAGGGCTTGATTTCCGTCTTGCATCATCGCTTGGCGGCGGTGGAAGGACGAGCCGATATCAAAGCCAGGCTTCTCTCTGATGAAAACATTTGTCTTTCGAAAGACAAGGAAATCGCCCTTTATTATATTGCGCAGGAAGCCCTTAATAATGTATTACGGCATGCCCATGCCAACTCGGTATTAGTCACCATCAAACAAGGAAAGCGCAATGTTATACTAAGAATTCAAGATGATGGAGCTGGTTTTGATCCCAAGACAGTTGATCGAGGAGGAATGGGATTGCGTAATATGAAGGAGAGGGCTCTTCAGATCGATGGAAAACTCAATATATTGTCAAAACCTGGACAAGGAACAAAAATTGTGATTACAGTTGGGAAAGACCAATCAGTTAAATCTCTTGAACGAAGACGGAGACCATGACAAAGATTCGAATTCTAGTTGTTGACGATGAAAGCGTAGTTCGGGATGGCGTGATTGCGATCCTCTCGCTCCAACCTGATATGGAAGTGGTTGGCGATGCCCGCAATGGGATTGAGGCCCTAAAAGCGGCGCATAAGACCAAACCCAATGTGATTCTGCTTGATATGGTTATGCCTGAGCAAGATGGCTTGACTACCATACCAAAGCTGAAGGAGATGCTACCTGAAAGCAAGATCTTGGTATTGACAAGTTTTGCAGAGAGCGATCGTGTTTATCAAGCGGTTAAATCAGGAGCGCTCGGATACTTGCTCAAAGATGCTACCCGTATACAACTTTTACAAGCGATTCGGGATGTGGCCAAGGGTCAGGCATCCATTCCTCCTTCTATCGCCCTCAAAGTGATTTATGAAATGGACCATCCCTCTCAATTGCTTTACACTGCCAACCCCTTGACCCCTAGGGAACACGAAACCCTGAGATTGATAGCCCGAGGATTAAGTAATCAGGAAATAGCGACTACGCTGGTAGTCCACGAGCGGACCGTTGCCAAGTATGTGAGCAGTATTCTTGAGAAACTCCAGCTTGCAAATCGAACACAGGCGGCTCTCTACGCTATCCGCGAGGGGCTGACCGAACCAAGGAACAAAGACAAAAAACCAGGTTAAGAATTTACAGCTCGCAGCAAATAAATACTTTTGCATAAGACCCTTCCATTATCAAAGAAAAATGGAAGGGTCTTATGTTTTGCTTGACCAGCCTCGTTGATCTGAAAGACAAATGTCACATCGTGCACGTATTTGGCTCTGAACAAAGAACATAAATAGTACGATGAACGTTGATAATATGACCGCTCATTTTTGACCATAAAATGGTGCGCTATCTGGTCATTAGAAAAATACGAATAACCATTTTCTTAGGTTTTCGCCACCATCTGAAATTCATATAATGGAAACAGAAATAAAGAAAGAGATTCTTCTCTTGGGAGATCACCGATTGTTTCTAGGAAAACATTCTTCGAAGCTGGATAAATATAACCGTCTGCCCATTCCATCTCAATTCAGAGAAGAATTGTCAAATCGTATCTATATTGCTCAAGGCTTTGATCGGAATCTGATTGTTCTGACAAAGGTTGCTTTCCAAGGAGTTTATCGAGGAGTGGTGTCTCTGAATATCGCCGATCCGTTGACTCGTGTGCTCCTTCGGTTAATTTTGGGAACCGCGCATGAAATGCATCTCGACAAAAATGGTTATCTTCCTGTACCGGATGAATTAAAAGACTTTGCCAATCTGCACGGAAATATTTTGTTGGTTGGTCAAGGCGATTATTTTGAAATCTGGTCTGCTGATTTGTGGAGTAACCAGGAAGCGCAATTGAAAGACGCTGATACAAATTCTAGCAGATTCTCCAGGATTTCCGTAGTTACGAGATAACAAATCACTATATCCAGGATGATGAAACTGCCATGCTAGCCAAATCGAAACCAATCAATCATTTTGTAAATAAGAAAATCCGTATTCTTGTCGTGGAAGATCAGACTGTAGTTAGGGAAGGCATCGTAGCCATCCTTTCCTTTCAATCCGATCTTGAGGTGGTAGGTGAGGCTCAAGATGGAATTCAAGCGGTTGAAATAGCGCAGAAGACTAAGCCGGATGTGATCCTTCTTGACATGGTCATGCCTCGTCAGGATGGCTTGACCACCATTCCTCAACTAAAAACAGTTGTGCCCAATGCTCGTATATTGGTTCTCACCAGCTTTGCCGAAAGCAACCGTGTCTACCAAGCAATCAAGGCGGGAGCCCTCGGTTATATGCTGAAGGATACGACGCGGGCACAACTTTTGCAGTCTATACGCGATGTGGCATCGGGCCAGGCGTCCATTCATCCATCCATTGCCGTGAAAGTAATTCACGAGTTCGACCAACCGTACGAGGAATTCTATTCTACCGAAACCCTCACTCGCCGAGAATTGGAAGCATTACGCTTGATTGCCCGCGGTCTGAGCAATCAGGAGATAGCGAACACGCTGGTTGTGAATGAACGGACCATTGCCAAATACGTTAGTAGTATTCTCAACAAGCTCCATGTTGCAAACCGCACGCAAGCTGCGCTCTATGCTGTTCGAGAGGGCCTAGCCCTGGCGACAGTGGATTAGATGGGATCCAGGGTTGTGGCGTGTAATAAATATATGGTCACAAATGACCGCAAAAGTTTTGGTCGAACGGTCAATATCTGCAATCAGAATATACATCATTATCTGATTTTGAATTATTGAAGAATTCATATAATTGCTCTTATGACAAGAACCTTCGCCATTAGGAAAACAGATAGAGGATCAAATGAACGGCTTTGATTATATTGTCGCAACCGATTTTGACAGGGCATGGCTCAACTTTGAGTTGGATCTTCCGTTAAAACCGGATAAGGAGGGTCGACCTAACCCATTTTATATTGACCGGCCCGGGAATCCAATCGATGAGTTGACCGATGCATTGTTGGCGCCGTTTTATCGGCCTCCAAAGTTCTTTTTTTCCGGCCATCGAGGCTGTGGAAAATCCACCGAATTGCTTCACCTGTTAAGTAAGCCGGAAATTCAAAAGAAATATTGGCCTATCAATTTCAGCATCCGGGAAGAAGCAGATATTATCGACCTCGACTTTCGAGATGTCTTGCTCGCTATTGGCAGCCGATTATTCCGCGAGTATCGAAAAAAAGGCGGTGAATTGCCCGAGCAGCTACTCAAGGAATTATATAGCTGGCAGGGAAAAATAGAAAAAGAGATTACCACGCTTTTCGAAGGCCGAAACTCTGCTGCGGAGTTGGAAACATCCATCAATACTTTCTTCATCAATGCCGGACTAAAGATAAAACTGGAACCCAAGACACGAGTGCAACTGAGACAGGTCGTAGAGACGAATATCACTGGATTAATCACTGTCATCAACCACATTGCAACTACGATTTATGCCCAGGAGCATCTCATCCCCTTGATTCTTATCGACGACATGGATAAACCTAATCTGGAAAAAGCCAGGGCAATCTTTCACGATCGAAGGGAAATCATGATGCAGCCCAATTGTGCGATTGTTTACACGGTCTCAAGTGCCTTGTTTTACAGCAAGGAATTTGATGCGATCCGCGATCAGGCTTTCTTTTTACCGAATATTTATTTGCATCCGCCCCTGAAGCCAGAGGTGCATCATGAGGAAGGATATCAGACTCTAAGAAAGTTTGTTCATATGCGGATGATTTCCGATCTAATCGAAGATTCCGCCTTGGAACTGGCAGTGACTTATAGCGGAGGGGTATTCCGCGAATTGGCGCGCATTATCCGCACGGCAATTGGCCGGGCCAGAAGAAGAAAAGCTGTCCAAATGGATTGCCCTGATATTGAGTGGGCTGCAACCGAAATACGCAATGAGTATAGACGCATTTTGGATAAGGATGATATTAAGCTTCTAAAAAGAGTTGGAGAAAATAATCATCTTGAATATAACGATCGAATGACACCCCTTATGCAATTGCTGGCTCTCTTGGAATATCGGGATGGAGAAAACTGGTGCGACATCCATCCGGTGCTGAGGAAATTGTTATATGACTGATTTCAACCCGGGCATTATTCAGTCCATTGAGCCTCTCGAGGATCCGATCGAAATCCTTGGCAGAGAACTAGAAATGGCCATTAAGTGGCAAAGGCCATGTATATACCTGATTGTCTACAACTCTGCCGACGCACGCGATGACGCCCAGACCGAGCTTGAAAACTTCTTGATAGGACTACATCAAAAGTCAGATTGCATAAGTTTAAAAGATTCGGAGATCATCAATCAATCCTCTTTTCTAAAGGAATTCAAAGATTCTGAACACACCATTTTCTTTGTAGATAATTTTTCCAAAGCAAACAATCAACAAAGCAATCTATGGTCAATTCTGAATTCTCATAGGGATTTCTTGGTAGAAAAGCGCATTCGGGTCGTTTTCTGGTTGACTCAGAATGAAGTGGTGAATTTTGCACACTTTGCACCTGACTTGTGGGCACAGCGTCATTGCTTGATTGAGCTGGTTGAAGCTGCAAAATCTGCAGAGGTTTTGCAGGAGACTATTGAGTCCGTTTGGCTCGGAGTTGGAGATTATGCGGCAGGCATCGAAAGACTGAATGAAAAGGTCTCTTTCTGCGAGTCGCTTTATCATGACCATTTGCAGGATAACGAATCTATTTCAACACGTGCCCATGGGTTGTTGAATCTGGGAATCCTTTATTGGCGAAAAGGCGACTACGAAGCGGCTGACTGGTTATTGCATGAAGCATTGAAATGTGCCGTCAAAGTCCGGGATAACCGGTTTGAGGCAGAATGTTTTAGTGCCATTGCCCTCGTCAAGACTAGTCTTGCAGAGGTTAATCAAGCGATTGATGCTTACAAGCAGGCAATCCACCTTGCTCCTGAACAATTCTTAGCCTGGAATAATCTCGGAAATCTCTGTTTAAAAATCTTCCACAACGATGAAGCCATGATTGCTTTTCAAAAGGCGATTGCCCAGAATCCTAAAGACCCGATCGGATGGAATGGATTGGGAAAAGTGTATTCCATGATGGGTTATGTCGATGACGCGATCATTGCCTATCGAAAAGCCATCTCCTTCATGGCTACTTTTGCACAGCCTTGGAATGGCTTGGGAGATATCTACTCAATTACGGGTCGTATTGATGATGCGATCAAAGCTTATCACAAGGCAATTGAGTTAAACAAGCAATATGTCACACCTTGGCTTAGGTTGGGTGTACTTTTTGTTAGACAAGAACAATATCGCGATGCGATTAAATCGTATCAGAGCGCCTTGAGCTTGGATTCCAAAAATAGTGCGATTTGGAAAGAGCTTGGGGCTATTTACCTAAAATGCGAATCCTACGAAGAAGCCGCCGAAGTGTTCTTAAAGGCAATTCAATTAAATTGCGCGGATGGTTGGGCT
Source organism: uncultured Chloroflexia bacterium (assembly GCA_963783295.1). Taxonomy (GTDB): domain Bacteria; phylum Chloroflexota; class Anaerolineae; order Anaerolineales; family Villigracilaceae; genus Fen-1038. Next base: position 310,886 of record CAWAMX010000012.1, on the reverse strand, counting down.
CATCACAATCTTGCTCTTACCTATACTCGGCAGGAAAAGTATAGTGAGGCCGTGCCGTTGTTCTTAAAAAGCATTGATCTCTTTGCGGAAGAGAAGGATAAGGCTGTTACATGGAATCAACTTGCAAACGTATACCGCCTGCTTAACGATTATGACAATGCGATTGCCGCATATCAGATAGCGGATACGCTTGATCCCAGAATTCGTGCGTCCAGAAATAAGAATTCGCAAGACCGGCCAATGTCTAAGGTAAATACTGACAAGCAGATTCCAAGCCCAGATGCCGCTAAGGGTGAAACCTCCAATACCGCGTCTGGTTCACCATCAACATCGGACAATGATTTGGGGATTGATCAAAAAAACGATTCCTTCACACCGGAGCTAGCGGAGGAACCATCCACGGCAATACCGATGTGGATCTTCCATCCCGAAAAAAAACGTGAGCTTAAAGATGCTTCACTAAACGTCAAAGGAACTTTGAATATTAGTTGTGAACAAGCTGAACAGGTTAAGGTTGAACCGAAGACTATGGACGCCAAAGGAGATACTATGTCAAACTTAATGTCAACGAGTGGAAACCGTCCTCAAAATAATACTGTAAGACCAAATCATCCTTTGAAATCAAATGTCAAGGAAAGTGGCAATGCTATTAACGCGGATGCTTGGAATGACAAGGGCAATGCTTATTTTAGTAGCGGAGAAATGGAGACGGCTATCCAAGCCTACAATCGAGCTATTCAGCTTGATCCATCCTTTGGACGGCCCTATAGCAATCTGGCGCTTGCCTATTTGACACAAGGTCAATATGCTGAGGCAATCCTGCTCTATGAGAGAAGTCTTGAATTGCTCAACTCAGATAAGGATAAGGCCGTATCTTGGAATGGTTTGGGAAACATCTATCGTTGCATTAACGATTATGAAAACGCTGTTGCAGCGTATCAAAAAGCGGCCCAACTGGACCCAGAGACTGCGGGCATGCGCGATGGAACTAACAATCCTCAGGTTGATCAAAGCATAAATCGTTCCCAAACATGGAACGATCTTGGAGAAGCCTTTTTTAAGTCAGGAACCTATGATAAGGCAACTAACGCCTTCTATAAGGCAATTGAAATAGGACCTGATAACGGCTGGCCTTATGCAAATCTTGCGCGTATTTTTGCGTCGCAAGCTCAGTTTGAAAAAGCAATTGCCCTTTGTCAAAAGAGTATCCAGCTGCTGAAGGATGATAAAGACAAAGCGGTTGTTTGGAATCTTCTCGGCAATGCCTATCGCAAACTTAATGACTATGACAATGCCGTTAAGGCATATCAAAAGGCTGTAATGCTGGCTGACGACGGTGTTAATTTGCTCACTCGGGCACGTTTCAGTTTGCTAAGTAATTGCGATGTTGACTAGGAATTCCAAAATTCTTCTTACCATGGAGGTAGAAAAATGAATGACTACGAGTTCTGGAATGAATTGGGAAAGATATTCAATGCGGTTGTTTCCTACCAGGAAAAGGCGGTGGAATTCAACAAACGCTTTATCAATCCTTGGATTCGGTTAGGCAATGTGTTCGACAAACAGGATCGAAATGAGGAGGCGATCTGTGCATATGAGAAAGCCCTTGAACTTGATCCTGCAAATGCCCAAAACTGGTATGAACTTGGCAATATACACTTTCGGGAGAAAAATTATGACAAGGCGGTCGAGGCCTACAATAAGGCTATCGAATTTGGACCCGAATCTGGATGGTCATACAACAATCTGGCTTTGACATTGGTCAGTCAGGGAAAATATGCTGAGGCCCTCCCTCTCTATCAAAAAGGTGTGGGATTGATCGAAGATGACAAGGAGAAGGCGGTTGTATGGAATCGCATTGGTAATGTCTATCGCAAACTTAACCAATACGATCTTGCCGTCCAATCCTTTCAGCGGGCAGATGAATTGGATGCAGATAATGCCGGCTTCCGGGACGAACTGGACGATGTAGCGGAAAGTACTGCTCCGCCGCAAAGTGATTTGGAGCAAGACCAGAAACAAGAATCTGCGGCAGATCTCAACCCGATTCAATTGATCCTTTCAGAAAGCCAAGTGGAGGTTGAAACCTCTGAAGAGACTAACCCACCGATTGATTCGGTCGCTTTGTCCGAGGTGGTAGTAATTGAACTTCCATCTGCTGCGGATACAACGCCAATATGCACGTATCAGATGTTGCAATCGCCAATAATGAGACCATTGAAGACGAAGGCAAATTGTCAACTCCAGAGCAACCTGACAGTGATCATGCGACAGAGAATGCCCTTCCCCCAGATCGTATAGATCAGGAACTTGCTGACACTGGACAGACAACCACGGTGATTATCCAGGAAACCAGCGAGACCTATACCGGGATTCCGGAAACGGTAGCGGTCACCACGACCAACACTACCACTGAAGTCATCGTTGCCACTGAACAGGCAGATGATGGAACGGCAATCCAAACGGAAGAAATTGTCAGCGTAAGTGATATTCAGACGACTGACATCAAAGCGGACCAGCCATCAACTCTGAACGTTGAAGAAATTGACACCAAGACGTCAGACGAAGATGTGACCGATTTGGTTGTCTCTGAGCCAGAAATCGAGAAAGACACGGTTGAATCTACGGTCGCGGAGGAAAAGGTTGAGGCCAAGGACGATGCAGAATCCAATGTCTCAAATGTTGCGGAGCAAGCGGCCTATGAGGAATATCTAAAAGACAATGATGATCTTGTTCTTAGCACTGATGAAGAACAGCAAGATTCCATGCCTGAGGCTCTGCAGGAACCCGCTGCTTTTGTAGACTCTTCCGGGGAATTGCAGATCGAAATGGATACAAAGAACGCTCACGTCTGGAATGAGCTCGGGAACATCTACTTTAATACGGGTGCTTATGATGACGCAGTCGTTTCATATAGCAAGGCTATTCAGTTGGATCGATGCTTTGCGTGGCCATATAGTAATCTGGCGCTGACTTATGTGCAGAAAGGCCGCTTTACGGAGGCGATCCTTCTGTATCAACGCAGCATCGAATTATTTGCCAGTGAAAAGGACAAGGCAATATCTTGGAATCGTCTAGGAAACGTTTATCGTCGCCTCAATAGCTACGATAATGCGATCTCAGCCTACCAGCGTGCCGATGAGCTGGATCCGGAAAACTCCACGCTTTCCCTCCAATCTCGCTTCAGTTTGCTGGGCAACTATTCTACGGATCAAGTGCCGAATCAAGTTTCACAGGCCGAGGAGGTATCATGAGCGAGCATGAACTTTGGAATGAACTGGGAAACCTTTACTTTATGTCTGGGGCTTATGAACAGGCGATCCATGCCTATTCTAGATCCATCCAGACGGACAGCTCCTATGGAAAGCCATACAGCAATCTGGCGCTGATCTATGTGCGCCAAGGCAAATATGACGAGGCAGTAAGGTTATTCAGGAGAAGCCTCGATTTGCTGGTGGACGATAAGGAAAAAGCCATATCCTGGAATCGCCTGGGAAAGGTGTACAGGCAGTCGAAGGATTATCAGCAAGCGGTGATTGCTTTCCAGCGAGCGGATGAGTTGGATCCGGAATGCAAGGAAGATAGCGACGAACCCGGGCAGATGCTTTATGCTTCATCTGACCTATCAGATTTCTTGCAAAAGTATTTGGGTTCATTACCGGACCTGAAAGAGATAGCCGCTTCCGATATTGATCAAGTGCCGGCTGCACCTACTCCTGAACTGATAATCGACATGCCTGATCCTGAAACGGTGATCGAAACTTCTATTCCTGAAATGATAATCGACGCACAGATTCCTGAAATGGCAACTGACGCGGCTACATTCACCGATCTGGCTAAGCCTGAGGAATGTATATCCGTTGATTCCGAAACCACCTCCTTGACAAGTTGGTTGGATGTTGATCTGGACGAGGATATGGATTCATCCTCAACTTTTTCAGGAGATGCCGAAATTGACCTCTTCAGCACTGATACTGAAAGCCCCGACAATGAATTTGCCATTCCAGAAGAGGAGCCTCTCACTCAAATCCAGCAGTTTGATAAGGTTGAATCTCCAGAAGAGGCATTCCTCCCGGTCCCCATTGAATCATTAAATTGGCAGCAAGCCGAGAACCAGCCTTTTTCGCACACAACCGTAAATCGTGTCGATCTTTCTAGTGCTGAGCAAAGGCTGAGCCAATACGGGCAGGATGTGGCGGTCGATGTTGAAGAATTGCCTGTTGCCTCTTTTATTCCGGTTGAGAAATGTCAAGTTGAATCCACTCAGACCCAAAAAGAGCCGGTGCAAATTGTGTTGGAAGATCAAATCTCGGTGGCTAATTCACAAGAAGTAACGAATCTTGAAAAAGAAATTGCAAAATATAAAAGGGTCGTACAAATCAATGAACGAAACGCCTCTGCATGGGATGCTCTGGGAACATTATATAAATCCGCCGGGCTGTATCCGGAATCAGTTCAAGCACACCAGCAAGCGGTTTCCATTGACTCGACCAGGGCATCTTATCTTCATCATTTGGGCCTCGCTTTCGCAGGAGCAGGGCGGGACGAAGATGCAATTGCCTCTTTCCAAAGGGTGATTGAATTAGATCCGGATCACTACCTGGCACACGCCTCGCTAGGCGGATATTATCGAAAGTTGGGACTGGAAGAACTTGCTCAAAAACACATAGGCAAAGCCATGAGAAATATTTATGATAGCGAAAACGAATACAACCGTGCGTGCTTGGATGCGATCTGTGGCAATGTGGATCAAGCCATTGATTTACTTCGAATTGCTTTGGAGAAAAAGCAAACCTACGTGGAATGGATTATTCATGACCCAGACCTTGACTTCATCCGGGAGGATTCGCGTTTCAAACAGTTGATCTCAAACTACACTGATTAGGAGGTGGAATGTTTCTCACATAAAATCAGCTTGGTACTTCGAGACTATCTGAGTTTGTGTTCATTACAATAACCAACCTTAGTGAGAAGCAGAGCGGACAATAATCTGAATTATTGTCCGCTCTCACATTGTTAATGACCTAGGAGTTTCTGGAAGAAAGAAATAATTTGGTTGAGGATTTGCGGAATAGAGGATGGCGGAGCAGGATTATTTTTGGCAGTCGCCGGAGTGCTTGTTGCGTTATGGACGGGATTGACCGTTGGGATTGGGGTATAAGTTGATGTCGCTATAAGCAATGGGGAGGCATGAGTGGCAGTCGCAACGCCGGTCGTTGTGGGCAATGGGGAGGCAAGGATGGCAGTTGCAACGCCGGTCATTGTGGGCAATGGGGAGGCATATGTAGCGGTTGCCAAACTGGTCACTGTAGGTGTTGCGACCGGTGAATGAACAATATGCGGTGCGATCCATAAAGTCCGATCATCCACTGGAGAGCCGAGGGCTGAAACGCTTAAGATGAACTTTACTTTCATGCCGGCCAAACGACTTAAATCAATGTCCGCGATTGAATATTCACCGTCATAGAATTCACCGATGGTCCATAGATCGTTTTTGGATCCTGAAGAGTCAATATAGCTGATTTGGAACAAGGCAGAGCAAGCTTTAGCGCCATACTCACAGCTTGCGCTTGTTTGCAAGTGATCGCCTGACTGTATCAGATAGTCTGGATAAATTCCTTGAATAGATCCGCCAGTCGTTAACTCGGGGAAAGTCAATAGTGTAGGAAGATGCATAACGGTGCCATCTTCGAGCTTGGCTTGGTTCAGTAATAACACGAATCCGTTTTTGTCTCCATCCAGACCCGGACAAGGCAGGAACTCATGACCGTTTTCCCATTGGGCGGAACAAGCGGCAGTAACAAAATCATAGGTAACAGAGTTTTGCGGAAATGTTGTTTCGGTTGATGTCGCGACAGATGAAGGCGCGGGAGTTGTCGTGCTTGTATTGATGGAGGGCGTGATCACTCTAATTCTTAGCCAGATGGGTTGATCCGCAGCATCACCAACACCGAACACTTTTCCGCTTGGAGCTTCGAATTGCCAGTTTCCCTGATACTTGCCTGCAACTTCCGGAGCAATCAGATTCATAGAGAGATCCACGGTCTGACCCGGCAGGACGTTGGATGGCAAGAAAACGAAGTCGGGACTGCTCATTTTGTCACCGCTTATAAAGACTAGCTTATAAGCAGTTGTCCAAATACACGTGCCGACATTTTGTATCCTCCATGTTTTGGTAAAAGCTTCCGAAATATGCAGGATGGTTTGATCCGGGATGGTTACATCGCTGATAAATGAAGCTCGATTGCAAGTATCAACCGTCGCAGTCGGTGTAGCTGTGTTCGTTGGCGTATTGGATGGAGTCCAAGTTACTGTAGGAGATGATGTTTCCGTCGGTGTCTTGGTTGGTATGTTGGTGGGTGTGCTAGATGGAGTCCAAGTCGCAGTGGGAGATGGCGTTTCAGTAGCTGTATTAGTGGGTGTGTTGGAGGGCGTCCAAGTTGCGGTCGATGTTTTGGTGGGTGTGTTGGATGGCGTCCAAGTTGCGGTCGATGTTTTAGTGGGTGTGTTGGAGGGCGTCCAAGTTACGGTGGGCGTCTTGGTGGGTGTGTTGGATGGAGTCCAGGTTGCAGTGGCTGTCTTGGTGGGCGTGTTGGTGGGCGTGCTAGATGGAGTCCAAGTGGCAGTAGGAGAAGGCGTTTCGGTAACTGTCTTAGTGGGTGTGTTAGATGGAGTCCAAGTGGCAGTGGGTGTGTTGGTGGGTGTGTTGGACGGAGTCCAGGTTGCAGTGGCTGTCTTGGTGGGCGTGTTGGTGGGCGTGCTAGATGGAGTCCAAGTGGCAGTGGGAGATGGCGTTTCGGTAACTGTCTTAGTGGGTGTGTTAGATGGAGTCCAAGTGGCAGTGGGTGTGTTGGTGGGTGTGCTAGATGGAGTCCAAGTGGCAGTGGGGGTCTTGGTGGGTGTGCTAGATGGAGTCCAAGTGGCAGTGAGCGTCTTGGTGGGTGTGTTGGACGGAGTTCAGGTTGCAGTGGGTGTTTTGGTTAGTGTGTTGGTGGGTGTGCTAGATGGAGTTCAAGTGGCAGTGGGAGATGGCGTTTCAGTAGCTGTTTTAGTAGGCGTGTTTGATGGCGTCCAAGTTGCAGTGGGCGTGTTGGTGGGTGTGTTAGATGGAGTCCAAGTGGCAGTGGGAGATGGCGTTTCGGTAACTGTCTTAGTGGGTGTGTTAGATGGAGTCCAAGTGGCAGTGGGCGTCTTGGTGGGTGTGTTGGAGGGCGTCCAAGTTGCAGTGGCTGTCTTGGTGGGCGTGTTGGTGGGTGTGCTAGATGGTGTCCAAGTCGCAGTGGGAGATGGTATTTCAGTAGCTGTTTTAGTGGGCGTGTTGGATGGAGTCCAAGTGGCGGTCGGTGTTTTGGTGGGCGTGTTGGAGGGCGTCCAAGTTGCAGTGGCTGTCTTAGTGGGCGTGTTAGATGGCGTCCAGGTTGCAGTGGCTGTCTTAGTGGGTGTGTTGGATGGAGTCCAAGTAGCGGTCGATGTGTTGGTGGGCGTGTTAGTTGGTGTCCAGGTTTCAGTGGCTGTCTTGGTTGGTGTGTTGGTGGGTGTGCTAGAAGGCGTCCAAGTCGCAGTGGGAGATGGTGTTTCAGTGGCTGTCTTGGTGGGCGTGTTGGATGGAGTCCAAGTGGCAGTAGGAGATGATGTCTCCGTTGGTGTTTTGGTGGGTGTGTTGGATGGCGTCCAGGTTGCAGTGGCTGTCTTGGTGGGTGTGTTGGTGGGTGTACTAGATGGCGTCCAAGTCGCAGTGGGAGATGGCGTTTCAGTGGCTGTCTTGGTGGGTGTGTTGGTGGGTGTACTAGAAGGCGTCCAAGTCGCAGTGGGAGATGGCGTTTCAGTGGCTGTCTTGGTGGGTGTGTTGGTGGGTGTACTAGAAGGCGTCCAAGTCGCAGTGGGAGATGGCGTTTCAGTGGCTGTCTTAGTGGGTGTGCTAGATGGAGTCCAAGTTGCAGTGGCTGTTTTGGTTGGCGTGTTGGAGGGCGTCCATGTTGCAGTAGGAGACGATGTCTCAGTCAGTGTTTTTGTGGGTGTGTTGGACGGAGTCCACGTTGCAGTAGCAGATGATGTCTCCGTTGGCGTGTTGGTGGGCGTTTTGGACGGAGTCAACGTTGGTGTGAGAGAAGGCGTTTTAGTTGGCGTGTTGGAGGGCGTCCATGTTGCAGTAGGAGACGATGTCTCAGTCAGTGTTTTAGTGGGTGTGTTGGAGGGCGTCCATGTTGCAGTAGGAGACGATGTCTCAGTCAGTGTTTTGGTGGGTGTTTTGGACGGAGTCCACGTTGGTGTGGGAGAAGGCGTTTCCGTTGGCGTATTAGACGGAGTCCAAGTCGCAGTGGGAGATGATGTTTCGGTTGGCGTCTTGACGGGAGTGTTGGATGGCGTCCAGGTTTCCGTCGGTGTCTTAGTTGGTGTGTTAGATGGAGTCCTAGTTGCGGTGGGTGTTTGGGTTGGCGTGTTGGGCGGAGTCCAGGTGGCAGTGGGAGATGATGTTTCCGTGGGTGTGTTGGATGGGGTCCACGTTTCCGTGGGTGTCCTGATTGGTGTGTTGGACGGAGTCCATGTTGGCGTGGATGTCTTGGTTGACGTGCTGGATGGAGTCCATGTTGGCGTGGATGTATTGGTAGGAGTGTTGGATGGAGTCCAAGTGGCCGTAGGGGATGGTGTTTCAGTCGGCGTCTCGGTTGGCGTACTCGAGGGAGTCGCTGTAAACGTTGGCGTAAGAGTTGGTGTCGAAGTATGCGTTGGCGTGGGGGAAAGAATCTCGTTCAGGCAAACTGGGGATGAGTTATCTTCACCGTTCGGATCGCGGGTGTGTTTATAGGCATCGTAAATCTTCACATACCTAATACCCGGAAACTGTTTCAACAGTTTGTTTAGAGGGCTCGAAATATTATAAGATGTTCCATTAGGCTCGCAATAACCGATCAGATAGAGGCGGAGGATGTCCCCATCACGTTCGAATTGGCGATATCCGATAAAACCATTTTGAACCGTGACCAGACCTTCTGTCTGCTCTGTTTGGCTTGGACCCTTGAAGTATTGATCCAGCGCGCCTGCAACCGGATCCCCCGAAGAAGGAATCAAGCGGGTAACCGATTGCTCATAGGGAGGAATCCCGCTGACCAATCGTTGTTGGTTAGTGAAATAGACTTGGATCGCAACAGACGCTGGTGTCGGGGTAGAAGTAGGGGAGGAAGCGTGGGGACGAGAGTAGCTGAGGCTGTTGCAGTTGGTGTTGTTGGGCAGAGCCGGCGTTGCGGTGGGTATCTTGGTGGGTGTGTTGGATGTAGTCCGCGTTGCGGTAAGTGTCTTGGTCGGCGTATTGGATGGAGGCGCTATGAGGGTCGAAGTAGATTTCGTTGTCGGAAATTTCGAAGGTGACGGTGTTTGCGTGGGAGCTTTTGTGGAGTTCGATACGCTGGCAGTTGGAGTGACAATAGTGGGAGAAAAAGATTCGGTAGCTGAACTCGCCGGGATAGCGGCTGGCGGAGCCTCATGTGTAAGGCCGAAACTTATGAATGCAACGGTCGATGCAAGAAAAAGAAAACTGATTCCGAACAACCAACGTGCAGTTAGAATATATCCATGCCGGGAACGGAAATTTGCCAACCTTCGGCTGGCCTGCAGGGTACGAATTCCGAACCCATAACTAATGAGCGCACCCACTAAGAGGAGGATTGCCCCGGCTACGATCAAGAAAAAAGACATTGTATTCAATTATAGCATTTTCATAGCCACTCTATTGATTCTGATGCTGGCTATTCTTAGCACTAAATGTTTAGTAAAAAGGCGGAGTATTGATCGTCTGGAACCGCAATGGGATTGATTCCAAGCCCTCTTTCGTTTCGTTGACAACCGAACAACAAAAAATCTCTGGCGCTATTAGTGCCAGAGATTTTTTGCATTGTTTGAGTTTAGATGTGATATGGAATAATCAAGATCATGGTGCTTAGCATGTAAATGGATGCATATTTGTATAGGCGCAGGTTGGTTTGATCGGAAGGATTGAAAACAACCGTTGCCGCAAGAAAAAGCAGGACGGCACTGAGCACGATGATCAATGCCAGAATTCCTTCGGCAACACCGATCCAGATCGCGGCTACGCTCATGGCGAGTGCTGCAATGATGCTTGAGGTTGCGATGGCGACGCGGGTGAATTGATTTCCATAAGTGGATGGGAAAGTGGGAATGCCTGCGTTTTTATAATCCTCGAAGAACTTCAAACTAAAGGTCAATGTGTGAGTCGGGATCCAGAACAAGATTGCCGCCGCAAGCAGAATGCCAATCGGATCGATCTTGCCGACAGCCAGCACACGTCCCGAAAGAACCGGCATCGACCCTGAAATTCCGCCCCAGACGATAGCCCAGCAGGTTCGACGCTTGAGCCATATGCTGTAAATCACCACATCGAAAAATAGATCCAGCGAAGACCACCAACCCATAAAGAAGATTCACCCAAAATGCCCAGCCGATTCCGATGATGGAAATGATCAATCCAAGCCGCAGGACTTCAGCCGGCGTTATCTGCCCGGCGGAGGTCGGACGCTTGTGCGTGCGCTTCATCTTGGCGTCGATGTCGCGATCCCACCACATATTCAGGATGGTCGAGCCGCTGATCGCCAGAAATAAACTTGGGATCATTTGTAAAAAACTATTCCAATGGACAGAAGCATGTGCGCTTAAATAGCCGGCCATGCCCGTCATCAATAACAGACCGGTTTGCAATGATTTGATCAGAGGCCAGTAGAGGCGGAATTTGGTAGCGATGATTTTCATGGGATGCTCCTTTAAGAATGTGCGCCAAAGGTCAATAAATAAAAATAAACAGGGGCAAGTATACATGTTTCCGCCCATGCCTGTCCATGAACTTAGAGTTTACTCATGATGGAATTCTAAAATAAATTCTCATCGCGCTTTCAACAAGTCATCCGTTGTCTCGCGGCGGACGATTTCTTTAACATGACCTTCCTCGAGCCACAATACTGCCGGGCGCCGCGCACCATTGTAATTGGATGACATGCTCAGGTGATATGCGCCGCTGACGGGGATCGCGATCAATTCACCTTCCTCAACTTGTGGCATGGGCAAGTCATCGATAACGACATCGCCTGATTCGCAATATGGTCCTGCAATGGAAACCTTCCCATTCATTTCTCGACCGAGACCGACCACCGTTAAACAAGAATATCTCGCGCCGTACAATGCATGCCGCGGATTATCTGCCATGCCGCCATCGGTCAGCAACCAAATTTTCTCGCCGCGCCGTTTTCACTGCGCCGACGCGATAAATCGCAACTCCTGCGCGCGCGATCAGGCTTCGACCTGGCTCAAAATGAAGATGAGGAAGCGATAGACCTCGTGTTTTGCAGCCTTCAATCACTGCTTCTGCAACGCCGCGCACATAATCTTCAATCTCGGGCTGTGGCAATTCATCTTCGTGATATGCCACGCTCCATCCTCCGCCGGGACAAAAATGCCATTGATCTTCAAAACCAATTTGTTTGGATAAATCCAATGCCAAATCTATCGCCGGAATTAGTGGCTCAGGATTGCGAAAGTTTGAGCCTTGATGAAAGTGGATTCCTTTTAATGGCAAATTGTTTTGCTTGCAAAACGCAGCGGCTTCAATGATTTCTTCGCCCGTCATTCCGAATTTGCTATCGTGTTGACCTGTTTGAGTATGAACATGATGGGTGGCTACTGCGATGCCGGGTTGAAGACGAAGCCATAAGTTTGGAAGGCGGGACTTGGGATTTAGAAATAGTTTTTTGATGCGATGAAGTTCGGCGAGGTTATCAACAACGATTGTGCCTGCGTGCCTTAGGGCTGATTCCAAATCTGATGTTGATTTATTTACTCCATGCACAAGGATGCTCTCACGATGGGCATTGCCTGCAACCGCGATGGCAATCTCGCCTTCGCCGGTGCAATCCAACCATAAATGATGATATTGAGTCCATTGTGCGATGGCTTTGCATAAAAAAGCTTTCCCCGCATAAGTGATATCCGACTGCGGCAGGATAATGCGCTTTCAACGCGCCTTTGTATGCGGCAATGGACGCGTCCATCGTGGCGCGGTCATAAATATATAACGGAGTCCCGTATTGGTCGGCGAGGGATGCGATGCTATGTCCTGCGATGGTTAGGGAATCGCTTTGAATGCGGGTCGAATCTGGAAAAAGCGCCAGCCGGTCAGAGATCAAGAAGGGCGCAGATTTATTGATTGCCAAAGAATAGATTCCACCAGATTTGCCAATTCGGCATGGGCGTTGCTGAAGGTGTCGGTTCGGATTGTTGAGCGGGCGGGTCGTTATTTGGTCCAACCGGTAAGGCGATTTGATCGCCGGGTTGGGCATAGCCTCCCTCGGTGCGCGCCCATTCCTGCACAGCCTGGTCAGACGCGGCGTATGTTGCTTGTGCTTCTAATGCCGTATACGTTTGCATTCCTTGCGTCGCCTGGGCTTGGAGAACGCCATCCTGTTTTTGGAGTTGGTTCAGATCATCCAGACGATTGTTGAAATCCATAATGACCAGGATGAGGAATAAGATCCCGAAGAATACGGCAACACGGCGTAGATTGATGGGCAAGCGATCCATGGCTTTATCTTACCCGTTGTTGAGAAGGTTGGCAAGAATGCAACCTTCTGTTACAATCAGCCCCCGTTGGACGTAGTACCCTTCGTTCAACAAAATCTGTTGCCAAGAAAGGGCTTGAATGAAATGAAAGTATTGTTGATCAAGGACGTTTACAAATTGGGCCGTGCCGGCGATGTGAAGAAAGTTGCAGACGGGTATGGCCGCAACTTTTTGTTGGTGCGCGGAATGGCTGTGTTAGCCACTCCGGGTGCGATGACGACTGCTGAAAAAATCCGCAAGCAAGGTGAGGTCAAGCGTGCCGCACAGAATAGCGAGCTCAAGGACCTTGCCGACCATATCAATGGCATCACGCTGACGTTCTCAGCCAAAGCTGGTGAAACAGGCAAGCTGTACGGATCGATTACCACACAAGATATTGCCAAAGCAATTGAGGAACAGACGCGTTACGAAGTCAAGCGCCAGCAGATTGATATGCAACCCATTCGCGAAGCGGGTGAATTCAAGGCACACGTCCGCTTGACGATTGATCTGGTGCCTGAGATCAAGGTCATCGTTCACCGCGAAGGCGAAGAGGCGGAAGCCGCGGAGACGACCGAAGAAAAACCGAAGCGCGCACCGCGTGGCAGGAAGAAAGCTGAAGAAGCGAAGCCTGCTGAGGCTGAAGCTAAAGAGTAAGGGTCATAATTAATTAATGATTTTCATCACCGGCCTAGAATGAGCCGGTGATGTTGTGTTAAAATAGAAAAGTAATTTCATGGCTGAATCTATCGGATCAACACTTAAACAAAGGCGGGAAGCGCGGCGTCTATCCATCGAGCAAGCCGCTGAACAAACGCGCATCCGCAAGTATTATTTGCAGGCACTCGAGAATGATGACCTTTCAGCGATTCCATCCGTGGTACAGGCACGCGGCTTTTTACGCATCTATACCGAATTTCTTGGTTTGAATCTGGAGGAATTATCCTCGGCGACGCACTCCGCTGAATCGCGATCATCCATTCCACAAGTCGCTTCACCTGCGGAACCTTTGCCGGTCCCCGTCTCAGCGGCTGTTTCCCCATCCAATTCTCAGCTACGCCCAGGTTTCCTTAGCGGCCTGCGTGAGCGTTTTACGCGGCATTCATCGCCGGAAGCTGTTGCTCCCAAAGTGGAACCTGTAACACTATCCGAACCAGAACCAGAACCTGAGCCTGAAGTATTTGTTCCTGTTCATGTTCATGAAGAGCTTCCTGCCGCACCAGAGGAATCCGTCCCTCCAGAATCAATTGATGAACTTAAGTCAGCTGTCAAGCCTACGAGCCCTCAAAGGTCGTCGAGCAGAAAGAGAGCCGTCAAGAAACCCGTGAGGACCAAGGCTAAGAAAAGCATCGCAAAATCGACGAAGCCATCCGCTGTAGGCGAACGCCGGAAAGCACAAGTAAAAAAAAAGATAACGGAATAGGTCTTGGGGAAAATAAATCCATCCAAGAGGAAAGCGCCCTCCAAGAAAAGAACTTACCGGAAGCGCGTCTCATCGCCGCGCAGGTTGAAATTCTCTCGCCGCCGCCGATTGATGAAGCCAAGTTACAAGTCGACGAAACTCCCGCTTCAGACAAAAAATTGCAAGACGAAGCGCCCGCTCTCGAAGTTGTACCACAAGCAAACATTGAAAATGAAATTCAATCCGCCAAGCCTGTTGAGTTGCAGGCCCATATCGCTGTTTGGCGTGCTGCGCTTTCAGCATGGATATTAAGGTTCAAAGAATTGCTGGGCCGACCTGATGCTAAGAAAGCAGCGTGGAATGAATCAGGTGTAGAAACTCAACCAGAAACGATTCAGTCGAAAGTTGAAAAATTCAATCCAATCATAGAGCCAGTTGATTTGGAAAAATCATCACAGGAAATCTTTAATGATTTGGGCCGCCAATTGAGAGAGCGGCGCGAAATGCTGAGCCTTACGGTTGAAGAAGTGGAGCGGCACATCCATGTGCGCGCGGTATTCCTGCGTGACTTGGAACGGGGAGCGCTGGATGAATTGCCGTCGCCGGTTCAGACGCGTGGAATGTTTGTCAACTACGCCGGTTTTCTGGATCTCGATGTCGATCTGCTTTTGTTGCGCTTTGCGGATGGTTTGCAAGCGCGGCATCGCGAGCGGCATCCGCAAAAACTGACTCGAGGCAAGCCGATCAAAGTCAATGAAAAAGTTCCGCCCTTGAGTACATTCATCGCCGGAGATTTATTGATCGGCGGCGGCGTGATCATCCTTCTGATCCTTTTTACGATTTGGGGAGTGAGCCGCGTGATGGTAATGCGCTCTCAATATTACCCTCCAGTGACCGCGCCTGCGATTTCAAACATTCTCGTAGAAACTTCACAGCCCACCACTCAATCTCAACTTGTGACCCTTATTCCTGCGCAAGATACTCCATCAACTGCCACACCCCTTGCCACCGTCATAACTGCCACGTTGCCTTCGAATATAAATGTGGAGCTCAATATTGACGCGGTCGAACGCACCTATATGCGCGTGACTGTCGATGGAAAAATTCAATTTGATGGCGAGGCCGTGCCCGGTACGGCTTATTCGTACGAAGCGAAAAATCAGGTGGAGGTTTTGGTCGGGAGCGCTTCGGCACTTTCCATCACATATAACGGCAATAACCTGGGCTTGATGGGTACCTTTGGGCAAGTGGTGGATGATATTTATTCAGCTCAAGGTGTTGTGACGCCAACTGCTACGCCTTTGCCTTCCGACACTGCGACTCCTCGTTTTTCGCCTACGCCGACCCGCACGCCATCTTTAACGCCGACTACTGGAGAATAATGAATTTAAAAACTTTTCATTTAGTGTCTTTAGGTTGTGCAAAAAATACTGTTGATTTTGATTCGATGGCTCAATTACTATTGCGCGATGGCTATCGTGCTGTCAATAAGCCTGAGCAGGCGAGTGTATTGATCGTCAATACCTGCGGCTTTATCGGTCCGGCCAAACAAGAATCCATTAACGTTTTACGCGAGTTGGCGGAAGCAAAACATAACGGTCAACTTTTGATTGCAGCCGGATGTTTGACTCAACGTTATGGTGTGGAAGTCGCAAAGCAAGTTCAAGGCATTGATGGCATTCTCGGTACACGCCGCTGGATGGATATTGTGCAAGTCGTGCATGAATTGCGCAAGGGACCGCATCCTGACACACTTTATCATTTGCCGACAGATGCCGCGACCGTCGGGACCGATGAAGTCGGACACCGTTCGCGCGAGTGTGGCAGGCGCTTCGGCTTATATCAAGATCGCAGATGGATGCCGTCGTCCATGCGCATTCTGTGCCATTCCAATGATCAAAGGTACGGCGGTCAGTCGTCCTGTTGAAACGATTGTTAATGAGGCACGTCGCCTGAGTGAGCGCGGCGTGCGTGAATTGATTCTCATCGCACAAGATACCACCGATTATGGCCACGATCTTGGAATGAAAGATGGGCTTGCGATTCTGTTGGAGAAATTAACGGATGCAGTTCCAGAGATGGATTGGCTCCGCATCATGTATGCGTATCCTGGCTACGTCACCGATCGCCTGATCGAAGTCATGTCAACACGCAAACAAGTTTTGCCATATCTCGATATGCCGCTTCAACATGCTCATCCGAAAACTTTATATCGCATGAAGCGCCCGTCGAATATTGAATGGGTGCATAAAACGCTGGGAAAGATGCGCGCTTCCATTCCCAATCTTGCCATTCGTACAACGTTCATCGTTGGATATCCCGGTGAGACAGAAAATGAATTTCAAACGTTGATTGATTTCGTTAAAGAGATTCGTTTCGACCGCGTCGGAACGTTTCAATTTTCATTCGAGCCGGGGACGACCTCCGAGCCGCTCGGCGACCCGGTTCCGTCTGAAGTCAAGCAGGAACGTTATGAGCGTCTGATGGAACTTCAGCAATCCATTTCGCTTCAAATCAATCAATCATATGTGGGCAAAACGTTGGATGTTTTGATCGAGGGCTACGATAACGGCATCTCAATTGGACGCTCGTATCGCGATGCACCTGAAATTGACGGCATGGTGTTGGTTGAGTCAAAGGCAAAAATCGGTGAGATCGTGCCTGTGAAAATCACCGGTGCGATGGCATACGACCTGACCGCCCTGCCTGTTCAACAGCCAATTCAAATTTAATAGGTTGATTGATTTACGCAGCTCGCATGAACGCCGTGGCGCCGAGGATCAATATCGCCAGAATCAAATTGGCGCGCAAAAGCCAGGCTGCGCGGTTTTGTAATTTCACTAACTCATCCTGGCTTGCTTTATCTTTTCTCAGCAGCAAGCGGCGAATGGTTGGAAAGACATCCCACGTCTGCACTGCGCTGACCACGATCAGCGCTATCACCAGAATGTGCTTGACCAAAATGGCAATCGTCCATTGATTGCTTACCGAGAGAAAACCGTTGTAATGAACATTGAGGCTCATCTGAAATAAACCGGTCACGATCAGCAGGCTCAAGCTAAACCAAGCTGCGGGCTCCATTCGCTTTTGGATGGAGGCGATCAAGTTTAATTGATTGAGCGGGTCCATCGTTTTTACAGCGGGAAGCACCACGATGGAGGTCGCGACCAAACTTCCCACCAGAGTAACTGCAGCCAGGAAATGTATCCAGAATGTTAAGGCAAGAGCCCAATCAGGGATGTTTGGCATTCGCTAAGGAGTCGGAATAATAGTAGTTGGTACACTGGGCACGGCGGTAGGTGGATAGCATTTCTGAAATGCCTGGTTGAAATTCTTTGCCGCTGTTTGATCCAGATCTCCAATGCCCTGTGCCGCTTGATATTGTTTGACCGCGTCACAGGACCTGCTCTCGGCAAATAGTTGATCGCCGTATCGCTCTGCCGCGATTTGATAACGTTGGGCAGCGGTCATCGTGCCATCCCACATTGCCGGATAGGCTGTAAATACTTGTGCTAGTTCGTTGGCGGCTGTGGCCCAGTCCAATTGCCAGAAGCTGGCTGCATCCAGGTAAAGACGTGCGCCGTCCCGCAATGAACTAGCGGTTTGATCGAGCGGAGCAAAACGCTCAGCAAGCGTCAATTCGTAAATGCCGCCTTCGAGGTTGCCCTGTTTCTGGATCAGGTTCACACCGTAGTTGCGGAGCGCATAATAATACATGCCATCCACTTGGGAGGCGTTGAAGGATGGATCCTTTTTGCGAAGCTGATCCAATTCTGTCAGGGCATCTGCCCAATCACCGGTGGCAATATATTGTTGGGCCGTAGTGAACATCGCTTGTTGGCCGCGGATATCGGGGGTCGGGGTGAGAGTCGGTGTCTCGGTCGCGGTGGGAATGCTCACTAGCACCAGGATCTTTGCCATTTCTGTTTGTGCGCCGGGGAAGGATGGGTCGTTCTGGATGATGAAAGCGAGGCGTTGTTGTGCCTGAACGTAATTTTTGCCTTGCTCATCTACCAGTGCCAGTGTGAATTGATCTGCCAATTGTTGGCTGATTAATTGCGTTTTGGCTTGGAGGCGAGTATCAATTGCGCTTTCATAGCCGCCAAACCCGGCCAATGCCAGCAGAACAATTACGCCTATGATTCCGAGTAAAACGGAACGCCAGCGCGACGCTTTCTTAACAGGTTTGAGGGGTTGAGTGTTTCCAATGCTTTCAGACATGGCGATTATTATACTCTACGGTATTTGAACTTTCGCTATTCTCATCCTTTCCTAACTTCAAGAATAAGCGGACTTCTTTATTGGCGATCATCAGCGCGATGATTGTGCCGACAACCATTCCAAGGATAGCGGTGATCACCGCGCCGCCCGGAAGCATCACCGCAATGACGTAAGCCGCGCCGCCGCCAAACAAAGCGGCGACCAGCCCTTTGAGCAATGAGCCGTCAATCTTTATTGGCTCCTGCATTCGGCGACTCAGGATGATCAACATCACGATTGATTCAACGGTGAGAGAGAGTTCGGCAAGCGCAACCACCGGCGCGCCGATGGATTTAAAGAATATCAATCCCAAAATTCCAATGACCAAATAGATGAGCAATCGAACGACAACCGTTGCCAAGGGGATTAATGCCTCCTTGCGCGCATAGAAGGCGCGCGCCGCAACTTCTTGAAGCGCATACCCGCATAATGTCAGCATGTAAATGCGCGTAGTGAATGTTAATAAATTTGTCCCAGCATCGTCGAAATGGAAGGCAGTACGAATCAGCGGATGAATCCCGGCGGCGATGATCGCACCGGCAGGCAAAGTTAACGCGAGCAAAACCTGGAGGGCTTTGTCAATCGTTTGACGGAATCCGTTCCAGTCGGCGCGCGCCGCGAATTCGGAAAGAGTTGGGAGCATGGCAGTGGCAATCGCGGTTCCTAATAAAGTTTCAGGAACCTGCATAATCATCCAGCCGTTCGTAATAGCGGAGAATGCACCCGCTGGCAAATATGAAGCGAGATTGGCGCGCACCATGAACATCAGTTGCACGCCAAGCACGGTCAATAAGCGAGGCCAGAGCACCTTGAACATTTCGATCAAAGCCGGATCACGCAGATCAAGCGAGGCAGTCCAATGGAATCCATATCGGAGGAGGCTGGGGATTTGAATAGCGAGATGAAGCGCCGCACCGAGAATGACACCATAGACTAGTCCATATACGCCGAGGCCAAAGGCTGGAAGGGTGATTGGCCCGAATGAATACGGATGGCTTGGCGCGAGGATCGCCGCGCCGAAAATTTGTCCGACGTTGTAAAGAATTGGAGCTAACGCCGGTAAAAAGAAATGTTGATTGGCTTGCAAGGCCGCGATGACGAGACCGCTGATGGAGAAAATGAAAGTCGCGATCAAGTCAATGCGCATCAGACTCGCAATGAAATGCTGTTCGCCCGCGCCGACGCCAGGCGCGATCCACAAGCGGATGATCGGGTCTGCAAAAATGGCGACCAGCGCGGCACCGATGCCGGTCACAATGAAAGCCAGGTTGGCGACGCGTGAAAATAAATTCCATGCGGATTCGCGCCCGTGCAAGGTTAGGGTTTGGGTCAGGACCGGGATCATTGCCATTGCTAAGGCACTGCCCGAAAAGATTGCCACTTCCCAACTTGGCAGAAGGTCGGCGTAATAGAAAGCGTCCAGTTGGGAAGAGAGTTGGAATTGGCGCAGAATGATGATCGTGCGCACGAAGGCCAGCAGTTTATCGAGTGTGAAGAAAAATCCGAGCAGGAGTGAGACGCGGGTGAGGAATGATAATTTCTTCATGCTTTGAATCTAAAACGTAGGTTTATATTGTCCGCCGTCAACGGGCAGCATCACGCCGGTGAGATAGGACGCGGCGGGTGAAAGCAGGAAGACTGCCGCGTTCGCAAATTCTTCCGGCGTGCCGATTCGTCCGAAGACACTTTTCTGCGCGTCGATGGCAAGCTCCTGTTCGAGCGTGGTGCCGTTCTTCTGGGCGCGGAACGTTGCCAAGTCGCGGATGCGATCCGTTTCAATCGTGGCGGGCAAAATCGAATTGAAGCGAATGCCTTCACTGCCGAGTTCGAGTGCCAGGCTTTTGGTCAGGCCAATCGTGGCGAGCCGCACGCTGTTCGACAAAACCAAATTGGGCAATGGCTGCTTGACCGAATACGAGGTCATCGTCAGCACGCTGGCGGCTTTCGATTTTCGCAAATGAGGCAGTGCGGCGCGGATGAGTCGCACGTGGCTCATGAACGAAAGATTGACCGCTTTCTCCCATGAGGCTTCATCGAACGATTCGAACGCGCCCGCTGGAGGTCCGCCGGCGTTGGTGACGAGCAGATCGAGTCCGCCAAGAAATTTGACAGCTTGCTCAATGAGTTTTTCCGGCACGGATGGATCGCTCACATCTCCGGCGAGGCCGGTCACGGCCGCGCCGCTCTCTTTGACAATTTTCTCCGCCGCGGCTTTGACCTTCGTCTCATCGCGTCCATTGATCGCGACGCGGCAGCCTTCTTTTGCAAGAAGTAAAGCCGTTGCATAACCAAGTCCGCGTGATGCGCCCATAACGAGGGCGCGTTTATCTTTCAATCCTAAATCCATAAAATCTCCTTTTCAAACACGACCCTCAAAAAACGAGGGCAAGCGGACACAAAGAGCACAAAGGTTTTTACTTGGTGCCCTGTGTGTTTAAACGATTTCAAGCTTTTCATCTATCACTTGACCATCTTCCCAATTCGCATATATCCATTTTGCCACAGATTGCATGGATTGTTGCAGGTGTGCTGAATTGTTTCCAATCATTGCACAACCGATGACGGCTTCCTGCCATTGATCCTGCAAATCAATTTCCGCCACCGAGACGTTGAACTCGCGCCGCAGACGCGCAATCAACGGTTTGATTCGTCCGCGCTTTTCTTTGAGCGATGAGCAAGAGGGGAGGTGAAAGTGAATAGTGAGGATCGCGAGCATTTCACTTATGAAAGAGAAAGAGAGCAGAATCCATGATGGTTAAAAAGGTAAAAAGAATACAACTTAGCGTGGCTCGGAGAACATTAAATCGTCACCTAACTTGAAGAAAAAACTCATTGCAAGAAACAAAAGCGGAGTGACTGTTATTAAATACCAGTCCAAAATCGTAAATGGTGTTCTGAGCAAAAATGCCTTTATGCCAATGTATGCCCACGGAATGATAAATACTAGTCCAAGCGCAATTTCATTTCCATGAAATTCGTGCATGAATGCATAGCTAGAATGGTCATTGCGTTTATTCATGATTATTCTCTTGCCTTGCTATTGTAATAAGCGACGATTACAATTCTCTGCATGACTGACATCGAAACCGCCTACAATTCCGCTCTCGACTATCTCTATTCCTTCGTAGATTATAGCCTCAAACATTCGTCCGAGCTTGCCAAAGCCGATTTCAGCCTCGAGCGTATGCGCGCCCTGATGGTTGAGCTTGGCAACCCTGAAACCACGTTTCCTGTCATCCACGTGGCTGGGACAAAAGGCAAAGGTTCTGTCTCCGCCTTGTGTGCCTCGGCTTTGCAAGCCGCGGGTTACAAAGTTGGCTTGTACACTTCACCGCACTTATTGGATTACACCGAGCGGATTCAAATCAATGGTCGGCCGGTCTCGCATCAAGACTTAGTGGATTTGGTCGAACAAGTCAAACCGGAAGTGGCGAAGATTCCCAAACTTACCACTTTTGAAATCACCACTGCGCTTGGCTTTTTATATTTCGCCCAACAAAAAGTGGATGCGGCGGTGATCGAGGTTGGACTCGGCGGTCGGCTCGATGCAACGAATGTGGTCATGCCGAAGGTTTCAATCATCACTTCGCTTTCGTATGATCACATGGCTGTTCTTGGAAACACGCTGGCATTGATCGCAGGCGAGAAGGCAGGCATCATCAAGCCCGGCGTGCCGGTGGTCTCTGCGCCGCAAAAGGATGAAGCGCTGGAAGTGTTGGTGCGAATCGCGAAAGAACGAAACGCGCCGTTCACTTTGGTCGGCCGAGACATCACTTACAAGCCATTGAGCCATTCGCTGGATGGACAAACGCTACAGATTTCTAATTTGTTTTTGAACATTCCCTTGCTCGGCATTCATCAAATCGAAAATGCCGTCACAGCCTACACCGCATTGAAGGCCAGCGCATTGAAAATTTCCGACGATGGGATTCGCAAAGGATTTGCCGAAGTCAAATGGCCCGCGCGCTTTGAAGTGGTACGGCGCGATCCGCCCGTGATCTTTGACTCGGCTCACAATCAGGATTCGTTTGCGCGGCTTCGTCAGGCCCTCGACGATTATTTCCCGAACAAGCCGGTTTATCTGATCTTCGGCGCTTCGGAAGATAAAAATATCCCTGGCATGTTTGCGGAGATTCAACCGAAGGTCAAGAAAATGTTTGTCTCACGCGCCGATCATCCGCGTGCGCTTGAGCCGGAGAAAATCCAGGAGTTGGCGCGGCAGGCTCGAATCCCGAATGAAGCGGCAGAAACCGTCGAAGCCGCGTTTGCTCGTGCGTTGGATTTGTCTGCAAAAGATGGTAGCATTGTGCTGTCTGCCGGTTCGATGTTCGTGACGGCTGAGGTCATGATGGCATGGGAAAGACGGAAATCGGAAATTGGGCTTCGTAAATCGTAACAGCTCCCGAATCCGATTCCCGACTATCGAATAACGAGAAACGAATGAATAACGATTGGAATGAAGAAGATAATTTTAATTTAGCGTTATCGCAGCGCACCGAAGAACTGTATCGGGTTCCCAATTACGAGGCCAATGAACAAGGCATGATCGAAGCGTCGGTCATGCCATTGCGCGATCTCGTGGTATTTCCGCGCATGGTCGCGCCGATCTTTATCGGGCGCGAATCCTCATTGGTTGCAGTTCAGGACGCGCAGGTAAAAAATCAAACCGTGATCGGGCTTGTGCAAAAAGATCCCGAAGTGGATGAACCGAAGCCCTCCGACTTTTTGCCCATTGGCATTGAGATGGCGGTGGGGCGTTTGCTTTCGATGCCGGATGGTTCATCGTCGGCGCTGGTGCAGGGACGCCGCCGAGTCGAGATTGTGGAATTCACGCGCACGCGGCCCTTCATGAAAGTGCGTGCCCGTGTCATCTTCGAACCGACAACGGCTGACCGCCAAACCCAGGCTTTGATGCGCTCCGTACTTGATCTGTTTGATCGCTGCGTTCAGTTGGATCGCGCCATCCCCGAAGAAGCGCATCTCTTTGCTATGAATATCGCTGAGCCAGGTTGGTTGGCCGATATGATCGCCACGTCGCTTTCATTGAATTTTGAAGCCAAGCTCAGCCTACTGACTCTGCTCGATCCACGCGGGCGATTGCAAGCCGTCAATAAAATTCTCGCTCAAGAAGTGGATGTGCTGGAACTGGAAGATGAAATCCATTCGCGCGTTCAGAATGAGGTGGATAAAAGTCAGCGTGAGTTTTATCTGCGCGAACAGATGAAACAAATCCAGGACGAATTAGGCGAAGGCGATATCTTCACGCGCGATGTCAAAGATTTGAAGGCGAAGATCGAAGCCGCGAATCTGCCCGAGGAGCCGAAAGCGGTTGCCATGAAAGAATTGGAGCGGCTGAATCAAATGCCGCCGATGGCGCCGGAAGTTGGCATCATCCGCACCTACGTTGATTGGATCCTTGATTTGCCGTGGACGAAATCCACGCCCGATAATCTTGATGTCAAACACGCCGCGAAGATTCTCGAGCGCGATCATTATGGCTTGAAAAAAGCCAAGGAAAGAATTCTTGAATATATTGCGGTACGCAGCCTCAAGCCAAAGAAAGATCGTCAGCCCATTTTATGTTTTGTCGGTCCGCCTGGAACCGGCAAAACATCCTTAGGTCGTTCCATTGCCGAGGCGCTTGGGCGCAAGTTTGTGCGCGTTTCGCTCGGTGGTGTGCGCGATGAAGCTGAAATCCGCGGACATCGCCGCACATATATTGGCGCGTTGCCGGGACGTATCCTGCAAACGATCAAACGCGCCGGCACCGCCAATCCGCTTTTCATGCTGGATGAGATTGATAAACTCTATTCCGATTTTCGCGGCGATCCGGCTTCGGCCATGCTCGAAGTGCTCGACCCCGAACAAAATAATTCGTTCAGCGATCATTATTTGGAAATGCCTTTTGATCTTTCCAAGGTCATGTTCGTGACCACTGCAAATTATCTCGGCTCGATTCCTGCGGCTCTGCTCGACCGCATGGAAGTGATCGAGTTCCCGGGTTATATTGAGGAAGAAAAGCTTGAGATTGCAAATCGTTATCTGATCCCACGCCAAATCGATGAGAACGGGATTGCCGATATTGATTTAACATTCGAGATTGGCGCGCTTCAACGTATCATTCGCGAATATACATTTGAAGCGGGCGTCCGTAACCTTGAACGCGAAATCGGGCGCATCAGCCGCAAAGTGGCGCGCCTCAAGGCCGAAGACAAAAAATATCCAACCAAGATCAGCGCGGATCTCATTGAGAAGTTCCTTGATCCGCCGCAATATATTCCGCCCGAAGCGGAAAAGCAGGATGAAGTCGGCGTCGTGCAATCGCTAGCGTGGACGGAAAACGGTGGCGAGATCATGCCGGTAGAGGTTGCAGTGCTGGAAGGCAAAGGCTCATTGCAGATGACGGGCCAGCTAGGTGATGTCATGCAAGAATCGGGCCAGGCCGCGCTCACATATATCAAGTCGCGCGCCGCGGCGCTCGGCATCGAAATGGAAGTCTTCGAACGCATGGACATTCACCTGCACATGCCCGAAGGTGCGATTCCCAAAGATGGCCCATCGGCCGGAATTACCATCGCCACCGCGATGATATCTGCATTGACGGGTCGGCCTGTTTATCATCAAGTTGGCATGACTGGCGAGATCACGTTGCGCGGGCGCGTCCTGCCAATTGGCGGCGTGCGTGAAAAAGTTTTGGCGGCGTATCGTGCGGGACTGAAAGTGGTTCTACTTCCCGAGAAGAATCTCAAAGACTTATATGAGGTTCCCAAAACCGCGCGATCTGAGATGAAGATTATTCCGGTTACGCATATGGATCAAGTGATAGAGCTTGCGATCGCACCCGATGCCATCATCAAACCGCCGCGGCCGAGGAAACGAACGAATGAAGAGAATCCTGAAGAGCCGGAATAATCGTCGGATATGTTTGGATGTCAAATTCTCTTAAAGATAAAGTTGTCATTATCACAGGCGCTTCATCAGGGTTCGGCGAAGACGCGGCGCGCTTGTTTGGAAAAGAGGGATGCAAGATTGTTCTTGCAGCGCGCCGTCTTGACCGACTTCAAGCCTTGGCAAGTGGGATTCAATCCGAAGGCGGCGAAGCGATTGCGATTCCAATGGATGTGGCTCAACGCGCCGACGTGGATTTGATGGTTAAGTCGGCAATTGATCTTTATGGCCGCATTGATATCCTATTCAATAATGCGGGCTTTGGTCGACTCGATTGGCTGGAGAATTTGGATACGGCGCGCGATATTGAAACGCAAGTGGATGTCAATTTGCTAGGAGTGATTTAAGTGACGCGTGCAGTAATCCCTTACATGCTGAAACAGGGATATGGGCATATCATCAATATGTCTTCCGTTGCGGGTTGGATCGCTGCACCACTTTATACAATTTATTCCGCCACCAAATTCGGCGTGCGCGGTTTCACCGATGCCTTGCGCCGAGAAGTTTCCCCATTTGGAATCAAAGTCTCAGGGATTTATCCGGGTCCTGCAGCGACCGAGTTTGGGCAACATACTGGCAATTCCAAAACCAAACGGAGTTTGGATTTGTTTAAAGGTTTATCCATGTCATCCGAGTATGTGGCCCGCCGCGTGGTGAAACTTGCCAAGCATCCGCGCCGGGTGGTGATTATTCCGTGGTGGTATCGCATTGTCATTGGTTTTGATATGCTGTTTCCCGTCATTGTGGATTGGTTTCTAAAACAATTTTTCATTCGCCAACATCATCACTTCGAAATGAAATAGGATTTGCATATGAACTCCGCACGCCTCGAAAAACTTCATACGGCTCTCGCTCAAGCTGGACTGGATGCGGTGGTCATTAACCCCGGCCCGACCCTCACCTATTTAACGGGTTTGAAATTTCACCTCATGGAACGTCCCGTTGTATTGTTGGTTGCCCAAGAAAAAGATCCAGTTCTTGTTTTGCCTGAACTCGAATCGCCAAAGGTGAATCTCTTTCCCTATAAAGTGAACGCGTTTGCTTATGGTGAGAATCCGTCTGAGTGGGACGCCGTCTTTCGCAAGGCAGTTCAATCATTGGGGGTGGATGGAAAGAAGATTGGCGTCGAACCGCGTCAACTGCGTTTGTTAGAATTTCGTTACGTCCGCGCGGGAGCGCCCGAAGCAGATTTTCCGGATGCGTCGGAGGCGTTGGCGTCGCTACGTTTGCGCAAGGATGAGTCTGAAGTCGAGGCGATGAGGCGGGCCGTCAAGGTCGCACAAGACGCGCTCGAAGCGACGATTCTGTTGATCAAAATTGGAATGACCGAGAAAGAAATTGCATCCGAATTAACAATTCAAATGCTGAAGCACGGCTCTGAATCCGAATTACCATTTCCGCCGATTGTTTCTGCTGGACCAAATTCTGCCAATCCACATGCTTCGCCCTCGGATCGAAAACTTCAGCGCGGAGATTTGCTGGTTATAGATTGGGGCGCAACGGTGGATGGATATATTTCCGACTTGACGCGTACGTTTGCAGTGGGGGAGGTCGAGCCGGAATTCAAGAAAATTGCCAAGATCGTATTGAAGGCAAATGAAGCTGGTCGTGCGGCGGGACGACCCGGCGCCCCATGTGCGAACGTGGATAAGGTTGCGCGTGCAGTGATCGAGCAAGCTGGTTATGGAAAATATTTCACGCATCGCACGGGTCATGGCATCGGCATGGAAGGACATGAAGAGCCATACATGCGCGGCGATAATATGCAAATGCTTTATCCTGGAATGGCCTATACGGTAGAACCGGGAATCTATTTGCCGGGGCACGGCGGTGTGCGGATCGAAGATAATGTGGTGGTTACTAATAATGGCGCGGAAGTGTTGAGCGATATGCCGCGTGAGCTACGTATCGTAGGCTGACACCGATTTGCATCTGTTCGAGATCGCTCGATCCATAAATGAACCTTCACATACCACCGCCATTCTCGGTATTGACGAGTTGAACGAAAATGATAAACTGGGGGTCGCACGCGCAAGATTGAACGCTTCTCTAGGCTGTTCTCTGTAGAGGAAGGCCTACGGAATTCTAGATTGCTGTGTGCGGCTTCCGCGAAATCCTTGATGCTAATATGACAATTTGTCCAAGCAGGCTTTCATGATGGCGGTTACAATTGTGGGTGTTCGTGAGAAAGTAGAAAATCTGGCAAAAAGTGCGTAAGAGGCATCACGGTTTTTTGTGTCGGGAGTCCGGTCATTCAGCACGTGAGACCTTAGACTAAAAACTTTTTATGACCATCTGGAGTGAAATCGTTTTGCAGGAACATGTAGAAGCACCGGCTCAGGCCATATTGAAAGCCGCGGATGTGTTATTGAACATTGAAGCGGCGTTTCGCCGATCCAATTTACGACTGGATGCGGTTCGCCGTATTCGCAAAGCTGGCGTTCATACGCCGATTTCAGAAAAGTAGGGAACTGTGGCAGTATTTTCCAAAGACCTCGGTATTGATTTGGGTACCATGTTTACGCGGTTGGCAGACAGCGCACAAGTGCTTTTGCAGGAACCGACCATTGTCGCCATTGAAGTGGAAGAACAAAAGATGGTGGCGGCTGGACAGGAAGCGCTGGATATGTTTGGCCGCGTCCCGGAAAGTATTGAGGTGGCTCGTCCGCTCCGGAACGGTGTGATCGCCGATTATGAAATCACCGAGACATTGCTTTCCTACCTGCTTCAAAGAGTCAGCGGATCATTGCGCGTCTTTCGTCCACGCACAATGATCTCTGTGCCTTACGGCGTTAGCAGCGTGGAGCGGCGTGCCGTATACGAGGCTGTGATGGAGGCGGGTTCGCGCGAGACATCGCTTATTCAACAATCTCTGGCAGCCGCACTCGGCATTGACCTGCCGATCGGTTCGCCCTCCGGTAACATGGTCATTTGTCTTGGCGGCGGTTGCACCGAAGCTTCGGTGATGGCAATGTATAGCATTGTGTCCGCTAATACCCTGCGAAAAGGCGGCCTTGATTTTGATGAAGCCATCATCAATTATATTCGGCGCAAATATGGAGTGATCATCGGCCAAGCCACGGCCGAACAGCTTAAGCTCAAGATTGGTGCAGCGGTTCCGCAGGATACCGAAAATAGTATGGAAGTTCAGGGACAGGATCAAGTTACAGGTTTGCCGCGTCCCATTACACTTGTAACTGGCGAAATCGTTGAGGCGTTACAAGATCCGCTCAAGGAAGTGACAGAGAACTGCCGCCGTGTCCTTGAGAAAACTCCACCCGAGCTGGTTGCTGATATCATTGATCGGGGTGTTGCTTTATGCGGTGGCGGCGCACTTCTGCGCGGCGTGGATAAGCTATTAACCAAGTCGCTTGGCATTCCAGCTTATCTGGTTGACAACCCATTGACTTGTGTGGTGGAAGGCACGGTACGCGGACTTGGGATGATGAACATCCTGAAACGGAGCCTGCCTCAAGTCTAGAGTGGTGCGGACCTAAAAAGGCATCCAAGCTTGGATGCCTTTTTTTGTTTCCTTGTTATAGATAATATGTCATTCTCTGAAGGTGGGTGGCAGGATCAATATATTGAACATGTACATTATTTGGCACATTCAAACTAATGG
Organism: uncultured Chloroflexia bacterium; assembly: GCA_963783295.1. GTDB lineage: Bacteria > Chloroflexota > Anaerolineae > Anaerolineales > Villigracilaceae > Fen-1038. The sequence goes on along the minus strand of CAWAMX010000012.1, from coordinate 282,054 downwards.
GTGCATAATTCAAAATCGCCCTGACACCCGCTTGAACAAGTTTATCCGCCGCGGCTTGAGCGGCGCCGGCAGGAACGGTTAACATTGCGATTTTTACGTTTGCACTGCGAATACGTTCCACCATGTTGGCTGAATCTTCGACGACAAATTCGCCGATCTTATTTCCGATTTTGGATGGATCGCTATCAAAGAGCATCGCGATGCAAAATCCCCGATTGGTAAAACCTTGATAGTTGGATAGCGCATGTCCAAGTTCGCCTGCACCGATCACAGCCACATCCCAAGTGTGGTTGACTTTGAGTATCTCACGTAGTTTGTCAATCAGGAAAGAGATGGGATATCCCGTGCCTTGTTTTCCAAATTCACCGAACTGGGAAATATCCTTGCGGATTTGCGCGGCGGAAATCCCAACATGTTGGCCCAATTCCTGTGATGAGGTTGTCCGCATCCCTTTTTCTTCCATGCGCTGCAGCGCGCGGAGATAAACAGGCAGGCGTCCGATAATGATATCAGGAACTTTATCTGCATTCATTCTGTGCCCTCGCTTTACTGTAGTAAAGCAAATCTACCATAAAACCGGCATTCGTACAATTCCCCACAAGTGAAATAAGCGCAAAAAAGGCGAGCAGATTCTGCTCGCCCGATGTAACTATACTATATAGGTTTTACGGATTCTAGCCGCAGATCTGGGGTGAACATGTAGGCGCCGGGCCAGGTCCCTTAGGCAGTATTACGATGGTTTTGCACAAACCCGGCTCTTTGCCGGTCGGAATGAATCCAATAGCGAGGCGGCAGGTATTATCAATCTCGGCCAACGCTTTGATCGGGTAAACCTGCGGGTAACTTTGATTGGGATCCCCAGCTTGAGCATGCGTCATGTGATCGTTGTAATCGAACATAGATGGATCAATATTGGCTCCAGCCCAAGCACCCATCGCAAAGGAAGACGGACTTCCAATCATCGAGAGCTTGAAGGCGATTTGCACGGTCTTGGGATCATTGGGTGAAATGCGAACCCAGGCTCCATCTGCTAGACTGCCTTTGCCCTGATCGAAGACGAGTGTTTCGTATCCATCGCCGCCATCAGGCTTAGCATCTGCGAGCATCGGAACGACACCACCTACGTCACCGTCGGTATCCTTCCAGGCCTGAACACCTTGTGTGGTCCAGGTGGTGGAGGCTGGATTGGAAGCGCGGATTAGATATTCGCCGCGACCCTCTTTATTTATATCCAATTCTGCGGCGTACTCAGCAGGCAGTTGTCCATTTTTATCGGTGCCGGCCAGAGTGATTTCCAGATATCCCCAAGTATCATCCATGAAGCCTTGAATATGGACAATATCCATGTAGGGGAAATAGGTGTCCATGCTGTTAGCATTGAAGGGCCGCTCATACAATCCTTGAACAAAATAATCGCCGCTTGAAACGTTCTTGGCAGTTGCCATGCTGGATGAATCTGGATCTCCTGCCTGATCGAGTGCAGTTGCCGGAAGATTTGCAGGGGGCATTGCGCTTATCAAAGTGGCGGCTTGTGTCGGACTTGAAGTTGCAATTCCTTGACTGGATGGGGTACTAGAGCCAGTACCTTGACATGCCAGGACGGCAACTAAAAGCGCGCCTAACATCCACGCCAATCGATGTAAATTCTTAGGTTCCATTTTTTCTCCTCTTCAAAATTTGGATTTTATACCCACATTATTATTGTATCTATTTTTATGCGAGAAGAGAATGGCCTTTAAGTCATGGTTGCTGGGATTGGTTCCTACTGATGGTCTGTGTATCCCAAGGCTGGATGCGTTCTGATTCCGGTGCGTTGCGCCGCCCAATCAATCGATAAACCTTAACGGCTTCGCTTCTTCCTTTGACTAAGACCGAATTTGCCAGCTCAGCTTCAAATTCATCCTTCACTTGATCGTACGTGCTTTCGCTGATGAGAATTGGCCATTGATACGTTTTGGTCAAATCCTGCAAGCGCGATGCCAGATTGGCATTATCACCGATGATGGTGTAGTTGATGCGTTGCGCTGAGCCTAGCAAACCAACGAAGACTTCACCGGAATTGATGCCGATGCCGATCTCGATGCGAAAAGGGCGTCCTTGTTTTTCCCAAAGGTGATGAAGTTCAACAAGAGCTTTGCGCATATTCACCGCGGTGCGGACGGCGCGTAATGCATGATCTTCATGCACTACGGGTTCGCCAAAGAAAGCAACGATTGCATCACCCTCATATTTGTCCACCGTTCCGCCGAATTGCTCGATGACTTTTGTCATTGCTTCGAGATAAGGATTTAGAACGGACACTACATCTTCCGGCGATAATTTTTCGGAGAGCGTGGTAAAGCCGCGAATGTCAGAAAAGAGAATGCTGAGGTTGGCGCGTTTGTTGAGTGAGTTGATATCTTGTGTCTCGATCAATTGATCCACCATTTCAGGCGAAATGAAACGGCTGAACAAATTACGGACTCGGCGTTTTTCCAATTCCTGTAAGACGGATTGTTCAAGTGCGGGCAAAACCACGCCAAGAAAGAGCATCAATTGTGGCGCGACAGTTGGGATATATAACCCTTTCTGGATGAATAGAAAATAGGTGACAACCGCATACAGAATCATGCCGACTGCCATGAGCACAATCGTTAAGGATGGCCTTTGGATGCGAGAGATCAAACCTGCCAAAATCGCCATGACAAGGATAATGAGTAAGGCGACCCAAGGCGGAGTCTCTTTCAGGTAATTTCCATTCAGGATGGTATCCACTGCATTGGCAACGATTTCTACTCCCGGCGTCGGCTGCTGAGCGGAAAACGGCGTGGCGTAAACGTCATGCAATGTAATAGTCGTCGCGCCGATCAGAACGATCTTGTCTTTGAAAGCATTTGGATTTTCCCTTAGCACATCGCCCAAGGCAACCTGATACGCAGAATAAGTTGGATAGGTTCCGGCTGGCCCATTGTAGTTAACAAGCAGTAAACCATTGTGAAGCGGAATTTGTTGATCGTGAAATGTAAAGCCATTTGGATTTGCATTCGATGGCGGAGGTACTTTGAGATATTGGCTAGCAACTTGGAAGGCCCAATTGTAATAAACCTGATCGCCGTAAGTATCGTAGGCTTGGATACTGCGTGTGATGGCGTCCTTATCTTGAATGATGGTGGTGATGCCTACTGCTTTCAGCGCAGTGCGATAAGGCTCAATGGGTGGGTCCAGGGAGATCATGTTTTGTTGAGGATCTCGAAAGATCAGTAAATCAGAAACAGACGATGGTGATCGACTCAAGGCTTGAGCCAGCGCCACATCTCCGCCTGGATCTTTTCCAGCTTCGGTCAGCAAGACGTCCAATCCAACCACCCGCGCTCCGCCCTGGTTGACTGCATTCACGATCTGAGCCAGATAGGCGCGCGGCCAGGGCCATTCGTATTTCGTCCATTGAAAGGATGCATCATCGATGGCAACGATCACGATGTTTCCCGATGTCGGCCGGGTGCCACGCACGCGCATCAATGTATCGCGGGTGCCTAGTTCCAAGCTTCCAAGCGGCGTGCTGATATTCGGCAAATTGGAGGCGAACTCCAGCGCCAGCAAGATGATAGCCACTACCGCAATCAGGATCAAACTGAGACGCGAAGAACTTCTTGAACGGTTCATCTGGATTTAGTATTCAGGAGGTGTTACTACGGTCGGAGGATTATTTTTAGGCTTAGGCGGCACAGGCGTATCATATTCCGGCTTGGTGAACGTACTTTCGCCAGTGGTGCAGATTGCATTGCCTGAGCTATCGAAGGCTGTCACATCCCAAGTGTAAGAACCGCCGGCTGGCATCGATTCCACGTAGCGTGTGATGCTGGTCGAATCAGTATAGAATGAAGCGATGACGCCATTCGGATAATGAATGGTGAGCCGATATCTGGCCGCTTCCGTTCTTGCGTCCCATGCAAATGTCACCGGTCCGGTCGGATTCAGAGTCGAGTCAGTAGTTGGACTGGTTATATTGAGACAGCTTGCCGATTCTGGTACTGGAGTAAAGGTGGCGGCAACCGGAGTTTCCGTTGTAGAGGATTGAGTGGAGACCAAAGCCGTCATTGTGGCGGCTAGGCCCGGGAGTTGTTGAAGAAGATCCGGATTATTATCCAGCCAATATTGGAACTCTTCGGGAGTCATCGGGCCGACGCCTGGTACGGTGCATTGACCGGCCGTGCAGGTAAACAAAGTGACTTCCTGCCCCGTGCCGAAATCAACACTTCCCGCGCTATTGCTTGCGCCGCAGTGGCCCTCCAAGCAGGTAACCACAATGTTCTGTGTGGATGGATCAATATAAACGCTGAGATATGAACCGCGCACCGAAGCTACCCCCGATGGCGTATTTACACTGGTGGTTCCGCCATTCAGAATAATGAAGATGCCTCCCGCGTTTAGGTTTAATTGAGTGGATAGGCTCCCATTGCTGGGCTGATTGGATGTGAGCGTAAAAAGGGAGGATGGTGCAACGCGGATAATGGTGCCGGTGGAAAGGTCGAGGCGGACGCGGCCATCGTCGCCGGTTTTGATGGAACCGTTTACCTGCAATTCCGTTCCGATTGTGGCAGTAGAAAAACTGTTGGCGCCTGGTAGTTGGATAGTGACAGTTCCCGTTATTTCCTTTACCGTCGCTATTAGTGACGAAGCCGGTGTGGGTTGCGATGTGGATTTCCGTTGGCAGGCGGTGAGCAGGACGATGCTGACTAGTGTTAAAGAAATAAAAAAACAATGGCGTTTCGTGAACATATTCTCCTCTTTGAATTCTTATAAGACCAGCATTGCTGTACTATTCCATATCCAATTATAAACGTACTCTTGTTATTTAGTCATCTATATGGATATTATCGGGCTCTCATTTGCTTTGTTATGTTCATTATATAGGCAAGAGCCCTTTTAAGTTTAAGTTGATTTTTTTTCGAATATGTGTAATAATTCCGGTATCGTTACCGGAAACGATACCAAAACAGTATCACTTTTTTAGGATTTGGCATGCGGAAGAAAAGACGAACCGTAACAATCCAAGATGTTGCAAAAACCGCGCGTGTATCCGTCTCCACGGTTTCGCGTGTTTTAAATGGTAAGGTGGATGTGGCGAGCGATACACAAGATCATGTTCGTTCAGTGATTGAGGATCTGGGATATACAAGCAACCTTGCCGCGAGAAGTATGCGAAGTTTCAAGAAAAATTTGGTCGGGTTGATCATGCCTGACATTGCTTATCCATTTGCTGTAGAAGTGATGAAAGGCGTGAATCGTGCCATTGCTAACTCCGAGTTCGATTTGTTGGTGTACACAACAGGCGATGTACGGAAAACAGAAAGCGCCTCTCACGAACAAAAATATGTTTCGCTTCTCAACAATTCCATAACGGACGGTGTCATCATTGTCGCACCCATCGCGAGCGAGTTTTCAAATAATGCTCCGATCGTTTCGGTTGACCCGACTATGAGCAATCCGAATTACCCTTCCGTTCATGCAACCAATTATGAAGGTGCCGTCGACGCGATGGATTACCTGCTTGGCTTGGGACATAAACGCATTGGCTTTATCAGTGGACGCGCTGAATTGGAAAGTTCGAATCGCCGTCTAAAGGGTTATCGCGATGCGCTTGATAAAGTTGGTATCCCTGTCGATGAGAAATTGATTGCGCCTGGTGATTACACCACCGAAACGGGGGTCATCTGCGCCAAAAAACTGCTGTCACTTGATAAACCTCCCACGGCCATATTTGCTTCCAACGACCAGACCGCCATGGGTGTTTTTCAAGCTGCACAAGAGCTGAGGATGCGCATTCCAGAAGATATATCAGTAATAGGTTTCGACAACATAACGGAGTCCAAGTATATGGGATTGACAACTATGGACCAGTTCATTTCCGAGATGGGTTTTGTTGCGACACAAATGCTCATGCAACTGATCAATGACGAGCCCCTCGATGCCCAGACTTATAGAATGCGGACGCAACTTGTTATCCGTGATTCCTGCCGTAAATTATCGGTAACCGCATAAATTACAGATACAACGGCGCGGTAAGGTTACTGAAAGGTCGCTTTTTTAGAAAGGAGGTGAGGGCTGTATCGCTACCAAAATAAATAGCAGGTCCTCTCTTCAGCCCTGAACAGACAGAAAGAAGACCTGCACAATTGTGAGGAGCGTTGCTCCGCACAATGAGAGTATAACCTACTTGCACTTTCATAGATAAGGAGAAGAAAATGTCTCGAAAGATTTACACTATTTTGAGTGTGGTGCTTATTGGCGCTTTCGCTCTTGCTGCGTGCGGTTCCCCGGCAACAAGTGCCCCGACTCAAGCGCCTGCCCCAACTCAAGCTCCCGCCGCGACTGCGGTCCCAGCCGCAACGAACACCGCCGCACCGAAACCGGTAACCATCAATTGGTGGCATATTTCTACTGCCGATCCGGGTCTGTCATTCTGGAAAGGTTTGGCCGACCAGTATATGGCCGCTCACCCGAATGTTACTATCAATATTACCGTGTTAGAAAACGAGGCCTTCAAGACCAAGTTAACCACGGTCATGCAATCCGGAAATCCCCCCGACATCTTCCAGAGTTGGGGTGGTGGCGACATGAATTCCCAAGTCCAGGCTGGTCTGCTCCAGGACATTACGCCCGCCCTCGATGCGGATAATGGTGCTTGGCGCAGTACTTTCGGTGCCGGCGCATTGTCCGTCTACGCCTATCAAGGCAAGAACTATGGCGTACCGTGGGATATGGGCATGGTCGGCTGGTGGTACAACAAAGACCTCTTCGCCAAGGCTGGAATTGCTAATCCTCCTGCGACTTGGACCGATTTCTTAGCGGATGTTAAGGCCCTCAAGGCAGCCGGCATCACCCCCATCGCCTTGGGTGAAGGCGACAAGTGGCCCGGCATGCACATGTGGATGTATTTGGCCACCCGCATCGGTGGCGAGCCTGCCTTTGATGCAGCTTACAGTAGGAAAGGTTCATTTACGGATCCGGCTTTCGTCCAAGCTGGTCAGGATCTCCAGCAGTTGATTGCCCTCCAGCCCTTCCAGGCCGGTTATCTTGGCGCTACCCATGATGATATGGAAGCCGCCTTCGGTAACGGTAAAGCTGCCATGGAACTCACTGGACAGTGGGGTCCATCCGTTGAATTGGCTGACAGCGCCGACAAAAAAGGCGTTGCTAATCTGGGCTTCTTCAACTTCCCGGCGGTTGAGGGTGGCGTTGGTAAACTTACGGATGTTTGTGGCGGCGGCAACGGCTTCGCGATTGGCAAGAATGCACCCCCGGAAGCTATTGATTTCGTTAAGTTCTTGACCAGTGCCACCAACGAGGCTCAAATGGCCAAATTGGGCATGGGCATCCCGCCGGTCGTGGGCGCCGAATCCGGCTTGACCGATCCCAATATGCTGGCTGTAAAGCAGAATGTAGCAAATGCAACCTACTTCCAGCTGTACTATGATCAGTATCTGCCTCCAGCGATGGGCTCCGCCTTGAACGACTCCGTGCAGACCATTTTTGCCGGAACGGGCACACCTCAACAGGCCGCCCAGGCAATTGAAGACTCGGCTAAGCAAAACATAAAGTAAGATCAGTTCTTTTGGATGTGCGGGGGTTGGGTTTGGAAATGCCCGATCCCCGCGCTTTTGTGAGACAGAAGGATAGTTAGCATGAATATAATTCAGGCCAGAAACAGCGACTTGAAAACGCACAAACGGATTGACTCGCCTCGCCGCGTTCAAGACTACCTGACGATTGCTTTCTTCTTAGCACCGGCTTTTATACTTTTCCTCGTTTTTCTCGTTTATCCCATTTTTCGATCCGTTTATTTCAGTCTGTTCAATTGGAATGGATTGGGCCCTGCGGTTGATTTTATCGGATTGGATAATTTCAAGCAGATCCTGACTGATACAATATTCATGAAATCGGTGGGGGACTGTCTCTTGATTGTAGTGCTCTCTTTGTGCTTCCAGCTGCCACTAGCGCTAGCGCTAGCGATCATGGTGGGACGCGACTTGCCTGGGCGCGCCATCTTTCGCACGATCTTTTTCATGCCTTATGTGCTTTCCGAAGTTATTACTGCCATTATTTGGTTGAGTCTCCTCAACCCTGACCCATCCCGTGGTTTTATTAATGCGCTTTTGATTCTTATTCCAGGTGTCCAGGCCCAAACCTTCCTAAGTGATATCCATGAGGTTATGGCGTGTGTCTTTATCGTTCTCACTTGGAAATATTTCGGATTACACCTGTTGTTGTACCTGGCCGGCCTGCAAAATATTCCCAAAGAGGTCGAAGAGGCTGCCCTTATTGATGGTGCGAATAAATGGCAATTGACTCGCAATATCACCATACCTTTGCTTGGCAGCACCATTCGTACAACGATTTACCTGTCTGTTTTGGGCTCGCTTACACAGTTCCCTCTGGTCTGGATCATGACCAAGGGTGGGCCAGTCAACGCGAGTGAAGTCATGGCTACTTACATGTATCGCTTTGCCTTTGTGCGTTTCCAGCTAGGATACGGGTCGGCTGTGGCGTTGGTGATGTTGCTGATTTGCTTGGCTTTTTCGGTGGGATACTTGCGGCTTGTCCGCCAACCAGACTACTTGGGCGGCTTGTAGGAAGAGCTAACTATGACAACCAATCCATTCCTCCGAAATAAGGCTTTCAAAAAGAACTTATCCAGGTTCCTCCAATACCTGATCCTTTCTTTTGTCACGTTAATCTTCGTGGTACCCATCGTGATATTGGTTTTTGGCAGCCTCAAAACGCGCGGTGAGATGTTTTCGTTTCCATACACCCCTCCCAATCCCCCGCAATGGGATAACTATGGCAAGATTTTGAGCATGTCTTCGTTCTGGATTATGCTACGCAACAGCGTTGTCGTTATGCTGTTTTCTACCGCTGGCGTTTTGATCATTTGCAGCCTGGCAGCCTTTGTATTTGCCCGAATGCAATTCAGAGGCAAGGACTTGGCTTTTAATTTTCTCACCCTAGGCCTCATGTTCCCAATTACGGTTGCCATTATGCCGGTATACCTTGTTGTCCGCCAGATGCATCTGGTTGATACTCTCCTGGCGGTTATCCTAGTGCAAACTGCCTTTGGGTTATCCGGTAACATTTTGATTCTGCGTGGATTCTTTTTGTCGGTGCCGGTCGAGTTGCAGGACGCTGCTTCGATAGATGGTTGCACTTCATTTGACTTTTTTTGGCGTATCCTGCTCCCGCTGGTACGCCCGGCGCTGGCGGCGGTTGGGGCCTTAACCATGATTGTCAGTTGGAACGATTTACTGACTCCCTTGGTTCTACTTAACAGTTCATCTCTTTGGACCTTACCGCTCGGCACCATGCAGTTCCAGGGGCAATATAGCTCAGATTTGGCGTTGATGTCGGCTTTCGTGGCCTCGTCTGCGGTACCCGCGATCGTTTTCTATCTGTTTGCCGAACGACAGATTGTAGCCGGTTTAACCGCTGGTGCACTCAAAGGTTGATAATTCGAATGGCACTCTAGTTTTATGCATAAACTGCAACGGCTTTTATTTTCCATGGCATCTCTCTTCTTGATTCTGCCTGCAAGGTCGTGGCCACGCTCGCACGCAGATGGAGACTCCGGGCATTTCTATTTCCACTTCGACTCCTATCGGGGCTTTCCAGTCAGGTAAATACCATGACCTCTTTCAGGAAGGTTTTGGCACGACAGATACCGATGCACAGGATAAACTGGATACTGCTTGGATACAATTATTCTATGGTAGCGATACCTCTATTGAGAACAAGAAAATCGTTTTCATTCAACAGTTTGTCGCGATTCGAAACTCATCAATCTTTCTTTATCACTGGGCCGCGGCCATGTGTGCACCTATTTGATACTTAAACGGACCGGGAGTTGAAATTTTTATCGCCTTGCTTAGGTGCGCGGCTTCTAATACGAACGTCTTGATCAGTTAATGTTGAATTGTTGTTTGGTATGTGATAGAAAATTCAACTCTAGGAAATAATGCATCATGGAATCTATTGAACAGCGTGTAACTAAATTACTTTCCCAAATGACCTTGGATGAGAAGCTTGCCCAGATGGGCTCCTATTGGATGTTCGACCTTCAAACCAATGGTGCGCTTGATTGGAAAAAGGTTGCAGATAAATTCAAGCATGGAATTGGACAGATTACGCGCCTCGCGGGTGCATCCACACTCGACCCGATTAGTGCGGCAAAAGCCTCCAATAGTCTGCAAAAACTTCTCATCGAAAAAACGCGGCTTGGGATCCCAGCCATTATTCATGAAGAATGCTGCTCGGGCGCGATGATGTTAGGTGGGACGGTGTACCCTCAGATGTTGGGGCTTGCCAGCACTTTCCAACCCGAATTAGCGGAAGCGATGACAACGGCTGTTCGTAAACAATTGCTTGCCATTGGCGCCCGGCAAGGACTGGCTCCCGTGCTGGATGTTGCACGTGACCCACGCTGGGGACGGGTGGAAGAAACTTTCGGTGAGGATCCAACCCTAGTAAGTCATTTTGGAATGGCTTATATCAAAGGTTTACAGACAGATAACCTCGCACAGGGCGTCCTAGCAACAGGCAAGCATTTCATTGGCCACAGCCTTTCACAGGGCGGTCTCAATTGTGCGCCTGTCCATATGGGTATGAACGAGGTCTATGATGTCTATCTCGCTCCCTTCCAAGCGGCGATACGCGATGCGAAACTTGCCTCCGTAATGAACGCTTATCCAGAGTTAGATGGGGAAGTGGTTGCGGCTTCGCGTCGGATTCTGACCGATTTATTGCGCGGTCAACTGGGCTTTGATGGCCTCGTTGTATCGGATTACGAAGCGGTCATCATGCTCCACAATTTTCATAAAGTTGCCTTAAATGCTGCGGGCGCGGCGGGCATGGCATTGAACGCAGGTATTGAAGTTGAATTGCCATCCATTGTGTGTTATGGCGAGCCGCTCAAGTCCGCGCTGGAAAGCGGCGATATCAATCTCGAACTTGTGGATATATCTGTGCGGCGTCATCTGAAAAAGAAATTTGAACTTGGATTGTTTGAGAATCCGTATGTCGATGAAGGCAGGGTTTTGGAAATCTTTGAAACATCTCAGCAACGCAAATTGGCACGCGACATTGCATGCAAGAGCATGATCTTGTTGAAGAACGATGGCCTGCTTCCACTTCCGAAGACAATCCAAACCCTGGCGGTGATCGGCCCCAACGCGAATGATAGTCGTAATCAACTCGGAGATTATTCCTATACGGCAATGAGGCATTTGATGCAATTGAAGGCCTCTGAAAATTCTGCGTTTCATGGTATCAAGATTGACGAACTAGCAAAGTATGATATAAAAATCATAACTGTACTTGAGGGTATTCATTCCGCTGTTTCTGCTGGAACAGAGATTCTGTATGTGAAGGGTTGTGATAATCTCAGCGATGACACGTCTGGTTTTGATGAGGCGGTCAACGTTGCGAAACAAGCTGATGCAGTTGTATTGGTGCTCGGTGACTGTTCAGGATTAACTCCTGACTGCACAACAGGTGAAACCCGCGATAGCGTAGATTTGAAGCTGCCAGGCGTTCAAGAGGATTTAGCCATAGCGCTTCTTGCGACGGGGAAACCTGTTGCGGCAGTTCTGATAACGGGCCGCCCTTACGCTTTTTCCATGCTGTCGGAGAAGTCAAATGCGATTCTTGAAGCATGGTTGCCAGGAGAGGAGGGCGGCTCTGCTATAGCAGACGTTTTGTTTGGCGATGTGAATCCGGGCGGAAAACTTCCCATCACGTTTCCGCGCTCGGTAGGGCAGGTTCCGATTTACTATGATGCCAAACCCGCAGGGACGAGATCCCACTGGTATGTAGATTATGTGTCAGAAAAGGCGACGCCATTATATCCATTTGGGCATGGGTTGAGTTATACCTCGTTTGAATATAGTAATTTGGTAATTAAACAAAAGCAAGCTACCATTGGTGAAAAGGTAGAAATATTGTTGGATGTGAAGAATGTTGGCAGCCTTGCAGGCGATGAAGTTGTACAACTTTATATCTACGATAAGTTTGCTTCCACGCCGCGGCCCATCAAGGAGTTGAAGGGCTACCAGCGCTTATTTTTGAATCCAGAAGAAAAACGAAAAATCACTTTTCATCTTCCTGTGAATCAATTGGCGTTCTACGATAATGATTTGAACCTGGTTGTAGAGGCTGGCACGATTGATGTGATGGTGGGGAGCTCGTCAGAAGATATTCGACTGAGGGACGAGTTCGAAATCATTGGTCCGAAAAAAATTGCGGTGGGCGAACGAGTATTTGTCTGCCCTGTGTCCGTGGAATAAACACTGTTTGGATTTAAGGTTCAGGGAGATCGTGAAGTTTTAGATGAGTGCTGTTTGCTGGAAAATGGAACATTGAAAATGTTAGCGCTGAGGTCCATTGGACACCGCATTCTGTCTCTTCGATTTGCAGGCGGCAAGAATTTAATTGCCGAGTTGCCCGATCTATAACGGATAGCTCCATAAAGAGGGTAGGTGATATTGACATTTTTCACAAAGTGAATATAATACTATTGACTTAGTTCATCCAATCGATAAACAAATCAAAGGCCCTATTTCATGCTCACTGGCGATCAAGAAAAAGTGCGAAAGATCAACAAATCGATTGTAATGAATACACTTCGGCTGCATGCACCTATATCTCGTGCCAGAGTTGCTAATCTTACGGGCTTGAATTGGGGTACGGTTTCAAATATCGTCAATGCCTTGATTGAAGAAGGCTTGGTTTCCGAAAACGGTCAGGAAGGGCCGAAAGTTGGTCGCCCTGCCGTACCTCTGATCCTCAGGCCTGACGGGGGTGCGGTAATCGGTATGGAAATTGGGGTTGATTTTATTGCCATACTTCTAACCAATTTTGTGGCAGAGACTTTGTGGGAAACAAGAATTGAAATCAATCCGTCACAACCTCAAAGCAATATTATTGGCCAAGCAGAACAATTGGTTGAGCAGGCACTTTCCATCGCTAATGAGCAACGACTGAGACCTCTAGGGCTGGGAGTAGGCCTGCCTGGACTCATAAATCTCCACCAGGGCGAGCTCATCATCGCTCCTAACCTAAACTGGAGAAATGTTCCTCTTCGCTTAATGTGGAATCAGCGCTTTCGCCTTCCCATCTATGTTGAAAACGAAGCCAATTTGGCCGCTCTTGGCGAATATTACTTTGGAGTCGCACGGGGTGTTGAAAACTTTGTCTACCTGAGCGCCGGGATTGGTCTGGGTGGCGGCATCATGATAGGCGGCAATCTATTTCGTGGCGGATATGGATATGCCGGTGAAATTGGACATGTTCAACGCGATCCGCAGGGTGAGAAATGCAGCTGTGGCCGGATTGGTTGCTGGGAAACTCAAGTTGGCCCCCGTGCAGTCCTTCGCCGCGTGAAAAAAGAACTCCAGATCCATTCAGATCAATTTTTGCTGGATGCCTGTCAGGGAAATTTCGATAACCTTACATTCGAAATGGTAGTGAAGTTTGCCTTGGAAGGAAATAGCATATGCCGTCAGGCGATAGAAGATGTGGCGACTTATTTGGGAGCGGGGATTGCAGATTTAGTTAATGTTTTCAACCCGCAATTAGTTATCATCGGGGGGGCTTTTATTCTTGGTAAAGATATTTTGCAACCAATCATTCAAAAAACAATTTTTTCCAACGCACTACAGCCTTCCGCTGATAGCCTGCGTATTGCCTTCTCTGAACGCGGGGCCGATGCGTGTGCCTTTGGCGCAGTAGCCATTGTATTGGACGATATCCTGCGCGAAATGACAATTACCTGAGCCTTGGTTGTTCCGAATTGCTACCTAGGCTGAATAAATCTTTTTCAAGGAGGCGCGATGCCGAAATAACCAAAATGATCTAGTTTGAATTTGACCAATTTGAACCTCAGAGAACATATATTTGAAAGGAAAATGAGAAATGAAACTCAATCGTATTTCGATAATCACCTTCACCCTTTTGATCGTTGTAGCAATGCTTGCCGCTTGCGCACCAGCAGCTGCACCGGCCGCCTCTACCAGCGGCAAGATCAAAATTGGTCTTTCCTTCTCCGACTTCGCGACCGAGCGCTGGCCGGTAGAAAATGCCCAAATGACCGAACTGCTTCAAAAAGACGGCTATGAAGTGATTTCCCAGGAAGCCGACCATGATGTTAAGCTGCAGAGCGACCAGATCGACAACATGGTTGCGGAAGGTGCAAAGGGCTTGATTGTCATCGCTGAAGATGGCGATGCAGCCGTGACTCCTGTAGAGAAAGCCGTAGCTGCGGGCGTGCCTGTGATCTCCTATGACCGCCTGATCAAGACCAGCAAGATTTCAGCCTATTTGTCCTTCGATAACGTCGCGGTTGGCAAGGCAGAAGCTGATGGCGTCATGAAAGCCCTCGGGCTGATAGACGCTAACGGCAACCCCGAGACCAGCACCACATGGACGGCATCCAACCCGGCCAAAGTAGTCCTCTCCGGTGGATCTCCGACCGATAACAATGCCGTGTTGGTTCGCCAGGGCCAGATGGAAGTTCTTCAGCCCTTCATCACCTCGGGCGTCATCAAGATCGTGGCCGATCAGTGGGTTGACAACTGGGATCCCGCTAAGGCTGAATCAATGATGGAAAATATCCTCACTGCTCAGCAGAACAAGATCGACGCGGTCGTGGCCTCGAATGACGGCACGGCGGACGGCGAAATACAGGCATTGCAGGCACAGGGATTGGCTGGCAAGGTGCCGATCTCGGGTCAGGATGCCACGGCGGCTGGCTGTAACCAGATCGTCTTAGGTAATCAGACCGTCACCGTCTTCAAAGACACTCGTCTGCTGGCACCGCAGGCTGTCAAAATGATTGAGGCCTTGGTTCAGGGCCAGCCAATCACCGGTTTGCAGACCTACACGTTGGCCGCATTGACCAATGATAAGACCAAGACTGGCAATATCATGGCGAACTTCCTGCCGGTTGTTGAAGTTACCAAAGCCAATGTCTATGATGTCGTTGTCAAGAGCGGTTTCCAGACTTACGAGGATGTTTATAAAAACGTCCCTGCAGATCAACTTCCTCCTACACCAGCACCATAAATAGCGAGTTCTTCCCCTTTTATTGCCCGCTCCCCCATGACGAGATGGGGGAGCGGGATCCTCATGTGATTAAATATCCTTTTCGAAAGATTTCTTTAACGGAAGGAGTTTGCAGTGGATAATGATATTATCCTTGACTTTGAGCATGTAACTAAACAGTTTCCAGGTGTAGTGGCATTGAATGATGTTTCATTCGATGTGCGCCGCGGCGAAATTCATGGTATCTGCGGAGAAAATGGGGCGGGTAAATCAACATTGATGAAAGTTCTTTCAGGTGTTTATCCTTATGGGACCTATGAGGGAAAAGTAATTTATGATGGACAAGAATTGAAATTGGGTCAAAGTTCCATTCGGGAAGCAGTGGATAAGGGAATTGCAATTGTTTATCAAGAATTAACCCTAGTCCCAACTAGAACCGTCGGCGAAAATGTTTTCTTGGGTAAGGAACCAGTGGAACATGGAGGAATTGTCTGGGATAAGGTTTACGCCGATACTCAGGCGATCCTAACGAAATATCAATTGGATGTTGATCCTCGGGCAGTAGTTAATAATTTGGGGGTGGGAAAAATGCAGATGGTCGAGATCGCCAAAGCGCTTTCCGAGAACGCTAAGATCTTGATCCTAGATGAGCCTACCAGTGCTCTCAGTAAAGAGGAAGTCGAAAAATTGGTGGAAATCCTGAAAGGACTTAAAGAGCACGGAATTACCTGTATTTATATTTCTCATCGGCTGGAGGAATTCTTCCTCATCACAGACAGAGTGACGGTCATGCGAGATGGTAAGATCATTACCACTCAACCGACAAAGAATGTGACCCAAAACGACCTGGTCAAATATATGGTTGGCCGCGAGATGAAAGAGCGCTTCCCCAAGGGGAAGCGCAAGCCTGGCGAGGTAGTATTTGAGGTAGAGGGCCTTGAAGCTACTGACCCCAACGATCCCAAACGGAAAGTCCTGAATGGAGTAAGCTTCAATGTCCGCAAGGGTGAAATTCTCGGGATCGCAGGATTGATGGGTTCGGGTCGAACCGAATTGGTGACGACCTTATTTGGCGAGTACGGGAAGGTAACCCACGGTAAAATCCGGATGAATGGGCGGGAGATCACGCCGAAAAGTGCGCGTGAAGCAATCGAGGCGGGTTTTAGTCTGGTGCCGGAGGATCGCAAAAAGATGGGACTGGTGTTGATCCAAACCATCCTTAGGAACATATCTTTGCCCAACCTGGATCAGTTCTCAAAATTTTTCAGCATTAACTCCAATGCGGAACTGCAAGCCAGTATGCAGCAAGCCAAAAGCCTGACCATCAAGGCACCCAGCCTGGATGTGCTAGCGGAAACCTTATCGGGCGGCAATCAGCAGAAAGTGGTTATTTCAAAATGGCTGCTATCCAAACCGGAAATTCTAATCATGGACGATCCGACCCGCGGCATTGATGTTGGGGCGAAATTTGAGATCTATAAGCTGATGAATGACCTGGCTGAGAAAGGTGTCGCAATCATCATGATCTCGAGCGAACTGGAAGAAGTGCTTGGAATGAGTGATCGCGTTATGGTGATGTGCCGAGGCCACTCGACGATTACTATGCCTGTCGCCGAGGCTGACAAGGAACGCGTAATGTCATTGGCCACTGGCGTGGCGGTTGCCTGAAAAAATAACTAAAGAAAAAAAGTGAGGTATCCCGTGAACATTTCTACTACTGCTGACACGAAGACGGAATCGTTGTCCACCAGGTTCTTTCAAAACATACGTCGTAATATCCAATCTTTTATTCTTCTCTTTGTGGTTCTCGCTATTTGGCTCGTCTTTACTTTTACGACCCATGGTCTTTACCTGGATCCCGAGAATATATCGAACCTCTTCCGCCAGATGTGCGTCACTTCCTTCCTAGCCATCGGCATGGTGTTGGTAATCGTTACGGGGAGCATTGACCTGTCGGTAGGCAAATTGGCCGGCTTTGTCTCTGTGGTTGCGGCTTTTTTGCAATATTATGTTTGGTTCAAACTTCTTCCTGGCCAGGTGCTCTTACCAGCTATACTTTCGATTATCGGCGGTCTGTTGGTTGGCCTGTTAGCTGGTGTAGTCCAAGGCTATATTATTGCCTATTTGGGATTACCCGCTTTCATTGTGACCCTGGGGGGGTTGTGGTTTTTCAATGGACTGCTCCTGCTTGTTACCCAAGGTAAAACCATCCCGGCGAATCAACCAGTGTTTTCTGATATTGCCCAGGGTTATATTCCTGCTATGTGGGGCTGGGTGATATTTGCGATCATTGTTGCAGGGCTTTTATGGAACATGTTCAGCGGCCGGCGCGGTAAGCAAAAGTATGGTTTTACGCCTCGTCCGCTCTACCTCGATTTGCTGACAGTGGGCATCGTGGTGGTGCTGGTCCTTGCCTATGTCTACAGTGTCAATAATTACAAGGGCATCCCTGCACCTGTATTGTTGCTTGCGATAGCGGCTGTACTCATGGCTTATGCGGCGAATAATACGCGCTTTGGCCGATACACGTACGCCATAGGTGGCAACCGGGAAGCTGCCCGACTCTCTGGTGTTGACATTAAGGGGATCGTATTCCGGGTTTTCGTATTGATGGGATTTCTGTGCGGCGTAGCTGGCATCGTGTTAGCCTCTTATGTCGGCTATGGAACCATTGCGGCTGGCACGGGCTATGAATTGGATGCCATAGCTGCCGCTATTTTGGGCGGTACATCACCCTTGGGTGGATCCGGCACAATTCATGGTGCTCTCATCGGCGCGTTGGTTCTTGCCAGCTTGACCACCGGGCTTCAAATGATGAATGTACAGCCTGCCTGGCAATATGTTGTGAAAGCGGTCATCCTGATTGTGGCAGTCTACGCTGACTTTTACTTCAAGCAGCGTCGGTAAACTAGGTAGCACCTTCTATTGGGCGAATACCTAAAGTACGTGAATAAACCAAGATAATTCATAGAGTATGATGATTAGTCTTTTTCCAATTTAGTGAATCTCCATTCGGAGAAAAGTATCTCTTGGAGATAAAAGGATGAATATATGACCACTAGCTATGCACCCAAGCCCGAACACAAATTCACTTTCGGTTTATGGACGGTTGGTAACATTGGTCGCGATCCATTTGGCGGCCCGGTTCGTGAAACTAAATCGCCTGTGGAATTGGTACACCTGCTGGCCGAAGTCGGCGCATATGGAGTCAACTTCCATGATAATGATCTTGTCCCGATTGATGCTTCGTCCAGCGAGCGCGACCGGATCGTTAAGGATTTCAAGGCGGCTTTGAAGGAAACCGGGCTGGTCGTCCCGATGGCGACTACCAACCTATTCGGTGATCCCGTTTTCAAAGATGGTGCGTTTACATCGAACGATCCGAAAGTGCGTGCCTATGCCCTCCAAAAGACGATGAACGCGATTGATCTGGGTGTGGAACTGGGCGCAAAAGTCTACGTGTTTTGGGGTGGGCGCGAGGGCACCGAAACGGACGCCAGCAAGAATCCTGTGGATGCGATCAAACGCACCCGCGAAGCTATGAACTTTTTGTGTGAATATGTGCTTGAAAAGAAGTACAGCCTAAAATTTGCCTTGGAAGCCAAGCCCAATGAACCGCGTGGCGATATTTACAATTCGACCACTGGGCACATGCTGGCCTTTATCGGGACCCTCGATCATCCTGAGATGGTAGGCGTCAATCCGGAAATGGCCCACGAGCATATGGCCGGCCTCAACTTTCTCCATGGTGTGGCCCAGGCTTGGGAAGCGGGCAAGCTATTTCACATTGACCTGAACGACCAGTACCCTGGCCGCTATGACCAGGATCTGCGTTTCGGCTCGCGCGATCTCAAGGCGGCTTTCTTCCTAGTGAAGTTTCTCGAAGATGTAGGATATTCTGGATCACGTCATTTTGACGCCCACGCCTATCGCACCGAGGATTACGAAGGAGTGAAGGATTTCGCCCGCGGTTGCATGCGCACCTATCTCATTCTGAAAGAGAAAGCCGCACAATTTAATGCGGATAAAGAAATTCAATCCCTTCTAGCCGAGATCAACATCGATGATGGCAATTTGGCCTCCTATTTCGGAAAATATAGTACCAGCAAGGCCGCAGCCATCAAATCCCATAACTTTGACCGGGTTACCATTGCCAGCCGAGGACTCAAGTACGAGCGGCTTGACCAGTTAACCATCGAACTTTTGCTGGGTGCCCGGTAAAGCGGGACGGATGTCCAAAGCCTATTTTCTTGGACTTGACATTTCCACCACAGGTAGCAAAGCCCTGTTGGTAGATGAAAATGGAGTGGTGGTCGCCACAGCCTCTTCACCGCACACTCTTCAAAACCCGCGGTCACTCTGGTCCGAACAGAATCCATCCGAATGGTGGCGGGCGGCCTCAATTAGTATTCGGTCCGTTTTAGAAAAAACAAGTATCAGCGGGGAACGAGTTGGGGCCGTTGGATTGACAGGTCAGATGCATGGTCTCGTCATGCTGGATGCAGGGGGAAAAGTTTTGCGTCCTGCAATTCTGTGGAATGACCAGCGCACGCAAATTCAATGCGATGAAATTCATCAGCGGATTGGCCGGGAGAGATTTATTCAAATCACGGGCAACGTCGCGCTCACAGGATTTACCGCGCCGAAAATTTTGTGGGTAAAAGAAAATGAGCCGGACGTGTATGCAAAAGCAAAGCATGTTTTGTTGCCAAAGGATTACGTCCGATATAAGTTGACGGGCGAATATGCAATGGATAAAGCCGATGGCGCAGGCACGGTGTTGTTTGATCTGAAATCGAGGAATTGGTCGCGTGAAGTTCTTGATGCGCTGGATATTAATCCATCGTGGATGCCGCCAACTTTTGAAGGACCTGAATTCACCGGGCGTGTGAATGAAGAGGCCGCGTCACTCACTGGACTAAAAGTTGGTACGCCGGTTGCGGCGGGCGGTGGCGATCAAGCCGCGGGGGCTGTAGGGGTTGGAGCAGTGGAAATGGGTGTAGTCGCATTGACCGTTGGTACAAGCGGTGTCGTGTTTGCGCCAACATCCTCTGCGCTGATAGAGTCACAGGGGCGCCTTCATGCTTTTTGTCATGCAGTTCCCGGAATGTGGCATTTCATGGGCGTGATGCTTTCAGCCGCAGGAAGTTTGCAGTGGTATCGCGATACGCTCGTATCGAATATGGATTTTGATGATTTGTTGAAGGAAGCTGAATCTGTTCCTGCAGGTTGTGAAGGTTTGCAATTTCTTCCATATCTTTCTGGGGAACGCACGCCTCATCCCGACCCTTTGGCGCGCGGTGCGTTCATTGGATTGACGCTACGGCATAGCCGCGCACATATGACGCGTGCTGTGCTCGAAGGCGTATCGTTCGGATTGAAGGATAGTTTTACGCTGATTCAAAATGCGGGCCTGGGTAAAGTCGTCCAAGTACGTGCATCGGGTGGCGGGACTAAGAGCGCTCTGTGGCGGCAAATCCTTGCATCAGCATTGGAAGCAGAATTGGTCACGGTAAATACCACCGAAGGCGCAGCCTATGGTGCGGCATTGCTGGCAGGCGTTGGGGCGGGGGCGTGGTCAGATGTGGTTTCCGCTTGTAATGTGGCCGTCAAGCTGACGGGGAGTACCATGCCGGATCCTGCACAAGTTGAGGCTTATCGTAAAGCATATCCACTTTACCAGGAGTTATATCCAGCCCTAAAGTCAAATTTTTCGAAAATGTAACATGACCGACTTTCATGGGGAACCCACACGTATACTTGAGAACCGATATTTGCAGTTGGAGTACCTCACGAATTCAGCGCGCATCGTGCGTTTTTCTCTGAAAGGTAAATCTAATTTATTTGCGGACCTGGGACATTCTGCGATACAAACACCGTCCGGCAGTTTTTATTTTCGCGGTGGCCATAGACTATGGCACACGCCTGAATCGATGCCGCGCACCTATATGCCAGATAATGAAGGGGCAGTGGTCAGCGATATTCCCAATGGTATCCGTATCGAAATGCCGCCCGAATCATGGACTCATATTACCAAGGTCATCGAAATCCAGCTAAACCCTGACCAGCCACAAGTCATCCTTCATCATGAGCTTCGGAATGAAGGCGCTTGGAATGTCGAACTCGCTCCATGGGCATTGACTATGTTCAGGTTGGGCGGCGTTGGCATTTTTCCTCAACCCGTAGGAAATGTAGATAATGTAGGATTGTTGTCAAATCGACGATTGTCCCTGTGGCCTTATACCCAGATTGATGACCCGCGTCTGACTTTACGGGACGACTTTTTTCTTGTTCACGCCAGCCCCAGTCTGCCCCCGATTAAATTCGGCTACTACAATTCTCAGGGCTGGTTAAGTTACTGGCTCGAGGGCATCTTATTTGTGAAGCGTTTTGACACACCGGTTGGTGCGCAATATCCCGATGAAGGATGCAATGCTGAAGTTTATTGCAATGACCAATTTATTGAATTAGAGTCGCTAGCTCCCCTTGAGCTAATTGGACCAGGGCAAACTGTACACCATTCTGAATTATGGGAAGCATATGAAAGTTTGGATGTTCCATTTATTCCTGCGCAGATAAAACAATTGGTGGTTCAAAAGAATTAATAGTTTTCGAAATTTTACAGTTGCCTTACACTTATCAAAATGGACGAGATGCAAAAAATGGAAAATATGGACGGTTTGACTCCCAAGTATTGAAAACCACGGGCAGAAGAACTCCATATTTACGGTATGCACCCCTTCAATTGCCGTTCTTAATCAGTGGGTCAATCACAAAACTAAAAAGCACCCGGGTAAATTCATCCTTAGGATGGGTTATTTGTTTACTCCACATAACTGATGGATATTTGGACGGTGTAGTTATACAGATATGATATCCGTGGAGTACGGATGATTAAGCAATGTTTACAAGAGGGAAAAACCAGAATGCCATCCAATTGGATGGCATTCGTAGCGCCCTGTGGCTTCCTTCGAATTACTTGAGGAGGGATGCCACAGCGCTATGTTTCATACTACTATCCATGTTGGACGACAGTTCACGACTACAGATGCGCCAGTCAAACTCGCAAGGTGTAAAAGGTGAAAGTCCCAACATTCAAAGGTCTAGCAAACCGGAATGACCCCAAGTCATGCGCGGAGGTCAGCAATGACCTTGGCGAAGCGTTGACCGGGGAAAGAGCAGGTCACTCATTGAGATGCGAATTAGGAACCATCTTATCCTTTCAAAGGGCCGTGCCAACGATGCGATTGTATAGGCGCAAGATGCTCACTTCAAAGATGTTGAGGACGTAAAGTATAATGAGAAGAAAGGATGATACGGCCAGTTCCTAGCTGCATGTCTTTGGCGTGCGTTTTTGATTCTGGATTTTCCCGTTCAATTGCAATTGGACGATAACAAAAAGCTCGCAAATTATCATTTTTATCTTCTGCCGTGATACTTCGAGCGCGACAACTTGGGAGAGTAGGTCCAGCAGCCGGCATCGTCAGCGTGTCGACCGGCGTTGGGTCGCTGAGTAGGAACTCGGACTCGACCGATGCCCAGCGCGGGAACTTCAGCCCCGTCTACCGCGCGTCCAAAACCGCTCTCAACGCTTTGACGAGTGAGTTGGAATCGACCGGGATCAAGGTCAGTGCCGTCTCTTCGGGATTCACGCAGACGAACCTGAACAACGATGCGGGTACGAAGATTGTCGAGGAGGGCGCTCGCGATGCTGTGCGCATGGCGCTGCTCGGCCCGGATGGTCCGACAGGTACGTTCAGGCCCTGGGAAAACAAAACAATTCTTTGGTGATGTAGTCTCGAGCGCGTGATCGAAAGGATTGTCGACTCGACGCTCGTCGATCTTTGGCTCTCGATCTTATTCAATTTTGTTTATGGAGGTCCTTTATGATCACGCGATTATTAGGTTCAACAGGTATCCCAGTCTCTGCCATCAGTCTCGGTTGCATGGGTATGTCCGGGGCTTACGGACCCTCAAATGAAGCCGAGAGCATTGCCACCATCCACGCCGCCTTGGCTGCTGGCGTTAACCTCATCGATACCGGCGATTTTTATGGCATGGGCCATAATGAGATGCTGATCCGCCAGGCTTTGCAAAGTAGTTCCCGCCAACAGGTCCTCTTGAGCGTTAAGTTTGGTGGCATGCGCGATCCCGATGGTCGTTTTCTTGGCACAGACGGGCGTCCCCAGGCCGTTAAAAATTTCCTTGCCTACACCCTCAAACGCCTCGGCACCGACTATGTTGATATTTACCGCCCGGCCCGTGTTGACCCAAGTGTTCCAATCGAGGATACCGTCGGTGCAGTTGCGGATATGATCCAGGCTGGCCACGTCCGTCAGATTGGCCTCTCGGAAGTCGGCGTTGAAACGATCCGCCGCGCCTCCGCCGTCCATCCCATCTCCGATTTGCAGATCGAGTACTCGCTCTTCTCACGCAGCATAGAAGCTGGGATTTTGCCTATTTGTCGTGAATTGAGCATTAGCCTGACTGTTTATGGCGTTTTATCCCGCGGCCTTTTAAGCGGCCATTGGACCAAAGATCGGCTGACCGGCCCCAATGATTTCCGAAAAAACGCCCCGCGTTTCACAGCTGAAAACCTGGATAAAAACCTAAGCCTGGTCGAAGCGCTGCGTACTGTCGCCGCCCAAAAAGGCATGACTGTCGCACAGGCCGCCATTGTTTGGGTTCTCTCCCGCGGTACAGACATCATCCCTATCATTGGCGCACGCCGCCGCGACCATCTGGCCGAAGCCCTTGGCGCTCTGAATTTTTCGCTTACCGCTTCTGACCTCGCTCAAATTGAACAGGCCGTCCCGCCAAACGCCGTTGCCGGCACGCGCTACAATACCCAAGGAATGTCCAGCCTCGACAGTGAGCATTAATTTTTATTGCCTCGTCTACTTGGCTCATCCGCCTAGATTTTTGAGACAGGAGAAGCGATATTATCCTGACCACTCCGTTCATTTGAAATGATTCTCCCGATCCCTGTTATTCCTTTGGATAGATTTTGCATAGAACTTTCTTTTTTGCAGCAAGCATGCAGAAACAGTGTTTTTTATAACCTGGGGTGGCCGTAGAATCACCGTTTTTTGTGAAAACTTTTATGTAACAAATGGCAAGTCAACTATGCACCCGCTTCAAGCGGGTGATTTCCACGCCGCAAAATCTATGAAAATATTGTTTTGAGGATATTTCTATGACTGAAACAAACAGAATTGATACCCATCAACATTACATTCCACCTAGCTATGCAAAATGGCTGGCCGATCAAGGGATCAGGCCCGGTGATGTTGATCTGCCTAAATGGTCAAAAAACGCGGCACTCAAGATGATGGACAAGCATGGCATTCAAACTGGCATCCTGTCAGTATCTGACCCGGGTGTGAACCTTGGCGACAATGCAATCGCAAGGACAAAAGCCCGTGAGGTCAATGAATATGCTGCGGATATCGTTCAATCAAACCCAAGCCGGTTCGGCTTCTTTGCAACCTTAACTCTGCCTGATGTGGAAGGATCAATCATCGAGCTTAATTATGTATTGGATGAACTACACGCTGATGGCGTCATCTTGCTGGCAAATTCACGCGGCACCTATTTGGGAGACAAAACATTTGAACCTTTGATGGCAGAGTTGAACCGTAGAAAAGTCGTTGGATTCGTTCATCCGGGCGAATTGCCTGGTCCAACCATACGTGGCATACCTGCATTTGCAGCAGATTTTTTACTCGATACTACTCGAGCTGTTGTAAATTTGGTTTTATCAGGAGCAATGGATCGGTATCCTGATATAAAATTGATTCTGGCACATGCCGGTGGATTTGTGCCTTATGCCGCATATCGTCTGTTATTACCCAAGCTTCAACGCACTAATTTCTTAAAGCGCATCTCGATTGGGCTGAATCAGGAACATGAACTAGACAAGGAGTTAAGTGTCTTCCGTAAGTTTTATTATGACACCGCGTTATCTGCCAGTCCAACTGTTTTGCCGAGTCTTCTTTCTTTAGTGGGCGCTGATCACATAACCTACGGGAGTGACTGGCCCTTTGCTCCCACAGCGGCAGTAAATATATTTAACAATGAGCTTGAACGTTATCAATTGGGCAATCCACAGAGATATGGAATAAATCGAGGAACTGCCGAAACGCTATTTACACGGCTGGCTTAGAACACCCTAAGGATGGTATCCAGATAGCTCTGAGTTGAACTCTGGTGCTTTATCTCTTGACAAGACTCGGAACTTCTACTGCTTCATCCGCCGGATTATTGCAGGAAAACAAACCAAGGCAACCTGTCAACCAGTTCGTTTATCCGACACGATTGTCCTAATTCCCGTTTTGTACAGAAAGACCTTATTTCCGAGAAGGAAAAACCAGAAAGCCATCCAATTGGATGGGTTTCGTGGCGCGCTGTGGCATCCTTCGAATTATTTGAGGAGGGATGCCACAGTGCAGAGTTTCATACTACTATCCATGTTGGACGACAGTTCAGGACTACAGTACATCGAATTCGGCGCAATGGTAATTGAATGGCGGCATTGGAGCAATATAGCAAAAGCATTGATTGGACCATAAGAATGATAATTCAGTGGTGGGAGAATTGTCTCCGTTGTCTCGAGCCTTTTGACGGCAGAGGGGGGATTATGTAGCGTATAATATTTCCAAGTCAATTTTCCTCAGCTTTACGATTCTCGATAAGGACAAATCTATGTCAGCTGAACAATCTATATCCAAGCGTACTCTCGGAAAAACGAATATCCTAGTTTCTCCGATTGGATTGGGAATGATGGAATTCTCGGGTGGTGGGGGCCTGGTGGGATCTGCTTTTCCAGTAATCGGTCAGGATGAAAAAAACGCTACAGTCAAGGCAGCATTGGATGGCGGCATTAACTGGTTTGATACAGCTGAGCTTTATGGAGCAGGTGTATCCGAGGCCTCGCTTTCCACAGCATTGAAAGCCGCAGGCAAGAAGGATAATGAAGTGGTTGTAGCTACCAAATGGTGGCCGCTTTTTCGAACGGCTCGCAACATCCCGCGCACAATTCAGAACCGTATCCATTTTCTGGATGGGTACACCATCAGCCTTTACATGGTGCACCAGCCCTTTGGCTTTTCTTCGCCAGAGGCTGAAATGGAAGCGATGGCAGACCTGGTTGAGTCTGGCAAGATCCGCTCGGTGGGGATCAGCAATTTCAATTCTGATCAGATGCGCAGGGCTCATAAAACCCTGCAAAAGCGTGGACTGCCATTGTCAGTGAACCAGGTTCGATATAGTTTGCTGGATCGTTCCATTGAAAAGAATGGCATCCTGGATACAGCTAAGGAATTGGGGATCACCATCATTGCTTATACCCCATTGGCTTCGGGATTATTGACCGGAAAGTATCATAAGAACCCTGAGCTGTTACAAAAGAAATCTTTCTTTTGGCGCGGCGGACTGCAGAGGGGCGTTGAGAAAAGCCGGTCACTGGTATTGGCCTTGGAAGAGATCGGTGCCAAATACGATGCCACGGCTGCTCAGGTGGCACTGAACTGGGTGATCAATTCTCACGGCGAAACCGTAGTAACCATACCTGGCGCGACCAAAGTTCAACAAGCACAAGAAAGTGCTGGAGCTATGAAGTTTAAATTATCCGTCGATGAAATGGCCCGGCTCAATGAGCTATCACTGGATCTGAGTTAAGTTGCCAAATCTTTGCAGGATGACAATGCCGAATTCAGTAGCGTTGTCCCTACGCTTTCGATTAGTCAAGCCAAATGTGACCGAAGCGGATGAACCAGTGCATTAATGGTTCTATGTCGAGTCCTTGCTTGCTCTACAGATTGGTATCAAGATTTCCGTGGAAACCAAGGGATGAAAGCACTGGTTTTTCGGATGTATTCTTGATAACTGGGGCGGGCATTCAAGTCCTTTTCCAGCAGTGCCACGCCCGAAACGCGCAACAGCAAAATGCTCATGAGGATCGGGCTGAAGATTGTCCACCAGCTTCCAGCAAAGGCTGCGATCAAGTAATAGCCCCACCATTGGGCTAAATCGCCAAAGTAGTTGGGATGACGGGTATAGCGCCAGAGACCTTGATCCATCACTTTACCCTTGTTCATTGGATTTGCCTTGAAGCGGGCCAGTTGAAGATCGCCTAAAACTTCGAAGAAAAATCCAATTAGCCACACCGCCGTTCCGAGAATATCAAACAAGATTAGATGAGATGGTTTCGGGCTGTACTGAGCCGATAGCAAAGGCGTCGAGATGATCCACATTAGGATGCCTTGCAGTATGAAGACTTGCAAGTAACTCTGCCACCACCATCGGGGGCCGGCTTCCTTGCGCCAGACTTGATAACGGTAATCTTCTGGTTTGCCCCAATTACGCCACAGGATGTGCAACGATAGGCGTAATCCCCAGACCGTGACCAGAATCCCGATTAGATATTTTCGTAGCAGGAAGCCTTCGGGAGTAAGGATGAAATAAACCCAATAGGCAATAACGAAACCTATCCCCCAAAAAATATCCACGATACTGGAATTCTTCAAGACCAGGCTAATGAACCATAGGATTGTCATCAACCCCAGGATGACCAAAAGAACAATGCTGTAAATTTGAATAAATACCATCTTTAGTGATAGTTAGTTTGTGGCCCAAAACATTACTTATTGGCTAGATGGGAAAGTGTCTGGCGCAGTGCCGCTTCTCCTTCGTGGCTAAATGGTCCGCGAGCGCGAAAGAGCTCCTTTCCTATACGGTCTATCACCAGGACATAAATATGCTCCTCATCCGGCAACCCCAAGTCGCGCCGGAATTGTGCTTTGTCAATATATAACGTGATGGTGCGTTCTCGGGTCTTGGGATTCGGGATACCGGCTCGCATCCCCTCATTGAGGAACGTTTTATAGAATAAATTATTGCTCTGGAGGGTTGGCAGCTCGTAATAAACCAGATCCTTATATTGTTTCTCCAACTCCTCGGCCAGTGCACTCCAGGAATCGACTTCCATCTGATGCCATCGTTGAAAGGCAATAAATACCAGATTGACCTTGCCCTGAAAATCTTGAGGCAGATTCAGCTTCTGCCTGAGTAAATTTGAGCCACTTATCTTTGGGAATGTCATTTTAGCTCCTACTATTTACCTTCATTGTAAATCCAAATAATTCCCGTAGTAAGCTTTCCATGGAAGCTAAAGCCACTTCCAATGGGGTTGGAAAAGTTTATGCTCTTTCCAAATCAAGCGACCATTAAGACTGTGTAGTATCGATTGATAAGCAACTACTTCAATTGCAATCATGGTGATCGGATACAGGAACGCCAGAATTGATGGAATGCGCAACTTGACCTGCGTCCTAAAAGCTGATGCGTATTTTGAGGTAGGATTAGTATTTGAGACGGTAAAAAATGCCAAAATACTCTGAAGCAATCTTGCGGCCATCGTGATAGAATTTCTGCAAAATATATATATCTTTTCAGTGAATGCCGATGATTGCCAGTGATTGCCTCCAAATTCTTCATTCACCAATTTTCCTTTAATCGTTAGGATAGATAATTGAAGTGACCACGACTGGCATCCATATCTTGCCCATTAATCCCAAGATAAAATCAGTAACTATTCTTGATCATAGGAGCATTTGTGCCCGATTCATTCACCCGTTTCGCGTTAATCACCGGAGGCAATAGCGGTATCGGTTTTGCTACCGTCAACCGTCTGGCTGTCTTGGGATATCACATTATCATCGCTGCGCGCAATCCTCAGTCTAGCAGTGTAGCGATTTCAAGGATACAGGCTACCTATCCTAATTCCATCGTAGAATCGATCCTCTTAGACCTGACCTCCTTCGCCTCTATTCACCAATGTGTGGATGCCTTTCATGCCAAAGGCTACCCACTGCACTTACTGATCAACCATGCCGGAGCAGTGATCCATGGCAAACAGGCCAGCTTTACTTCAGACGGCTTCGAAAGAACATTCCAGACGAATTACCTTGGTCATTTCCTGCTGACTCAATTGCTACTTGAAGATCTAAAGAGTTCTGCACCAGCACGAATCATTAATGTTACCTCGCAACTGCATATCCCTGGTTATGGGCGTGGTCCCTTTACGGACTTCGACTACGATAATCTCAAGGGCGAGAAATATTATCAAGCCCAAGTATTCTATAAAAACACCAAGTTGGCCCTTGTCTGGTTCACTTATGAACTTCAACGCAGGCTTGAAGGCAGTGGAGTGACAGCCAATACAGTCTGTCCAGGTTTTGTGCCTGCATCCATGGCTGAACGTACTAAATCACTCATTCAACGTTATTTTTACAGCCGCATCATGTCTCGCATGCCTTTTGCACGCTCCTTGGAACAAGCTTCAGGGTCATTTGTGCATGTCGCTACGAATCCTCGGTATTCAAGTGTAGGCGGAAAATTTATAGTGGATTACAAGGAAATTCCCTCCAGCGAAGAATCCTACGATCAGGCCAAAGCTTGCCAGTTATGGGAGCAGAGCTTGTCTTGGTGTGGTTTAAAATAAACAAACTATGGCGTTTTGAGTCACTGGGATGAAAACCGCCGCACTAGACCTGCCTCCAGATTATTGGGGCAGGTCTAGTGCGGCGGAGATCACGCAGTTGTTCGATCAACTCTATGCCGATATTGAAACCAACTCCAAAGCATCAGCCGCTAACAAAGAAGATTTGAAGGCTGAAGTACGAGAAATCCAATCCACAGTCACTGAAGCCGCGCAGAAAAACGAAAAAGTGGAGCAGGGATTCTTGCTCCTTCCGCAATAGTGCACGCATGGCGCCGGATATGGCTGTTGCTGCACTGGCGAATCCGCTGGCGGTTCTTATATTGTCAAGGCATTTTTTTAAAAAGACATAAACCGATAAAACTATTGACAAAAGTGAAAAAAGGAATTAATATGGTATCGTTGTCCTGATAACGTTACCATATCTCACTTTTTAGTCAGGAAATTTCAATGCCAACTGTACACGATGTAGCAAAGCGAGCAGGTGTTGCACCAATCACCGTATCTCGTGTAATTAATAACTCGGGATATATCAGCGATGCTACTCGAGAGCGTGTTAAAGCAACCATTAAAGAAATAGGTTATGTTCCAAATACGTTAGCCCGTGGCCTACGTTCAAAGCGAACAAATACACTGGGACTGATCGTCACAGATATAACAAACCCATACTTTACGTTGATGGCTAGGGGGGTGGAAGATGTCGCCGGTGATTCTAATTACACGGTTATTTATTGTAATACAGATGAGTCTGAAACAAAGGAAGAAAAATACGCGAATATTTTAGCGCAGAGGCAAGTGGATGGCGTACTTTTAGTTCCAGCGGGTGGAAATGATAAAACTATAAAATTTTTGGAAGCAAATGGTATTTCGGTTGTGGTCCTTGATCGTCGCGTTTCAGGATTGGAGAAAGACTTTGTTTGTTCAGATTCGAAAAACGGAGCAAACCTTCTTGTAAAGTTACTCATCAAATTAGGGCATGAACAGATAGCAATTATTACTGGCCCCAAAAATGTTTCTACATCTACGGATCGTGTGGCTGGATATCGGCGAGCATTAAAGGAATCCGGTCTGAGTAAAAACGAACTTATTTATTATGGGGCTTTTAACCAGCAAAGTGGTTACGAACTTACTCTTCAGGCAATGAATCATATGCCTAGGCCAACAGCTATTTTGGGTGCCAATAACTTTATAGCGATTGGGATCACTAAAGCCTTACACGATTTAAACATGGATGTGCCTAGAGATATTTCTGTAGTTGGCTTCGATGACTTACCTGAATCTATGCTGGTTAGGCCCTTTCTTACAGTTGCGAGACAACCCGCTTATGAAATGGGGCGGTCAGCAACTGAGTTATTGCTGAAACGTATTTCTGGTGATTTGCCCATTGATTGCCAGGAAGTTATTTTTCAAACTGAAATCGTTGAGCGTGAATCCATCGCTCCGAGAAGGAAAAATGGTTAATGAAATACAAGCCAAGATTTTTTTATTCTGCTGTGGTAACGTTATCATACTCTTGCTTTTCACTTTCACTTTGGACTAGTGTAAACCTGATGACAGTTCAAAATAACCGTCTTGGAAGTCAAAATGGTTAATCGACTCGGTAATGGCTATCGCAATTTCAATTCCTTTCACCAAAGTCTTCCGGTTTCCCACAAAAACGGGAGAACCAAAAAGGAGAACTCTGTATAGAAAATAAACCAACAAACTTACCTCCCCCCATTGTCGTTTGTTCAATTACTATCAAATTTCGTTTCAATAAGGAGAAAAAATGTCAAAGCAAATCTGGAAATGTGTTTGGCTAATGGTGGCGCTATCAATGGCTCTGGCGGCTTGTGCTTCCCCCACCCCAACCGCCGCTCCTGCCCAGGCAACTCAAGCACCTGCTGCCACTGCCGTGCCCATTCAGCCCACAGCAACAGAAGCCCCTACTGCTACCCCCGTTACCCTTACATACCTGGTTAGCCAAGGCTGGGCTTCCGATGCCGAACAGGCGCTTGCTCAAAAGTTTACACAACAAACTGGCATAACAATTGACTTTCAGGTCGTTCCCTCTGATCAGTATTTTTAACGTCTTGAAAACAAAACTCAGCTCCGGGGAAGGACCGGATATCTTTGGCGGTCAAAGCGGCAAGACCGATCTGGTCGTGAATTATAATGTTGAACAGAACGCTGTGGATTTATCAGGAGAACCATGGACCAAGACAGAGGATCCGCAGGTTCTCGATCAAGCAACAGTCAATGGCAAAGTGTATGGCTTGACAGTTTGGAATACCCTCGGTACTACCTGGGTCGTCAACTATAATAAAGATATTTTTTCCAAGCTAAACTTAAGCGTACCAACCACCTTCGCGGCTTTGAAAGCCGATTGCCTGGCAATTAAGGCAACCGGCATTACCCCCATCTATGAGCCGATGGCCGACGGGTGGCACCAGGTTTTGTGGTTTGCGGAACTAGGGGTCCAGATCGAGAATCTCGCACCCGGAACAGCCGACCTATTGAACACGAATAAGACCACCTTCGCACAACTACCAACCGCGTTGCTGCTCCTGCAACAATATAAGGATCTTTATGACTCTGGTTGTTTCGGGGCCAACGCGCTGTCCGATGCGGTAGCAGACCAGACCAAAATGATCTCCTCGGGCAAGGCGGCAATGACGCTATCAAACCTGACTTTCGATCAGCAGGTTAAGCATGATTATCCGGATTGGAATGAAGATAACATGGGTGTCTTCATTATGCCTCTTGGTGATAATCAGGTCTTGAATATCAATCCGGCCGGCCCAACCATGTTCATTTGGACAGGATCAAAGTATATTACCCAGGCGAAGCAGTTCTTCAATTTCCTGACGCAGCCCGACAGCCTGCAATACCTGATCGACAACGATCCCAACAGCCCGACCCTTCCCTTCGCTGGGATACAGAGCAAACTGCTTCCCTTCCAACAAACCTTCATGGATGCGAGCACGAAACGAGGCGTTGTATACCAGACTGCGGTTAAATATGTAAATCCTCAATGGATGGATATGGGCAAGGATATTGTGGCCATGTTCACTGGCACGGAGACTCCACAACAATTCCTGGCAAACATCGATAAGCGCCGCGCTGATGAGGCAAAAGCCGCCAGTGATCCTAACTGGCCGTAGGCAGATCTGGTTTTCAATGCTTTGAATGGATTGATCTACTGATGTACCTGTAGCTGTAGTAAATTTCCCAGCTCAGTATACCCGGCATACTGAGCTGGGAACTCGGACAAAGGGAATTATCCTATGAAACTTCGTCTTCGAAGTCGTTATCCCTTCTATTTTATTCTTGGCGCACTCATTTTGTATCTAGTGTTTTCTATCATCCCAGGGGTCACCGGGATTTTCTACTCATTTACAGACTGGAGCAGCTATACCACTAAGCTACATTTTGTCGGTCTGGAAAATTTCAAGACGATTTTTTCGCCCAGTGAAAATTATTTACTTTTTATAAAGAACACATTCATCTTCACGATCATCACCATCGTGTCAAAGACGGTAATCGGCCTGACTCTGGCGTTGATCTTAACTGAAGGGGTTAAACGCTTTGCGTATTTTTATCGGATGATGATCTACCTGCCGGTCGTTCTTCCGGCCCTGGCGGTTGCACTGATTTTCCGGTCGATCTTAAACCCGTCCACCGGTCTTCTGAACACTACCTTGCAGGCGATGGGATTGGAGATATTGGCCCAGAAATGGCTGGTCGACCCGCATATCGCTCTGTATTCCGTGATCGGGGTCGATACCTGGCAAGGGGTGGGCTATATCATGGTCATCCTGATCGCCGGCCTTCAAACCGTACCCCGGGAATATTACGAGGCCGCCGAGGTGGATGGAGCCGGTTTTTGGGCAAAGCTTTACTGGATTACCCTGCCGATGATGATGCCTGCCATTATCATTGTCACCGTATTGAATTTACTGTACGCATTGAAGGTGTTCGATATTGTCTATGTCCTGACGAATGGAGGCCCGGGGTATGCGACAGATGTAATCTACACTGCCGTATTCGAGGCCTTTAGCCAGGGACAATGGGGTCTCGGCACGGCATTTTCCAGCCTTTTGTTCGTCTTCATGAGCGTACTGGGCTATTTTGTGATTCGATTTATGGATCGCGGGCAGACCAGGGATTAGGAGTTTATCATCTATGTTAGCTAAAAGATCTAAACAAGTGGGAGCCCATTTATTGGCCATTTTTGCCAGCCTGATCATGGTTATTCCGATCTATTTGATTGTGGCAAATTCCTTTAAAACTTCGGCTGATGCGAGTTCGATGAGCGCTACTTGGCCTTCTATCCTGCACGTGGAAAACTTTACTAATGTGATTGCAGCTGGCAAACTGGGCATAAGCTTTCTTAATAGTGTGTTATACGCATCCGGTTCCACGATCATTGGGACTCTGTTTGCAGCCATGGCCGCCTTTGTTCTTTCGCGCAATCGAACTCGCTTCAATCGTTTTATGTATTTTTTTATCATCATGGGGATTGCTTTGCCGACGAACTTTTTTACATTGACCAAGGTTATGCAGATCACCCACCTCATTAACACGAGGGCTGGATTGGTAATCCTTTATGCTGCCGGGCAAATTCCCTTCGGTGTTTTCCTAATCTATGGTTTTCTCGATACCATTCCAAAAGAACTTGACGAGGCCGCCATCATAGATGGATGTGGACCGTTTCAACTCTTTTTCCAGATCATCGTACCACTGATAATGCCGGTGTTGGTCACAGATGCCGTCCTATCCTTTTTGGGAGCCTGGGGTAACTTCATCATGCCACTGTATTATCTTAACAGTACTGCCAACTGGCCCATGACTCTGTCAGCTTATAACTTCTTCGACATGTACCATATGAATTGGAATCTGTTTTCGGCTGACATTTTAATGACGGTTCTGCCTGTCATTGTGGTTTACTTAGCTGCCCAGAGGTACATCCTCTCAGGAATGACTGCTGGAGCCATCAAGGGATAAGCCTTGTGGGCAAGTTGCATGAAACTATTAAATTACACTGCCCAAGCAAACGGTCTCAGACTTGAGACATCGCGAGGTCTTATTGACCTGACTGTATATTCTCCGGATATTGTTCGGATTCGATATACACTTGAATCCGTATTCTCACCCAATAAAAGTTTGATGGTGGTATCCGAAGCACAAAACCCAGTGGAAATTTTCATACAGGAAACAACCGAGGCGCTCTTTTTTTCAACCTCCAAGCTATCCATTCAGATCGACCGGCATACGCTGGCATTCACATACCGGGATGCCTATGGCCAAATCCTAACTCGCGAGCCTACTGGGGGCGGCAAAACACTCATGCCGATGGATGTGATTAAATCCATTCCTCGTGAGGAAAACAATATTCAAATTGAGCTAGGAGCGGATGGATTAAGAGCTAATGCTGATACATTTAAAGACGTGGTGGACCGTAAGGCCTACCATACTAAGCTCGAATTCGAATGGGATGATGGGGAAGCGCTGTACGGCCTCGGTTCGCATGAAGAGGGCATGTTGAATTTGCGCGGGCAGCACCAATATCTTTATCAGCAGAATATGAAAGTTGCAGTTCCAGTTTTGGTTTCCACGCGAGGGTATGGAATCCTGATGGATAACTATTCTCTCATGGTTTTCCATGATGACGCCTTCGGATCTTATGTGTGGACGGACGTTGATGATGAAATGGAATTTTATTTCATCTACGGACCTGATTTCGATTCGATTGTCGGAGGAATCCGCAAGTTGACTGGAAAAGCGCCCATGTTGCCCAAATGGATGTTCGGTTATTTGCAGTCAAAGGAAACTTATCAATCTCAAGCCGAGCTAATCGAAGTCGTCCAAGAGTATAGAACTCGTCGATTGCCCCTCGACGGCATTGTCCTAGATTGGCACTCGTGGACAGGAGACATGTGGGGGCAGAAGACCCTTGATCCCGAGCGTTTTCCCGATCCAGACAGGATGCTGGCAGAGATTCATAAACTCCACTCGCGGTTGATGATCTCGGTTTGGCCTAATATGGATCCAAAAACCAACGATAACAAAGAAATGGAAGAGCATGGTTGCCTGCTGGGTAACCGGTCTACCTATGATGCATTCCAACCGAAGGGCAGGGAAATCTATTGGCGGCAGGCAAATACAGGCTTATTTTCACACGGTATCGATGCTTGGTGGTGCGACTGTACGGAACCTTTTGAGGCTGACTGGAATGGTGCCTTCAAACCTGAACCGGAAGAGCGAATGAGAATCAATACCAGTGAAGCAAAAAGATACTTAGACCCGGAGTATATCAATGCGTATTCTCTGTTGCATTCGCGGGGAATTTATGAAGGGCAGCGTCGGACGAACGACCAGAAGCGGGTCGTGAACCTGACTCGCTCAGCCTATGCTGGGCAGCAGCGTTATGGGACGATTACCTGGTCTGGAGACATCTCAGCCACATGGGATACTCTCCGCCGCCAAATTGCTGAGGGTTTGAACTTTTGTGTAACAGGGTCTCCCTATTGGACACTCGATATTGGAGGATATTTTGTCAGAAATAAACCGGAATTCTGGTTTTGGAGCGGAGATTATGAGAACGGTTGCGAAGATCTCGGCTACAGGGAATTGTATTTGCGATGGTTTCAGTATGGGGTTTTCTTGCCGATTTTTCGTTCCCATGGAACAGACACCCCACGCGAATTATGGCGCTTTGGAGTTCAAGGAGAGCCAATTTACGATAGTTTAGTGAAATTCCTAAAATTACGCTACCGCCTTATGCCGTATATATATTCATTGGCTGGCCAGGTCACCCAATCAGACTACACCATTTTACGGATATTGCCTTTCGATTTCCGAGATGACCCGAATACCTACGAAGTTCGCGATCAATTCATGTTTGGGCCGTCTTTCCTCGTCAGCCCGGTAACCTACCCAATGTACTACGGTCCCAATTCAACTCAACTCCGCTCCTCCGAGAAAACCCGTGCCGTTTACCTACCGGCTGGGAGTGATTGGTTTGATTTCTGGACTGAACAATGCTATTCAGGCGGTCAAACAGTTTTGGCCAATGCATCTATCGACACTATACCGCTTTTTGTTCGCAGTGGATCAATTGTCCCTCTGGGTCCTGAAATTCAATATGCCGAGGAAACAGTTGATACAGCTCTGGTATTGAAGATCTATTCAGGCACCAATGGTCATTTTACGTTGTATGAAGATGAGGCTGATAACTACAACTATGAAAAAGGTTCTTTTGCGACCATCGAAATTAACTGGTTAGATGAATCGCGTTGCCTCGTTGTTGGAGAACGACAGGGATCTTTTCCCGGAATGAAAAAATCTCTTAAACTCGATATAGTATTGGCAGGAAAGCATCAGGCCAACAGAGATGCTTATTCCATTGTTTATGAAGGAGAAAAGTTGGTTGTTGGTTTTCCAAAAGAGAATGGGATGCTGACAAAATCCATATGATTAATTCTATTTTAAATGAAGTCAGTTGCGCCGATTCGCAAGGGACTGTTGCGCGGTGTTAGCCAATTTTTTGTGGCGTAGATAATAGGCAATGCTTAGTTCAAGGTTCTTGTCATCGCGTGGCGAATCATCGTATTTGACAATTTGTTGAAAGGGTAGAAAATGGTTATCGAAAACGAGAATCCATTTATTGCGGCACGGAGAGATCGGACTCGATGGTTCTTGTCAGATCGTTTTGGGATGTTCATTCACTGGGGGTTATATGCCATACCCGCCAGAGGGGAATGGATCAGGAGTGTTGAGCGAATCAGCGATGAGGAGTATCAAAGGTATTTCGAAGAATTTAATCCAATCAACTTTCACCCGAAAATCTGGGCCAAAATAGCCAAGCAGGCTGGAATGAAATATGCTGTGCTCACGGCAAAGCACCATGACGGCTTTTGTCTGTTTGACAGTCAGTTGACCGACTATAAATCTACGAACACGCAGGCCAAGCGGGATCTGGTCCAGGAATTCGTGGAGGCGTTTCGCGCTGAGGGATTGAAGGTGGGCCTGTACTACTCGCTGCTCGACTGGCATCATAAGCATTACCCGGCTTATGGCGACCAACACCATCCGATGCGAGACAATGAGATATACAAAGATCAGCCTCGAAATTTCGCTTGGTACCTAGACTATTTCCATGGACAGGTTACCGAACTGCTCACTAACTATGGCAAGCTCGACATCATTTGGTTTGATTTTTCATATGGGCAACTGACGGGTGATGCTTGGCACGCCACTGAACTGGTGAACAAGGTGCGTGAACTTCAGCCGCACATCTTGATCGACAATCGCTTGGGAGCTAGCGGCGAGGGCAATCGCCAGTTTGCCACTAAGAATCCGCAGATCTTTGCCGGCGACTTTGCTTGCCCAGAGCAAATCATTCCTCCCGATGGACTGGTTGATGAGGATGATCGGCCTGTTCCTTGGGAGGCTAACATGACCCTGAATAACAACTGGGGTTATTGTGCTGCTGATCAAGATTACAAATCTGCTCGGCAAGCGATACGCGCTTTAGTTGAATGCGTCAGCAAAAACGGGAATATGCTGCTGAATGTGGGCCCGAATGCGAAGGGGGAGATTCCCATTGAAAGCGAGCGGATTCTGGCGGAAGTCGGTGAATGGATGCAACGGAATGGATCCAGTATCTACGGTTGTGGGAAGTCGGAATTACCAAAACCTGAGTGGGGTCGATATACCCAACAGGGAAGTCGATTGTATGCTCATGTTTATGAGCGGGGGATTGGGCCAATCAACTTCCGGGGATTAAATGGCAAGATCAAACAGGCACGCTTGCTGGCAGATGGTTCCGAGCTGAAGTTAGATAAATCCTGGATGACTCACGATTACGCTCAAGATGCGTTTATTAATTTTCCAACCTCTCGGCTCCCCGATGAAGTGGACACAGTTGTCGAGTTGGAATTGAAATGATGCAAGTTGTGCGCGGCAGCAAAATCAATTTTAGACCAGAGACTTGCCATTTGAGAAGTAGGCCATCTTGCATAATGGTCTTTATGGCCGATGATAGGAGTAATGAAAGATGTTGATCGGAATATCCCCTTTGATTTCTCCGGACTTGTTGGTGACCCTCTATCGTATGGGTCACGGCGATGAAATTGTACTTGCCGATGCACACTTTCCAGGGGACACCTATGGAAAACGAGTATTGCGGGCAGATGGCATAAAGATCACCGCTATATTGGATGCCATCCTGCCTCTTTTTGCTTTGGATACTTATGTTGAAAGTCCTTTGATTATGATGTCCGCCGCTTCAGGCGACCAGCTTGATCCTGCAGTCGAAATCTCATATCGACAGGCTATTGACAAACACTGGCCAAAGACTCCGCCCATTCAACATATTGAACGACTTGATTTCTATGATAGGGCTAAGCAAGCCTTTGCTGTTCTCATGACCGGAGAAACAGTTAAGTATGGCAATATTATTTTAAAAAAAGGGGTTACCCCAATCATCTAGAAATAGGGCTTATTTTTGATTATAGGAGAATCATCATGAACAACCCGCTTGAAAAAATTGATCCACGTGTAGTACCGCAGAGGAAACTATATACCGGTGCTATGATGCCGGCTATAGGATTGGGAACGTTTGGTTCCGATCGCTTTAACGCGGATGATATCGCGGCGGCAGTTTTAGGCGCCGCTGAGATTGGGTATCGTCACTTTGATTGCGCTTCTGTCTATGGAAACGAAAAAGAAATTGGCAACTCATTTCAAAAGATATTCAGAAGCGGTATAACACGCAATGAGGTTTGGATTACCTCAAAGCTTTGGAATGATAAACATGCGGAAGAAGATGTGATCCCCGCTTGCAAGCAAACCCTCAAAGACCTGCAACTTGAATACCTTGATCTTTATCTAATCCATTGGCCCTTTCCGAATTATCATGCCCCCGGGGTCGGTGTGGATTCTCGTGACCCACACGCGGTCCCCTATATTCACGAGAATTACATGAAGACCTGGCGACAAATGGAAAAGCTGGTAGAAATGGGTTTGGTTCGGCACATCGGCACTTCGAACATGACTGTTCCAAAGTTGAAATTGCTGTTACGCGATGCAAAGATCAAACCTGCAGCCAACGAGATGGAATTGCACCCTCATTTCCAACAACCTGAATTTTTTCAATTTTGCATTGAAAATAAGATCATGCCGATTGGCTTCACACCCATTGGCTCTCCGACCCGACCTGATCGCGATAAGACCCCTGACGACACTGTCGATATTGAAGATCCCGTAATTGTAAAAATTGCCAAAAGGCTGAATGTTCACCCAGCAGTTATATGTGTAAAGTGGGCAGTTCAGCGTGGACAAGTGCCAATCCCATTTTCCATTCGTCCCAACGAGTATTGGAGCAATCTGAAATCCGCTACGACCGAACCTCTGACCGCAAAAGAGATGCAGGAAATTGCCGCCATTGATAAGAATTGCCGCCTGATAAAAGGCCAGGTTTTCTTGTGGGAAGGTGCCAAAGACTGGCAAGATTTGTGGGATCTGGATGGAAACATTGCAACAAAATAATTGAAGGCATCTCGGGATAATATGGCGTCTCAGTTTATCATCACAGTAGATGTAGGCACCTCCAGCACTAAGACTGCGTTATGGACGGATGCTGGTCAACTGGTAGCGCATGCTTCCGCGGCTTACGATCTGCATCGCCCAGAACCGTTATGGGCACAAATCGATGGTGATATTTGGTGGCGGGCTGTTTGCGAAACCCTTCAAAAAGTTCTTACGACGAGCGGAGTTGCTTCCGCTTCTGTGGCTGGCATCGGTGTTGACGGAGTAGGCTGGACTTTAATCCCGGTGGATCGTGCCGGGAATCCACTTCATCCCGCTATGATTTGGCTGGATCGTCGTGCTGAACAGGAAACGACTTGGCTCAAATCATTACCGGAAGCTGAAAGTCTGGTGAATCTCAACGCCAATCCCTTGGACGCTGCCTACATTACTCCCAAGTTGATATGGCTAAAGAAAAATCATCCCGATATTTTTGACTCAGCATATAAATTTCTTGAGGCAACCGGTTTCATTGTTTCTCGATTTACCGGCGAATTTATTTGTGACTATACCCAAGCCTACGGCTACCATTTTTTTGATATCAGACACGAAAATTGGGATCAGCAGATTGCCGAGAAGATCGGTGTTCCAATCGAAAAAATGCCGAGGTTGTGTCGTAGCGCAGAGCTAGTAGGAACCATAACTAAAAAAGCAGCTGAGCAAACTGGACTCAAACCCGGCACGCCTGTGATCGCAGGCTGTTTGGATGCGGTCGCGGGTGCTTTGGGTTCGGGCGTGATCAAGCCTGGACAAACCAACGAACAAGGGGGACAGGCGGGTGGCGCAGGGATTAGCCTGGATCACGTTTTGGTGGAACCCCGTTTGATTTTTTCACATCACGTTATTCCCGGACAATATCTTCTTCAAGCTGGAACCGTAGGCGGCGGCTCACTCAGTTGGTTCCGTGACCAGCTCTGGCATCCAGAAGTGAATGCAAGTCATTTAATGGGTCAGAATCCCTTCCAGCTTTTTAGCAAGCAGGTGGAGATGTCAAAACCCGGGGCGAACGGTTTGATCTTCCTGCCTTATATGGCTGGTGAACGGACTCCTTTGTGGAGCAGTATCCCGCGGGGCGTCTTCTTTGGTTTGACATACAGCACAACCCGCGCCGATATGCTTCGCGCCATTATGGAAGGATGTGGGTTCGCAGTTTACGACAATCTCCAGATTGCCGAAGAGCACGGAGTTGTGGTGGATGAATTTTTAGGTTCAGGTGGCGCAGTTCAAAGCGCAATTTGGTGTCAAATCAAGGCAGATATTTATGGAAAGCCATTTATTATCGCCAAACGCGCGGACGGCGGCGAAGGCGGACATGATTTGGGATTATTTGCTTTGACTGCTTCTGGAATTGGATTGCATAAGGATATTGGTGCTTGTGTTTCTGATTTGCTCCCGGCTCGCCAGGTTTTTGAACCATCTGCAAAGAACTATGCTCTATATCAGGAATTGTTTGGGATATATCGAAACCTGTCTCGAAAATTAATGGATGATTTTGCAAGTCTGGATACGTTCACGCGAAATTATCACAAATAACATAATGGAGAATTGAAAATGAAAGCCGCTATTCTTGAAAACAAGAAGGTTATCACGTATAAAGAAGTTCCGACTCCGGAACCGGGTCCGGGACACGTGCGCTTAAAGATCAAAGCTATTTCGATTTGTGGCTCGGACATCAAGCGCTACGTGGATGGGCATCGAATGTATCCACTCATTCTCGGACATGAAAATTCTGAAATCATTGATCGCGTTGGCGATGGGGTCAGTGAGAGCTATATTGGCAAACATGCTGCCATTATTCCTCTCGTGCCTTGTTTTGAATGCGAAGAATGCAAACGAGGATATTACTCAGCCTGCCACAATTATTCATTCATTGGTTCGCGTCAGTCGGGCGGCTTTGCCGAGTTTGTTGACCTGCCTGAGAAAAATGTCTTCATCCTGCCGGATGATTTGCCCTTTGAACATGCCGCGCTGATCGAACCCTCAACCGTTGCAAGGCATATGCTGGCACTTGGAGATTTCAAACGCGGACAAACGGCCATCGTATTGGGTGCGGGATCCATTGGCTTGATGATTGTGCAGTGGCTCCGCATCCTAGGCGCGGACCGGATCATTGTTACCGATATTTTGGAAGAAAATCTGCGGATAGCATCCAAGGTTGGCGCGCAAGTTGCTCTGAATCCATCAAAAGTTGACGTTGCAAAAGAAGTTCAAAAACTCTTCGGTGATGGCGCTGATATTACCTTAGAGGCCACCGGGGTTCCGCAAGTGTTGGAACAATCTATTGCATTAACGCGCCCGCATGGGAAAATCGTTCTGGCCGGAAATCAACCTTTGGATAAGAGCTTGCCGCTAACCTTTATCGAAAATCTCATGCGCCGTGAAATCAGCCTCATCGGTTGCTTTATGTCTTACTCATCACCTTTTCCGGGACACGAGTGGACAGAAACTCTGGGAGCGCTGCTGAACGGGGGATTGGATATGGATGCATTGATTTCCCATCGCTTTCCGCTTTCAAAAGCTCCGGATGTGTTTGAAAAAAT
Organism: uncultured Chloroflexia bacterium; assembly: GCA_963783295.1. GTDB lineage: Bacteria > Chloroflexota > Anaerolineae > Anaerolineales > Villigracilaceae > Fen-1038. The sequence continues at coordinate 239,373 of CAWAMX010000012.1, read as the reverse complement.
CGGCGCTCATCAGTTGGAACATCAGAAAATCATTTTGAACCCTGAGGAAGTTGCATGACTCTGCAAAATGTTCTATCTTGGATTCTTCGCGCTCAAAAAGAAGGTTGGGCTGTTGGTGCCTTCAACACAAATACTTTGGAACAGGCGCAAGCGATTGTTTTGGCTGCCCAAGCCGAGACCGCGCCTGCAATTATGCAGGTCAGCCATCGGGCTTTGACGTATATTGGAAGCGGCAATGAAACTCAAGGTCTCAAATATATTGTTGCTATCGGAAAGATTGCGGCTGAAAGTGTTACTGTGCCGATTGCCCTGCATCTCGATCATGGCACTGAAAGTGAAGTGCTTCAAGCAATTGCTTTAGGCTTTACATCCGTGATGTTTGACGGCGATGGTTTGTCCTTTGAAGAGAACATCTCTATCACCCAGCGCCTTTGCCGAGCCGCGCATTCAATTGGAATTTGCATGGAAGCTGAAGTAGGTGAGGTGCCTAAACCCGATGGAAAGGCCTACGATGAATCGTCAATTGCTTTGACGCAGCCTGATGAGGCAGCTCAATTTGCAAGCGCAACAGGAATTGATACGCTGGCTGTAGCATTGGGTTCGGTGCATGGTCTTAAGACAAAGCAAATGGCCTTGGATTTAACTCGGCTTGAAGCGATTAGGAAGCGCGTGTCGGTTCCGTTGGTTCTTCACGGATCTTCAGGCGTATCGGATAAAGATATTAAGCAAGGAATATCCATGGGCTTATGTAAAGTCAATGTTGCTACGCAGCTATCCCAAGCTTTTACCGGCGCGATCCGCGATGTTCTGAACAAAGACGGCGAATTGGTTGATCCCCGCAAATATTTGATCGCTGGGCGGAATGCCCAGATTGAAATCGTCCGTGAACGGATTCGTTTTTTTGGAGCATCCGGTAAAGCAGGTTATTTGCTATGATCCTTTGCTTGAATCTAAATGCCGCCATTGATAAGACCATTGTGGTCTCATCGTTTGAAATCAATAAGATCCACCGGCCCGAATCTGTTGTTGCGTTAGCAGGCGGCAAGGGCTGCAACGTAGCCAGGGCGCTCAAAACGTTAGGGGAAAAACCAGTTGTATCTGGATGGGTCGGGGGATTCGCTGGTCAGTACATTGAAAAAGAATTGCATCGAGAGGAAATCCATACTGACTTCATCCATACCGATTTTAAGTCGAGAACTTGCACATCTGTTTTAGATCGTGAAAAACAAACTATGACGGAAATCTACGAACTGGGCGAGTCTATTCCATTGGAAAAAATAGACGAGTTGCAAAATCATGTTCGAGAGATCCTTGGAAATTATAAAGCGCTAACACTCTCCGGGAGCCTGCCTCCAGGCGTACCCTCCAACTTTTATGCTGAGTTGATTGAAATTGCTAAGAAAGAAAACGTGCTAACCTTCCTTGATACGAGTGGGGAAGCACTCCGTAAAGGTGTAAAATCTGGACCATTCTTTGTCAAACCTAACGAGACCGAAACCAAATCCATTTTGGGATTCAAATCAAATGATGCTTTGGATTTTGGTCAAGCGTCCGCCGAAATCTCAAAAAGATATTCGACAAACGTTTTGCTATCCATGGGGGCCAAAGGTGCAATTGCCGCGAAAGCTGGAGAAACATTTATGGTTACAGGTCCGAGCGTAGACGCGAAAAGTGCTGTGGGCTCTGGAGATTGCATGCTTGCGGGACTTGTACACGGATTTTTGCAAGGGCTTTCTTTTGAAGAATCGATCAGCTGTGGCGTGGCGGCTGGAACGGCCAACACACTAATGATTGGAGCTGGTCAATTCAATATCGAGGATTATGAAAGATTGCGCGGTCAGGTTCGTGTTTCTAGCAGAACTTGGTAATTGCCGACGTTAGGCTGTTATGAATAAAAAAGTGTTTGTGAGTGGCAGCTTCGATATGCTTCATAGTGGGCATATCGAATTTTTCCGTGAAGCCGCGCAATATGGCGACTTATATGTAGCGTTAGGTTCGGATAAAACTATTTTTGAACTAAAAGGAAGATCTACCGTCAACAACGACCAGGAACGCTTGTTCATGGTCAAGTCGGTATCTTTTGTAAAGGATGCTTTTATCTCCAACGGTTCAGGTATTCTGGATTTTGAGACAGAACTGCGCGAGATCATACCGGATTATTTCATTGTGAATGCTGACGGTCATACTGCCGAAAAACGTGATTTGTGCCGCTCATTGGGAATAGAGTACGTTATCTTGGAACGTAAGCCATTTCCTGGTTTGGAATCGCGTTCTACCACTCAGCTGCGTCAGCGAAATTATATGCCTTATCGAATTGACTTGGCAGGTGGTTGGCATGACCAACCTTTTGTATCAAAACACTATCCCGGTTCAGTAATTACTATTTCGCTTGAGCCTACGTTGGAATTTAATGAACGAAGCGGGATGGCATCTAGTACGAGGCATCACGCGCAGGAACTCTGGGGACCCAAAATCCCGCGAGGAGATTACGAAAAAATCGCTAAAGTGTTGTTTTGCTACGATAATCCCCCTGGAACAAAAGTTATTTCAGGTTCACAGGATTCGATCGGACTGGTGTTTCCCGGATTGGCATATTCACATTATGAAGGCCAATATTGGCCTTCGCACATTGAACATCGACAGGAAGAATCTCTTTTGCATTTTGTTGAAAATTCGCTCTATTTGGTTTCGCTTGGACCGCGTTTTGTCGATTACGATGTTTTAGTAAATGCCACTTTTGATCGGGAACGCGCCAAGTCGTTGGCTGATGCTACGGAAGACCACTGGCAGGCTATTCTTGACCGGGATATTGTCCGTTTTGGAAAAACCATGCGTGAAGGTTTCGAAGCTCAGGTGGCAATGTTTCCCAACATGATGAACGATCGAGTTTCTGCGTTAATTGATGAATACTGCGATCGTGCTCTCGGTTGGAAGCTCTCCGGTGCAGGCGGTGGAGGGTATCTGATTCTGGTTTCCGACAAAGCTATCCCTGGCGCGGTCCGCGTACAGGCACACCGAGCAGCCGATTAAAAATTTCTGTGGCTGCTCACTCCCGAGTTTCTCACATGAGCTAAATTTCTGGTAATTTACCGAAAATCGCCGTAAAGCCGACGCCTTTAGGCGTGGGGAGTAGTCAGCTTCGGCGATTACCGAAAATGCGCAACAAGAACATGAACATGTTGATGAAATCGAGATAGAGTTTGAGCGCTCCAAAGATTCCGATCTTTATCTCTGCGTCCCCTTGCCATCTCATTTGTGTGGCCATCCGGCCAATGGATTGCGTATCATAGGCTGTCAAGCCAGTGAAAATGAGGACACCAACGATGCTGATGATCAAATCCAATGGACCACTGCCGACGAACAGGTTGATCACCGAAGCGATAATCAAGCCGAAAAGAGCCACTATCAGGTAGGTACCCAGCTTAGATAAATCCACGTGAGTGGTATAACCGATAAGCGACATTGCTGCAAACAAGGCGGCGGTGGATGCAAATGCTAGGAAGACTGTCTCTATATCGAATGCCAGCAGGACGATGGAGATCGTGAAGCCATTGAGGGCGGCATAAACAAAGAATAGCAGGGTAGCCATACCCGCAGAAAGCCTGTTGAAGCCAGCACTGATTCCCAGAACGACCCCAAATTCAACGATGACGGCGATCAGCATTACGATTGGGTTCGCAGCCAAATCCATCAGCGGCGTGCTAACAGTTAAAAAGGCAACAACGGTGGAGAGCAGCATCCCTAAAGCCATCCAAATATATACTTGACGCATGATGGAAGAGATATTCAGGCCACCTTCCATAGGATAATAATTATCTGTGTTCATTTCACTCCTAACTTTTATACGGGCCTCTTCTCAATTTTTGGAGAGGCGAGTGGTTACGATTGTTCGGCTCGGTGATTTTTTCAGATTTGCGCAACTTCCCAATCAACGAGACATAATGGATTGTTCTTGTATGATTCAAGCGGAGATCCAAGAGGGTATTTTCTTTGTGAATAGACGTAGAAACGAGCTTGCTGGCTGATTGTATTGGGACCAACCAGACATCTCATTTTTCATAATCTCATATCCGATCTTGAACAAATCACGATGGCTTTTGAAATCCCAGAGCTGGACGGCAGGTGAGCTTTTCAAATTAATGTATTTCACCGAAACGTGGCGAGCCACGGCAAGTTCCATCTCAAGGCCTAGTTGCCGATGGGTGATCGCATAAACGAGGTTCGTCAGAAGCGGATCCAGCATTCCCTTTGTATCGAATGTTGCTTCGCGATCATGCAAATCCAGAGCAATAATATCTGTTGCCCCCAATCTTAAAGCTGGTTCGATCGGTAAATTGCTAAGCGCACCACCATCGATAATATAACGATCGTCTGTTTCGATGGGTGCGAACCAGGGCGGAATGGCCATGGACGCCAACACGCCTTCCAGAACAGATTGTTCCGGATCCCGGCCGTAGATGATTGGTTCCCCTGTGAGCAGGTCTGCTGAGACCAGGGCCAGGCGGACATTCTGGAAGTGTCGGAAGCGGTATTCTGGATTAATGCCTTCAGCAATCAGGAACTCCCTGGCAAAGCGACTACCCCGAAGGTTTGGACGTCTGGATATTGCGTTCAAGACAAATTGAATGAGGCGAGGATCCATCAATCCGGAATCTGCAACTCGTTGATAAGCGCGTTCCAACGCCTCAACCCCGGCCAGATCCACTCCCCAGAGCGCCAACCCGGTCGCATTGATTGCCCCGATGGAAGTTCCCACCAAGAGGTCCGGTTTCAGACCGGCTTCAAATAGAGCCCGCAATGCCCCTACTTGCATCGCACCCCGAGCCCCGCCGCCTCCCAAGACAAAAGCTAGACATTTTTTCATAAAGCACCTCATTTCTCAAATCAGGTCGTAGACTGTTTCAGATTTACGATTTTGGATCGCTTCTTTCATTCACTATCTCTATTTTTATACACGACGAGCCAAGCGCTGCTCAAATGCTCTTAATTTTCATACCCTTCAAACGGCAACCCGGATTCCAGTCCTTGTAATCGTCGTCTGCGGCGCGATTCGAACAGCCGGCAAGCAATCATGCCAAAAATGAATCCGCCGATATGCGCCATGTAAGCTACGCCGCTGTCGTCCCCCTGAACCTGCGCAAGCGCTCCCACTTCGCTGAAGAACTGTGTAAGAAACCAGATTCCCACCATGAGGATGGCGGGTAGGAATGTGACTCGCGCCAACCAACCGAGGAAAACCACAGTGCGGATTTTGTCCCTCGGAAAGGTTACAAGGAACGCTCCCATCACCGCTGCGATCGCACCGCTGGCTCCCAGATTGGGGATGGTTGAGGTGGGGTCAATCCATACTTGAGCAACGGTGGCTGCTATTCCGCCCAGGAGATAAAACACGAGAAATGATACCGGTCCCATCACATCTTCAATTTCCGGGCCGAAGACCCAGAAGAAGAGCATATTCCCGAGAATATGTTCCCAGCCAGCATGCATAAACATGGATGTGAAGATAGTGATGAAACCATGCGGTGTCATGATATCCGCCGGCACAAGCGACCAGTAGTTGATAAATGCATCGCCTCCCATTAGTTCCAAGACAAAAACAAATGCATTCACAGCGATGATGGTCGCGGTCATGATCGGAAAGCTTATTGGACGTCGGCTTGAATCTCCAAGTGGTATCACGGCTGTACTCCTTCAATCTAATTAAACTTGTAAAGAGACCGGTTCGTCAGTTTTTAGGGCTTGCTCGACTACTGTGCCATCGATGGTTTCTGTTTTCAATAATTGTTGCGTCACAGTTTCCAGTGCAGCCCTGTGATCTCTCAACAAAGTCTGCGCGCGGTTATATTGTTCGGTAATAATCCGTTGGACCTCCTCATCGATGATCTTCAAAGTTTCCGGACTGGCGGATGCGCTCGAGTCTCCAGACAGGAACTGATACTGCTGCGCAGCATAACGCACAGTTCCCAGTTTGTCGCTCATACCAAATTCCATCACCATCCGGCGAGCCAGGTCACTCGCACGTTGAATGTCATCGCTCGCGCCGGTGCTGATCACTCTAAAAATTACCTGTTCGGCTGCCCTTCCACCCAGCATGACTGCGAGGCGGTCTTCCAGCTCTTCACGGGTCAGTAAATAACGATCCTCAGTGGGCATCTGCATGGTATAACCCAAAGCGCCGCGCCCATGCGGTACGATGCTCACCTTGGCAACCGGGTCGGCATGAGGCACCAGCTCTGCTACCAGCGCATGGCCGCTCTCGTGATAAGCCACGGTGGTGCGCTCTTGATCGTTCATCACGCGCGACTTCTTTTCCAATCCAGCCACGACCCGCTCGATGCCAGCCTCGAAGTCCTGGATCGTCACGGCGCTGGCGTTGCGGCGGGCTGCCAGCAACGCAGATTTGTTCACTACATTCTCCAAGTCTGCTCCGCTAAAACCCGGAGTAATCCTGGCAGCCCGATCTAAATCAAAATCAGGGGAGAGCTTGATGCTCTTGGTGTGAATACGCAAGATTTGCAAGCGTCCAGTCAGGTCAGGAGCGGATACAGTAATCTGGCGATCGAACCGTCCGGCGCGCAGCAAGGCCGGGTCGAGCACTTCGGGCCGATTGGTAGCAGCCATGATGATGACTGGTTTACCCTGCTCGGTTTTGAATCCGTCGATCTCGCTCAAGAGCTGGTTGAGGGTCTGCTCGCGCTCGTCATTACCACCGAGGCGCGTGGCACCCGCCCTCGACTGCCCAATTGCATCGATTTCATCGATGAAGATGATCGCCGGAGCGGCTTTGCGTGCCTGTTCAAACAGGTCGCGCACCCGCGCTGCACCCACTCCCACGAACATCTCTACGAATTCTGAGCCGCTGGTTTCAAAGAAGGGCACATCTGCTTCGCCCGCGCACGCTTTTGCCAAGAGTGTCTTCCCTGTTCCTGGAGGGCCGACCAACAATACACCTTTGGGAATACGACCACCTAGACGCGCGAATTGCTCAGGCGTTTTGAGAAACTGGATAATCTCTTGAAGCTCAGTAATGGCTTCATCGGCGCCACCGACGTCCTTGAAGGTGATGCCTATCGTTTCCGGCTTGACTTCTGTTGCCTTGCTTTTGCCGACCCCGAAAATCCCTCCAGCTCCCATTCCGCCTTTGGACATCTGGCGGTAACCCATGTACCAAAGGCCACCAATCAGCACGAGTGGGAGCCCGTATGCCAACAGGAAACTCCCCAAGGGGCTGGGCGGGTCACTGACGCTATACTCGATACCAGCCTTGTCTAGAGCTGGGATCAACGTCGGATCACCATTCTGGACCGCGTTGGTTGTAAAGGGGATGACAGGGTTATTCGTATCTTTAGGATCCGGATTCTTCATAGTTCCCACGATCCGGTCTGTATCCAAAGTGACATTCACAATCTCACCACCTGCGATCTTGGACTTGAACTCGCTGTACGGGATTTGCGTTTCGCGAATAACCAAAGGTCTCAGGATGAACTGTTGAAACAGCCATAACGCGAGCAAGTTCACAAGGAAGTAACTTATCCAAGTACGTGCCTGTTTCTCTCGCCGTTCCTGCTTGTTCTTGTCCTCGTTGTCTTTTTTACCATGATCGGTTGGATTTTTCGATCTGTTCATTTTGTACCTCATGCTTTCTTTTCTTTTTGATAATTTGCTGCCTATCCATGCATACGAAATAATTAATTGGAATTTAATTCGCTCATCGCTTTCTCGTGTTGCTTGCGCGGCCAGCGAACCGTCCCTACCGAATACGGATACGGGGGCTGCCAGTCCAAGGGAGCCAGCGGGCAGTCCGATAGTTCAAAGGCTGGGAAGGTGTTGAGAGGCGGCCCATTCCGTTTTAGAAAGATGCTTTCTGTATTCACTACTTCCATCTGCTCAACAGGCACAAGATATTCATGAAATACATCTTTACCATCGCGAAAGTCATTGATGCTGACCACCACGTGAGTGACTAAGCGGTTGCGTGGCTGAATCACTACGTGAGTAACGACTCCCTCTTGCCTGTTGTGATCATAGATTCTTGCTTTAATTGGAGGCTGCAAAGCATGACGCTCTGGACAGCAGCTTTCGCCGGTCACCTTGGGTAAGGAGACCACACCACGCACAGATGGTACCTGTCCTGCTACTTCCTCTGCAACCAACTGGAGTTCACGGGTGGGCACCTCCCCACCCAGACTAACCAAACCATGTGAGGAACCCACGGGAAGAATGAACGGGCGAGTGCGCTCGTCTTTGCCAAGGGCTTGGGCAACCTGCATGGTAAGCTCGTCGTCCACAACCAGTTTGTTATTTACCGCCGCCACATTTGGCACGGAGTGGGCGATATACTCAATAAGCCTACTGTTGGAAGCTCGACTCAGATGCCCCGTTAAGAGAACTACTCCATTTACAACCGAAACCGAGAAGCTGTTTATGTCTACGGAGCGGATTACATCATATTTATAGAGCTGATCCCAGATTTCAATCTGAATGCTGTTATCAGAACGAACGATCAAATCTGGCTTGGATTTTAGAGTAATCATTTTGCCTCAACTTTGGTTTACTACCTATGAATATCATGTAGTTGGATTTCCTTTTGCAACTATCCATAGCATACCCAGCTGGGCTCGGACTGTCATGAAACCAAAGTGCTATAAAAGTGCCAATTTCCCTCAGAGGAGTAGTTTAAGGGCTGCCTTTAGAAGTCTATCGTGGTCAGCGTTGGATAGGAGTTGTTGGCAGCTCTTCAACGCTCCGCCGGTCCAGCTTCAGATAAATTTTGTCTTCATCAACGCGGTCAATCTGCGAAACGGGGATGGTGATTTCCCTTTCCTTTAATATATGCCTTTCAAGCAATACGAGGTGCGTGACTTGCATATTGTTTGAGTTGATCAGCAGTCCATCGACCTGACCCACATAACCGTCGGCTACTTCAAGCCGGACACCGCGATGAAGGATTAATTCATCGAGGCGTCTGTCCCCTATCACCACATAATGACTATCGAAGTTCTATTTTTACTTTTTGAAGCCTCATTCGGAGAGGACATATACTGCAAGGTGATGCTCACCTTTTTTGAAATCACGATCCTTGTGCAATACAAAAGGCTGTGGAAGATCCTAAATCTTCCACAGCCTTTTCATCCTAGAGTATTTTCCCTGTCTCTTGACACTGCGCTACTCACGGGTAGGCGCTGTGCTCTAGAATGGACGCGGCTCATACACTCCCTAAGTACCTTGCTGATCTTGGGTTTAGACTGGAACAAATTTAAGGCGGGTCAATTCAATCAGCGCTAAGCCAAATAGTATTGGTTGGACTGACGATAATCATTGCCGCTGGCTGAACAGAGCCGCGATCTAGTCTATTTGCGCCCCGCCATTAGCAAGAGCAGAAAACAGGAAAGGGATACCGGCTCAAGCTAATTCACTTCCAAACTCTTTCAGAAAGACATCCACCACTTTGGGGTCAAAATGCTTTCCGCTCTGTTCACGAATGTATTTCAGGGCATCCGGTTTGCTCCAAGCCGGACGATAAGGGCGGTCGCTGGTCAGCGCATCCCAAACATCGACAATCGCAAATATCCGGGCCGCAAGTGGAATCTGCTCGCCCACCAAGCCGCGCGGATAACCCGTGCCATCCCACTTCTCATGATGGCAGTAGGGGATATCCATAGAGTCGCGCAGATAGGCGACGGAATGCAGCATATCGTAAGCAAACTCTGGGTGCCTCTTCATGATCACCCATTCTTCATCGGTCAGCTTATCAACCTTGAGCAGAATGTGATCGGGCACACCCAGCTTTCCAATATCATGCAGCAGGGCGCCGCGCCGCATGTGGAGGATATCCTCATCGTTGAGATGCAGGGCTTTCCCCATATGAATGGTCATCTCGGTCACACGCTGGGAATGGCCTTCGGTTTCTTTGTCGCGTAAGTCCATGGCCTGCGACCAGCCCTCGATGGTGGCTTCGTAGGCCACGGCTAATTCCATATTGGCGCGCTGCAGATTGTCAAACATCTGTGTGACATCAATGGCGATGGCCGCTTGACCTGCCAGAGTTTCAAGGAAACTGTTCCAGGCCGGATTTGGGGTAAAGGCTTTGCGATGATAAACGCTTATTACCCCTTTGACTTCCCCCTTCGAGATCAAGGGAACAGCCTCCATGCACTTGAACCCTTCCTCCAACCAGAGTTTGGAAAGAAGCGGATCCGGCTCTCTTTCCTCAGGCTCACGGACATGGATCAACTCCCGTTTCACCACAGCCTCACCGGCAAGACTATTTCCCAACTTCAAGCTGGCAACTTGAATCAGGCCGGTATTGAACCCTTTGCCCGCGACGTATTGCAAAGCTCCACTCTGATGGGGCTGAATCAGAAAGATGGCTGCCGCCTCTGCGTCCAATTGGCTAAGGGTCTGAGTCAATAGAACTTCGAGCATGGTACGCTGGTCGAAACTTGCTGCGATGGTCTGGTCGATGGTGTGCAAAGCCTGGAGTTGTTGTATCTGATGCAGAGTTTCCTCATGCAGGCGCGCATTTTCAAGCGCAATGGCAGCTTGATTGGCCACCGTTGTTACGAGGCGTTCGTCTGATTCGCTGAAAGCGTCTGGTTGCTCAGATTCGACGCTGACTACGCCCACAATGCGCTCTTCCACTTTCAGCGGAACATACAGGCCGGAATGCATGCCGGAAACGGTTTCGAGATAACGCGGATCATGAGGTAAATCTCCGACGCGCACCACTTGTCGATGCTGAACAGCCCATCCGCTGAGGCCATCTGTGGTTTTCACGACCAAGGAATTTAACCGCTCTTCGCTCAACCGACGTTCGCTCATGCTCATCTTGACTGGTAATTTGAAAGCCAGTAATTCGAGGGTTTCATTTTCTGGATGATAAAGGCGCACAGTAACATGATGCCAGTACAAAGGTGCGCTCATTTCCTCCACAATTCTTTTGGCAATCTCTTCGGGCATCATCAACTGGTTTAGCGCCAGACCGCTCTCGTAGATAATTTTTAGCTCGGTAAGTTGCCGGTGAATGTCTCTTTCCGCCTGCTTGCGTTCGGTGATGTCCTGTATGACGCCAAACACACGGATGGGCTTGCCCAATTCGTCATATACAATCTCGTCCCGAGCGTGGACAAATCGTATATCGCCATCGGGACGGACAATGCGGTATTCCACCTCATAATCCTGGCTTCCTTGCAGCGCTTCGCTCCACACCTGTCGTTGGAGTTGCCGGTCATCGGGATAAATCATTTCTTGAAATTGAGCGCGGCTGAGGTCGGCAACCGGTGATTGCAGCCCAAAGATGCGGTGGGCTTCTTCTGACCCTGTGATACGATCGGCGATAAGGTCATTTTCCCAGTAGCCAACGTTCGCGATCTGCTGGGCCTGCTTCAGTTTGAGCTCGCTTTCTTGTAGCGCTTCCTCCGCGCGCTTGCGCTCGGTAATGTCAATGCTAGCACCCTCATACCACAGAAGGTTTCCCTGCGAGTTTTTTACAGCTCGGGCAGTGGTCTGCGTCCAGATAATAGTTTGATCTTTACGATAGTTCTCACTTATAAATTCAAGAACCTCCCCCTGTTCAGCCAAAATACGTTGAAACTCCTGCCGGTCGGAAGAGTTCACGTAAATCTGGCGTCTAATATCTATAATACTTGCGAGCATTTCCTCGGGTGAATCGTATCCGTACATGCGTGCCAAGGCTGGGTTGATCCTGCGGTAACGACCTTGCGGCGTGGATTGAAACATCCCGACCGGGGCGTACTCGAAGATGGCGTTGTAGTTGGCTTCAGCAATTCGAAGAGATTCCTCCGCCTGTTTGCGCTCGGTGATATCCTCAGCTATGACCAGGACGGCATTTCGTCCGTTGAACTTTAATGGGTGCGATGTGATTTCCGCATCAATCATGCTCCTATCCTTGAGGAAATGCCGCCATTCGCTCGAGTGCTGGAGCGTTGGCCGAGCGCGTTCCAAATCTGCAAGCAGATGGTTAACATCCTCCCTCGGGAGAATTTCTTTGAGTGTCATTCTCTTGAATTCGGCGCTGGAATAGCCGAGTATTTTCATAGCCGCGTCGTTGACTTCCAAAAAAGCCAGGGAATCGAGATCATAAATCCAAATCGGATGCTGGTTATCTTTTAAAAGGATATTAAATGTCTGAATGTCGAGGGACACCTTATTGATCCTCGCTTTCGAGGTTGGCGGTGCTTTCTTGATGGATGTTTTCGAAGTCATTTTACTTTTCCTTTCATGCTGGCCGGGTTTTCCATTGACACTATACCAGCCAGATTCAACAACCAAGAACAAATATTTATAAGGTTGCCTTGCGTTGAATCTTAGTTAGTCTTGAAAAACTTCATTACAAGCGATTGCCAACCGCTTTATATATTCCTAATTGCAAGGGGCAAAGTTGAAAAAAAAGTGGGGCAATTTTAAAGAGCAGACGCGGGATCCTTTCATTTCGTGCAATGTTCAGTTTGTTTCCCTGGAAGATTTTTCGGGGAGTCATTGGGGAGTTCCTATCTCATTGAGGCCAGAAATCACGGTGCAGTTGCGTCCGCTTCGTTTCGCTTCATATAATGCATCATCGGCTCGTTGAATGAGACGCTCGACGTTATCGTCCGCTGACTTAGGCCGCTTCTCGATGATGCCCATGCTCAAGGTTATGGCAAACGGTTCTTTGCCACCGCGGAATGCATCCATGGGTATGGCGGCCACCCCCGCCCGGATGCGCTCCGCGACAGCCAGCGCCTGTTGTGTGCCGGCATAAGACAACATGATAATGAATTCGTCTCCGCCGTAGCGCGCCACCAGATCGGAGGCGCGCGCCTGCGCGACCGCGGTCCGCGCCACCTCCACCAGCAACCTGTCACCGGCGGCATGCCCGAGCATATCATTGATCTGTTTAAAATAATCCAGGTCAAACATGACGAAGGTTAATGGATACTGGTGCCGTACCGATGCTTGGAATTCACGCGCAGCGAGTTCAAAAAAGTGGCGATAGTTGCACAAGCCTGTCAAGCCATCGGTGTTGGCCAGTAATGTTTCGCGTTCCAGTGACTGCTGGAGTTTGAGCAATACAGTTTCGAGATCATCTTTGGTGTGGCGCAATTCCTCTTCGGTCTGCTTGCGCCCCGTGATATCCGTGGCGAAACCTTCATAGTAGAGCAATGTTCCAGAGCGATCACGAACAGCTCGCGCGTTTTGTGAAACCCACATCATCTTTCCATCTCTGCGCTTGGCCTGATACTCAAATCCATTAATCCAACCATTTTCGTTCATCAGCCTCACAAATTGGTCGCGGTCGCGGGCATCCACATAGAGCTGACTGGCAATATCCTTGATGCTCGAGATCAGTTCTTCAGGCGAGTCGTAACCCCACATGTGAGCCAGTGCAGGATTTCACAGTAAGTAATTGACCCTCAGGTGTGGACTGGAAGATTCCTTCGACAGCTTCACTGAAGATCGCGCGATACTTTTCCTCTGCCCTTTGCACAGCATCTTCCACCTGTTTGCGTTCGGTGATTTCGTGAAATGACCACACCCGGCCTCGCGCTCCCATTTCCGGCAACAAGGGACGCGAGCAACATTCAAATACCCTTCCCTTCTTAAAACATAAGGTGTCAAAACTTTCTTCATCCGACTGATATAGTTCCTTGACTCTTTGGGGAAAATCCTGCGGATCGGATAACTGATCGAACACATGCAGAAGAGCGTCATCTTTCGAAGCTATGATGTTCTGCGGAACCAACCACATCTCGGCGAAGCGCTCATTTGCGAAAAGCACCTCGTTTTTCGAGTTGACCGCAAGAATGCCATCTGAAGTAGATTGTAAAATCCCTTGCAACAAATGGTACCTTTTCTCCATTTTGCGCAGTGACTCCACTTCCCCGTATAACGTTCCGTTACCAACGAAGGGGAATCTCTCTTGCGGAGGATTCATTGCGCCGGCTTTGGCGGACGCCGCGTAAAGTGGGTTGAGCGCCTGCCTTTTCAGATCAAGAAACTTTTGACTTGAAACGAGTTTGTCCTTTTTGGGCATCTTGGACCTTCCGCCGATCCAGATTAGCTAGATCGGACAAAGAAATTTGTGAGTATCCTTGTATTCTCCTCAAATAGGACTTTAATAGGTGGTAGCGGAACTTCCAAAGTCATCCTGTGGTGATAAGAAACAACCGCCTTCAACTGTTAGGATATTTCGGGGTTTCACTATTATGCAGGCATCCACCTCATCAGATCCATATTCCACGGCAGGAAGGACATTAGGCCAGTATAGATAGCCAGGCCTCTTGGTTCGTAAATATTCTTCATACTCAAACGGTTTCATCTTTTTAAAATCAATTCGGTTGCAGTTCAACTTGATACGATCGGGAGTAGTCTCCTGTACCTTGTCAACAGACACAAGAGCTTCTTGGAACGGCGGCTGGTTGCTTTTTACCACTAGGTGTGTGATCTCGCGGTAATCGGGTTGCCGATCAGGTAAGCGGAGCACCCGGCAGCGCCATCCGAACAATCCACTTCAGCTTTCGTTGGAAGATCAATAATTTTCTCCTCTCAAACTATAGAACTTTCCCTAATAGGGAAACAGCTTAAGATCCTGAGTTAAAAGGCCTCGGCGATCAGGTCGCCAACATATCTGCTCAACAAAATCACGATGACCGCGACCAGTACATGTTTGATGATTTCTGAAATAGAATTCTCATGGTTACTTTTTGTGATTAAATAGCTGATCAAGGTAAGCAATAGCAGCCCCCAAACGATTCCAACCGTAATGGCTTGAGATATGGGAAATAATAGAACAATCGCGACAAAACTCAGACAAATCAGTAGGCGGGAGAGAAAATTCAATATCGTTGCAAGCAAGGACAACCTTTTCTCGCATCCTTCACTCTCCTTGTACATATGGATTCCTAGAGAATCAGAGATATTATCCGCCAGAGCGATTGTCAGTAATCCGCCGAGAATCGCTCCTTTGCTCGCCCGGGCTGCTCCCAGTCCGACTATCAGACTGACTTCCGTGATAATGGCTGCCGAGCCGCCGAAAATGTAGTTCGTCAGATTCGCGAATTCTGACCGATCCATGTGCGAATTCGCGATTTGCTTCTCGGACTTTGCTTCGCTTTTTACCGTGGTCGCTGTTGCTCTTAATTCTTCGAGCTCGGCCCTGCGCTCGCCGAGTTGAGCCTTTTCCATCTGGGGGTTGAGCCCGCCGCCGGCCATGGCGGCAACTTCACCATCGACTCGCAAGCGTTGGACAGTTTGCATTTCAAGTTCTGATGAGATGCTAATAGGTGCTTCAATGCTCTCAACTTTTTTCTTCGGGATTGCATCATCCATAGTAATTTTCTCAAACGATTTGTTATTCGTTCTGAACTCCTTCAGCGATAGACTAATCTCATGAAACCCAGAATGCCAGCATCTTCGGAGGATGTGAGCGAAACTTTTTCTTCATCTCTCAATCCGCAATCGAGAGCTTATTATCCACCTCGGTAATCCCCGGAGCCGACCAGGCCGCGTTCTCTGCTTCCTCCTTCTCCATCCAGGAGCCGACCATTCCTTCAAGCGTGACTTTGCCATCTTCGGTTTTTACCCGAATTCCTTTTGCAGCAAGGGAGGCTTGGCGTTGGAGAGCTGCTTCGATTTTTCCTTTGACGGCGAAAGGCGTGATACGGGCTTGCACGGCAATATTGTTGGTGACCCCCTTTACGCCAGTCAGCCGTGCAACCGCTTCCTCAGCAGCATTCCTCTGGAAACGCCATTGAACCTTGCCGGTAAGCGTAACCCAGCCATCCTCCACTATTGCCTGCAAATTCTTCGGCAAGACAATATTCCACTCCAATGACTCGGAAGCTGCACGGTTGATATCCCCATCCGAACGGTGGCTGTCAGTGGACAATCTCACTTCAATCACGTTGACAACTGCCTTCACACAAGAAACTCGCAGGGCGGCCTTCTCGGCCTCCCTCTTTGCAGGCAAATTATCCACACTTCCAATGAGGGTCACTATTCCACTATGAACGATCACACCGATTTCCGGTGCGGATACGCTCGGCTCCCAGGAAATCGCGTCCAGAACGTCCTTTTGCAGCTCCGTGTCAGTCTTCATATCCGTCATTCCTTTCAAGAAATTTCCTTGTTGGCAGAGATCATGCCTCGGCTAGGCTGCTATCGAGTTTGCGTAACAGGCCGCGCAAACGGAAGGTGAAAATCATCTCCAAGATCCCGGCGACGATGGCGTAGATGCCAATCAACCAGATCAAGCCGACCGCACCCGCAGTTGGAAAAACAAATAGCAGGACACCTAGGAGAACTGAGAGCAGGCCGTTGAGGATCATCGCCCATTCCCCTGGGACCACATGCCGGAAGTGAATCGCAGCCACGATCTCAAAAATACCAGTGATGATCGCCCAAGCGGCAATGAAGAACAGCAGGACGATTGCGGTTATATTGGGCCAGAAGAAGGTCAAAGCTCCGATGATGATTCCCACCAACCCCTCGAGCAGCAGCGCCCACCACCGTTCAAAGTACTTATGGAAAGTGATGCCGGTGGCAATGGCAAAGATGCCATCCACTAGAGCGAAAGCCCCGAATAGAATTACCAGGGCAAACTTCATCGGTTCAGGCCAGATCAGCGCGAGAACGCCGAAGACGATGGCGAGCACTCCTCGCACCGCGAACAACCACCAATTACGAAACAGTTGAGTAAACATATTAGACTCCTTTATAATTTGATTTTGATGAGATAACTTTAGGGTACCTTCGAAAAGATAAGCTGTCATGAATCCAAAGTGTTATTAAAAGTGTCATTGTTTCTTTTTCTCGAGAGGATGCTAAAGCCCAGATCAGTTCGGCGGCATCGAAGGCAGCCTGCGGGTGTCCCAATCGAAAGGCGTTTTGAGCCTGCTGCTTATAATAGAGCTTATCTTTTTCCAGCCAATGACAGACCGTTTCCAGGACGTCGATTGGATCTTGAGCAAGCACGCCCGCGTTGCCGGCGACCACATGGTCCGCATTACCGGTTTCCTGTCCAGGGATGACATCGACCAGGATCAGCGGCAGGCCGCATGCCAGCGCCTCGGAGACAGTTAGCCCGCCGGCTTTCCCCAGAATACAGTCCGCGGCCATCATAAATGTTCCCATTTGATCTACAAAATTGTAACAATGAGTCTCCGCGTGCCATTCGGTCCCCTGGATGCGCTGGTAGAGCGCGTCATCCCCGCCTGCTACCACCACTAATTGCAATGGCAGTCCCGAGTGATTTAGGACCCTCAGTGCGTCATACAAATGCTCGACACGCTTGCTTCCAATGGCCAGAACCGTGAATAAATCCGGACGCCATCCCAGGTTCATCCGAAGCGAGCTCCGGTCTTGGTTCTCTTTCGTAAGTTCTGGACGGACAGGAATGCCCGTGATCTTAATCTTTTCGGGTGGCAGACCGGCCTCGACCGCCATGTCATGGACAGTTTGGGTAGGCACCAGACACAAGTCTACGACCGGATGGAACCATAACTTGTTTACTGTAGCTAAATCGGTCACAACGGTAAGCAATGGAATGCGGTGTTTTTCGATGGTGAATAGGGCGGACAGAATTTCTTGGTAGAAGAGATACGTGCAAACGATGACGTCAGGCTGCTTGTCGTGAATGATCTCACGCAGGGCATTGAATAGCATCAGCGTCAAACTATCTTTAATGAAGCCTCTTACCACCCAGGTGTCACCGACTTCATATCCCACCTTATACAGGTCGGGTGCAGCTCGAACTATTTTGTCGTAACTATTCTCTCCCTCGCGCAAGAAAGCCGGGGCGCGTCGATCATCCATGGGGTTGACGATTTCCACGCAACAATCCTTGCCATATGTTTCTTGCAGCGCTTCGGCAATGGCGTTCGCTGCACTGCGATGTCCATAACCATAATCGGCAATCAAAATGAGGATACGCTTCATATTTCTCCTTAAGGTGTTTATCTGTTGCTTTGCCATACTGCCTTCTACAGGATACCCACTCAAGCGCCACCCGTCATGAATCCAAAGTGCTATAAAAGTGCCATTCTTGCCCTCAAACTGACTGAGAGGGCGTATGATGGAATTGAAGACGCATTTTTACGGCGTCCGGAGAATAAACGAGCATGATGAAGCCATCCCATGAATTCAAATATGCAAGACAGTTGTTAATCATATTCTCGGTGGGGTTGATCTCCCTGTTTGCGTTCAGGCAGGATGTCGGCAAATTTCTCGCAATCGTTGTGAAGTACCCTACCCTTAGTATTGTTATCAGCCTGTCTTTGTATGCCTTACTCGGCGCGACTCCCATTCCATCCGAACCTCTCACGCTCCTCCTGATCACCCTTTACAGCCCCATTGTGACCGTACTGATTGTGACGATTGGAAATACCCTGGCGGCGCTGCTCGAGTTCTTCATTGGTGGAAATATCGGCGATCTGGCTGAATTTGAAAAACGAAAGGCCAAGCTGCCGTTTCATCTTGGTGAGATTCCTTTGCAATCCCCGTTATTCCTATTATTGGCTAGAATGCTCCCCGGGTTTGGACCGAAGTTTGTCAGCATGGCTTGCGGAATTTATAAAGTCCGGCTCTCCACGTACACTTGGACCATGCTCGTCTCCAACCTGATCGGAGCAGTTATGGTGGTAGCTGGTGGGTATGGCCTGCTGAAGCTGCTTTAGGCGCCCAAAGCACTATACTTCACGCGGTCACAAATTGCGTTTTTTAAAAGAGCTGCGAACTGACTGTCGTCCAAGCATTTTGAAATAGCAGTTTTGAAGGCTGGGAATTTTTCGTAGTAGTGGGCAGACAGGCATTTCTTCTTCACCAACTTCCAGATGCGCTCAATCAAGTTGAGGTTGAGTTTGCCATGGAAATCCCAAGGCAGGCTCAGCTTCTGCCTGAGCAATTTTGAGCCGCTTACCGTTAGGAAGATCATTTTGACTTCTACCGATTTGAATCGCGCCACTTGACGAGCTGCTCGACCGGGCCAAAATCCCAAGGCATGCCAATGCCGAGGATCAAGTGAGTTGCCCCCGCACGAGTAAAGTCGTTGAGGCGGCTGGGAACATCTTCAACGGTAACAGAAGCCGTGCGCTCAATATCCGCCGGGTTGCGCTCCACGCGGCGGCACCACTCGGTAAGAATTTCGTTCTTGCGCTGCCACTTCTCGGGCGGGCCAAAACCATTCCACAGATCGGCGTATTGTGCCACTAATCGAAGGGTGACCTTTTCGCCCTCGCCACCAATCAAGATCGGAATCGATTTTCGTACCGGGGGCGGCACCTCTGCAGCCATGCGCCGCCGGATCACAAGCAGAAACTCCTCTAACGAATGGAGGCGCTCCGCGGCAGTACCGAACACATACCCATACTCCTGGTAATCGCGCTGAAACCAGCCTGCGCCCAGGCCTAGGATGAGACGCCCCCCGCTGATGTGATCCACCGTCTTGGCCATGTGAGTCAGGAGCGAAGGGTTGCGATAGCTGTTGCAAGTGACCAAGCAGCCTACTTGAGCATGCTGAGTTAGCATAGCCATCGCTGTCAGCGTAGTCCAGCCCTCAAAATGATTGCCCTGCGGGTCGTCGTACAACGGAAAAAAATGATCCCAGTTCCACAGGCTATCGATGCCAAGTGCTTCAACCTGACGTACAGCATCGGCAAATGCGGCATAAGTGGTTTGTTGAGGATGCAATTGAACGCCAACACGAAGAGAGTTCATGGTTAGATATTCCTTGCTACGTCGGGCTTTATTTCACCGACCGTATGTATCGGCAAGTCGATTATAACTTCCCTGTCATGGAAAAAGCCAAAAGTCTGAACATCGAATTGTGCTTCCTGCCCTCCTATTCGCTCAACCTCAACTTGATTGAGCGCATCTAGAAATTTGTGAAGAAGAAATGCATGTATGCCCCCTACTACGAAAAATTCCCATCTACAAGAGGTAACGGTGGTGTTGAAGTAGAGGAGATAAATAGAAAATAAATGCAGCAGGTGCTTTCTTCTGCCCGGAAGAAAAGTATCGAATTTGATTATTGGAATCAATTCAGGTTAGGAAAATTAGGGGATCAAACCCAACTGTCTAGCTCTCGAAACGGCATGAGTCCGTTTTTTTACTTCCAGCTTGGTGTAAATGTTATAGGCGTGGCGCTTGACCGTGTTAAGCGCCAGATACAACTGGGCGGAAATTTCCTGATTGGATTTGCCCTCGGCAATCAAGGCCAGTACCTCCATTTCACGTGCTGAGAGCGAAATGGGCAGGCCATCCTCCAGATGGGCAGTTGTGGGTGCTACTTTCCTTTCGATTAATTCTTGATCAGTCTCTTGCTCCATTCCTCCAGGCCTGATGGCCTCCAGCAAGCTATCGATGAAGGCGAGTGACGGGAGATGGCTGCCAGCTTCTTCTTGCGTGGCGCGGCATTGGCGCAGGAGATCCAATAAGCGCCAGCCTTCATCCAAATAAAATCGCCGGAAGCCCTCCGGCTCGCCCAGCTCAAGGGCGCGCAACAGGATTTTTGTCCCCCGTTCATTTCCGAGCGCAAATTGCGCCATCGCCTGCAGAATCAAAATTTGAATTTGCGATTCCACCCGTTGGAACCGCTCGGCTTCGGGCATGATTGTCCCTAACAGCTCTGCAGCTTGCTTTACGTCGCGCATCCGGTCCGTTTCTTGCCCCCTGACCAGTAGGAACCTGGCTTGGGCGATCAGCAAATATTCAAAGATGTGGTAAGGATAATTCTCTAAAGCGATCGGGGTGTTGAGATCCGGGAACCTGCCTTTTTTC
Organism: uncultured Chloroflexia bacterium; assembly: GCA_963783295.1. GTDB lineage: Bacteria > Chloroflexota > Anaerolineae > Anaerolineales > Villigracilaceae > Fen-1038. The sequence continues at coordinate 218,601 of CAWAMX010000012.1, read as the reverse complement.
CACCACTGTTCAGCTGTCGCCAAATCGCCACGCTGAACGGCCAGCCGGACCGCAAGTCCGGAAGCGAGGGCGTCATCCCACTGACTGGCATCTGAACGAAGAGCCATGTGCGCGATTTCTTCAATGATGTCCTGTGCGCCGGAAACATCTCCCTGGGCCTGGCGCAGGCGTGCAAGGAAAGTCATTCCCCGCAGGCTGCCGAGATACCATATAGACTGGATAGCCTGGCAGCCGCGCTCCAGATCATCGTGTGCTTCCTCGAGTTTGTCGCGTTCGAACAATATCTCGCCCAACACTGTATCGATAAATCTGGACAATGGGTGAGGCTTTCCGTCGGGACTGATGGCTAAATACTGTGCTTTTTGAAGGGTCTCCCACGCTTTGCTCAGCTGGCCTTGGGTCATTTGCGCAACGGCCACTTCGCAGGTGGCAATGATCATCACGAGCGGATTATTCGCCTGTCGGGCGATCCGCACCGTCGCGCGCAACGACTCGATTGTTTTCTGAGTATCGCCGGATAAGACAGAGGAAATGCTGTCATCGAGTGAAATAAAACTGCGAAGATATACATTCTCCTCTGGAAGATAACTGGCCGCCAGCCTGGAGAACTTGGCAGCCTGTTCCATATCGCCTCTCAACATCGCCATGTAGGATTGACACAGGGCTAATCCACCACGAATTCCCGACAACTGGCCTTTTTCAGTTTCATCAATAGTCCCAGACTCTCCTAAGGTCGGCGCATCCCCTGTTTGTTTTTCAAGCTGTTCGACCGACTTCAGGACATCATCGAGCCAGTATTGAGCGAGGTCAAGCCGGTGGGTCAAGATCATCGCCCAGGCGTACCCTATGCTGAGGAGGGTGCGTTTGTGAGTAATCTCCTCGGGCAACTTGCCTATCCAGCGAGCGAGCGCAGACATTTCGCCCATATTGATCATGGCTGGGACATTCCGTTCGATCATTTCTGCTGCCCATGCCATATCCCGGGAGGCAAGCGCGTGTCGAAAAGCCTCATCCAGGTTGCTGTTTTGTTCAAGCCACATCGCCGCACGCTTATGCAACTCCGGAATCTCGATCGGGTTGATTTCTACCTGGACCTGTCGTAGAAAATCGGCAAACAACGGGTGATAGCGGAACCACTCGTGATTCTCATCGAGAGCTGTGATGAATAGATTGGCATGCTCCAGACGGTTCAACATAACTGTGCCGTATCCAGGCTGGGCGTCGGGGTTGACCACTGCCTCGCACAGGGGACCGGTGAGGGTTTCCAAGATGGAGCTTCTAAAAAGGAACTGGCGGATCTCCCCTGGCTGACGGTCCAGGACTTCTTCGGCCAGGAAATCCGACAGGTAATGCGCCTTGCCTTGCAGGTTGGCCAGCAGTGTCGTGGGATCCCCCTCATCCTTTAGAGAGATCGCCGCCATTTGCAGTGAAGTGATCCAGCCATCTGTGCGTTCCTCCAGCATCTTGACCGTCTCAAGTGGGAGTTCCAAACCGATCACTTGTTGGAAATACCGAATGACCTCTTCGCTGGTAAAGCGCAGATCATCGGCGCCCAAGTCAAGCACCCGGCCCTTGGCGCGCAGAAAAGCCAGGTCCAGTTCAGGCTGGCTTCGGCTCGCAATCATCAAGTGCAGGTTGGGTGGGGAGTGTTTGAGGAGAAAGTCGATTCCTTTTAGGATCAGCGGATCTTCCAAAACATGGAAATCATCAAGCACCAGGATTAGGTCTTTTGGAAGAGTGGATAATTCGTTGATCAACAAGGTTAGTCCAACTTCCAATCCACTGCCTTTGGAAGATTGGATCAAATCCAAAGCCTCTTCCCCCAAGTTGGCCTCCAGGGCTTGCAAGGCGCCAACCAGGTAGCGGAAAAAGCGGCTGAGATCATTATCGTCGCTATCTATGGTCAGCCAGGCAACGGGAAGGCTGGTCTCTTTTGTCCATTCAATTAGAAGGTTGGTCTTGCCAAAGCCAGCGGGCGCAGCGAGAAGCGTCAGCGGGCCATTTACCCCCTGATTGATCCGATCCGTCAGCCGAGGCCTGTGAACGAATTCTCTCGGTAACGGAGGAACAGAGATCTTGGTCTTTAACAGAAGTCGTCGTAGTTCGGTATCCGGATTGGAAGGCATTTCGATCCTTTACCCTCATTGACTCTACAACATTTTATAAAAAATGTTAAGTGTTTAATGTCCGGTCTCCGAAACCTATTCAAATATCGGATTATATTCAATATGAAAATATATATCAATCTATGATCACATATTGTTAGACAGTAACTTCTTAATCAGTGGAATCTTTAGTATCTGGAATATCATCAGGGTCATTTTCTTGGAGTGCTCAACAGGGAGATGATAAGCAGTAAACCTGCAGCAATGACAAGGATCGGGCTCATCCCGACCAACCACCTGAGCTGGCTGTCAGGGGCTGTGAGGGGAGCCAGCATTGGCAGTCCAATGATGAAGGCAGCAACCAGAACACTGAGCGACAGACGTGTTGCCAGCCGGTCCAGCTTGCTTAGAATGCGATCCGTATCCTTGATCTCCATGTGAAACGGCTCGTTTCGTTCCATACGCTCGATCACCCGCTGCCCCACACGCGGCAGACGGTGCATGAAATCCCGCCACTTGACACTGTCCATCAAGATCGTCGGGCCCAAGCCTGCTTCGGGCAAGATCAATTGCTTCATCAGGCGTTTCACATAAGGTTCGGCTGCAGCGAAGGTATCGAAGTCTGGATCCAACTGCAATCCAAGTCCTTCCAGCATGACAATGGCATTTCCCAGGAGCCACCAGGTACCGGGCAATCTCAAGTGGTGATGAAAGGAGATGGCCGTGAACTCATCGATCAACTCCTGGGCACGAATATCTTTGAGGGGCATGCCATGATATTTATTTAGAAGGCGGTTGAAGTCGTAGACCAGTCCGTTCCGATCTACATCCTCTTCCACAGCTCCCATCCGGATCAACTGATCGACGATTCCCTCGGCATCCATCTCCACACAGACGATATAAAGCTGGATCAGATTCAGTCGATCCCGGTTGTTCAAGTATCCCACCTTGCCGAAATCCACAAGACCAACCATCTCCCCTGGCAGCACCATGTAGTTGCCCACATGGGGGTCGGCATGGAAAAAGCCATCTTCGAGCACTTCTTTGATAATCATGGTCGTACAGTGCAACGCAAGCTGATGACGGTCATAACCTGCTGCATCCAACGCCGGGATATCGTTGATCTTGAGGCCATGGAGACGCTCCAGCACTAACACCCGCCGTGTGCTGAATTCCCAGTAGACCTTCGGAATGCAGAGATGGGATTGCTCGGCAAAGTTCCTGCGAAAGTGGTCCGCGTTGCGTCCTTCAAGTCTATAATCCAATTCGTTTAGCAGGGTGAAAGAAAAGTCATCCGCCATGCCGACGAAATCATATATCTTCCCCAGCGATGTGTTTTGTGCACGTGCTGCTAGCCTGGACAGGATCTCAAGGTCGGTCTCGATCACGGGGATGATATCCGGCCGCTGAACCTTGACAACCACATCCTGCCCATCGGGTAATGTGGCGGCATAGACCTGTGCCAGCGAGGCTGCCGCAATCGGTTCTGAATCGATCGAGGCAAACACCCTTTCCGGCTCCTGCTCTAGCTCATCAATCAAGACAGAGCGGATTGCCTCCCAAGATTTTGGAGGGACATTATCCACTAACTTGGTCAGTTCAGCTATAAAGCTGGGCGGCAGGATATCGGGCCTGGTGGAGAGGAGCTGTCCAAATTTGACAAAAGTTGGTCCCAGTTCCTCAAGTGCCAGCCGGAAATGGATTGCCAAGTCTTCGGGCTGGGAGGCGGACATTCTTTGAATTGGAAGCCGCAGCACTCGATACCAGGAACGCTGTCTCGGCTCTAATTGGTCGAACAAAAAGCCAAAGCCGTGTCGGATAAAGGTATCCGCTATCTCGCGGGAACGCCGCAGATGACGAATGGAAGGCTGGGAATTTAACATCAGCGTTTATTCCGTATCAAAAACCATACCAAGACAAACAGTCCCGTCCAAATGAGAAATATATACTCATGATGGAATAGGCCCAATGGTGGATTCATATGGAACTTGCATTAACCCGAAGGTCTTTCGTTGATGACAGTGCAAGTTAGATCTGATGGTTTTCTTTAGAAGCCAACTGCTGTAAGTCCTCTTTCGTAGCCACTCCCAGATCATCCAGGACGGTCTTTACCTCATCACGGATGATTTTGCGGAAGGCCTGGCGTTCTTCCTCGCCACGATGAGTAAGTTGGTCCCCCCACTTTTCTCCCTGGTCCTTTTCAAGTCCACCTTGAATGCTTAGATCATTTACGATCTTTTGCGCTTTTTCGCGAGTCATGGAGAGTAGTCCGATACCCGCCAGAAGGCTTTTTTCGAAATTTGTTTTCATTTTGAATTCCTTTTTTATTTCTTATGATTTGAATTTACTATGACAATAGTGTCCAACGCCCAAAGACTACAAAGACTGAGAGCGCGAGCAATACAATATTTAGAGGAATAACGTTATATTCCCTCTTCGGCAAATGCTCTGTGAAGACTGCCAGCAACTGGACCAGCGTAAGTCCAATCCCCGCGAGAACCGTCAACCACGGCAGGATACCCGTTACCAGCGGCAAAATAAGTCCTAGCGCACCAAGCACTTCAGTTGTCCCAACGAAGCGGATGTATTTATCCGGCCGGCCGTGCGCCCATGTCATCCGAGGATTCTCACGTACCTTGGTAGGTTGAAAAACCTTCAAGCTCCCTACCATCAAATACGTGGCAGCGAGCAACCCCTGTGAAATCCATAATGCGAAATTCATCTTGAGTCTCCTTCAAACATTATGGACAAGCATATCTGTGACAGAGACGGCTGTCATGAAACCAAAGTGCTATTAAAGTGCTAATTCGATCTGGCGGCTCACTCTTTTTTCTTGCCCCGCATACCTACCGGTAATGCCAATCCAACTCGATGGTGAGACATCTCATCATTAGGAGTGATATTTGCAAGAATTAGCGCTGCTGCATCGGCATACGAAACGATCATCTCAGAGATGCGGTAAGAGAAAAAAGCCAATGCCGATGCTTTCGGCAGAAACTTTGGGAACGCAGGCATTTGAACAGGTAGTCGTTCCAGCGAGATCCGCATTTGACTAAGCCCAGAGACCTCTGATCAACCATCGGCCCCGGACACAGGATTCGCCAATCGAGCGTGGTTGGGTGGATTTGTCGAAATTAACGCGATGGGGCCAGTACGTTGACCGTACCAGTGGCAGATCAACTCCTCTTAGGCCATGCTCGTTCATATCGAGTAAGGCTGCGCCCGCCATGAACCAGCAAATAGGTCGTTCTTTCTCGGGTATTGATTCCAGACATGTCACAATGTGAGCGGTGAGGTCTACAAACTTTTGACCGTCTGACACATAACCGGCGGTATTGATGACGGCATCATGATTTTGAAATATGGTTGCTAAAGCAAATGTAGACATTTCTGCTATATCAGCTTCATGTACAACGACCTTCCTTTGAACTTCTGCTGGTACACTCTACAGTCTTCGAACCATCATCGAGACTTCATGATCAGCTGAAATTGCCTGTTGCACAACGTGCCTGCTAAGAGAGCCCATTGCACCAAGAACAAGTATTTTAGACATGGATACCACACAAAATAATATTGAAATTTAATTCTCGTCGACTGAAGATTGGCTCTCATGCCAATCCGCTGATGGCGCTTGGTCCTTTGCAGACTGACCCCCTGTAAAGCTGAAAAGAGCATCGCATTCGAGCCTGCATTAAACCAGAATGCCATCCAATCGGATGGCATTCGTGGCGCGCTGTGGCTTCCTTCTTACTTGAGGAGGGATGCCACAGCGCTGAGTTTCATACTACTATCCATGTTGGACATCACCTCCTCCTTTCTATAAGGATGGCAATTGATGTGATCCCCCAAACAGTAACAAGAGTATCGCATACCTTGAATTGGATGTCAATAGGCTGAATTGAATTCTAAGGAGATTGTAATTGAGAAAAAAGTGATAGTCGTTGAGAGACTCTGCGAGAACCGATCGGCTATATTGGGGAAAATTCATACAGGAGAGAACCATGAAGAAAACCTCAAATCTGCTCTGGGTCACCGTAATTGTGCTGGGCTGGTTGTTCGACTTCCTATTTTGGAAACAATCCTTCGGAATTAATTTTGCGATATTCACAGGGCTGTGTTTAGTGGGTGGGTTCCTTCTTCTGTGGATCAATAATCAGCACCCCGCGCGCGGGACATTCTGGTTGATTCCGTTGACTTTATTTTTCGCGGCCATCACTTTCATCCGTGCCGAACCGATGACGGTCTTTCTCGGTATCTTGTTTACGCTGTTCCTAATGGGTGTATTGGCTAATACCTTCCTTGGTGGGCGCTGGTTCGACTATAGCCTGGCCGACTATGTATCCGGTTTTTTAAAGATTATGGGAAGTATGATCGCGCGTCCGATCTCATTCAATGTTGAACTCAGGCGCGAGCAAGCGGAAAGCGGAATACCAGCGAAGAGACTCAATCTTTGGCCCATCTTGCGCGGCATTGTGATTGCAGTTCCTATCGTGGCGATCTTTGCGGCACTTCTGGCTTCTGCGGATATGATCTTCAGTAATCAACTCAACGCGTTCCTGAAGCTGTTTTTTAATCTGGATACATTTCCTGAATACATCTTCCGTCTCTGCTATATTCTCTTTATTGCTTATATTTTGGCTGGAGTCTTTCTCCATGCCGCGTCTCAGAGCCAAGATGAAAAACTCCTGGGTGAGGAAAAACCGCTCATCTCCCAGTTCCTCGGCTTTACCGAAACTGCGATTGTGCTGGGAAGTGTGATCGTGCTCTTCACTGCGTTTGTCATTGTGCAGTTCAAATACTTCTTCGGCGGCCAGGCGAATCTTGGGATCGGCGGTTTGACCGACTCTGAATATGCCCGCCGCGGCTTTGGCGAGTTGGCGGCTGTCGCCTTTTTGAGTTTGCTCATGATCATTGGATTGAGCACAATCACTCGTCGAGAGAATGAAGCGCAAAGACACGCCTATTCCGGTTTGAGCGTTGCCCTCGTCGCACTGGTGATGGTCATCTTGGTCTCGGCATATCAGCGTCTCACATTAAATGAACTTGCTCATGGGTTCTTTCGTTTGCGAACCTATTCCCATATCTTTTACATTTGGCTTGCTCTTTTGCTTGTTGCGGTTGTCGTGCTTGAAATGCTGCATCGTGAGCGAGCCTTTGCATTTGCCGCTGTCATTGCTGGACTGGGTTTTGCTATTTCGCTCAGCTTGCTCAACGTGGATAGCTTCACTGCTGTACAAAGTATTTTGCGTGCTGAGCAGGGCAAGTATCTCAATGTAGCCGATCTGGCTTCGCTTTCCACGGACTCGGTTCCTGTGTTGGTGAATCAATTTCTTTCACCCTCTGTTTCTCCTTCGATCCATGAGACAATTGGCGCCATTCTGCTTTGCCGCAGCGCCCGGAATGGTGATTCAACTCAACCAAGCAGAGATTGGCGCTCTTTTTCTTTCTCGCAATGGATGGCAAACACGGCCATGGAGAAAGTACAACCCTTTTTAAAGGCTTATACAGTCCTTCGTGACAATTTTGAGGTGCGCACACCTAGTAATATGGTGTATGAATGCTATTAGCTCGGAAGCATAGCCATGACGCCTTTCCTCGGCAAATCGATAATGATGTGCCTAAGCAATCCTGTTGATTAATTGCTAAAGCTGTGCAGTTTGCAAGCCGTCAGTTTTAAGCACAGGAAAAAGATATAATCGAATAAATTGTTTGTTATCCTTGGGCAAGATTGGGAATTGTGGAATGCAATGGCTGACTAACCCCTTTGTCTTTCTCCTTGTAATCGCTGGCTTGATCAGTATGGTTAATGCATTGGTGGTTGCCCAAAGGCGACGCGTCACGGGTTCCCTGCCTCTTTTGGGAATGATGATCGCGATCAGCTGGTGGTCGTTTACCTATGCATTCGAGCTTGCCAGCTCGCAGCAGAGTTGGGAGTTATTTTGGTCGAAGATGGAATATCTCGGGATTGTGAACGTGCCCGTGTTATTTCTCATTTTTGCATTTGAGTATTCAGGTTATAGACCAAAAATCCAGCGGTGGGTTGCATTGTTCTGGATCATTCCGCTAATTACGTTGATCTTGGCTTGGACGAATGACCTTCACGGTTTGATTTGGAGTCATATCAGTCAGCAAATGATAAATGGCTATTATTTGCTCGCGGTGAATCATGGTGCTGCGTTTTGGATATGGGCGGCTTATTCCTATCTTTGTTTGCTTACAGGTCTGACTATCTTGATCGTCAGGGCAATTTCCAGCCCACCGGAATTCAAACTTCAGGCAGGGATCATTGCCCTCGGCGCTCTGGTTTCTGTGACCGGAAACGTTCTCTATTTATCCAAGTTGATCCCTGTTCCAGACTTGGATGTGACGCCAATCAGTTTTGCAATTGCAATGATTATTTACAGCGTCGGGTTGTTGCGCTTCGGTATTCTCGATATCATGCGGATCGCGAGCGAAACCGTCCTGGAGAGTATGGATGAAGTAGTCATTGTATTAAATAACCAGGGTTACATCGTATTCATCAATAATGTGTTCGAATATTATTTCGGCATGGATCCAAAATCTTTGATTGGAAAATTTTCCGATGAGGCGTTCGCCGCGTGGCCTGAACTCAAAGCGGTTGCTGCTCAGGCCTCGGTCAAACGCGACGAAATAGACTTAAATCTTCCCAACTTCGGGTTGGTTTTTTTCGACACCACGGTTTCGAAAATCCACGGTGCGAATAAGCGTGAGCTGGGCCGCACGATCATCCTCGACGATGTGACCGAACGCCGTCATGCCGAGAAAAGAATTGGTGGCGAATCAACTGCAGGGACGGCTGAAATTCCGTTGATCATTGTTTATCGCGCCGGCGATGAAAGAATCGTCGAAGTGAATCGAACCTTCCTGCTCAAGCTGGGTTATGAGAGACGCGATATGGTTGGACGTACTCTACTTGAGCTTGGAATTTGGGATGTTTATCAGCGGGCGGATTTTTTGCGCGCGCTGTATCGCGATGGCTCTTTGAAAGATTATGCCATGCAATTGACAGGTCAGGCGGGAAAGTTGGCTCCTTTTGATTTCTTTGCAAATCAAAATGAGATCCAGGGCGAACGCTATGTTGTCATGATGGCACGTGAAACGGAGCAAGGGAAATAAAGTTTTTATCGAGCCATCTGAATTTTCCTATAAAAAAACCTCCGAGATTTTCAAAATCTCGGAGGTTTGCACTACTTATTCCTGCTGTTCGTAATCTTCGGGCAACCAACAGCAAAGAACTAGATCGCGTGCGGCTTTGACTTCATCCATGCGACCAAATTGGGTTGTGCTTGGTGCGTTGTGAAGAAGCCCAGGTTGCGTCTTTGCTTCCTCCGCAATCTTGACCAACGCGTCAACGAAGGCATCGAGCGTGTCTTTGTTTTCGGTCTCGGTTGGCTCGATCATTAGCGCTTCATGCACAATGAGCGGGAAATAATTCGTCGGCGGATGGAAGTTGTAATCCATCAGGCGCTTGGCGATATCCAAAGCGCGGACATCCGAACCTTCGAATTGTCCCTCGGCGACAAACTCATGCATGCAAATGCGGTCGAATGGAACATGATAGGTGTCGCGTAATCGTGCCAGCAAATAATTCGCGTTCAACACCGCATACTGCGAAATATCTTTCAGACCATCCGGGCCGTGCATTGCAATATACGTAAACGCCCGAACAAATCCGCCACCGAAATGTCCGTGAAAAGCTTTCATGCGTCCAATGGATTTGGCAGGCGTGATGAAGCCAAACAGCGGAGGCGTTTCATCGTCGCCTTCTTCAAGGATACCGACCAGTGGTTCAGGCAGGAAGTCCGCGAGATGCGCGGCGACTCCCACAGGACCCGAACCGGGGCCGCCGCCGCCGTGCGGGACAGCAAATGTCTTGTGCAAATTGAAATGCATCAAATCGAAACCGATGTCGGCGGGGCGGACGATGCCAAGCAACGCGTTGAGATTGGCTCCATCGCCGTACATCAAGCCGCCACAATCGTGGATGATTTTGCACACTTCCTCGATGTGTTCATCGAACAAGCCGAGTGTGTTCGGATTGGTCAGCATCATGCCGAGCACGGTATCGTCGCATTGTTCCTTCAATGCTTTGAGATCCACATTTCCGTGCACATCGGATGGAATTTGTACAATCTTCAATCCCATCATGCCCGCCGAGGCTGGATTCGTTCCATGTGCCGAATCGGGAATAAGCATCTTGATGCGTTTCGCGTCCCCGCGCGATTTGTGATAGGTGCGCATGATGAGCACACCGGTGAATTCACCGTGTGCACCCGCCGCGGGCTGAAGCGTTACTGCCGCAAACCCGCTGATCTCTTTCAACCATTCCTGTAATTGGTACATCAAAGCAAGATTGCCTTGAACAGTTTCAATCGGTTGAAGCGGATGTGTGTAAAGGAAGCCGGGCAATCGGCAAGTGTCTTCATCGATCTTTGGGTTGTATTTCATCGTGCAGGAGCCGAGCGGATAGAATCCGCCGTCCACGCTGTAATTGAATTTGCTGAGGTGCATGTAGTGGCGAACCACATCCACTTCCGCAAGTTCGGGGAGGGGCAGGTCCGCTCTCAGCATCGACTGAGGCAATTCGGTGCGAGGCACGTCTGGGTCGGGGAAGGAAATGCCGACGCGTCCCGGCGAGGATAGATCGAAGATAGTCGGTTCAATGATTTTGGGAGTCGCGTCAGTCATGATCCACCTCCGAAAGAACATCCACCAGTGTGTCTATTTCTTCCTTGGTGTTCATCTCCGTTACTGCGATCAATAAATGATTCTTTAGCGCGGGATAATCGTTGCCGAGAGCATAACCGCCGAGGATGCCGTGCTCGAGCAAATGCATGTTGACTTCCTCGGCCGACTGGTTGACGCACAACGCAAATTCATGGAAGAAGGGCTCGCTGAAGCACAAGCCCATGCCTTTGATTTTGCTCAACTGCTCCGCGGCATAATGCGCTTTGTGATAACAAAGCTCAGCAACCTGTCTCATGCCGCTTTTGCCAAGCACCGACATGTAAATGGCTGATCCCAATGCAAGTAAGCCTTCATTGGTGCAGATATTTGAAGTGGCGCGTTCGCGTTTGATGTGTTGTTCGCGCGCCGTGAGCGTGAGCACGTAAGCGCGTTGCCCATGATTATCCACGGTTTCGCCGACGAGTCGTCCAGCCATTTTGTGAACATAGGATTTCTTCGTGGCGAAGAATCCAAGCGTCGGGCCGCCGAACCACAGTGGAATACCAAGCGGCTGGCCTTCGCCGACTACGATATCCGCGTCCATCTCGCCCGGCGTTTTGAATAATGCCAACGCAGTTGGATTCGCAACAACGCAGACCAACGCGCCTTTGCTGTGTGCGGCCTCGATCAGTTTAGTGTAATCGTAGATGCGTCCGAAGAAATCGGGGTATTGGACGATGACGATCATGGTGTTTTCGTCAAGGAGCGACTTCAATTCTTCCGGACTCGAATCAAGATCGGCGTTTCCATCATCACCCGCCAGATCCAATTCCATGCCTTGTGTATACGTGCGGATCACGGCGCGGTATTGCGGATGAACCGTCGGCGAGATAACCACCTTCTTACGTTTGCCGCGAAATTGAGCGAAAGCCATATTGACTGCTTCCGCCGCAGCGGTCGCACCGTCGTAATGCGAGGCATTGGAAACTTCCATGCCAGTCAGTGCGGCCATCAGCGATTGATATTCGAAGATGCCTTGAAGAGTGCCTTGCGAAATTTCCGGTTGATATGGAGTGTAGGCCGTGTAGAATTCGCCGCGGCGTAGCATGTGGTCAACCACGGCTGGAATGTAATGGTTATATGCGCCTGCGCCTAGGAAGGAAATTAAATCGCCGCGCACGTTTTCATTGCTGGCGGCGATATCTGCCAGTTCCGCCGCGGCCTCCATCTCGGTCAACGCCGGAGGCAGGTTCAACTCGGGGAAACGATGTTTGGCGGGAACATCCTTGAATAAATCATCGAGCGTTTTGACGCCGATGGTCGTCAACATCGAATCCCGTTCTTTGGGACTAATCGGAATGTAAGTCATTGAATTATTTCGTTTGCTCTGCGCAATATTTTTCGTACGCAGCGTAATCCATCACATCGCCGAGTTCGCCGTTTTCAACCTTGATCATCCAGCCCGCGCCATACGGATCGCTGTTGAGCGTTTCAGGTTTTTCGGATAAGCCTTTGTTGACGGCGACCACTTTCCCCGTTGCCGATGCGTAAATCTCCGCTGAGGCTTTTACGGATTCCACGGATGCAATTGGAATCCCGGCTTCGACGGTATCACCCGCGGCTGCGAGAATTTCAACGAAGACGATATCCGAGAGTTGTGATTGGGCGTAGTCGGTCAAGCCCATCGCGCCACTGGACGGATCGAACCATTCATTGGACTTGGTGTATTTAAAATTGGATGGAGCATTCATAGTTTAAGTCTCCTCATCGAATTTGGATTTGGCGAATCAAAAAAGGACACGCGATTTTCATGTCGCGCGTCCTCTGTAAATCAACCTGAGAGATTCATCCTTTGTAAAAAAGGATTTGCACCGTCGGCGTCTCGAATGAGACTTTCCAGAGAAATACGGGAAGGGGTTCTTTTGCCTGAGAGTTTCATCTGGTTTCGCCTGTGTTCCAGATTTGCACCTTCGGCGTTCCTGCGTTACGTGGAATCTCTTCCCTGCAACCCGTTCTTTATAAGTCTATTGTATGGGGCATGAAAGGGAAAGTCAAGAGGAAGAAAATACTTTCTTTAAGGAGGGCAATAAAAAAGCCTGCCGATTTCAGCAGGCTTTTTGTGAACTTTGATTGAGATTTACCAGCCTTGGTTCCTGACAAAGTCCGATATGACCGGGATGTTGATGTATTTTCCCTGATAGGCCTGAATGCCCCAGTAAATGTTGAGCAAGAAGCCAAGTAACCCAATGCATGCACCTATGACGACAAAACTGAGAATGATAGATACAACATATAACACAACACCCCACGCCAGAGCCTGCATATTGTGCGCTTTGATAAACGGGCGATCCTTTTTATCTGGCATTAACAGGATAATGATTGGGACGAGTGGTGTAAAGATATATGTGAGCAATGCCCATAGCTTATCATCGCTCGTGGCGTCGGTGGACATTGGTGCCTGAGACATCGGTGCTTGATTCATAATTTTCTCCTCTCGAGTTGGTTTAAGATTGCGCCTATTTTACGACTAAACCAAGCAAAAAGCAATCGAGCTAGGGATGCCAAAAGTACTACTGTGCTAAAATGCACTTAATGACAAAAATTGTCTTCATGGGCTCGCCTGATTTCGCCGTTCCAACTTTGCACGCACTGGCGGCGCATTACGAAGTGGTTGGTGTAGTTACACAGCCGGACCGAGAAGCAGGGCGTGGGCGCGCGCTCAAATCGCCTCCGATCAAAACGCTCGCGACTGAACTCGGATTGAATGTAATCCAGCCGGAAAAATTACGCGCCCCCGAAGCGATGAATCAACTGCGCCTCTGGAATCCTGAGCTGATTGTGGTCGCCGCGTTTGGACAGATTCTCAAGCCGGATGTTCTCGTGTTGCCTCTGCACGGATGCGTTAATGTTCATGCTTCATTGCTTCCACGTTGGCGCGGCGCCGCACCGATTCAAGCCGCGATTCTGGCTGGTGATTCTCAAACCGGTGTGACGATCATGAAGATGGATCAGGGTGTCGACACGGGCGCGATCATCAGTCAACGCGCAATAAAAATCGAAGATGACGATACTTCAGGTTCATTGTCTGGAAAGTTATCCCAGCTCGGCGCGGATTTGCTGATCGAAACTTTGCCGCGTTATTTATCGGGTGAATTCCAGCCGCAATCCCAAGAGGAAGTCAAAGCGAACCATGCACCAATGTTAAAAAAGAAGATGGCTTGCTCGATTTCACAAAGCCGGTTGAAGAACTTGTTCGGCGAGTGCATGCGTTCAATCCCTGGCCGGGCGCATACTTTGAATGGAACGGCGGAATGTTAAAGGTTCATCGCGCGCACGCGGAGGCAGACAATGCATCAGAGGGGCAGAGGCTGGTTTATCGGGGTCAGCCCGCGGTCGGTGCGCGAGGCGGGATTCTCATCTTGGATGAAATGCAACCCTCCGGAAAAAAATCCATGGGTGGCAAGGCGTTTTTATCTGGCGCTCGCAATTGGGCTGACTAAAATCGAATTTAAGGAAGTAATTTGTTTTTTGGCGATAAATGTTCACGTCGTGGTTCATACAAGAATCATGACAAACGCAACTAGTATCTGCCCGAGCGGGTAAATATAATCAGACCAAGTTCGCAATATTTGTATATAAGACAAATCCCAAGGAGTAATTATGCCAACCACAATTGATAATTTGAAGAACGCTTTTGCTGGTGAAAGCCAGGCCAATCAGAAGTATCGCGCCTTTGCGAAGAAAGCTGAGCAGGATGGTTTTCCGAATGTGGCGAAGTTGTTCCGCACTGCCGCTGAAGCGGAGCGAATCCATGCTGAGGGCATCTAAAAGCATTGGACGGAATTAGCGGGACAACCGATAACTTACAAGCCGCCATCAATGGCGAGACCTATGAATATAAAGAAATGTATCCCCCCATGTTCGATCTGGCCAAAGCCGATGATCATAAGGCCAAACGTATGTTTGAGTATGCGCTCGGAGCAGAAGAGGTGCATGCCAAGTTGTATGCAATGGCGCTTGAAGCAGTAAAGCAAGGCAAGGATTTGACCGAGGTCCAATTTTATCTTTGCCCGGTTTGCGGCAACATTGAGATCGGCAAGCCGACCGAACCGTGTAAGATTTGCGGTGCCAAGCCCGATAAATTCATTCTCGTTTCATGACCCAACATCGTTCCCGTCAATGGCGGGAACGATTGCTTTAAATGGGGGCATTTGAACCGCGTGATTCTATTTGTTTCGCCGCAAACAATATCAACCTAAGTCTAGCGATCCAGGGGCGAGACAAGTGTTCTTAGCGTCAATGACTTATCTTAAAAAACAATGGACTTAAGGCGAAACGAACGCAGCTCGCCAATTTTCAGTATTGTTTTTCCTGTTGTTAAAGAGTATAATTATAAATAATGATTATCTATAAGGATTAATTATTATAAGCGTCTTGCTATGACCAACCCACAAACCCGATTTGACGAACTTCTCTCTGCGCTGAAAGAACGCGATTACCGGCTGACGCCCCAGCGGGTGGAATTGGTGCGTTTGATTGCTGTGAGCGAAGGACATCCTAGCGCAGCCCAACTCTACAAAAAAATCAAAGCCCGATTTCCGACCATGAGTTATGCTACGGTTTACAAAACCCTGGCCCTGCTCAAGGAAATGGGCCAGGTATTGGAGATTGACTTGCGTGATGACAGTCATTATGATGGCAATCGCCCCCATCCCCATCCACATTTGATTTGTATGAACTGCAATAAGATTGTTGATGGAAATTTGGAAATTGACCATGCAGCTGTAAGGAGGTTGGAAAAAACTTCTGGTTATAAGATCATTCGTCCTCAGCTTGCGTTTTATGGGCTTTGCCCTGATTGTAAAGAGCAGAAATAATATATTCAAAATAGTGCTATTCGACAATTCATGCAATGAAAGGAGTAAATACGATGAGCGAAGAAAGTAAGTGCCCGGTAACGGGTAAGAATCACCATCCGGCGACTGGCAAAGGCACATCGAACCAGGATTGGTGGCCGAACCAGTTGAACCTCAGGATCCTCCGACAGCATTCTTCCTTGTCCAATCCCATGGGCGAGGCCTTCAACTACGCTAAGGAATTTAAGAAGCTCGACTTGGAGGCCGTAAAGAAGGACCTGAATGCGCTGATGACGGACTCACAGGACTGGTGGCCGGCAGATTTCGGTCACTACGGGCCGCTCTTCATCCGAATGGCGTGGCACAGCGCAGGTACCTACCGCATCGGGGACGGTCGCGGCGGCGCAGGGTCCGGTAACCAACGCTTTCCACCTCTCAACAGTTGGCCCGATAACGTCAACCTCGACAAGGCGCGCCGGCTGCTGTGGCCCATCAAGCAGAAATACGGTAAGAAGATCTCGTGGGCTGACTTGATGATCCTTGCTGGCAACTGTGCTCTGGAGTCCATGGGCTTCAAGACCTTTGGTTTCGGCGGCGGGCGCGAGGATGTCTGGGAACCGGAAGAGGACACTTACTGGGGCTCCGAGGATAAGTGGCTGGCAGACAAGCGCTATTCTGGCGAACGGGATTTGGAAAATCCGCTCGCGGCCGTGCAGATGGGTTTGATCTACGTCAACCCGGAAGGGCCGAATGGCAAACCGGACCCGCTGGCTGCCGCCAAGGATATCCGCGAGACCTTTGCACGCATGGCGATGAACGACGAAGAAACGGTTGCGTTGATTGCCGGCGGTCATACCTTTGGCAAAACCCACGGCGCTGGTGATCCTGCGCTTGTCGGTCCTGAACCCGAAGCCGCCGGTATTGAGGAGCAGGGTCTCGGCTGGAAGAGCAAATATGGTACGGGCAAGGGCGATGACACGATCGGCGGCGGCCCGGAAGTCACTTGGACCACGACTCCGACGAAGTGGAGCAACAACTTCCTTGAGAATCTTTTCGGTTATGAATGGGAACTGACCAAGAGCCCGGCTGGAGCGTATCAGTGGACACCAAAAGGTGGCGCCGGCGCCAATGCGGTGCCGTATGCACACAACCCGTCAAAGCATCGCGCGCCCGCTATGCTGACCACCGACCTTGCCTTGCGGTTCGATCCTGTTTACGAAAAAATTTCAAGACTTTACTACAAAAATCCAGATCAGTTCGCAGATGCGTTTGCCCGGGCGTGGTTCAAGCTGACACACCGAGACATGGGTCCCCGCTCGCGCTATCTCGGCCCGGAGGTCCCAGCGGAAGAGTTGATCTGGCAGGATCCCATCCCTGCCGTCAAATACAAGCTGATTGGTGCCCGAGACATTGCCTCCCTCAAGGGCAAGATCCTAGCTTCCGGCCTGTCTGTCTCAGAGCTTGTTTCGACCGCCTGGGCCTCGGCGTCCACCTTCCGTGGATCCGACAATCGCGGTGGTGCCAACGGCGCCCGCATTCGTCTGGAACCGCAGAAGGATTGGGAAGTCAACCAACCTGCCCAACTGGCGAAGGTGCTCAAGACCTTGGAGGGCATCCAGCGAACATTCAATAGAGCGCAGAAGGATGGCAAAAAAGTTTCGCTGGCTGACCTGATTGTTCTAGCCGGTTGCGCGGGTGTCGAGCAGGCTGCGAAGAATGCCGGTCACAAGGTGACGGTTCCCTTCTCGCCAGGACGTACAGATGCATCACAGGAGCAAACCGATGTGGCGTCGTTCGCGGTGCTCGAACCGGCCGCAGACGGGTTCCGTAACTATCTAAAAGCGAAATATGATGTAACCGCAGAGGAACTCTTAGTTGATCGGGCGCAATTGCTTACGCTGACCGCTCCTGAGATGACTGTTCTCGTTGGCGGTATGCGGGTCTTGAATGCCAACTTTGGAAAGTCCCAGCATGGCGTCTTCACCCAGCGGCCCGAGGCGCTGACCAATGACTTCTTTGTGAATCTTCTCGACATGAGCACCGTGTGGAAGGCAACCTCCGAAGACAGTGATGTATTCGAGGGTCGAGATCGCGCAACAGGCGCACTCAAGTGGACCGGCACTCGCGTCGATCTGATCTTCGGTTCGAATTCCCAACTCAGGGCCTTGGCGGAGGTTTATGCATGTGCTGACTCCCAGGAAAAGTTCCTGCGCGACTTTGTAGCAGTGTGGAACAAAGTCATGAACCTTGACCGTTTTGACCTCGCCTAGTCGTAGCATAAACGTCTTCGATGGCTGCTGACAGGGAGGCGAACAAACTGTCAGCTAATAACCGGTTCAGCGGATGGCGTATCGCCGCTGCTGAACCGGAAAGTTGGGAACTGCAGAATGTTAACTCGTTTGATTTTTTCTAGCACCTCGGCACCTTTGGATCCGTGCGATTAGTTCTGCCTTTTCCTCTTTATCCAAATTTATAATCAATTCATTCGTCACCGCCAACCCCTGCCTTGCCTTTGGCGAATTTTACCTATCAAATCTTTTTTGATGAATTCCTAATTTGCTTTTGTTATACAATTGAGGCGATGGAGGTTCTTATGCCAAAATACATTGCCGCAATTGATCAGGGTACGACCAGCACGCGTTTTATGATCTTTGATCATGAGGGAAACGTAATTGCTGTTGATCAGAAAGAACATCAACAAATTTACCCCAAGCCGGGTTGGGTAGAACATGATCCACTGGAGATTTGGGCGCGCACTAAGGAAGTGATTGCAGGTGCGTTGAAAAAAGGGAATGTGAATCCAAAAGATATTGCTGCCATCGGTGTGACGAATCAGCGTGAGACCACGGTAATATGGAATAAGAAAACAGGCAAGCCGATTTATAACGTCATTGTTTGGCAGGACACACGGACCGACGTCATGATCAATGAGTTGGCAAAGAATGGTGGACAAGATCGTTTTAGAGAGAAGACTGGTTTACCGCTTGCGACATATTTTTCTGGTCCAAAGGTCAAATGGATTCTTGATAATGTCGAGGGGGCGCGTTCAAAAGCCGAACACGGCGAATTGTTGTTTGGCAACATTGATGCGTGGATTATTTGGAATCTCACGGGCGAACATATTACCGACGTAACCAACGCTTCACGAACGATGTTGATGAATCTCAAGTCATTGGATTGGGATGAAGAAATTTTGTCTTTGCTCGATATTCCACGTGGAATGTTGCCGCCAATTAAATCATCATCAGAGAGTTATGGAATTGCACTCGGTGATTTGGACGGTATTCCTGTTTGCGGCGACCTCGGCGATCAGCAAGCCGCGCTATTTGGTCAAACTTGTTATTCAGTCGGTGAAGCAAAGAACACGTATGGCACGGGATGTTTCATGTTATTGAACACCGGCGAAAAACCTGTGCCGTCCAAATCTGGCTTACTCACGACACTTGGATATAAAATTGGAAATCAAAAAGCTGTTTACGCGTTGGAAGGTTCGATTGCGATCACGGGTGCGCTGGTTCAGTGGTTGAGAGATAACTTGGGACTGATCCGTCAATCGTCGGAGATTGAAGCGCTTGCAAAGTCCGTTGAAGATAATGGCGGCATTTATTTTGTTCCGGCTTTCAGTGGTTTGTTTGCTCCGTATTGGCGATCCGATGCGCGCGGCGCAATTGTTGGCATGACTCGTTATGTGAATAAAGGGCATATTGCGCTGCGCAGTACTGGAAGCAACTGCCTATCAAACGCGCGAAGTGTTGGACGCGATGGAAAAAGACAGCGGAGTGAAACTCACCGCGTTGAAAGTGGATGGCGGAATGGTGTTCGATGAATTGCTGATGCAATTTCAAGCTGACATTTTGAATGTGCCCGTCATTCGTCCAAAAGTGGCAGAAACAACTGCATTGGGCGCGGCATACGCAGCGGGACTTGCCGTCGGCTTTTGGAAGGACTTCGATGAACTGCGCCTCAACTGGGGCAAGGATAAGGAATGGATTCCAAAAATGGCGTCGAATCAACGCGAGAGGTTATACTTGGGTTGGAAGAAAGCAGTGACGCGCACGTTTGATTGGACGGAATAATGAATCGAAATGAAATTCTCAATGATCTAAAGCAAAAGCCCGAAGTCTCTGTGTTGATTGTCGGAGCGGGCATCAACGGCATCGGCACATTCCGCGACTTGGCGTTGAATGGCGTGGATGTTCTGCTCGTTGACCGCGCCGATTTTTGTTCCGGCGCTAGCGCGGCCTCATCGCATATGGCGCACGGCGGCATTCGATATTTGGAAAACGGGGAGTTCCGACTGGTGCGCGAAGCAGTGCAGGAACGCAACCGCATGATTTAAAACGCACCGCATCTTGTCAAGCCTTTGCCGACCACGGTTCCGATGTTTAAAATTTTTTCCGGCCTGTTCAATGCGCCGCTTAAATTTTTGCGTTGGCTTGATAAGCCTTCGGAACGCGGCTCAGTTGTGATCAAAATTGGTTTGATGTTTTACGATGCCTTTACCGGCAAGCAGCGCACAGTGCCGCGCCACCAATTCCAGGGCCGCAAGGCTTCGCTCGCACGCTGGGATAAACTCAACCCAAAGATTATCAATACAGCCACATATTTTGATGGTGCGATTCTTCAACCTGAACGTCTTGGAATGGAACTTGTTTTGGATGCCGAGGCAGATAACCCAAATGCGCGCGCGGTCAATTATATGAGTTTCGCAGGCGGGAGCGGCAACACGCTTCTTCTCCGCGACGAATTAACAGATAGCGTTTACGAAGTTAAACCTTGTCTGGTGATTAATGCCGCCGGCCCGTGGATTGATTTTGCGAATTGTAGTCTCGGAGTCTCGACCCATTTCATTGGCGGGACGAAAGGCTCGCATCTGGTTCTCGATCATCCCGAACTTCGCAAAGCAATTGGCGATAATGAATTCTTCTTTGAGAACAAGGATGGAAGAATTGTCTTGATCTTTCCGTTGTTTGACCGCGTTCTGGTCGGCACGTCTGATATTGAAATTGAAAATCCGGATGAAGCCAATTGCACGGAAGAAGAAGTGGATTACTTTATCGAAATGATCGGCCGCGTTTTTCCGGTAATCAAAATCACGCGCCAAAATATAGTCTATCGCTTTAGCGGAGTCCGTCCGCTGGCGGCCAGCAAAGCAAAGACCACGGGCCAAATCACGCGCGATTACGAAATCCAAGTGGTGAGCGGAGATTGGACTGGATTAAGTTTTCCGGTTTATTCGCTGGTTGGGGGCAAGTGGACCTCCTTCCGCGCGTTTTCTGAACAGGTTACCGATAAGGCTTTGGAGTTTCTCGGCAAAGCGCGCCAAAAAGATACGCGTGCATTATCCATAGGGGGTGGACGTGGTTATCCATCGACGCCGGAAGAAATCAAACGAAAGGTGGATGGCCTCACGGCATGGACCGGTTTGCCGGCGGAGCGTGTGGAAGTTTTGTTCGAGCGATATGGAACACGCGCCGAACAGATTGCTTCGTTCATCAGCCGGGCGCAGGATATGCCACTCAAATCGTTGCCTTCGTACAGCCACCGCGAGATTGGCTTCATCGCTCAATATGAAAATGTAATTCACCTCGACGATTTTCTGATGCGGCGATCTATGTTGGCAATGCTCGGACATTTGACACGCGAAGCATTGAATGAGGTTGCAGACGCTCTTGCTGAGTCTCTTGATTGGGGCGGGGAACGAAAAAATGAAGAGGTGGCGCGCTCGCTCAAATTGCTGGAAGAACATCACGGAGTCCGGTTTTGATGCGCGAAATGCCGGGTTAACGGATTCCCCTCTTTTGGTAAAATCAATCTGATGAATTGTTCAGTGGTCATTCCAGTCTACCAAGGCGAACATACGCTTGAACCGTTAGTGACGCGTCTCGCGAAGGTCTTGCCCGAGTGTGTTGAAGAATTTGAAGTCCTGTTGGTCAATGACGGTAGCCCTGATCGCAGTTGGGATGTGATTGAGACGTTGACCGAACATTATCCGTGGGTGCGCGGGATTAAGTTGATGCGAAATTACGGTCAGGAAAACGCGACTTTGTGTGGCATTCGAGAAGCGCGCTGCGATGTGATCGTTACGATGGATGATGATCTTCAACATAATCCAGCGGACTTGCCGAAATTGATTGCAAAGCTGGCTGAAGGTTATGATGTGGTCTACGGTGTACCGCGCATTCGTCGTCAGGTTTGGTGGAAGAGCATTCTCTCAATGATTGTCAAATGGGCGATCTCGTCCGTGATGGGTGTGAGCACGATCCGGGATATCAGCGCGTATAAGGCTTTTCGTGCGGAATTGAAGCATGCCTTCAATTCCATCAATAGCCCAGATGTGCAGATTGATGTGCTTCTCTCGTGGGGCGCAACCCGCTTCGCATCGGTCGAGATTGAAGAAGCGCCGCGTAAAGTGGGTAGGTCCAATTACAATTTTATGAAGCTGATCAAAGTATCGTTATTAGTTCTCACCAACTATACGACAATTCCGTTGCGGCTCGCGAGCATCATGGGTTTTGTGTTCACGCTGATCGGCATCTTTGTGATGCTGTATGTGATCGCCGTGTATTTCACGCTCGGTTCCGTTCCGGGATTTACTTTTCTGATTTCTGCGGTAACCATCTTTAGCGGCGTCCAGCTTTTTGCTTTGGGAATTATTGGCGAATATTTAGCGCGGATGTTTGAGCGCAGTTCCGGCAGGCCGGCTTACGTGATTCAAAAAACGACCGGTGAAAATTTATGAATGTGGTGATTTTGCAGCCGTCCTATATTCCGTGGCGCGGTTATTTTGACCAAATCCGTCGCGCGGATCTTTTCATTTTTTATGACGATGTGCAGTACGATAAACATGGCTGGCGCAATCGTAATCAGATCAAGACCGCCCAGGGGAAACAATGGCTGACCATTCCGGTTCACAGCGCTGGCGTGACGCAAGGGATTCCGATCAAGGACGTGAAAATAGATCAGGGCAAACCTTGGGCGAAGAATCATCTTAAGGCGCTGATGATTTCGTACAGCAAAGCTCCATGCTTTAAAAAATATCTTCCACTGCTTGAATTGTTTTATGATCGCCGCGATGAATTCATTGCGGACTTCACGATCGAAACAACGATCACTTTGACGCGCGAATTAGGAAACAATCATACGCGCTTTATGCGGTCGTCAGAGCTGGATGGGATTGATGGACAGAAGACCGACCGCCTCGTCCAGATTTTGAAACGGGTCGGCGCGATGCATTACATCAGCGGACCTTCAGCTCGGAATTACATCGAAGCCGAAAAATTTTCGGCCGCGAATATCTCGCTTGAATATATGCAATATGAATATCCAGAATATCCGCAGTTGTATCCGCCGTATGATCCATTTGTCAGCGTGCTGGATTTGCTGTTCATGGTCGGCCCGGACGCCAATCAATATTTTGAAAAAGGAAAATGATGAGCGAAGTTCCAGGCTTAGATCAGGTCAAATCTTATTTCGGCAAACGGATCGCAGAACACGGCGCTTCGCCGCGCGGCGTGGATTGGAATTCGGATGAATCGCAAAATACGCGCTTTGATCAGCTGCTGAAAATCGTCGAGATGTCATCGTTCTCTATTCTTGATTATGGTTGCGGCTATGGCGCGCTGGCAGAATTCATCGAGCAAAAAGGTTTCCATGCGGATTACTTCGGTTTCGACATTTTAGAAAGCGCGATTGCAATTGCACGGCAATCACAGAATAATAAACAGCATCGCACGTTCTTCACGGAAAACGATCAATTGCCCATGTGCGATTATGTGGTTGCCAGCGGTGTCTTCAATGTACGCGGCGAACAATCCTTTGAAACTTGGACAAAGTATGTTGTTGATTATCTCCATCGCTTCAACGATCTCAGCCGTAAAGGATTTGCCAGCAACTTCTTGACCAAATATTCTGATGCCGACAAAATGCGCTCCGACTTATATTATGCTGATCCACTCTATCTCTTCGATTATTGCAAGCAAAACTTCTCGAAAAATGTTGCCTTGCTTCACGACTATCGCATTTATGATTTCACCATTCTAGTTCGCAAGGATTGATGATTGACATGAACGAAACCCCCCGCATCGATTTCAACCGTCCCATTCCCGTTGGTAAGGAACTCGAATACATCATGCAAGCCGTCCAAAGCGGACACATTTCCGGTGATGGACCGTTCACCAAGAAGTGTAATGCTTTGCTCGAACAGGAACTCGGAGTGCCGAAGGTTTTATTGACGACTTCATGCACACACGCACTGGATATGTCCGCGATTCTTTTGGATATTCAACCCGGGGATGAAGTCATCATTCCTGACTTTACTTTTGTCTCAACGGTCAATGCCTTCGTCCTGCGTGGCGCCAAGCCGGTCTTCATTGACGTCCGAGCGGACACCCTTAATTTAGATGAATCCAGGCTCGAGGCTTTGATCACGCCGCACACCAAAGTAATTGTTCCTGTTCATTATGCGGGCGTGGGCTGTGAGATGGACAAGATTCTTGCGATTGCGTATCAGCATGGCATCGCGGTTGTCGAAGATAACGCGCATGGGCTGTTTGGAAAATACAAAGGCAAATATCTTGGAACGTTTGGTGCGCTGGCGGCTCAATCCTTCCACGAGACAAAGAATTTTAGCAGTGGGGAAGGTGGGGCGTTGCTGATCAATGACCCAGCGTTGGCAGAGCGCGCTGAGATCATTCGCGAAAAAGGGACCAACCGCGCCCGCTTCTTCCGCGGTCAAATTGATAAATACACATGGGTGGATATCGGCTCTTCATTCTTGCCATCCGATATCCTCGCTGCATATCTTTATGGTCAACTAGAACAACGCGATCAAATCCAATCGCATCGCAAAAATCTTTGGTACACCTATCAGGCAGGCCTGAAGGATTGGGCGGATAAGCGTGATGTTCAACTCCCAACTGTACCGGACTATTGTGAGCAGTCATATCACATGTTTTATCTACTGATGCCGGATCTCGACCTCCGCCAAAAACTCATTATGTATCTGCGCGAGCGCGGCATTTACAGCGTCTTTCATTACCTGCCTCTGCATCTTTCGGACATGGGACGCGGCTTCGGCGGACGCGAAGGCGATTGCCCGGTCACAGAGCGGGTCAGCGATCAATTGATTCGTCTTCCGTTCCATAATGTATTGACTGGCACAGATCAGGAACAGGTAATCGAGGCAATCTTGGAATTTAAATTCTGATGCAAAACGTTCTGGTCACCGGCGGCGCGGGGTTTATCGGCTCAAACTTTGTGCGTTATATGCTCAAGTCTGAGTCTAAGGTTCGCGTGATCAACCTCGACGCGTTGACTTATGCTGGCAGTCTTGAAAACCTGAAAGATTTGCCCGATGAATCGCGGCATACATTTGTGCAAGGCAATATATGTGATGATAAGTTGATCGCTAAAATTTTTAGCGAAAACAATATTGATACAATTGTTCACTTCGCTGCCGAGTCACATGTGGATCGTTCCATCCTCGGACCCGCGCCATTCATCCAGACGAATATCGTTGGCACTTTTACGCTCCTCGAAGCCGCGCGGCAGGCTTGGGCCGGGGACAGAAGCGGAAAGAGATTCCATCATGTCTCGACGGATGAAGTCTTCGGTTCATTGAGTCCAAACGATTCTGCGTTTACAGAGTCGACCCCTTATGAACCGCGCTCTCCATATTCTGCGTCGAAAGCGTCATCGGATCATCTCGTGCGCGCTTACTTTCATACGTATGGCTTGCCTGTAACAATTACGAATTGCTCGAATAATTATGGTCCGAACCAATTCCCTGAAAAATTGATTCCGCTGATGATCTTGAATGCGCTTCAAGGAAAACCATTGCCGGTTTACGGTGATGGCAAACAAATCCGCGATTGGCTTTATGTGGAAGATCACTGTGAAGCGATTTATCATGTTTTGAAAAATGGCAAGCCGGGTGAAACGTATAATATTGGTGGCGGGAACCAACCATTTAACATTGATCTTGTGCTTGAACTTTGTTCCATCCTCGATGAACTAAAGCCCGCTTCCAAATCCCATAAAGATTTAATTGCTTATGTTATAGATCGTCCGGGACATGATCGCCGCTATGCAATGGATATCACGAAGATGCGAAGCGAATTAGGTTGGACTCCGAAGCACGATATTGAAACCGGCTTGCGTGAGACAGTAAAGTGGTATCTCGGCCATATGGACTGGGTGGGAGCGATTATGAAGCAGGAAGGTTTCAGCGATTGGCTCGAACAGAATTATGCGCGGAGGGGAAGATGAAAGGCATCATTCTCGCGGGCGGACGCGGCACGCGTCTCTATCCATTGACGCTGGGCGTGAGCAAACAAATCCTGCCGGTCTATAACAAGCCGATGATCTATTACCCGCTTTCGATGCTAATGCTGGCGGGCATTCGAGAAATTCTCATCATCAGCTCACCTGAAGATTTGCCGCCATTCCAACGTTTGCTTGGAGACGGCAAGAAATGGGGAGTTTCATTTTCCTATGCCGAACAATCCGAGCCGCGCGGCCTGGCCGAGGCCTTTATCATCGGAAAAGATTTTATCGGAAGCGATACCGCGTGTTTGATTCTTGGTGATAATATTTTCTTTGGCACAGGTCTCTGGGATTATTTGCGCGAGGCCGCGGTATTGCGCGAGGGCGCGCGAGTTTTTGCATATCCCGTGCGTGATCCGCGAAATTATGGTGTGATCGAATTCGATGCGGACGGCAAAGCGCTCAGCCTCGAGGAGAAACCGGATCGCCCGCGTTCGAACTTTGCGGTACCTGGATTATATTTTTACGACAATCGCGTGGTGGACTTCGCTGCGCATCTTAAACCTTCACCGCGCGGTGAGCTTGAGATTACCGATATCAATCGTATCTATCTTGACCGAGGCCTTTTGAGCGTTCAACAGCTTGGACGAGGCATCGCATGGCTTGATGCCGGAACGCACGAGACGCTTTTGCAAGCTGCCAATTTTGTCCAGACCGTCGAAGAGCGTCAAGGACTGATGATTGGTTGTCCCGAAGAGGTTGCATATCGTGTCGGCTTCATCACCCGCCGGCAATTGATTGACTTGGCGTTGCCGCTCAAACAAAATAGCTATGGGGATTATCTGCTAAAGCTCGCTGATGAATTCAGTGGCTAATGTAGCTCGATAGAAAACCATCTTTACTGCCTAATTTCTCCTGCACTTCCTTCGGTCTTGACTTATATTGTAAACTAGTTTATAATACAAACTAGTTTACAAAAGGAGAAAGAATGAATGTGCAAATTGATGCCGCGCTAAAACGCGCTCGGGGCTATTGGTTCATAGACGGATTCACCGAAATGGCTGCAGGCGGGTTGTTTGTCATCTTAGCCGGAATTCTCCTTTTCGGCGGATATGTGCCGCAGGCGTCAATTCCCTACTGGTTCCTATCGGTCACAAGTGAAATTGTCATCGCAAAGCTGATCGGCATCCTGGTAGCCGTCCTGATCTTATGGTGGCTGAAGGATCATTTTACTTATCCACGCACTGGCTTCGTGAGGGGTAAACGGGTTACAGTAGTACAAGTACTCATCATCATCAGAAATGGCATTCTGTTTCTGTTCTTTCCGATCCTTATATTGTTAGCCACTTCCTTGCTCATCACCTCAGCACGCAATGTTTTAGCATCCATGCCAGTATGGTTCCCTGTTGGACTAGGCGTGATATGGGGAGGAGCGTACTTGCTGGCGGGTGAATGGATGGGATTGCCTCGCTTCCGTTTGTTGGCAGTCATGATCGTGCTGACCGGAATCGTGATTGGTATGCGCCAGTTTACGATAGGTTTGCCAACCTTTCCATCTAATATGCAGTTGGGGATTTTTCAGCCAACAGTTTTGGAGACGATCAACCGAACTTTGATTAGTCTCGGCTTTCTAATCCTAATCTCTGGAGTCTTTTTGATGATCTCAGGTCTCGTGACCTTTCTACGCTATCGGAAAGAAAATCCGACCCCTTATGCGGAGGAATCATGAGCAGCTCACTTCAAAACCTCTCCGGGTTGGATCGCGTGATCCACGAGCCCGCGCGTCTGATGCTGATGGCATTGCTATCTTCAGTCGCTTCCGCAGACTTCCTATTCATGCTCAAAGAAAGCGGTCTGACCAAAGGAAACTTATCTGTGCATCTATCGCGACTTGAAGAGGCCGGTTACCTGCGTGTGGATAAGACCTTCCGAGGGAAGATCCCGCATACCGAATATAGCCTTACAGCTAAGGGGAAAACCGCCTTCAATGAATACAGAAAAAAACTTGATCCAATCATTCGGCGGCACCCAGGGAGCTACTAAGTTATAGTCGTACAGAAGCTGTCTATCTCTTCACGAAAAGAGAAATCTTAGGTTTGAAATCACTTTGCTGTTGGAACTGATCGCAGCTTTTTGTCTCGGTGAGATTAAGCTCAATTTCTCAAAACGAATTGGCCTCACAGTTAAAGTTGAAGAAGGAAATTCAAGATGAGTTGGTTAATCGAAACAGAGGATCTCGGAAAATGCTATGGGGACGTGAGAGCTGTTGAGCACCTTTCTCTGCGTGTTGAGGAGGGAGAGGTTTATGCTTTTCTTGGCCTGAATGGCGCAGGAAAAACAACTACCATCCGAATGTTGCTTGGGATGATCAAGCCTACCACTGGATATGCCAAGGTGCTCCATGCAACAGTGCGGCTTGGTCGTCGCGAACCTTGGGGAGCAGTGGGTTATTTAGTGGAGATCCCTCATTGCTATTCGGAATTATCCGTGTATGAAAATCTGGAGGTTGCACGTTGTTTGCATCCGGGCACGCCGCGAGAGGCTGTAAGTCGGATCATCGAACGCATGGGATTGGCAGCCTACGCGGATCGGCGCGCGGGGACTCTTTCGCAAGGCAATGGTCAACGGCTTGGATTGGCGAAAGCTCTATTGCATAATCCGAAACTGATTTTTTTGGATGAACCTGCTAACGGTTTGGATCCAGCCGGGATTGTTGAAATCCGCGAACTCTTACTGGAGCTAACACGTGAACATGGAGTGACTGTCTTTATGTCGAGCCATATCTTAGCTGAAGTCTCGCGTCTTGCACAGCGGATAGGGATTCTTCATAAAGGGAATTTGATTCAAGAATTGAATATGGGTGAACTGGAACGGAATCGAAAGAGGCGGCTCTTGTTGCGGACGCGGGATGTGGAGTCGGCTAAACGGTCCCTGATGAACGCTGGTCGTTTCCCCGAAATCCTATCTGACGGAACGATTGAACTTGAAGATGCAGCTTCGGTCGATCATCCGGATGATATCAACAGTCTCTTGGTCCATGCTGGAATGCCGCCGACTCAATTGATGGTCGAAGAGGAAGAACTCGAGCAATATTTCCTCAGGCTAATCGGGATGGAAGAAGGAGCTCGCAATGAATAATCTTTCAGACATGATTTGGATTGAACTACGAAAAGCAATTCGCTCCAGAATGCCGCTGTGGACTGCGTTGGGCTCTCTATTCATGCCCTTGGGAATAGCTTTCTTGATTTATGTATCCAAGAATCCGGAGATTTCCCAAAAGCTTGGACTGGTCAGTGCAAAGGCTAATCTCATTGCATATTCTGCAACGGATTGGCCGACCTATCTGGGATTGTTTGGCGAAATCATCGCCGCTGGCGGATTCATTTTATTTGTCCTGATCGTGAGCTGGATCTTTGGCCGCGAGTTTGTGGATGGCACCCTGAAGGATATGCTCGCTGTTCCTGTCGGACGTTCCAGCATCCTTCTGGCAAAATATATTGTGGCGACAATCTGGTCTGTTGCAATAACGTTGATTATTTTTGTTGTCGGCTTGGCAATGGGCGCGGTCATCAAATTGCCGGGAAGCTCGATCAGCGTTTTTCTCCACGGCAGTATTCTTGTGGCAATAACAGCTTTCCTGGCAATTGCAGTGACTCTGCCATTCGCACTCTTCGCTAGCGCCGGCCGAGGTTACTTGCTGCCAATCGGGTTGGCGGTTCTAATCCTGATGATGACAAACCTCGTGGCAATCGTTGGGTGGGGCGAATATTTCCCTTGGGCTGTGCCAGGTTTATATGCAATGGAAAAGAGTCCTCTGACAGTGATCAGCTATTGGATTGTATTTTTTACGGGTCTGGCTGGAATGATCGGAACATATCTGTGGTGGAAGTTCGCTGATCAGAACCGCTAGGCCGGCAATACCGCATGGTAAAATGATGGGGCAAAGAGGATTCCGTGCCGCGAAAATCTCGTCTCTCGATTGATATTGTCATCCCGGTTTTCAATGAAGCCGGTGTGGTTGAACAAACATACGCCAATCTATGTGCTGTCATTGATTCCCTTTCGTATGCCTTTACAATTTATTATGTTAACGATGGTTCGACGGATGCCACATCCGAGTCGCTGATCGCGTTGGCAAAAAAAGATAAGCGCGTTCAGGTCATCGAACTGAGCCGCAACTTCGGCCATCAGGCCGCGCTGACCGCAGGGATTGATGCTTCGCGCGGCGACTTGGTCATCACAATGGATTGCGATGGGCAGCATCCGCCGGAATTGATTCCCGAAATGGTCAACCTATCCAAACAAGGTTATGATGTGATTCAAGGTCAGCGAAGCGATGTTGTTGCGATGGGTACGTTCAAAAAATGGACATCGGGAGGATTCTATAAAATTCTAAATCTCGTCAGCGGCATGCGCGTTCTTCCTGGGGCCGCGGACTTTCGAGCTTTGTCGCGTCAAGCAGTAGACGCGCTCAAGGGAATGCCGGAATATCATCGCTTCCTGCGCGGCATGATCGTCTGGATGGGATATCGAAGCGTGATCCTGCCTTATCGTGAACCTGAGCGCATTGCAGGAAAGTCGAAATATTCCTTGGGAAAAATGATTCGGCTGGCATCGGATGCGATCTTTTCCTTTTCGCTGATTCCGCTTTATATCGGATTGAGCTCTGGATTTACATTCATTATTCTGGCGCTTGTCCAAATAATTTACGTTCTGTACCTGTGGCTGACGCATCAGACGAATCGCATTGTGCCCGGCTGGAGTTCATTGATGGCGGTCTTGTTGATTGCCAGCGGCATCATCATGATTTTGCTTGGCTTCATCGGCGTTTATGTCGGATATATATTTCAAGAAGTGAAACGAAGGCCGATTTATTTGATACGCCGCCCGAAGTCGGAGGAATGAACGTGGCCCGTCGAAGCTCTTTTCCGCTTTGGACGATCCCCGTAGTGCTCTTGGTGGTTGTATCCGCAGCCTATGGATTATTCGCAGCCCAAGGCGGAATTCACTGGGATGATTGGGCATTCATGTGGATCCCTGCCTTTCTGGGAAAAGAAGGACTTATTAAATATTTTTCCACGAGCCGGCCCTTCTGGGGATATTTCTATGTTCTTTCGACTTCACTGATCGGCACAAACATTTTGGGTTGGCAGATTTTTGCTTTAGTCTGGCACTGGTTCGCTGCAGTCGCTTTATGGTGGGCGCTTTATTTGACTTGGCCGAAAAAGTCACGGGCCGTATTTTTGATGACGCTGTTCATTGTTTTATATCCCGGCTTCATGGAAAATTCCATCGTTATCACGTATGGACATTTCTCATTAATCTTCACATTCTTTTTTCTCTCCATTGCTTTGATGCTTATAGGCGAACGTTCCCCGCGTTATTATTGGCCTGCGATGATCGGCGGGGTTCTTTGTTCAGCGATCAACCTTTTTACACTCGAATATTATTTTGGCATCGAATTGTTGCGCCCGTTGTTGTTGTGGATTGTGGTTTCAGAAATAACGCCGGAAAAAAGAAATCAAATCAAGCGAACCTTGCGGGTTTATCTGCCGTACGCTATCGTGCTGATATGTTTTATTTTGTGGCGTATCTTCGGTTTTCATTCACAAGATTATGGGATTCACTTAAGTAGTGCAAATAGCGGATTCTTGCAATCGTTGGGAACAATGATTCTGCAAGTTCCTGCAGCAATTTGGACCTCAAGCGTCGGGGCGTGGCTGGAAATATTCCGCTTTCCATCAGCTATTGATTTCGGAATTCTTCTCTCGATCATCTACTTCATCATCTTGTTGGGTTCGTTTGTTGGATTGATCTTTTATGTCTCACGATTGAAAACCTCTGAGAATCAAATTGACTCGCTTGTATCCGATAAAAGAATCGTCGGACAATGGTTTGTCATTGGCGGTTGCGCATTGATCACGGCGGGCATTCCGTTTTATCTTGTTGGCGTTCAGGTTCGCTTGGATTTTCCGGCAGACCGTTTCACCCAGCCTTTCGCTTTTGGCGCGGCTTTGATTTTGGCCGGATTGCTTGAGTTGATTCCATCCTTTTCATGGCGCACAACTCTCGCCGCGGCATTAGTCGCATTGGCGATTGGATTACAAATCCAATATGGGTTTTCCTTCCGCGAAGATTGGAAATTGCAGGAAGCATATTTCTGGCAACTCTTCTGGCGCGCGCCATCCATCCAGCCTGGTACGGCAGTCCTCTCTGATAGTACAATCTTCTCTTATACATCTGCGGATCATCTGACATTGCCGCTTAACTGGATTTACGCACCAAATCAAAAAGATGGCGCGCTACCGTATGCACAAATATTTTTTGTTATTAATGCTGGCAGTCCCGTTCCATTAACGCCCGGCATGCCTCTCGTCAAGACAAAAGACGTGGACAGCTTTAACGGCTCGACGAATGCCGCGCTCGTGGTTCAATTTACTCCTCCATCCTGTTTGCATATTTTGAATCCTCTTTACGATTCGGATTTGCCGCTTTCGCCTCTTTCAGGACAAAGCTATAAAGCGCTTTCTGAGGCGAGTGTTCCAATGCTTGGACGCAAGGACGCCATGGCACTTGCTCTTTCCAATCCATCTTTGATTAAGCCCTCCGACCATACACCCGCCGCCCTGTCGAATCTTTTCGGCCCCGAACCTCTGCGCAACTGGTGCTACTATTATGAAAAGGCGGATCTTGCCCGACAAGAAGGGGATTGGGCTCAAGTTGCGCGTCTTGGAAATGAAGCCTTTGCCGTTCCCTATCTTCCGGATGATCCATCGGAGTATTTGCCATTCATCGAAGCCTATGCCCGTTTGAATCGCTGGAATGACGCGAAGCAATTAACTCTCTCGACGGCGAATACTATGCCGATTCTCGAACCGGCTTTGTGCGGCTTGTGGCAAAGAGTGAATCAAACATCTTCGTTATCCGCTCAAGAGCACAACTATATTCTCAATATTGAAGATCGTTTGAAGTATTGCCCGGTTCATTGAATGATCGAACTTTCCTATACGTTTACTTTTCTTCGTCATGGTGAATCCGTCGGTAACGCGGAGGAACGCTTCCAGGGCCAATCGGATTATCCCTTGACGGATGCAGGCCGCGCTCAAGCGCGCGCTTTGGCGGAACGTTGGCTGAGGGATGGAATCAAATTCGATTTGGCGGTGACCAGCTCTCTCGGCCGCGCGAAGGAGACGGCGGAGATCGTCGCCAGCATTTTGAAAATTCCGCTTGAAATTGATCCGACCTGGGTCGAACGCGATAACGGCGAATTATCAGGCTTGACGCGGAATGAAGTTGAAGAACGTTATCCACGACCTGAATTCATAACGCCTTATGATTCTTTTGGTGAAAGCGGAGAAGGCGATTGGGAACTTTATTTGCGGGCGGGCAAAGCCGTGCATGAACTCATCAAGCGCCCGGCTGGAAAATATTTGATCGTGACGCATGGTGGCTTGTTGAATAAGGTGATGTATGCAATTCTTGGAATACCGGTGCAGGCCAATTCCAACGGTCCCAGTTTTCGATTTGAAAACACCGGCTTTGCGACATTTCAGTATGTGCCAGCGCGTCATCAGTGGCGCATGACCCGATTGGAATCTCCAGCATAGGAACAAAATGGCAAACCTTAAGATTTTATCCTTTGGCGCGGGGGCTATTGGCACCTATATCGGCGGCTCATTGGCATTGGCAGGCGAGCAAATTGTCTTTGTGGAGCAACCCGCGGTCGCCGACGAATTGCGTCAGCGCGGTTTGCGTTTGAATCTAACGGGAGATAAGCGGCGCAGGACCAATCCAATTTTTACGCTTCCTCCATCCGCATTTGTCGTTGCGTCATCGCTTGAAGATGCGTTGCGTTATGGCCCGTTCGATGTGGCTTTATTTGCGCTCAAGTCGTTTGATACTTTATCGGTCTTGGAAAGCATGAAGGCCTTCGCTGAAAAACTTCCGCCCATCCTTTGTCTATCGAATGGCGTTGATAATGAACCTGCCATTGCCGACGCGCTCGGCGCGGATAAAGTCATTCCCGCAACCGTGGCCAGTGCGATTGGTCGGCGCGGCCTCGGTGATATTGTGTTGGAAAAATTGCGCGGCATCGGTATCGCTGCCACGCATTCGCTCTCTGACAAGTTGCTGACTTCGGCTAATTCAGCTTTTCTCAACGCTCAATCCTTTTCAAATGCGGCCGCGATGAAATGGTCCAAGATGCTGACCAATCTTATCGCGAATCCCACTTCCGCGATTCTGGACATGTCCGCCGCGGAAATCTTTGCGGATCCAAGACTTTATCAGCTTGAAATAAAGATGTTGCGCGAGTGCCTGGCGGTGATGAAAGCACAAAAGATTCCGGTTGTTGATTTGCCCCGCACGCCAGTACACGCATTGGCATTTGCAACGCGCTTGCCATTATGGATGTCGAAGCCATTTCTTGCACGCGCTGCGGGCGCAGGACGCGGCGCTAAGATGCCGTCCTTCCATATTGATTTATATTCTGGCCGCGGCAAATCGGAAGTCGAATTTTTACATGGCGCGGTCGTCAGAGCGGGAGAAAAATTTGGTGTCGCAACGCCGGTCAACCTTGTCCTGACAGAGACGCTGATGAAGTTGACAAACAAAGAGATTCCACTGGAAGAGTTCGCACATCAACCGGAAAAATTATTGGCGCTTTTATAGTTGTCATTGCTTCGCTTCGCTCCTCGCAATGACATTTCGTATTACAATACGCATCCTTGCAAATTATGAACACAAAATCAAAATTCAATTTAGTTTCGCCGCGCTCTGACGTGGAGGTTCACCTTCTCGACGGGCGCGTTCTATCCGGTCCACGCGGCGCGCAGGTGGGGGAGTTCTTAAAAGCGGTCCAGTTTCCTGCACCGGCTGTAGCAGCCATTGTCAATGATGACCTGCACGAGTTGACCTATCCGATTGACATGGACGCGCGCGTTCGTCCTGTGATTATGTCCGATCCCGACGGTGCGTTGATCTATCGCCGTTCATTGAACTTCCTACTGGAAATTGCTTTCGCGGATCTTTTTCCAAAAGCGAAGCTAACGATTGACCATTCGATTTCGTTCGGCGGCTACTATTGTCAGGTCAGCGGACGCAAGCCGTTAGCTAAAGAGGAGATCGCCTCGCTTAGATCACATATGCAGGAGTTGATCCAAGCTGATTTGCCGTTCGAGCGAAAAGAAATCCCGCTGAAAGAGGCGATTGAATATTTCCGTTCGATCGGGTATGACGATAAAGTGCGTTTGCTGGCGTATCGTCAAAAAGCTTACCTGACGCTTTATCGTTTTGGCAATCACATGGATTACCATCACGGCTACATGGTGCCTTCGACGGGTTATCTCAAATGGTTTGACCTGTACGGGACCAACGGCGGTTTCACGCTTCGTTTTCCGCGTCGACATGCGCCCACGCAGCTTGAAGCGGTGGGCGATTATCCCAAATTGCTTTCGGCTTTTCGTCAGTATGGAGATTGGCTCAATCGTCTCGGCATTGACAACGTCGGTGCGTTGAACGATGCCATTCGAGCAGGGCGCGCCCATGAGATCGTGTTGGTCTCCGAAGCGCTGCATGAACAAAATGTTGCCGAGATCGCACAACAGCTCGCCGATAAAAAAACTCACATCGTTCTGATCGCGGGGCCGTCGTCTTCTGGTAAGACCACGTTCTCGCGCCGCCTCACGATTCAACTGCTAGCTCTTGGTATCTCGCCTTATCCGCTCGAACTCGACAACTATTTTCTGGATCGCGATCAAACACCGCTTGGCGAAGATGGACAACCGGACTTTGAAGCGCTCGAAGCTCTCGATCTCAAGTTGATTGCGGAACATCTTGACAGATTGATTGCTGGTGAAAAAGTTCAATTGCCGCACTATAACTTCAAGACTGGCAAACGCGAAGCTGGCGAACATTTGCAATTGCAACACAGACAGCCGATCATCATGGAAGGCATTCACGGACTTGATCCGCGTCTTCTTCCTTCGACTTTGAGCGGGCGCGCCTTCAAGATTTATGTCTCGGCGCTGACACAGCTCAACCTCGACCGCCACAACCGTGTCTCGACGACCGACACGCGCCTCATCCGTCGCATCGTGCGCGAACTCACATGAGCGCGGCTATAACGCCGCGCAGACCATCTCGCGTTGGGAGGCAGTCCGCCGCGGTGAGAAGAAACATATCTTTCCATATCAGGAAAACGCGGATGTGATGTTCAACTCGGCGCTGGTCTATGAACTTGCCGCCCTCAAACCGTTTATTGAACCGTTGCTTCGGCAGGTGGAACATGGCACGCCGGAATTTATCGAAGCCAAACGCCTGCTGGCTTTTCTCGATTGGTTCCTGCCGATTGACGCCGAGATGATCCCTGAAAATTCCATCGTGCGCGAATTCATCGGCGGCTCGATTTTGAAAGACTTCACGATTTGGAAACATAAATAAAAGCAAACTTCAAAGCCTGCTCTTTTTAGCACTTGATGTGTGATTGAATTATGGCGCTGTAGTACTGGTTTGCTGTGGCAAGAGAATAACACAACCTTCGGTTGAAGGAGTTGCACCTTGGCTTTCCTGTACTGTGCCGCAGTTCTTTAGAAACAACGAAACTTCATATCCCTGATATGCTGATCCTGGTTGAGTCGGAAATCCATTTACACCGATCATTACCATGGGCGGATTTACCCTGTCACCATACTTGTAGACTTCTGAAAACCTTATATCTGTAGCCATAACAAACTGACATGGGTTACCCTTGTATAATTTCCAGCCCTGTTGTTCTAAGGATGTAAAATATGTGGCTATTTCCGAATCAAAAAGGAAATCATTCTGATTGAAAATAAAAATGATTTTCGTTAATTGGTTGTCCCAAGAATTCTTAGCATAATAATTTGCATTCGCTGGAAGAGGAATTACTGGATATTTTCGAAAGAATGGAAAATGGTTTGTGATTGGATTTGTTGTACAAGATGTCAACCAAACCATAATAAGCCCTAAAGAAAACATTATGGGTTTGATAAATGATCGCGTTATTACATGTTTCCTTGTGGATTGAATGTAAATCGCTGCTCGACTTTCTAGTTCTGAAATTTCAAGAATTTATATCATTTGCGATCCAATTACATCGCATAATCAGATATAATCCAAAAACTTTATGCCTTTCTTTGAAGTTTTCCTGATTTCCATCAGCATGGCCATGGACGCATTCGCGGTCTGTCTCGCGGCCGGCACTTTGGAAACTATCCACGGGCCGCGTCCGCTCTTTCGGCTGTCCTTTCACTTCGGCTTGTTTCAGTTCATTATGCCGGTGATTGGCTGGCTTTTAGGGGCGACGATTCAACCGCTCATCCGCAGCTATACGGATTGGATCGCTTTCGTTTTGCTAGCCTCGGTCGGTATCCACATGATTTATACCTCCTTGCGCGGCGAAACGTATCGTTCCACTGATCCTTCGCGCGGCTGGACGATGGTATTGCTTTCCGTTGCGGTCAGCGTGGACGCATTGGTGGTCGGTATCAGTTTGGGAGTGCTAGGAATTTTTGTTTGGTATCCCGCTATTTTGATCGGTGTGGTCACGGGTGTTCTTTCGCTGATCGGTCTGCGCGTTGGACGAATCCTTGGAAGGAAATTTGGCAAGCCCGTCGAGATCATCGGCGGGCTTGTGCTGATCGGTATTGGGCTGCGAATCTTATTCCTTCACTTTTTTGGATGAAAGTCAAATCTTTGCTATTGTAGTCAGCAAAAAGATTATCAAAACCCCAAATGCTCCGCATGCAAAATTGACCCAATCGTTGTTCAGACGTTTCCAGCCGCGGATATGAATCGTTTCTGTGCCGCAGGTATGAAGCGGATGTTTCTCTGTTTCCTTTTTATCGAGCGGACAAAAGTACATGGCTTGCACCGTCGCACCGAGGAACGAGTCAAAGAGCGAGCCGAGTAAACCGCTGATCGTGATCAGGATGAAGAGCGGCCAATGAAGATTTGGATATAGAGCCGTGGCAAGCAAGCTAATAACGGACGCGCCCAAAAGAGCCGCCATCGTTCCCCATAACGATACTCCGCCCGAAGTTCCGGCTTCGACGCGTTTTCTTAAATCCGTAATCATGCGCGGCGGATTTGGATTCAATGTGCCAAGTTCCGTTGCCCAAGTGTCGGCATTGACCGAAGCCAGCGCCGCAGCAAAACCAATCCACGTCCAGAGTTGATGCGGAAAGACCCCATTCAGCAAAACAAAAGCCGTGGCGAGTCCGCCGTTTCCTAATACCTGACCTGCGTCGCGTTCACTGCCTTTTGAAAATTTTTCATTGAGTTCCGCGCTTGCGATCTTTGAAGAGGCGTGTGAGAGCAGATGATGAAATAAAGAATGCAAGCAATAGCACTGACCATTGCCATCCTCCCAAACCAAAGATGATCGTACCGACCAACGCCGCGGCGATGGCTCCGTCACGGCTTAAACTGTGGACGCGGTATGCGAGATATGTGATTGAAACGGCGAGAAGGAATCCGAGAACTAGTTGTGTCGTCAGACTCATACCGGTATGCTGATAATAAATAATATTGCGATGAGGAATGATAGACTTTCCAGCGCGCTCGAGATCCAAAGAATGAACGAAATCATATGCGTCTTTTCCCAGCGGAAAAAATAGAGTCCGGTAAAGAATCCTATCAGCGCCAAAAAAGTGCTCGTCAGCGGCAGAATGATCAATTGCAATGATGGCACCGCATCCACGGTGCCATCAGGATTGAATCCAAGCCCGATGTTGAGATTCGCTGGAATGATGAGACTGACCCACACGAACAGACCAAGGTTCAAGAACAACGCGGCTAGCCATAGATATCTTACCAATCCGTTTTGCCAGGCCTGCGCGACGATGAATGAAGGATAAAGCGACTTCGGTTGCGCCGGTGTAACACTTCCAAGTTCAATGGCGCGCGCAAAGGTTTGTGTGAAGTCAGACGGGTGCGCGGGAGAAATGGCAAAGACACGCTTGGCGGTTGCGACCAGCAATAGATTCTTTCGATCACTTGCGATGAATTCGACCACCCCCAAATCGGGATGGCGGCGAAGACCAAGGATGGCACCTGGCACCGACATGGACGGCAATCGTAATGGATGAGTCAAATCATTAACGGGACGAACCCATTCGATATCATTTAACGGAATCGCTTCATTGCGCAGCCCCCAGCGCAGTTCGAGCCCATCGCGGTTGAGAACGTATTCCGCGCGCATTAATGCGTAGGCGCGATAGCCGATCCATGGCATGGGCGCAAATGCAATCAATCCAATGAGCAGATATGTGACGAAATATTCTCCGACCGTCGTCCGCGAAAGATTGAAAAATCCCCATACAGAAATAATCGCTAACGCGACCAACAAGCTTCCATGAAACAGAAGCCCGTTACGTCGCGCTGGAGAAAAAAGTCCGGTGTTCATATTATTCATTGAAGTCATTGCGAGCGAAGCGAAGCCATCTCATGTAAACTATAAACAGTTGCTTAAATTAGATTTTGGGATTGCCACGGCGCTCTGCGCCTCGCAATGACATCTAAATTACGTTTTGCTTATTTCATCTCGCATCACACTGCAAACCAGTTCCACTTGCTCCTCCGTCATTACGCCAGAGAAAGGCAGTGCCAATCCGTGCCGACCCAAATCTTCCGTGACGGGGAAATCACCCTCACGATAACCGAATCGTTCGGCCATATATGGTTGCAAGTGGATCGGAAGAAAATATGGGCGAACATGAATGCCTCGTTCTTCCAATCTTTTAGCGAGCGAGTCGCGACTGATTTTTTTATCAAAGCGGACGACGTACACGAACCATGACATGCGCGTCGTGAACGACTCGATGGCTGGCGGCTCGACGCCTGAAATTTCACTTAATCGTTCGGTGTACCAGTTCGCGACCCGGTCGCGTTTCTTTAACAATTCATCCAGACGCGTCATCTGCACTGTGCCAAGCGCAGCCGACATTTCATCGAGACGATAGTTATAACCTAGATATGTATGTTGAAGCCACGTGTCGCCGGGCGCGCGTCCTTGATTGCGAAGCGCGCGCATGATATCGGCGGCTTTATCATCGGACGTGACAATCACGCCGCCCTCGCCGGTGGTGATCTGCTTATTTGGATAAAACGCAAATACCGCGTAATCGCCGAACGTTCCGGCCGGCTTGCCTTTATATTCCGCGCCGAGCGCCTCGCATGAGTTTTCGATCATTTTCAGTTTGAATTCATTTGCGAGTTTGCGAATCGGATCGAGGTCCGCGGGCTGGCCGAAGACATCCACTGGCAGAATCGCTTTTAGTGTGCGCTTCGTCCCCGACCCTTTGCGCGGCAGCCATTTCTCGGCCTTTTTTCCGCCCTCGATTAAATCCCGCGCGGCTTGCGACGCGAGTTGTGGATCGATGTTTCCCGTTTTTGGATTCACATCCACAAAAACAGGAGTTGCATTTTCATACAACATCACATTTGATGATGCGACAAACGAGAACGGCGTGGTGATGACCAAATCGCCTTCGCGAATGCCTGCCGCGCGCACGCACAAATGCAAGCCCGCTGTTCCCGATGAAACACCGACAGCATGTTTGGCTCCGGTCAAATCGCAAAAGGATTTTTCAAAATCAAGAATCCAATGACCCATGCTGAGGTTAGGTGTGTTGAGGACTCTTTGAACTGCCTGACGCTCGGCATCGGTCAGGTCTGGAGAGGACATGGGGATTTGAAATGTCATTTTATTTATTAATTTCTTCAACAAGGTTTTCGAACCGCACAAGCGTATTGACTTTCTCCTTGCGCAGTTTCAATTCTACCATTGCCTCTTTGAGATTTTTCTCGCCGACTGTGATTCTGATTGGACAACCGATCAAATCTGCATCGTTGAACTTGACTCCGGCGCGTTCGTCGCGGTCATCGAACAGAACCGAGACGCCTGCATTTTGCAGCATGTTATAAATCTCTTCGGCTTTGGAGCGTGTATCCAGTTCCTTGCCCGGAACATTCATCAAATAAACATCGAACGGAGTAACTAATTTTGGAAAAGTTAAACCTTTATCATCGTGATGAACTTCCGCAAGCGCGGAAAGGATGTTATTCAAGCGATAATCATTTCCTTCGGCAAGCAGCTCAGCATTGACCAACTCTAACTTGCTTCTGCAGTTTGGACATGGATAATCTGCATTTGCCATCACAATATCTGCAATAATTTCAGCGGTGTAATCGCGGCCATAGTTTGTATTCTTCAAGTGATACCCTGCTTCATTGGCACCAGCAACAAGATTGGATGATTGAGGAATGAGATCATCCACAACAATCAACGCGTCCTTCAATCCAATCGGCGATGCGTATCCCGCGGCTGCACCTGATATGATGATTTCTTCCGAAGTCGCGAGACGAAAATCTCCAATGAGTTTCTTTAATTTTGTTTCGTTTAATTGCATGTCGCCGCACACAACAACGAAAATGAATTTGTTATCAGTAATGCGTGTGAACATCAAAGCTTTGGCGGTTTTCTCTTTTGGAACGCCGAGAAAATTTGCCAGCGACTCAATCGTGTGGCAATCTGGAGTTGAAACTTTTTCGACAGGAAGTTGTGCTTCTTTTGAAAACGGCAACTTTTTGAATTGAGCAATTTCTTTGCGGGATGTATAACCGCAAGATGAACAATGAATGACTTCGATAGAACCATTTGAGATTTGAAAGAAAGTTTCTCCTTGATTCGCGATAACGGGCAGAGATAAAAGTGAAATAAAGCTTGGTCGGTCTGCCAATGATTTCAAACGCTCAACAGATTGTTTTCCAAGCGGAAGAATCTCGTTCTCGCGCGTGATATATCCTGCACGCACCAGCCAGCCGAATCCTTCTGTCCGCATGTTGGACGGGAATTCGCGTTGAGTCTGAATTTGCAAATCGCGGTATTTCATAAAACAATTTTTAGTGGCACACTGATGTGCCGCCACCTATAGATTAGGAGTCTCGTTCTTTTTCTTTCTTATTTTTGGCTTAGGTGGGGGAATGGTGATCGGCGTCTGCGCGATCAACTCAGCTTGAGCTGCTTCACTCGGCGTCGCCTGTGGAGCCGCTTCAAGGTCCAGCTCGACCGTCTCTTCCATCCGGATTTGTCCGCGCAGGAACGCGCCTTCTTCAGTCACAAAAGCAGTTGTGACCACATCACCCCAAACGCGACCCGTGCCGCGGATTTCCAATTTTTGAGTCGTGATGTTGCCGCGCACGGCACCCGCGACAATCACATTGTTGGCGCGCACGTTTTGACAAGTAACGCGTCCGGTTTCGCCGACAACCAACATGCCGCGCAGCGCGATATCGCCCTCAAAGGCGCCCTCAATGCGGACGCCGCCCGAACCGTTGATCGCACCGTGCCAGATGACACCCGGTCCCAGCACAGATGTGATTCGTTCCACAGCCTGAAGAGGTTGTGCGGATTCGGTAGGAGCGGCATTGCGTTTGAACACATTCATATTGAGATTATTTTACCTTAAAAAAGAACGCCGATTTTTATCGGCGTTTCTCTTCGATTACTCTCCGCTTTCTTTTGCATCTATGTTCATCTGCACGCCAACTGTATTGAAACCTCCATCCACATATAGCAC
This sequence comes from uncultured Chloroflexia bacterium, assembly GCA_963783295.1. Taxonomy (GTDB): domain Bacteria; phylum Chloroflexota; class Anaerolineae; order Anaerolineales; family Villigracilaceae; genus Fen-1038. The sequence continues at coordinate 176,085 of CAWAMX010000012.1, read as the reverse complement.
TTCACCGGTGATGCGCTTGGATAAATCCGAGGCGAGGAAAACCGCCGCGTTGCCCACATCTTCGATATTGATGTTCTCGTGCATCGGCGACATATCCGCAAAGTGTTTGTACATATCGCGGAAGCCGCCGACGCCCGCCGCGGCCAACGTGCAAATCGGTCCCGCTGAAATGGCGTTGACACGGATTTTCTGTGGACCAAGATCATATGCCAGATATCGCGTCGACGATTCGAGAGCGGCTTTTGCTACGCCCATCACATTGTAATGCGGCGCGACTTTTACCGAACCGTAATATGTGAGACACAGAACGGACGCGTCCGGATTCAAAATCGGCAGAAAAGCATTTGTCAATGCCACGAGCGAATAAACACTGATATCGAGCGCATTCTTAAATCCTTCGCGGCTGGTCTGATAAAATGGACGGCTCAATTCGTCGCGGCCCGCAAAGGCAATCGAATGAACGAGCACATCAATCTTGCCGAAATGTTTTGCCGCCTTTTCTGCGACCAACGCGATCTGATCATCTTTCGTCACATCGCATTCTTCGACCCATTTGCATCCGACCTGTTCCGCCAGCGGCTTGACGCGCCGTTCGAGCGCCTCGCCCGCGTAACTGATTCCCAAGTTTGCGCCTTCGCGCTTGAATGCCTGCGTGATACCCCACGCAATCGAGCGTTCGTTGGCGAGACCAAAGATCAAAGCATTTTTTCCATCAAGTAAACCCATAGTTCCTCCAAATTAAATTTCTATCTTCCAGCCTTTGACGACAAACCGCCATGGCTTTGACTTCCACGGTTCCGGCACACTATATAAACCCACACGCGGACTTTTCGTCACGCGTGAATTTGGGACTTGCACTCCCGCTTCGATCCATAAACCGCTAGCGGCTTCCGTTAAATCAACTCCGTTCTCGCTTTTGGTGATCCCCATTGCCTGAGTTGATTTGCCGGGACCAAACGTATCGCGTCCGCTCCTTCGCTTCGACATGATCTCCACGCCTTCAATAGGTTGGATGGCGCGGATCAATACTGCGGCTGGGAATCCCTCGCGCTCGGTGACGGCGTTCAACATCCAATGATTGCCATACGTGAAATAAACATAGGCATGTCCAGGCGCACCAAACATCACTGCGTTGCGATTCGTTTTGCCAACGTGTGCGTGACATCCCAAGTCTTTTTTGCCAACGTACGCTTCGGTCTCGGTGATAAGCCCGACCAACTTTACATCACCGAGAATCCGAACCAGCCGCGCACCGATGAGTTCGCGTGCGACGGTCAATGTGGGGCGATCATAAAAGTTGCGAGGGAGAGCCATTTTCTAAACACGAAGAGCACCAAGAGCACGAAGGTTTTCCTTTGAGTCCTTTGTAACTTTTGTGCTTATTTAATTAAATTTTGGATCACGTTGAAGTGTAAGTCGCAACCCCTTCTCCAGTTTGATCGAAGGGCGATAACTCAATTTCTCTTGCGCGAGAGTTCAGATCTGCCGCCATGCGTGAGACACCGCCTGAAGTCTTTGAATTATAGATCACTTCAGGCTTGCCGCCTGTTACATCCAAGACATCTTTGACCAGGTCGCGCACGCTCGTCTCGATTCCAGATCCGACGTTAATGACCAGCCCATCCACGTTCGGTGCGGTGGATGCGGCCACCATTGAGCTGACTACATCATCTACATAAACATAATCGCGCGTTTGATTGCCGTCACTGTGAACGACGAGCGTTCCGCTGCGCGAAGCCTGCCGCAAAAAATATGGCACTACCGGCGGATGCGAAGCCGGAAGATGTTGCCCAGGCCCATAGGCGTTGAAAATTCTCAAGCTGATGGTCTCGATGCCCCATAGTCTGCCAATGGTGCGGACGTAATATTCCGCGGCGAGCTTTGAAACTGCATACGGCGAGCGTGGATTTGGTGTGACGGATTCTCTCAGCGGTTGCTCGCCAAGCTCGCCGTAGACCGCACCTGACGAAGCCAGCACCACTCGTCGCACGCCGACATCGCGCATAGCTTCCATCAATGCCACCGTCCCACCGACATTGACCGTGTTGTAATCACGCGGATATAAAACCGATTCAGAGACTGAGACGCGCGCCGCGAGGTGATACACCACGTCCACTTCTTGAAGCAAAGTCCACAACTTGGGCCGGTCGCTGACGTCGCCGCGCGTGAAATGAATATCGGGCGAAAGAGCTTGCGGATCGCCAGTAGAAAGATCGTCCAGCCCGCGCACTTGATGTCCCTCGCGAGCGAGATTGTTTGCAAGCGAAGAGCCGAGGAATCCCGCGGCTCCAGTGATCAGAAAATTCATAGAAAGGATTATAGCATTAAGGGCAGGGCGTCTGAATGACTTGAAAATTGCTTATTCGTTTTTATTGACTCAGTTTTGTTAATGTGTTATCCTTATATCGCAATAGGATAACAGTAAGTTCGCGTTGGTAGAAGAACAGCCACGGCTCACAGTTATATCTGGGAGCCGTTTTGTTTTGCCTCCGATGGAACAAAACAGAACACCTAATTTTTTTACTTTGCCATAAGGAGGCAAATACAATGTCTGATCGAATAACTGGTACGGTTAAGTGGTTCAATGGGGATAAGGGTTATGGGTTCCTCGCTCGTGAAGGTGGCCCGGACGTTTTCGTCCATTTCTCCGCCATTCAAGGCGATGGCTTCCGCAACCTGCAGGAAGGCCAGAAGGTTGAGTTCACCGTCGAAAAAGGACCAAAGGGTCCCCAAGCGAGCAACGTCACTGTTTTGAGCTAAACTGAAAAAGAGCCTGATGCGAAAACATCAGGCTCTTTTGATTCTTGATAAACCTTGTGCAAAAAGGAATTTTGGATTATATCTGCCGTTGTTTGTAGAAAAATAATTCACACTTTGCCAAAGGAGATACAAGTATGAGTAAAAAAACTGCAAGTACGAATGCTCGTTCGCCTTGGGTCGATACCACCGCCGGCGCGGTCAGGACGGCCTTCGGGTTAGTTTGGGCGATCGATGCATATCTTAAATTCCGGCCCGACTTTCTCAGTGGTTATTTAGGCATCATTCAGGGCGCTGCCCAAGGCCAGCCTGCCTGGCTTACACCGTGGTTTACCTTTTGGGTCAATACGATATCACTCAACCCCGCTTTTTTTGCTTGGAGCACTCGCATCATCGAGCTTGCCATTGCGATCAGCTTGCTTTTCGGCTTGGGACGTAAATGGATGTATGTTTTGAGCGCAATATTTAGTTTCATCATCTGGGCAGTGCCCGAGGGTTTGGGAGGTCCCTATGCTCCCGGCGCTACTGATGTCGGTACTGGAATAATTTATGTATTGGTATTTGTAGCCTTGATCGCTTTGGATAGTGCACTGGGACGCTCACCATACAGCGTGGATTATTATATCGAACGAGCAATTCCCAACTGGCGGCTTTTGGCGGAATGGGCTTCTCCCGAAGTATTAGCTCAGGAACCGGCCATGTTGCCTTGGTCCACTCAGATTCCAATCATTATTGGATTGGTGATCTTTCTTCTGGTCATTCTCATCCTCATAACCGCAACCATCAATCTGGCGCCGCCCAGCTCGAGCATGATTCCGCAACTTATGCAATTGGCGTCCCTGCATTGAATTTTGTTTCCAAAGTCACTGCTTTGAATGAAAAAGAGCCTGATACGAAAGCATCAGGCTCTTTTTCGGTTTATCCGTAAATTGAGAAAGAATACTGATCGTTTTTAGCTTTTCTTTTGCAAATAATTGGCAAGACGATTTCCAATAATAAGATAACGAAAGTCTTTTCCCATAAATACACTTATTGCGCCAATTAACCCATAGATCACGAAAATTGCTCCGCCAATAAAAATCATTCCAAAAACAAGAATTGGAAAAATAAAGAAAAATGGAAATTCAGAAGGATTGGAGCCCTTTGAAAGGGGGATTGAAAGAAATGTGGTAAAGAAAGAGAGCATGTAACAGCCCATTCCCACGAACCAAGCAAGAATCATGAGTAACTGATATGCAACAGCTTGGAGTGATTGAAATGCCACATATTCCGCTTTATCCTTTTGCGTTACCCAAATAATGATTGGCGCAATTACGCCCATAAGCGGCAGAACTGCGGATATATGGGCTAGAGCCGCCATAATCTTGTCATTTTGGCTTGGGGCTGGCGTTGAAATTTGTTCGGTCATATTTCCTCCAATAACGTTCTGCAAAAGGCTCAATTATTTACAAATAAATTATACACGGTCAATAACTAAAACCCGTCTCGTTGAGAGGCGGGTTCGCTTTTCACCAACTTACTTTCTTCTCCGCGGCGCTAAACGATTATGCCCAAAATGTGTGGGTGTTGGCGCGGGGCGCGGGGGACGTTGTCCCTCGCGATGAGTGGAAGCTGATCTCGGCGGCGCGGGAACAGCGTAGTTGAATCCTTCGAGAAGTCTCGCGCTTGATGGGTTCGCCCATGATGCGGTCGAGTGCCCGAACCATATCGGTGTCTTCCGGCGTGACGAGCGTAAAAGCGTCGCCGGTGCGTTCAGCGCGGCCGGTGCGCCCGATGCGATGGATGTAAGCATCGGCGGTATCAGGCATGTCGTAGTTGATGACGTGCGAGATGGTTTCCACATCGAGGCCGCGCGCCGCAATGTCGGTGGCGACCATGATGTCATGCGTTCCAGATTTGAAACCCTTGAGCGCGGACTGGCGCTGTCCCTGCGTTCGATCTCCATGCAGGCTGGTGACTTTGTATCCGGCGCGCAGAATCTGTTGCGCCACTTTTTGGGCGCGATATTTTGTGCGCGTGAAGATCAACACCGAATTCGTATCGGTTCGTTTGAGCAATTCAAGCAGCAGCGCCGACTTCAAATGTGCGGGCACGGGATACAACGCATGCGTCACGGTATATGCCGGTCGGCTGATGCCCATCGCGATCTTTTGCGGTTGCTTGAGCGCGCTCGCTGCGAGAAGTTCTACCTCGGACGGGAAGGTGGCCGAGAACATCATCGTTTGTCTTTGCGTTGGCACGGCTTTGACGATGCGTCGCACGTCGGGCAGAAAGCCCATGTCGAACATGCGGTCGGCTTCATCGAGAACTAAAATTTCGATATGCTCCATCTTTGCGATGCCTTGATTGACAAGATCGAGCAGACGTCCCGGACACGCGACCAAAATTTCTGCACCGTTTCTCAAAGCCGTGACCTGCGGTCCGGCTCCGACTCCGCCGTAAATGGTTGCGCTCTTGATCTTTGTCCCCGCGGATAGCACGCGGATCACATCGTTGATCTGCTCCGCCAGTTCGCGGGTCGGCGTGACGATCAAGGCGCGCGGTACATTATGCTGGCCGGTCAGCAATTTGTTCAAGATGGGTAAAACGAACGCGGCGGTTTTTCCTGTTCCGGTCATGGCCGTGCCGATCAGGTCGCGTCCGCGCAATGCAGCGGGGATGGCCGCTTCCTGAATTGGCGTGGCAGTTTCATAACCTGCTTTTTTGATTCCCTGCATGAGGCGGGAATCCAAATTGAATTGTTCGAAGTTCACGAGTTTCCTATTCTTCAGAAGTCGAGCGTAGTTCAGTAAGCGGTTGACCCTCTACGAAAACAGCGGGAGACTGCTGATCTAAGTAAGACAATAAATTATTATAGAGAGATTATAGCACTGAAAAGAAAATATCCTTTGCCGGTAGGACGAAGAATTCTCTTTAGAACCAATCACGTCTTCGCCAAAAAATCCATTTGATGCGCAATATAAACCAACTCACCGCGCTCGATTTGTGCACGTCGTTTCGATAGCCAAGCCGCAAAAGCGTTTGCATTCAAGTTTTTATTACCTGTCAACGACTCTTCGAAGAAATGCAAAATGAAATATAGAAAATATTTTTCGTCAGCAGGATATTTTCCATTGATTGAGTGCACAACCCAATCCGACGCGCCCGCCGCGAGAATCTGAGCGTTCCCTGAACGCAAACGAGAAAACAAATGCCGTCCTGTTCGGCTGTCGCCGCCGGTCGGGCGCGTGTCCATCGACTCATGATATAGCCGTTCAATCGTCGCATCTAGTGCAGCATCAACCGTCGGCTCGAAAGTTGTCAGGCCGTCAAAGTTAATCGTCAGCCATGCCAAAGATTTTGTCAGCGAAAATAGTTTTGGGAGACTTTCCGGCAACGGGAATAAATCCAGCACTGCATGTGCGATCAGCAAATCAGATTTGGGTGGATTCGTTTTGATAAATTCGAAAACGTCGGCGCGCTCGAAGGTGATGCTGACATCCCGTGCGTGATCATGCAACCGGATTTTATTCTCTGCGATTCTTTCTGCCTTTAAGCCCGCTGACTCGGCCCATTTCGGAATCCACTCTGACGCGTACGCGATGTTCTCGGCCATCTCATCAAGCGCAAGATATTCAGCGTTTGTTAGCAATTCCCACTCGACGAGACGTGTCAGCATCGTCCCAATCCCCGCGCCGATTTCGATCATGCTGAATGGAGCAGGCGGCAGATTTGCTTTAAGCGTGCGAAACACATCTTTATTTAATGCGCGGTCGTCAACAGTTATTTTCGATTGAAGGTAATGAGGAAAAGAATATTCCATAGACATTATTTTGGAGTGATCATCTGTGAAAGAAAATTTCGAATGCGATCCATGGTCTCTTCCCATTTCGGCTGTCTTTGATAACGTTGCAAGGCTTTGATAGACATGCGAGCCAGTAAATCGCGATCGTTGGCGAGCGTTGCCAGTCGCTCAGCCAGCGCTGATGAATCCTTTGGCGGAATCAAATATCCATTCTCGCCATCCGTAATGAACTCTGATGCTGCGCCGGATGTAGTCGCAATGGCAGGCAGGCCGAATCCCATTCCTTCGAGATATGCGATGCCAAAGCCTTCATACGATGACGGCATGACCATCACTTGTGCATATTCCAGCCGTTCGATGAGCGGCTCGTTATCTAAAATTCCGTAAAAGAAAACTTTGGATGACAAGCCACAGGCATTGGCTTTCTCTCGCATATTATGGACATAAGCTCGATCAATCGTGAGCGAACCGACGACATCAAGTCGAAAATCAAAAGTCACATGGCTTAATGCTTCTAGCAAGACATGCAATCCTTTGAGCAGAATCACATTGCCAAGAAAAAGCAAACGCAAAGGATTGGTCTCATTGGCTCGTGAGTAAATTTGATTTTCGTTAAAGTGTGATCCAAAACGATCCGTTGGTGGATTGGCGATGATAAAAGGCTTCTGGTCTCCAATCAATGCTTGAACCGCGTTGTGCGTGGTTTTGGAATTGAAAATGAAACCGTCCACGGAATTGAGATAGCTATGCTCAATGACTCGATAAAGATCGTTTTGCCATGCAGAACGCGGCTCGAGTGAATGCAAATTGTGGACAAGGCTGGCAACGGGATAGGAATGTTCTCGTCTATTCGCTTTGAGCAAAGATGGGTGATTGAGTTCATCCTCGATGATGAGATCAAATCCGCGCGGCAGGCGAAAATGAAAATTGTCGGTGATATGCGCGGCATAATTTCGCCAGGGCAAAGAGATGATTTCGATTAGGTCGCCGCGCTTTCTAAGCGACTCGACCAGCTTACGGTCATAAAGATAGCCGCCGCTCATGATATCAAGTGAACCGTAGATAATGAGACCAATCTTCATCTTATGCAGTCGTAAGCTGCCCAGGCGTTTTCATTTTCCCACAACTTGACTCGCAGGGCAGTGATGTTCTTTGCTTGGATGCAATCGCTTAGAGAAGTGGCAAGGATGCGCACAAAATTTTCAAGAGACGGATTTAAGTCTTGGAATTCCAATTTGTCGTTGAGCATCTGCTCTTTGTAATAACCAATGACTTCATCGAGATTTTTCTCCACATCCACAATGTCACACAAGTAACCATGCCCATCAAGTTCGTCCCCTTTGAGTTGCAATTCCAAAACATAGTGATGGGAGTTGGGGAAATTTTCCCGCCCCCAATCTCCACCGATGAGAAAATGTCGAGCGATGAAGTCGCGGCGAACGGCGAGGGTATACGTGGATTCCTCCGATCGGATATCAAGCGTGGTTGAAAACAACTTGAATGGCCTGTTCAGGCGATTCATCCAAAAGCTTATAGGCTTCAGCAGCGTGTGAAATGTTAAACCGATGCGTGATCCATTTTTGCGGCTGGATGCGTTTCAATGCTTCCCACGCAACGTCGAAGCGTCGTTGTTTATCCCAGCGCGCTGATAACTCGGGCGCAATGGTGCTGACTTGCGATGATATTAACTTAATGCGCGAATGATGGAAGACACTGCCGAGATCAATCGAAGCGCGCTTATCCCCATACCACGAGCCGATTACAACTCGTCCACTGAACGCGGTGACGGCAATCGCATCGTTGAGGGCGTCAGGATTGCCGCTCAATTCAAAAGTTAGGTCAAAGCCGCCGCGCTTTGGAAGTTCTGTGATGTCACGCTGAGGAATCAGTAGTTGCTTACAGTGGCTCAAAGCCTTTTCGCAAAAGTCACTTGTTGTCGGGTCGAGTGAAGCGGTGATGCCAACCGTAAGTGATGCTTCGCGGCGCAGCGGATAATGATCCGCAGTCACCAGCGTCTCAAGTGGAAATTCTTTTAACAAGGCAGTGGCGAGCAAACCAATCACGCCTTGACCCAAGACCAAAGCGCGCTCGCCTAAAATCGGCGCGGCATCCTGGACTAGATTGACGGCGGTTTCCATGTTTGGAAGAAAGCAAGCTGCCTCGGGCCGGAGCGAATTGGGAATCGGAATCAGAGATTCAGGCTTTGTGATGAAGTGCGAGGTATGCGGTTGGAATGAAAAGACGAGTTGATTTCCCCATTCTCCATTTACGGATTTGCCGATTTCCATTACACGCCCAACACTTGCGTATCCATAAGACGTTGGATAATGAAACCCACTGCTGATCGAATCGATCGCATCCACTTTGTTTGGAAATTGCCCGCGATAAATCAGCATCTCAGTCCCGGCGCTGATGGCGGAGCAGATCGTCTCGACCAGAACTTCGTCTGTGCCAGGAATAGGTAAAAACTCCTCGCGGAGTTCGATCTGTTTCGGCGCGCTGAAGTAGATGGTCTTGCGCAGCATGTCTTATCTTACCCCCGCCTCATTTTGTTAAGGTTTCTCTTGCCAAAGCAGGTAGAGCAAAACCAGTTCGATGATTTTGGCAGGGACACCATATACCGAATCGTGACTCAAGAACGGCACGCCTTGCGCGATCACGTTCATTCCAACCCAAATTACGAGCCAGGCTACGATGGTCAGGATTACATATCCAAACAATACCTGCCAAACTAATTTGTGTCGTTGTTGAAAGAATGGAATGGGAAGATAGAACGCTCCCAACAATCCCAAATAGCCGAGTCCGTTCAATGTGAACAATGGATCGGGAGTGCCATCGGGGAAGAGCACGTGATCAAATGCAGCGGCAAAATGCAAAACGGCTGTGGCTAGCGTGAGAACAATGATGAAATAATCTAAAGTCCTAAGTTTCATATCATCTCCTTTTATATAGATACGATTAGAAAATAGATAACGGATTGATTTATTTTACTTGGCAATCATCCGTCCCGCCAGAAGCAATCCAAGACCGCCGATTAATAAGTCGCGTGCGCGCATGAACAAGGTGAGGCTGATGGCGGAAGCGGGGGAGACTCCGAAGAAGCCCAAAGCAAAAACCTGGCTCGCCTCCAACGCACCCAACCCGCCGGGCAACGGCACGAGAAACGAAAGCCAGCCTGCCGTCCATGACGCGACCGTCTGCCAGAAAGACAAATGAATTTGGAGAAAAGACGTCATCAGAAAATATTCGCTTACCAAGCCAAACGCAGCAATCAATGAGACTAGTGATGCGGACAGCAAAGCGCGCGTCCGCCGCTGGCAGAATCGTCCCGCCAGATGTTCTGCGGCGCGGATGAAGCGGAAGGCTTTTGTATTTTGAATGAATGACATCTTTTGCAGTGATGCGGATAAAGGATAAATCTTTTTGTAAAGCAGGATGATATGAATCAGCGGCCACGCGACCAGGGCCGACAAGGCGATCAGACTCAGAAATGGCGGACTGCCGCTTCGCGAGAGAATCCCCGCTTGAACGATCCCCGTTAAACCAAAAACCAGCAAAATAAAGTTTGCCAGCAATTCGAGCAGTTTATCCATCACAACGGTGGACGCGGCGCGCGTGTAGGTCAGGCCATATTTCCGCCGAAGATAAATGATTTGTAATGGCTCGCCGCCGACTTGCGGGCCAATCGTAAAATAACTGATTCCGAAAACAGAAATCCGCACGCCAATCATGGGAAGATAAGAAATATTTTTGTATTCGGCTTGAACAATCAACCACCAACGCGCCGTGACGAAAAGATAGATAATTACATCAATGGCAAGTATCAAAATAATCTGCCAGAGTTGTAATTGGTGAAGCGTATTCCAGATTTGAATCAGCGGTGCATTGCGAAAAGCGAGATAGAGTAAAACTAAAAGAACAATAATTATTAAGCCGCGCGACAATCTCTTATTCATCCAATACGCTTTTTCCTTTGCCCTCAGGCAGATTTTCGATCAATCGTTTCATCTCTGCTAGCACGGTTTGATGAATAACTTGTGTCTCGGCCGTGCCGAGTTCTTTGACAGTAATCGGTTTACCGATTTGCACCGTCACAGTGACAGGTTTGGAATTGAACATCACCATTGCCAGTAATTGCAAAGCAACCACCAGCAGTTCACGTTCATCACGTGTGTGTTTGATTCGAATGATGGGTGAGTCTGCCATCCTTTTCCAAACCACACTGCGAACAAGGATTGGAACGATGGGCGTTTGTGGCGCGAGGCGCAGGAAAACACCAACGCTATCTGTCCATGATTGTAATGAGTTCACCGCACCATCATAAACATCGGGATCGGGTTCGTTATGTCCGGCAGGGAAAGTCAGAATTGAGCCGCCAGTCCGCAAATGCGCGCTGACGTGACGAACCAGTGCAACGCGCTCATTCGGATCCTCTGTTACATAATAGAGTTGCCTGCTAATATTGGGCAACGACAAAAGAAACGGTCGGTCCAAGGCGATGATCTTAAGATCGTCGCGTTTCAGGGCGGCGAAGAGAGCCAGGGTGTCAGTCATGCCGGGATGATTGGATAAAGCGAGAAACGCAGAATCCGGCAAGTAGTTCGCGCCAAAGACGCGCACGTCACGGACGTAGAGTCGCTCCGTTAAGCGCGCGGAATCTGCCAGACCTCGAGTGCCAGCCATCGAGTCGAAATCAATCATCTGCTCTGCAAACTTGCGTGCCGCACTGTAGAATAAGAATCGCGTGATGTGTGTGAGCGTCCGATGACTTTGAATCCCCAAGGCATTGATGAGATCGTCGAGATTGATCTGTGTCAGCGTTTCAGTGGGTGAAGTCATTCCGGCTCCATGGTGAATTGCAATGGATACCCTTTGAAGCGTGCTGCGAAATGTGCCTGGTTGATTCGTCTCTGTGCTTCAAACTTTGGCAAAGTTTGAACGTATGCGTTGCCGTTGAGATGGGCGGTGTACATGACATATGCGGCGTTCGCGGCTGGAAGCATGAAGGTCGAAATCAAAATATCGATGACGAAATCCATCGGCGTGATCTCGTCGTTGTGGATGATGACGCGGTAAAGCGGCCCATCATCAGTTTGCTCTTCTTCCTTTTCGATTTTCTCTGGAGTAGGTTGCGAGTGAGAATCCATTAATGGGATTATAGCCCCACTTACCCCTTCCGGCTTTTCAAGCCGCCTCCTCAAAATCCTTTGGATTTGGGGGAGGCGGGGTAGGATCTAATTCAATTGCTTCATCTCTTCATCGCTGAGAACGATATCCGCCGCGTCCCAATTTTCTTTGATGTGGACCGGATTGAAAGACATCGGAATCGTGATGACGCGTGCCTGCAGCACTAACCACGCTAATGCAATTTGATACGGCGTCGCCGAATGTGCCCGTGCAATAGATTCAAGGGTGTTGTTGATGCGAAAATGCCCCTGATTGACGGGCGAGTATGCGGTAAGGATAATGTTGTTTTGCTGGCAATATTCCAGAACGCCATTCTTGACGTAAGAACGATCTGCGGTGCTGAACGGAACTTGGTTTGTGATGATGGGCGTTGCGGATAACGCTTGGGATTGTTTCAATAACTTCACGTCGAAGTTGCAGACGCCCAAATGCTTAACTTTGCCATCTTTGACAAGTTGATTCAAAGCCCAGAAGGTCTCTTCAAGCTTTATGCCGACGGAGGGCCAATGGATAAGATAAAGGTCAAGGTAATCCAATTGCAAACGGCGCAAGCTGGCTTCACAGGAGTGCAAGACTTGATCGTATGCAAGATGTTCGGGCAGCACCTTGGATGAGATGAAAAGCGACTCTCTTTTGACGTGCATCTCGCGGATTGCCTGGCCGACTAATTCTTCGGTGTGACCAGCGGCGTACATCTCGGCGGTGTCGATGTGGGTGTAGCCGAGATCAAGCGCGGAACGCAACGCGGCCAATGAAATGGAATCCACTTTCGGGTCGTGAGAAGATTCGCCGCCGATCTTCCAGGTGCCGAATCCGATTTTGGGCAGGGTCAGGTTGTGAACGGTTTCGTATTTCATAATTCTTAAAGGCGGATTATCCTAATTGATTAAGTTGATTCATTTCGGTGGGAGTCAATTCAATATCCGCCGCATCAAGATTTTCCTTTTGATGTTTGGGATTGAACGACAAGGGAATGGTGATGACGCGCGGCTGATTGACCAGCCATGCCAACGCGATTTGATACGGCGTAACCTGATGTGCATCGGCAATGGATTGCAGAGTTTGCTCGACCTCGATGTGTCCGTGGTTGACCGGCGTATATCCCGTGACGAGGATGTCATTTTGCTGGCAGTATTCCAGCGTTCCGTTTTGTGCATAATGACGATGAGTGAGACTGTATGGAACTTGATCTGCAAAGATCGGGGTTTCGCAAAGTGCTTGCGCTCTTTGAATCAGTTTCACGTTGAAGTTGCTGACACCAATGTGTTTGACTCTGCCCTCTTTGACTAATTGATTGAGGGCGCGGAAAGTTTCTTTGAGCGGCACAAACGGATTGGGCCAATGGATGAGATAAAGATCAATGTAGTTCATCTGTAAGCGGCGCAGACTGTTCTCGCAGGATCGCAAAACATTTTTATAGGCCAGATGGGTGGGCCAGATTTTGGTGGTGACGAAAATTTTTTCCCGCTTCAATCCGGACTCGAAAATGGCGCGGCCAATCAATTCTTCTGCATGGCCTTGTCCGTAAAGTTCGGCACTGTCGAAATGGACATAACCGAGGTGGAGGGCTGAGCGCAAGGCGGAGAGAAAGAACTCATCGTGTGTGCGATGAGCCAGAATCCCTCCCACGAATTTGCCGCCCAGCCGTGCCGAGCCAAAGCCGATTTTTGGAATTTGTACGTTGTGGAGGGTTTCATATTTCATAATAACCGATTATAGCATTGTAAAAAATTCACGCATCATATAGAAAGCGGGGGCAAGGGGCAGAGCTTAACGGCTGGCTCACCGGCAGGCTGAAAACCTGCCCGCTACAGACGGTGTTAGGCGCTCACTGTAATGAGACCAAGTTCATGCATGGCTTTCTCACTGTTGCCAATCATTATGCATAACTCAAGTAAAAACGAAGTATACATTCGTGCGTTCCAACGGACAGGAGCTAAGCTGCCGCCGCGCTGTACTTCGTTGCGTGAACGTATCTCCTGATCATATCATTCTCGGCGTACTGCCGTGCGACAAAATCGTCGACGGCTGGTTCCGTCAGGCTTGAGCGATTGGTTGGGCCGTAGTTCTCGGCTATGACCAACGAGTTCTGATCATTGGCCTTGAGGCGGTTGCCATAGCTCGACTTTGTTTTCCTCTGGATCAATGACCCAGGCAAACTTCCCGTACTCGGAGTCTTCAATCTTCTCGAGCACATTGCAGCCTTCTTCCTTCAAGACCTTGACCAAAGCGTGGAGGTCTTCCACTCGGTAGTTCACCATGAAGGGAGCAGAGCTCGGAGCAAAGTGATCACTTTCTTGCGGATCGATCAACCAGGCCGTTGTGCCTGCAACCGGTTTGCCCTCGGCGTCAGTCCAATCGAAGGCAGTACCGCCCCATTCTTGGACATCAATTCCTAGGTGCTGCTTGTACCAAGCTTGTAGCGCCGGAGCATCTTTGGCCTTAAAGAAGATGCCGCCAATACCAGTGACTCGTTTCATGTGACCTCCTATGTGGGGTGATGGTGAGATTAAGTGTGTCGTCTGCCTTGTGTTTCTCAAGGTCAGAGTACTCGTTGCTAGACGGGACGAGATGTTGCTGATTTGACGGAATTGCTTGAGCGTAGCTTACTTTTGTATTGGCACCAGTTGGGTGCATGATCCCGGTGATATTCTGGGACGCTGTTTTGAGCCGCCCTTTTGGTTGGACAAGACACTTCACCATCCCATCAGTCAACTATGAATAGCTTAACCCCAGTTGAGGTGAAAGAACGATGCGGCTCTGCATCGTCCGCTACTTGATAGCTTATCCCAGGAGTTAAGATGAACTTCCTTCCATCGGCAAGCTCAGTATGTAGTTCACCTTCCAGACACAATAGGATATGACCCTTTTTGCACCAATGATCGGCAAGGTAGCCTGGACTATACTCAACCAGGCGAACCCGAATATTATCAAATTGTTGTGTGCGCCAATAGGCCATTCCCGATTCACCTTTGTGTTCAGTAGGGGCTATTTGCGACCAGTTGGTTATGCCAAAAGGAATATTTCTCATGTCCATAGTATCTCCAAGGCGGTTTCAAAATAGATTGATAGTTATGTTGGGTTTGGCCAAAAAACGATCCGGTAAAAGTAGTCTTTCTGTCACAATGATAGGAGAAAACGAAAAGTTGTTTTCTGATTGGTTTTCAGGATGAGCTTCACCCGAAAAAGTGGACACTGAGTTAAGACACAGTGAGATAGTAGCGCCGCTCGAATTCCTCCGGGGAAAGATATCCACGGGATGAGTGCAGGCGCTGTCGATTGTAGAAACCTACAATGTACGAAGAGATATCAGTGATTGCCTCCTGTCGGGTTAGATTTTGTTGCTATTTTCCATGGTTATAACTACTTTTCCTTTGGCATGTCCTTCTCCAAGATAGCGGAGCGCTTCAGCAGTCTCACTCAAAGCGTAACGTCTATCGATAACCGGGACGATTTTGCCCGCTTCCAGAAGCTCCTTGAGGAAAGCCAAATCTTTTTGGTTTAGTTTCGCCATTGCGGCTCCCATTTTCCTGCCACCGGTTTCAGACATCCTTGGCCCCATGAGCATAGCTTGGAAGATTTGAGTCATGGAACCTCCTGCCATGACATAAATGCCCTTGGGAGTCAAGGCACGCTTATAGGCTGAAAGCGAATGGTATCCATTCGCGGCGAAGATCAGGTCATACCGTTGCCCGTTTTTAGTGAAATCTTCTTGGGTGTAATCAATGACGTGATCCGCCCCGCGCGCGCGCGCCATGTCCATTTTATCCGTGCTGCAAACGGCGGTCACTTCGGCACCGAAGTATTTTGCAATCTGCACCGCAAACGTTCCCACTCCGCCGGACGCGCCATTGATCAAAACCTTTTGGCCGGGCTGAATCTGTCCGTTATCGCGCAGACCTTGCAGGGCGGTGACGGCTGCCATAGGGACAGCCGCAGCTTGCTCAAATGATAGATTGGTCGGTTTGAGCTCCAGCGCTCTTTCAGGAACAGATACATATTCGGCAAAAGCGCCATTCCCCCATGCCCCGATATCCCCGAACACCTCGTCCCCAGGTTGAAACTGCTTGACGTTCTTGCCAACCGCTTCAACCCGCCCAGCCATGTCAGCACCGAGTCTCGTGTTTTTGGGTTTGAGCAGCCCTCCGCCCATTAGGCGAATCAAAAATATGTCAGCGGTTAGGAAATGCCAGTCATATGCATTTAGGGAGGCCGCCTGAACTTTTATCAAAGCTTCATCGTCACCTGGCGTCGGCTTTTGGATCTCTTCGAGTTTAAGAACGTCGGGTGGCCCGTATCGATTGTAGACAATGGCTTTCATGAGATTCCTCCAGGATTATTTGATGTGGTTTTCAGAATGGTTTACGACTATATATCCTGAAAGTTGCAAAACCCAATTCGCGATTGGACTGCGAAGATACAGACCTGCTTTTCATCGAGGAGAGAACAAATCATAATGGATTGCTTCTCAATGGCATTTCAGAGTAACGACCAGAGAAATGCAATGATTGCAATTGGCAGAAGAATGTAGCTTCCATATGCCCCCGGCGGTGGATCTGCAACTTGGAATGGTTTTAGTCGTCCTACCGCGATTCGAGAAATCTGCTCGAGGACTACAACTGCCAGCATTGCCGGAACGAGAAATTGATAGCGCAAAATCACCAGCCAATCCAGCAGAACCAGTAGAAGTTGCATCGCGCCCCATTGAGCGAAGATTGCAATCAGGTTTTTGCCGCCATCCACGTTGACATCCATACCAGCGATGGAATGGGCGCCTCCATCCGGAGCAAAGATGTGAATCAAACTTCGGATGGTACCGATGATCGATACGAGAATCAAAAAGTAGAAAGGAATCAGCGGACCGGTGTAAGCCGCGTTGACCGGGGGGAAGAGAAGTGCCCAAACCATATGAGTTTGTCAGCTCACAATCTCAGAATACCTCTTGACGATCTCGCCATATTCCTTTGCCACCGCATCCCAATCGCGGACGCCGGTTGTGATTTCCAAATCGAGTTGGAGCAATTCGCCCACGCATTGATTGCCTCGCGCGAGGCGATCATCGAATTGCTTTTTGAACATGCCGCTCACGGTAGCAATAAAACCGAAAACCGCAACGAGAGCGCAAGCGAGCTTCCAGCCGCCATCTTCCATTTGCGCGGCGGCCTGTGGGAACATTTGATTTCCGCCAACCGCGGCAGCAAAGCCGGCCAGCAGGGTCGCGGCAGCGGGTGACACAATGTTCGCTACTAGCAGCTGTGTATCTGTTTGTCGAAGGCCGCTCGTCTTGGCTCTGGCAGTATTCAGGCTGGTTTTCACTGACTGTATGAACACGGCATGATCCGTCGCCGTAGTTTTGTTTGTTTTCATCGTTTTATCTTGGGCCATCACTACCTCCAGATTTCAATAATAAAGATTTCCAACTATACATCAAGTCCGTTGGCAAATCAATAAAAAGCTGCCTCTGCATGAGACGGGCTTGATTAGGAAAAGGAGGCGAGTTGTGACCGTCAGGGCCGGTTTGGACATAGTTGGCTCTCATCGCTGAGTTTTGCTCATTACTCCTAAACATTCTTGGGAAAATATATTGTTAACCAATTTTGAACTTACTTTTAAACGTCCTATAACATGACCATAGCAAATTAATGTTAATATCACTGTGGTTGTGCCTGCTTGGTTCTCGACAAAAGGAGTGTTTATATGTTGACGTTTGAATGCAGGAATATAGGCATGGATTGTGATTACGTTGCAACGGCTGAGTCATTATCCGAGGTTCTTGAAATGGCCAAGATGCATACTCAAGAATTTCATGGGGATGTGCTTATGAACCTTCTGTTGGAAGATAACGGGGAATTGAATAAGAAAATGGTGTTAAGCATAGCCGACAATATTGTAGACGTGGCGCGTTGTGATGATGATATGGAAATTGACGAAGAACAGGCTGAAGAAACGGCGGAATATTCTTAACAGTCAGGCCAATTTCACAATCATTTGTCAAAATCAACAAAAAGCCCGCCTCTGACTGAGACGGGTTTTGGGTTCATCGAAACTTGTTTTTGATTACGCCGGTACTTTTTGTGCCGCTTCATATCCGCGCCTGAGCGCTTCAAAATTTTTCGGCAATAGATTCTTATGCCGTTCGGGCATGTGGGCTTCCAATGCCTTCTCAACGTCTTTGATGCTCAATTCAGGCAAAGCCGTCAGCAAAGCACCGACCGCAACCATGTTCAATAATTTGCGGTCGCCGATCTCTTCGGCGATCTCGTTGCAAGGCACAAAGATCACTTTGATATCGTTCCGCTTCTGACCGCGATCCACCATGGATTTATTAACTACCAGCGTCCCACCTGTTTGAAGCTCATCTTCGTACTTGTCGAACGAGGGCAAATTGAGCGCAATTCCCAGCGGAGGATTCTTGACCAACGGCGAACCGATCTCGTCGTCCGCGATGACGATGGTGCAGTTGGCGGTTCCACCGCGCATTTCCGGACCATAGGACGGAATCCACGTCACTTCTTTACCGGCGTCCATGGCTGCGTACGTTATAACTTGTCCGCCGAAGAGCACACCCTGTCCGCCAAAACCAGCGATGATAATTTCTTTTTGCATAAACCGCTTCCTTCTTCCTAGACTTTTACCTGTGCCACCGATGGACTCACCTTGTAATCGCCGAGCGGGAAATACGATACCATTTTGTCTTCCACGAACTTAAGCGATTCCAGCGGTGTCAGGTTCCAATTGGTCGGGCAGGTCGAAAGCAATTCGACCATCGAGAAGCCAAGTCCGCGCACCTGTGTTTCGAACGCGAGCCGGATGGCTTTCTTTGCAAGACGAATATTCTTCGGATCATGCAAGCTGCGCCGCACCACGTAACCCGCGCCGTCCAATGTTGCCAGCAATTCAGAGGTGCGGATGGGATAACCTTGGGTTTCCACGTCGCGGCCGTTGGGTGATGAAGTCGTCTTCATGCCGGGCAATGTAGTCGGAGCCATTTGTCCGCCTGTCATGCCGAAGTTGGCGTTGTTGATGAAGATGACCGTGATGTTTTCTCCGCGCGCCGCGGCATGGACGATCTCACCCATTCCAATCGAAGCGAGGTCGCCGTCGCCTTGATAGGTGAAAACGATTCGGTCGGGCAAAACTCGCTTGATACCCGTGGCCATGGCCGGGGCGCGTCCATGAGGCGCTTCGACAAAGTCAGTATCAAAATAGTTGTACGCAAATACCGCGCAGCCCACCGGCGCCACGCCAATCGTCCGATCAAGCACGCCCATTTCTTCTAGTACTTCCGCAACGAGTCGATGCGCTACACCATGCGTGCAACCCGGGCAATAATGGGTGGGTGTATCGGTAAAACCTTCGGGCCGTTCGTAAACCAGATTATTTGCAGTCGCTACCATGAAAGCCTCTTCTGCTATTTCACTGCCGTCATTCGTTCAAACCATGCATCACGCGGACTCAGCTTGCTTGGAGCTTTGTCCGAGACCATGCGATGGATTTCGTTCAGGACTTCATCGGGGAACGGAACCACGCCGCCCATGCGGCCATAGAACTCAACCGGCACGCGGCCTCGAACAGCCAGCCGGACATCTTCCAACATCTGGCCTGAATTCATTTCGACAACCAGGACCCCGCTTACATGCTTGACCAATTCATCGATCACATCCAGCGGGAACGGACTCACCGTCACCGGCCGCAACAACCCGACCTTGATTCCCTCCTGACGCGCAGCGCGCACCGCGGAAAGCGATACGCGTCCAGCTGTTCCGAAACCGACTACTACGTATTCGGCGTCATCCATGAAATATTCTTTATAGCGCACTTCATTGGCTTGGATTTGTTTCCAGCGTTCCAGCAAACGGAAGTTGGTTTTCTCTTCCTGATATGGATCAAGATAGATGGATGTCAGAAGGCGGCGCTCGCGTTTGCCCATACGTCCATTGGTTGCCCAATCCCAATCCTTGCGCTGAACAGGTTTCATCTCAGGAAACTGGATTGGCTCCATCATTTGTCCGATGGAACCATCGGCAATGACCATCGTGACCATGCGATATTTTTCAGCAAGGTCAAATGAAAGCATGGTCAGGTCAATCGCTTCCTGAACGGAAGCCGGGGCCAGCACGATACGCGGATAATCACCATGTCCACCGCCGTGCACGGCCTGGTTGTAATCCCCTTGCGAGGGAGCGATGTTGCCAAGTCCCGGGCCGCCGCGCATTACGTTGACCAGCACCATGGGAACTTCCGTTCCAGCGATATAGGATATGCCTTCCATCATGAGGCTTACGCCCGGGCTGGATGAGGTGGACATCACGCGCACACCCGCGCAAGCCGCGCCATAAACCATGTTGATCGCGCCGAGTTCGCTTTCTGCTTGAACGAAGGCGCGTCCCAGTTCAGGCATGCGGCGTGAAAGATATTCCAGAACTTCGGTTTGAGGCGTGATTGGATAACCGAAATAAGCCTCAAGTCCCGCGCGAACGGCGGCTTCTGCGATGGCCTGGTTGCCTTCCCATAACTCTCGTGTCATATGGTTTCTCCAAAATGTGTAGAGGCACGACCTGTCGTGCCTCTACAATAATTATGCTGTTGCAGGTACAGCCTTTTTGATTTCGCGATAGACGGTGATCGCCGCGTCGGGGCAAACCAGCGCACAAATAGCACACCCCGTGCAACCGTCTTTGAACGTGTGCGCGGGGTGGTAGCCTGTTGGCGTCAGACGTGACATATCCAATTCCATCACCTCAGGCGGGCAGACGCTAAGACACAATTCACATCCCTTGCAGTATTTCTCGTTGACTTCGATCCAACCTTTTGCTCCGGGCATTCGGTCTCCTTACTTGAGAAGTTGGAGAGTATTTAGTAACTATCGTGCAAAACTGATTATGTCTTTATCAACAAAAGGCGGATAGTGCCATGCGTCATCCTTCATGATTACAAAAGTCCTGTCCTTTCAAGGTGGTAGAATCGAGCTGAAATTTTTATGCGGATGAATAGATGGTTCAAAAAAAGAAATTCATTATTTTGATTTTGCTCGTCACCGGAGCATTATATTTCTTTGCTTTCTGGTTTCCGAATGCTACCGGTGCGAAGGATCAGAATATGATTTCGATTTTCGATGCTGACGAGTTTGCCCAATATCCCAACGCGGTTCATATGTTAAAGGTGGGAGACACGTTGACGGAGTCTGTCCATAATTTTTTTGCCTACCAGCACTATTATTATGGCTTCCCATTCTATTTTTATTCCGTGGTTATTGCGCTGCTTCCCGTAAAATTCATTCAAGGAATTGCCTCCGTTTCCTTGAGCATGCTTCTCCTGCGGCAGATGGTCAGTGTCTTGCCGATGATTGCGGCGCTTCTCCTGCTGGTTTATTTGCAGACGAATTTCGACTCTTACCTGAAGTCCTTTTTGCTATTTCTGCTTTTGCTTTCTGTTCCAGAAGTTGTCGCCAATGATCTATGGTGGCATCCTGAAAGCCTTGTTTTTCTTTTTATCGTCTTGACTTTCTTTTTTCTGGTTCGCGACAATCTATCTGTTCAAAAAAACTTTTATATTGCGGCTGTGTTCTGTGGACTGGCGGTGGGCACCAAACTAGTTGGTCTCTTCTTCTTCCTGACCATTCCAGCCTATCTCTTTCTCAGTTGGCATCAAAAGCGAATCAATACGCGCAAAGCAATCCTTGCCGCCTTGCTATTTGTTGTTCTCATGGCTGCGACCTTCGTGGTAAGCAATCCATTCCTTTATTGGGCCGCGGAACGACAACAAGCGTTGAACATTCAGATCCGCCAATCCAAAGCCATGTCGGCAGGATTTGTCGTTGCATATCATAACCAACCGCTCAGTTGGATCCCGGTTATTACTCAACAATATGGCTCAATTGCTTTTGTTTTGCTGTCTTTGATTGCCCTGTTGCTGAGCGTAATGGCAAAACCGAAGCGTCTATTGAATCTCCTCATTGCAACATGGGCTGTGCCTTTCGCACTTTATTTGTTTCTGGAAATAGTCATTCGCCCCAAACATTTTTTTCTGCCAATCGCGTTGCCCGTCTTTTCCGCCTTGCCTGCATATTTCGAACAATTTCCAGTTCTACCTTTTGTTGGCTCACTGGGTACGTGGTTGAGAAAAAATATAGTTCGTTTGATGCTTCTTTTGATCGGTTTCGTCGTTATTGGCGTTCAACTATATTACAACCTTCAATCAGATTTGAATAATTATGTTGATACATTGAACCGTGAAAATACGAGTCCCAGCCTCCAGTTTTATGACACCCTCAATCAAAAGTATTTATCCCGTTTGCCAACGGATACTCGTTTTGTCATCTATCGCGATGTAGCCGTCTATGTGCCGAATGCGTTGAATGACAAGGTCTATTATCAATGGGGAGTTTCAGGATATGGTTTTATCCACAAAATCCATGCGGATGCGTTGTTGTTTGGCAAACAGCATTTGCGCGATTACACCCAGGCCAGTCAAACGGCCGTTGATCCTAACTTTTCTGACGCCTATCACTTTTACAAAGACGCATTAGATGAACAGGTTCAAGGATACACCCTGATTTATCAAGATGATTTTGGGATGGCGTACATCAGCACGCCTTTGTATAATCAATATTTTTCAACTCATTGATTTGGAGAATGCCCAATGTCGAATAATGAAGATGCAGTGATTGTCGATGCGATTCGCACGCCGATTGGATCCTTGGGTGGCGCCCTCGCTCCCGTTCGTCCCGACGATTTGGCGGCGCTCGTTATAAGAGAGATTATCCAGCGTAATAACCTAGATTCGAATCTGGTCGAGGAAGTTTATTTCGGATGCGCGAATCAGGCAGGCGAGGATAATCGCAATGTGGCGCGCATGGCCGCGTTGTTGGCCGAGTTGCCTGTTGAAGTCGGGGGCGTGACTGTGAATCGTTTATGCGCTTCAGGATTGAGTGCAGTCAACCAGGCCGCGCGCGCGATAAAAGTGAGGGAAGGCGAAGTTTTTATCGCGGGTGGAGTTGAGTTGATGAGCCGTGCGCCGTATTCGGTTCCGAAAGCCGAGGCGGGTTTTTCGTTCGGCAATCTTACCGCATGGGATACCGCACTCGGCTGGCGTTATCCGAATCCAAAGATGAAAGAAAAATACGGCACCGATGCGATGGGCGAGACTGCTGAGAACATTGCGGTGGAGCGTCCGCATATTACGCGCGAGATGCAGGATTCCTTTGCACTGCGCTCACATCAACGTGCAATTGCCGCAATTGACTCCGGAAAATTCGCGGAAGAAATTTTTCCGGTTTCCATTTCGAAAAGGAAAGGCAATCCTATTCTCGTGACGACGGATGAACGTCCACGCCGCGATACAACGATGGAATCACTGGCAAGACTCAAGCCCGCGTTTCGAGATGGCGGAACAGTGACCGCAGGTAATTCGTCTGGCTTGAATGACGGCGCAGCGGCGTTATTATTGATGAGCGTAGAAAAAGCCAAAGCGTTGAATCTAAAACCGTTGGCGCGCATTGTTACATCGGCAGTGGCTGGGGTGCCACCGCGTGTGATGGGGTATGGACCAATCCCTGCGACCAAGAAAGCGTTGCGACGTGCCGGATTACAAATCAAAGATATTGGCCTGGTGGAATTGAATGAAGCTTTTGCTATTCAATCTTTAGCAGTGATCGAAGAACTTGGGTTTGATCCTGAAATCGTTAACGTCAATGGCGGGGCGATTGCATTAGGGCATCCGCTTGGTTGTTCGGGTGCACGCATCCTCACAACCCTTCTCTATGAGATGAAGCGACGCGGCAACGTGAAGTATGGTCTGGCCACATTATGTGTCGGCGTGGGGCAGGGCGAAGCGATGATTGTGGAATTGCTCGCATAATCACCATCATGGATAACGTTTGATAAGGAGAAACGTATGAAACGAATAATTGCTTTAGTTGTTTTGGCTTTGATATTATCCGCTTGTTCCCAGCCGGTTACATTGACTCCAACATTGCCCGCGCCTGTGACAGTCGCGCCGCCCACGCTTAGCGCGCCGGTTTCTTCTGCTCCCGCGTTCACCATGCTCCGTATGATTGATGTAACGAATGGATGGGCCATCACGGATACAGGTGTGGTTCGAACGAACGACGGTGGTGCAACATGGCACGATGTAACACCATCAGGTGTTACGAAACTTGGCTTTGGTACCACTTCCTATTTCTTGGATTCGAATCATGGATGGGTGGTTTCAGGCGACCCATCCAGTAACAGCAACACGTTGTATCGTACTCAAGATGGCGGCGCAACATGGCAATCGAGCACGGTTGGTTTCTTTATGGGAAACATGGTGTTTGTAAGCGCATTGAATGGCTGGATGATGGCCAGCCTCGATGTGGCGGTTGGCTCGAACGCGGTTGCGATCTTTCAAACGACCGATGGCGGACAAACATGGCAGCAAACCTATATTAACGATCCGACACAACCCAACGCTGCCTCCAGCTTGCCTCTCGGCGGACTAAAGGATGGCATTACGCCAATCGATATGAAGAATGCCTGGGTGGGTGGAATCACATACACGCCCGGCGAGGTTTATTTGTATCAAACTCAGGATGGTGGTCAGACCTGGAAGGAACAGCTGGTTCAAATTCCGGCCGGATACGAGCAAGCTCAATTTGAAACCATCGGTCCGCAATTCGTCACGGCGCAAGACGCATTCATGCCGGTTCACGTTTCTTCGCAGAACGGAGTGATGATGGCCATTTATTATTCACACGACGGCGGCTCGAATTGGGCGCTCGCACCAACGCTGATCCCGAATGGTGGCTCGATGAATTTTGTTTCCGCTACGGACGGCTTTGTTTGGAATGGATCGGAGTTTTATGTCACACACGATGGCGCGAAATCCTGGACAACCGTCGCACCCGGCGTTTCGTTCGGGGATAATTTTTCTGGTATGGACTTTGTAAATACCGCCACTGGTTTTGTGTTGACGAATGATGTCACTGGCACACGCGTGCTTTATAAGACGGTGGATGGTGGCGCGACCTGGACGGTCGCAGGTAAATGAAAAAACCTTGGCTTGTGTCTTTGATTCTTGGATTTGTTACGCTGGCTTGCGGATTGTTTTCGCCGCCGGAAGTGGTTCGGATTCCGGTTACACAAGTTTTTTCAACGGTTCCGCCTACGACTGCTATCTCGGCGCTGACTCCAGATCAAGTAAAGAATACGAGATATCAATTAGTGTCTCGAGACGCGCAACCAATTGTGCAACTGACGAACGGCGCGTATCAAAGCACCACCGATGTTTCATCGCCGGACTTCATGTCCATCAGCCTTGTTCCGCAAATGGCATTTGGAGATTTAAACGGTGACGGCGTGGGTGACGCGGCGGTTTTACTGGCGGAAAATTACGGCGGTACTGGCGTGTTCGTTTCCGTGATCGCGATGCTGAATCAAAATGGTCAACCGCTGCAAGCCGCCTCGGACTTGATTGATGACCGGCCAATCATCAACAGCCTCAGTATTCAAAATGGACAGATCTTTCTCGATGCGACAGTTCATGGACCGAACGATCCGGGATGTTGCGCGGCTCAAGAGACGAAGCGAGCGTATCGCTTGATCGCGAGTCAGTTAGTGTTCACAAGTTATGTTACAAAGGCTCCCGACGGCGGCGAGCGCGTCATCACGATTGATTCACCGATGAATGATTCAACGGTTTCGTTACCATTAACGATCACGGGGCATGTGACGATTGCGCCGTTCGAAAATAATTTGCTATATCTGGTGTTTGATGCGAACAATAATGAAATCACGAAAGGATCATTCCTCGTTCATGCCGGCCAGCCCGGAGGTCCGGGAACGTTTTTGCTTCCGATTGATTTGAGTGGAAAAAATGTCAGCGGAACATTGCGGATTCAAATCGAAGATTCGAGTCCCGCCGGTGGTTCGATTCTGTCGCTGGGTTCAGTGATGGTGAATATCAAGTAAATGCCAAAGCAAAAGTTTTACGTGGTTTGGAAAGGACGCCAGCGCGGCATCTTCACTTCGTGGCCGGAGTGCGAAGCGCAGGTGAAAGGATTTGTGGACGCGGAATATAAGGCGTTTGAGTCGCGCACCGAAGCGGAACGCGCGTTTGCCGCGTCGTATAAAGATTACAAGGGCAAACCGGCTTCGACACACCGCTGGCTCTTCGCTCCGAATCCGCCGATCATCCCCAGCTTGTGCGTGGACGCGGCTTGCAACGGCTCGCCGGGCAAGGTCGAATATCGCGGCGTGGATTTAGAATTTAAAAAACAAATATTTCATGCTGGCCCCTATGCAGACGGGACGAATAACGTCGGCGAATTTCTCGCCATCGTCCACGCGCTGACGTGGCTGGAGAAACAGGAAAAACAAATTCCGATCTATTCCGATTCGGAGAATGCAATTGCGTGGGTGATGACCGGTCAATGCAAAACAAAATTGAATCGCATGAATTCGAACAAACCGCTTTTCATGCTGATCCATAGCGCCGAAAATTGGCTGGCTGAAAATGAATTGGAAGATGATTCTGTTTTGAAATGGGATACGCAAGCGTGGGGCGAGAACCCGGCAGATTTTGGGAGGAAGTAAAAAACTATTTGCACGACTTGTCAGACTTGTTGATTACTTTGAATAAGGATTAAACTATGAAAACAGCTCTTCTTCTCATTGACATTCAAAAAGATTACTTCCCCGGCGGCAGGATGGAACTGGTCAAGCCGCTGGAGGCCGCCAAGAAAGCTTATGAACTGCTGCAATGCTTCCGCGAGCATCGTCAGGCTCACGTTCACATTCAGCACGTGGCCTTGAGTCCCACTGCAACTTTCTTTTTGCCCGGCACCGATGGCACCGACATTCATGATTTTGTGGCGCACTTCGAAGGCGAACCGCTGGTCATCAAACATCATCCTAATTCATTCCGCGAAACGAATCTGCTTGAACTGTTGAAAAGCTGGGATATCGAACGCGTCATCATCACCGGCATGATGACTCACATGTGCGTCGATGCCACTGCGCGTGCCGCGGCGGACTTCGGTTTTCAAGTCATCGTCGCCGAGGATGCCTGTGCCACGCGCGATTTGAAATATGGCGATACGGTCATTCCCGCAGAGCATGTTCACAAGGCGTTTCTGGCCGCGCTGAAATCATATGGTCAGGTGATGACGGCGGAACAGGTCATTGTTCATCTTGCGGGAGAACAAGTGAAGTCGAAAGGCATCTAAACATAAAGGACACGGAGTCCACGAAGGACAACCTTTGAATCCTTTGTGATCTTCGTGTTTAATTTCTTTTCTGAAATCACCTTGGAGACTTATGACAACCATTGATCCCGAACGACAAAAGCAAGCAAAAGAATATGCGCGCATCTCGCGTCGACTTTGGCTTGTGGATACAACCTTTAGCGCCGTCTATGCTTTGGCCTGGCTCTTCTTCGGCTGGAGCATTTCCCTGCGCAACTGGCTCACGGTGCGCTGGTCACTCAATGTCTGGATACTTGTCCCAGCGTTTGTGCTCGTCTTCGGCGGAATTTATTTTGTCTTGAATTTACCGCTGAGTTATTACGAAGGCTTCGTCCTGCCACATCGCTTTGGACAATCGACTCAATCGCTCAAAGATTGGATCGTGGATCAGCTCAAAGGGATGGCAGTCGGCGGGCCGCTTGGATTGATTCTGCTTGAATTGCTTTACTTGGCTTTGCGTGCAACAGGAAACCTTTGGTGGCTGTGGGCCGCGGGTGGATTGCTGGTTTTCAATGTTTTGCTTTCCAATCTAGCCCCGATTCTCATCATGCCCATCTTTAATAAATTCGTCCCGCTTGCTGACGAACATCAAGAACTCGCAGATCGTCTGATGAAGCTGGCCGAACGCGCGAACACGAAAGTCAAAGGGGTGTTTAAGTTCGATATGTCGCGCCGCACCAAGTCCGCGAACGCCGCGTTGACTGGCGTCGGCAATACGCGTCGCATCGTGTTGGGCGATACGCTCATCAATGAATTTACGTCAGATGAAATTGAAACAGTGTTGGCCCATGAACTGGGGCATCAAGTCCACAAAGATATTCCGATCTTGATCGCAATGGGGACGCTCACCACTTTGCTGGGTCTTTATCTTGTTTCCCTCGTCTTGAACTGGGCAATCGGATATTTTGGATTCGCAAGCATCAGTGATGTAGCGGCCTTTCCCGCACTTGGAATAACGTTGGGTTTGTATGGTCTGATCATGTCGCCGCTGGAGAATGCTGTATCGCGTTGGCGCGAGCGTATGGCCGATGAATATGCGTTGCAAGCAACGGGCAAGAGTGATGCATTTGCATCGGCCATGGTGCGGCTGGCGAATCAAAATCTAGGTGAGGTCGACCCGGAGCAGTGGGTGGTGTTCCTGTTCTATTCGCATCCCCCGCTGTCTGAACGAATTGAAATGGCAAAGAATTGGGAATGAACCCCTGCCTACATTGGACGAGGCAGGGTGATAATGATTTATTTCGTCCAGGTTGAGCGCCTGAATAATACAGGCAACACAACGATCAAAACAATGATGACTCCCATCAACGTGATCCAGTCCGTTGATCCAGCTTGGGATGTTGCCTCTGTAGAAGCTGTTGGTGTGGGAGATAGATTCGCTATCGCTGCGCTACTTAATCCGTGATCGGGAAAGGGTGCGAACGAAGAGGCGGTCAAAGCCAACAGCAATCCGATCCCGATCATGATGGCTGGCAGCAAAACCTGTAACTGCTTTTTGGTCATAAGCACCAAATGCAGAGTATATCATAGAGACGATTTTTCAAATCGTACATATCGTATGTACTTGCATATATTTTTGCAGTATAATCGCCCGCATGTTGTTTGGGCTAGAGTCTATGCTGGAGAGAAGGGTGAGCTCCCATAACCCTAAAATAACTTCTTTTTTACTTTTGCAGGGAAAGACATTTCCCTTTGCTCAAGCCAATGATTGGTATGTTTCTCTAAAGTCAACATGATTTTTATACAAACAAACCTTGCGAAGGCGATCCCGGTCTTCGCAAGGTTTGTTTGTAAGTTATCTTCGCCGTAGGAGCATCTATGATCAAAAGGTTCTTCAATGCGCTAAACCAGCCGCTCGGGCGGGTGGGGGTATTGATTGTTTTGCTCGCACTTTTAAGTGGCGCGGTGTGGGGCATTGCTCAGACGCAAAAGACTCCCCAACAACCGATTGATTTTCCGCATAACATTCATGTAGGGATTTTGAAAATCCCATGCTTGTATTGTCATCCAGGCGCTTTGCGCGGACCTTCGCCGGGTCTGCCAACAGAGACCAAGTGCTGGGGATGCCATCAACAATTGGAGATTACGAAAACGAGTCCCAAGTTGGTTCCGCTGGTTCAGGCTGTCCAGAATAACACGCCTCTGCAATGGGTGCCGGTGGCTTGGGTGCCGGACTTTGTCCACTTTGTTCATCGTCCGCACATCGCGGCGGGGTTGAACTGCGAGGATTGTCATGGCGATGTTAGCAAGATGACTGTCCTTCAAAACCCGCAGGTGTTGAACATGGGCTGGTGTTTGAATTGCCATCGGGCGAAGACCGAAGATAATGCCCAAAATAATCCAACCAACGATCCAGCGGTTGCGGCTACTCTCGCGGAAGAGCGTGTCAAGCTCACCGATTGCAGTACGTGTCATTATTAGACCGGGTGAAAGGAACCTATTATTATGAGCAATAAGATTTCCCGGCGTGATTTTCTTAAACTGGCTGGCGTGGGCGCGGCAACCACGGCAGTATTGACCGGTTGTGGTCCAGCCGCGCGTTTTGTTCAACGCGAGCCGTATACCAAAATGCCGGAATATAGCTATAACGGCCTGAGCACGTATTATGCTACCACGTGTCGTGAATGTTCTGCGGGATGTGGACTCATTGTCCGTACCGAACAGGGACGCGCCCTCAAAGTCGAAGGCAACCCAAATAACCCGGTCAACCTCGGCAAGACTTGTGCACGCGGACAGGCAGCTTTGGAAGGCCTCTATAATCCCAATCGGATACGCGGCCCAATCAAACATTCGCGTGGACAAAGTTTATACGGGTCAGACAATCAGAACGTGGAATTAACCATGAGTTGGGACGACGCGACACAAGTCGTGGCGGATGCGTTGAGCAAGAACCAACCCAATGAAATTGCCTTCCTAGTGGGCATGGCTCCCGATCATCTCTTCGACCTTGTAACGGATCTGACCAAAGCCATCGGCGCCTCGGCTCCGATTCGTTTCGGCGCGCTGGGTATGTTCGAAGCGCGTGCCACATTGATGAAAGCCGCGAACGATCTACTTGGTCAATCAGGTTTGCCCTTCTTCGATATCGGCAACTCGGATCTGGTCTTCTCCTTCGGTGCGAATTTTCTTGAGACCTGGCTTTCGCCAGTAGCGCAGACGCGCGAGTATTCCAAGTTTCGGAGGGGAACATCTCAGCGTGGCTACCTGGTTCAGTTCGAAGCGCGCATGTCTCAGACAAGTGCAAAAGCCGATGAATGGATTCCGATTGCACCGGGGACCGAGGGTCTGGTCGCGTTGGCACTTGGACGTCTCATTGCCGAAGCGGGCGGCAGCTCCGTGCCCGCGGCTTTTGCCAATGTGGATGTCAATGCCGCAGCCTCTGCCGCTGGTATCGATAGCGGTACATTGACACATCTAGCGGGTCTGTTTGCTCAAGCCAAACATCCACTGGCCATTCCTGGCGGCGCGGCGTTGGGTCAGAGCAACGGTTTGCAAACCGCCGAGGCGGTGCTGACATTGAATGCGCTGGTGAACAACATTGGCAAAGACGGTGGCGTATTCCTTTCACCGCTCGCTCCGCTTGCAGATCAATATCATCGCCCGGCCAGCATCAAAGAAATGGTTGACTTCGTTGCTCAGCTCCAGTCTGGCAGTATCAAGGTGTTGTTTATTCACGGAGTCAATCCCTTGTTTGAACTTCCAAATTCTTTAGAGCTGATGGATGCATTAAAGAATGTGCCGCAGATTATTTCGTTCGCAACCTTTCCGGATGAGACCGCAGTACAAGCCGATTATATTTTTCCTGACCGACATTCGATGGAATCATGGGGTTATCAAAAAATCGCGACCGGCGCAGGTTCCGCAACGCTATCCGGTGCACAGCCTATCGTCTCCGGTGTTTACACTGAGAACGGTAAACAACTAAACTTGGTTTACGATGGGCGTGCCACGACTGACGTTCTATTGGCCGCCGCGCAAAAAGTGGGAGGCACATTGGCTTCCACTTTGAAGTTCAAGGATGAACTGGAATATATCCAGAGTCAACTTAATGGCTTGCTGAATGCGACCGATGGCTATTTCTCTGCATCGGACATAAACACGTTCACGGCTTACTTCCAGCAAAATGGCGGCTGGTGGAAAACCGGTGATAACCGTGTAGTTCCGTCGAGCACAGAGGTTCTTAAGAAGAGCTTCGCTGCTTCTCCGGCGCAGTTCGGCGGCGATGGTGATTTCTATTTTGTGCCTTTCGTCTCACCAATACTTGGAGAGGCAGGTGCAAATAAGCCGTGGTTGCACGAGGTTCCTGATCCAACCACGACCGTGATGTGGAATACATGGGTCGAGATCAATCCGGAAACCGCGCAGAAGTTGGGTATTCAGGATGACGATGTTGTATCCATCACATCCAACGCAGGGACAGTGGAAGCCTCGGTTTATATGTATCCGGCAATTCGCCCCGATACGATCGCCATGCCCTTTGGTCAGGGACACACCGCTTACGGGCAATTTGCTCAAGGACGCGGCGTCAATCCGGCTGACCTGTTGAGCAATGCAACCAACGAAGCTGGCGATCTCGCTTTCGCTTCGATGAAAGTCCGCGTTCAGAAAACGGGGAAGAAGCGGCAATTGTCACGGATGGAAAGCATCCTTGGCGTTTATGGGTTTAACGCAAAATAGGAGAGAGATTTATGACTGATAAACTTCAAGCTCCTGCATCTAAAAACAACGAAATCGTGACGTCGAATGTTTGGGGAATGGTGATCGATCAGGATTTGTGCACCGGCTGTCAGGCCTGTGTGGCCGCCTGCGCAATGGAGAACAATATTCCATTCGTCGGCGAAGTGGATGCCGGTTACGGTCGTTCCATCCAATGGATCCGCGTCGAACGTTTCTGGCAGGGAAGTTTTCCAAATATCAAGATGACGCCGTATCAACCGGTCATGTGCCAGCAATGTCACAATGCGCCGTGCGAGCCGGTTTGTCCTGTGTTCGCTTCGGTGCATAGCGAATCTGAAGATTTAAATCTGCAGGTCTACAACCGCTGTGTAGGTACGCGCTATTGCGCCAACAACTGTCCGTATCAGGTACGTGTGTTCAACTGGCGCGATTACACAGATGCTCGTATCCACCCGGAGCTGGTAACGCTTCAGAATCAACTCAATCCAGATGTTACCGTGCGCCGACGCGGCGTGATGGAGAAGTGCACCTTCTGCATCCAGCGCATTCGACATGCAGAAGATACAGCTGATTCAGAGAATCGACAAATCCGTGATGGGGAAGTGGTTCCAGCTTGCGCCCAGGCTTGCCCAGCGGATGCCATCATCTTTGGCAAATTGGATGATCCGAATTCAAAAGTCAGCCAGGTATCTGCGACCAGCCGCGGCAGTCATTTGTTGGAGGAGCTTGGGACTTTGCCGCGCGTGACTTATCTGGCGGGAGGAGCTTAAATCGAGCGCAATTGCAAAACCCTTATTTACACCTTCGCGAGAGGAAGAGGTCGAAGATCCCAAAGAACATCTGATGCATGATCCGATGCCGCGCGGGGAAATGAATTCCATGGTGTTAGATTCCATGCATTCCACCACATGGAAATACTGGACCTTGACTGGCGTTCTGGCGTTCATTGTAGTAACCTGTCTGTTCGCTGCTTGGTATTACTTGATCATGCAAGGCCTGGGCGTAGCTGGTGTCAATCGTCCGGTTTATTGGGGAATATTTCTGGTCGAGGTTGTATTCTGGATCGGCATCAGTCATGCAGGTACTTTCATCTCGGCGATCCTGCGCGTCTTGAAAGTTAAATCTCGACGTCCGTTTACGCGCGCTGCGGAATTGATGACCACCTTCGGGTTGGTGCAAGCCGGCATTAGCGTGTTCCTGCATATGGGACGCGTCTGGTTGTCTTATTGGCTGTTGCCGTTTCCCAATGAGCGCGGATTGTGGCCCGACTTCCACTCCCCGTTGATGTGGGATTTCATGGCGATCAATACCTATTTACTTTGCAGTACCATGTATCTCTTCCTGCCGCTCATCCCAGACCTGGCAATGGCGCGCGACCGTTCGACTGGCTGGCGTAAAACATTTTATAAGATTCTTGCTATCGGTTTTCGCGGCACAGAGGGCGAGTGGAAGAATCTGAAAACCGCCATGAATATTTTTGCCTTCGCGATTATCCCAGTGATGTTCTCGGTACACACGATCGTGTCCTGGGACT
Source organism: uncultured Chloroflexia bacterium (assembly GCA_963783295.1). Classification (GTDB taxonomy): domain Bacteria; phylum Chloroflexota; class Anaerolineae; order Anaerolineales; family Villigracilaceae; genus Fen-1038. Next base: position 142,923 of record CAWAMX010000012.1, on the reverse strand, counting down.
TTGCCATGGCGACCCGTCCTGGTTGGTCTTCGACGGTATTCGGACCTTACTTCGTTATTGGGGCTTTGCAATCCGGCATGGCGGCCGTGGCGATCGTGCTTTTCATGATCCGCTCCACAATGAAAAATATGAAATACTTCCTGCGTCCGGAACATTTTGAGACGCTGGGCATGTTGATGTTCTTGGTCTCATTGGCGTGGGCCTATTTCTATTTCAACGATTACCTGGTTCCGTGGTATGGAGGGGATATGTGGGACAAGATTCTGAATACTTTTATTCAAACGGGACCCCAGTGGTATCTCTGGTATACAATGTTATTCTGTAATCTTGCGCCGTTGACTATCCTTTGGAATAAAAAATGGCGTCGAATTCCATGGTTGTTGGCGATTCTTGGCTTTGTGATCAACGTTGGAATGTGGCTCGAACGGTATGTGATCATTCCGGAAACTCTGACCATTAATCGGATGCCCTTCACTTGGCGTATCTTTGTGCCTCACATTGAGATCGTATTGACCATCGGCAATTTTGCGTTTTTCTTCCTGCTTTATCTGCTGGCATCGAGGATGATCCCATTAATTCCGGTCTGGGAGGTGCAGGAAGGTCAGGAGAGTCACATCCTTCGCAGGATCGGCAAGGCTAAAATTTCAACTGTAAGTGAGATTGATTGAGTGGAAGGAGTTAAGATATGTCTGATTCCACTATGCTTCTAGCTGTCTTTGAAGAGATCGAACCTGCCGTGAAGGGGATTGAAAAACTGCAAGAGTTGGGTGTGAGCGATGAGCAGATGAATGTCATCTCAGGCATTCCCATCAAGGAGGCGATTTTGGGCCGCCCATCGGCGTTGAGTTATGTGTCGCGCATTGCCATGACCGGTGCCTTCCTTGGAATGTTGTTTGGAATTTTCCTGATTTATGGGACCCCGTTTTTATTTCCATTGCATGTTGGCGGTCAACCAATCTACCCCGTTCCTCAAGGTCTCATCATTACCTTTGAAATGACCATGCTGGGTCTCATGGGCTTTGCTTTTCTGGGGATGTTGGTGGACAGTGGCTTTCCATCCTATACTCCCAAAGAATATGTCCCGGAAATCAGCGATGGCAAGATCGCGATTCTCTTTCGTTGCCCAGATGGCCAACAAAAAAAGCTGGTTGATGCTCTCAAGAAGGTTGGGGCGGAATCGGTGAATCCGGCGGAGGCACGTCAACTATGAGCATGAGTTTGAGCCTAATCCTAAAAAAGTTTGCGGTGATCTTTGCGGTTGTCACTGTTCTTTTTGGAATATCCTTGCTGTTCTCCTATGATGTGATTAAAGTCCAATGGGTGAGTTTCATGGGGCTCCAGCCTTCGTACGAACCCATGGAGGATCCGCTTCCCGTTCCGACACAATCCATTCCGATTGAGGGACCGGCGTATATCGCGAACATGGGCGCGCCGAAGAATCCCGTTCCCGCGGATCAGACGTCGCTGGCGCGCGGAGCGGAACTTTTCCAAAACAACTGTTCTGTATGTCATGGTTCGGGTGGAAAGGGCGATGGTACTGTCGCAACGTTCCTGGAAAACAAACCTGCTGACCTGACTAGTCCGGCAGTTCAATTCCTGAGCGATGGAGCCATTTTTATGACCATCACGAATGGCATTCAGGGCTACATGCCTTCTCTCAACGAGAACCTGACCGTCCGTGAGCGCTGGGATGTGGTTAATTTTGTCCGCACTTTAAAGTAGGGAGGGAGCATGGATGATTTTCGCAAAATATTATATGGTGTGATCATCGGATTCATTGCCATTATTGTTGGATGGGTTTCGTTCTTAACTTATTCAGGATGCGGTTTTTCTTTGGACAACTGTAATGCATCTGTGCCAAAGATTTAACGCACTTCTATTCCATCTTTGATCCCGGCGACTCTCCCCGCACCTATGCGTTTCCTTGTATCCACTGCTACTGCTTCGGCTACATCCGCGGCGACCGCAACGACTTCGCCAACCGAATCGGTGGCTGCAGTAGCCCCAACGATCGCCTCTCCAATAGCTGCGTCTATGTCGCCAACAAGCACTTCTCCAGTTGCTGCATCTGGATCAATATCGACGAATGCTTCTCCGGTTGCTGCATCTGTAATGACCTCAACACCGGCTACGGGATCGAGTTCTGGCGTACCGCATCCTTCTAACCCCGGCGGACCTGGCGATGCGATTAATCTCACAGGCGATCCAAATTCGGGCTCGCAAATCTTTGCTGCAAATTGCGTCACGTGTCATAACACCGAAGGGAAAGGCGGTATTCCAAATCCTGGTTCTGATGCCGGATCATGCCCAGCGCTTAACCCAATCAATCCAGCGCTCAAAAGTTCGGATCATATGACCTTTGTAACGAATCTTGACCTATTCATCCAACACGGCTCCACGCCTGCGGGTCCGGGTCCGACTTTCTCTATGCCGCCATGGGGAGATAAGAACGTTCTATCGCAACAACAAATTGCGGATGTGATCGCATACCTTATAAGTTTGAATCCGTAATCAGTTTATAAAGAATGTTCAATGAAATCCCAGTTGAATCATGAATGACAGGGAAAGTTTATTTCTTAATCCTTGGTAATCAAGATACCGGTGCTCTTAAATAAAAAACGTTCCTACCAAAGAAGGAACGTTTTTTATTTTCAGCGGAGAGGGCGGGATTTGAACCCGCGTTCCCTTGCGGGAAACACGCTCTCCAGGCGTGCGCGCTAAACCAAGCTACGCGACCTCTCCATTACCTTCAGAGCGGGCGGAATTATACCGTACTTTTTTTAGACGGTCACGTCTATTGTCCTTGAATTTGCACAGTAAAGTGATCAAAATTGGGCCAATATTCGGTGGAGACTGTGAAAGGCGCATATCCTCCGGCAGGGATCGTGCTTGGATTGGTGTACGTAGCCATCGCGCCGATAACATTTCCATACTGATCGTACAACGTAATGACTGCTTTTACAAATTTTGCATCCGTTGTTCCTTTGTTTAATATCTCACCTCGAACATATAACCAACTGCTAGCGGAATAGGAGTTGGCACCTTGTTGCAAAACGAGATCTTGCCGGGGAAGCGTGCCGGCCTGGCCTGCCTCATGTAAATCATATGTATTGACGGGACCTGCCTTGTTGGTCGTTAATACATAGGGACCAATTACGAAAGGCGCCATACCGTAAGCAGGAATTACATCCAATAGAGTAGTTCCGTCCATAGTACCGAGGACTACAGGCTTTCCGGCGCGCAAATAATAATAGGTCGCAGTAATATTTATATTTCCCATCGGCGTGGCGGTGTTATTCAGCAGTTCGCCGACGATGTAAAACCCGTCGAACATGGCGTAACCTTGTTTGGCTATGACATCCAGGCCAGCAGGCTGGGAAGGATCTGCGGTAGCGGCTGGTGTACCTGAAGAAACGGGAGAGGCTGTTACTGTTGCAGGTATAGGAGTCGGCGAGGAGGTATCGGTGCTGGAAGGCTGTGCGGTCGCGAGCGACTGGTTGGTTTGAACTGGAAGTTGCGCGACAGGTGTTCGTTGGCTGGTTCTCGTCGTATTGGACGCAGTTGAGGAACAAGCTGTCAGCAAAACAGAAACGAAGAGGATTAGGAAAATTTTTTTCATTCTATAACTCCTTATTATGATAGAGCAATCTTGAAATACTTTCTTGCGGTTACAAGTTTTTGAACTTGGGTAATACGAACACGATGGTTGTACCTTCGTTTAATGCGCTTTCGGCCCAAATCTGACCACTATGCGCTTGAATAATTGACTTTGAAATTGCGAGACCCAAACCCGAGCCTCCATCCTGCCGACTGCGCGATTTGTCGCCTCGATAGAAACGGTCGAAGATGTGCGGCAGATCAACTTCAGAGATGCCCGGTCCACTGTCTTGAACGCGAAATTCAATTCCAGTAGATCCAGAACGAGCCGATAATTTGATGCGTCCGCCGGACGGCGTATATCGCAAAGCATTCTCCATCAGGTTTCCGAATACTTGTACAATGCGATAGGAATCAGCATTGACATCTGGAAGATTCGAATCCGCCTCGGTTTCCAAGGAGATATTGGCAGTGCGCACTTTTGGTAAATAGGCCCCAGAAACGCGATCGATCAAATCGGTTGGGGAAACTGGTTGAAATGTCAGGGTTAACTCGCCTGCCTCGGAAAGAGAAAGTGTTCTCAAATCTTCGACAAGAAGCGAGAGTTGTTTGGCTTCATCGTACACAATGTCAAAGGTTTCAGGCGATGGAGCCAGCTTGCCCTCGCTCAACGCTTCCGTATGCCCCAGAATAATACTTAGAGGGGTTCGGAGTTCATGAGCGATATCAGCAGTCATATTGCGGCGAAGGTCGCGGCTTTGTTTTAACTGAGAACTCATTTTATTGAAAGATTTGGTCAGGTCTCCTAATTCATCCTTGGAGCGGACCGGGACTTCTCTTTCGAGATTTCCCTGAGCGACATCGCGGGTAGCATTGATCAAGTCCTTTAAGGGCCGGGTCAAGGTCGAAGAGAAGAACAAACCTAGCAGGAGGGAAAGAGCTACTGCGCCTAAAGCACCCACCAGCAAATCCTGGTTAATGCGCGCAATGTAATCGTTGGCAGGCGGACGGGAAACCGAGCCGCGCGGCGGAAAGGTAGGGATAAGTAAACCTACGATTTGTCCATTCGCCCAAATCGGAACACCGAAAGCAACCTGGTCGGCGGAAGGTTTTTGGTTTTGGAATTGAACATCTGTTGAAAAAACGACGTTTCCATGATTATCTACAAGTACTAGCGGTCGGATTGGATCAGTTGGAGAGGTTGAATTGTCATTCTGGATGATTGTTGCGACGCCGTTCCATCCATTGTGAGCCGCGTAATAATTTGTAAGACCAGTCGCCAGTGTGGTTGGACGCTGGGTATTAACGAACCTGCCGAATTCGTGAGCCGTAACGTTGGATGCCAGCAAGCCGATCAAAGCAATTCCGGCCAGGCTGACCGCTAAAAAAGCTAGCACCAACTTAATCACCAGCGAACGGTTGGGGAAAATGCCTTGAATTCCTGTTTTGGCCTTTTGGAGGATGGACATGCGGGCTCATTTCCTGTGATTTGAGTTTTCCGGTTTGAAACGATAGCCGACGCCATATACGGTTTCAATGTAGCTCGGATCGCGCGGATCATCTTCGATCTTGGCGCGCAGATTTTTTACGTGCGCATCGATGGTGCGCTCATACCCTTCATACGCCGAACCTTGCAGATAATCTAACAGATCGAGCCGGGTGTAGGTGCGGCCTGGGGTTGACATCAACGCTGCTAATAAGTCGAATTCCGAACGAGTTAAATCCACGGCATTATCGTTGACCATGACAACGTGATTGGCACGGTCGAGAACGATACCTCCAGAACGCAATACATCAGCTTTGGGCATTTCCTGACCGGCGCGGCGCAATACAGCCCTGACTCGCGCGGTCAATTCGCGTGGGCTGAAAGGTTTGGAAACGTAATCGTCCGCGCCCAATTCCAGCCCGGTGACTTTATCGCTTTCTTCAATTTTGGCCGTCAATAGAATGATCGGTGTTTCGCGCTCCTTACGATGCAAGCGGATGAATTCGTAGCCGTCCATTTCCGGCATCATGATATCCAGAAGGATCAGATCGGGCTTTTCGTTTCTAGATTGGAAAAGCGCATCCCGTCCGTTTTTAGCAGTCACGACTCTGAATCCTTCATTGGAAAGATATGCTTTCAATAGAGATACGAGCCGCTCTTCGTCATCAACGACCAAAATTGTTTTTGTCATAACGCATTTCTCCTCTCAATCTAATCAGTAGTTGAATCTAACCGATTAGATTGAGTAAGTAACTTTTTTTCCAACTTATTAAGGTGTTGGTGTCTCGGATGGCATAGGTGTAGCGGCAGAAGGAGTTGCGGATGCTGATAGGGCTGGATTCTTGGATTTCAAGAATTGAATCAAGACTCTCACTAAACCTGCATTGGCAGCGCCAGAAGAGGCTCTTGCGCGAAAGGTAGCAATCACTTGAGGGTTAGGCGTTGAAGCACCGCCACCGAATCCACCGCCGCCGAATCCGCCACCACCGCCAAATCCGCCACCGCCAAATCCACCGCCGCCACCGAATCCGCCGCCTCCACCACTTGCACGCGGCGTACCTGTGCCTCGTCCGCCGAAGGAGATTCCCAGTTGCTGGAATATGGCTCCCATATCCTGGCGGGTCAATTTCATGTTCACAATTGACTGAACCTGATCGGGCGTCATGGTTTGTTCAACCTGCACCAATGTGGCTTGTAATTCTATTGGCGAGGCCGTATTACTCGTAATCAAAGTCTGATACGCTTCCCATAAAGGAACAAGTTGAGCCGCTTCATTCGGCGTGACAGCCAAATTGCCTTGGAGATTAATCGTACCAAGAATCAACTGTTGGGCAGGCGAAATGGCATTGGAATAGCTTGAATTGATTGGCCCAATAGGTGTACTGGGCGGCGTATTGGAATTGCTTCCCAGACCTGGAATGATTCCGCAACCGGCAACCAATGCCGCACCAAGCAATAAACTGATTATGACCACGATTTTTACTTTCATCGAACAACTCCTTTTGTTTGTGTGATTTATGATTTATTCGTAATGCAGCGCATCAATAGGATCAAGTTGAGCCGCGGTGTTGGCAGGATAATACCCAAAGAAAATACCGACTGCCGCGGCGGAGGCAAATGCTAACAGGATGGAACTCGGTACGATCACAGTCGCTGAGATACCAGTCGCATTAAATATAATGGAACCGCCCACGCCGATCAGCACACCGAGCAGTCCGCCTGTCAGGCTAAGCATCAAGGCTTCTGCCAGGAACTGCCAGCGTATGTCGTTCGGTGTGGCTCCAATGGCTTGGCGTACGCCGATTTCACGGGTGCGTTCCGTCACGCTGACTAACATGATATTCATAATACCGATGCCTCCTACAACCAGCGAGACGGCCGCTACGGCTGCCAGTAAGGTACCGAATGCCGAGGTGGTCGCCGTTTGAGTTGTGATCACGTCGCTTTGGGTGCGGACGGTGAATGGAAGCGTATCTACAGTAAGATTGTGCCGTTGAGCCAGCAATAGCTCGATTTGTAAAACGGTGCTATCCATCTGGCTTTGATCTGCTACCTGAACCACAATCGTATTGATTCGATCGCCGATCACTCTCGCGAATTGAGAGGGTGTGTAGCGTTGGAATACTGTTGTGATGGGAAGATAGATACGAGCATCATAATCTGTACCACCGACTACCCCTCTAGGTGCCAGAACGCCCACCACAGTCATTTGAAAATTCCCTACGATCACTTTCTGGTCAATCGGGTCCGTGCTTCCGAAAAGATTTTGTGCCAAGGTGGAACCTAAAACAGCAACAGTAGCCTTCTGATCCAGGTCGCTTTGAGCGAAGAAGCGGCCTTCACCAATCGGTGAATCGCGCACGGTGGGGAAGTCAGGTGTGGTGCCAACCACAGAAACTGAATCGACAGTGTTATCACCGTACTGTATAGTTTGGCTAGAATTTCGTTCGGTTTCAACACCAGTGATGCCGGGTATGGTTGCGATGGCGGCGGCATCCGGATAATACAATGAGTTTTGTGTGGCATTGGTCTGGTTGCGTGGACCACCGAAAGAGAAGTTTTGGGTCACAAATAGTAAGTTCGTTCCTAGGTTTTCAATCTGCGCGGCAATACTGGCTTCGGTGCCGGCACTAACCGAGATCACCATGATCACAGCCGCCACACCGATGATCACACCTAGCATCGTCAGAATGGAGCGCAATTTGTTGCTAGTTACGCCGTTCCATGCGATGCCGACGATTTCTGATAAATCCATATCAAACTCCTTTCCAAATCTTTTTAAGGAATAACACTAAGGACGCCGTTATGATCGGTTTCGTCTTTTGCGATGACGCCATCGCGGACGTGAATGACTCGATCTGCGTGTACGGCGGTCTCCGGGTTATGCGTTACCATCACGATGGTGCGGCCTCTTTGATGAAGAGAATGGAGCAAATCCATAATCTCTTCGCCGGAATGGGTATCTAGGTTGCCCGTTGGCTCATCAGCCAGGATAAGCACCGGATCGTTGATCAGAGCACGAGCGATCGCCACACGTTGCTGCTGGCCGCCGGATAGTTCTCTAGGTAGATGGTTGATACGCTTTCCCAACCCGACCATTTCCAATGTCTCGCGTCCGCGCTTATTCCGCTCTTCCGAATTGGTTTTCTTGAAGCGGCTGTATACCATCGGGAGGATGACATTATGCAGGGCGGTCATGCGTGCCAACAAGTTGTAGGATTGAAAAACAAAACCGATTTTATTGTTGCGTATCAGGGCGGTTTGAACTTTATTTAGATGGCTCACGTCTTCGCCATCCAGAAAATATTGACCGCCGGTGGGATGGTCCAGGCAGCCCAAGATGCTCATCAAAGTGGTTTTGCCTGAACCGGAGGGTCCCATGATGGAGACAAATTCACCTTCATGGATTTCGAGGTTGATATTATCGAGAGCTTTGACGCTGATCTCTTCTCCCATCTGATAGATTTTGGAGAGGTCTTTGAGCTCAATGATTACTTTATCGGACTTCATTTTATTGTCCTGTGCTAGCGGCACTAGCGCTTTGATTGGTTGCCGCCAAACCGGTGCTGACCACATCGCCGGCCTGAAGTCCTGATTTGATTTCAGCATAAGTTTGATCCATCAAACCGACCTCAACCTGCTGAAGAGTCAGATTTCCGTTTTGCACGACAAAGACTGCGTATTTACCGGGCTCCAGTTCCTTCAAGGCTTGAATGGGCACTAGTAATACATTATTGGCCTGGGCATTGATCACGTTAACGGTGGCATTGAGTCCGACGTAGAGGGCAGAGCTGGCAGTAGCATCTAATGCCGCTTGGGCTTGAACTGCCGGGACGTTGTCGACGGTGGTCAGTGCGGGGACGATCTGAGTGATGGTTCCCTTGAAAGTTTGATTGGGGATGGCGTCGAAGGTGGCATCCACTTCTTCGCCGATGGCGAGTTTGCTCAAGTCGGTTTCGTCGATATAAACGGTGAGGAGGCGCTTGGACAAATCAGCCACGGTAATTACGGTGGCGGTGCCGACAGTGTCACCCACGGTATTGTTAACCGCCGTCACGGTTCCATCAAAGGGAGCAACGATCTCGGTGTTATTGAAGTTGGTTTGAGCGGATTGGAGGGCAGTTTGTGCCTGCTTGAGGGCGACGATGCCGGAGCCGGTGGCGGTGTCAGGGATAACGCCGGTGGTCAGAGCGGTGACGAGATCCTGATCCTGCACTTCTTGAGCCTGAGCCAACGCGAGAGCTGCACGCGCACTCGCAATCGCTGGATCTGTCGGCTGAGTAGTAGATCTGTAACCTGTCGATTTGTTTGTGGCGGTAAAGTATTCAGGGACATAGTACTTGGTATAGTAGGTCTGTTCTCCTGCCAACTCTTGGTTGGCATAATCGAGGGCTTTCTGTGCGTCCTGTACTTTTTGTGTGGCGGCCGTGGAGGGGTTAGCTTGTGCATCCAATTGAGCATTGGTTAGGTTCTGTTGAGCCGTAGCCACTTCTTGTTCCCAGTGGTAAACACCTGGGCTGATATCGAATTGCAAGGTTTGTAAGGCATTAGTAACATTGACCTGATCGGTGGCAACGGCTCCCTGGGCGGTGGCAATCGCGGCGGGGGAAGTCAATTGAGCCAAGTTCAGTTGAGCCTGCGCCAGTGCTTGGGATTGGGTGGTATTGTCTTCCACTGCCAAGACCTCGCCAGCCTTCACTTGATCGCCTACGGTTACATTGACCTTCGTTAGCGTGGCGTTGGCGCTGCTTGATGAACCACTGTTAGAAAATGCCAGATTGGCTGTTGCTGCCGCGACCACTGTTCCGGTGCCGCTGGCGCTGATGACGATACTACCCTGACGGACGGTTGCGGTTTGAAGCGATGAACGGGCGGCAGCTGCGGTTTTACTTTTTTGCTGAGCCGACTGATAATATAAATATCCACCGGCAAGGATTAAAACAATCAGAACTGAGCCGACGATGTACCAAAAATTCCTTTTATGGCTTAGTGTGGATATGGATGATGAAAAATCTTTTATGCTCGACATGAAATGTGACTCCTTTTTGAACAGCTTATTCAGCAAGTGCCAAATGTAGTGTAAAAGCGTGAAGAACTTTTGATATAGATGTGTTTATATTGTGAAGGAAAATGACGGAGGTTGATATTATCGAGAGCTTTGACGCTGATCTCTTCTCCCATCTGATAGATTTTGGAGAGGTCTTTGAGCTCAATGATTACTTTATCGGACTTCATTTTATTGTCCTGTGCTAGCGGCACTAGCGCTTTGATTGGTTGCCGCCAAACCGGTGCTGACTACATCGCCGGCCTGAAGTCCTGATTTGATTTCAGCATAAGTTTGATCCATCAAACCGACCTCAACCTGCTGAAGAGTCAGATTTCCGTTTTGCACGACAAAGACTGCGTATTTACCGGGCTCCAGTTCCTTCAAGGCTTGAATGGGCACTAGTAATACATTATTAGCCTGGGCATTGATCACGTTAACGGTGGCATTGAGTCCGACGTAGAGGGCAGAGCTGGCAGTAGCATCTAATGCCGCCTGGGCTTGAACTGCCGGGACGTTGTCGACGGTGGTCAGTGCGGGGACGATCTGAGTGATGGTTCCCTTGAAAGTTTGATTGGGGATGGCGTCGAAGGTGGCATCCACTTCTTCGCCGATGGCGAGTTTGCTCAAGTCGGTTTCGTCGATATAAACGGTGAGGAGGCGCTTGGACAAATCAGCCACAGTAATTACGGTGGCAGTGCCGACAGTGTCACCCACGGTATTGTTTACCGCAGTCACGGTTCCATCAAAGGGAGCAACGATCTCGGTGTTATCGAAGTTGGTTTGAGCGGATTGGAGGGCAGTTTGTGCCTGCTTGAGGGCGACGATGCCGGAGCCGGTGGCGGTGTCAGGGATAACGCCGGTGGTCAGAGCGGTGACGAGATCCTGATCCTGCACTTCTTGAGCCTGAGCCAACGCGAGAGCTGCACGCGCACTCGCAATCGCGGTTGCTGTTGGTGGGCTAATGGTTTTGATTTTGGTAGAGCTACCGCCGCCTCGAAATCCTCTTCCACTAGTTGTTCCACTAGTACTAGTAGTACTACTGACGAGGTATGTGAAGTGTAGAGGAACATAAACTTTGTTATACCAATCCACTGCCCCTGCCAATTGTTGATTGGCATAATCGAGGGCTTTCTGTGCGTCCTGTACTTTTTGTGTGGCGGCCGTGGAGGGGTTAGCTTGTGCATCCAATTGAGCATTGGTCAGGTTCTGTTGAGCGACAGCCACTTGTTGTTCCCATTGAACCCGTTCAGGGCTGATATCGAATTGCAAGGTTTGCAAGTCATTAGTGACATTGACCTGATCGGTGGCAACGGCTCCCTGGGCGGTGGCAATCGCGGCGGGGGAAGTCAATTGAGCCAAGTTCAGTTGAGCCTGCGCCAGTGCTTGGGATTGGGTGGTATTGTCTTCCACTGCCAAGACCTCGCCAGCCTTCACTTGATCGCCTACGGTTACATTGACCTTCGTTAGCGTGGCGTTGGCGCTGCTTGATGAACCACTGTTAGAAAATGCCAGATTGGCTGTTGCTGCCGCGACCACTGTTCCGGTGCCGCTGGCGCTGATGACGATACTACCCTGACGGACGGTTGCGGTTTGAAGCGATGAACGGGCGGCAGCTGCGGTTTTACTTTTTTGCTGAGCCGACTGATAATATAAATATCCACCGGCAAGGATTAAAACAATCAGAACTGAGCCGACGATGTACCAAAAATTCCTTTTATGGCTTAGTGTGGATGTGGATGATGAAGAATCTTTTGTGCTCGACATGAAATGTGACTCCTTTTTGAACAGCTTATTTAGCAATTGCCAAATATAGTGTAAAAGCGTGAAGAACTTTTGATATAGATGTGTTTATATTGTGAAGGAAACCCAGAGATGCAAATTATGAGTATATAAAACATTACGCCGCGCTTTGCAAGGCGTGGTGTAACAGGCTGAATACTCCCCACGGCTAAAGCCGGGGCTTTTAAGGATTAGAACCTATGCGATATAGCCCTAGCACAAATGATATTTCTATTCCGTTCAATTAAAATAAAAGCGGGGGCTTTACGGCGCTTTTCGGAAAGTCAGAATCCTATATGATTTGCTTGCCTTCCTCGCTTGACTGCTTCGATCGGAATGTCGCGCGGCTCAAGCATTCCCCAGCGACTCGCACCCATATAAAGGATTTCTAGAATCAAATCGTTGTAGGCAATTCCTTCCGCGCTGGCTTGCAGACACAGATCGCTATAATCGGGCGTCAGGCCGGGCAGCGTGTTGATTTCTAGAAGGCGCGGATTTCCCTCTGCGTCTAATCGAATGTCTGTGCGTGATATATCGAGTGCATTGAGCAAAATATGTGCGCGCCAGGCAAGATATTGTAATTTCTTGGTCAATTCCGGCTCGATATTTGCGGGACAAAAATAGCCTGGCGCGCCTTCTTCTCCGACTGACTTGGATTTTGCGGCTTGACTATAAACTTGCGGCGTAACGGAACGGCTGCTGTCCAATTCAAGGACATGGAAGCGGTGAAAGCCATCTTTCTCGTACCATTCCGGATGGCGGCTGTAAAGCTTTATATCGGGACGTCCCATTATGCCCACCGTAAACTCGCGTCCAGGAAGAAATGTTTCGACCAGTGCAGGCTGATTGTAATTATCAATAACCCATTTGACACGTTCGCGTAATTCTTTTTCGTTCTTGACGATAGCCTTCAAGTCCACGCCCATGCCGGTACCTTCTCGGGCAGGTTTGACGAAAAGCGGAAAATTTAAATCCGAACGAAGAGGCTCATCGCCGAGGATAAATTCCTGGAAAGGTGCGACCGGCAAACGTCGGTCACGCCAGATGCGTTTAGTTAGCGTCTTATCGAGAGAGATTCCATTCGTGAGTACACGCGAGCCGGTGTATGGAATTCGCATCATCTCCAGCAAGGCGGGAATCTGTGCTTCGCGCGCATCGCCGCCTAATCCTTCGGCGATGTTGAAGCAGATATCAGGTTTGAAGTCGCGCAGGGCGAAAGGGAGGTTTTGGTCAGCCATGATAAAAGCAGTTGCATGGCCGTCGCTTTCAATGGCATCGCGGATATGATCAATTGTTTCAATATGGTCAAAATCGGCGTAAGCATCCGGTGGGACACCGGGGGGAAGAGATACTTTTTCGTTCTTGATATTTGCAAGCACGGCCACCCGCCAATAACGTTTAAGTCGGCGACTGGGAGGTTGGTCCGCGCCAGGCTCCTTGATTCTGTGCATTTTTGATTGCTCCTTATTTGAAAATGTCAACCGCTTAGTATATAACAATGCTTGCAGAATACAAGAGGTCAATATTAACTTTCTTAATTTGGAATACTATGAGATACAATCGACGTCATTATGGATATAGAGATTCGACGCGCAGTACCGGAAGAAGCTGAGGCGCTGACCGAGATCGCGGTTGCCGCCAAAAGTCATTGGGGTTATCCGGAACGCTGGATGCAAATCTGGAAACCGGAATTAACTTTTAACGTCGAATACTTTGAAAAGAATGAAAGTTGGACGGCGAATGTTGATAATCAGCTCATAGGTTTCTATACATTGCTGGATAAAGATGGCAATGCCTGGTTAGAAAATCTCTGGGTGATGCCTTCTCAAATTGGATATGGTGTTGGAAGAGCACTCTTCGAACATGCGCTTCATTTATCAAAGCAACGCGGTTATGATGTTTTGCGATTGGAGTCAGATCCGAATGCTGTTGGCTTTTATATAAAGATGGGCGCACATAAGATTGATCAGCACGATTACGACATGGAAGGCACACCGCGGATCTTGCCGATTATGGAGATTAAGTTGTGACAAGTTATTGCGATTATGTTCGCACTCATCCCGAAGATGAATACAACCGCGTCTATCACGACATGCAATACGGGTTTCCGTTATCAGAAGATCATCTGCTCTTTGAACGGTTTATGATGGAGATCAACCAAGCCGGTCTTTCATGGATCACGATTCTAAAAAAGGCGGATAACTTTCGCCGCGCTTACGACAATTTTGACATTGATAAAATTGCATCGTACGATGAACGAGATGTGACGCGTCTTCTCTCCGATGCGGGTATTATCCGCAACCGATTGAAGATCAATGCTGCGCTTGAAAACGCAAAACGCATTCAAGCTTTGCGAAGCGAGTTTCATTCCTTCAAAGGCTGGTTGGATGTTCAAGAATCTTTAACATTGGAAGAATGGATGAAGTTATTTAAGCGGACATTTGTGTTCACGGGTGGTGAGATCGTGCGCGAGTTCCTCGTCAGCACGGGATATTTGGCAGGAGCGCACGAGAAGCAGTGTCCGGTTTATAAAACGGTAGCCGCCTTACGTCCCGCGTGGATTCGAAAAGATTGATTTTGTCTTAAGATGGGTTGGAGACTTTGCATCAATAAATCGTTCTATGCTTTGGTTGGGCGCATCTTTGCTCTTGTGGGGGTTGGGCGAGAGCATGTTTCTACTTTTTCAACCAATCTACCTTCAACAATTGGGAGCTGACCCGATTCAAATTGGTGTGATCCTCGGTGCATTCGGCGCGGTGATGACGCTCACGCACATTCCCGCCGGTCATCTCTCAGACTTAATCGGCCGCCGTCCCTTTTTGATTGCGGCGTGGATTATTGGCATCGCTGCGGCGTTGTTAATGGCGATGGCCAGAACGCTTCCAATTTTTGTTGTTGGCGTTTTGATTTATGGCTTTACCGCATTTGTCGCTTCGCCGCTGGATAGTTATGTGACCGCCGCGCGCGGCGAGTGGTCGGTGGGACGCGCCCTCACGTTTATCTCGATGACCTACAATGTGGGTGCGGTGCTCGGTCCGCTCACGGGCGGTTGGCTTGGCGATCATATCGGATTGGGGCGAGTCTACTTTGTCTCTGCTGGAATTTTTATTCTATCCACTGCCCTGCTTTTTTTCATCGGATCGCAGGTGCGCGATCATCACGATCCGCACGACCCGCCTCCAAGTTTATTGAAGAACTCGCGTTATTTAACTTTTCTTTCCATTCTTTTTGTGGTTGCCTTTGCAACTTATTTGCCTCAACCCTTGACGCCGAATTTTCTGTCAAACCAACGTAGTCTATCGCTGGAAGCAATTGGTGAATTATTTTCCATTGGGAGCCTTGGTAATGCCGCGCTCAATTTCTTGTTCGGACAATTTGAAGCGCGCACAGGTTTCGTGTTGGGTCAGATCAGTGTATCCTTATTTGCTGTATTTCTCTGGCGCGGCTCAGGCTTTGGCTGGTTCGCGCTCGGATATTTTCTTCTTGGCGGATTTCGCGCCTTGCGCTGGCTGGGCGTTGCACAAGTCCGACCCTTTGTGCATGAATCGCAGATGGGACTTGCCTATGGCATCACTGAAATGATCGGTTCTTCAACGGTTTTGCTTGCACCGCCGCTCGCTGGATATCTTTATCAACTCGATCCGGTGTTGATGTATCCAGTTGGACTCGTTTTGATCGGAGTTGGAATTGCTCTCAGCCTGATCTTCATTCCTCGTTCGAAGAAATTTCCACCCGATCATATCGAGCTCGCTCCTGACCTTTAGAGGATTCTGTTATGTTGGAAATGGTATCTTTCACCCTCGGCCCCGTTCAAACCAACGCGTATCTTGTTGCTGATTCCGAAACCCACGACGCAGCAGTAATTGATCCGGCGTGGGATGGTCACACTATCCTTGCAGAAGCGCAAAAGCGCGGTTGGCGTATCGCGCATCTTTGGTACACGCACGCACACTTCGATCATATTGGAGGCGCGGGTGCGATTGCCGATGGATTGAATCCATTGCCGATGGTGGCGCTTCATCCCAACGATCATGTTTTATGGCGGGCAGAAGGCGGTGCGCCGCTCTTTGGATTCAAGATTGATCCCGGTCCCGAGCCGACGATTGACTTATATCAAGGTCAGATTCTAAAGTTAGGCAGCGTCGAATTTGAAGTCCGCTTCACGCCGGGACATACAACCGGTCATTGTATTTTTTATGTTCCATCTGCCAGCGTTTGTTTTTGCGGTGATTTGATTTTTCACGAAAGCGTTGGTCGCACCGATCTGCCCGGTGGCGATTGGGATACGCTGGTCAACAGCATCAAAACGCAAGTGTTCACCTTGACCGATGAAACGCAACTCCTTTCGGGTCATGGCCCCGAAACGACTGTCGGCGAGGAAAAGAAAAATAATCCGTTTGTCGGAAATTCATCGTTAGGATAAATCTTTTAGGGTAAATAATGGAAAAAGCTGCACCAAATCCAGCGCGCTTCGCCGCGCTGGGATATCGAAACTTTAAATTGATCTGGTCGGGATTGATCGTTTCCAATATGGGCACATGGATGCAAAATGTTGCCAACGGCTGGCTGGTTTTGCAATTGACCAATTCACCGCTGTGGCTCGGATTGCTTGGTTTGAGCTTTGCCCTGCCGATGATCATCCTGCCTCCGTTGGCTGGCGCGGTGGTGGATCGTGTGAATCGAATCAAGCTTTTGTATTTCACGCAGACCATGCAAATGCTGGGTGCATTTGTACTGGCCGCTCTGACTTGGTTTGGAACAATTCAAGTCTGGCATATTTTGGCGGTATCGTTTATCAGCGCGGCGATGCTCGCGTTTGATAATCCCGCGCGACAGGCGTTGGTCCCCGATCTTGTTGCTCCGCCTGATCTATTGAATGCGCTCTCGCTCAACTCCGCGACTTATAACGGCGCGGCGCTAGTTGGCCCCGCTTTGGCTGGAGTGATGCTGGCTCCGTTTGGCGCTGGGACACTTTTCTTTATCAATGGGGTTAGCTTCTTAGCTGTGATCTTTGCGCTGACCGCGATGCGGGATGTTCGGACGCATAGCGGAGGATTTCAACATCCATTGCATCATTCTTTCTGGAATGGATTGACCTATGCATGGAACAACCGCTTGATCATGGCATTGCTTGTGCTTTCTGCGATCGGTTCTTTATTTGGGCGTTCTTATCAAACCCTTCTACCCGCGTTCAGTGATGTGTGGAATGCGGGGCCGCAAGGTTATGGATTACTACTTGCATCCGCAGGCGCAGGCGCACTGGTCGGTGCCTTTGGGTTGGCATCCATCCGGTACATATCGCGTCATGGTGTTGTGATGCTTGTCAATGGACTCCTGTTCAGCTTGTCCTTGATCGGCTTCGCACTGAGTCCATCCTTTTGGCTTGGAGTAATTCTATTATTCATTGTTGGAGTTACATCCACCGTTTTTGCTACTATTATTGCGACCTTCATTCAAGTAATGATCCCGAACGAAATGCGCGGCCGCGTGATGAGTTACTATACCGTTACGTTGATCGGTCTGCCGTCGCTCGGCGCGTTGGGAAGTGGAGCGGTGGCGCAATCGCTAGGTGGAATCAACGGCGCACCGCATGCGGTGTTGATCACTGCGATTTTGCTTGGAATCATTTTGGTATTGGTCGCGCCCGTATTCTGGGGACGAAATATAAAACGAGATTGAATCACTAGACAATAAAAGAGGACATAACAAAAAGTTATGTCCTCTTTTATTTTATGGTTGTTATTTTGCAAATTCGGTTGCGCGCGTTTCTCGTATTACAGTCACTTTGATTTGACCCGGATATTGCATCGTCTCTTCGATCTTCTTGGCAACATCACGCGCCAATCGAGCCGAGGCGAGGTCGTCAATATTTTCCGGTTTGACGATGATACGCACTTCGCGGCCAGCCTGGATCGCAAACGCTTGTTGCACGCCCTCAAAGGATTGCGAAAGTTCTTCCAGTGTACGGATGCGTTTGATGTAGGCTTCCAAATCTTCGCGGCGCGCGCCCGGACGCGCGCCGGAGATGGCATCGGCGGCTTCCGCAATCACGGCTTCAATGGTTAATTGATCCACTTCATGATGATGCGATTCGATTGCGTTGACCACAATCGAGTTGACGCCATATCTTCGGCAATATTCCGCGCCGAGTTTGGCGTGTGTGCCTTCTTGGTTGTGATCCATCGCTTTGCCGATGTCATGCAGGAATCCGCCAGCTTTAGATAGCTCAACATTGGCGCCAATCTCTGCCGCTAGAATGCCAGCAAGCTTTGAAACTTCAACCGCGTGCGCCAATTGATTTTGTCCATACGATGTGCGGAATTTCAAGCGGCCCATCATACGCAATACTTCCGGATGCAGACCTGCGATGCCTGCGTCAAATGCGGCTTGCTCTCCCGCTTCATTCATAATCTTCTCAATGGCTTTCGTTTCTTCTTCTAGAATCTTCTCGATGTGCGCGGGATGGATGCGGCCATCCACGGTGAGACGGGTGAGGGCGCGGCGAGCGATCTCGCGCCGCACCGAATCGAAACAGGAAATGGTCACGGCTTCCGGGGTGTCGTCCACGATCACATCCACGCCCGCGGCTTGCTCAAAGGCTTTGATGTTGCGGCCGTTACGTCCCACGATGCGGCCCTTCATTTCTTCGCTGGGGATCGGTACGACTGATGAAGTCACTTCCGCCACATGCTCGGATGCCACGCGCTGGATCGCATCCGCGATCAACTTGCGGGCGCGCTTCTCGCCTTCTTCGCGCGCCTCCGCTTCGATCTGGCGGTAGATACGGGCCATGTCGGCGCGCGCTTCTTTTTCGACCGCGGCGAATAATTGTTTCTTTGCATCGTCTTGTGAAAGTTGTGCAATTTGTTCGAGCTTGACTACTTCCTGCTCATATAGCTTTTCAAGCTCGTTCGTGCGCTTATCAATCAGGCTTTGACGTTTGTTAAGGTTTTGATCGCGCTGTTCCAGTTTGTCGGCGCGGCTGTCGAGTTCGGAGCGGCGTTTATCGAGTCGATCGGCTTCCTTGCCCAGTTCGATCCGCCGTTCCTTGATCTCGCTCTCCGCGGCTTGGACGATCTTGGTCGCGCTTTCGCGCGCTTGAGTTTCAATCAGGCGCGCTTGTGTGTTGGTGACCTTTAGAATGTTATCGGCTTTATCTTGCTGGTTTTTCAGGGCGCGTTCACTTTGATTGCGATGATAAAAATATCCAGCAACTCCTCCGACCACCAACGCAAGAAAACCAATGATGATACTAATCGCATTCATTTATTTTCCTCATTTTCAAGTTGTTCCGTATGCGTCTCTTTCCAGATGCGGGATACGACGGACGCAATCACAGAATATGGGAACCCGCGGCGGGCGAGATGTTCGGAAAGTTTTTTCCGAAACTCGCTCCATTCTTCAGATTGGAGGCGGCGCGCCTTTTTCAGACCTGCTTCATAGGCCAGACCTTCTTCATCCAGACCTTCTAATGCCAATTGTGCAACTTCATCGGAGAGTCCTTTTTGCCGAAGCTCTATTTGCAAAGCGCGCCGACTGCGCGGCCGGAATGTGTTTCTATTATCAACCCACGCGCGGGCGAATTGTTTATCGTCCGCAAGTTGATTCTCCCGCAAGCGTTCTAATGTTTGTTCGATCACATCTTGCGGAATTTCATGCTTGCTCAGGTTTTGCCGTATCTCGGATTCGGAGCGGGCGCGGTAACTCAGAAAGAGCATCGCCTGTTGATAAGCTCGCTCGCGGTCGTCCTCGGCTTGAAGCGAAGCGATCTTATCGTCGCTCAACTCCTGCCCAACCTTAAGCCATGCGGCTGTGATCCGTGTCAATCCGAATGCGTAATTTCCATCGAGGTGAATGTTCACCCGATTGGGATCGCGCTTCTGGGGTTCAATAGCAGTGATCTTTGCCATTAAATAAAATACAGCCGGTGGCCTGCCCAGAAGGCCTCGACTGTAAACGAAGTTTGGATTGAAGAAACCGGCCCCGACTCCGAAAGAAGCGGGTTGAGAAAAGTCATAAGCCTGAGAATCAGGTTATACAGGCTGATAGATCAATCTGAAGAAGCATTCTCTCAAATGTATCCGTCGATATGACGGCAACTTTCTAAATTACATGAGCCGGTATGGCAGGAAATCAATCTGCCAGGTTCGTGCGGGTTCCAAATAGTCCGTTTGCAAGTCAGGCCGCCGAGGCGGCAAAGTAAATCTTAAACCCTTGCGGATTTTTTGTATTATACATGATTTTTTAACAATGTGTTAATGAACTTGAAACAATCCCATCGGTGTGGGAATCGGAACTTTTTTAATCCAATAGGCTAAGATAGTTTGACTGGTGTTACACTAAGGAGTAACCAACATGGCCGGCTGGATTTTCTGCAAAGTGCCATAATCCAAAATAACGATTTACCTCAAAAGGAGACCCCATGGCTAAAATCACACGCGAAGACGCTCTTGAATATCACCATCTCAAAGGAAAACCCGGCAAGATCGCGGTTGTTCCCACCAAACCCATGGATACACAACGCGACTTGAGCCTCGCTTATACCCCAGGTGTGGCCGAACCAGTTTTGGAGATCGAGAAAGATGCAGAACTGGCTTACGAATATACCTCAAAGGGAAACCTCGTCGCCGTGCTCACTAATGGAACCACGATCCTCGGCCTGGGCGACCGCGGTGCGCTGGCTTCCAAGCCGGTGATGGAAGGGAAAGGCGTTCTTTTCAAAAAGTTTGCCGATGTAGATGTATTTGATATTGAAGTCAATTCCCATGATCCGGACGAAATCATTCAAAGTCGCGGCGGCCATCGCGCCGACGTTTGGCGGGATCAACCTTGAGGATATCAAAGCACCAGAATGTTTCTATATCGAAGAAGAACTCAAGAAGATGCTTGATATTCCGGTTTTCCATGATGACCAGCATGGCACCGCGATCATCTCTTCTGCCGGTCTTGCAAACGCTCTTGAAATTGTTGGTAAGAAACATAGCGAGATACGAATTGTAATTTCAGGTGCCGGCGCCTCCGCCATTTCCTGTGCAGAACTGGCTATTCGCTGGGGCGTGAAACGTGAACATATCATGCTGTGCGATAGCAAGGGTGTTGTGTATAAAGGCCGCAAAGAAGGCATGAATAAATATAAGGAGCGCTTCCTGGTTGAGACTGACGCTCGGACTCTGGCTGATGCGGTGCGTGGGGCCGATGTGTTCTATGGTCTCTCGGTTGCCAATGTGATGACTCCGGACATGGTCAAATCGATGGCCAAGGATCCGATTGTGTTTGCGATGGCAAACCCGGACCCTGAAATCAATCCTGATCTGGCGAAGGCTGTCCGTAAGGATTTAATCATTGCCACAGGCCGCTCAGATTACACCAATCAAATCAACAATGTGCTGGGCTTTCCCTTCATCTTTCGTGGAGCGCTGGATGTACGCGCCAGGGCCATCAACGATGATATGAAGTTCGCGGCCTCCAAGGCGCTCGCCGCGCTCGCTAAAGAGGATGTGCCTGATTCTGTTTTGCGCGCTTATGGTGTGGACAGCATTAAGTTTGGACGCGACTATATCATTCCCAAGCCGCTCGATCCGCGCGTATTATTGTGGGAGTCGCCTGCCGTCGCCGAGACGGCGATGAAGACCGGCGTTGCGCGCAAGACCATTAACATTGACGAATATCGCGAACAGCTTGCATATCGTCAGGGCAAGGGCGAACAGGTTCGTTACTTCTTCCAGAACAAGGCCCGCTCATCGGGCGGAACGAAGCGCATCGCATTCCCGGAGGGTGAAGAGCCAAAGATCATTCGCGCCGCGCATCAAGTAAAAGATGACGGCATTGGTACACCGATTCTGATCGGCCGCCCGTCGGTCATTCAACAACAGTTGAGTATTCTAGGAATTGATTACAAACCTGAGATCGTCGATCCCGCTGACTTCAAGGGCTTGAGCAAATATGCTGAGGCTTATTATGAACTGCGGAGTCGTAAAGGCTTGAAGATTGCCGAAGCTACCAAGAAAGTGCGTGACCCAAATGTGTTCGGCGCGTTGATGGTCAAGATGGGCGATGCAGATGCGTTTGTCAGTGGTCTGACCTACGACTATCCTGAAGTGATCCGACCGGCTTTGCGAATCCATCACACCGCATCCGGCGTGGCGCACGCCGCGGGTGTTTACATTATGATCGTCGAAGATCGCGTCTATCTGTTCACAGATGCGACCGTCAACATAGAGCCGACTGCGGAAGATCTGGCTGAGATCGCGACTCTCGCGGCGGACTTCGCGGTTCGAACTCGAACTTGACCCGCGCGTGGCGTTCCTTTCGTTTTCCAACTTTGGTTCAACGCCTCATCCACTCTCAGACAAAGTGCGGCAGGCTGTTGAACTGGTTAAAGCGCGCCGCCCGGATCTGGCTGTGGATGGTGAGATGCAGGCGGATACCGCAGTCGTCGCAGACATTGTGGAAGGGCGTTATCCATTTAGCGCAGTGAAAGATGCCAATGTGTTGGTCTTCCCGTCGCTTGAGTCTGCGAACATTGCATACAAGTTATTAGCGCGGCTCGGCAATGCCAAAGCCATTGGCCCGATTTTGCTTGGCACCGGTGCACCAATCCATGTGTTACAAACTGGCGATGAAGTCAACAATATTGTTCAGATCGCAGCTGTAGCCGTGATGGATGCGATGAATCGCGAGGAATTAGTTGGGAAGAAAGTAAAAAGTAAAAAGTAAAACATTGGCAATTTAGACTTCGGAAGTCTGCAAGACTTCCGAAGTCTTTTTATTCCGAGAGTCTTTGCAAGCAAATGATAGATGGGATTATTTATACTTCAAGCTGGAAAGGAGAATTTTATATGAGTAAATTAAAGAACATCGTTAGAATCTGGCTTCCTTTTGCGGTTGTCATATCGGCGTTTTGTCTGTTGGCTTATACGACGGTGCAACAAGCTTTGCGGCAAGGATTGAATGATCCGCAGATACAAATGGCGGAAGATACTGCTTATTCTTTGAATAATAGTGGAACGATTGATTCGGTTCTTCCTGGCGCAAAAGTTGAGATGTCACGCAGCCTTGCGCCATTCATCGATATCTATGATATGAACGGCAAGCCGATGGCAGGTTCCGGTTTATTGAATGGTCAATTGCCTGTTTATCCCATAGGCGCATTGGATACTGCCAAACAAAATGGAGATAATCGCATTACCTGGCAGCCGAATGCAGATGTTCGGATTGCCTCTGTAGTCGTGCCATATAATGATGGCTTT
The DNA here is from genome assembly GCA_963783295.1 of uncultured Chloroflexia bacterium. GTDB lineage: Bacteria > Chloroflexota > Anaerolineae > Anaerolineales > Villigracilaceae > Fen-1038. The sequence goes on along the minus strand of CAWAMX010000012.1, from coordinate 119,765 downwards.
GTTATGGCAGGACGCAACATGCGCGAGGTTGAGCAACGCGAATCTCAAACCGAATTGTTTGCGGGTGTAACGTGGCTTGTAGCATTGATTGCGACGTTCATTGTAATTGCATTCGGCGAGTTTATGCTGGTGGAGAAATGATCGATTAGCTGATCTCAAAAACAATTCACTCTGATGAAAGAGTCTTATCCTCTTCCTCTCAGAGTGAATTGTTAAAATGAATGTTGACTGGCTATTTCTTTTTTGCTTTTGGTTTTGCTGCTGGTTTTTGCAACCATCTTTTTTGCAACAGCCTTTTTCGTAGCCACCTTTTTCTTTACAGGTGCAGCTGGCTTTTTTGCAGCTGGTTTTCGCTGAGCGGGTTTGGCTTGCTTCACCAGATCAGTACGCATCATTTCCAGTTGATGCGGTTTATCCACATCCATGCAGGGTTCTGCATAGGGCCAGACAATGGCGCGGCCCTTGATGCCAATCCGCTGGCTGACGCGCGTCACAAAATCTTGAAGTGTTGCCTGCCGAGTGAGAAGCAAATAAAGCGTATCCAAACCCATGACGCCTGCCTGTGCGACGGGATTTTTACGATTGGCGATGAGAGTTTCCCAAACATCCAGGTGTGCGCTTGCCATGCGGACATGGACAATATTGATGTCGGCGCCGCAAACTTCCATATCCTTAAGTTTGGTGTATGTTCGTTTCGATCCGGGATAGCGCATTTCCATCACTTCGCGTGGACAGACGCCGTAATAGATGTCATCGCTGGTTTCCATGCACGTGTTGATCAGCCAATCCACCATCTCCGCTTTGAGGGCAGGAATGTCGGATGAAACCAGCAAGACATGTTTGTTCTTGGGATTCAGCTCCAGTGACTTATTTATACCGGCAATCAAATTTTCCAGCATCTTTCCTTGATTGGAGAGATAATGAAGCGGCTTCTTACACTTCAGATTGCTCTTGGGTGAAAGACCGGTGATGATGACGTTATCTACATCTTTGGCGCTGCTTAATGCATCGAGCACCCACTGGATCATTGGTTTCCCGGCAATGTCCACCATGGCTTTGGAGTCGCCTTGAGTGTAAGCATATAACGGCTCATCGGGTTGGGGGATTCCACCTGCGGTGACTACTGCATCCATAATTATCTCCTCATATCGTTCTAAAAATGTTTAATTAAGTTCCTGCACCTGCGGCTCAAATTTGAGCTTGGTCAACATTTCGCTATATTCGTCGCGCGTCAGCGGGCGTTTCTTTCCCGAGACGGCAACGAACGCAGCTTCCATCATGTTTGTTCCGAACGAACGGCCATCCAACACAGGCGTGGTTGTCATCAGATACTTGATGCCGCATTGCTTGAATAATGCCACATCTTCGGGTGTGGTCGTATTTGTTACGATGATCTTGCCCTGCATGTCATCAGGCAGGTGGCGCTTGACATAAAGACAATCGCCTGCTGTAACTGTCGCGTCATGATAATATTTTTGAAACTTGGGAATCCGATGTTCCTGCTTTTCGCCGGTCGGATAGACCCATTCAAAGGGAAGACGCCCAGCCACTGGCATCAAAATGGCGGCGAACGTCTTGAGTTGTTTGGCTGTATGCAGCGCGATCGGAATGCCCAGCCCAAACATGAGATCGCCGAATGTGCATTCATATCCTGCATCAAAAAAACCGCTCGACATTCCCCAACGATCCGCGCCGCTTACCACGAAAACTTTTTTACCACCCATCTTATTGATATAATCGCCGAGCTTTGACTCGAGCAGGGCGGCGGCTTTTTTTTCCAGTGTGTTCTTTAAACCGACTCCATCTACAAGCGGCGTTTGCTTGACGAAGCGCACCATCGGCTGGACCGAATAGAGCGGATACCATTTCTCGTCTACCATCAATCCCAAATCTGCGCCGCCAACCCCGAAGGCATCCACTTTACCATCCAACTCCTGGTACTTGCGAGCGGCAGCTTCCATGTCTCCGTCTGTGCCAATGCGTTCAATGCTGACGGTCTCACCTAATAAATTCACTTCAACGGCTTTATCCCGCTTCGATGAACCAATACTGATACTAACTGCGCGTTTCATTTGGTGCTCTCCTCGGAGGATAAATTTCGTTCAGTATACACCCAACCGAAAGGTCTCTCAAGATTTTGATTTTGGGGGTAATGTGAAAAAGAATGTTGCACCCTTTCCAACTTCGCTCTCGATCCAGATGCGTCCGCCGTGCACTTCAATAATCCTTTTGACGATGGCTAATCCCGCACCTGTTCCTTCTGATTGCGCGTCCAGTTTATTGAACAAGCCGAATATCCGATCATGAAATTCTGGCGCGATGCCAATGCCATTGTCTCGAACGAAGTAGATCGGTTTGCCATCCTCGGCATATTCGTGCAGACCGATTTCAATACGTGGGTTTGGCTGGTTGCCCATGAACTTGGAAGCATTATCAATCAGGTTTTGAAGGACCTCTACCAGTCTTGGGCGATCCCCATGGACCTTCGGCAAATTAGGCTGGATTTCAACTTGAATGCCACGCACCTGTATGCGTCCCTGCACCAGTTCTATCGCGTCGTTTGCAAGCGCCTCGAACGGGATATCCTCGGATGGATTCACTAGCCGACCAATGCGCGAAAGTTCCAGTAGTTCGTTGAGCAAGATTTGCATTTTATCGCTGGCATCTGAGATACGTTTAATATCTTTCTCCAGATGTTGGACATCACCTTTTTCCGCATCTCCGCGCAGGAAGCCCAGAAATCCTTTGATGGTGATGAGCGGCGATTTTAGATCGTGTGAAACGGTATATGTGAAGCGCTCCAGCTCTGCGTTTTTGGATTCAAGTTCATTAATCAACGCTTCGCGTTCTGTCTCGCCCCATTTGCGCGCCGTAATATCCCGCACCATTCCGAGCACACGGTCCTCACCACTTGCGATCAGGCGCGATTCGTAATGGTGAATGCCATCCTTACCGGGTAGCTGATATTCAAACGCATAAGTTTGATTTGTCAGCAGTGTTCTTTCGATCCCGAATAACGTTGGTGAGGAGATGAAGTCGGGCATTACATCTCGTATATTTTTGCCAACGAATTGCTCGGGAGGAAGCCACGGATTTATTTCTTCGGATTTGAAGAAATTGATGAAAACACCGTTCCTATCCAACTCGAAGATCATATCGGGAATGGCGTTCAGAAGCGCGCGATTACGAGCCTCAGTTTGATGAAGCTCCTCCTGTATTTTTTTCTGGCCTGTGATATCGTAAAAAGTTGCAAGAATACACGCCTGATTTTCGACGTGAATGAGTTCGTAAAAAGCCAAAGAATCATAGACCTGGCCGGTCTGGGTCACGAAGCGATATTCCTTGTTTTGAATGGAACGCTTTTTCTTTAACTCATTCACAAATTGACTTCGCTCTTCCACACTATGCCATAAACCAAATTCGAGCGGCGTATGGTCAATTGCTTGTTTGGGATCCAATCCACTTAAGTTCCAAAAGGCATCATTGGCCTCTACAAAACGACCATCCTCCAGTGTAGAGATTGCGGTAGGCAATGGGCTGGCATGGAAGAACTTTCGAAAACGCTCCTCGCTGACGTGGAGAGCTCTCATATAGTTTTGCAGGCTGTTCATTAAGAGATACATCAGAATGCCTGCCAGTAAAAAGGCGGCGGTCAAGTCACCTGTAGTGCTGAAGATGCTATCTGTCCTGACATGCAAAACGTCACGGCTTGTGAGAACCGCCATGACCCACAAACACAATATGCTCAGAAAACTTAATCCAGCGGTTGCCTGCCACCCTAACAACAGGCCGCACATCAACACAATGACCAATTCACCTGTCACTGCCGGGTCGCTTACGCCTGAACCGGTCCAAGCCTCATAAGCCAGGACGAGCCAGCTGCTGAATACCAAAAAAATACCGGTCCATCGTATATACCCCCGCTGGATGAACCGGCTCACGATCAAAATGACGAGCAGGAGCACTTCAAGGATAAGGTTAGTACTGCTTAATAGACTAATCGATTGAACAACGTGCGTGATGATTAAAAAAATAATAATAAGGATGCCGCTCCAGGCAAGAAAGTTCAGCAGTTGAACCTGGCGATTTTTTCTAGATCGTCAAAGTGGGGCGGCATGATCAATTTATGAATTCGTTCGATTACTTCCGAGCTCTTCATATAAGGGGATTATAAATCATTGTTTGATTTTAGCGACTTTTTGTGTTGACTCTTGTGCAAATATTTTGTATATTAACATCATGACTCTTCCAACCACCATTACCGTGATCGGTGCAGGCAGTGCTTCGTTTGGTGAAAACACGCTTGCCGCTTTGATGCATTCGCAAAAACTGCACGGCTCTACGTTGCGCCTCGTGGATCGAAACGCATCCAGCCTGGACATTGTTTATCGCCTCGCGCACCGTCTCAATGTTGAGTGGGACGCGCAGATGAATATCAGTGCGCACGCTCATCATCAAGAGGCGCTTGAAGGCGCGCAATTTGTTGTGTCCGCCATTGAGGTGGGTCCACGCGAAGAATTATGGCGCAAGGATTTTGAATTGACTCAGAAGCATGGACTTCGTCAGCCATACGGTGAGAACGGCGGCCCCGGCGGATTCGCACACGCGGCGCGCAATGTGATGCCAGTGCTTGAAATTGCGCGTGCCATGGAACAGGCTTGCCCCGATGCATGGTTCATCAATTTCACAAATCCAATGGTTCGCATTTGCGATCTGGTCAATCGCCATTCGAAAATAAAAGCCGTCGGCTTGTGTCATCAAATTTTGATTGGCTATTGTTTTGTCGGCATGATGTTGAGCAAAGAACTTGGAATAGAAATTCCAGATGGCATCACCGGCATGCAGGCGGATGTGGTCGAGCGTGATTTGCGCGGAGAAGTAGTGCATCAAACGATGCCACTAGTCGACATCCGAGCCGCGGGCACGAATCACTTTACATGGATTCTTTCCATTCGTGATAAGCGCACTGGCGATGATTTGTATCCGCTCTTCCGCGAACGCTTCGCATCTTTCGACCCCAAATTTGAGCCACTGACAAGAGATATGTTCAACGCTTTTGGCTGGTTCCCGGTTCCAGGTGACACACATTTGTGTGAGTATCTACCGTGGGTTGCTGATCCGATTACGAAGCCGTGGGACAAATACAACATCCGCCTTTATGAATGGGATAAGCGGGCAGAACTGCGCGATCGTGATTTAGCTCGCTTAGATAAAATGGCAAAACATGAAATGACGATTCAAGGTTTGCTCGATAAAGATTCAGAGGGTGCATTAGAAATGATCGAGAACATTGCGGGCAACGGAAATCATTATCATATTGCTGCTAACCTGCCCAATATCGGACAAATTTCGAATCTGCCAATCGGTTCGACGGTTGAGACGCCGGTCTTTGTAGATGGCGCGGGAATTCATCCGGTGCATGTCGGCGAATTGCCGCAAGGCATCGCGGAACTTTGTCGCCGTGAATTGACCGTCGCTCAATTGTGTGTCGACTCAGCCGTTGAAGGCTCGCATGAAAAAGCCCTGCAATGTCTTTTGTTTGACCCGATGATCACAGATATGGATCGAGCCAAATCCATCCTTAACGATTATTTTAACAACCTATAAAGAATATTTGCCGCAATTTTGGAGATGAAAAACCATTCAAAGGATTTCTGCAAAGAGAATTGTCCTGACTACTCCCCACGCCTAAAGGCGGGGGCTTTACGGCGATTTTCGGTAAGTCTGATATGGACCAAAAGACCCGAAGATGAAACGCTGGACTTCCCGTATCGTATAATAAGGAATAAGAATTGCATGAATTTCTGCCCTGTGATGGGTATCTTGCCGTTTCGTGAAGCTACCTCATGACCTAAGGATACATTGCCCTCTAAACCCACTCTTGCCAATGAATTGAAGCAACTGATTGCTCAACAAGGTCTCGAGCCATTCCTTGAAGCAACGCGTGTGGCCGTTGCTTTGTTGAGTTCTGATGGAGATTTGATTTCATCCAACCTAGCATTTGAAGATCTGAAACAAATTTCGCCGAACGCGAATACGTTTCGCGAAATCGTCGCCTCTGTTGCGCGCACCGAATTTGACCGATTGCTCCGTGTTGTGATGCATGATCACAAGCTGATCCAAAGTGATTTGGACTTTGATTTGGAGAATCAACCGCGCCGCTATTCGTGCCTCTTCATTCCATTGGAGGATGGACGCGCTTTGTTCTTTGGCGAACCTGCATTAACTTCATTTGATCCGCCCGAAAATTATCAGCGCTTGATGCAAACCCTTCAGCGCGTCAATGCAGAATTGAAGGAAACTCAGCAGGCTTTGGAAAGAAAGCAAACGGAATTGGAGGCAGTGATTGCCCAAGCGAACGAGGTGTCACATACCGATTCCCTGACCTTGCTCGCTAATCGCAAACAAATCATTGCCGACCTACAGCGTCAGGTTATGTCCTCTGAACGTTATCAAGAACCGTTTTCCATATCCATGCTCGATTTCGATCATTTTAAAGAGATCAATGATACTTATGGTCATGCAGTCGGTGATGATGTGCTAAGATTTGTGGCCCTGCAACTGCGCGATCACGTCCGCTTACCAGATCTCGTTGGTCGTTATGGCGGCGAGGAATTTCTGGTAGTGTTGCCGAACAGCACCCTCAAAGCCGCGAGCGAACAGGCAGAACGTATATGCAGCCAGGTACGATCCACGCCGATCATTTCCGGTAAACTCGTTATTCACATGACCATCAGCATTGGCCTTGCACAATATCGAATTCATCAGGAAAATTGGGAACAGCTTCTCGAACGTGCCGATCAGGCGCTCTATCAAGCCAAGCTGAAAGGTCGCGATCGGTGGGCAGTCATCGATTTGTAAATTGATAAATTCAAAAGGAGGCTATATGTCCAAAGTTGATTTCCTTGTAAAAGATTTTCTTGCTCAAAAGAAAATTGCCGTTGTCGGCGTTTCAGATAAGCGCGAGACGGGCTGTAACTCGAACTATCTCAAATTCAAGAATGCTGGCTATCAAGTCTTTGCGGTCAATCCGCATATATCCGTGTATGATGGCGCGCCATGCTATCCTGATATGAAATCCATTCCGGAGAAGCCTGATGCTGTGTTCATTCTTGCAAACCCAAAAGTGACGGAGATGATTGTGCGTCAATGCGTGGAATTAGGCATTAAGCATGTTTGGATGCACTGCATGATGGGCACCAAGCCCGGGTTGGCGGCAGGCATGACCAGCGTCTCGCGCGAAGCGGTGGAGATGTGTGATGCGAATGGGATCGCGGTCATTCCGGGAACGTGTCCGAATCAATTTTTGCAGGCCGATCCATTTCACGGTATGATGCGAATGATGTGGCGCACGTTTGGCTTCCTTAGTGTAAACTAGGGGAATGACAACAAATACTGCTGAAAATCTCGAGAGCGAGAAAATAAAATTCCCTCTTCATGGCTGGCTGGGATTGATTCTGGTCGGCCTCTTTTGGTTCCTCAATTGGACTCTCAGCGGGCCACGTACAAACTGGGGATTCTTCCCGATGTGGCTGGGCTATTGCCTGACTGTTGATGGGCTGGTCTTCTGGCGGACGCGCACCTCCTTGCTCACGCGCAGTTGGCAGAAATACACGGGGTTGTTTGTGATTTCTGCTCCGGTCTGGTGGCTCTTTGAAGCGCTCAACCTCCGTACTCAAAATTGGGTTTATCTCGGTATAGGGATATTTACGCCCTTGCAATATGCGATTTGGACAACGATCAGTTTCACAACAGTCATTCCCGCTGTGTTTGGAAGTGCGGAGTTCATTGCGAGTTTTGATTTTATTAAGCGCCTCAAACGCGGACCTGTGATTGGTACAAGTAAAGCAACGACCATTAGCTTCTTCATCGCAGGCTGGATTATGCTTGCCCTGGTGATGATCTGGCCGAATATTTTCTTTCCCTTTATTTGGCTGTCTCCATATTTCATTATTGAACCGCTAAACATCTGGCTTGGGTATCGTTCGCTTGCAGATTGGACGAAAGCGGGAGATTGGCGCCCGGTCATTTCACTTTGGTTGGGAGTGTTGATGACGGCCTTCTTCTGGGAAATGTGGAATTACTTATCATATCCAAAATGGGTTTATCACGTTGCATGGGGTGGATGGCTCCACATCTTCGAGATGCCATTGCTCGGTTATGGGGGCTATCTGCCGTTTGCGCTTGAGTTATATGCAATCTATCACTTAGTTGTTGGAATCCTAGGAGAGAAGAAGACAGATTATCTTCGAGTTGCCCGTGAGACAGTTTAATTTCCGATCATGAGTTGATGAATATATGCTTCCCGTATTTGCGACCAATCGCCTTGATGCTTTAATTCTTTACGCGGCTTTTTTCATTTGGTTATTGCCAGAGGTCATCTCGTCTTTTACAGATACTAAGGGCAAAGATATCAAGGTACATGACCGCTCTTCGGGCGTGGTTTTACTCGTTTGTATTTGGCTTGGGATTTATTTATCTATAAACATTACTTTTGTCGCTCGATCCTTTTCAATTCCCTGGCATCGGACGTTACTATTTGCCATCGGCATCCTTCTGATGCTGGCGGGCGTAGCTTTTCGCTGGTACTCTATCAGGATATTGGGAAAATATTTTACACGTCAGGTCGCTATTCAGCCAGGACAAACGGTTGTCGAAAATGGACCATATCGTTTGATCCGCCATCCGTCCTATAGCGGCGCGCTCATTACGGTATTTGGATTGGGATTGGCTTTTACCAATTGGTTGAGCCTGATTGTCGTTATGGTAATTACCTTTATTGGATATAGTTATCGCGTTTCGGTGGAAGAAAAGACTTTGGTCAATGCTTTGGGAGAGCCGTATCGTCAATATATGGAACGCACTAAACGCTTCATCCCGTTCTTGTATTAGGGACTCTACATCCATTATTTATGCTGCAAATCATCTGACGGTTGTTTTCGCGCATTGCGTCTTGCGATTCTTCGTTTTCTTCCGGTGACCATCAATTTCTCGATCCACCCCACGAATGGTTCGGGCGGTAAATAATCTACCAGAAGCCACTCAGCGAGTCCGCGTGTTTTCAGCACCGCATTGGCGGCTTTGATTCCCGTCGCGCAGGCGCGTTCGAGGAAGAACGAGGGTATTGGGTCGCGCACCCAATCTCCGGCGCAGAAGAGATTCGTCCAGCGCGTTTCGATTCCGAGATGATGTTCTCTCGATCCAAGGCTTGGCAAGGTATGTGTCGCCGCGTTGCGTTGAATATGCTGAAAAATCAAGTGCCCGCGTAACTCAGGATAGACTTGATAAAACTCAGTGATCACTTGTGCCAACAAAGCCACATCCACCTTCTGCAAAATTTCCTGCGGGCCGTACACATGCACTTCTATGGCAGAGCCGCCCGTCGCCTTGTTCCATTTGCGATATGATGCATAAATTCTATCGAGCCAGAAAAAATTGTGCATCATAAAATTGCCTGTGAACATTCCACTTTCGGGTCCGAGTTTGGGCGTCTGGTCGAACCACAACCGCATGATGACATTCGCCAAACTGCGCGGAAAATACAAATCATTTTCACCGAAACTATTTTTTATAATGGATGACGCTGCGGATGCATCCACAGCCAAGATGATTTGTTTTGCGCTGAAAGTTTCTTCGCCACAATAAGCCTTCCAGTTCGGCCCGCTCTCGATGCGGCTGACTTTTTTTCCAAGCAGAATCTCGCCTCCGAGTTCGCACACTCTGTCCGCAAGCGGTTCGATGACCGATGTACCTCCATCCTCCGGCAGATACGAAAATGCCCAGGCATCGCGTCGTAGGATGGTGTAGAAACGTAAAAAGGCGAGAAAGCCTGAGAGCGGAATCTCCTCGGCTTGAGTCGAAAAACCACTGCGCGCCAAGCCGATGAAAAATGCGCGTATGGCAGGCGTCCAGTTTCTTACTGCATCACCAAGTGTTAAACCTTCCATAGGTTGATCTTCTCGAAATGGATCAATGCCAACGGACATAATCAGCAACGACCAAACGTGAAACATCCTGGATATGTCTCGTAGGTCAATCATCCACCAGAACCGAGGGCGAAGAAAAAGTTGAATGTAATGTAACGGTGCAGGGAAAATGCTGTACCGTATGGCACTGCCGACGGATACAGTGCGTGTGCTATGGCGGTCGCGATAAATCCATAACTCTTCCTGTGACGGTGTGAAGACCGGTCGCAGATGATGGCGCGCCAGCATTGATTGCAAATTGCGATACTGCGACCAAATTCCATGGACGCCGTGTTCCAAACGAAAACGCCAGCCTCGAACTTCGATCTCTTCTCCGCCTGCTAATCTTCCGCCGATAAATCGCGGATCTGCTTCCAAAACTAAAGGCTTTAATCCGCGCTCTGCCAAATGCAGAGCCGCGCTTAATCCCGCCATTCCACCGCCGATGATGATTACATCGCTCTGCCGTTCATTTGTTGTTTGTGTAGACGCATCATCCAGCGGCATACGTTTTTAGATTTCCTTTGCGGCTGAATGGGTAACGCAGGTATTCATTAAAAATGTTAAAGGTTTCGATTGCATCAAGGACGGCTCAATATAACATTGTTGAAAACAACTATGGCACGTACGCGGCGGTTGTCCGTAAATGGCATAGGCTTTCCTCCACGCTTCATCCCAATTTTTAACATGGAGTAAATTTACCGGTCGTCCGCCCTGACCATTATTCGCTTTTTCAAACGGGCGGCATGGATAGGTCAAGTCACCATTGGGCAGGATACGGGGCGCGAGCGTCGGATAACAATCGTAGGGTTGAAAGGCAATCAGGGTTTGAAGATAAGCGATGCTTCCCGCGATGGGTGCGCCGCGTTTTTTATACTCAATCAACTTTTCAATGAAGGCTTTATATTCTGATGAGACCATTAATTCATATCGAACCCAATTATTGACCGCCTGCGGGGAGAACGAAATCAGCAAATGATGTTCAACGCAAAATTCAAGCAGGGCTTCTGCACCGGAAAGGGTTTCGGGCGAAAGCACCGCATTGACCATCATCTGATAGCCAAATTCTTTTTGACGCCCGGCGTAATTGCGAATATTGGCATGAATGGATTCGGTCGAGGCGAGCGGAATGCCGATGGTTTGCGACCAACTTTCAGCGTTTAATGAATCGAGACTGACGATTAAGCGGTCAACGGCTGAGAGGGCAATCTCGTGCTTGGGAAGTAAGAATCCGTTCGTGATTAGAGTTATCTCGCGGAAATTTAATTCGCGTTTAGCATGCAACAGCAATTCATCAAGATCAGGATGCAGAAACGGTTCGCCACCGGTGATAAAGAGCGCGTCCACGCCGGAACGAATAACGCGCAAAACTTGCAGGGCTTGATGAAGTGGAAGCGGCGGCTCGACTTGATCATTACGGCGCGCGCCGAAGTCTTCGCAATAGGCACAATTCAAATTGCAATGCGTGGTGACATAATAGATTGCCACGCTGGGATTTAGATGACGGTGGCCGCGTGCCAGTTTGATCAAGTTGGATGCGTAGCTCAACATTAAGATGGATTATACAGGCAGTTTGCATCAGCTCAAATTGCAAACAGTTTTCAAATTCGGCGATGCTGATACAATGAGATAATTATGCCGACCAATATTGAAATCAAAGCCCGCGTCCGCAACTTTCCTGAGTTAAAGCGGCGCGCTGAAGCCCTAAGCGATTCGCCCCTTGAACTGATTCCACAGGAAGACACTTTTTTTGTCACACCAAAAGGTCGGCTCAAGTTGCGCATCCTTGCACCTGATCGTGCCCAATTGGTTTATTACGAACGTCCTGACCAGGACGGCCCGAAGCGTTCGGACTATTTTATTTTCAATACCAATGATCCTGAAAATCTAAAGACCGCGCTCAGCCTTGCATTGGGCATTCGCGGTGTGGTCAAAAAGATGCGTTATCTTTATATGGTCGGACAAACACGTGTGCATCTCGATGATGTGGAAGGATTAGGCCAATTCATGGAATTGGAAGTTGTTTTGCGCGACGACCAATCGGATGCGGCAGGCCAAGTGATTGCCAATAATCTGATGAAAAAACTTGGCATTGAGCCAACGGATCTAATCGAGGGCGCTTACATGGATTTGTTGGAAAAATAACCATGCAAGGAGAACATCATGTCTAAAGTTAAAGCCATTAATCATATCGCGGTCGTAGTGGACGATATGGAGAAGTCACTTTCATTCTGGCGTGACGCCCTCGGAGTGGATGTGCATGAGTTGCGTGATGTACCCGCTGAAAAGTCGCAGGTTGCGTTTTTGCCATTGGCTGGTTCTGAGATAGAGCTGGTCAAACCCACTTCGGACGACTCGGGCATTGCTAAATATCTTGCCAAACGCGGCCCAGGGATGCATCATCTCTGTGTTGAAGTGGATGATATTGAAGGGATGTTGGCGCAATTAAAATCCAAAGGGATTCGACTGATTAACGAGGAGCCGCGCGTAGCCGCCGATGGAAAGAAGTATGCCTTTGTTCATCCAGAGTCCACCAGCGGTGTGCTGGTGGAGCTATATCAAATCTGAATTGTCATTACAGGACCGGATTCTCACACCGAAGCAATACCGTTTATTATAATAGAACTATGTTGGAAAATATTGAGTCGATCCTGCGTGATCAATGCAAGCTGGACAAATCCAGGCCGATCATTGTTGGCGTATCCGGAGGGCCTGACAGTTTATGCCTCATGGAAACCCTTCGACAGGCAGGCTATCATATCCTCGTCGCGCATTTCAATCACAAACTGCGTGAGACGGCGGATGTCGAAGCGAATGCGGTTGAGCAAACCTCGGCTCGATTGATGATCTCCTCGGTAGTGGAAAGCGCAGACGTGAGTTCATATGCGCAGGCCCATAGCCTTTCACTGGAGGAGGCTGCGCGAAATCTTCGGTATCGTTTTCTATTTACGCAAGCACACCGGCTTAATGCGCAGGCGGTTGCGGTGGGGCATACCGCTGACGATCAGGTGGAAACAGTATTGATGCATCTGATTCGTGGGACGGGCCTGACGGGACTTAAAGGCATGACATATCGCACAATCCTTCCGACATTCGATGCGGATATTCCCATCGTTCGACCTCTATTGGATACCTGGCGCGAAGCGACTGTTGCTTACTGTGCTGCGAATGGTCTCCGGCCCAATTATGATCCAAGCAACGATTCGCTCAACTTTCTGCGTAACCGTTTGCGTAACGTTCTCATTCCCACGTTCGAAACATATAATCCAAAATTCCGTGAGGCCGTTTGGCGCACCGTCCAATCGCTTCATGCCGATTATGCAATACTCAAAGAAACTCTTGACTTAGATTGGAATAAGATCCTGATTCTGCAGGATGATGAATACGTGATGCTCGACTTGTCGTTTCTCTCCATGTGTTCGGTGGGATTGCAGCGTCATATAATCCGCCGTGCAGTCGAAAACCTCATGCCCGGACAGGAAACGGTTTACTCTGTTTTGGAACGTGCCTCCAACTTTATCGCGGACCCAGCGCGCGTTCGCATTAACTTAACGGGCGGTTTGACTCTACTCCGCGAAGGTGATGTATTGTATATTGCCAAGCCGAATGCTGAATTGCCGTTTGATCGCTGGCCGCAAATGCCCACTCAAAAAGATTTCATCGGCGTTTCTGTGCCAGGACAAGTGAATCTTTCCGGCGGCTGGAAATTTTCAGTAGAGAAGTGGCGGCTTCCTGGACTGGCGTGGGAACAATCATCTCGGAACAACGATCCATTTCAGGTCTGGTTGGATGCGGAAGGTTTACCCGATCCATTGGAATTGCGCGTCCGACGCGAGGGCGACATCTTCGAACCGCTTGGCATGAAAGGTCATTCGCAAAAACTATCCGATTTTTTTATAAATGAAAAATTGGCAACCCGCGCTCGAGCCCGCTGGCCCTTGTTATGCGCGGCGGAGAGAATCATTTGGGTGCCAGGATTTCGGCCTGCAGAATCATTTAAATTGAAACAATCGTCCCGAAAGGTAATTTACTTTTCAATTATTCGCCCGCGAGAAGTCACTTAGCTGGTTCGCTTAATTGCTTTAGCTTCATCCCGATTTCTCGCCATTGAATTTTTGAAATCCCCAATTTGATGCGAATTTTTTCCGCTTCGAGGCCGGAACGAAAATCGCGTAATGCACATGTCCAGCGGCACATGTCGAATGATAAATGCTTGCTAAGTCCCGCTTCATTGCCAACATCTTCCAACACATATTCAAGATTGCGCGGTGACCACGGGAAGAGTTGATCAGTAGGCTGATATTGCGCAATGTATTCCTGATACGGCGGCAACCAATCTTCGGTCAGCAGGAGTTTGCGTTCTTTATATCGGTTGGCAGGGCTGGGATAACGGATAAAAACTTGAGGACCGTTCGGCGTATCGAGATCGACATGATTGAGGCGAATGCTAAGACATTCGCTCTTTTTGATTCCAGTGATGAGCAAAAGATGAATCAATGTGAAGGGACGTGCATCCGGTTCTTCCGCACGGCGATGACGATCGGCGGCGGTGAGAACTTCATCCACTTCCTCCTCGGTCAACACCTGCGGAAGCGGGCTGATGACGGAATGTTGCACAACCTTTTCAGCCGGATCAACCACTAAAACGCCGTATTGGGTCAACCAGCGATAAAAAGATTTGACTGAGGTGATGCGGCGCGCCAACGTTTTTGGACTGCATGGAACATCGCGTTCATTTTCCAGCCATTCAAAGAATCGATTCAAATCATTGGTCGTGACCGCGCCGATGGATTTATCGGGTGGAAAGAACTTGGTCAGCAAACGCACGTCAGATGTGAAGGCTTTGACCGTATAAGGCGAGCTTCCTTTATCGTAAAGATACGATTCCCAAGCCTTAAGGGCTGGATGCAGAAGCGTGCTTGACGTGATGTGAGCGGAATCTTTTGCAGTCATATTATTCCTATAGATAGTTTAGCGAAAAGAGGAGAGGATGTCAATGCGATAAATCCTGCGGCTGAAAGCAGGGCTGGTAATCATAGCCGAGGATGAGACGGTATTGAATCGAACTGTTGGAATTGGGTATGGATAAAATGCTGGCCGACACCAGTCCAAGGTTGGCCAGGATTATTTTACGTGCGTTCGGGTCCTGCGATTTAGACATGTCAATCAAAACGGAATTGGAGTAATTTTGCCGGTCGGCATTGGCAATGGAGGCTTGATAGCCCGCGTAATTGAGTCGGCTCGCGGCGAGCGAGTCCCAGCCATTGAATGATGTGCCGTTTTCTACTTGGATGCTGATCGCGTCGCGTTGGGTGGAGGTGGTCGAGAGCGTGGTCGCTTCGACGAGGAATTGTTGAAGCGAGGGTTGATTCGGCAGAAGAACATCCGCGCCGCCGGGTGTCACCCATGCGCTAACGTACGGCGGTCGAATATAAAAACCGCGAATGTTCGCATTGGTCAGCTTGGGAGCGTAGAGAGCTAATTTCACAATGTCAGCCAACCCAAGGTCGGTGGTGATCGTGGAGGAGAAATCGCTATAAAGTTGCGGAATGCGGTTCAGCGTATTGGTCTTGAGCGCCTGCGTGAAGATGGCGCGTAAGACTTCCTGTTGACGGCGGCCGCGATCAAAGTCGCTGGAGGCTTCACGTGAGCGCGCGTACCATAAAGCGAGGTCACCATTCATGTGTATCATCCCGGATTGAACGGTATATTCTGCCCAATTGTTGGGATCGTTCGGATCGTAACTCGGATCGATGAGCCGCCAATCAGTGTAAGGGCAGGCGACAGGCACATCAATGCCGCCGAGTGTATCCACGATTCGACTGAAGCCGCTAAAGTCAACCATCGCCATATGATCGATGCGGATGCCGAGATTGTAAGCGATCGTGTCTCGGAGTAAGGTGGCTCCACCACCCGGATAATTTCCAATGCCGTATTCATAAGCTGTGTTGATGCGATCCATCCCGACCGTTGGAATATAAACCCACAGATCGCGTGGAATGGAGATCATCGAAACCTGTCCATCCTTGGGCCACAAGATAACAGTCACCAGTGTATCGGTTCGGAAGGAATTGGGTGATCCTTGATCATGGCCAATCAATAGAAAGTTGATCGTGTTGTTATCGGTCAAAGCTGGAATTGGTGTGGGGCCAACACTTGGCGCGCTGGGAGGCGGTGCAGCTACCGTTGGAAATAAAGAACTCAGATCAATGGTCGCAGCAGGCTGTAATGGTGAAAGGGGGCTTGGCGACGATGTCGCTGTGGGAAAGAACGGTTCAAGTGTAGGAACTTGAATAGAATAAAACGATTTCGGCGTGGCTTGTGATACGTTTGGAGGTTGAAATGGCGTCGGCGTGGGAGAAGCGTTCGGCGCAACCGTAATCAAAACGAAAGGAAGGGAGGCGGGTACATTCGCTGGAGCAACGATGCAGGATGTTAATAATAAGGTGATGATTAGCGCAAGGCGCGGCAATGATGATTTCAACATGAATTGATTTTAGCGCCTTTGCGCCGTTCACAAGGTAGCTATTAGAAATGCCTTAAAGGTTGGCAATGGCGGCAGGTCAATGTGAATGTTGCCCTCGAAATATTCCTTGCAGGAATAACCATAAATTGGAATTCGACATCTCAGTGGGCGATTCGGCCCCGGCTACTGGAGGGAGCATGCCGAAATTGGGGATGGTTGCCATGGGCGTGACAATGGAAACACTCGGCACCCACAATAGATTGCCCGGCGTAATGACCGTGGTGAAGAGACAGTTGGCGCTTTGAAGTTCGGAAAAAGTTGTGCCGTACAAAGCGGCGATGTGATAGGGCGTAGCTCCCGGCTGGACAAGGTCGGCGCGCGACCACCCGAACGGTGCACCGTATGAAACGGGGAGAGCGGTTGATGGCAGAGGAACATAAATGTTATAGCCGGGTTCGAGATTGTTTGTCGGTAAACAATTGGCTTGCGCCAGTTGATAAGGAGTGACTTTAAAGCGCGCCGCGAGAGACTCAAGAGTATCGTATGGCTGCACAGAAATAAGAATCCATCCGGTGGGCGGCGGACAATTGGTGGGTGGCAAGGGGGTTGTCGTAGGTGACGGCGTTGAGGAGGGTAACGCAGTGGGACCTGCTTGAGTGGAGGTCGATGTTTGCGGGACGATGGGCGGGCTTGCGGTCGAGGTGGGAGATGGGCTGGTATAACTCTCAGCCAGCGCTAATGAAAGGCCTCCGACCACGAGTATGACGGAGACCAATCCATAAAATATTCCACTCCCTATTTGGCGTACGACCTGCATTAATTCTTTTCCTTCTTAGCAGGAGAAACATTCGATACTTCGTTCGCCATAGGCAGAAGCACACTGAATGTCGCACCTTTGCCCGCTTCGCTTTCAACCCAGATGCGCCCATGATGTGCTTCGGTCAAACTCTTGGCGATGGAAAGGCCAACACCTGTATCGCCGATGCCTTGAATGAGTACATTATCGGCGCGATATAAACGTGTGAAAACGCGAGGCAAATCCTCAGGAGGGATTCCGCCGCCGCTATCTGTGACCTGGATCATAATGTAATCCTGATCCTTCTCGCTCTTGGTCTGGACCTTGAGATGGATCGTGCCTTCGATGGGTGTTGCCGCACCCGCGTTTTGCAGCAGATGGATCATGATTTGTTGCAGTGATTCCCGATCCGCATTCAGTGGTGCAAGTTTTTTCGGCAGGTCAAGATGCAGGGAAATATTTTTCTCGCGCACCTGACTACTGGTGTACGCGATGGCATTGTCTATGATTATATTTAAGTCAACCGGTTCCGGCTTCAGTTCAGCGAGGCCGCTTTCGAGCGTGGTGACTTGAATCATATCGTCAATCAAACTGCCAAGTCGCTCATTGGAGGCTTTAATCCGTTCGACGAATTTGCGTTGCAACGCCCCAAGAATTCCGATTGACTCGCCCAGCAGTAAATCCGTATACCCAACGATGGAAGACATGGGTTGTCGTAGTTCCTGCGAGATGGAGGCGATCACTTCTGCCTGCTCGCTCGGTCTGTTATGTGCGGCTTTGTTGCTTTTTTGTAGTTCAAGGATTTTGGTGTTGGCTTCTGCTAGCTGATTTTGCAGGCGCGCCACATCCTGCAGTGTGGCCTTCAATTCTTTATCTGATTGTGTGTCGGTACGCCCAGCTTTGCCGCGTAACGACTCCAGCTCTTGTTTCAATTGCTCGATGGTTCGTTGCGACTCTTCCTGCACGGCAAGCAGGGCCGCGACGTCTTCGCTTTGGGCGGCTTCCTTTTCGGCTTGCGTTTTGATCGTTTCAATTTCTTGCTTCAGTTCATTGCTTTGCTTTTCGAGTTCCGTGATGCGATTCTGCGACGCAGTGACTGTCTGCTTGGCTTGCTCGCTAACTTGTTCCAACTTGCTCATCTTCTGACTGCGCTGGATGATTGGCACAAGTGAGATAGCGATGTTGGCAAGGAATGCCTGATCTTCCGCGCTCCATAGGCGATTGGAATACGGTGATAACACAAAAACGCCGCCGATCGAATCTTTTTCGGATGTGATCATCGGTACTGCCAATAAATTGCCGGGATTTTGGAGTCCGAGCAAATCACTTAAACCTTTAATGTCAGCGGATGTGCTGGAAGCGGGCATACGCAACGGTCGCCCGCGTTGCATCGCATTTGCCAGCATCGGGATGGAATTCTTATTAAGACTGCCGCCCTCAAGGCTTTCTTCGCGAATCAAATCATAACCGCTGGCGACAATCATTTGGTTCTTGTTGTCTGTTAGATACATCAAAAAACAAAGGTCTGACAGCATGGTTTGCGCGATGGCGCGCGTGATGGCTTGACTCACTTTGGGCGCACTCGACTCAGCGGCCAATGCCAGCAGTGCATGGAATGTTTTCGGGTCAGTGCTGTAACGACGTCGTTCCTGAACCGGCGCTTCCTGTTGTTTTTTTGTGCGCTTCTCCGCTGGCACGCTGACCTTAATGGTCGCTTCCTCAACGTTAAATGGTGCAGGAAAACGCTGAGGCAATGTTAACAGAATTGGATACGCCGCCATATATGCAAGGCGAATGATCCCGGAATAATTACCGTCTTCGTGGAACGCCAGATGACCGAGATGACCAAGGAAAATCAGCGCCAGAAATGCCAGACCATTGCCATAACCGTTCGGGCGGCGGATCAGCAGGGTCAATGCACCGATGGAAATTAATCCAAGCGACGCGATTTGCCAAAGCAGATCGTCGATGGTTACGTTATAGGTTGTAAGCGAAGATTGAGGCGGCCAGGTCAATAGGCTGAGTCCCATTGCGGCGGCAATCAATAGACTTAATAGGATCGCGGCCGCGTCGGCTGGACGGTTTGGTTCGGGAAAAGACCACAGCCAGGTGATCCAAACAATGCTGAAAAGGGTGAACGCACGGTCCAGCGGAGGCAGACTTGCAGTCGGATTGATGAGGCCCTGCCACCCTAATCCGCTGAAAGCAAACATAAAGAATTGTGCGCAGAGCAAAAGTCCCAATCCCACCATGGTACGGCGGGCTTGAGGAAATTCGCTCGAGCGCCAGTGATTGAAGGCGGACTGCAACGCGCTGGCGATGGAAAATACCAGCACGAGGTGATAGATCAAGTTTCCTGGCGGAGCAGTTAACAGCGAAAATATTTGGCTGAATAAAGCGCCCATTCGACCGCGATTATACTGCTATTATTGCGGCGTCGTAAACTATAATTATCTTTATGCGCGCTCGCACACAAACACTTTCCATTATCGGCATTCTGTTACTCATCCTCGCCGCAGTTATCAGTCCGATACTTTATTTGGGTTATGCTGATTTACATTTTGCACAAACTGCGCTGGCCGACAAAAAATATGACGACGCGGCGCGTCTGTTTGAATTGGCAGCGACCCATCTCATTTGGCGCACTGATCTTTGGGAGCAAGCGGGACTTGCCGCGTATCGCAACGGAAACAATGCCGAAGCCATTCGTCTGCTGGAGATTGCGCGCGATAAAAAGTCGCTTACGTCGCAAGGATGGGAAACGCTTGGCATTACTTATTGGAACAGCAATGATCACCAAACGGCTCTTACTATTTGGCGGGAGGGTTCCCAATCTTATCCATCCGATGTTGATCTTTATGATCGTCTCGCGCTGGTCTACCATGAGAATAGGGATTACGCTTCCGAACAAAATGTTTTGGTCAAGCGTCTTTCGCTGGCATCCAATGCAAGTGCGCATTATGAACTTGGTTTGTTATTGACATTATCGGATTTAGATCGTGCATTGACAGAACTTGCCGACGCTTCTTCCATGGACCCTCAATTTGATTCAGCGGTTCAAACACTGCAAGCGGCGATTGCTGTTTCCGATACCGAGTCTGATCCGACAAATCGATTCATTGCCATTGGGCGCGGACTGGGCCTGGTCGATGAATGGGGCCTTGCGCAGACTGCATTTGAAAAAGCTGTCAGTGCCGATGCGAAAAATGCCGAAGCGTGGGCATGGCTGGGTGAAGCACACCAGCATAACGGCCAAGATGGAACCGATGATTTGAATCAGGCGCTGGCCATTAATCCCAATGACGCGATTGTCCATGCGTTGCGAGGCTTGTATTGGAAACGTCAAGGCAATAATGTTCAGGCCCTAACCCAATATTTGCAAGCGGCGCAGATTGAACCGGATAATCCCGCGTGGCAGGTTTCGGTAGGCGATGCATATACTACGACAGGGGATTTAGTTTCTGCGCTTGCCGCGTACCAAAAGGCGACTCAACTTGTTCCCAACGATGCAACCTATTGGCGGTTGCTGGCAATGTTTTGCTCGGATAATGATTTATATATCTTGGATATTGGCTTGCCAGCCGCAAAACAAGCTGCGCAGCTGGCGCCGAATGATCCACAGACCTTGGATGTATTGGGTTGGTCGTATTCCAATGCAGGCCTGCTATATAACGCCGAACAAAATTTACAGCACGCAATTACGCTTTCACCTGATCTTGCAATTGCCCATTTGCATTTGGCGGAAAATTATTTAAGACAAGGCGATAATACTTCGGCGTTCAACGAATTAAATCTCACAATCCAATTGGATCAAGATGGGCCATCCGGGCAAAGTGCCGCGCAAATGTTGAAACAGTACTTTCCGTGAAAGCGGGGAATAGCGAAACTAGAATAGGACGAAGGGAAGCGACATGATAAAATCATGTCATGCGACCAAGCCAACGATTATGTTTTGCATTTTTTGTTTTATCTCTCTGCATCTTTGCTTGCGCTCTTCCATCCTTCGGTTCATCGCCGACAAACTCGCCTTCGGGAACCGTGCTTTTCAAAGATGATTTTTCTTCGTCCACAAGCGGTTGGGATCGATACAAGTCGGCGGAAGGGACAATGGATTACGACGGCGGGGCGTACAGGATGCTGGTCAATGCCTTGCAGGTTAATTTCTGGTCCACGCCGCACAAGGATTTTAGCGATGTCCGGGTTGAAGTGGACGCCGGTAAAATTGCCGGTCCCGACGAGAACCGCATCGGCTTGATCTGCCGATACACGGGCAATCAATATTATTTCTTTGTCATTAGCAGTGATGGCTATTATGGAATCGGAATCTTTACCAATGCCCAAGCCGCTCTGCTTGGGCAAAGCGAGATGCAAGTCAGCGATAAGATCAAGACCGGCATCGCAATCAATCATCTGCGTGCCGATTGCAATGGCGACACGTTGACCTTATATGTCAATGGCTTTCAGTTGGCTCAAGTTCAGGATCCGAACTTGAAGCATGGTGACGTGGGATTATTGGCAGGCACATTCACTCATCCCGGTGTGGATATCATTTTTGATAATTTTTTGGTGATAAAACCGTAATTCATTATTTGATACTTTGATATCATGAAGATTTATCTTGATACCATCGGTTGCAGACTCAACCAAAGCGAAATTGAAAGCATCGCACACCAATTCCGCGCCGCGGGGCATGAAGTTGTTGCATCGGCGCAGGATGCAGATATGGCAGTGGTCAACACCTGCGCGGTGACGGCTGAAGCCGCTTCGGATTTACGCGGCAAGCTTCGTCATATCGCACGCGCCGGCGTGAATGAAATCATCGCAACCGGATGCTGGGTTACGCTTCAACCGCAGCAAGCCAGTGCGCTGCCAAATGTATCTCGCATCGTACCCAATGATCGCAAAGATCGGTTGGTTGCTGAACTTCTCAATGATCGTGAACAGGAATTTGATATTGAGTCAATCATTCGCGAGCCTTTGCCGGGTTTGCATCACCGCACGCGCGCCTTTATCAAAGTGCAGGACGGATGCGATAATCACTGCACCTTTTGCATCACTACCATTGCGCGCGGTGAAGGTCACTCGCGTCCAATCGCGGATGTGATTTCCGATATTCAATTTGCACTTGATGGCGGCACAAAAGAAATTGTTTTGACCGGCGTGCATCTCGGTTCGTGGGGACAAGATTTTAACATGCATTTACGTGATCTTGTTAAATCAATTCTGTGCGAGATCGATCTGCCTCGTCTGCGGCTTTCATCGCTCGAACCGTGGGATTTGAATGCCGACTTCTTTTCATTGTGGAAAGACGCGCGCTTGTGTCAGCATCTGCACCTGCCGCTTCAAAGCGGATGCGATGCGACTCTGAAGCGCATGGCGCGCAAGACCATGTCCGCTTCTTTCCGAGACCTCGTAACGTCCGCGCGCCAAATCATGCCGGAGGCGGCGATCACCACCGATATCATAGCAGGTTTCCCTGGTGAGACTGAAGATGAGTTTGAAGAGTCCCTGACTTTTGTTAAAGAAATGAACTTTGCTGGTGGACACACCTTCACCTATTCACCGCGGCCTGGGACGGCGGCCGCTCGAATGAAGGGCCAAGTCCGTCCCGAGGTTGCGAAGGAACGCAATGCGATGTATCGCGTGGCGTTCGAAGAATTGGCAACCGCATATCGGCAAAAATTTATCGGAAAGACTTTGTCCGTCTTGTGGGAATTGACGGCCCAACTGGATGAACACGGCTGGCAAATGGAAGGACATACCGGAAACTATCTGCGCGTAAACGCTATCGCGTCCGCACCTCGTTGGAACGAGATAGACAATGTTGAATTGATTGAAAATTTATCCGGCATGGTGAAAGGCGTAATTCGCAAAATGGGATGAGTGTCACTTTTACGGGCGGGGGAGTGACTATATAATGATTTTGAATTCTTCATAAACTTGACGAGGAGAAAACATGACAGCTCAACTGATCAATGGAAAATTGATTGCGCAGCAAGTGCGCGAGGAAGTGGCGGCTGAAGTAGGGAGACGCACCGCCGCTGGAAAAATGAAACCAACTTTGGCTACGGTGCTGGTGGGGGACCGGCCCGACTCTGCGGCATATGTTGCATCGAAGGGCAAGGCCTGCCAGGAATTGGGAATGGGCTCGATCAGTGAACATTTGCCTGGTAATGCCACTCAGGAGCAGGTTGAATTGCTGGTGAAGCGTTTGAATGCTGATCCAACCGTAAGCGGAATTTTGGTGCAGTTGCCCATGCCGTCTCATATTGACGAAGAGCGCGTTCTTTCTCTCATCAATATCGAAAAAGATGTGGATGGATTTTCCCCGCTGAATATTGGGCGGCTTGCCCAAAAGGGACGCGAGCCTTTGTTCGTGCCGTGCACGCCGTATGGCTGTATTTATCTCTTGGAAAAATCCGGTGTAAAGATTGAGGGCGCGAACGCAGTGGTATTGGGACGTTCGAATATCGTCGGCATGCCCGCCGCATTATTGTTGATCGGAAAGAATGCGACTGTGACAGTCTGCCACTCGCGCACGAGAGATATTGCCGGAGTTGTCCGGCAGGCGGATATTTTGATTGCGGCCATTGGCAAAACGGAAATGGTGCGCGGCGATTGGATCAAGCCCGGTGCTGCGATCATTGATGTTGGTATTAATGCCGTTCCCGATGCGACCAAGAAAAGCGGACAGCGTTTGGTCGGCGATGTTAATTTTGAGGAAGCCAAAGAAGTCGCGGGAGTCATTACGCCGGTTCCAGGTGGTGTTGGCCCGATGACCATTGCTATGTTGATGAAGAATACGTTGCACGCGGCAGAGATACAGGACAAGTAATTAGCGCAATAAAAGAACTCTCGCCGCTCAAAGCGAGAGTTTTCTATTTAATTTAATAACTCTGGATCAGTGGGTTCAGAGTCAATGGTGGGTCACACTGAAAGACCTTTCAAAGCTGCATATTCACTCTACCAAACTTTATATTATAATTCAATAAAATCGCATATTTTGTGAGTTGCGATGATGACGAAAGTCAACGGAGCTATTTCCAGGAAATCCGGAATTGCCCGTCTCGTCACAATGACAATTACCCTAGAATTTGCCATCCCTAAGCTATGATTGAATTGGCTCCGATTTGAAATTCTGTGAAAGATGGATAAGAAGACTAGTTCGAAATTTTGCCCTTCTTGTCAACGAGAAAACCAGGTGGATGCAGTTGTTTGCGAACTTTGCGGAAAACCATTCAAATCCGCCTCTGAAGATTATTCGACTACCAGGGATGTAGATCAGAAAACACAATTCCTCTCGAAAGATATTGAAGAAAAGATACAGAACGTAAACGTAGAAGCGCCGAGTGAGGGGATTGCCATTTTTGTATTCGGCCCATTACAGCCCATTGAAATCCGCGTGGAAAATGAATTCTTTATTGGCCGATTAACCGAGTCAACAGAAGAAAAAGTCGTCGACCTTGCACCATACAATGCCTTCGCCCTCGGGGTTTCGAGAAGGCATTTGTTGGTTCGACGCGCTGGGAATGGGTACGAGGTGATGGACCTTGACAGCACAAATGGCACTTGGGTTAACGAGAAACGCCTTGAGCCCCAAATTCCTTTTCGCGTGATAAGCGGTTCGCAAATCCGCCTGGGAAATTTGCGGATCTTTGTTTCTTTTCACCAGCAAATTTCCCGGAAATAGACGGGAAAAATGATCAGCCCAGAATCAGGTAGGCCGATTGAGTCAAAACCATGCAAGATGGCACCCTTTGGCCAAGGCAAACGTGGAACTTCCTTAATACCCTTACTTCTCTTTGCCTTTGGGTTTCTGGGACTTAGTATTGGATTGTTGATATTCAGCCTTTATCGCAGCGGCTATGCACTCTCTGCTCAAAGCCAGGTCAATTGCCAGAGTTTGAAAGACCAGGCCATATCGTATACCGGCAAATACTGCAACAAGATTGGTGCCAACGAGGGCTGCTATGGGAATACTACCCTTCAAGGGCAAATGATAGCCAACGCCAACCAGCGCTTCTCGGAACGCGGCGATGTGGCTGATATAAGCCAGATCCAAAGCATTTCAGCCGATCCGCTAAATTTGATGACGCAGGATTGGGGGATCGCCATTTTCCGAGTGCTGGGCAACCTGCCAGGAACGGTACCAGGTGAGATGGTTACGCTGATGGTCTTCGGAAACACGAAGCTGGACAAGACATCGACCGGGCTGGATTCGTTCTATTTTTCGAGTGAGTTGGGGCAGATCGTATGCGGAAAGGTGCCGATGGATGGCATCTTGATCAACATGCCGAATGGCGCGGGTTGGATCTTCGATGTGAACGGGGCGGAACTGACCCTGATGGGAAATGCCAGCCTTGAGGCGAACAAGAACGGCACTATGGTGGTCGGCCTATACAATGGGGCCGGGCAGATCACCTCCGATGGACAGACGCAACCAGATGATTACGGTTCACCTCCCCCAAGTGGCGGAGAACAACACTCCCCGACCGATGGATGCGGTCAGGGAGTGTTTGTTGTAATATTAAGCTGGTCTAATGTAGGCCTAAGGATCTGCCAGTTACAGATCATGCAACTGGTGGGCGTTATTCAAGCCACCATCCATCATCATACTGAGCGAATCGCTCAAAAGGAGAAATCTCATGTTGTGGACTATCATCGTAATTCTAGTAATCCTGTGGCTGCTCGGCTTTTTCGGTCGGAACATAAATCCAGGCTTCCCGCAAACAGGCGGCTGGATTCACATTCTGATCGTTATCGCAGTCATCCTCATCATATTACACCTGCTGGGTATAATGTAAATATCTCGCGCTTGTTGGAAAATTGCTCGTCTCGTCCCAATGCCAATTATTTTGGATTTTGCCACCCCAGAAAGCCGGATTGAATTGTTTTTGAGTCGAAATTGTGAGTAGAATGGATAAAAAGACTAGTTCGAAATTTTGCCCTTCTTGTCAACGAGAAAACCAGGTGGATGCAGTTGTTTGCGAACATTGCGGAAAACCATTCAACTTCGCATCTGATAATTATTCGACTACCAGGGATGTAGAACAGGAAACACGATCCCTCTCGAGAGATCTTGAAGAACAAATACAAAAGGCGAACATGGAAGAGCCTAGTGAGGGGATTGCCATTTATCTACTCGGCCTTTTACATCCTATTGAAATCCGTTTGGAGAATATATTCATTATCGGGCGGTTGGTCGACCCAAAACAAGAAAAAGTGGTCGACCTTACACGATACAATGCCTTCATTCTTGGGGTTTCCAGACGGCATTTGATGGTTCGACGCACTGGGGACGGATATGAGGTGATGGATCTTGACAGCACCAATGGCACCTGGGTCAATGGGCAACGTCTTGAGCCCCAACTTCCTTTTGCTGTGATCAGCGGTCAGCAAATCCGTCTGGGAAATTTGCCGATCTTTATTTCTTTTCGCCAGCAAATTTCCAAGAAATAGATAGCGAATATGAACAGCCAAAAATCAAGCAGCCGGATTGAGTCAAAATCATCCAAAATTCCATTAGTTCTCTTTACCATTGGGATTCTTGGCCTTAGTATTGGATTGTTGATATTCGGCCTTTATCGCAGCGGCTACACAGCCTCTGCCCAAGACCAGCCCACTTGCCAGAGTTTGATAGACCAGGCCCTATTGTATACTGGCAAATACTGCAACAAGATTGGTGCTAACAAGGGCTGCTACGGAAATACAACCATTCAGGCGCAAATGATAACCAATGCCAGCCAGCGCTTCTCGGAACGCGGCGATGTGGCGGATATAAGCCAGATCAAAAGCATTTCAGCTGATCCGCTAAATTTGATGACGCAGGATTGGGGGATCGCCATTTTCCGAGTGCTGGGCAACCTGCCAGGAACGGTACCAGGTGAGATGGTTACGCTGATGGTCTTCGGAAACACGAAGCTGGACAAGACATCGACGGGGCTGGATTCGTTCTATTTTTCGAGTGAGTTGGGGCAGATCGTATGCGGAAAGGTGCCGATGGATGGCATCTTGATCAACATGCCGAATGGCGCGGGTTGGATCTTCGATGTGAACGGGACGGAACTTGCCCTGACGGGAAATGCCAGCCTTGAGGCGAACAAGGACGGCACTATGGTGGTTGGCCTATACAATGGGGCCGGGCAGATCACCTCTGATGGACAGACGCAGGACTTTGGGGCAGGGCAGAGTGTCTCGGTTAGTTTGGGAGGGGCCAACGGAGATCAGGCGGTCAGCCCACCGTCCAAACCTCAATCGCTCTCACCCGTGGAATTGAAAGTTGCCTGCACGATGACTGGAAATTACTGCAGTGCGAATGCCATCGCCACGGTCGACACCGCACAAGCCCAAGCCATCGTTCAATCCGGCCTGACGCCGAGTGTAATCACCGATGCCTCTCCCGTACCTCCCATGCTGAGTCCATCCATCATTGCTCCATCATTACCTGCGCCGACAACGGTCTTAAGCCTACCGCTCCCGACGGCCTCCGTTAACACGCCAGATCCTCCTAGCTCGCTGATTCCGCCTAACACGCCGGTTCCGCCTAACACGCCGGTTCCGCCTAACACGCCGGTTCCCCCTAATCCGCCAGGTCCCCCTAATCCGCCAGGTCCCCCTAATCCGCCAGGTCCCCCTAATCCGCCAGGTCCCCCTAATCCGCCAAGTCCCCCTAATCCGCCAGGTCCTCCTAAACCGCCAGGTCCTCCTAAACCGCCAGGTACTAAAAAATGTAACGGTAAAGGCAACCCTGACTGCGCCGGCAAAGGCAAATAGAGGGAGCGCCTTTTGGTTCCCCTTTTGGCCTTGCCTGGCAGGTTCCTGCCTCCAATTAATGATCTCAAAAGTATCAATCCCAAACTATGCATGAAGAGCGCATTGTCCTGAAGGATCTTAGCCCCAAGGCGCGATTCCTTAACTACGAGTTGCTCGAGCAGATCGGCGCAGGCGGGGAAGGCGTGGTCTGGTCGGGCGTGGATCTGGAACATAATCGCATTGTCGCCATCAAGTTGAACGAACTGACTGAATTTGGCAAACAGAATATGCGAGATCGGATGTTCGACAAGCAGGTGGACAAGCTGTTGGCGCTGCGCCATCCGCACATTCTTCCGATATATGATTACGGCCTGACGAAAAGCATCCACTATTTGGTGTCCCCTTACCTTCCGGGAGGGTCACTGCGTGACCTCTTAACGGCAAGAGAGCTGACCATTCACGACACCCTGAGCTTCGCTGCTGAAATTGCTGCGGGACTCGACTACCTGCACGACCAGAACATCCTCCACCGGGATTTGAAACCCTCCAATATCCTGCTCGATTTCAGCGGCACCGCCTACATCAGTGACTTTGGGCTGGCACGCTTCATCCCCGACACCACCCAGGCTGTGCATACCGGACGCGGAACACCACCTTATGCGCCTCCCGAACAGCTTGCAATGAAAGCGATGACCAGGCAATCGGACATTTTTAGTTTCGGAATATTGTTATTTGAAATGTTTACCCGTCAGGTACCTTGGGACGGCGAAAAGATACTTGGGATCCAACAACTCTATTCGAGGGAGGAGTTGCCGGATCCTTGCAAGATTAACTCACAGCTTCCACCTGATCTGGCGAAAGTCCTACGGCGGATGACCGAAGCAAGTCCGGCTTCCCGGCCGGGATCAGCCGGGGAAGCGCTGCAGTGAAATATGCCTTGTGTTTGGGCTGGACACTCCTCCGCTTCGGTCCGATCGGTCGGCAGGCGAATTCGAAAACCGGGAAATTGACGCAAAGGAGCTTCTCAAACGCACCTTGACGGGCTGGGAGTCTGCATGGAGATACTGTGCCTTTCGACCTGACCCATTTTGCTTTAATTGAGATGGAGCACAGAAAGTCGACGCTTGAGGTGGATTCGAGTGAAACGCAGCGTTATTTTCTACGAAGCGCGCTGGTCTTCGGGTTGGACGATGATTACTGGTGGACCAAGGTCGAAGATGTTTCTTTGAAGATGGATGTGGTCAGTTCCCTTATCAGCCCAGATAACGATGCAACCACCACACGCGTTGTGGGTCATCTGCTGAAGCGACCAGGGATTGACATCTTCGAAGGAAATCCTTTCGGGCAGCGTGATCGAAGCTTTGATCGAAACTGCCGGTAGCGTAAACGACCCCTTGCTTTGCCAACAGGTGCTGCGAGCTCTCAGCAAGCTCTCTCCCCAATATAGTGAGTGGCGGACAACAGCCTTCACGGATGAATTGGATCATACTCCTGGCCTCTTTGGCAATAGAATGACTCACTCCCAAGGTGATCAGGCTGCTAACCTGATCGGTCAAATCCGTTCCGTCATGGCCGTCAATATTGTTAATCAGAACGCACCGCAAGAAAGGCGTATCCCAGCCCTGCTCGAAATTCAAAAGGTCGCTGGCAGCTTACCCGTCTTCCATCTCACCCAAAACACGCCTGACCGTTTCGGCAGAACTCATGTTTGGCCGTTTGATTGATCGGCCGCTTTTGCTCGCGGCAGTTTTCTTGATGGCTTTTTTAGGCTCAGCCATTAGTGTTGGCTTTCAGAATTATATAATTATGCGCATACCTGACTATATGGATGCCGTTCGCATTTCGGTCTCTTTAGAACGGGGACTGTTTCTCGGTGTTTTCTTCGGCGGGGGAATATTGCTGATCCGGTTAATTGTTGAGCATTCCGGTAACTCACAAGTCATTCCACGGCTGGCGATTGCTACCATCCTTGGCGGATTGTTCTTTTCGATCGGACTTTTTGCCTATGATATTCTTATGATCCAGATTGATCTCTCCGGTATGCTTTTTGTGGCAGGCTGTCTGATTGTCGCCTTTGGTTTTGCTGAAGGCCGCTTGATGCCTACTGGATTATTGAGAATGCTGGTTACCTCGGGAGCCGTCTTTTCTGCCCTGGCTCTAACCTGGATAATTCATCTTGTGCTGCTTAGCGCCAGCGTTAACCTCTCGCCGTTGTTTTACTACGAGTATACTTGGAGTGCATGGCAGGTAGGGATCACAATGCTGATCTTCAGCCTGCCAATATCGTTTTTTGGTAACTTGCTCAGCCTGGATTGAAGACAATCAGCAACCGATCAAGCGCATTTATCTTAGAGTCGCTTCTCCTGTTTCGTATGCAATCGTGTGCAGTTGCTGTATTACGCTATAGAAACCATACTCGGAAGAGACGTTTTTCACTTATTTTTGCAATCTTATGCCCGTCTTATCCCTCGATATAAACTATAGGCAGGCTTTTTGAAAGACATAAAAGGACCTTAAAAGAATTAGGGATGGTGCTAAACGAAAAAGAAATAGATAAGAAATTCGGTAAGCCTCCTGTTGGAAGATCAAAACCAGACCCTTATAGGCTTCAATTAATTCTTAAACACAGGGAGTCTCCAATAAAGATGCCATGTTTATTGGCGATGCAAAGAACGATGTGTTAATGGCAAAAAATGCTGGTGTTGAACCTGTAGTAGTCTTGACCGGCCTTGTTTCAAAAACCCAAGCAGAAGCTCTTGGAGTAAAACATATTCTTTCTGATGTAACAAAAATTGAAGAAATTATTACTTAAAAAATTTGTTATTCGAAACTTCAAGTTAACTGAATATCTTTAACTTGATATTTCCACTAACTTATTCGTGATCTGTCTCATCACTTCATCAGGCACGCCATCCACGGCTTTGGATTGAATGCGTGTGTCAATACTGTCATTGACGTAATCCACTACCACAAATTTATCGTTGTTCGTGAATGCGATCTCGGTGGAGAACCAATCCAGCTTGCAGACGCGGGCGATTCGTTCCGTAACCTGGTGAAGGGGAGTGAGTTGAAATTGTGTTTCTTCATCTGGAGTTCAAAACCTTATAAACGTGCGTAGACGGATTCCACCAACAGGGAATACAGTCGCCTCCCACGTAAAAGATTCGGAACCACGCTTGCCGTCCCGATAAAAGACGCGGTTCGATATGGGCTTGCGCAAGATATTTCTGGCTGGGAAATTCTAGACGGGCGCAGCGCACATCATCCAACGTGGAGGCATTCATCATCACACCTTCGCCGCCTCCACCGACGGCGGGCTTGAGCACGAATTTTCCTCCAAGCGGAGTCAAATCCAGCAAAGGCAGGATGGGTTGATCCACAAAAGGCGCGATCAGAATCGTATAAGGAGTTTCCACGCCCGCTTGAATCAATTCGAGGTGCATCGTTGCTTTATCTTCGGCCCAGTGCGAAAGCTCCAACGGGTTGATGCGGCGCAGGCGATTTTCCTTGGCGAAACGGCGGATTGGTTCAAAGCGCAGGTCGTCAATGGCACGGTCAAGCAATGTTCGAAATCCAGATTGGCCTGAATAAATCGATGTGATGGAATCTATAATATTGCGCGGCGTGATTTGACAAAGCGTCAGGCCGCGTGACGCGCAGGCTTGTTCGATATCTCGGACAAAATCTTCGTCGTATTGCCAGTACCACGAAAGGCAAAGATCGTAATCGCGCATGAACTGATTATAAACGGCCTCTTGTTTTATCACATCCTTCAATTTGTGCTGAGGCCATGCTCGGATGGTCGGCCGCCGCGGGGCACAACTTGCGCAGTAGATTGTTCCACCCGGCGGCGTGCAAAAACTTGACCCCAAATTTCCTCTTGTCAATACCCGAAAAAGTGATATAGTTAGAAACTGAAACTATTAGAAAGGCTTATTTTATGGAAAAATTGGATGAATGCGCCCGCCAGCTGCTTGACACGACTCCTCAAATCATGCGCTTCATTCGCGCGGAGATGCGGAGCCACCGCGGCCATGACCTTTCGGTACCGCAATTTCGCACGCTGACCTTCGTCAATCGAAACCCTGAAGTCTCATTATCCAACTTGGCCAATCATCTTGGATTGACTTTGCCCTCCACATCCAAACTGGTGGACGGGCTGGTAAACCAGAAGATCATCACCCGCCACGAGTCAAAAGAAGATCGAAGAAGGTTGACCTTGGCTTTAACGAAGAATGGGGAGGAAATCTTGCGCGTGGCGCGCGGGGCCACGCAAAATCATTTGAAAGATGTTTTGCACGAACTATCGGCAGACGAATTGGCAATGATTATTCGTGCAATGAATCTCTTACAGCCTTTATTTTCAAAAGGAATGAAAGAAGCAAAATAATATGGCATCGCCTATCCTTGAAACTCATGCTTTAACCCGTCGTTATGGTTCCCTGACTGCCGTGGATAGCTTTACGCTTTCTGTGGCTGAAGGTGAAATCTTCGGCCTGTTAGGACCGAACGGCGCCGGAAAAACCACCACGCTCAAAATGCTGACAACGCTCTTGCCTCCGACTTCCGGCGAGGCAAAAATTGCCGGCCGCGATATTGTTCGTCAGTCGCGAGAAGTGCGAAGGCTGATCGGGTATGTGCCTCAGATGCTATCCGCGGATGGCACGCTTTCCGGCTACGAAAATCTTGATATCTTCGGCAAGTTATATGATATCCCGCGGGTTGAAAGAGGCAAACGCGTCACCGATGCGCTGGAATTCATGGGCTTGGCTGACTCGGCGAATAAGCTGGTGCGCGATTATTCGGGCGGGATGATCCGCCGACTTGAAGTGGCGCAATCGTTCCTTCATCATCCCCGCGTCCTCTTCTTGGATGAGCCGACAACCGGTCTGGATCCAACGGCACGCCGCGTCGTTTGGGAACACGTTGATCGATTGCGGGAAGAATTTGGCACCACGATCATTCTCACCACGCATCTGATGGAGGAAGCCGATCATTTGTGCCACCGGGTGGTGATCATGCACCTCGGAAAGATGGCAGCCATCGGTACGCCGGATGAACTCAAGGCTTCCATCGGCGGCGAGGGCACCACGTTGGATGATGTTTTCATCCACTATGCAGGCGCTACACTTGAATCTGGAGGTACCTACCGTGAAACAGTTAGAACAAGACGTACGGCCCACCGTGTGGGCTGAATCGGCTCCCAAAAATCCTTTGGGTTTCCTTTCCGAGATCATTAGTTTTATCAGTAAGACGCTGGTCATTGCAGAGTTGGAAATTCGCAAATTGCGGCATGACCCGACCGAACTGCTGACGCGCGCCGTCCAACCCGCGCTGTGGCTCTTGATATTTGGCGAAGTGTTCACGCGCATCCGTGCCATTCCAACCGGTTCGGTCTCTTATATTGAATTCATGACACCGGGCATCCTTGCGCAGAGCGTGCTATTCGTCTCGATCTTTTATGGCATTGCCATCATCTGGGAACGCGACCTGGGCATCGTGCATAAATTTCTGGCTACGCCC
Organism: uncultured Chloroflexia bacterium; assembly: GCA_963783295.1. GTDB lineage: Bacteria > Chloroflexota > Anaerolineae > Anaerolineales > Villigracilaceae > Fen-1038. The sequence continues at coordinate 86,263 of CAWAMX010000012.1, read as the reverse complement.
ACGCCGCGCGCCGCACTGGTTTTGGGCAAGGCGCTTTCGGCGGGTGTGCGCAGTTTGGCGCAGGCGGTCATCATCTACGTGCTGGCCGTGCTTTTGGCGGTTCGTATGAATTGGAATCCGCTGGCGCTGTTGGGTGTGATTCTCATTGCTGTTTTGGGTGCAGCCTGTTTCGCGACCTTCTCATTAATCATTGCCTGCCTAGTTAAAACGCGCGAACGATTCATGGGCATCGGACAGGTGATGACCATGCCTTTGTTCTTTGCCAGCAATGCGATTTACCCGATTAGCATCATGCCGACTTGGCTTCAGGTGGTTTCGCGCGTCAACCCGCTGACTTATGAGGTGGATGCTTTGCGCGGGCTAATGTTGGCGAACGGGCAAATGACCTATGGCTTCGGCATTGATTTACTTGTACTCGTTGTCGCCACCACAATTCTCGTGGTCATAGGCTCTATTCTCTATCCGCGGGTTGCGGTATAAAGTAGAATAAAAGTAAATACACACGTTGTAAAACTTGCGCTGTGAGGGCGCAAGTTTTGGATTCTCTGGAGTCAATGTTTTGCAAAAACCCGCCGAGATAAAAACCCCGATTGAATCTTCGGATGGATCGAAGCGCATCGAAAACGCGTCAAAGACGTTCGCGGCTCTCCGTCATCGCAATTTTCAACTTTACTTTGGCGGACAACTCATCTCGAATGCGGGTACGTGGATGCAGGTCATTGCGCAGGGCTGGTTGGTGTATCAGCTCACTCATTCGGATCTGGCATTGGGCATCGTGGGATTTGCAGCAGCAGTTCCGGCGTTGATTGTCTCTCCGTGGGGCGGAGTGGTTGTGGATCGAGTCCCGAAGCGCACGCTTTTGATCATTACGCAAGCTAGCGCCATGTTGCTGGCATTTATTCTCGCCGCATTGAGCTTTGCCAACGTCGTTCAGGAGTGGCATATTATCCTCTTGGCAGGTGGCCTCGGATTGGTTAATGCATTCGATGGGCCTGGACGGCAGGCTTTCGTGGTCGAGATGGTAGGACGCGATGACTTGCCTAATGCCATTGCGTTGAATTCCTTGATGGTCAACAGTGCGCGCGTGATCGGCCCGGCATTGGGTGGAATATTGCTGGCAGTTGTCGGCGCGGCCTGGTGCTTCACGATCAACGGTATTTCTTTTCTGGCCGTGATTGTTGGATTATGGGCGATGCAGGTCAAGCCTCACCGACCCTTGCATTTGATGGAATCCCCGTGGAAGCAATTAGTCGGCGGCATACAATACGCTTCCAAACAAATTGACCTGGGTGGACTTTTGCTTTTGTCCCTGGTCTTTAGTATCTTTGGGATTTCATATGCCACTGTTCTTCCCGCTTTTGTTGAGCAGGTGTTGCATCAAGGCGCCGACGCGTACGGTTGGGTCAATGCCGCGATTGGTTTCGGCGCGGTAACTGGCGCGTTCATGATCGCCAATCAGCATGGTCGAAGTTGGCGCGGTTTATGGCTGGTCATCGCGGGCATTGCATTCCCAATTGTCCTCGGCGCTTTTGCCTTTATGCCAATTTATTTTGTCAGTTTGATTCTAGCATTCGGTTTGGGCGTTGGCTTTATGGTGCAATTCACGATGATCAATACGCTTCTCCAAACGCGCGTGGAGGATCAATTGCGTGGCCGCGTCATGGCTTTGTATACGTTGACGTTTTTTGGCTTTGCACCGCTGGGCAACCTTGCAATCGGCGTGCTGGCGCAAACCATTGGATTAAGTGATTTGATTCTGATTTTTGCTGTCCTATGTTTGGCTCTGACATTGATCGTGCTAAGAAAAATTCCGCTGATCAAAGGACTGCCATAACACTTCAAGGTGTTGGTGTGATAGGCGCGGCCAATGGAGGCGGCCACGGAATTTCAGCCGGACCTGCAAAGCCATGTTTTTCCTGCACAAATATTCTTCCGTGCGATGGCTGACTGCATCCCGGTTCATCCGTAAACGCGATGGAGGTATCGTTTGTCGCAAGCGGATCGAAGACGAATTGTCCGCTTACACAATGCCATACTTCGATAACGTAATGTTGCATGGTCGGACTTTCTTCGTCGCCGGGATGTAACGGAATGTCAAGCCAAATTACTTTGACCTGCGTCCCGTCGCGAAGAAATTTCGTCACGACGGTTGGTGGATAATAGGGGGATTGTGGCAGGATCGCTGGATCGGGATAATCAATCTCCAAACTATTGATATCGCCATTAACCTCCATCTGCGAGGCCTTCACCCAACATGGGTGATGCCCGCCGATGGCTTGTACATAAATCCATTGCGAGTCTTCGCGTCGACCGATTACTTCGAGATTGCTGCCTGTCACCAAACCAGTGAAATATAAATAAGGCGCGCCAGGACCGTATCGGCAATTGGAAGTTTCCAATACTTGTCCGCGTAAAATGGCAAACGTCGGTGTGATCGAGGGAGTAGATGCGGCGGTTGGAGAAAGCGTCGGTGTTGAGGTAATGGTTGAAGCTGTCGGCGTGGATGTTTCAATAGTTGGCGTGGCCGCTGTCGCTACGGACGGAAGCGACGATTCAACGGACGCACAAGAGACCAATATGCATGCTAAACAAATCCCAAGCAATAATCGTTTTGGCATCACTTATATTTTATTGTCCATTCAGAGCGGCATCAATGGTCTGTTGGAAAGTGGAATAAGGCTCAGCGCCTTCGATCAGTTTTCCATTGATGATGAATGCAGGTGTGCCCTGGACCCCTGCCGCCTTGGCATCGCTGGCGTCCTGTCTCACCAAATCATCGTGCGCACCTGAATTAATGCAGGTATTGAATTGATCAAGATTGAGATTGATTGCCGTCGCATATTGACGCAATTTATCCAGCGTGAAATCCCCAACGTTTTCACCGGTCCAGTTGGCAAACAGTATATCGTGATATTCCCAGAATTTATTTTGATCCGCTGCACAGTATGCCGCATTCGCCGCGTCCGCAGACTGTGGCCCGAGAAATGCGCCAACGGAATGATATTCATAATAAACTTTTCCGGCCGCGACATAATTCTGGATGATCTGCGGCTCGGTATCCTGCCAATAATGCATGCAGTAGGGACATTGAAAATCCGCGTACTCGACGATCTTGACCGGCGCATTCGGATCGCCCATCTTGTTGCCATTTGCCTGCGGATGATCTCTGGTTGGAGGCACAACCACGTTCGGCATTTGACGCTGCGGCGTGTTATTGACTTGCAGCGCGGGGCTGGGATTCCCGGAGATAGTTTTACTAAGGATTGGGATATACGCGAGCGTCACGGCTACGACAACGACGATACAGGCGAGCAACGCGCATCCGCCGCCGATGGCGAGCACGATCTGTTTTCGATTGGATGTTTTATTTGCTTCCGGTGGTTGAATTTGATTTTCTATCATGGCATATTCCTTCCTACAATAGGGCAATTCACATAATCCGATTGCTTGAATGGTATTTGTATTTCATAATTCTATTCTATTTTGATATAAACCGCTGGCCGAAAACAGCCCCCACCGCCTCAATCTAGGAACGACGCTCTCCATTGGATGGTTGAAGAATGGGATTTAACTCTCCTTCAATGCGCTTACTTTGTTCCAGAATATCCTTGAGCAATTCCAAATTTTCCTTGAGTTGTTTTTTCATCTTTTTTTCCAGGAGACCCTCATCGGATTGGAATACATTGGTGGCGCTGGCCTGCGTGGAGATATTTACCTTGGTGGCGCCGCCAGCCAATTCAAAAGTATACAAGGTCTGTGAATGCAGCGGGCCGGAGAGGGATTTGAATCCGTATTTCTTGTTTGGCTCGTATTCAGTGACCTCGAAAGTGCCCTCGATTCGACGGCCCATGAAATGGCCGATGCTGCGAAAAAAAGTTCCCACTCCAATGCCGCCCTCGGAAATTTGGGCGGATTTCAAAATCCCGTACTGCCATTGAAAATCGTTTTCCGGTATGCTGATGAAATCGAAAACCTGTTTGACGGGCCGGTAGATGAGTTTATTTGAGATTAGATTAATCATCTGTCATTTCCTTTATAAATACAAACTTCCAAAATGAAACCCGCCGTGAGGCGGGTTGGCCTTCATGGTTCAAAAACCGGGCCTCTTGTGCTGCTCTGTGTTCTCGATTTGGTTAAGCTGACCTTCAATTTGTGATCGCTCAACGTGTAGGTGTTGAATTTGCTGACGGCTTTATCCGCCTCGCTTTCCGCGCTCATGGTCAGGAAACCAAATCCTCTTGATTCGCCGTTGGAAGGGTCCTTCATAATTCGAATCGTGGTGACTTCTCCGACTTGCTCGAACAGAGTTTGCAATTCACCTTCGGTGGTTGACTTGGCCAGGTTCCCTATATACAACATAACGTTCATTCTTCAATCTGCCTTCTCCGGTTTACCGGGAAAAGAAAAGCCGCCGACCTCATAACGAGGTCGGCGGCCAAGATGCCACACAAAACCAGTTATCTAATTTCAAACCAAAATATTATGTCCACCAAAGATCAGAGAGCTCATTCGAATAACCAACCCCGCTGTGAAACGGGGTTGATAATCTTTCGAGGTTCGATAGCTCTTACTTGGCGTGTTCCACTTTCGGCTTGGCGACGTTGACCTTCAATTCACGGTCGGCCAAAGAATAGGCATTGAACATGCTGATGGCTTTATCGGCTTCGGTCTGTTCGCCCATCGTAATGAAGGCGAAGCCCTTCGAATTCACCACTATTGCGGTCTTTGACCATATCCACTGCGGCAACTGAACCGGCTTGCGTAAACAAGGTTTTCAGTTCAGCTTCGGTGGTCGACTTGGCCAGGTTTCCTACATACAATCTAACGTCCATGTTGAACTACTTTCTCCGGCACGGCCGGAATAAAAAATGCCGCCAACCCCATAACAGGGTTGGCGGCAGGGACACCACACAAAACCAGTTATCCAATTTCAAACTGTTGCATTCAGTGTAACACACTAATAGGTCAAAATACGCGGCAATAAAAGCTGTTATCAAGCGGGATTGAACTAAGCAAGAATTGATCTCCTCGTCCGATGGAAAAGAGGAAGCTTATTGAATAGGGTGATTTTATTGGGATGTTGATATCGCATCTATGCCTGAACTCGAAGGTTGAAAAGATCATGCTTGACCAACCGGTATATACTGAAAAAAGTATTTACCACGATAACGACCAACGCTACAAAAAATGCGAGGCGGAAACTTGCCATCCCGATCAGTTGAAAGCCCTGCGGTGTATTCGTAAATTGGAGTTGTTCAACCAGCGAACCACCAATGCCCATTTGGTTGGACCAGGCCACTTGGCCGCGAAAAAGCAAGTCGAGCAGTACCAGAGCGAAAACGTCCTTGCCAATCTTTGCGATGCGGGTGGAGATTTCCCAATGGCCGCGCCAGAGCAGGACAATATCCAACAAGATGCCAAGCACGACAGAAACTGCAATCCAGGGGTAATACTTATCCAAGACAGGATCGGTGAGCAGATTCACGCCATACTTTGCTGTGAAACTGCCGCTGGTTCCAAAGGCAACCAGGAAGGCCAGGAAAAGCGTCCCGAAGATGATGTTGACAATCTGTTCGGTTAGATGGATGGGTTTATCTTTATGAAGTGGCGGCAAACCACGCGGGTCGAAATCTTTCTTCTCGAAATCTGGGTGGACGTTGAACCATTGCATGATGGCAAACACTAATACAACGGAACCAAGGGCGCCGGGGATACTATTCAGGATTTGCAGAAATTTCAGGAAATCTGCCTGATGTGAGACGGTCAATGAAACGATGGCCGCGATCAATTGCCCGCCGACAGTGGCCGCCACGACGATTCCAGCAATGCGTTGAAAGAAAGGAAATAATTCCGGGCCAATTAGATATTGCCCTTCTGGATAGTAGGAGGCGGCTACTTTTCTGGGCGCGCCCATTTCCTTGATGATCTGAACGACGGCTTCTTCACTCGGCTGGCCGCTTGCGTGCGCTTCCAGCGAGTCGTTAAGGGAAGAGCGCAATTCCGAGAGGATGTCCGTTCTTTTGTTGGCGGGCAGGTGCCGGCCGATTTCCTGTAAATATCGTTCGATGAGTTCCATATTTTTCTCCTTACTTTACATCTGCAAGCAATTTTTCCATGCTCTTTGCCAGAGAACGCCATTCCATTGTGAGATTCTTCAAGACTGCTTTGCCGGTCTTGTTGATCACGTAATAGCGCCGGGGACGGGAGCCTTCCACATTCCATTTGCTGTCGAGCAGACCCTGAGACTCAAGCCTTCGGAGCAGTGGATATAACGTGCCTTGGTCGATCTCAAGGCCGTGCTCTTCAAGCTGATTGATCAAGGCGTATCCATACTTTTCATCATCCAGTTGACTGAGCGCCGCCAGAATCAGGGCGCCGCGCCGGAGTTCCTGCACGACGTTTTCGACCGTTGAGGGGGATTGGATGTTCTTTACCATGTACGAGATTATACTGTGTATTACACAGTATTGTCAATAGTGCTGATCTAAGAAAACAAAACCCCGCCGTGAGAGCGGGGTGAAACCAGCAACAGAGTATGGATTAATAAAGAATAATCATTCAAGGACAACCTTCCGATTGCCATAGATAAAGACCAGGAGAATAATTGCTTCCAGAATCAAGTCTGCCACGATAATAAACATCATGGAACCGGGGCCAATCAAGGCAAAGGCCTGACCGATCAACCAGGGGAGCAACATACCTCCTGCTCCTGAACCGACTAGAAACCAACCAGTAATCGTTCCGGTAACGCGCAACTTTTTACCGGCCAGTATCAGAATGGTTGGGAAAATGGATGCCATCGAGAGTCCAAGGATGGAACTGCCGACCCACAGTAGCGGAGCAGAAGCGCGTCCGAAGATGATCAGGCCCAGGCTGGCAAGACAACCCGCCAAATCGGTGAAAAGAATTGAGCGCGGAGAGAAGCGAGCAGCGGTCCAAACGCCAAGCAATCGTCCGATGGTGAACAATCCCCAGAAAGCCGAAGTCAAATACGCGGCAGTGATGGTTGTCGCAAGATTTAGTGTGATGGCGTAGGTATAGATCCAATTGGAAAAGCCCACCTCGGCGCCAACATATACAACAAAAGCTAGCACGATCAGCAGGACGGGCAGAAATGGAATCGGCGAATGGCCTTGAACGTCGCTCTTGAGATGCGCGGACGGTTCAGGTAAAAACCAAAACCAGATGGCAAGTGGCAGAGTCAATAAGGCGATGATCCAGAAGACCCAATAGATCTCATGTGTGATCGAGATGATCTGCGCCAGCAAAATGGGGGAGAGGAACGATCCAACACCGAAAGAAAAATGCAGGCCGTTCATGAAAGGACCAATCTTCTCGCCATGCACCCATTGCAAAAGCGTGTTACAGCCTACATCCAGCGCACCCTTGCCGAGACCACTTGCAAAAGCCGCCAGTGAAAGAAGCCATAACTTGGATGCGAGCGGGAAGATCACTGAGGCACTAAGCATCGCCAACATCGAGAAAGCCATGAAGCGGTGCCCGTGGAAGCGGTCATAGGCTCTGCCGCCGATGAGAGAACCAAGCAGATAGCCCAGCGAGCCGAAGACAAAGATCAAACTGATCAGCGCGAGCGGACTGGAGGTATGTTTTGCCAGCGTCGGCAGGCTGGGACCTTCCGCCGCAGTAGCGAGTCCCAGAACGGTGAAAGATAAATAGTAGGCCGCCGTGAGCATCAGCGGCTGGACAGTTTTGGTGGTTTGATTCGGCATGATATTTTACTGATCTTTGAATAAATATCCGCACAAGAACTTATTGTAGCAGGGTGGAAACCGGTATCCTGATTTAAATAATCGCGCCGTACTCTGTAGAATAGCAGGGAAACAAAAACCTCTCGCTTTATGCGAAACGAGGGACGCTGTGAGGCAGGCTGGATGTGAAAATGGTCACGCGAAGGATAAACGAAAAATGAGCGAACGACGAGCGGATGATGACTTGAAGATGCGTGACATGGGTGCCGGTTGGCAAACTATACTACCGTTTCCTGGACTGTAATTCAAATTTTTACTCATTGGCACTCCTAAACAAATTAAGTTAACCTGAATTAAGGGTAAGAAAAACATCCTCATGAAATGTGTCACCCTTAGCGTAGCGAAGGGTGACACATTTTGCGGCAGGATTCATCAGCCGCTTTGCTCCCTCAGAATGACACAAAATTCTTTATCCCAAACTCACGTTAAGTTATGTGTAATCATGGGTTAAGCATAGGTTAATTGAAGTGGACTACACTGTAAACGCGTCAGTTTTAATGGTTGGATACCTGAAGTATGAAATGATATCTAAATTGATTCCGTTGTTCAAATTTCTATGATGGTGCAACCCATTAAGCAACCTTCCTACCCAATCCTTGCCGCATCACCCATTCTTCCGGCATGCAACTCTTCATGAACTCCACGCCATACTTTCGTCAGTTTCAACCTCCACAGCCTCCCCCAGCGCGAACCATCCGCTATTTTCACCCAAGGCTGGTGACACTAAGCCGGCCATTCAGGAGTGTGAATGATCATGTGATTCTTCAAAGGAGTAAAAAATGAAACGCAAAAATTTATTGATCGTGGGGCTGCTCTTTGCCACCGTGTTGTTTACGTCCTGCGGAGGACCCACGGCGACACCAGTTGCCACCTCAGTCCCTGCCACTGCATCTCCCGCTGCTACGAACACTTTGACGGTCCCAGCAACTTCTACATCCACGATTGCCCCAACAGCTCCTGTTACCTCGACAGCTACTTCCGTTACAATGGCTACCTCCACGCTGATAGTGTCTGCTGCCAGTTGTCCTGCCGGAACGTATTACGGCGCAGGAACAAATCAATGCATAGCAGTGCAGATACCGACCCTCAAGCCTTGTAAGTTGAATGTTAACATTTGTGCACACTCAGGTAACCAAAAATTGACTTTTTTCCCGGCCACATGTACATGCGGGTGACCTCGGCATAAGTGGACGAACTCGTAACTTCCAGTCCTAGTCTAATTTGGCAATGCATGTATCAAGATAGTTTCCGGCATCCTCCGCTGGTCGGCGCTATGAACGTTCGCGTATTATTATGATGAAAGAAGCCTTTGATTCCAAGAATCAAAGGCTTCCGCTTTATTTTGTCGATATGAGGTTGAACGCGGCTTGCTTCATGTGTGCCAGCACGCCGATGAAGCCATTGATGCGTTGCTGCGTGATGGCCTCTTCCAGTTTCATCGGCGCGAAGAAATCCGCCGGGACGGTCAAAATCTCTTCGGCCTGTGACCCGTTGAGCCCGTTGGCGAGGATGGAGGCTAAGCCGCGCACGGTTGGCGATTGAGGCGGAATGTCGAAATGGAAGATGATGCCGTTGTCCGCTTGTTTTTCCGCTATCAATTGCACCGGCGTCATGCATTCGGGAACGGCATCCATTTTGTCACGTTCGGCCTGGAGACGTTCGGGCAAGGGCGGCAGAGACTCGGAATAGGCAATCAGGGATTCAACCTTTTCTTGGCGCGTCATGCTGGCAAAGTCGTCCACGATCTCTTGTAGTTTGGAAGGTAAAGACATATCAATCAATTAGCAGGGACACGATACCCTGAAAGGCGCAGGGCGTTATCATGTTCCTACATTATTATTTTTCAATCGGCGCGTTGACCAGGTTGCCCCATTCGGTCCAGGAACCGTCATAGTTCTTGACCTTTGGGTAACCCAGTAAATATTTCAGCACGAACCACGTCAGTGAGGAACGTTCGCCGATGCGGCAATAGGCGATGACTTCGCCATCCGGCTTGATGCCTTTACCTTCGTAAAGGGCGCGCAATTGCTCGTCGCTCTTGAAGGTACTGTCGGCTTCATTAACCGCCTGCGCCCACGGAATGCTGACCGCGCCCGGAATGTGTCCGCCGCGCGAGGCGCCTTCCTGCGGATAATTGGGCATGGAGATCAATTCACCGGAATATTCCTTCGGCGAGCGGACATCCACTAGCGGTTGTTTTGAACTGCTTTGCTTCAGCACTTCATCGCGGAAGGCGCGGATGGTTGCATCCGCTTCTTTGGCCTTGTAAGAGGTGTGAGCGTAAGAGGGGACATCTTTCGTGAGCGGACGTTTTTCCTGTTCCCATTTAGCTCGTCCGCCGTTCATGATCTTCACGTTTTTATGCCCGTAATATTGAAAGAGCCACAAGGCATAGCACGCGAACCAATTGGACTTGTCGCCGTAAAAGACGACCGTCGTATCGTTGCCGATGCCAAGATTTGAATTCACTTCCTCGAACTTTTCTCTGCTGAGGAAATCGCGTCGCAGCGGATGCTGGAGCGTGGAGAACCAATCGATTTGTACTGCGCCAGGGATGTGACCGGTGGCATACAGTAGTGCGTCCTCGTCCGATTCGATAATGCGAATCTTGGGATCACTGGAATGGGCTGCGACCCAATCGGTCTCTACCAGATATTCAGGGTGAGCGTACGACATGTTTGTATCCTCTTATTTCTAAATTTCTTATTGTCGATTAAACGAAAAGCAGTCAACGGGCAAACCATCCCAAAACATACCGGGATAAAAAACGGCGGACAAAACGCCAGCGCAATTGTGTGCGCGGGGATCGTCCACCGTGGAGAGCCGTTGACTGCTTTCGAATGATCTCAGGCGGTGGTTACGAGCCCCGCTTGAGACAGGAGCAAAAGTTGAAGTGATTCATATACCAATAAGATGGCGATTATTTTACGATTCTTACGAATCTTGTCAAGTCAAAAATTATTTTTGCACTTCGTTATCAAACAATCGGGCAAAGCCAGTATAGGGTTTCAACGGAATGACTTCGAAGCAGATCAATCCCTTTATAACCAGTGGCAGGGATTGCAATACCCGTTGCGCTTCAGATGGATCAGCACATTCGAGCATCAAAACTGCCTCCGTCCGGTCGGCACGGAAATAAGTTTCGCGGATCAACCCGTCTTGGACTAGTTTCCAGACCTGTGCAGCTTCCGCCTTGAGATGCGGCGCGAATTGTTCTGGCTGCGTGCCCTCGATCTCTTTTTCCATAGCAAGGATTTTCATGTTTTCTCCGCAATCAATATGGATAACGATAGTATCATAAAAATAAAACCCCGCCGTGAGGCGGGGTCGACGTCCCTATAGGAAAATTCAATGGCAGGTGGTTTAACACCGAGTTGTCCAAGGATCGCTATCAGGCCGGCGCCTTCAATCGGTGTGCCAGCCCAGGAAGTAACCTTATCCCCTTTGACGGTCACTTTGCCATATTCTTTTGCCGCGGTAAAAGATTTGTTCGTGGCCGGGATCACGCCCATATGCATGCCGGTCAGGTCAATATCGCCGGAGTTCGTTCCTTTAAGTTGGACAGAGAACTTTGCTATGTCGCCATCCTTGCTTTCCACCATGAAATGATAGTCAAGGTTGGGGAAAGCCTTTTTTAGGCTCACGCTCATCCCCATCCATGCTTCGGCATTGATCGGTTCAGGAACTGGACCGCTGAATTGAAAGTCGTGTGAAAGGAATGACTTGGCTTTATCAAAATCACCCTTTTGGACGAAATCCATCAGGGCTTGAACAGTTGCTTTTGAATCCATAATATTTCTCCTTCACTTCTAAGAGTAATAACACTTTCCGATGGGCCTGGGTCTTAATGGATGTTCCCTGTGAAACAATCTCCGCTTCCCCCAAATGAGAACTGCAGTGTTTATGTAAAACCACTATCAGTGTAACACGCTAATCAGTCAAAATACGCGGCAATAAAACCCCACTCTGAGGCGCGGGGAACGAGATAAATGGTCAAGCGAAGGATGAGAGAAGGATGAGTGGATGACGAGCGAAGGACAACCTGCAGAAAAAGTGCATCCTTTAGGATCATGTTTGAAACTCCCATCGCTCAAACGATAAAGACACTGCAATACAGTCCGAAGTTGATGATGGAATAGCTAAATAAATCCCAAATACAAACTGAACAACTTCTGAACATCTCTTTGCTATCTTGTGGGGGAAAGAAAAAAGAATATGAATAAAAGGCTTCATACCTTCCCCGCTTTTACCCTGCTCCTAATAATTCTCGCGGCTTGTGATGGAGCATCTGCCATTGGAACAACCGTTTCCACTTCCACCACAAACGGTTTCACACTGACCAGTCCTACGGTGGTTGAAGGCGGAAGATTACCCGCCGAATACACCTGCGATGGCGCAGCTTCCACGCTCTCGCTCTCATGGAGCGGCGCACCCGCTGGAACGCAATCCTTTGCAGTCATCATGCACACGGTTGCCAGCCCGACTGATATTCATTGGTATTTGGTTTTGTACAACATCCCGGCAAATATCAACAGTCTGCCGAAGAATTTTAGTGGCATCGGAACTTTGGGCATCAACAGCTTGAATGACCATCAATCCTACTCGCCGCCTTGCTCCAAAGGTCCAGGCGACAAGATGTACACCTTTACGGTTTATGCCCTTTCCGCACAACCTCAATTATCCGTGCCTGCATCACAAGTAAGTCGCCCTGTGCTGCTGGATGCCATCAAAAATATCACTCTTGCCAGCGCCGAATTGCATGTGGTCTATGCCAGACCATAAAGAGAATATCTATGATCCATTGCCTTCATTCCAAACTACCATAATCCAACGCACTCACTGAAAAGGAAAAAAATGAAAACCAAACTCTTTTACCTGACCGTCATTCTGAGCATCCTGCTCTCCGCTTGTTCAGAAGTTAACTCAACCATCAGCCAGGCAATATCATCACCAGGCTCGCAAACGATAACCTCTACAACAACTCCGGATCAAAATGCTGAACAGGGTGTTCACCTTCCTCCAAAAGAAGCCTATGATGCCTGCCTCAGTAAGACTGAACAACAGGCCTGCAGCTTCACCGCACAAAAAGGTCCAGAGAGTGGTACCTGCGTAACGGTGCAGGATCAACTCGCATGCTGGTCCCAACATCAATCAAATGGGGGCAACAGCAATCAACAAAGTGGAACCCCGCAAAGTAATGATCAAACAAGCGCAACCCCACAAAGTGTTAACCAACAAGGTACCAATCAGCCGAATAGTCAGCAAAACGGAACACAAATCGCTGCCAATGGTTCTGTCTACAACATCGAACAAGCTACTTCTGACAAGGCGCAAGGGATGACCATTTCCTATGATGCGCTCGCGTTCATGACCGGCGATCTTGGTGCTGACTCATTCTTCCCCCCCGGAAAGGTAGCGGACTTCTTCGGCTTCCAATATTTGCGTGATAACGATCCCTCCCAAATGGGCCACGCGGGTGAGTTCCTGACCAGCGCTGCTATGAATATGCTCAATGTACTGACGGCGGATCAGCGTGCCCAATTGGTTGTTCTGGGAAAGAGTCAGGTTGACTCCATCAACGAGTATGGATATAAGCGCTTTGTTTTGATGCAAGCCTTCCAAAACCTGAAGGATGGCAAGTTGCCCACGGGGACGACCGGGCTGAGCGAAGACGCCGTCAAAGCCTACTCTACCCAGCTTTACCAGTTGGATGGTCAGATCAGCTTTGCACGCGCACAGCTCTATGGCAAATTACTTTATTCGATGGATGCAGAGCAGAAGGCCTATCTGGATGCGATGGTCGGAAAAGGCATGGCAAGTTGGCCCAAGGTGACTCAACCGCCCGACTTGCAGGGACTCACTCCCGATGTGCAGGTTGCTGTGATGACCTACGCCGCCGATATGTTCAGTTGGTACGCTGGCTCGGTGGATGCGGATGTATATTTCTGCCCCGAGCGTCATGGAACGTATTTCGGTTCCTTCTACCTGAAAGACATCCGCGCCATGAGCGATCCTACTTATGCCATTCCCACTAGCCTCACCGGCGATTTAGGCGCGACCATGCTCAAAACGCTGACCACGGATCAGGGGCAGTTGATCACTGGGTTGGTGGACACCAATAAACCATCCTTGCAAGGGATTGTGGATATTCGCCGCCAGGTTTCCATCGAATTACGTAAGTTCAAAGATGGTGGCACCGCTGACCAGTCCACAGTTCAAAGTCTGATGGGACAATATGGCGCACTCGATGGCGAAATGATCTACAACATGGCCGTGAACTTCAGCAAGGTCAGTCAATCCCTGACCAGCGATCAGCAAGCGCAGCTCACCTCCTTGCGGCAGCAGTTGCTCGGCAATCTTGTGCATCCCGCTGGCGCCTATCTATACTCTCAGCCTATCCCCATGCCGACGATTCCCAGTTCTGATTTCCTGTTCAAATAATTTACTAATGTTGTTGCGATGGCTGTCTCGAATCTTTAGGTTCAGCTATCGTAACAACAAAAAGGTATGATCTTATGTCAAAATTATCTCGTCGTGATTTTATACGCCTCTCCACGATTGGGCTTGGAAGCAGCATACTCGCCGCCTGCGTTTCAGAAGCACTAGCCGCTCCAAGTTCCACTGACACACCAGTCATAACGCCAACTGCTGTTGGGGTCCCAACACAAAAGGTGCGAGGACAAAAGAATAACGGTCAAACCCGCAAAGGGTCAGAAGGCGAGACGGCTCCGATATCCAGCAATCCAGATTTCATTGCGACCGAAATCCTCGGGCGTCCCACGAACACATCGGTCACTGCCAATATCGTTCCCGCCGCGGCAATGACTGTTTACTACGAATACGGTATATCATCAGGAGCGTACACATCTAAAACGCAAGCGCAAAATGCTTCAGCTGGCGTCCCGCTTGAAACGCTGATTAGCGGATTGCAGCCGAACACGCGTTACTATTATCGCTTGAATTATAACAACTCAACGGAAGCCGAGCATTCTTTTGTTACGCAGCGCGCACCCGGCAGCACTTTCACCTTTGACATTCAGGGTGATTCACATCCGGAACAACTCCACAAAGAATTTGATCCGGAGTTATATCCGATCACGCTGGCCGCCGCCGCGGCTGACCAGCCAGATTTCTACATGACCATCGGTGACGATTTTAGTGTGGATCAATTAGGTACTGTTAACGCAGATACAGTTAAAGTGCTTTATATCAATCAGCGACAGTGGCTGGGTCAGGTAGGTGTGCCGTTATTCCTCGCCAATGGCAATCACGAACAAGCCTCGATGGCAAATTTGGATGGCACAGCCAACAATGTCGCGGTTTGGGCGCAGACTGCCCGCAACATTCTTTACCCTCAACCTGCACCCGATAATTTTTATTCGGGCAATTCCACACCGGTTCAATATATTGGGCAACTGCGCGATTACTACGCTTTCACCTGGGGCGATGCGTTGTTCGTGATGCTTGATCAATACTGGCATTCTCCGGTCACCGTGGATAACCAATTTGGGCCAAGCCATGATCCAAAAGGCAAACGCGACTTATGGCAGGTCACCATCAGTGATGTTCAATACCAATGGCTTAAGCAGACGCTGGAATCCAGCAGCGCAAAATACAAGTTTGTTTTTTCGCATCATGTTCTTGGAACTCAACGTGGCGGCATCGAAGTCGCGACCCAATATGAGTGGGGCGATGCTGCTGATCTTTCTGCTCATCGATCCAGTTGGAGCAAAACCATTCACCGATTAATGGCGGATAACCACGTTAACATTTACTTCCAGGGACACGACCATATCTTCGTTCGTCAGGAACTGGACGGCGTGATTTACCAAACCTTGCCTCAACCTGCCGATCCAAACTATGCGTTGAACAACGCTGACTCTTATCAGAGCGGAGATAAACTTTCGAACACCGGTTATGTGCGGGTCAATGTTTCTCCAGCCAATGTCAAAGTGGAATATGTTCGCACCTATCTTCCGCAGGATGAAGTCAACGGTCACAAGGCCGGCGAAGTCGCGTACTCATATACGGTTTAAATTTAGGAGATTACCATGCACATTTCACGAAGAGATTTTTTCCGCCTGTCTGCGCTCGGCTTGGGAAGCGCTGCCCTCGCTGCTTGTGGAGTCGACAACCTATCGCTTGCCTCAAGCAGTATGTTGCTGACCTCGACCGCGTTTCCGCTTCCTCTCGCCCCGACAACAGCTTCTGGTCAATCAGGTTTGATCTCCGCCGAGATTCTGGGCCGGCCCACAGATAAGGCGATAACCGTAAATGTTATTCCTGTTCAAGACAGCAAAATCTTTTTTGAATTTGGAACCGAATCGGGGAAATATACTTCACAAACTCAAGCTCAATCAGTCTTGGCGGGAGTTCCACTCAATGCCGTCATGGATCATCTGCAACGAAACACCCAATATTATTATCGCACCCGCTATCAACCTAGCGGAGTGAATGAATTCGCGGCGGGTGATGAACACACTTTCATCACTCAGCGCGATCCAGGCAGCGCCTTCACTTTCACTATTGACGCTGACCCGCATAATCGCGATCCAAATTACAACGCTGAGCTGTATGGCATTACACTGACCAATGCTCTTAATGATCGTCCCGACTTTCACATCAACTTGGGCGATACCTTCATGACTGAAAAACTCAATATCAATACACTTGAAGGAGTGATTGGTACTTATGCCGATATTCGTCCGCACCTTGGCTTGATAGGTGCAGAGGCTCCACTCTTCTTGGTCAATGGTAATCACGAAGGTGAACTTGGCTGGTTCTTGGATGGCAGCGATCAAAACCTGGCAGTCTGGTGCACTGAGACGCGTCACGAGTATTATCCCAACCCGGCGCCGAACAATTTTTATACAGGCAGCACTACTCAGGAACAATTCATTGGAATTCGTGACGGCTATTTTGCTTGGAATTGGGGCGACGCTCTGATTGTTGTTCTCGATCCGTTTTGGTATACGCGTTCCAAGCCCAAGCCACAACCCAACGATAATTGGGAATGGACTCTCGGCAAAGGTCAATATGACTGGCTGAAGCAAACGCTTGAGAACAGTAACGCGAAATTTAAGTTCATCTTCATCCATAACCTGGTTGGTGGAAATGATAGCGATGCGCGCGGGGGAATCGAATCGGCGGGGTATTATGAATGGGGTGGTCAGAACCAGGATGGCAGTTGGGGGTTTGATGCGCAGCGTCCCGGTTGGGGAACGCCCATTCACCAGTTGCTGGTCAAGAACA
The DNA here is from genome assembly GCA_963783295.1 of uncultured Chloroflexia bacterium. GTDB lineage: Bacteria > Chloroflexota > Anaerolineae > Anaerolineales > Villigracilaceae > Fen-1038. The sequence continues at coordinate 69,242 of CAWAMX010000012.1, read as the reverse complement.
AAGTTAGCGCGTTGTTTCATGGTCACGATCATGTTTTTGTTAAACAGGATTTGGATGGAATTGTTTATCAGGAATGTCCTCAGCCAAGCATCACTCACTATAGCAATACTCAGCTGGCTCAACAATATGGCTATGTTCATGGTGATGTGGTCAGCAGTTCCGGTCACCTGCGCATGAAGGTTACACCAGAACAGGCAACCGTCGAATATGTTCGCGCCTACTTGCCAAAAGACGAAAAGCCCAATCAACATAATGGTCAGGTAGCTTACACCTATACTATCCCGGCCGTTTGAAGTTTGGTCACGACATACCATGCTAGAATCAATTTATGCCCAAAACGATCCTTGTCGCTGATGACAAAGCCAGTGTTCGTAATCTGGTTCGCGAATACCTCGAAGTCGAAGGGTTCCGCGTAATCATCGCATCCAACGGACGCGAAGCGCTCTACGCCGCGCGCCAGGAAAAACCTGACCTCATTTTGCTCGACATCATGATGCCGGAAATGAGCGGCTATGACTTCATCAAGATGTATCGCAAAGAGCACGAGACACCTATCATTTTGCTAACAGCAAAGCTTGAAGAAACCGATAAGGTTTTGGGCCTTGAACTTGGCGCAGATGATTATGTGACCAAGCCATTTGGCATGAAGGAACTTGTTGCCCGCATTAATGCTGTTTTGCGCCGCGCTGAGCGTTCTCTTATTGCGTCTGATGTTCTGGTGATTGGCGAAGTCCGCCTTGATCGAGAAAAACATAACGTAACAGCAAACGGAAAATCCGTCAGCCTGACGCCATCTGAATTTGATTTACTCTACAGCCTGATGTCCGCCCCGGGACGCGTCTTTTCCCGCTCTGAATTGTTGCTCAAACTTCAAGGTTCGACCTTTGAGAACGTGGAACGAACGATTGATGTTCATATCCGCAATTTGCGATCCAAGATTGAGAAAAATTCATCCAGCCCCGAGTATATCGAAACCGTCTTCGGAGTTGGCTATCGGTTTCGGCCGGAATGAAACTTACTTTTAAACTTACGCTCGCATTCTTGCTCGTGAGCCTGATTGCGATCGGGTTGGCGGCAGTATTTATTTGGGGACTGATTTCCTACGAGTTCAACATTTACCTGCAAAATCAAGGCAAGAATCAATTTGTCGAAGCTGTGACCACGTATTACCAGACCCACAATTCGTGGAATGGCGTTCAATCATTTTTGCAAACACAGGGCTTGTTACCGCCTCCGACTGCGGTCAATCCTCCGCCTCAGCCTTATGTTTTGGTCGATATGAATCGCGAAGTGTTGATCGCTAGTTCACCTTACTCCGTTGGTGAAAAAGTTAGGCAGGGTGATCTCGACAAAGGCATCTCCATACAATTTAATGGACAAATAGTTGGCGCCGTCATTTCGACAGGTCAGCCATTGGTTCGCAAACCTATTGACCAAAACTATATTAACCAGATTAATCAAGCATTATGGATTGCGGGCTTGGGTGGAGTGTTGCTTGCTTTGATCCTGGGATTATTTGTTGCACGTTCGTTGACTCGTCCAATTCGCGAAATCACAAATGCAACGCGTGAAATGGCACAGGGAAAACTCGAACAGCAAGTTCATGTACGCTCGAAGGATGAGCTGGGTGAGCTCTCCGCTTCATTCAACCAGATGAGTGCCGACTTGGCACACGCCAACCAGTCCCGCCGCCAGATGACGGCTGACATCGCCCACGACTTGCGTAATCCATTGACCGTCCTCAGTGGCTACCTCGAATCCCTTCAAGACGGAAAACTTAAACCAACGCCTGAACGTTTTCAAGTCATGCAGGCCGAAGTGCAACATCTTCAACATCTAGTCGATGATCTGCGTACACTTTCGCTTGCTGATTCTGGTGATCTAAAACTTTATTTCCAACCTATTGTGCCAAGTGAACTTCTGGAACGTGTAGTGATGGCTTATCGTCTTCAAGCGGAACAGAAAAACATTAAATTGAACCTTGATGTTGAGACCAACTTGCCTAAGATCAACATTGACCCGGAACGCATGGAACAGGCGCTGGGAAATATTATCAGCAACGCGTTACGATACACGCCTGTAGGCGGAGAAATTGTCTTATCAGCAAAACGAGCCGAGAAGAATTTTATCTTGAGCGTTAAAGATAACGGCAGCGGAATCTCACCGGAAGTTCTGCCCCATATCTTTGAACGATCGTATCGCGGCGATCCGTCTCGAAGCGGAAATGAATCAGGTTTGGGATTGGCAATTGCAAAGTCCATTGTGGAGTTGCAAGGAGGGAAAATTCAGGCTGAGAGTAATAAGAATGGAAGCAAGTTCACAATCTTTCTATTATGTTAATCATAAGAACTGCCGAAAGTATTCCTCAATAGAAATCTTTACTTCTTATTGTGCAGAGATGCATCTGGTTTTGTGCGCCTTTGTGGTTGCGGGTTTGAGCCTTTCCTGTTGAATGCGATTGATAATCAGTGACAAATCTCTATTTGACATCCTTTTTTTCTGTAACCAACTTTCTTGCTGGCAGGTAGCTCCACGGTAGGTCCACGGCAGCTCGACGTGACACCATATCGCAACCGAAGCCTTTTCTGCTAAAAGCCATCGGTGAACCAGTTAGAAATTTCCATTTGACATTCTTTACTTGCCGCACTATAATAAAGTTGTCAGACAACTTGGCAAATCGTATGACCACCCTTCTTATCAAGAATGCTTATATCGTTACGATGGACGACCGTCAGCGGGAAATTCCCGAGGGTGGCCTTTTCATGCGTGACGGCTTCATTGAGCAGGTCGGCGCGGCGAAGGAACTGCCTCAATCCGCCGATGAAGTGCTCGACCTCAAAGGCTTCGTCGTTCTGCCCGGCCTCATCAACACGCACCATCACTTTTATCAAACCCTCACGCGTGCCGTGCCTGCCGCGCAGGATGCCAATCTCTTCAACTGGCTCAAAACTCTATATCCCATTTGGGCGCGCATGAACCCCGATGATATTTTCATCTCAACTCAGACCGCGCTTTCGGAATTGGCTTTATCCGGATGCACGACCGCCTCGGATCATCTTTATCTTTTCCCCAATGGTTCAAAACTCGACGATGAAATTGCCGCTGCCAAAGCGATCGGGCTTCGCATCCAGGCTTCGCGCGGTTCGATGTCGCTGGGCGAATCCAAAGGCGGACTTCCACCGGATTCCGTGGTGGACAGCGAAAATTCCATCCTGAAAGATTCCCAACGGCTCATTCAGAAATATCATGATTCAAAACCGGGCGCGTTCGTACAAATTGTTTTGGCGCCGTGTTCACCATTCAGCGTAACCGGTGAACTGATGAAACAATCTGCCAAGCTGGCGCGTGAATACAAAATTCATCTGCACACGCATTTGGCCGAAACCGAAGACGAAGAGCAATTCTGCTTGCAGAAGTTTGGTCATCGTCCGGTGGGATACATGCAGGAAGTGGATTGGATCGGCGATGATGTTTGGTTCGCGCACGCGGTGTGGGTCAATGACGAAGAAATCAAAACATTTGCAAAACATCATTGTGGCGTGGCGCATTGCCCGACCTCGAACATGCGACTCGCTTCGGGCATCGCACCGCTCAAAGAATATCGCAAAGTCGGAGTGAATGTTGGCCTCGGCGTGGACGGCTCTGCTTCCAACGATGGTTCGCATCTTTTAGCCGAAGTGCGACAAGCAATGCTCTTATCACACGTCAAAGAAGGTATTACCGGTTATTCTTTATCCAATGATCCAAACCGCAAGTTGCTCACGGCACGCGATGCTTTGTGGCTGGGCACGCGTGGTGGGGCGGCCGTGGTCGGACGTACTGACATTGGCTCGCTTGAAAAAGGCAAATGCGCCGACTTCTTCGCGGTGGACATGAACAAACTGGACTTCGCAGGCGCATTGCATGATCCGGTGTCTGCGCTGGTCTTCTGTCAGCCGGTCAAAGTAGATTACACAGTGGTCGGTGGAAAGTTTGTTGTGAAAGAAGGCAAGCTGGTAACTGTGGATGAACGCAAGTTGGTCGAGAAACACAATCAAGCCGCAAAAAGGCTGTTGAATGGGTAAGAAAAATAGCACGCGGAGCACGCGGATGCAATGGATGAAGACGCATTCTTTTCCGAAATTCTATCCGCGTGAATCCTTCCACTCTGTGTAATTTGTGTTCGAAAGATTTTGGAGATGCTCATGCCTAATTCTGCTAAATTGACTCATTCCCTCGTGGACGTCGCCATGGGACGCAAACCCGCTGACCTTGTGATTCGCAACGGCCAATGGGTCTGTGTGCAATCGGGCGAACTCATTCCTCATACCGATGTTGCCATTGTCGGCGGACATGTTGCCTTTGTCGGGCCGGATGCCAAACACACAATTGGCGAAGGTACGCAAGTCATCGAAGCGCGCGGACGCTACCTTGTTCCCGGGCTGCTCGACGCGCACATGCACGTTGAATCCGGCATGGTCACGGTCACGGAGTTCGTGCGCGCGGTCGCACCGCATGGAACGACTGGCATGTTTGTTGATCCGCATGAGATGGCAAATATCTTCGGACTCAAAGGCGTCAGGTTGATGGTGGATGAAGCCGCCAAGCAGCCCATCCATGTTTGGGTGCAGATGCCTTCCTGTGTTCCATCTGCACCGGGGTTTGAAACACCCGGTGCTTCGATCGGCCCGGAAGAAGTTGCCGAGGCGATGACTTGGCCTGGAATCATTGGCCTGGGCGAGATGATGAACTTCGTCGGCGTGTTCAATGGCGATGACAAAATGATCTCTGAAATGGCGGCCACACATGCCGCAGGTAAAACTATCGGCGGTCACTATCCCTCGCCTGATCTCGGACTTCCATTTCATGGATATGTGGCGGGCGGCCCAGAAGATGACCACGAAGGCACGCGTTTGGAAGATGCAGTTGCACGCGTGCGGCAGGGAATGAAAGCGATGCTGCGTTACGGCTCGGCTTGGCATGATGTCGAATCACAAATGGGTGCGATCACGCATCTAAGTCTGGACTCGAGGCGGTTTGTCCTTTGCACCGATGATTCTCACGCCCAAACTTTATCGGAGGATGGGCACATGGATCGCGTTTTGCGTCATGCCATTGGTCATGGACTGGAACCAATGACTGCCATCCAGATGTGCACAATCAATGCCGCTGAACATTTCGGCCTGACGCGTGAGATGGGCATGATTGCTCCGGGGCGTTGGGCAGATGTGGTTCTCGTGAAGGATTTGTTTGACTTTAAAGTGGATTTGGTGATCGCTAAAGGCACAGTGATTGCTGAGAATGGCAAGTGGAAAACGGAACTGCCCGGCTTCTCCTATCCGTCCTGGGTGAAAAATTCGGTGCATCTAAATAAAAAACTGGAAGCAAAAGATTTTGTCCTGCGCGCACCGAAGGGGCACACAGACAATGTTAAAGCGCATGTGATTGGCGTTATTGAGAACCAGGCCCCAACTCGTCATCTGATGATGACGCTGCCGGTGAGTGATGACGAAGTTCGCGCATCACAACTCACTCGTTATTCGTCAGCGGATGTGGCAAAGATTGCGCTGGTACAACGACACAAAGGCATGAGTGGGATTACGGTGGGACTGGTCAGCGGTTTTGGCTTCACCGAGAAATGTGCCATTGCTTCGACGGTCGCACACGACAGTCATCACATGATCGTCGTTGGCACGGATGATGAGGAGATGGCAATGGCCGCCAATAAACTCGCGGAAGTAGGCGGCGGACAAATTGTCGTGAAAAATGGCGAAGTGATTGGACTGGTTGAGTTGGAGATTGCCGGCTTGATGTCCACGGAGAGAGCCGAAGTGGTCGCGAAGAAAGCCGAAACAGTGTTGGCTGGTTTCAGGGCATGTGGCTGCAAACTCAACAATCCCAATATGCAGCTATCGCTTTTGGCTTTGGTCGTGATCCCTGAATTGCGCATCTCCGATAAAGGTTTGGTGGATGTGACCAAGTTCGATTTCATTCCCGTTTTGGAGAAATAAAATGCCACATTTTCCCTTTCAAAGATTGCAAGCCGATCTCGCTTCATTAATCTCTAAAACTAGAGCGGGTGACCGTCTTCCGTCCGAACCAGATCTCGCGAAACAACTTGGTGTTTCACGCGCAACATTGCGCGAGGCCATGCGGACATTTGAAACTCAGGGATTGATTCACCGGCGGCAAGGCGCGGGAACATTTGTCGTTGGGCAAATGTCTGTCATGGAAGCCGGCTTGGAAATGCTCGAAAGCCTGGACACGATGGCTGAACGTCTTGGGTTGGAAGTAACGGTGAGCGATTTGCACGTCGAAAGCATTCCTGCGGATAAAGATCATGCCGCGGCATTGATTGTACCGGCTTCAACGAAACTGACACGCGTCCGCCGCGTGATGCGAGCCGATGGCCGTCCAGTGGCGCTCTTGGTGGATTGTCTTCCTGAAGAGATACTCAAGCCTTCGCAGTTGCCCGTTTCGTTCAAAGGGTCGGTGTTGGACTTTTTGATTGATCGTGGTGACCACCTGACCGTCTCGCGTGCCGCGATCTCTGCCATTGATGCCACAGCGGATGTTGCAAAGCCGCTCGAAATTCAGCGCGGCGATGTGCTATTGCAGTTTGTCTCACAGTTGTACAACGTTTCCGGGAAGGTGGTTGATTATTCATCGAGTTATTTCATTCCGGGATATTTCCGCTTTCACGTCAATCGGCGCGTGGGAGTGAGAGGATAGATTGTCGGAGGGGTTTGTTTCAATGAGGGTCCAACAAGTCGAACAGGTTTTTGAAACTGGTCGAACTTGATGACTGAGTAAGACGCTAAAGAAGGAAACACTGAAGTAACGGAAGTCTTTAACGTCAAAAAATTCAACCAATAGTTTAGGAGGTTCGTATGCGTAGTTTTGCAGGTCGTGATATTCTGTCGCTGAAGGATTTCGAGCGCAATGAGTTTTTCCAGGTGCTCGACGTCGCACTGAAAATGGAACCTATCGCGAGGTCCAGGAAGAACGTGGATTTGCTCAAGGAGAAGACTCTGGTAACAGCCTTCTACCAGCCGTCCACGCGCACACGTCTAGCTCATGAAGGCGCGATGCATCGTCTGGGTGGACATGTGACCGGTTTCTCGGATGCCAAAAACACCCGTGCCGGTGACTTCTATCAGGAGTTGATCAAGGACACGGTCAAGATGCTGGAGTTCTACGGCGATGTAATTGTGATGCGCCACTTCCAGCAGGGCGCACCGCACGAAGCCGCCAAATGGGCCAGCATTCCGATCATCAACGGCGGCGACGGCTGGGGCGAGCACCCAACCCAAATCCTGACCGATCTTTACACCGTCTGGCGTGAGAAGGGCCGCATTGATGGATTGAAATGGCTGGCCGTTGGCGATATGCGCATGAGAACCATGCACTCGCTGGCTTATGCGTTGACGCAATTCGATTGCCCCATCACTTTTGTCTCGCCGCCTGAAATGAGTCTGACCGATGAGTTCAAGAAGGAACTCAAGGATTACAGCCTGAACTATAAGGAAGTCGATCACGTTGAAAAAGCTATTGGCGAAGCCGATGTGATTTTGGTCGAGCCGGTTGTGCAACCCGATTACACCAAGAGCCGTGACGAGCGTTCCGGCAAGGATGTTGGGCTAACTCCCGCCAACTATAAGATCACGCGCGAACTGTTGGAGAAGAAAGCCAAGTCCGATGCAATCCTCCTGCATTCGCTACCGCGCATGGATGAAATCCCGCCCGATGTGGATATCACACATTGGTCGCGTTACTGGCAGGAAGCCTTCAACGGCGTGGTCATGCGCATGGCGCTGCTGGCACTCGTGCTCGGCGCGATGGAATAAATTGTTGACCTATCCTCTTCGCCCCTTCCCGTTAGGGAAGGGGAATGGGGTTAGGTTTTAATAGACAAGGAGATTAATGTATGCAAACAAATTTACACGGCCGGGATTTGATCGGCGACCTTGACTTCAGCAAAGAGGAAGTCGAGACTGTTTTGGATGTGGCGTTCGATCTAAAGCGCAAACGCGCCCTCGGTGAACCTCACGCTTATCTGCGCGATAAAGTGCTGGCAATGTTGTTCTTCTTCTCCAGCACGCGCACGCGCGGTTCGTTTGAAGCCGGCATTGACCAGCTCGGTGGTCATGCAGCTTTCATCGAAAGCAAGACGACGCAGATCGCACACGGCGATACACCGGTCGAGATCGGTGAAATCTTTGGCCGTTACTTTGATGGCCTCGCCATCCGCCACGTGGATTGGAAGATTGGCAATAAATACATCAATGATGTTGCCAAGTATTCGCGCTCGCCTGTGTTCAATATGCAATGCGAAATCTATCATCCCTTCCAGTGCCTCGCAGATTTAATGACCATCATCGAAAAGAAAGGCCGCGACTTGCGCAAGAGAAAGATGGTGGTCTCATGGGCTTATGCGGCTTCTTATCAGAAACCGATTTCGGTGCCGCAATCTTTAATTCTTCAAATGCCCCGCTTCGGCATGGATGTCGTGCTGGCTCATCCGCCGGAGTTCAAGCTCATGCCTGACATCGTCGACGCTGCGCAGGAACAAGCCAAGAAATTCCACACTGGCTTTGAAATCATTTCCGACCCGAATGGCATGGAAAAAGCGTTCAAAGATGCCGATGTCGTTTATGCCAAATCTTGGGGAGCCATGATGACCACGGAAGATGCAAATGAAGGCGCAAAGATCATTGATAAGTACAAGCACTGGATCACCGATGAAAAGAAAATGAAGCTTGCCAAGGATGATTCGATTTACATGCATCCGCTTCCTGCTGACCGTGACGTTGAAGTCGCCAGCGCGGTAATGGATGGTCCGCATTCAGTCGTATTCGATGAAGCCGAGAATTGCTTGCACGCCCAAAAAGCCGTTATGGCTTTGACGATGGCGTAAAGGAGATAGTCATGGCCAAGAAAAAAGTTGCTGTCATTGCAATCGGTGGGAATTCCCTTATTAAAGATCCCAAGCATCAAAGTGTGGAGGATCAATATGAAGCTGCAAAGGAATCCGCTCTCCACATCGCGGACATGATCGAAGCCGGTTACGAAGTCGTGATCGGACATGGCAACGGCCCGCAGGTCGGATTCATTCTGCGTCGCTCTGAGATTGCCGCCAAAACCGAGGGCATGCACGAAATCCCGCTCGATGTGTGCGGCGCGGACAGCCAAGGCGCGATCGGCTATGCTTTACAGCAAAACCTTCAGAACGAATTGAAGCGCCGCGGTATCAAGAAGTCTGTTGCTACTGTCGTGACTCAAACGTTGGTGGATCGCGATGATCCGGCCTTCCAGAATCCATCCAAGCCCATTGGCGGTTTCATGGATGAGGCCGAGGGCAAACGCCGACAGAAAGAAATGAATTGGACTGTTGTCGAAGACGCCGGACGCGGTTGGCGCCGCGTAGTGGCCTCGCCGCTCCCGAAAGAGATCGTCGAGATCGATGCGATCAAAGCCCTCATCAGTGCAGGCGTGATCGTTATCTCGACTGGTGGTGGAGGCATTCCCGTCATCCGCAATGCCAAGGGTGATCTTGAAGGCGTGGCCGCTGTCATTGATAAGGATTTTGGCTCGAGCTTATTAGCCAATAATGTTGGCGCGGAATTGTTTCTCATTTCAACAGCGGTCGAGAAGGTCGCGTTGAATTTTGGCAAGCCCGATCAGAAGTGGCTCGATAAGATTACGCTGGCCGAAGCGAAGAAATATCTGGCTGAAGGCACACACTTCGCGAAAGGTTCAATGGCGCCCAAAGTCCAAGCCATCATTCGTTTCCTGGAAGCCGGAGGCAAGCAGGCTCTCATCACCAATCCCGAGAATATCGGCCGCGCCTTGAAAGGCGAGACCGGCACCTGGATTGTCCTGGGATAATTCGCCTCGTTTAAAACTGCAGATGGTCTGACATGTTGCTTGTCGCATGTCAGACCAATCTTGATGTTCATCCATTAAAACGTGCTTGACAAGCCCATTGCGAATCGGTAACATACATCGTTCTTATGCTTCCATCTCCGCGCGTCCTTTTGACTGTAGATTACGAACCGTGGTTCGCACTTTCCCGCCGTTACGATAAATTGGAAAATTCTGTCGAGCGCCGCAACCTGGACGGCGGATTCACATTACATGCCATTGATCCCATCCTTGAAAAGCTTGGTGGATCGAAAATTAGTTTTTTTCTCGTCGGTGAAATTGCGGAATGGTATCCGGAGATCCCGCAAAAAATTGTCGACGCGGGAAATGAGCTTGGCCTTCATTGTCAAGTTCATCGGCCGCTGATTGGTGTGGATGAGCTGGCCACGGATATTCGTGCCAGCGCATCGTGGGTAAAGAATTACGGAGTGCGAGGGTACCGTGCTCCCATGGTCGGAATAAGCGAGGCGGCCTATTCACTGCTTGAAGAATCAGGATTTGTTTACAGTTCTTCTATCTACGCTCCAGCGGGAACACTTTTTCAAAAAGGACGGGTCTGGGAGATTCCCGTTAGTACATTGCGCTTCGGACACAGCGAGAGAACTTATATTGCTCCTCGCCAATTCAACTGGAGTTTGCTTTTAAGCGGGGAATATCCTTATGGATCGAGCTTCAACATTGGACTCATGAGCAAAACGATCTTGTTTATTCTGGAAAATGAATTGAAAAAAGGATTCAGCCCGGTGCTTTTTATGCATCCTTATGAGATCGTGCGTCCCTCCCACTGGGCTTCCCGCATCGGGCTGGACGTGATGCGGCATCCATTATTATGGCCTTTCACTTGGAATAAAGCCGGATTTTTCACAGCCGTTCTTCGAAACTTTCCGGTGTCGCCGCTTGGAACATATCTTGATGAAATGCTGATGGCACAAGGAACGCAAGATGCCTGAGATACGCGTCCGGAAGTTGGCGCGGGACGAGGCGGCGGCCTGGCCAGAGGCGCTTGAGGCGTCTGCCACGTTTACTGCGCTCGATCCTTGGTCCAGCCTTGTTCAGCAAACATATGGATATGAAATTCATCGCTTCGAAGCCATACAGAACGATGAAGTTGTGGGAATTCTGGTCATCACTCATGTGTGCCATCCCATCTTTGGAAATTATCTTACGACCGCTCCATTTGGGAGTTATGGCGGTTTTGCCTATTTATCTGCGGAGGCACGCGATGCATTGTTGGAAGAGGCGCGTCGCTTGGTGAATGAGGTGGGTGTTGAATACGCGGTTCTCCGTTTTGTGGATGATGGCAGTGTGCCACCGGCTCCGTGGCAACAACATCCAATTTATTCCACCTACCTGAAGGATCTGTCGGGCCGCGTGGAAGAGTTGTTGGATAATTTGGGTTCGCAGTATCGCAATCATGTTCGCAAGTCGCTCAAAAAGGGTTTCAGTATAAAGTTTGGCCATCTTGAATTGCTTGATGACGCGTATGAGGGTTTGGCGCGCAGTATGCATGAATTGGGTTCACCCTATCACAACAAGCAGTATTTGCGACGAATGGCCAAATCGCTGGGTAATGCGCTTGAATTTGTAGTTGTCGGCGGGCCAAAAGGAGAATTAGTAGGCGCGGGTGTTTTTATCTCCTATGGAAATGTTGTTACCAATCTTCACGCGAATATTCTTCGTCAGTTCCGCCCTGATTATGCTGGGGATTTCTTTTATTGGTCTGTTATTAAGTACTACAGTGAAAAAGGCCTTTCCACATTAGATATGGGTCGCAGTTTGAAGGGTTCAGGCAATGAAACCTTTAAACTGAAATGGAAACCTCACAAACAATCCCTGGCTTACTGGTATATTCTGCGGCCCGGCGCGACCCTGCCCGATTTGAATCAAAAGAATCCGAGGTTCCAGTTTGCCATCTGGCTTTGGCAACGACTCCCGGACTTTGTTATTCGTCCGCTGGGGCCGTTCTTGATCAAAGGTCTTGCTTGAACATTGTTTCTATGGAATATACTATTCAACCTTTGCTCAGCCTTAATGATCGTTCATTGGAACGTGTAGCTTTGCTACACCAATCTGTCATGCCTCTTTTGTTGACTGATATGGGATTTCCAATGATCTTGCGATACTATCAGATTGCCCAAAGCGATTCTTTGGTTATTGGCTTTTGCGCGGTTTCTCCTGCCCAGGAAATCCTTGGATGGGTGGTTGGCTCGCCTAACCCTTACGCGCTTAATGCTCGGATGCAAAACCCCTTTTCTTGGTTTCTTAAGCAGATCATTTACCTTGCGATTAAACACCCGCTGGTATTTATGCAAGTTTTGTCCTCTGTTTTTTATCCATCCCAAAAGAATCTTCCTGCCCATACTATTGAATTGACTTATATTGGCGTTGCCCCTGATGCGCAAGGTAGCGGAATAGGGCGCACTCTGTTGAATGCTTTTACTGAGGCAAGTCGATCATCGGGATACTGTTCTATCGAACTTACGACGGAGACGGATAACCTTCATGCGCTGGCTTTGTATGAAAAGTCTGGGTTTACTGTAAAAAGAACTTTTAAGGAAGGCCGATTTGAGCGTTGTCGCATGGAACGGAAGCTGTCATCATGAAAAGATTTCTGAAGAAACTTGAGGCTTTGTCTTTCTCAGAACGCAGTATTCCTTATCTGTTGCTGGCTGTTGCGATAGTGACCTATGGATTGTTTTTCTGGCAGCGGGGTTTTTATTGGGATGAAGAGCCGTGGACTTGGATTTATTATCGTTTAGGCCCCGTACTCCTAACAAAAACCTTTTCTACCAGCCGTCCATTTTGGGGAATGATCTATCAACTCACATTACCGGTCATTGGTCCGGTTCCGTGGCGCTGGCAGGTGTTGATGGTGATCATGCGCTGGCTGACTGCGTTGTTGGTTTGGGTGGTTTTGCGGCAAGTCTGGCCAAAGAATCCTCATCCGGCGTTATGGACGAGTCTGTTATTTCTGATATATCCAGCATTGGGGCAGAACTTTGTGGCTTTGATGTACACTCATTTCTACATTGTCCTGAATTGTTTTCTGCTTTCGCTTTATCTCTCCATCCTCGCCATTCGCATCCCTTCCCGACGATTACCGCTTACTATTGCCGCGGTAGCTTTGGCTCTTGTCAATTTGCTGACGATGGAATATTTTTATTTTCTAGAACTTTTCCGCATCGTTCTGTTCTGGTTTGTTCTGGATGAACATTGGAAGGAAAAATTACGGCGCGTGGCGCTGCTTTCCGCCCCTTATCTACTTGCTTTTGTAGGGGTTTCAATTTGGCGCGCATTCTTTTTTAAAAACCAAAATGCCAGTTATGGTTATACAGCTCTGTCTCTGGTTCGCCAAAGTCCAATCGCTGGTGTGTGGTCGCTTCTTCAAAATATCTTCTTTTCCTTTTTAGAGACTGTGCCTCATGCCTGGTTCTTTCCTTTTCAGCCTGTGGATGTTTCTTCGCTCGGACTTCGTACCACGGCTATTGCCTTTGCGCTTGCAGTTCTTTCCATGTTATTGATCGGCCTGTATCTTTTTGTTTTTTTCCGCTTTGATCGATTTGAAAATCATTGGGTTGGTCAGGCTTTTATTCTGGGCGCGTTCGCCTGGTTGTTTGCAGGTGGATCGTTTTGGTTAGTTGGGATTCAACCTCAATTACATTTCTCTGAAGATCGTTTCACCATGCCCTTCATGCTTGGCTCCAGTCTGCTGGTCGTTGCCTTGATTGGATTGATAAAAACCAAGCCAAAAATTCAATTTACTCTTCTGGCGCTTTTGATCGGGTTTTCAGTTGGCAAACAATTTCAAACCAACACAGATTATCGTCGTGATTGGACAACCCAACGTGATTTCTTCTGGCAGATGTCGTGGCGTATTCCATCTCTTGCGTCCGATTCAGCGATCCTCATCAATGATTTGCCTCTCACTTATTCCAGTGACAATTCCCTATCAGGCCCGTTGAATTGGATGTATAGTCCTGCTGGTCAGATGGATCACATTTTATTCTTTGCCTCCATCCGGACTGGAGTTGCTTATCCCGCTCTCGAGCCGAATCTTCCCATTCATTTAAATTATCTTCCCAAAGTGTTCGATGGAAATACGTCTCGTATCGTGGCGATTAAATTTGATCCGCCTTCCTGTCTGCGTGTGCTCGATCCGGAAATCGATTCGCAGAACAAGCTATTGCCGCAATTGATGAGACAAGTTGCGGCCTTAAATAATTATTCAATGATCGATGCCAATCATTCGGTCATGCCGCCGCCCTCATTCTTTGCCCCTGAGATTCCTCGCGGCTTTTGCTATTATTTCGAGCAAGCCGATCTCGCACGTCAACGTGGAGACTGGCCGCTTATTGTGAAGCTAGGCGAGATTGCATTTAACTCGAATGATTATCCGCACGATCCCGTCGAACGATTTGTGTTTATTGAGGGTTATGCCCATGAAGGAGATTGGTCCGAGGCAAAGGAATTGTCGCTCGAATCTTACAGAGTTTCGCCGAGCTATGTCAGTCCGCTGTTGTGTATACTATGGAATCGGATTAATCACGAGACCCCGATTAGTAGTAATAAAGAAACGGTGATGAATGACCTTCTTACAAAATTTTCGTGTGTGCCGTAATATAATGGTATTGTTTCTTCACGAATAGAAGGTGACGAGATGATACAATTTTATGTAGACAAATTGGAAAGGAGGCGTCCTGCCCGAGTTTTATAAGATTGATGTTCATTTGATCCATCCTTACCAAAACCTAAAAAGGAGAAGAAATAATGCGTAAGTCAATTTTGCAAGTTGCCATATTCTTGGTGGTTCTAGCCATGGCCGTGTCGGCTTGTGCGCCGGCGGCGACACCTACTGCAGCTCCTGCTACACAGGCCCCTGCTGCCACCACCGCGCCGACCACAGCTCCTGTTGCCACCACCGCGCCGACCACAGCTCCTGCTGCCACCACCGCGCCGACCACAGCTCCTGCTGTTGCTCCGATTGGAACTGCGTTTCCGGCTGGATCGACGTTCACCATCGGTATGATTCTGGTGGGACCCTACAATGACTCGGGCTGGAGTCAGGCTACGTACGAGGGCGGTCAGTATGCGGCTAAACAGACTGGTGCTAGTCTGATCTACATTGACAACGGCTTCAGCCATCAGGGCTCTACGCCGGCACAGCTTGCTGAGCAGCTGCTCTCCAAGGGCGCCAACCTGATCATCTTCAACTCGGATGATTTCAAGGATGACTCCAATACCTTTGCCAAAAACCATCCGACTATCCCGACCATTATGCTCTCGGGCGATCAGTCCTGGGCGCAAGGTCAGGCTTATCTGAATATCCCCAACATGTCCAATGTCATGGGGCAGATGGAATACATGAAGATGCTGGCAGGATGTGCGGCTGCGATGACCACCCAGACTGGGAAGATCGGCTATCTTGGACCGCTGATCAACGATGAAACCCGTCGTCTGTCCTCTTCGGCATACCTCGGCGCAAAGTATTGCTGGACCAATGTCCTGAAGAAGGATCCTTCTGCACTGCAATTCCAAGTCACTTGGATCGGATACTGGTATAACGAGCCAGGTACGACGCTTGATCCGTCCAAAGTTGCTGATTCCTTTTTCAACACCGGTTTTGATGTGGTCATGTCAGGCATCGACACTTCTGAGGCTGTGACCGAGGCGAAGAAGATGACTGATGCTGGCCAGAAGGTATGGGCTGTTGGCTACGACTACAAGAACAACTGCAGCGCGGCTCCAGCTGTCTGCCTGGGTGTTCCTTATTTCAACTGGGGACCCGGAATCACGACCGAGGTTAAGAAAGCCATGGCTGGTACTTTTACACAGGATTGGCAGTGGTTGGGTCCGAATTGGAAGAACCTCAATGATCCGGATACTAGCAACGTTGGCTTCGTGAAAGGCGATGCGCTCAGCCCGGCTGCCTCCGCGGCGGTCGATCAACTGACTACATACTTGGCAGGCGGTCAGACTCTATGGACCGGCCCGATAAGCCTGCAGGATGGAACGCAGTACCTGGCATCTGGCGTGACCGCTACCCCACAGCAACTCTGGTACCTGCCGCAATTGCTCTTAGGCATGGCTGGCAGTAGCAAGTAACCCTTAAAATGATTAGGGAAGGTATCTGCCTTCCATCTCACTTCTTACCCCTCTCCCCCTGCGGGAGAGGGGTAGAGCGAGGAAAAAGGATAGCCCATGAACATTGAACTGCGCCACATCCACAAACATTTCGGCAAAGTCCATGCGAATGATGACATTGTGCTCAATATTTCTGCGGGCACAATCCAAGGCATTTTGGGGGAAAACGGAGCGGGCAAAAGCACGCTCATGAAAGTTCTTTCAGGTTTTATTCAGGCCGATAGCGGAGAAATTTTGCTGGACGGCAAGGCAGTGATTATCAAATCGCCGGCGGATGCCATTCGATATGGCATCGGGATGTTGCACCAGGATCCGCTGGACTTTCCGCCTATGACTCTGCTCGATAATTTTCTGCTCGGACGCGCCGGCGGTCTTTTCCCGGACCGTAAAGCGGCCACGCAAAATATTCGTGATCTGGCTAGTCAATTTGGTTTTTCCCTTGACCCTGACGCATATGTTGATTCGCTGACCGTTGGTGAGCGGCAACAACTAGAAATACTGCGTTTACTTTGGCTGGGAGCGCGCGTCTTGATTTTAGACGAACCCACAACTGGCATCAGCGCCAACCAAAAAGATAAATTGTTTGAGACGCTTCGCAAGCTTGCCAAACAAGGTATGACGATTATCTTTGTTTCCCACAAATTGGAAGATGTTGAAGTGTTGTGCCATAAAGTTGCAGTGTTGACATCTGGAAAGCTAGTGGGCGAAGCACAGGCTCCTTTCAACGCCAAAAAATTAGTCGAGATGATGTTTGGCAAGGAAATTTCCTTGGGAGCGCGGCGTCCTCTAGAACCCGGGGCGAAGGTATTCGAGCTACGCGATCTGGCAGTGGAAGACGTTCGTCTTCATTTAGCGGATATAAAACTCGAAGTCAATGCTGGCGAAGTGATCGGTGTGGCAGGCATGGAAGGAAGTGGGCAGGGTCTTTTTATTCGGGCCTGTGCCGGTTTGATTCGTCCCGTTAACGGTCAAGTACTGGTGAATAACCATGATCTGACTGGGTATTCGTACCACGTATTCAAGCGGAACGGTGTTTCGTTTATGCCTGCTTCGCGCATGGAAGAAGGATTGGTGATTGGCTTGACATTAACCGAACACTTTGTGCTGGCTGAAGAGATACAAGGTTTGTTTATTGACGGAGACAAAGGAACGAAGCTTGCGGAAGAGCGAATTAAATCCTTCAATATTCGTGGTACGCCAATGAGCACGGTCGAGTCGCTTTCGGGCGGCAATCAACAGCGCGCATTGCTGGCCCTGCTTCGGAATCCACTTTCGTTGCTCCTGTTGGAGCATCCAACGCGCGGTCTGGATATTGAGTCCGCCATTTACATTTGGAGCAAGCTTAAGGAACGATGTAAACAGGGGACGTCCATCCTGTTCATTTCTTCCGACCTGGAGGAGATTTTGCAGTATAGTGATCGTGTGCTAGTCTTCTTCAGCGGCCGAGTGACACCTCCATTGGATGTCTCGACATTAACTACGGAGAAACTCGGCGAGTTGATCGGCGGTATGGGCTGGCCGGAATCAAAGAATGAGGCAAGCGTCCATGAAAAAAAACCAGTGGCTTAAAATCGGTTTTCAACTAGCAGCGATCGTCTTGGCGCTGCTCTTTACCACCCTAGTCCTGTTGATGGCAGGTGCGTCGCCGCTGCAGGCCTATTCGAATGTGCTCCAAGGCATTTTCAGTTCTACCGCAGACATCACCAATGTTTTGGCTGCCTGGGTTCCTTTGTTGCTGGCTACTGCTGGTGTGCTCATTACCTTCGCGGCCGGCTTGTGGAATATCGGCATCGAGGGGCAGATCGTGCTCGGGGCGGTCTTCACGACAGGGGCGCTGCGCCTGCTGCAGAACAGTTCGTTGCCCGGGGGATGGATCATCGCCGTCGGATTCGTAGCCGGTTTGATTGGTGGAGCTATATGGGGGGCACTAGCGGGTGTGCTGAAGACTTTTGGTGGGGTTAATGAGATCTTTGGCGGGTTGGGGTTGAATTTTGTGGCCACTGCTTTTGCGCTTTACTTGATCATTGGTCCCTGGGGGCGGCCAGGAATTGCCTCGACAAGCGGAACCCTGATCTTTCCGACTAGGCTTTGGCTGCCAACTCCTCTCAATGTGGCTCTGAGCCCTTGGGCGCTGGGGTTAGGCATTTTGGCTGCCATTGTGGTTTATTTTTTGCTGCGCGGGACCTATTTTGGCCTGCGCCTGAAAGCGGTGGGCAAGAACATGCGGGCAGCCTTTTTGCTTGGAGTTCCGACCTGGCAGTATAGCATGTACGCCTTTCTGCTGTGTGGCGCTTTAGCTGGCTTGGCGGGCGCAGTTCAGGTTACTGCTGTCTATCATCGCCTTATTCCGACTATTTCAAGTGGCTACGGTTTTCTAGGTTTGCTAGTAGCCATGTTGATCAACTATCAGGCTGTCTGGGCAGCACCCATTGCCCTGTTCTACGCAGCATTGAATATTGGTGGCATTCAGTTGCCGATCATGATGAAAATGGACTCATCGCTTTCAGGCGTGCTGCAAGGGATCCTTGTCCTGTTCGTTTTGATGGTCGAGGGTGCCCGCCAGCAACTGTTTGAGAAAAAAGATAGGTAGGCACTATGACTTCCATGGGTCTTCTGATTAGTATAGCAGGAATTCTGTCCGGCGCGGCACCGATCATGTTTGGCGTGATCGGCGAGACGATCACCGAACGGGCCGGTCTCATTAACCTCTCGATGAATGGGACTATCTTGCTCTCGGCCATGGTTGGCTTTGCCGCCGCCTTCGTGACCGGCAGTCTCTTTTTGGGCTTCCTGGCGGGCGCGTTGCTCGGCGGCTTGGTGGCGCTGGTTGTCGCATTTAGCAGCATCGCCCTGAAGCAGTCCCAAGTGGCGGTGGGCTTTGTGCTGGCTGTGCTCTGCCTTAATCTTTCGTATTTCCTGGGCCA
This sequence comes from uncultured Chloroflexia bacterium, assembly GCA_963783295.1. Classification (GTDB taxonomy): domain Bacteria; phylum Chloroflexota; class Anaerolineae; order Anaerolineales; family Villigracilaceae; genus Fen-1038. Next base: position 50,274 of record CAWAMX010000012.1, on the reverse strand, counting down.
TGCTTTTATCAGCCAGAACGGTCCCAGCCTGAACGTCCTTCCCATCCCTGTGCTTGACAAGATTCCCATCTTGGGAATCTTATTCTTCCGACAGGATTTGATGACCTATTTCAGTTTTGTGATCATCTTCCTAGCTTGGTTTTGGATCTATCGGACCCGCCCGGGGTTAATGCTACGCGGAATCGGAGAACGCCCGGCTGCCGCCTATGTGCGCGGCGCGAATGTCAACCGCCTGCGTTATATCTATACCTTCTTGGGTGGAGCAATCGCGGGCTTGGCAGGCCCGACCTTTTCCCTTGACGTTAAGGCCGGCTGGGCAGGGCAGCTTTCCGGTTTGGATGGTTACGGCTGGATCGTCCTTTCGATCGCTATCTTCGGCGGCTGGAATCCATTCCGGGCTGCGTTCGGTGTGTACTTGTTTTCCTTCCTACAGTGGCTTGGTCTGGTGTTGCAGCCTGTCCTGCCCAATATCCCGACCCAGGTGCTGCAAGTTGCGCCATTCCCATTGATGATCTTGACGTTATTATTGGTCAACATTGGTGACGCAGAATGGGTTCAACGCTGGCTGGCATCCTTGCCCGAAGGAACGAGGCGGGTGATGGCAAGAATTCTGCGGGCTCTGAGGGCCTCGCCCCCGGCTTCGCTGGGAGTGCCATTTGAATCAGAATAATAGCAGGTGAGTCGCGTGGCTTCAATAAAATCAGATTTAAAATTTGTAGGTTATCGTTGCTCACTTTGTGGTACAGAATATTCTCCAGGTGAAATAACTTATGTCTGTCCGAAAGATGGCGGCAATCTGGATGTAATCCTGGATTACGAAGCCATTCGCAGTAAGTACCAGCCTGAAGATATTATCTCGCGAACAGATTCTTCGCTCTGGAGTTTTCTCCCGCTGTTGCCCGTGCCTGAACCGTCTGGAGATTCAACTCCGCTCCACGCCGCAGGTGGCACGCCCGTCTTTGCATTGCCTCGTTTGGCTGAAAAACTTGGGCTGCAGAATCTCTGGCTGAAAGATGAGTCTCGCAATCCGTCCGCTTCGTTTAAGGATCGCGCCTCCGCAATTGTCGTGGCGCGTGCGCAGGAGATCAAGGCCGAAATCGTTGTGACCGCTTCTACCGGGAATGCAGGTGCCGCGCTGGCCTGCATGTCCGCCGCAATAGGACAGAAGGCCATCATCTTCGCTCCCAAGACGGCACCTCCGGCGAAAGTTGCGCAATTACTCGTCTTTGGTGCGAAAGTGATTCTGGTTGATGGGACTTATGATGATGCCTTTGATCTGACCGTCAAAGCTGCGGATGAGTTTGGCTGGTATTGTCGCAATACTGGCTATAATCCCTTTACCGCAGAGGGGAAGAAGACCGCCGCTTTTGAGATTTGGGAATGGTGGCGATCAGCGCACCAAACATGGCACCATCAACATGGGGAAGGCATTGATCACTCACCGTTAACAGTTTTTGTTTCTGTGGGTGATGGCAATATTATTTCCGGCATTCACAAAGGTTTTAAAGATTTATTGGAATTGGGCTGGTTGACGCGTACGCCGCGCATTATTGGCGTGCAAGCTGAGGGTTCAGCCGCGATTGCGAATGCGTTTCATGCCAATACGGAAACAATCACACCAATCTCTGCCCAGACCATTGCTGACAGTATTTCCGTGGATTTGCCGCGCGATGGCGTCCGGGCAGTGCGTGCCGCGCGCGAAACAAATGGAACGTACATCACGGTTTCAGACGACGAAATCTTGAAAGCGATTGCCGAGCTTGGCAAAATGGGTATCTTTGCAGAACCGGCTGGAGCGACCTCGTATGCTGGTTTGGTGCGTGCCGCGGCTCAAGGTCTGGTGCGAGGCGACGAGCCAATTTTAGTATTGAATACCGGCAGCGGACTCAAGGATGTCCGCGCTGCAATGCAGGCTGTGGTCGAAGCGCCGATCATCGAGCCGACCTTGTCGGCGGTGAAAAAGATTCTATGAAATCTGAATGGAGCTTGCCAGCGCGATATTTTGCTCTGGCACTCATCATTGCATTCCTGATTTTCTTTGGATATCAAATTCGTGAGCTTTTCCGGCCATTGATCCTTGCCGGAGTGATTGCATATTTGTTTTATCCATTGGTGGCGTTGACACAGCGCCGATTCAAACTGAATCGCAAAGCTGCCTCTAGAATTGTTTTTTTTGTCAGCTTGGCTATGATGGTCATTTTGCCTATCATCCTTGTGCCGATCCTGTTGCGCCAGACATCCGAAATCACTCAGGATATACAACAGACCCTTGCTGATGCTCAGCAATATCTAACCACTCCTATTAACATTGGAGGAATTCCAATTAACCTTGGGGGGATGATTGCTCAGTATAAAGGCTCGCTTTTCAATCCACTCTCGACTATTCCACAAAACGCTGTATCGTTGATTCGGAATACATCGAGAAGCACACTTTGGGCATTGATTATTTTCGGCGGTACTTATTTTTTCATGACCGAATGGGAAAGTACACGTGAAGGATTGATTCATATTGCCCCGGAGGCATATCGTCCCGATATTCGTAAACTTTATTCTCAGATTCGGCAAGTTTGGATGGCGTACCTGCGTGGCCAACTCACGCTTATGATCATTGTAGCGATTACGTTCATTATTGTTTGGACGATGATTGGATTACCTGGCTCGCTCTATCTTGGTTTGTTGGCGGGCCTATTTAGCGTTGTTCCAGATGTTGGACCTATCGCGGCCACTGCGCTGGCAGTGGCGGTTGCGGTGCTTGAAGGTTCCTATTGGCTTCCGGTCAACAACTTTATATTTGGTTTGATCGTGGTCGGTCTTTATGTGGTATTGATTAATATTGAGCATATCTGGTTGCGCCCTTACATTCTGGGACGCAACGTCCATATGAGTGAAGCGATTATCTTTATTGCCATTATCGCCGCCTTTAATTTTCTCTGGGGTTTTGGGCGCGTTTATAATTGTGCCGGTATTGGCCTCCCTAATTGTGATTTGGAATTATCTGCACGCGCGCATGCTGGGTTTGCCGCCTTTTCTGGATGAAGTGCCAGCCGCTCCCGTTCCGGACCCGGAGCGAAGCGGTGATTCCAAAGTTGAATCCGTGCCTGTGGCGACGCCCGTCAAAAAGAAATCTTCAAAATGAAAATCATCTATTCCATTGTTGCACCGATCTATAATGAACTCGAGAATCTGCCTGAGTTATGGAGCCGTATCAAGGAAGTGATGGATTCCAGTCATGAAACCTGGGAACTCATATTGGTCGATGATGGCTCGACGGATGGTTCGACGGAAAAGATTCGCGAACTTGCCCAAACTGATTCGCGCGTTCGTCCGATAATCTTTGCGCGCAACTTTGGGCATCAGATCGCCATCACCGCCGGTTGGGATTATGCGCGCGGCGATGCGATCGTCGTCATTGATGCAGATTTACAAGATCCGCCCGAGGTTATTTTGGAATTGGCGAAGAAATGGAAAGAGGGTTATGAAGTCGTCTACGCGGTGCGCGCCGAACGCGAAGGCGAGTCGTGGTTCAAAAAATTTACAGCGTCTATGTTTTATCGCCTCATCTATCGCATCACGGATGTTAAGATTCCGGTGGATACGGGCGATTTTCGTTTGATGGATCGCAAGGTTGTAGATGTGCTCAAGCAAATGCACGAACGCCATCGCTTCCCACGTGGAATGTCAGCGTGGGTGGGCTTTAAGCAAATTGGTGTGGAATATAGGCGCGCCATGCGCTTTGCGGGGACAACCAAGTATCCGTTTAATAAAATGTTGCGGCTGGCGTTGAATGCGATTACCAGCTTCTCGTATTTTCCTTTGCAAGTCGCGACTTTTTTTGGATTTGTCTCAGCTGGACTTTCGATCCTCGCGATCCCGGTCGTGATTTACCTGCGTATGGAAGGTCATCCCCAATTCACGGGTCAAGCGACCACATTGATTGCTGTATTGTTTCTTGGCGGTGTGCAGTTAATCTCACTGGGGATTCTCGGTGAATATATTGGCCGTCTGTATGATGAAGCTAAAGGCCGACCTCTTTATATTGTGAGGGAAGCGCCGAAAGACGAATGACAAAAAGCAGGGATCACTAATTGGACATTCGAGTGGAGAAACGCTTGAATGTCTTTTTTATTTCCGTCCATCTCGACTGACTTTCTGATGCCATTAAAAGGGTAATGCCGAAAGAAATCAGCGTACCAGTGGCGAAAAAGAAAACACTCTCCTCCAGCGGTAATTTGCCGATGAAGATGCCGCTGGATTGGACCGGGTTAATCGTCCAGGTTCCCGATGCAATCGCCAGCGAATCCGCGCAGGAAAGATAGAGACCCATCGGCAGAATCGTCCATACGAGGAGTTTGCGCTGATGCCAAAGAATATCTGCGCCAAACGCCAGTTGGGGGATCATCGGTGGTATGGCCCAAAACAAGATGATCGAAAGATAGGTCATGGGCTTCCAATGATTGAGAAAAATAAATGCCGAGCAAAGCCAAATCAAGATGGCGACAACAAGAAACTTTAACCGTAATTTTTCAGATGGCTGGAAAGCTTCAAACGAAGTTATCCGCCGCGCAATGATCTGCCACCACAATCCAACAAAGAAAGTTTGGAGCAGGAAGAAAGTATATTCTTCAATGGGCACGTAACCTAGAACGATTCCGCTTACCAGCCTAGGGTTGTAAAACCAAACGCCTGTAGCGACGAGGTAATTATCCCAGGGTGTAGTATAGAGCAAGGCGAGAATAATATGAATCCCAATTGCTATCGCGATTTTGGAATCATTTATGGATTTTCCTTTTCGTCGTTCCCAGACGCCGACGATTGACAATACCAAAATTGGAAAAAGGATAAAGACTGCAAGAAATCCAAAATAGGTCATTATCTCTTGTAAACCTTCACCAAAACACCTGGACGCGGTTCGAGCGTCGCGCCCATGTGGGCACGGATTTGATTTGCATTCATGAACTCGAAAGAAAAAGTTTTTAACAAACGTGTAATCACCAGCCTGGCTTCGGCTTGACCGAATGCGGCACCAATGCACGAACGCGGACCTCCGCCGAATGGGACGTATGCGAATGGCGGCGTCTTGCGGCCATGTGAAAAACGTTCTGGGCAGAATTGGTCAGCGTTTTCCCAGATGACGGGATCACGGTGAGTAAGATAGATGGAATAAAACATGCGTTCCCCCGATGGAATTTTATTTCCGTCGAAATCCAATTCTTCGGCGACGATGCGATTGCCGATGTGGATCGGCGGATATAATCGCAAACTCTCTTTGATGACCTGATCCAACAAAGTTGATTTGTCCATCATGCCGATTTCATGGACAAGCTGCACATGAACATCGGGATGTTGACCTAATAAGACGAATGTCCATGCCAGTAGGGCAGTGGACGTGTCGTGTCCGGCGATGAGCATAGTCAACATCTGGTCGCGGATGCGATCGTCGTCGAGGCCAGCATCAATCAGGTGCTGTAGTAAATCCAATTTAGCGGGAGCCGCTCGCCGGTCCCGGAGGATGCGATAAAGATATTCATCAAGTTGCTTTAGATGCTTGCGAAATCTGGGTCGCGGAATCTTTCTCCAAAAAATCCATGGCCCGGGCGAGATATACTCGATGGCTTTCAAGATCGGAGTCCAAATGGTTGGTAAATCGTCCCACGCGTCCACACTAAAGAGTGCTTGCATAATAATGAGCAACGCGATTTTGCGGCCTTCGATCAACATATCAATCGTTTGGCCATCGCCCCAGGTTGACGTGACGCGGTTAGTTTGAGCGAGCATCATTTCCGCATAATCGGGAAGCTTTCTGGGCTGAAGAGATGGTTCCATCAATTTGCGATAGTGATCATGTTCTTCGCCGTCTAGGATAAGCACGCCGTGTTGAAGCAAGTCTGTAACCGGATCAGGATTGCGCCATAAGACTTTTTGGCGCTCGGTCACCAACACTTTGCGATTGGCTTCAGGACCAAAGACAACATACGGATGAAACATCGGCAAAGGAACTTGAAAAAATCTCCCGACGTGCTTTGCCATGACTTTGAGCGGACCGAGCGGTGAACCCTCTTTGAAATAGGCGCGCAGCGCTGAAAGACCAAGCTGGGATGTGATGCGCTCAGTCATTAGTTTCCGCCGGTAGTGTAATTTCTTTTAAGGTTGGATACACTTTCAATGTCCACTCTTTATCCCGCCCAGCGATTGCTTTTCAAATAAGTCCCCAACCTGAATTAAGATATTTCCATTACGTTCAAGTTGAAGTTTTCCTGCGTTGCCGGCGTTATCTTCTAAATTAAGAAATCCGTAGGCGCGGATGCGTGTATTGCCGATTAACGAAAGCACAAGTTCGCTGGTGATGATGCCAGTCATTTCGGCAATATATTTACCCGAAGTAAATAATAACTTTGACGGTGCAGGCATGCCAAGTCCGCGCAAGCCGATGGTTGTGCCTGTAATCTCCTCCCTGCCTGAAAATGTATCCCCATTGGGCATTACGGCAGAGTACGAGATCATGTAATGGGGCGAGCGGCTTTCCAATTTTGCCGTGATCAGCGCACCGGTTTCAGGGTCCGCTTCGCGAATGATTTCTCCGGTTTGATTGAACTCGGGCTGATAATACGCGCGCCCAAAGGATGCGGAGGAAGCCACGGCATATAGACCAATTCGGACCAGTGCCTGAGCCATGTTAAATTCAGCAAGCAAGGCTGGGATTTCAGCCAAATAATGAGTCTTGTGCATGCGGCGGACAACATAACCGAGCAGCGTGTTGCCTTCGGACGGTAATTCGTAACGGGTTGCTTCCATTAATTAGTCCGTTGCTTCAACGTAAGCGGGCTGGACTTCTTTTTGAGGTGTGAACATAATTGGATGATTGTAAATACTAATCCAAACGTAAATGAACAATCCTGACATTACAATGGCACCGAATGCTCCGGGAGCCCATGTGCCCAATTGTTGGAGCAATGCGCCGCCGAGAATCGGTGCAATGATTCGTGTGGAAGAATCAACCGACGCGGCGAGTCCCAAAATGCCGCCGATTTCCTGAGGAATTACAGCCTTGGTCAATGTCGAGGAGAGCAGTGTGTTGAGGATGCCTCCGGCAAGCGATGTCGGCGCGAGAACAATTAACAAAACCAAAACCGTTGGAGCCAATGCCCATCCGATCATGGAAATTGCCATTAGGGCAACACAAGCCACAATCAATGCGTCATCGCGGAATTTGTTCGTGATTCGACCAACCAGGAATCCTTGTGTGATTACGGATAGCACGCCAACATACGTGAGTACATAACCGGTCTGCGCAGCGGTGAGATTGAATTTGGTCAGCGCATAAAGTGAGAAGATGGTTTGGAAGATGGCAAAGGCCACACCGAAGAAGAAACGCGTGATGAGCAGCGATCCAGAGAATGGACGTTTTAGCGCCGTGACCAGTGCGCCGAGTGTGATGGCGGGCTTCTTTTCGGTCAAAGCCACGCGCTTTTCAGCGGTTAGTGATTCGGGCAGCCATGCGAAAATCAAGATCAGATTGAGGAGCGACATAGCAGCCGCGGCAAACGCCGGAACAGCGTATCCCCATTGACTGAGGATGCCACCGGTTACCGGTCCAATGATGAAACCGAGTCCGAATGCGGCGCCGATCATTCCAAGACCTTTGGCGCGATTCTTTGCATCCGTTACATCAGAGATATATGCTTGAGCAATGGAGAGATTACCACCCGTCAAACCGTCAATGATGCGGGCGGCAAAGAGAATCCATAAAGCGTTGGCAACGCCAAGGAGCACGAATCCGAGAAAAGTACCGAAGATGGATGCGAGCAGGATTGGGCGTCGCCCGTAGCGGTCAGACATGCGCCCCAAAAGCGGCGCGCCGATCAATTGTGCAACGGCATACGATGCGACCAATAATCCGGTCACGAACGCATTGGCGTGAAATGTTTCCGCATAATAAGGCAGGAGTGGCAGGATCAGGCTGAAGCCAAGCAGGTCAATAAAGACCACTAAAATAATGGAGAAGAGAAGTTTTTTATTCACGTTTACCTTTATATTTTTGGTTTATAGGATTCTTCGTAGTGCAATTTGTATTCTGGCGTATGACCTGTTTTGGTGATGTTTTCCCATGTGACTCGCAGGAGACCAAGCATGGGGGTCCAGGGTTTCATGACATGGACTTCAGCAAACTCTTTGCGATTCTGTACTAAAGTTTTCACCAACTCAGTTGCGGCTAACTCGGGTGGCTTGCCCAGGAAGCGTAGAACAAAGCCGTAATTCTTCATCACTTCTTTGCCGCGCTCGCCATAGACGACTGGATTGGCAAGCATGTCAGTCAGCATCATGCCTGGGCTAAACCCGATGATTTTTATCCCGGTGCCTTTCGTCTCTTTTGCCAGCGTACGGGTGAAGGAGGTGATCCAGGCTTTGGTGGTTGCGTACATACCCATCGGCGAGGATGCTTTTCCGTTTGAGCCCGCGCCATATAAATTGACTAAAATGCCATCCCTGCGTTCCAGCATGAAATACAGGGCGGCTTGCGTACCATAAAACGTTCCCATGTCATTGGATAGGAACATGCTCATGACTTTGTCGGGATGAATGTCGAGGGTAGTGCCGCCGCCTGCGGAATAGCCTGCATTGTTAATCCAGACGTCAATGCGACCGAACTCCTTCACCGTTTGGCGAGCCAGCGTATAAACCTGTTTTTCCTTGCTGACATCACATATCCAACCCGCTACGTTCCCAAATTCAGTAAGTGACTTTATGGCTTGATCGAGCGCGACCTGCGAACGGCCTGAAACGATAACGGTCGCGGCCGCCTTGAGCAATTCCTTGGCGGCAACATAACCGAAGCCGCGAGTGGAGCCAGTGATTACAACGATTTTGTCTTTCAATTGATAAGCCATAATTAATTTATGCACTTCCTTTTTTATATTTGTTTAACCAATCTGTGACAGGTTGGCCTGCACCGTTGATATTTTGCTGAACGGCACCTGCATATAGCTGCATATAAGTTCCCAGCACCTGTTCGGGAATGTTGTTTGATTTCAGTAGCGATTTGACCCAATCAATTTCTCCGTCAATCAGGGAAAGATCACCAAGTTGTAGAGCCGCGATGATATTGTCTCCCAGAAACTGTGTCGAAGTGTCTATTGCTTCAGCACCAAACTTACCACGGCGAATGGCTTGAAATAAAGTAACCTCAATCTTCTGACGATGTGACTTGAAATGTTCCAGCGCGGTGATGAATTCTTGAGATGGCTCCCCGACCGCCGGACTTTTGCTAGGTCTTGTTACCTGTGCTTGGATTTCATCAATAGACATGTTCAATGTGGCTCCAAGAAAATGTCCATCCGTTCGGCGAATCAATTCAGGCTGAATGTTATAAATGCGACCGCCGAATCCGACTTGTGCGTGATGTGCGGTCAGCGGGCGGGCAATCTGTTGAAGAGATGCGGCAGTGATAAGTTGCTGCGCGACAAGCACAGTCAAATCCGCACTGACTGCTGAAATGGTTTCTTCAAATTGAGACTTGGGCACGTTTGCGCCGAGATAGATTACATTGAAACCGCGGCGACGCAATAGAAGAGTTAATAACAATGGTGTGAATGTGTGCCATTCGTTGGCTGGGCATCCGACCAAAATGGTTTGTTCGCGCGTGGGGGGGGGCGCGGCACTGACCAGCGCATCGAGTCGACGCATGGCAAGCGCAGATGCAAAATGTTCCTGCTGAACGCTCGATTTGTTTTCGTACCATTGCATGCCGACCTCGGCAAGTCCGCGCTGGAGCACTTCAGTGCAAACCGCTTCCAAAGGGAAGATGGCAAAAGCTTGATTTAGAGCCTGTTCTGCATCGGCTTCGTTGAAATTGAGACAAGCCGCCAGCCAAGTGGCGCGGATGCCATCGAGACTGGATTCAGGTGCGAGAGTTGTCGGCTGGGAAACGCTTGATGAAACGATGCTTGCCAAAGGGTCGGAGCCAGAGGCGATTTGTTCTTTCCACATTTCCACCGCGTTTGAAATCGAAAGTCCTTCCGATTGACGTGCGATCAGCCATTTGACGGTTTCGATATCGTAATGCGAATACAGCCGATGTCCGCCCGATGTGCGTTCAGGCATTGGTAAACCGTAACGACGTTCCCAGGCACGCAATGTATCGGCAGTGATGCCGGTTTCTTTGAGAACGACTTTCAAGTTGTAGGCGGGCGTTTGGCTGATGGGCATGTTTTCTCCTGAACGGAACATCAGACTTTGGCCTCGGCGCGTGCTGTGACCAAAGTCTGTTCCGTGATTGTACCCATTTCTTTAAGTATCCGTTCAGTGGTTAGTCGTGCGGATAACAAAACAATTGGCAAACCAGTTCCGGGATGTGTGGATGCGCCCGCGAAGTAAAGGTTTTTATATTTTGCGTGGCGATTATGCGGACGCAGATAACCAACTTGCCAGAAGTTATGGCTGAGACCGAACGCTGCGCCTTTGACAAGATTGAATTTTTCCTTCCAAATTTTTGGCGTATGGACGATCTCGAATTTGAGGTGATCGGTTAAATCGCGGATGTTCATTTCTTTTGCGAGTTTCTCCAGGACTTTTTGGCGGGCGTGCGTGACCATTGCATCCCAATCCTGATGGCGGTTCTCGTCGAGATGACCGACGGGCACTAGAACATAAAGCGTATCCTGACCTTTCGGCGCCGCGGATTCATCTGTCCGTGCTGGAGCATGGATATAAAAGCTAGGTTCTTCCGGCAAGGTATGATCTTTGAAGATGAGATCAAACGAGGCTTTGTAATCCCCGCCGAGAAAAACATTGTGATGCGCAATCTGCGGATATTGCTTATCCATGCCCCAATAGAACATGATGGTGGAACAGGTATAAAGTTTTTCATCCAATTTCCTGGCTTCGGCGCGGTCGGGCAAAAGTTGATCGTAGATGTAAGGCAAATCCGCATTGCCGACGAAAATATCAGCAGTAAAAGTGCGACCGTCTTCCAATATCGCGCCTTCGATCCTAGTGCCGTCCACTAGTAATTTCTTGACCGGCGCGTTATAAATAAATTTCACACCCAACTTCTCCGCAACATTGACTAACGCTTGGATCCCGGCGTACATGCCGCCCATGGGATACCACACACCTTCGGCTAGTTCCGTGTATTGGAGCAGGGAATAGGTGGCGGGCGCGTCATATGGACTTAGACCGAGATACATGTTCTGGAAAGTGAAAGCCGCCTTGAGTCGTTCATCCTTGAAGAAGCGGCTGACGTTTGCATAATGCTTGCTTAGCGCTTTTAATTGAAAGAGCAATGGCAAGTTGCTTAAACTGAAATAGTCGAAGATGTTATAGAAGTTGCGGCCAACAAATTTTTCCAACGAAACCTTGTAATGCTTTGAGCCTTCGGCGATGTAATTCAAAAAGCCCGTAAATGCAGTCTTCTCTACTTTTTCAAGCTGAGTTTGCATCTCACCGATATTCGATGTTAGCTCCAGTTGCAATCCGTCTTCGAACCGGACTTTATATGTTGGGTCAATGCGGCGCAAATCCAAATGATCACTCAATTTTTCGCCGAGCGCTGCGAAAGTCTCCTCCCAAACTTCAGGCATGAGGAATAGCGTCGGTCCGATATCGAAGCGGTGACCATCGCGAATGATTTGATTGCATCGTCCGCCAGCTTGTTCGTTCTTTTCCAAGACCGTTACTGAATATCCATTTTTGGCGAGCCGGGCGGCGGTAGTGATTCCGCCAATTCCCGCACCGATAATTAAAGCAGTAGGTTTCATTGAGCTCCTTTTCTACTGATTATACATGTTGTCCATTATTTGTCAAGTTTATTTGTAAATAAAACCTTGACAAAATAGACAAAACCTGTACAATATAAGCTGTGATAGGAAAGGAGAACTCATGCAGGCTCAATGGGAACACCAAGTGCTCAGATTAGCAGGTAACGTGCCGCATCCGTCTACCAAGCCCTTTTTTTCGTATTGGGCGGGCGATGTTTCACTTCGTGCAGCTTATAAAAAGGCGGAAGAGGTCACGGCAAAACATAGCAAATCATTTCACTTTGCATCGCAATTGCTTCCTGAGGAAAAACGCTCAGCGGTGCGGGCGTTATACGCGTTTTGCCGCAGTGTGGATGACGTTGTGGATGAAGACTCTGCCAAGGATCGCAACTTTGAATTGGATTATTGGCGCAAGATTGTTCGTACCGCCTCAGCGTCCGACGATGACTTGGTCGCTGCTGCATGGTCTGACACCCTTGCCCGATATCACATCCCGCGCCATTATGCCATCCAGCTGATTGACGGTGTAGCCCGCGACCTTGTCCAAACCCGTTACCAGACCTTTGACGAACTTGCGATGTATTGTTACGGCGTGGCCTCCACCGTCGGATTGATGAGCATGTACATAGTTGGCTTCGAAAGCAACAAGGCTGTTCCATATGCGATCAAACTGGGTGTGGCGCTCCAAATGACCAATATTCTGCGGGATGTAGGGGAGGATTATCGAAATGGGCGCATTTATCTGCCGCGTGAGGAAATGGTATTTTATGGCATCCATGAGACTGATATCGCCGAAGGGAAAGTCAACAAAGGCTGGCGTCAATTTATGCGTTTCCAAATTCAGCGCACGCGTGATCTTTATGAAGAGTCATGGTCCGGCATAAAATTCCTTGAACCGGAAGGACGATTAGCTATCGGCGCTGCGTCCGCTCTTTATAGCGGCATCCTCGATCAGATCGAAAAGAACGATTACGATGTTTTTTCCAAGCGCGCTTCGTTAAGTCTCTCGGCAAAGTTGAGGCGTGTCCCAGAAGTGTGGCTAAAAGTCAGATCTTTATAGTTTTTCACTTTCCTAACATTTTTAAAGAGACGCTTTTTTCTAGTCACCGGACAGTTTTAGGAATGAACATAAAGTGGCACCGAAATTGAAAGAGAGTGTAACAGTTTTCGATCTATGAAGCGCAGCCCGATTTGAAAAAGACTGAGATCGCGACGATCTTTGCGATCGACGAGATGACGCAAGCCTGTGCGAATGGTCTGGCTGCCTACGGAAAGAAGCCAATCATAAAGGAACGCCACGGCTAAAGTGAGACGAGACAGACGAGCAGCATGATGAAGCATAGTACCTTCCAAATCAAAGCCGTGTTTTTTGAAGTCTCCAAACATCTCTTCGATCCACATCCTTCTGCGATAATATCGAACGGTCAAGTTGGCATCCGGCAGATTGGTGGCGAGACACCAAGGTTCCTTTTCGCCAACCTGCCAGTAAATCAAAACGGACACCGGATACATTTCTTGCTGGGTCAAATACGCTTTTGGACACCAAGCGGATTGTCCAGTCTTTTGAACAAAGCTAGCCAAATCTTTCCAGCCCGTCTGCTCGTTGAGCCACAATCCAGTGTTACCTTTCTGGCGCAAGACATAGAACCAATGCCATACATCGAGCTGCCGGAGCACGAAAATTGAGCCAAATTCGCTGTCTCCGATCAGAAAAACGGGTGCTTCCAAAGGAATCAGACTGCGGACATACTTCAACAACTTCACCTGCCGTTGGCTCGTGCTATGACCGCGAACGTATGGGATCCAAGTCCAGGCAATCGGAACGGCTCGGTGACGAAAGGCTAGAGAGACCATGAGCAACTGGTGGCCAAAACCAATTTTGGTGCCATCGACAATGAGACGGATTTCGCCAACCCGTTCAAACTGCGATTGCAACCAGCCCTTGGCAATCGGTTTATACCAACGACGCACATCGATCGCAGAGTTCGCCAGAAATCGGCTCAAGCGTCTCACCGTACTTTCGTTCTTTGCATTGCTGATCACTTTTCCAGCAATCTTACTCAGGTGCACAGAGTGACTATGATAAATTCCTACCAGCAACCACACAAGATTCTGAACTTGGGTGATTCGTTGTTTTGGACGCAGTTCACAAATTCGCTGAATCCAAGTACGATAGGTCGTGTTGATCGGCATTCAAACCTCCGGGCAAAATGTTTCTCACAAAACAACTTTACCCGATTTTCTATGCCGATCAACCATTCTTTTGTTAAAGTGTCAGGTGACTAGGCTTTTTTCAGCGTCTCTTTATTTTTTATTGATATACTGTCAATGGAGGATCGCTATGACAAACAAATTTGATTTTGTTATCAATCGTCGTAACCCGAGCAATTTGAATAAATGGACCATGTATCCGAATGATGTGCTTCCGATGTGGGTGGCGGATATGGATTTCCGGGCACCGAAACCGGTCCTGGATGCGCTTCATAAAGCCGTGGATCATGGTGTACTTGGTTATGAGTTGGTTCCTAATGCTTTGAAAGAAACGGTTGCAGAGCGCATGGACAACTTATATCGCTGGAAGGTCAAGCCTGAAGCGGTTATAGCTGTTACCGGTATCGTCAGCGGATTTAGCGTGGCAGCGCGTGAGTTTTGTACACCGAAGAAGGGGGTCATGGTGCAGACGCCGGTTTATAACGAGTTCCATGCGATCAAGGATAATGTCGGCATTCCGCAAATTGATGTGCCGTTTATCGAGCGGGTCGATGGCAATATCTTGAGTTATGAAATTGATTGGGATGTGTTTGAAAAGCAGGTGAAGAAAGCGGGAATTTTCCTGTTATGTAATCCGCATAATCCGCTGGGAATCATTTTCTCGCGCAAAGATTTGTTGCGGATAGCGGAGATTTGTATCAAGAACAATGTTTTGATTGTTTCGGATGAGATCCATTCTGAGCTGTTGCTGGATGATAATCAATTCACGCCGATGGCGACCTTATCCTCCGAGATTGCAAACCATGCTATCACGCTTGTTGCACCGTCGAAAACGTTCAATGTGCCAGGGTTATTCTGCGGATTTGCAATTATTCCTAATAAAGAGTTGCGCGACCGGTACGCAAAGGAAGTGGATCGTCTGCGCCTTCACGTCAGTAGTATGGGACTCTTCGCGGCGCGAACCGCTTTCAGCGGAAAATGCGACGGATGGTTGAATGATCTGCGTCGTTATCTGACGGTAAATCGTGATTTTCTCATAGAATATGTTACCCAAAATATGCCGGATGTGCGTTTGACCATTCCTCAAGCGACATATCTTGCCTGGCTCGATTTCTCAGCTTATAAGTTGCAGAAATCCCCATACGACTTCTTTTTGAAGAAAGCCAAAGTCGCATTGAGCGACGGAAAAATATTCGGTAAAGGAAGAGAAGAGTATATCCGTTTGAACTTCGGTTGCCCGCGTAGTATCTTGGAGCAAGGTTTAGAAAGGATGAGGAAATCACTTTACTAGCCGATGCGGCATCGAGCTGCTTTCGGCTGCTTCTGCGTCGTGAGGTGCAGAAGGGTAGTGTCTATTTTTATAGGAGACCACGATGGCTAATTTATTGACATATTCGAGAACGCAGGAATTTCTCATTTCACTGGTTCCGCCGCGCGAACCGGAAATGCAGGAGATGGAAAAATATGCGGAGAAAACAGATTTTCCCATCATCGGCCCCGCGGCAGGATATTACTGTTATCAAATCGCGCGGATGATCAAAGCAAAATCCGTGTTTGAGATGGGATCAGGTTATGGTTATTCAACGGCCTGGTTTGCGAAAGCAGTAAAGGAAAATAGCGGTGGAGTTGTGCATCACGTGGTTTGGGACGCGAAGCTGTCAGAAATGGCGCGCGGCCATTTGTCCCAGCTTGGATTCGATGGCTTGATCCAATATCAAGTTGCGGAGGCCGTAGAAACATTGCGCGGAACTTCTGGTTCGTTTGACTTGATTTTCAATGATATTAACAAGGAAGCATATTCTGCATCATTGCCGCTGATTAAAGAGAAATTGCGTTCGGGCGGAGTCCTGATCATTGACAATATTCTTTGGTCGGGCCGCATTTTCGATAAGAAAAATAAATCCGAAGCAACGGAAGGCGTGCGTGAATTTACAAAAATGATCACTCACGATCCCGATTGGATTGTTTCGCTCGCGCCGGTTCGGGACGGCATGATCGTCGCTTATAAGAATTAAGAAAGACGGATGGGTGTCACCCATCCGTCAAACTTTCTAGTCCGGTAAGGAATGGTCTCGCTACCTTCTTATCGTTCGGAGAACGTCTGGATCAAAACCTCAAGTTGCGCTTTGACCAGTTCAAGGCACACCAATCCTTCCCTATTGAGTTGTGTTTCAGGCGGAACCTCGATGGCTACCTCCTTTCGTTCATTATCATCATACAACTAATTTAGAAGAGTTGCATTAAAACCACTTAACAGATTCCTAATGGACTTTTGAATAGATTGTCTGAACAGTCGTTGCTAATTTTGTTCTGAAAACTTATTGAGGGATATAATCATTTTGAAAAAATTCCCTCAGGAGGAACGGATGACTACGATTGATCTCACGATAGATAAGTCCCGCCGCAAGAACGCTATCAAGCGGGCAAAGGAACGCAATATTGTTATTCCCACATATGCCCAGATGAAGGACCCTTCAAAGATTCCTGCGAAGGTCAAGGAGCAATTGAAGAAGATCGGCCTCTGGGATGTGGATCCGCGCAACCTGTTTCGAATCAATTGGCATAATGAGCCGGTCGCTTCGGGCGGGACGTTTGGCGGAGTCAACTACCTCGAGCTTCCCTCTTCGCTGACGGGAGTTCCGGCGCGCATCGTTGTGCTGGTCGGTAAATGGTTCCCGACCGGCGCACACAAAGTTGGCGCCGCGTTTAGCTGCCTCGTGCCGCGCCTTGTTACTGGTCAGTTCGATCCAACCACACAAAAAGCAGTGTGGCCTTCGACGGGCAATTATTGCCGAGGTGGCGCGTACGACTCGGCATTGCTAGCCTGCGAATCAATTGCTATTCTGCCCGAAGGGATGTCGAAGGAAAGATTTGAATGGCTGTCGAAGATTGCGGGTGAGACCATTAAGACGCCCGGCTCCGAATCGAATGTTAAAGAAATCTTCGATAAGTGTAAGGAACTACGTGCTTCCGGCCAGGATTTGATGATCTTCAATCAATTTGAAGAGTTCGGAAATTATCTCTGGCATTACGAGGTGACTGGCCATGCCATGGAAGAAGTGCTGAATAAGGTGATGAAGAAGGATGATCGTTATCGCGGCATGGCTTCCGCGACCGGCTCTGCCGGTACGATTGCCAGCGGTGATCATATGAAGCAACTTTTCCCGGACAGCAAAATCGTTGCCAGTGAGGCTTTGCAATGCCCGACGCTTTTGGAAAACGGTTTTGGCGCACATCGCATAGAAGGCATTGGCGACAAGCATGTGCCGTGGATTTATAACACAAAGAACACGGACGTCGTCGTGGCGATTGATGATAATGCTGTTGTTAATCTCGCCCGCCTATTCAACGAAGAGAGCGGACGCGACTATCTGGTCAAGCGCGGCGTGCCCGAATCCATCGTATCGAAACTTGACTTGATGGGTTTCTCCGGCATTTCGAATGTGTTGAGCGCCATCAAAACCGCTAAGTATTACGAGATGGGCGAAAATGACATTATGTTGACCATCCTGACTGACTCGATGGAACTCTACCGCTCGCGTCTGCATGAAATGCATCAGGAATTTGGCGAGTATACCGAAGCGAACGCCGCCGCGGACTTTGCCCGCTATCTGCAAGGCCAATCCACTGATAACATGCTTGAGCTGCGTTACACAGATCGTCGCCGCGTGCATAACCTGAAGTATTACACGTGGGTTGAACAGCAGGGCAAGACCTATAACGAAATTCAGGACATGTGGTACCAGCCAAATTACTGGACCGATGTCCAGAAACAAGCCGATCAAATTGATGAGCTGATCGTCGAGTTCAACAAAGAAGTTGGTCTGTCTTAGATCAATGCAAACAAACAAGGACGAGGATTTTCCTCATCCTTGTTTTATGTTTCAACTCTATTGATTTAGTGTTAAAATTAATTCATCGAATATTGAAGAGTCATATTTCGCCTCTGGAGGAGCAATCATATGGATGCAATCGAGTTTACCCGTAATTACTCCGATCTCTCTACGGACCGCGGTTTTCAATTTGAATTCCAGTGTAACCGCTGTGGAAATGGTTATAAAACCGCGTTCCAAGCCTGGACCATGGGAACCGTTTCCGGTGCACTCGATGCGGCCTCCAGTTTGTTTGGAGGCGTGCTGAGTCAGGCGGCTAACCTGGGTGAGCGCGCGCGATCGGCAACCTGGCAACAGGCGCGCGATAAGGCAATGGTAGAAGCCATTCAAGAGATCAAGCCGAATTTCGTGCAATGCCCAAAGTGTTCCAGCTGGGTCTGCAAAAAGAATTGCTGGAATCAACAACGCGGCCTTTGTAAGAATTGCGCGCCCGATTTAGCGGTCGAGATTTCCGCACAACAATCAGCGAAGGCACTTGATCAAATCCAAACTAGCATCGGAATAGATGCCGATGATGCAAAGGTCATTGGCAATGTGGGCAATGTTAAAGTTCAGGCATCGTGTCCGAACTGTCATGCGCCGCTTGCATCCAATGCCAAGTTTTGCCCCGAATGCGGAGCGGCCATTCAGGCGGATAAGTTCTGCACCAAGTGTGGTGCCAAGCTGGCAGTCGGTGCAAAGTTCTGCGCGGAGTGCGGAACCAAACAAGAATAGTGTGCTAACCGAAACATCTTTGATTCTCATTTGTGTAATGCCGACGCCGCGCGATATTGAAATCGCGCGGCTTTTGGGATGGTATCGCATTCTGTTTTGCACCGCCCCGAAAGTGGTTGCGGTGGACTACTTGGCTTTTTATGTACCCACAGGTTTTGGCGACTGCGGCTGGCGGATTGAGTACATTGATCCGGCGCGCGGACATGAATTGTCCACGCGCCGCGGATTGGTGAAGGATGAGTTGAATCATCCGCGCGCGAACGAAGAGTATTTCAAAATCCAAATTGGCGGCTTGGAAAAATTATCCAATCCGATTTTCGCAGACAAATGGAAACACTTGACGTTTTTATATTCGACGGGCGAATATCTTTTGAAAGCCAAAACATTAAACGATCTGGTTGTGAACGATGATGCACGCGCAGTGTTATGGCGATTGCTTCGTGAGCGCGCCGAGAATGAACAGCTTTATAGAACCGATTTGCCCGAAGCCGACATTCCACCGGAAGTGCTGATTGCTTTATTGGGAATCAAGGAAGACAAGAATCTCTTTACGTTCGACCCTCTTGAAACATTTGAATGGCAGAAGTTATGACAGTTCCACAATTAATCCTTCTCGCTGTTTTATTCGTCCCTTTGGTTTTAGTGGTTGTCAATCGCCTTCGTGTGGACCTGGCGGCCATCTTGATGGCGGTGTTGTTGGGAATCTTCCAGTTTGCCGGTCTTGGGATTCTTGGTCCTGCAAACAGACCGGATGCGGTAATCAATATCCTTTCGGGTTTTGGCCAACCCATCATCCTGATCCTGATTTCCTTGTTCATCCTGACTCACATCTTGGAGAAAAGCGGCGTCACGCGTTGGATCGCGTGGCAGTTACTAAAAGTCGGCGGCATGAAACAAGGCCGTCTGATTGGCCTCTTTGCGGCGACCGCGGCTTTTCTGTCGCTTTTCATGAATAATCTCGCGGCAGGCGCATTGGTTCTTCCGATCGCCATGGAAGTTGCACGTCGCACCCGCATTCCGCCTAGTAAATTGTTGATCCCAGTCGCCTATGGAACGTTGCTGGGCGGTGCTGCCACCTATTTTACAACTGCCAATATCATCGTCAGCACATTGCTTCAAAACGCCAAGCCGCCTCAGCCTGCCTTGAACATTTTGGATTTCACGCCAACGGGCGGATTAATTGCCATCGCTGGGATTCTTTTCCTGGCTTTTTTTGGTCAACGCCTGCTTCCCGATCGTCAGCCGACTGAAGAACAAAATTTTGCGCGGCTTACGGGGAGCGAATTGGAAACGATTTATGCCATCTCAGAGCGTTTATGGGAGGCTCGTGTTTTGCCGGAGGCGAGGTTGATTGGGAAGACTCTGGCACAGTCCAGGATTGGGAGTCAATGGGGCGTGACGGTGGTAGCAATTTATCGCAACAAGGAGGATATTCTGCTGCCTCAGTCTCAACAGGTCATCCTTGAAGATGATTTGCTCATCTTGGTGGGCCGAGAAGAGAAAGTTAAGAACTTGAAGGAATGGGGATTGGATATCCATACGGAAAAAGGCGAGAATCATTTGAGTGCCAAGGGAGTCACATTTGCAGAGATCATCCCGGCTCCACATTCGAAGGCTATCGGACAAACCTTGAAAGAGCTTGATTTCCGTCGCCGTTTTGGATTGAGCGTGGTTGCGTTGAATCGAATGCAGCGAAGTTACAGAACCGATGTCGGTGATTTGGAACTCAACTTTGGTGATACCTTGCTGGTTGTAGGTTCATCGCCTCAATTGGGAAGTCTGCGTCGCAGTGCCGATTTTATTGTGATCGAACCAAACTGGAGCGACCAACCCGTTAATCAGAAAGAAGCGACATTGGCAGTGATCATTGTCTTAGCAGGCATTGTCGCATCCATTGCTGGGATGCCGGTATACTTGGCCATGTTAGCCTCGGCCGTGCTGGCGATTCTCGTTGGAAAGTTATCGATGGAGGATGCCTATCGCTCAGTGGAATGGCAGGCCATTTTTCTCATAGCTGGAATGTATGTGATCAGCGAAGCTATGGTTGAAACTCGACTCGCAGATCTCCTTGGAAATTATCTGCTTCCATTAGTAAGACCATTCGGTGCGTTGGGACTGGCAGCCGGCGCGTATCTCCTGACATCCATTTTGACCCAGGTCATTGGCGGGCAGGTGACTGCCCTGATAACCGGGCCGATTACGATCAGCGCCGCCCTTCAGATTGGCGTTAACCCACAAGCCATAGCAGTTGCAACTGCCATTGGATGTTCGGCCTGCTTTCTCACTCCATTTGCTCATCCAGTAAATATCCTGATGATCGCGCCCGGCAACTATGCCTTCGGTGATTTCTTTCGCAGCGGCTGGATGTTGACCATCATCTCTTTTGTGATGTTATTGGTGGGCATGATTTTATTCTGGCATCTATAGGAGGATTCCATGAAAATATTAATCAAGAACGGAAAACTTATTACTGCATCCGAAACATATCAAGCCGATATCTTGATCGAAGGCGAGACGATTTCACGCATTGGACTCGGACTGGAAGCAGATTCCGCGCAGGTAGTGGACGCTGCCGGAAAGTTGATCCTGCCCGGAGGCGTGGACCCGCACACGCATTTTGACTTGCCGATGTTCGATACGGTTTCATCTGACGATCATTATACAGGTCACAAAGCCGCGGCGTTTGGCGGAACGACAACAGCAATCGATTTCGTTTCATTTGATTTCGATACCTTTGAAGAATTGGTGGACGCTTGGCGAAAGAAGGCCGAGAAAGCTGCTATTGATTATTCTTTCCACATGAACCTGACCAAGTTCAATGACAAGATCTCAAAGGAGATTCCGTCTTTACGCGATATGGGAATCACCACGTTGAAAGTTTTCACGGCATACAATGGTCGTTTGCGTCTGGATGACGGTAGTATCTTCAAAGCCTTGCAGATCACGAAAGATAATGGCATGTTGGTGATGGTTCACTGCGAGAATGGCGATGTGATTGATACGCTAATTCCCGAAGCATTGGCGCAGGGTCACACAACACCTGAATGGCACGCGTTGACGAGGCCCGCTTGGGGCGCAGTCGACGCCACATTGCGGATGGCGGCCATGTCGGCGCAGGCGGATGCGCCAGTGTATATTGTCCACATGAACGTCGGCGGTGAAGTGGACATGTTGCGCTATGCGCGTGAACGCGGCGTCAAAGTGATGGGGGAGACGTGCCCGCAATATCTATTCTTTACGATTGATGATTTACGTCGTGCCGATGGATCGAAATGGATTTGCTCTCCGCCGATGCGTACGGAAAAAGATAATGCACGCATTTGGGAAGGTTTGCATGAGAAGACACTTCAAACCGTCGGTACCGATCATTGCCCGTTCTTTTTCGATGGCACAAAGCCCATTCTGTATGAAGGCAAGGAAGTGAAGATCCCCGGCAAGGAATTGGGCAAGGATGATTTCACAAAAATTCCGAACGGTTTGCCCGCGGTCGGTGATCGCTTGCCAATCATGTGGACCTACGGTGTGCGTGCCGGAAAGATTTCAGCGAATCAATTTGTGGAATATATGAGCACGAACCCCGCCAAGATTATGGGATTGTATCCGCGCAAAGGCGCGTTATTGCCCGGCTCCGATGCGGATATTGTGATTTGGGATCCAGAGAAGCGCGTGAAATATGGCGTGGTGCATTCGCATCATCGCACCGATTACAATTTGTTCGAAGGCTGGGATGTAGTGGGAATGCCTGAGAAAGTTTTCCTGCGCGGCAAGTTGATCGTGGACGGCGATGAATGGAAAGGCAAGTCAGGCCAAGGTCAGTTCTTGAAGCGAAACGAAGGAGAAGTTCTTTGATTCATCGGAGAAAATATGACCGATCATTCCTGTGAAGCGCTAGTTGTCCATTGCATGGATTATCGTTTGCAGAAATATTTAAACGATTGGCTGGATAAAAATCTTGGCATTGGAAATTACGATCGCGTTGGGATCGCCGGCGGAGTTCTGGATATTTATCCCGTGTTAAAACATATCGAGTTGGCTGTCCGCTTGCATAAAATCAGAAAAGTGATTCTGATCAACCATGAGGATTGCGGCGCGTATGGCCCAGTAGGAACGTTCGAGCGCCACCAAGCCGACTTGACCGAAGCTGAACGAAAAGTCCATGCTCTCGATGCGGGCCTGATCGTTGATAAATATTATTTGAAACTGGACGGAACCTTCGAGCGAGTTTACTGAACCGAAGGGGATGTCAGTAATTCTTTTAAGAGTGGATGTTCCGCATACACGCCGCGATATTTTTCCGGCAGTTCAGCGGCGATGTGACACATGATCTCGTCCGTGAATTGCTTGAGCGCCGCGTCACGGTCTTTCATGGGCAAGGGCGGAAGCGAGAAAAGTTTTCCTACTTTGACCCTAATAGGTGAACGTCGAAAATGCTTAAGGTTATTTCCCACGGCCTTGTCTTCGGAGCCTGCTATACCGGCGGGAAGGATTGGGCGATTTAATTTTGCGGCGAGATAACTGGCGCCAAGTTTGCCCTCCGCCAGAGTAGCAGTGAGCGAACGTGTCCCTTCGGGGGCAATGACGAGAATATTCCCTTTTTCCATCAAATTGATGATTGCGCGGAGCGCTTTAATGTCCGGGTTGTAGCGGTCGATGAAAATCCAGTTGGCGTATTTCGCAAGCCAGCGGAACAGCGCATTCTTCTCCCATTTTTCTGCAACGGGAATGAAAACATCCGTGCGATCAAGGAAGTAATATAGCATCGCGGCATCCAACAGACCGAGATGATTGGTCGTAATGACGAACGCACCCGTTTCCGGGATATTTTCGAGACCTGAGATTTTTACATCGGCAATCAGATTGACAAATCTACGCAGGATCCAACGGAGAAGGTTTAACATGAAGCTAATTTTACACGAAAAAAAGAAAAAGCCTCGCTAAAAGCGAGGCTTCGATTTCATCGATTTGATCATCTCCACAGATAATCCTGATCATTCCCTCTATTGTTTTTTGTGCCATATTTCTCGAACATGCGGGAGAAGATTTCAACATCTCCAGGATTTATGTCTGTAATTTGGAAGCCAACATTGAAGCTGTTGGTATCAATGTGATCGCGCTGGCACCATTTGCTTCTTGCCCCGAAGACCATAAAAGGCACGTTTGCAATATCACTGGTGAGCTCGATGCGGAACCTATAATCCACGTCCGATGCAATGGGTTTCAGTGATTCCATTTTGAAGCCGCCGGTGCTGATATCAGCCAAGTGCCCGATCAGCTCGCCGGTCCTTTCATTCATCAAGCGCATGTAATAAGAAAAAGTTCGCCTGTCCAATCTTCTTCGTTCGGGCATAATTGCATCCTTTCCTTTTACGCTTAGAGTATAAGATAGAAATTGAAAAGAATCAACGGTATTCTTGAACCTAATCAACTTTCAATATATGCGTCACAATGGTCGCACCTGAACCGCCGATATTTTGCGCCATGCCGATTCTCGCACCTTCCACCTGCGTCTCACCGCATTCGCCGCGCAGTTGTTGAACGACCTCCACGATTTGATATATTCCGGTCGCGCCGACGGGATGCCCGCGCGCTTTCAGGCCGCCGCGCGTACAAATTGGTGTGCGGCCCTTCGGGCTGATTTCGTTGTCGAGGCCGAGTTGGACGCCCTTGCCGCGTTCGGCAAATCCGCAGGCCTCGAGCGAAAGTGCGGCCATGATCGTAAATGCGTCGTGCACTTCAAAAACATCCAAGTCTTTTGGTTCGATCCCGGCCATTTCATAGCATCGTTTTGAGGATGTGTACGCCGCGCTCGAGAAACAAGGGATCTTTTCTGGAATGGACGGCAATCGTATCCGTGTTCGATGCCGATGCGGCGACCACGATGCGCGGTTTGTTCTTCAGGGATGCCACTTTGTGCGCGGGCACGATGACTGCGGCGGCCGCGCCGTCACCGGTAGGGGAGGCGTCGAGCAAATTGATCGGTGTAGCCACCATGGCTGACTTTTCAAATCTATCAGGCGTGATCTTTTCGTGCAGACGGGCAAATGGATTATGCATGGCGTTGGCATGGGCGTTGATCGAGAACGGCGCGAAGTCGGCGTGTTTCCAGCCAAACTCATGCATGTAACGCTGCATGACGAGCGCGTTCAATCCGACGAACGACACGCCTTGTTCCACTTCATAATCTGCGTCGGCAGCAGTGGCCAAAGAAGCGGTGACATCATGGCTGGTTTTGTCGCTCATCTTTTCGACTCCAACCACGAGCGCCGACTCGATTTCTCCCGCCGCGACCGACATCAGTGCCGCGCGAAACGCGGCTCCGCCTGACCCGCAAGCGGCTTCCACTTTGACGGCCTCCTGATGCCACAAGCCGATCCAGTCTGAGATAAATGTTCCCAGTTGATTCTGTCCATTGATCAGCGGCGAAAGCATGTTCCCAACATACAAGGCGTCAACTTTTTCCATGCCGGCATCTTGCAACGCGGCAAAGGCCGCATCCCCGGCGACCTCGCGCAGAGACTTGTCCCAATGTTCGCTGATGGATGTTTGTCCGATTCCGAGAATGGCTACTTTTTGCATGGGATAATTTTACCAACGTTGTCTATCAACAACTATCCAGATTTTCTTTTAGTTGGATCTTTCATAACAAACCATAATGCAGCGGTCATCAACACACCGCAAATGGCCGAGATGATGAAGGTCACGCCGAAACTTGCGGCGTCCGCCAGCCAGCCACCGATGACTGGCGCAAGGATAGTGACCGGCGCGCAGAGCGTATTCGATAAGCCAATGTAAAGCGGTCGTTCCTCTTCGTTTTTTGCAAAGCTGACACTGAGTGCATTTGGAACGGTCCAGATTGCCACCGTGGCAATCGCTTCAAGAATGTAGACCGCATAAAACCAATTTGCGGATGTTGCGCGCCAGGCCAGCAAGGCGCTCAAAGCCGCACCCAACGCGCCGAGGCTCATCATGCCGCGATGACTCCAGCGATCTCCCCAGCGGCCCATTAACGGACTTAATATGACCTGGCCAATCAGCAGAATGGCAACCATGATCCCGGCCGCGGCATCGCTCATCCCAAATTGCCGTACGGCATAGATGATATAAAATGCGAATCCCATTCCGGCAAATTGACTTAGCATTCTTATGCCAATAAAGATTTGAAAGTTTGTGTCGCGCTTCAAAATCTCCAATGATTTATTGAGATACGCATGAGGAGGTTCGCTTGGATTCGGAGAGCTATCCGGTTCGCGTGTGGTGGAAAGAAAAGCATAGGACACACACATGAATCCAAATGTCAATGCAAAGCAGAGGCTGTAATTGTATGGCGCCGCCATTTTTTCCAAGATTAGACCGGCGATGATGGCGGAAAGTCCAGCCATGCCGTTATACGCCGCAGATTGCGTTCCGAAGAAGGTTCCATGCAATTCCTGCGGCATGACTTTGGTGACCATGTTCATCCATGGATTTGCAGCCAGTCCCGAACCCAGGCCTTGCCAGATCAACATGAGAAATGTCATGATCAGCGCGGTTTGTTTTGTTGTAAAAGGTACGCAGAGTGCGACGATGGCAAGCCCAAGATATGGGACGCGCTCGTGGATTGTCATCCACAACATGAGGGGCTTATAACGCTTCGCGTGTGAGATCCAACCGGCAGTCAGCAATTGAGGCAGTTGCCAGCCGACGTTGTGGATCGCCGGTACCAATCCGATCAGTAACGCCGAATGGGTGAGTTGGCTGACAAAGAGCGGAATGATCGCCGCGAAGGAAGCAAAACCAACTCCTAATCCATAAAATCCTCCGTCGAACATGCCAACAGTAAAGTTGAATTGCAAATGTTTTTGAACGTAGGTTGCGGTGGACAGACCCATGGTAAGAATTTTATCACTTGACAAATTGTGGTATCCGCATTTAGAATAAAAACGAACGTTCGTTCATTTTATGAACCATCAAATCGTACTGTCGAAGAAAGCGCGCGCACGACAAGCCATCGAACAAGCCGCGTATGAATTGTTCATGGAGCATGGATTTAATGCGACCTCGATGCGCCAGATCGCCGAGAGGGCAGGGCTGGCTCTGGGCGGAATTTACAACCATTACAAAAGCAAGGAAGAAATTTTCCGCACCATTATTCTTGAAAGACACCCTTATAAACAAATTCTCCCGTTGGTTTTGAGTGTGAAAGGGAGAACGCCTGAAGAATTTTTGCGAAATGCAGCTTATACGGCATTGGGTGAGCTCGGAAAACGTCCTGACTTTTTGAAGCTTATGTTCACCGAAGCTGTGGAATTCAATGGCAAACATCTCTCCCTGATCACGCGTGAGATTCTTCCGAAGGTCATGCCGGTATTCGAGGAACTTGCCGCTCAACGAAAGTCTCTCCGGCAGATTGGGCCGGTACTCCTAATTCATTCGTTCATTGGCATGTTATTTTCATATTATCTGACCGAGATGCTCATGCAAGAGAGTGCACGGGCGAAATTGATGCCCAAGAACAGCTTCGATACGTTCGTGAATATTTACCTGCATGGTGTTCTGAAGGAGACCTAATGGTTTTGCGTCTTATTTCTCTTGTGCGCAAGGAGTTTATTCAGATATTTCGCGATCCGCGCACGCTCATTGTAATTATTGTGATGCCGATCGCTATGTTATTCTTATTGGGTTACGCCGCCAACACCGATGTGAAGAATCTTCCTGTTGCAGTTTGGGATCAGAGTTGTACGCCGTCTTCTCGAAATCTTTTGGATGCATTTCGTTCGGCCAATTACTTCACGCTTGCTTATCAGGTTGGTTCTCAAGATGAGATGCGGTCTCTTATTGAACAGAACAAGGTTCATGCGGCATTGGTTATTCCACCTGATTATGATCTTCGTTTATCGGAAGGCAAAGCTCAGATCGCAATGATTCTGGATGGTTCCGATGCGACCACCGGTTCTGCTGCACTTTCGGCGGCTCAATTGATCGGTCAATCCTACGCGACCCAAGTGATATCCGACCAGTCTCAACTCACCGGAAGGTCCGCTGCAATTAATCCCCCACTCGAAATCCGCACGGAGGTTTGGTACAACCCGGATCTGGTCAGTGCCTACTTCATGATCCCGGGCTTGATCGGCATGATTTTGAACTTCATTACAACTCTTCTAACCGCGAGCACGATCGTGCGCGAGCGCGAACGGGGAACGATTGAACAATTGATCGTTACACCGATTCGTTCATGGGAATTGGTGATCGGTAAAATCGCGCCGTATGTTTTCCTAGGCCTTACCGATACAGCAGAAGTGATGTTGATTGGGCATTTCTGGTTCGATGTTCCGGTGCGAAGCAGTCTTTGGCTCATTTTGGGCACTACATGCGTGCTTCTACTTTCAAGCCTTGGCATCGGTTTGTTGGCTTCGACGATTGCCAATACGCAACAGGAAGCATTTCTCACGGTTCTGTTT
Source organism: uncultured Chloroflexia bacterium (assembly GCA_963783295.1). Lineage (GTDB taxonomy): Bacteria > Chloroflexota > Anaerolineae > Anaerolineales > Villigracilaceae > Fen-1038. The sequence goes on along the minus strand of CAWAMX010000012.1, from coordinate 22,266 downwards.
ACAATCTTGCCGAGTGTTTTCCTGTCGGGTTTTTTCTTTCCGCTGGAGGCCATGCCTCCTTTCCTGCAATGGGTTTCTTACCTGATTCCTTTGCGTTATTTCCTGATCATTATTCGTTCGCTCATGATTAAAGGAGTTGGCCTTGCCGCAATTCAGAATGAAGTGATTGGGCTGACGGTGCTTGGCGTGGTTGTCATGAGCCTCGCCGCGATGCGTTTCCACAAGCGGCTGGATTAAAATGGAAAAAAAGATTCTGCTTTTGCGCGTTAGCTATTGGTCGGGCATTATCCTGGATGGGATTGCGTTTCTCATTATGTTGTTTCCGCCTTTATTTGCTTTGAACACTGGATTGATAAATTTCAATCCCAGTGTTGAATATCGCTATGCCATGGGAATGGGCGCACCTCTCATGCTGGGTTGGACGGTTCTTCTACTCTGGGCCGACCGAAAGCCAATGGAGCACAAAGACATTTTGCTGATTACCCTTTTAGTTGTGCTGGGCGAAATCGCTACTGAAATCTTTGGCGTCATGACTGGCTTCATTGCGGTTTCCGCTATGCTTCTGACGTGGGCGATTCAATTTATTGTGGGCGTCTTATTTATTTTCAGCTATTGGAATGCGTCGAAATGAATAATCTGATTGATGCAGATAATGTATATAAATATTTTGGCGAGACGCATGCGGTAGACGGCTTCTCGGTCCATATTTCGGCGGGCGAAATTTACGGGCTCGTTGGTTCGGATGGCGCAGGCAAAACTACTACTATGCGTTTGCTGTGTGGCGCCCTCAAACCAAATTCGGGCGATATAACTATTTGCGGATATGATGTCCAAAGGCAAACCGAAAATGCCCGTTCTCAACTCGGGTATCTTTCGCAGCGCTTTTCGCTTTACGAAGAACTAACTGTATTGGAGAATATCCGCTTCTTTGCCGAAGTGCGCGGCATGAAACCGGATGAATGGCTGCCGCGTTGTATGCAGATTCTGGAATTTGTCGGGCTTGCTCATTTCAAAGATCGCCGGGCGGGACAGCTCTCCGGTGGCATGAAGCAAAAACTTGGGTTGGCTTCTGCGCTAGTCACGCGTCCACGCGTGTTGTTGTTGGATGAACCCACTACAGGCGTTGACCCCGTTACGCGCCAGGATTTTTGGCAGTTGTTAATTAAGTTAGTCTCAGCCCCGCTCCATCTCCCCCCGAATACGACTGCGTCGGATTTTGGGGGAATGTCCCAACGGGACGAGGGAAGTGTAGCTGTCCTCATTTCCACTCCGTACATGGACGAAGCTGCGCGTTGTAATCGTGTGGGTTTTATGCGGGATGGAAAAATAATTGCCGAAGGAGCACCGTCTGAGTTGCGCACAATGTTAAAGGATCGCATCCTCGAGCTGAGTGGCGATCCAATCAAGCAACTGCGTCACATCGCGCAGAAAGATGAAGATGTGGAAGATGTGCGCGCCTTTGGTGACCGACTGCACTTACGCGTCAGGGAAGATAAAACTCAAGTTGTAATAGACCGCTTGCCGTCCGAGATACGAAGCGGAGGCGCCGAGTTGAATCGTTTGCGTAGCATCCCTCCGCAGCTGGAAGATGTCTTCATTTATCTATCGGAACAAAGCTATGAGTGAGGCGGTCATCGTCGTTGAAAACCTCACGCACCGCTTCGGCGAATTCGTCGCGGTGGATCATATTACCTTTGAAATTGAAGCGGGTGAAGTGGTTGGCTATCTCGGACCGAACGGTTCAGGCAAGACCACTACGATCCGAATGCTGCTTGGATTATTGCGACCATCCGATGGAAAGGCCACCGTACTTGGTTATGATTCGTTCAAGCAAAGTGAAGAAGTGCGTGCCCGCGCTGGATACATGTCGCAGAAGTTCGCGTTGTATGATGAACTGACGGTCTGGGAGAATTTGGTTTTTTACGGCGGCGTGTATGGCATTTCCGAAAAGAGCCGCATCAAAGCCACGCTGGAACAGGTCGGCTTGACCGGTCACGATTCCACTCAGGCGCGTTCACTCTCCGCAGGCTGGCGGCAGAGACTCGCATTGGCAATTGCGTTGGTGCATCAACCGAAATTATTATTTTTGGATGAACCCACTTCCGGCGTTGACCCAACCGCACGCCGCGCTTTTTGGGATTTGATCTATCAACTGGCTGATAGCGGCGTAACGATCATGGTCACCACACATTACATGGATGAAGCCGAATATTGCGAACGTGTGGGCATCATGCGCGATGGAAAGTTATTGGCAATGGATACGCCGTCGAGCTTGAAATCAAAAGTCATTTCCGGTGAGGTGTGGGAAATCTTTGCCGAGCCGTTGCAAAATGGACTTGCCGCATTGCATGATTTGAACGGCGTGTTGCGTGTTGGCTTGACTGGCGATCACATTCGGACAATCACCGAACCTGGGTTTCAAGCCGATGTTTTACGTAATGCACTGGATGCCAAGGGCGTAACCGTGCGTGAGATTGCCCTCGGCGAGCCAACGCTGGAAGATGTATTCTTGTCGCTGGCGAGGTAGCGGGACGATTTATGAGCAGCAAGTAAAGGGGTAAACTTTCTTCCATTCTCTCTTCACGCCCAATTCACAACTGAATCCTATAATGTTTCAAGTTTGATGATGCTATCAATATACAGGAGAACTTATCATGTTCAACCATTCCAATCATCGCGGGGGTGAACGGCCAGTACCAACAAGCGAAAATGAATCTGCTATTTCATTCAAATCGGTTAACTGGAGCCGACTGTTTGGTTATCTCAAGCCATATCAGGGAAGGATGACCTTGGCGATTCTGGCATTATTGGTCTCTAGTGGATTTGGTTTGGCCTTTCCCTTGGTCATTGTGCGCCTGCTTAATTCCGTGACCCAAGCCAAAAGCTTTGCGCCGCTTAACAATCTGGCCTTTTTACTTGTGGGAATCTTTCTGCTTCAGGCCGCCTTCTCATTTGTGCAATCGTACCTGCTGGCTTATGTTGGCGAACACATCGTGTACGATTTGCGCACTTCCTTATACGACCACCTGCAACAACTATCGCTAGACTTTTATGCCAACCGACGCGTGGGGGATATTATCTCGCGGCTCTCCAGCGATGTGACTCAGATGCGCACGATGCTCACCAGCAATTTAACCACGCTTCTCAGTTCAATTGTAACCTTGGTCGGTGCCATCGTGATCGTCCTGACATTGAATGCCCGCCTGACGTTGTTCATCCTAGCCTTGGTCCCCGCTGTGCTGTTGGTCGCGTTTTTGTTTGGCAGCCGTATCCAAAAAGGCAGCACACGTATTCAGGATGAATTAGCTGATTCGACTATCGTGGCCGAAGAAGGATTGCAAGGGATCCGTGTCGTAAAAAGCTTTGGACGCGAAACTTATGAGACCAAACGTTACGATACCGCTATGGAAAAGACTTTCCGTGCCTCGCTGCAGATGGCCGTATACAATTCCGCATTTGGCTCCGTGATGATGTTTTTGGGATTCGGTTCCATTGCGGCGGTCATGTGGTATGGCGGACGGGAAGTGATTGCTGGACGTCTGACTTTGGCAATGATTACCGGCTTCCTGATGTACTTCATCACGATTGCCGGGAGCTTGGGCGGGTTGGCAAATCTGTACGGACAGTTGCGTGCCGCCATGGGAGGTGTTCAGCGCGTGTTCGAAATCCTGGATACGAAACCATCGGTGCATGATGCGCCGAATGCCATTGCATTACCAATCAGTAAGGGGAAAATTAATTTCCAAAATGTTTCCTTCAGTTACGAAGACAATGCGCCTGTGATTCAAGGCGTATCGTTGGATATCCAGCCTGGGGAAATTCTCGCCCTCGTAGGCCCAAGCGGAGCGGGCAAGAGCACCATCTTCAATCTGATCCCCCGCTTCTACGATCCGACTGATGGCGTGATTCAAATTGATGGATGTGATCTGCGCTCCATTTCACAGGAGAGTCTGCGCGCTCAAATGGCAATCGTGCCGCAGGAGACACTCCTGTTCGGCGGCACGATCCGAGAAAACATCCTTTATGGACGGCTGGATGCCAGTGAAGCGGAAATGATCTCAGCCGCCAAGGCCGCCAACGCTCACGAGTTCATCATGGAATTCCCAAAGCAATATGAAACCACGGTGGGCGAACGCGGCGCCAAGTTAAGCGGCGGACAGCGTCAGCGCATTGCGATTGCGCGCGCCGTTCTAAAAGACCCGCGCATCCTGCTTTTGGATGAAGCCACCAGTTCGTTGGATAACGAATTGGAAGGGCTGGTGCAGGAAGCGCTCAACCGCCTGATGCAGAACCGAACGACGATCATCATCGCTCATCGTCTGAGCACCATCAAGGTGGCTGATCGAATCGCGGTGTTGGATGGTGGACGTGTCATTGAGTTGGGAACGCATCAGGAGCTTATGGAGCGCAATGGGATGTATGCCCGCCTATATTCGATGCAGTTCCGTGATCCGGAAGAAGAACTGGCTGCATTGCAGGCCGCGTTGCATAATAATGGACATCAGGGGGGGAAGACACCTGAGAAATCCGCTGGCCTATTGAATGTGATCCTCGGAAGAAATTGAAACGATGGCGGAAGATATGCTTTTCTCGCTTACTAAAGGCGACTGGTGAAACGAATCGCCCCGGTCGGGTGCGTACTTTGTTGGCAGCTTTTTGCATATCGGAACATGAAACGTAAGAATAAACGAAAAGATGAGCGCCGAACCTATACAAACTTCATTCTTGTCGATTTACGCTAAAGTAACCGGAGTGCTATTTTTTGTCGCATAACACAAAATCATTGCTGAAATCCAAGTAAGTGCAACGATGATGGACCACGAGACAGGTGTGAATTTGGTGATCTGCATAAACCTGGGCGCAATGTCCGTGCTGGCATGCAAGATAACTGCCAGAAGCAGACTACCACGCGTGTTATTAAACAAAACAGAGTAAATAACCGAGATGCCCATGACAAAGAGCAGGAAAAGAATCAGCGGATCGCTTGATTGTTCTGGGTTTAAATACATCGGCAAATGCCACAGTCCCCAGATCGCACCGAGGACCATACTGGCAACAAGCGGATTCTTGATAACACTTTGCAATCGAGAGAGGGCAAAACCACGCCAGCCAATTTCCTCCCCTGAATTGATGATCATCAAAAAACCAAAACTGGCAATGAGAAAATACCATGGACTGCCCGTCCACAAAGATTTAAGCTTGGCTCTGAACGAAATTAATACTGTCAAAAGAAAAATTAGAGGAAGCAGGAGAAAGGCTAGCAAATAGCACTTGATATTGGATTTCCACAGGAAATAACGCCAAGTACCTCTTTTACACCGGCGACGCCGCTTGTTAGAGCAGCTGTGATAAGGGCGGCAAGCGTGGGGCTGAAAAGGAATATGAACGCGCTTGACTTAGGATAGACATGGTATAGAAGAATTGGAAGAAACGCCAGCCATCCGATGACAAATGCCAAAACAAAGAAAAGGATGACTTGTTGAGTTTCTGAAGTCGTTAGAACAATTCTTGTGCTCTTTAATTTATAAATCATGAAATGTACGTAAATTCCCACTTTATAAACGCCAGCTGCCATCTTTTTGAGACAAGGGTGTGAACAACTGCTGATAGACTGTGGCTGGAGGTCATCATGAACTCAGAGATCTGATTATTAGGTGCGACGCTACCCTTTTATTAGCTTTGCTTCACCTGCGCTTCGGGAATGATGAGCGCCATGATGATGTAAACGATCACGAGTCCGATATGCAGACCGGCAAAGAAACCCAGCACGAACAGCACGCGCACGATGGTCGGGTCGACGTTGAAGTATTCACCCAGTCCACCACACAGGCCGGTGAACATGCGGTGGCTGGTACTGCGAGTTAATTGCTTGTAGGATGTATTCATTACATTGCTCCTTTTGATTTCATCCAAACATACGCAGTGTGTTTAAAGAAGTTGCGACCGCCCCCCATTTGCTTTGCGAGGCCCTCCCCAAATACAGCGTTTTATTCGCTGTATTTGGGGAGGGCAGGCAGGGGTCATTTATATTTTCTTCCTTCAAAGAAGTTCAATCCCGCTGCGAATAGCAGGAACAATCCGACGAACAGTAGAAATAATCCCTGCAAGCCGGTGAACCGCATTGTATAAAACCCATATCCAGCAAACACCGCGCCGACCAAAAAATAAAAGATCGCATTGCGATTGTAACCCGAACCGACTCGTTTCGATTGCAGGATATTGCGCGCCATCCATAGATTCATCTCACGCACTTCGTTTTCATGTCGTCCTTTGCAAGCCAAAGAATCATCCACCAGCGCGGCATCTTCGGCACACAATCCGCGCTGGCAATGCTTGCATACACCCACAGCTGGTCTATTGGGATGATAATAACAGTTCATCTTATTCTCCCATCACTTGTAAAATCAATTCTCTCTGGCGCGGACGATTATCGAAGTCAATAAAAATTACTTGCTGCCACGTGCCCAATATTAAACGTCCTTTGACCAAGGGCACGGTCACTGAGGCACCCAGTAGCGCGGCGCGGACGTGGCTGTGACCGTTCCCGTCGCCCCAACGGGCGTTGTGGGCATACTCTCGATTCGATGGAATGATCTCCTCGAACAATCGGCGGAGATCGTTGAGTGCGCCGCTCTCGTACTCAATTGTGGTCAATGCGCTGGTGGACGATGGAGTGAAAACAGTAACCGTGCCGTTCTTTAGTCCGCTCTCTGAAACGGCACGTTCAATCTGTTCCGTGATGTTATGGATGTCGGCATCCCCGCGTGTGCTGAGATGAACGCTGGTTGTTTTTACTGCCATGGTCACCTCACTTTTTCAATTGGATGCCTAAGAATGGTTTTGAGTTTCTCAGGCTGGGCGCGGCGCGGGTCGCCCAAGTAAATCTCATGATGTTTGCCGCCGGATCCGATGCGGTCGCGATAACCGTTTTCCGCGGCAAAAACTTTTATTCGTTCGACGGTGGCCGGTTCGGTGGCGTATGGACCGATGTGCATCATCTGCGCACACCAACCTTCCTCGAAGGATTCAAGCCGTACTTTAGAAAGTGCTTCACTCTCGCCGCGCTTGCAGCGTACTTCGGCCAATCCCTCATCAAAGATCTCTTTCGTGACGAGATCCGGCTGCAGGATCATTAATGTGTAAAACCAGTTGTCTTTGATGGTGATGTCGAACATTCCATCCTCGACCCACCATAACCCTTCGAGCGCCATCACGGGATAATCCACGGCTTTTGTTTTGCGTTTCTTGAACATGAACTTGAGCGTGTATGAGATTCCGTAAAGCGCCTCCGTTGCCTCGGCGAATGCAGGCGACTTGCCCGGCTCCGATCCCTTTTCGATGGCGCCGTCGATCATGGCAAATTGCAGGCGCGGCACTTGTACTATCTCCACTTTCTTTGCCGAAGGCGCATAGAGATATTTCAATTCTTTTTTGAGATCGAGTATTTTCATGGCTTTCTCCTCTTGGTTTGATTGTAGCAAATATGTTCTATAAATTCAAGTGAAGAATGTCATTTCAACTTGCCTTGATGAATTGCCTTCTCGCCATATTTTTCTTTGAGCGCGTCCACTGCTTCCTGCAAGCGGCGCGACTTCTCTGAATCCGTATCCCACAATGACAATTGACGAATGGGTGGACCGAGACCGCTCACACCAACGCCGATCAAGCGTACTGCCTGACCGGACTTTCGAATGGTTCTCATTAAATCGAGCGCGACTTTGCTGATCTCTTCACCTTGATCAGTTGGTTGTGGCAACGTCATTTGCCGCGTTAACGTGGTGAAATCGGGCCAGCGGATTTTTAGTTTGATAGTTGTTCCCGCTAAATCATTTTTTCTCAACTGCCGTGCAACTTCTGCGGCTTGTTCTCTCAAGGTCCTCTCAAGCGACTTGTCGTCGCGCACATCGCGCGCAAAGGTTTCTTCCTGGCTAATGGATTTGGTTTCACGTTCCGTTACGATTGGTCGATCATCGATGCCTTTGGCGTGACGCGATAACTCGCGGCCATTCTCGCCGAATAAACGGATCAATTCACCTTCAGGCCATTTGGCGATATCACCAATCGTATGGATTCCCAACTCATTCAATCGTGCCGAGGTCTTTGGACCAACACCCCATAACATCTCAGCGGGCAGGGGAGTGAGGAACGCGGCTTCTTCGCCCGCGGGAACAATCGTCAATGCGAAGGGCGGGTTTCCGCTTTTCGCGGCTTTCTTTCCAACTTCGGTCGCAATCTTCGCTACCAATTTGTTCGTTGCAATTCCAATCGAGCACGGCAAATTCAATTCGTCGCGGATGCCCGCTTGAATTCCGCGCGCGAGGCCCTCAGGAGCCTCGTTAATATCAGAAATATCGAGAAATGCCTCATCGATGGAAATTTGTTCAACGAGTGCGGTCAATTTATTGAGCCTCGCCATCACTTGTTTCGAGACATCACCGTATACTCGGTGCCGCGACGAGACGATGATCAATTGTGGGCAAAGCCTTAATGCGCGCACCATGGGCATGGCCGACCTCACGCCGAACTGGCGCGCCGCGTAAGAGCAGGAGGCCACCACGCCACGTTCATCCGGCTTGCCGCCGACCGCAAAGGCTTTGCCGCGTAGGGATGGATCGCGCGTTTCCTCGACCGCGCAAAAGAAAGCATCCAGGTCCAAGTGTAAAATTATGCGAGGCATATGGTCATTTTTAGGGAAGACGGTTTGGCGATATTTATGCTAAGATTGTAACATCTTGGATATGTAAGGTGTGCAAAAGGCGAAGTAGAATGAAATGGAATGCGCAGCCGGAATCTGCTCGGGCCGGAGATTTTGCGTATTCCGGGCAGTCTGGAGGAAAGATGAAACCAAATATAAAAGCAGTTCCATTTATTATCCTGCTCGTAATCATCTTGTCATCGTTAGTGGCAGGAAGCGCGCAAGCTGAACAAGCTGAACCAGCCAAGGCGCGAAGCTACTGTGACGCGGCTCAGTTCGTGAGCGACGTGACCGTTCCTGATGGCACCAGTTTTTACTGGGGCGTAACGTTCCAGAAAACGTGGCGGATCAAGAACGTCAGCACCTGTACATGGACAACCTCTTATAATTTGATTTACGTGAGTGGCAGCCAGATGGGCGCGCTTGGATCCGTGCCTTTTCCTCAATCGGTTGGTCCGGGTCAAACTGTCGACTTGAGCGTCTCCATGACCGCACCAAACGCCCCCGGTACCTACGTTGGTTATTGGGAGCTCCAAGATCCATCGGGCGCTTGGTTTGGAATTGGAAGCGGGTACAGCCACACGTTCTGGGTAAAAATCACCACCACCTCGCCCTCACAATTGGTCACTGTTTTCGATTTCACCCAAAATATATGTTCGGCACAATGGCAATACGACGGCGGACCGATTCCGTGTCCGTTGAATCCGAATAAATCGCAGTATGGGACTATGCAGGTTCTTAACAATCCCACCTTGGAGACAGGTGTCAGTGCAGGCGCACCCAGTCTATTGATGGTGCCGCAGGATAAATATAACGGGTTAATCCGAGGCTTTTACCAGGTACCCCTTTTGCCGGGCGATCATTTCCAAGCCACGGTTGGTTGTCAATATCTATCATACGCTTGCTCTGTTAATTTTGAACTGGATTATCTAAGTGGATCAAACTTGGTCACCATTTGGAAAGCCAGGAAAATATATGATGGCCAAGTTTATCCGGTGGATGTTGATCTTACCTCTATTTCCCATCAGAGAATTGATGCTCTGGTTTTAATTGTTTCCGATTTTGGAAATGCATCAGCTTCACAGGCTATATGGGTGGCACCGCGCATTATACGGTATCTGGCTGGACCGGTCATTACTCCAACCTCGCCGGCTATTACCACTAATACGCCTGTCGTACCTACCGCTGTTTCATCCTCTACTCCTTCGTCTGCTTCGAGCTGCGATCGTGCCCAATTTATTTCGGATGTCAGTGTGCCGGATGGAACCACCTTCGCGCCGAACTTTTCCTTTGCCAAGACATGGCGTTTGCAAAATGTGGGTACCTGTACATGGACCACGGCATATAGTCTGGTCTTTGTTAGTGGAGATCGCATGAGCGCGCCGAGCCCCGTGTTTCTGCCTCAAACGGTTGTTCCCAATCAAACAGTGGATGTAGGAGTAAATCTTGTTTCGCCTTCTGCAGCCGGCGAATATCGCGGCTATTGGGAATTAGCGGACCCATCGGGTGCGGTATTTGGAATTGGCACCAACTCGAACAGTCCGTTCTATGTTGATATCATTGTTTCCGGGACGACCACTACTACGACCGCTTACGATTTTGCTGCCAACGTCTGTATGGCCCAATGGATGAGCGGAGCCGGAACGCTTCCATGTCCCGGCACGGATGGCGACTCGCGCGGCTTCGTCTTGAAAGTTACGAATCCGCAGCTCGAAAACGGCAACACCTCCACAAGTCCGGGCCTGATCACGTTCCCGCAGAATACATACAACGGATACATTCGAGGAATTTATCCTGCCTTCACCGTTCAAAGCGGCGATCATTTCCAGTCCATCGTCAATTGTGCGTATGGTGCAACACAGTGCTTTGTGATCTTCCGTTTGGACTATCAAGTCAATGGAGGAATCGTCCAAACGTTTTGGAGTTGGGCTGAGAAATATGATGGCGTGTATTATTCAGCAAATCTTGATCTGACTCCGCTGGCTGGCCAGAGTGTGAATTTTATTCTGACAGTTTACGCGAACGGTGATCCGACGGGCGATCGCGCCTTATGGGTTGGGCCGCAAATCGTCCGGAATGGTACGAGTGGAGTTCCTTCAACATCAACCAGCGTTCCGACAAATACTCCCATGTCTGCTCCGAGCGCGACGAGCATACCTCCAACCAGCACTCCCATCCCGTCTACTCTCACGTCTGTTCCTAGCGCGACGACCATACCTCCAACCAACACCCCCATTGCATCTACTCCCACGTCCGCTCCGAGCGCGACGAATATACCTCCAACCAACACCCCCATTCCAAGCGCCACGAACACACTTCAACCCAATACGCAACTGTATATCAATCAAACCTATGGCTTCGAATTCAGTTATCCAAATCAAGGGTCGATCAGCAACCAGACGGCTACCGGCGCACACATTACCCTGCCTTTTACGCAGGGAACGAATTTGGTCGAGAAGTACATGGATGTTAATGTGGCTAACAATGTGACTACTACGTGTATCAGCCCACTCGCTCAGGGGTATACGCCGGGATTCTTACAACCCCAGCAGGTGACGTTCAACGGAATCACCTTTGTTAATGAAAGCGGCTTCCTCGGCGCGGCCGGCAACTTTTTCAACTGGGTTGCGTATTCGACCCTCAAAGGGACGAATTGCATCAGCCTCACTCTTACTCTTCATTCGGTCGATCCCGGAGCGTTACCCACTCCACCTCCGACATTCAACCTGCAGGCTGAGTCAGCTGTCTTGACAACTATTGTCTCGTCATTTGTAAACCTAGGCGGTTAGAAGCATATGGCTTTCCGCGCCAAGTCGGTATTTGCCTTATAACCAAATGCAACTGACTGCAAACCCATTGCAGTCAGTTGTTTAAGTAGGAGAAATCGGCTATTCAATATGGTCAAAAGATATATTGAATAATCGCTTAAGTAAAGTTATACTTAGACCGGGCTGTCAATGGGAATTTTGTTGAATGGGCTTCGTCATTTCCCCTTGACCAATCAGGAGGCTCTTATGAAACACCGCTTGACTCTGGCTTCAACGATTTTGATTCTGGCGTTGATCACATCTTTTATCCCTGCCTCGGCATCGACTTTTGCTCGCCCCGTTTCGTTCTCGAGTTGTAACTGGGCGCAGTTTATAACGGATGTGACCGTCCCCGATGGGACGTACATTGCGCCGGGTGCGACGTTCACCAAGACATGGCGGTTGAGGAACATCGGCACCTGCACTTGGACGACATCTTATGCGCTGGTGTTTAGTTCGGGTAGCGCAATGGGTGCGCCTCAATCGGGGGTCGTTAATTTCCCTTCGAATGTCGCGCCGGGTCAAACCATCGATCTCTCCGTGCCATTGATTGCGCCATCCACGTCGGGGCAATACATCGGCTACTGGAAACTGCGCGACGGCTCTGGAAATATGTTTGGCATTGGTTGGAATACCAATCGATCCTTCTGGGTGGAGATCAATGTTTCTTCCACATCGAATGTCGCTGCATATGATTTTGCTGGCAATGCCTGCCAAGCGCATGGTCAAATGCAAATGGAAGCCTGCCGTGTCCTGGAACAGACGGCTCGTCGAGCGGGTTTGTCTTGCAAGTTACGAATCCCCAATTGGAGGATGGTTCGACCAGCAGCGGGCCGGGATTGATTACGTTTCCACAAAATGTTTATAACGGCGAAATACAAGGCATTTATCCCGCTTTCCTGGTTCAACCCGGCGATCATTTCCAAAGCGTGGTGAACTGTGCCTATGGTGCAAGCGGTTGTTCTGTGGCATTCAGGCTTGATTATCAAATTGGCAATGGTCCGATTTACACCTATTGGTCGTCCCGCGAAAAATATGATGGGTTATATTATCAAGCCAATATCGATTTGAGTTCGCTGGCTGGACAAAATGTTAAATTTATCCTTACTGTGCTCGCCCTTGGATCTGCAACCGGTGACCGCGCTTTGTGGTCGAATCCTGTCATCATGCGAAATGGCGGAGTCCCTGTTTCCACTCCGACAGTGGGTCCCGGCACACCTACGGCAATATACCCTCCGCCTGCTGATTGCGACCGTGCTCAATTCATCGCAGATGTGACCGTCCCCGATGGGACGTATATTGCGCCGGCTGCTACCTTCACGAAAACCTGGCGGCTCAAGAATGTTGGCACGTGTACGTGGACAACTTCTTACTCACTGCTCTTCGATACCGGCACTCAAATGGGTGGACCAAATTCTGTCAATCTTCCGCAATCCGTTGCGCCAGGTCAAACCACGGATTTGACGATCACGCTGACTGCGCCGAGCACTGCGGGTGAGTATCGTGGCTATTGGAAGTTTGAAGACAATAATAGTATCCCGTTTGGGATTGGCTGGGCGGGTACGAAATCCTGGTGGGTGGATATCATCGTTTCGAGCACTGTGTCCATTACTTCCACGCCGATACCCGGCACACCTGTATCAACTACTGGAATGGTGTATGACTTCGCGTCGAATGCGTGTTCGGCCACTTGGTATTCAGGCGCAGGTACGCTTCCTTGCCCGGGAACCGATGGCGACCCGAAAGGATTCGTATTGCAGGTAACCAATCCCACTTTAGAAAACGGAACAGTTGATCAGGGCACTGTAGGTCTGATCACTTTCCCGCAGAATATTTATCAACGGATATATTCAGGGCTCTTATCCGAGCTATACAGTCCAGCCCGGTGATCGTTTCCGCTCGATTATTAACTGTTCCTATAATCAGCCTTACTGCTATGTGGTCTTCCGTTTGGATTACCAAATTGGAAGCAATCCAATTCGAACGCTCTGGGCTTTTTCGGAGAAATATGACGGATTGTATGGCCAGGCTGATGTTGACCTGACACCGCTGGTTGGTCAGAGCGTGAAGTTCGTTCTTACGGTTCTTTCTGCCGGATCCCCAATCGGCGACCGTGCACTATGGGTTGCGCCGATGATTTATAACGCTTCCGCTGTTAATGCAACGCCAATGGGCACTTTGACTTCAGGAGTAACTGCTACACCGACGAGCACTTCGGCTCCGAACGCAACTGCAACACCTGCGCCGACCGGTACACCTCAAGCCAATAACGGTTCGCTGACGTACGCAATCAGAAATATAAATTTAAGTTCAATTATCCAAGCCAGGGACAGATCAGTAACCAGACGGATGCTGCGGCGCACATTACATTGCCGTTTACAGCAGGCACCAATCTGGCTGAGAAGTATTTGGATGTCTCTGTGGTTGAAAACGCCACAACCTGTTCCAGCCCGTTGACGCAAGGATATGCTCCGGGTTCATTCCAATCCCAGCCGGTGAGCATCAACGGTGTGAATTTTGTCAAGGAAAGCGGATCGAACTCTGGCGCAGGCAACATTTACGATTGGATTGCGTATTCGACCCTGAAAGGGACGAATTGCATCAGTCTCAGCTTCACTTTGCATTCAACCAACCCGGTAACTACTCAACGCCGCCGCCGACTTTCAACATGGTCACGGAGTCGTCCGTCTTTTCGGATATCGTCTCGTCGTTTGCGTTTACACAATAGGTTCCAGTACGATATAAAATGACCGTCAACTTACGTGACGGTCATTTGTTTGTATGCCCTGCATCCGCGTTGACTAGAAGGTAAAGGCCCTTTGCGGGATGGCTGCGCCAACCGTTAGCCAAGTGCCAGAGCGTCATCGTGAGGCGAGGTCTGGAGGAAGCTGGGTGCAAACCTGCAACCTGCCTGCACTTGCGCAGGTACAAGTGATGAACAGGAAGCCCAGATAAGGCTGTAAGGTCGGCCGAGTTGTGTCAGACGATAACGAAGCCCTATGCAGTCAAAGGCCGAAGCAGTTAAGGGGGAGGGGTGCCTGGAAAGTCAACGAGCTTAGCCCGGGAGACCTGTCGTCCAGCTATCAAAGTAACCCTGGCCGAGATGTCAAATTGAGACGGAAGGAGTCCTGAGAGAACACAGGATACCCATCAGCCGAGGTCAAAACACCGAATGGTTCTTCAGGAAAGGCTGGACATCGAGACCATGAGTACGATCAACAGTTCGTGGCACGAAAATAGAAGGCCGAATATCTCGAATCGAGATACTACTGTGCAAACGAAATGGGTGAAGCCTGTGGGAATTGTGCAGGGGGTCGAGCCATCCCCGGCACGAGAGCGAAGAAAGTCCAACGCAACCAATTCTGTATCATTCTCGGTGAACCGCCGAATATGGAGAGTCCGCCGCACTTCGCGGCCCCGTATATCCGATGGTGTGAGAGGGAGCGGTTAGCCGCCGCCCCTACTCGATTATTTCTCTCTTCTTCCTTTTGCAACGATGCGGATCGGCGTTCCGACAAACTCATGCTCGGCCCTGATTCGATTTTCAAGAAAGCGCATATAACTAAAGTGCATGAGTTTCGGGTCGTTGACGTAGATCATGAACGTTGGCGGATCGGATCGGACCTGCGTGCCGTATAGTATTTTAAGTTGTCGCCCGGCGTGCGTAGGAGCAGACTGTACATCCTGGGCCTCCACCAAAATCTTATTGATCTTGGATGTGGTCAAGCGGGCCAAGCGTTCTTCCTGAACGCGTAGTGCCAGCGGCAATACATTTTCGACGCGCTGACCCGTTTTGGCGGAAATGAATAACAGCGGCACATAATCCACAAAGTTCAAATCGGAGCGGATCTGCCGTGTGAATTGATCCATCGTGTCGTTGTCTTTCTCGACCAGATCCCATTTGTTGACCAGTACAATGCACGATTTCCATTCATCAAGAATAAAGCCAGCGATGTGCGCGTCCTGTGCGGTGATGCCAGTCGTTGCATCGATCATTAATAACACCACGTCCGCGCGCTCGATGGCTTTGAAGGAGCGCAAAACACTGTATTGTTCCACACCGTGTTCGATCTTGCCTCGGCGGCGGATGCCAGCCGTATCAATCAACGTGAGCGGCAAGCCTTCGTATTCGAGTTTTGTATCCACTGCATCGCGCGTCGTTCCCGGAATTGGGCTGACGATGGCTCGTTCCCTGCCGACTAATTTGTTAAGCAGGCTTGACTTTCCGGCATTGGGTTTGCCAACGATGGCAATCTTGATGGACTCATCTTCTTCGTGCTCCGCTTCAGGAAAACTTGCAACGAGTTGATCGAGCAAATCGCCGGTATCAGTGCCATGCACTGCGGAAATAGGATGCGGCTCGCCGAGTCCCAGTTCATAGAATTCGCCAGCCGCGTTGCGCCGTTCAAGCGACTCGCATTTATTGACCACAACAAAAATGGGTGGATGAAAACTTCCATCGGGATTCTTCTTTTGATTGCGGCGCAAGATTTCAGCGACTTCGCGATCGGGGGGGGTGACGCCAGCTTCCCCATCCGTTATGAACAAAATGGCATCCGCGTCTTGTGCGGCGATCAGCGCCTGATCTTTGATCTCGTCAATGAAATCTGCAGAATCGATCGAGAGCGGAGTCTTGCCGCCGTGAGTTGGATCAATTCCGCCGGTGTCTATCACGCCGAAGGCGCGGCCATTCCACTCGGACTCAGCATAAAGACGGTCACGAGTAGTACCGGGCGTATCGTCCACAATGGCGAGACGTTCACCGACGAGTTGATTGAAGAGAGTACTTTTGCCCACGTTGGGCCGGCCAACGAGAGCGACAATGGGTTTAGGCATGGTTCCTTTGTACCACGAAGACTGCTAAGTGTAAAACGATTTCCCTCTCCAGTTTTTTATTCATTTACATTATTGGATTAAGGATGAGGCGTTGGATTCGGATTGGGAACGAGAGTCACCTCCACGGTCCCCGGAAGAATCGATTCGACTTGCAGATTGGAGACTAATATTTGGACACTTGGCGTTAATTGGTGGGTGCCCTCGCTTAATCCAGTCGCATCCACAGTAATGAGGACATCCTGATGCGTGAGCGTGTCGAGCAAAGGAAGCGGTCCGGAGATAATTACATCTACAGTTGCTGGTGAGATTTGTGCGCTCATCTCGGGCGATAAACCCGTGACTTCAACTTTTTCATTGGATAATGTGAGACTACTTTCAATTGCCGAGATGTCGGCTTGAATTGAAACGTTCGGATCTCCAATCACTGAAACACCCGATGGTAAATTCAGGCCGAGCTGTGTGCTGATGTCATTGTTTATATTTTGTAAATCAAGCGGTTGCGTTTCGACCACGCCGGGCAATGCACTCACCAATGCGGGATCCGAAGAATAAACAGTCACCACTGGAGGAAAAACCGAGATGTTATCGAGGCGATAACCATTTGCGACTTGGCCGTGCACCACCACTTTGACTGCCATATCACGAAAGCCACTCTGCTGGCTGATGGGTAAAGTAATATGCGCTGTTTCCGGTTGGAGGTTGATGCCATTCACCGCTTGATTGTTTTCATCATAGGCAGTGATGGAAGTGGATGAAGAAATTCCTTCGCGTGCTCCACCTAGATTGATCGACACACTGACTCGCTTCACGCGCGAGACCAGAGATTGGGCTCCGCTTACAATAACTTGTTCCACATCTAAGGTTGGATTTCCAGTCTGATAACCCACAGCCGGTTGCCCACTGACATCGACATTAAGTGGAAAGGTTTGTGTGACCAGCGGTTCCAATGTCAATGGGATCGAATCGGGACTGACTTGTACAATTCGAACCGGGCGTTCGTCCACTTGGATTTGAAGATTCAATTGGTATTTGCCCTGCTTTAATCCCGATAGATCAAGCTCCGCACGCACGCTGTCAGGTTTCGCAGTAAGTTGATCCCATACTGAGCGTGGTGCGCGCATAGTGATTTGGGCTTGATGGGGAACATCCCCGGTGATGATTAATCCGGAACCTTGCCCGACGATTTGAATGTTGACTGGAGTTGGATAAATGCGAACTTCATCAGGGTCCGACGAAGTGACAGCTGCTACCCAAACAGCAAGGGCCAGCACAAGCGCCCATAAAAGTAATCGAAGATTATCGGCAATGCGTCTAAGCATGTTGCTATTACTCATTCTTATGCGGCGAATTGGATGGCATGAAACGCTTTAGCCAGTTAGGAACGTGCTCGCTGGTAGCTGGACGAAAGAAAGCTACTAGTATGTTCTCCAAACGGTCGGGATCAATTCTGCGGATCATACGTCCCGCATGCGCAATGGAAATCGCACCAGTTTCTTCAGACACGACCACCGAGATGGCGTCACTTTCTTCAGAGATGCCGAGGGCTGCGCGATGTCGTAGTCCCATTTGACGTTCGGGAGAACGATTTAAGATTCCGCTTGAAGAAAGCGGCATGACACAAGCAGCCGCGACCACTTTGGATCCGGAAAGAATCGCCGCGCCGTCATGCAACGGTGTGTTCGGATAAAAAATCTGCAAAAGTAATTCGGGTGTGACAGCCGCATCCAGCCTCACACCGCTTTTAATATACTCTTCGAGATTATCCAATCTTTGCAGGATGATCAGCGCGCCGTGTTGACGAGCTGATAGACGTGCAACCGCTGTCACGACCGGATGTATGGTTTGGTCAAATTCGGGATTGGCTGTTTTATTAAACGCGATCGGTAGGGTTCCAGCGCGTCCGATGCGTTCGAGGGCGCGGCGGATTTCCGGCGCGAAGATTACAGGTACGGACAATAACAAAGCCGGTAAGGAATTTTGGACCAGCCATGAAAATGCCGGGAGATTTACCAAACTTGTGATCACGACCAACGCGACCACAATCAGAATTACGCCACGCACCAGGACCATGGCCTGGGTGCCGCGCAGCCAATACAGCAAACCATAGAAAACCAGCGTGACCAGCAGAATATCAATTATGCTGAGCCAGCTTAGACGTTGAAAAATAAAGAGGATGTTATTTAGAAACTCAGCCACGATTTTCGCGATGGTTTATTTGATCATCGAAGATTGTCAAAATACTTTGATGATCAGCTAGGATGAATTATATCGGTCTCAGAACGCGATCCTGGCGCAATTGCTTGAATAATAAGATGTTGTTGCCGGGTGGCATAGATTCTGCGGCCGCGTCCTGCCAGGCTTGGACTCCGAGTGTGGCAGGTGTGCGCTGTTCGTAACCCAATTTTTTCCAAACTGAATCCAGACTGGCAAGTTCAGCTGCTGGAAAGATCAATGATGCTTCACATTGCAAATCACCGGAGGCGCGTTCCACTTCAGCGATCAACATTTCAAGGCCGGTTTGAACATCAATTCCGTTTTCCATATAAAGTTCGGTGGTGCGTGCCACCAGATTTTCCACCTGCCAGCCCGCAATACCCACTAACTGATCTTGAAGCTGGAGAAGCATGTAAGCTTTATCCCCGAAGCTTGCCATGACATCATCGCTTGATAATTTTTGCTGACCTCTGCTTAAGCGATTGATCAATTTAGCGATCGATTCAGAGTTTCTGGGTTTGCTGCGCACCACGACGAAATTCCCGACGCCTTTTTTAACGATCGTGGGTTGTGTACCCTCAGTGGTCGTGGGTGAAATCTGCTTCCAGGCAGTTGTGACATCTTTCCAGAGATCATCGTATGAGCCGGTATTGCGAATAACAAAGTTGGCCGCTGCGATCTTTTCACTTTGGGCGGATTGCAAACTGATTCGATGTTGCGCTTCTTCGCGAGTTAATTTGCGTTTGCGGATTAATCGTTCGATCTGAACTTCCTCCGGGGCATAGGTTACCCAAATACTGTCACAACCCTTTCTTAAGTCGCTTTCTAATAATTTGATCGCCTCGACTACTACAACGGGTTGGCTCGCCCGTTTTATCAATACAGTAATCGCCTGCCCGATCAGAGGATGAATGATATCTTCCAGTTCAGCCAATGCGGCTGGGTCGCGAAATACAACGCCTCCCAATTTGCCTCGGTTAATCTCGCCATCCTTATCAAGAATCCATTTGCCGAATTTCTCGATAACGGGTTGATAGCCCGGCGCGCCTTTTGCCATGGCACGATGAGACAATGCATCTGCGTCAATAGTATAAGCGCCGAGATGCTCCAGCATTCTGCGTACAACGCTTTTGCCAGTGGCGATGTTGCCGGTCAGGCCAATCATATATTTTCCGGATATGCTGCTCAAAGTCATTCCTTGAAGGACGGATAATAACAATCCTATTTTACATTAAAAAGAGCCGGCGAATAGAGTTGACTGCTGTTTCTCTCGAGTGTATGATGAACGAGCCTCAGGCCGGTTGGGCGGTCGCGGTTCCACGCGAAGGCGAGGGATCGAGGAAAGTCCGTACTCGATAGGGCACGACGCCGGGGAAATCCCGGGATGGAGCGATCTGTCGCAGAGGGCCACAGAAACAGGTAGCCGCGCGAGCGGTCAAAGTGAAAAGGTGGTGTAAGAGACCACCGGCGTTCACAGCAATGTGGGCGGCCAGGCAACCCCCGTCGGGAGCAAGGTCAAGCAGAGACAATGGAGCGGCCCGTTCCTTTTAGTCTCGGGTAGACTGCATAGATAGATGATCGCCGGAACGAGTCGACAGGGATGACACTCGTCAGAGCGTAAACCTGTGCAGCTTGTTTTACAAAATGCGGCTTATAGACTGACCTGAGGTATCATTACTAAATCATTCATCGAGGTTACACGTCATGCACGAACTTTATGCAACACAAGCCATTCTTGAAAAGGCGATTCAAAAAGCGAACGAAGCCAATGCCAAACGCATCACTAATTTGTATCTTGTCGTTGGTGAGATTTCGACTTATACCCATGACTCGGTACAATTTTATTGGGATGACCTCAGCAAAGGAACTCTAGCAGAAGGCGCGGTCCTGCACTTCCGTCCTGTGCAAACCGAAGCGCAATGCATGAGTTGCTTCACAAAATATCATCCAACTGAAGGCGAAATCGTTTGTCCAAATTGCGGCGGGGTGGGTGCCAAAGTCATTGCCGGTGAAGAATTTTATATGGAAGCACTTGATGTGGAATGAAGTGCGGAGACTATCCCGCATTTTCAGTTCGCGTTTAAGATGGATTTGCTTGACTCTGATTTGTAAAGGTGGTATATTCGTCGGGCTTCGTTGCGGGGTAGAGCAGTGGCAGCTCGTCGGGCTCATAACCCGGAGGTCGCAGGTTCGAGTCCTGCCCCCGCTACTAATGATGAACCATAGCTCGTAGAGCTATGGTTTTTTGCTAGCCCGATGGTCTGTGGTTGTTCAAATTTCTCTTTTCGGAGGATGATTGAATGAACCAACCACTGTCGGGCTCGCTCGTTCTTAGCAATGCCATTACCGGCTTTGCCAGCTTCAAAAGCCGCTCAAGGATTGTCGGATCGAACCATCAATTCCTACCAGCGTCATTTGCAAAAGTGGATCCAGCACCAGGCGGATATTCCGATTCATCAAATCCTATCGCGGGATATCACCGTATACCTCGATTGGCTGCGAAGCGATTATGTCCCTCATCGATTCGGAAAAGGTAATGAACCGCTTTCTCCCAAAACATTGCGAAATATATGGGTGACTTTTCGCTGTTTGAGAGAACAAAATGAAACTATTCCGCTATTGCTTCCTGCTCCAATTTCAACCCGCGCGTGATGAGATGTTCAATCACAGGACGCACATCCCGCAAATTGGGACGAAGCGCGAGCCGTTTCAAGTTACGAACATCGGTCTGTGTCAACGGATGCGATAGTCTTGCATATTTCTCAAAAGTGGAAACATCGCATCAGGGAAGGCTGACACGCGCACTGACTTGTTTGCGAAGTTGGGAGAGGATGTTGAAGCCGCCATAGTCCATGTCCGACCAAAGCTTGATTTTTGTTCCTTCGGGAATGAGTCGAAGCAGGCGGCGGATGGCGGGGGATGGGTTGCCCATGAGACAGAAGACGGCGTGGGACGGAGTGTGGGTGGGCGCGGATGAATTCGTAAAAGGATGTGAGATTCTCGATGCACAAGACAGAATCTGCGTGAACAGCGACAGTTTGAATAGAAGCGACTTGTGCGGCGGGAAATCCGACAGAAGGGGAGAAACCATTTAGCGATAATATTTCCCCTTCCATGGTGGTGAATTGCCAGTTGCCAGATAAATGAATATAGCCAGGGTTGGCAACGAAATTTAATTCACGCAGTAAATCTTCGTTTGTAAACGATTTCCATTCCGGGGTTAGCTTGACGTGCAAGCTAAATCAACGCGGGGCGTAAGTCATCGAAGCGTTTGCTATCGTTGAAAGACGCGCACACTGAAGGCACAATGGGGAGTCTCCGCTTGAAGAGAGGATAATGCCAGAAGCGCAGAGAGCAGGTCTGAGTTAAAGTCTGATGCGGAAAGGTTGAAGGGTTAATTTTATTTTCCGGCATGAATTTTTTCCAATATCTGATTTAGTACGCAGGCGCGCCAGTCATTTTCTGAAAAGCGGAATTTGTCTGCAAGCAAAAGGGAAGGTCCAGTTTGGGGAGCGTTGGATCGAAATTGGAATGCGGTTGATAAGGGTGTACAGTTCGTGGGGTGTAGTAAGCGGGGCATGGGGCGTGGGGGGCAGGATGATGAATTCGAGCAGATGACGTTCTTCACCTTTAAGCCAATGGAGTTGAATCAGGTTTAAATCTGCAAGCGTTTGCATTTGCTGATTGGTTATCGTCCGAGGTGAGGGTCTTGCT
>CAWAMX010000011.1:0-202053 GCA_963783295.1 uncultured Chloroflexia bacterium | reverse complement strand
TTACAAGGTTGTCCGTGCTCCGGTTGACAGTTTGGAGATGGCTTCCCATTATTTTGATTATTTCCATTTTGATTAATTATGTACTGGGCCTCGGGGCTGATTGCCAGCCAACTTAATAGTCGTTTTGATTTATGGAAGTCAGTTGCGGCAATTGATTGATACCGTTGCCCATGTAGACCAAAATACCTTTCTGCCCATCCGTAAGGTCGAGCTCCCCGCCGTTGTTTGTCGCTGCGCAATGGCCTTCAAGACACTCAATAAAGACCTTATTCGAGGGCGGGTAGATCAACGCTCATAAAAGAGCCGCGAACTGAAGCCACGCCACTGGGAACTGTGATGTTCAAAGAGCCGCCCTTCAGGATGATGAAAATCTGACCGAGACTCAGGTTTAGGGTGGTGGTCAAACCATTGGCCGTTTCCGTGTTCGCCTCCAGCGTAAACAAACTGGAAGGCGCTACCCGAATGATTGTACCTGATGAAAGATCGAGCCGTGCTGTACTGGATGATCCGGTTTGAAGTTGTCCATGAAGCTTCAGGACTGCGCCTAGGCTGGCTGCGGAAAAATCGTTTTGCCCTGGTTGTTTAATGGACACATCACCTTGGGTCTCTTTCAAAGTGGCCGTTAGACCGGTTAAATCAACGGAGGAGCTGCCGGGTTTAGATAAATTCAAGAACAGAACCACCAAAATTGCAATAAGGATAAAGGCAAGTATGGAAATAATATAGATTTAGGTTGGTTTAACTTTTACGACAGTTCTAATTTTCGTAATCGTAAGATCAAAGAAATTCGGTTGAAACATGACGGTTCTCCTGCTAAGGGAATAAAAGTCGGATAACAGACAGATCTAGTCTGCTTATTATAGCATTTCGAATTATTGTGCCATGATAGGTCTTTCATCCTTATTACGCGTGTCGTCTATGGTAAATCATGCAAAGCAATGGTTGATACCCAGAGCTTTGTGTTAGAATCGGCGCGGAGGGCTGATGACCCAGTTTGACGGTGTAATCGAAGCTGTCCGCTACAAAGGCGGAAAAATTGATATGGTGCGCGCCTATGAACGGCGCGGCGCAACATTTTCGGACCATGTCCTGCTCAACCGCAAGACGTTGATCGAACGTATCCGGCAGGGCAAACAATTCGTAACCGGCGAGCGCAAGGAATTTATGGCCAGCACGTTTGAAATTGGTAAATCGGTGAACCTGATGGGCGGAGAGGATGCGCAAATTATCTCGACGCGCGATCAGTCCGAACATGATGAACTTGAAGGCGTTCCCGTTTTCTAGTTCATTCGTGCGAAAGTCAAGCTATGAAAATCATTGACCAGACTCCATTCCAAACCGAAAAAGGCGAGATCAGTCTCCTGGATCGCATGCAAGGCATGATGAAGCATGGCCTCTCATGGCCTTCGGAACTCGAAGCGCAAAAAATCGCAATTGACCAACTGAATCGCGTTTTGGAAAAGGGAGCTGTGCTGATCCGCAATCTGACTTTGCCCGACAGTGAAATCATTGAGCCTATCATCTTGATCGGACAAAACGGTGTCTATGTGATCTACGTTACGCATTTGCGCGGCCGCTATGAGGCGAAAGGTGATCAATGGAACACGGAGAACAATGGACAATCTCAGCCAGCACAGCCCAATTTGATGAGTTGGGCAGCGCGTCTTGCCAAAGCCTTGCAGCGCTATCTCCAAAACCAGGGCGTTAACTTACCAGTGCAAGTTGAACCGGTCTTGATCGCGATGGACCCGGGCATGCACATCGAATTGACCCGGCCCGCAGTGCGTGTGGTTCAAAGCGATGCCATCAAACAATTTGCCTCATCCATTTTGCAGGCCAGGCCGGTTTTTACAACAGAATACATTTACGACCTGGCCGACCGAATTGTGACTCCTCGGCCCAAGGCTGAGGCCGCAGCCGCAGCCGGTTGCGCCTCCTGCCGCGCCGGAAGCGGTTCCTGCTCCGAAAGCTGATAATCCCGTTGCGCGCGCTCATGCCATCTTCGATGCCTCCGAACAGGCCCAACCCTTCAACCCATCTGATTTGGGCTTTGCTTTGCAGGATGAATCTACGGGACAGTCTCAAGCTGTACCCAAAAATTTACGCGAGTCGAGTTCCAGCACAGCCATTGCCGCGGCCAACGCCCAAACAACGCGGAATGAGTCTTATACAGTGGGCAGTACTGGGTGTCATCGTGCTCGTTGAATGCTGCTTGATCCTTGCCGGATTTGGTTACCTCATCTTTCTTCATGAAATAATAATCTGCTGCCTTGAATCATCCTCTTCTTTCCATCATCATTCCAGCACATAACGAGGAAAAACGCCTGCCCCCAACTTTGGAGCAGGTCTTTGCTTTTCTTGAAAAGCAGAATTATGAAGCAGAAGTGTTGGTCATCGAAAATGGAAGCACAGACCGAACCTATGAAATCGCACAAAGTTTTGCCGGCCAGCATAAGAATCTGCTCGTGATACGAGAAGAAGGCCGCGGCAAAGGGCTGGCCGTCCAACGTGGAATGCTGGAAGCGCGCGGACAGTATCGCTTGATGTGCGATGCAGACCTCTCCATGCCTATCGATGAAGTTACCAAATTTTTATCACGTGATATCGCTGAATTCGACATCGCCATTGCCTCACGCGAAGCTCCCGGCGCAGTGCGTTACGATGAGCCGCGTTATCGTCATCTTGGCGGGCGCTTGATCAATCTGATCATACGCCTATTGATTCTTCCCGGCTTGCAGGATACGCAATGCGGCTTCAAATGTTTTCGCGCCGAGGTGGCAGATGATTTATTCAAACGTCAAACTCTCTTGGGTTGGTCGTTCGATATCGAACTGCTTTTTATCGCGCGAAGGCATGGCTATCGCATAATCGAGATTCCCATTAATTGGTATTATCGTTCGGAAAGCAAAGTCAATGCACTGCGCGATGCCGTGCGCATGATTGAGGACATCTTTCAAATCCATCGTAATGCACGGCGGGGAATCTACGATGCGGATCGATCCTGACCTTTCATTCGAACACAAGCTTTGGCATAGCGGCTTGACCAACATAGCAGGAATGGATGAAGCCGGACGCGGCGCTTTGGCTGGGCCGGTTGCAGTGGGCGCGGTGATACTGCCAAATAAGCCGCGTCTTTCTTCGACCCTGAGCGGCGTACGCGATTCCAAGCAGATGACTCCGCTGGCGCGTGAACACCTTGCGCCGCACATCAAAGAGTTTGCGTTGGCATGGGGCGTAGGATTTGCATCATCCGATGAAATCGATTCACTTGGCATTGTCGCCGCAACAAGATTAGCCGCTTTACGTGCGATTGAAACATTATCGATATTTCCGGATTTTCTTCTGACCGACTTTCGCCTTGAGCTTCCCGAATTGGACATTCCACAGGCGTCGCTTGTCAAAGGCGATGTGAAATGCTTGAGCATTGCTGCGGCCTCCGTACTGGCGAAGACAACGCGTGATGCATGTGATGTACGAACTTAATTTGCAATTTCCCGGCTACGAGCTTGGAAAACATAAAGGGTACGGCACACCGTTCCATCGTCTCGCGATGAAGCGATTGGGATATTCGGCCATTCATCGAAAATCATTTGCCTTTAAATAATGATCGGACTTCATCAGGAAGTCCGATCTGCTTTTACCTCTTCATCCGCTGATAAACCAGCTTGACCAGTTCGGCAACAATCGAAGGAATTAGCAACAGCGGAAACAGAATTTCCCATTGCATCCAACCCAAAGGAACGGTATTGAAGATTGGATTGAAAAATGGAATGTAGATCACGCCGATAATCAATGCAATGGACGAAAGGATGGCGAGGTTCATATAGCGATTGCTAAAGATGCCGATTTTCCAGATCGGATAATATTCAGAGCGGGCTGTAAGAGCACGTCCCAATTCAGAAAGTGTCAGCGTAGCAAACGCCATAGCTTCTGCATATTCAGGTTGGGACGGATGAAGTTTAAGTCCAAGCAGATACGCGGCAAGTGTAACGGATGTAATAGCAATCGTTTGAATCGCAATGCCAATCTGCATAAAGCGATTGATGATCGGTTCGTTCTTGGGCCGCGGCTTGCGCTCCATCACATCGGGATCGCCCTTTTCGGTAGCGAGCGCCAGCGCAGGCGCACCATCAGTGACAAGATTAAGCCAAAGCAATTGGATCGCGGTCAATGGTGAATTACGCGTGATCAACGTGCCGAAAAAGATAATCATGATCTCTGCGACGTTGCATGAGAGTAGATAGTAAACAAACTTGCGAATGTTGTTATAGATGACGCGTCCCTGCTCCACCGCCGAGACAATGCTGGCATAGTTATCATCGGTCAACACCATGTCGGCAGTTTCCTTTGCGACATCCGTGCCGGCGATTCCCATCGCAATGCCGATGTCGGCGCGTTTGATGGCAGGCGCATCGTTGACACCGTCACCGGTCATCGCCACAACCTCGTCGTCGGCCTGCAACGCATCCACAATCCGCAGTTTATGTTGCGGCGAGACACGCGCAAACACATCGATATTTTCAATCACATCGCGGAGCTGAATATCGCTCAGTTCATCAAGATCAGCGCCGGTCAACACTTTACTATTGCGATGCATCAATCCAATTTGCTCCGCGATGGCGCGCGCCGTGTTAGGATAGTCACCGGTAATCATCACCGTGCGAATCCCGGCGTGGCGCGCCTTCTCGAGCGAAAGTTTAATTTCATCACGCGGTGGATCAATCATCCCAACCAGTCCCACAAAGACCAAATCTTTTCCAAGCGCGTCCCATTCTGCACTTTTTTTCTTAACGTCTCGATATGCCAAAGCGAGCACTCTCAAAGAGTTGTGCGTCATTGCGTCAGTGGTTTCATAAATCCTTTTTCGGATTTCGGGCTCTAGGTTGCGCGTGTTGTCATCCATGGTTTGATAAGAGGTGCAAAGCGGAAGAACCACCTCCGGCGCACCCTTAATGGCAATCAAATTTAGTCCGCGCATCAAATCATCATAGTAATGGGAGAAATCTTCCGCTTGCGGATTCTCAACCAAATGAAAAGTCACCATCTGTTTGCGTTCAGAGTCAAAGGGGATTTCATCGAGGCGCGGATAGGATGTTCGTGCTCGATTGACAACAAGATAGGCATCACCGGCCTTTGCCGCGGCAACCAACAACGCGGCTTCAGTCGGGTCGCCGACCACTTGATATGAACTCTCCGAGCCTGTGACGGGTTCAATTTGCGCGTCATTGTTCAGGATGGCGAGCCAGAGCGCAGTGCGGACAGCCATGTGTTGAGCCCATTGAATCTTTTTGCCGCCCACTAAAAAGTCTCCTTCAGATGAATATCCTTTGCCAGTGATTTCAATCGTTTGACCATCCACCCAAAGACGCGTGACCGTCATTTCGTTTTGAGTGAGCGTGCCGGTTTTATCGGAACAGATCACAGTGGCAGACCCAAGCGTCTCAACGGAAGCCAGCCGCCGGATCAGCGCGTGGCGTTGAATCATCTCGCGCATTCCCAGCGCCAGGCTGATCGTCACCACTGCGGGCAATCCCTCCGGAACTGCCGCAATCGCAAGACTGACCGCAACAATAAAGACATTTGTAATTTCTTTAGCATATGTTTGAAGATAAGCCAGCGGAGCAGAAAAAAGAGAAGAGATATTGGTGGCATCTACCAACTCAAGAACAAAAACCACCGTGACCAGAACCAATGCTCCGATGCTAAGAGTCTTTCCAAGTTGATCGAGCCGCCGCTGTAATGGCGTTTCTTCTGTATCAACATTTTGCAACATGCTGGCGATCAAACCCAACTGCGTGTGCATTCCGGTACTGATTACAACGCCGCGTCCGCGCCCGTACGAAACCAGTGTGCCCATAAATGCGGTGTTCTTGCGATCGCCCAATGGAACATTTCGATTCAAAATCGAGCGCGGCATTCTTTTCAACGGGCAGCGACTCGCCGGTAAGCGAGGCTTCCTCAACGCGCAAATTGACCGCTTCCAACAAACGCAAATCAGCAGGAACATAGTTTCCCGCCTCTAAAAAAACAATATCGCCCGGAACCAGCTCGCGCGCCGGAAGTGTTTGGCGATGCCCATCACGGATAACGTGAGCCTCTGGCGCAGCCAATCGTTTCAATGCCGCCAATGCCTGCTCGGCGCGGCGCTCTTGAACTATTCCTAGTATGGTATTTAACACCACGATGGAAAGAATTGCCAAAGCATCTATCCATTCCCCCAATAAAGCAGAAATGATCGAAGAGATGATCAGCAGAATGACGACGAAATTATTTAATTGATCCCATAACGTGATCCAAAAACCGGGACGCGGGGTTTCCTGCAACTGATTTGGTCCATACCGCTGCAAACGCAGAGAAGCTTCCTCGGTGGTCAGTCCATTCTCATGAACATCAAGATCGCGCAAAACTTCTTCGACCTCCAGCGCGTGCCACGGCGTTTGTGAATTTTTCTCGTCTTTATCCATGATCGGAACTCCAAGCAAATCTTTATTCGCTTATCGCCGAAACCAGTCAAGGGAGAAAAAAGACCACCACGAAAATCACAATCGTGGTGGTCTTGCCAACGCCGGAAGCGTACGGACTGCCGATGACTTCTCAGTCAATGGTATGACGACAATCCATTGGCGCCCCAAAGGTGCAGATGTTTTTTCCGCTTGGCGCCACGGCTACTCCCCAACCAAAATCAAGTCTATTCCGTTGCAAAAGGAATGTCAAGCCAAAAAATCCGTGTTCGGTGACGCCCATTTAGTAATGGAAAGAAATATATTCCAACCACCAGTTGCTTGTAGCGCGCAACTCATTCAGCGGAGTTAAATTCAGCGTGGTCAATCCCCATAAAAGATGATGACTGATTTCCATTATTATGCATGTATATCCAGGCTTATCTTGATGGACGCAAGGAGCCGACGAAATTCCATAAGTCAATATTTGCGCCAGCCAAATGGACGTCTTTAGTTTCAATGACTTTTCAAAATAACTATTGGTCACAAGGTAGAATTGAATCCAATTCTGATGCGCTTTACATCCACCTATGCAAATATTCGTGGATGATGGAGATGCAATCTGAATAATTGGTTTTTCACTGGTGACGCCAATAGTTGGAGGATTTTTCACCGAACAGGCAGTCAACAATTCGAGCACTAGACATACTACCACCCAAAAAATAATGGGCGACTTTCTTTGCATATCACATCCTTGCATTAACTCATCATTTAAAGGGTGTATAGGAAACCCTCGTTCTTTCGATCTAAACGCATTATGTAGCAAACTATTTTATTTTGCTCTACAAATCCTTCAATTATTCGGGCACAATCTGAGTCCCCGCTGGAATTTCCACATCCTTCGGAATAACCACCACTCCATCCCTGATAACCCACTTTTCACTATCAAAATTGACTTGGCGCGGAAACGGACGGATGATCACACCTTCCCCAATACGCACGTTCTTATCAATGATCGCTCCTTCGATATCGCAGTTGGGGCCAATTCCGGTGGGAATGGAAGAGGGTCGCTTACCGGGATCATAGTAATCGGCTCCCATCAGAACCGTATCCTTGATCTTTGCACCCGAGGCGATTTGACTGCGGACGCCAATCACGGAATGAGTAAGTTTGGAATTTTGGATACGGCAGCCATTGGTCAGAAGAACAGCTTTCAACTGGCTATTATGCACGATGCTTCCCGGCAAGTAGCGCATATGAGTATAAATCGGTAATTCAGGGTCATAGAAATTAAACGGCGGATGTGGTGAAGCCATTTCCAGATTGATTTCATAAAAAGAGCGAATCGTACCAATGTCCCGCCAATAGCCGTCATAATGAAAGCCATAAACTTTATGCGAATGAACCGCCTCCGGAATGATATTGATCCCAAAATCATCATAGCTGGGATGATAAGTAAGCAAATCAACTAATACCTGAATTTTGAACATATAAATTCCCATGGAAGCCTGGAAGGGACGTTCCGGATCATCACGGCTGATAAAACGGTCTTGCGTTTCCTGATCCTGAGGCTTTTCGACAAAGTCAGAGATGCGGCCATCCGATTCGCATTTCAAGATTCCCAAACGCGGCGTTTCTTCACGCGGGACGGGATGAACAGCTACTGTTACATCGGCGTCTCTCTCCCAATGAAACTTAGCCATCTCGGCATAATTCATGCGATAAAGATGATCGCCAGCAAGGATCAGAATATATTCCGCGCCGGTGGATTGAATTTCAAAGAGCTGCTTGCGCACTGCATCGGCGGTGCCCTGATACCACGTTGCCGACTCAAGCGTCTGCTCCGCGGCCCAGATCTGCACCCAACCCGGATGGAACGCATCGAAGTTATAAGTCTGAGTAATGTGGCGGTGAAGCGACACAGAATTGAACTGCGTGAGAATTGCGACGCGATAAATCTCGGAATTGATGGAATTACTGATTGGAATGTCGATCAGCCGATATTGACCGGCAATCGGCACAGCCGGTTTGGAACGCACCTTCGTCAATGGATAGAGACGCGCCCCGCGTCCACCGCCCATAATCACTGCCAGAATATCGCTCATTGATGCAGACATCGAAGGCCTCCGCAGAAAGATATATTCCTTTTATTTCTTAAATCCAAAAAAGCGGCGTAATCTTTGTATCACATAGAGAATCGGATAAGCAATGGCCAGCAGCACATCGAGCAGTAAAAAAATTAGCGTAAATCTCATGGCTCTCTTCCTCTTCTTCCACTACGGCTCATCCTTTTTAGGATAAGAGAAAACACAACGCGAGATTGCTGAGGCACTCTCGCGCTAGGGTTAAAGCGGGCGAGCGCCCGCGAAACAAACAGAATGATATAATACCAAACGTAATGCCGAAGGAGGGACTTGAACCCTCAATCCCGAAGGAACACGAGTTTGAGTCGTGCGCGTCTGCCAGTTCCGCCACTTCGGCTTAGACGCATAGTATAACCAACCCCACAGACAAGGTCAAGATGAAACTTGGAATTATCGGACTGCCTCAATCAGGAAAAACAACCATCTTCAACGCGTTGACGCGCGGCAATACGCCGACCACTGCCAGCGCCGGACGTATCGAAATTCATACCGCAGTGGTGGATGTCCCCGATCCACGCGTGGACAAACTCTCGGCGATGTTCAAGCCGAAGAAAACCATCTATGCCAAAGTAACCTATGCGGATATCGCAGGACTGGAAACGGGCGCGGCCAAAACCGGAATCTCCGGCCAACTGCTGAATCAACTCGCGCAAATGGATGGCTTCATCCTCGTGGTGCGCGCCTTTGCCGATGATAACGTTCTGCATCCGGCAGGGAGCGTGGATGCGAAGCGCGATGTCGATACGATGTTGAGCGAACTCCTGCTTAACGATCTGATCGCCGTCGAACGCAAACTCGAACGACTGACCGATGAACGAAAAAAGGGTGGCACGGATAAAGTATTGAATGAGCGTCAAACCGTTTTGTTCAATCGGTTGTACGAAGCCTTGAACTCCAGCACGCCGCTTCGAAAATTGGAATTCAATGATGATGAGTCACATGAGTTATCTTCATTTGGTCTGCTCACGCGCAAACCAATTCTAACTGTGTTCAATTTGGGTGAGAGTGAATCCGCGCCAACCATTCAGCTTGACCATCCGTCTGTAACATTGATGGGGAAACTCGAAATGGAAATCGCCCAACTCAGCGCGGACGATGCGGCAGTATTCATGAAAGAATACGGTATCGAAGAACTCAGCCTGAGCAAGATGATCAAACTATCCTATGATCTGCTTCAACAGCAATCGTTTTTCACGGTCGGCGAAGATGAAGTCCGCGCCTGGACAACTCGGCGCGGTGCGAGCGCGGTGGAAGCCGCGGGCGAAATCCATACGGATATTCAGCGCGGCTTTGTGCGCGCAGAAGTTGTGGCTTGCGATGATTTGCTTTCACTTGGTGGAATGAACGAAGCCAAGACCAAAGGCAAACTTCGGCTCGAAGGAAAAGAGTATCTCGTGAAGGATGGGGATATTATGCACATTAGGTTTAATATATAAATCTAATTCGACCCAAAATTCACCATGTAATAACTTCCATACGTGCTACTTGAAACATTCGTACATATCCTTGTGCTCATCTCTGGGAGAGACGCATGGTATTCATAAGCATCTGCTCACGAATCAGACGCTTATGAATGCGATTCAGAGCCGACTGCAGACGATTCAGATGAGCAGGCAAGCCTTAACGCGTCCGGTTATTCGCTCCCAAAATCCACCGTGTAATATTCTCCATACGAGCTATTAGCAACATACGCATACCCTCCGCCCATTTCAGTGACACCTTTATCCAAAATCGCGTCGTGATGAACCGGATCGTTCATCCACCAGTTGAAAGCCTCCTGCGGAGTACCACTTCCATAAATGATCTCAATATAATTGGTGGGAGAATAGCCTGCCGCCACAATGCGCTGATCAATTGTCGAGCCGTTGGAACCGGTATGTAAGAGAAAGTTGTTGCACGCCATATCCACACTGTGACCTTGCGCGGCGGCCGTCAATTGCGAATTGATTGAGAGTTTAATCAAATTAGCCTGTGCGCGTGCAGTATTGATCAGACTTTCAATCTGATTTGTATAAGATGCACTGGACGTATATTTACAACTTTTGGAACTGCTTGCCTGAACTCACCGGCGTGCCATTGGAAGGCGTTGCGACGATTGGAGTAGGGGATGGAACACTGCCAACGATGATCTTGACCCAAAAGTTTTTATAAATGCCGATCGCAACAGAATTGCCATTCTGATCGTTTAAGACAAAATAACCGGCATAAGCATTATAAGCAGTAGGTGCGGTCAATTGTACAGAAACATCGACCGTTGCATTGGGTGCGGTGGCAGGAACCGATGCAGAGACCGGTGCGCCCATTTGATCGCCAGACGTAAATGCAATCGTGTATCCGTTCCAGGGGCAAGTACCGGTGTTTTTAAAGCGCCATGTTTTTGTAAACGTTGCCCCGGGAGCAATATACGTGTCATCAGGGATTGTGACGTCTTGAACCATGACCGCCTGTTCCTTGCACGCCGCAAGCGTGGCGTTCACCGTCGGCGGGATGGATGTGGGTGATGGCGTTATCGGGGTCGGGAAAGGCGTATTGGTGGCCGGCAAGGTCGAAGTCAAGAAAAGAGGCGCAGGCGTAGGTGCATTCGACAAAATCGAAACACTACAGGATGTCAGAGCTACTATCGTGAACAAGGAGATCAGAGCGAATGTACGCATGGGTTGATCCTAGAATAAAGGGCCGGCGCCTATGAATGGAATTTACGGTACGGCAAAATCGACTACATAATAACCGTAATTGTTGAAGAACGAATACCCGACGCCAATATCCTTATATTTTGTGCTGATGAGATTCAGGTTGTGATTTGGGTCCGTTTGATCGGTCGCCCACCAAGTCACCACTCCTTGCCCGGTGAGCGGCGGAAAACTTCCATAAACGTTCTCGGTCACACTGGAAGCGGAATAGCCGGTCGCCGCCACGCGCGAGGTTGGCGTTGATCCATCTGAGCCGGTGTGGACGAATAGATTGTTGCAAGCCATATCCTCACTATGAGATTGTGCAGCCACTGTAAGTTGCGTATTGACATTGTAAGGAACTATTCCATTTTGCGCGCGGTAAGCGTTGATGGCAGTGATGACGTCGCTGACGCGAACTCGCATCGGTTGTAAAAGCGCAGGTGGAGGTTACCAACCCAGAACTGCCCGTTCCGCCTGAGCTGGCAGTGCTTACCGGTACGCTGGTTGAAGTTCCACTTGAACCCACTGTGGCTGTGCCGACCGTGATGGCGGCCCATAACGTATTTGCCTGGTCAATTGGTATGGCTACCCCGGCTGGGTTGTCGATTTCAAAGTCAGCTCGATAGGCGCCATCTTCGGCGGGTGCCTTCATATCTACCGCAATGTCAAGTGTATCGCCGGGCTGGGTCGCACTGAGCGGTGTGGAGTCGGGCGCGTCCATCTGGTCGCCAGTTGCAAACACCAGTGTATATTGTGAGTTCCAGGCGCATGTGCCGGAGTTCTTCACCCGCCACACTTTGTGAATGGCATCGCCGTGATTGAAGTTGGTGTTATCTGGCACGGTGACATCAGCAACGAAGGATGCAGAGTCCGTACAGCCGGGCGGATTGGTGACAACTGGTTGGTCTGTAGCCGGAACTTGCGTGGGCGGCTGGGATGCAGGCACTTGGGTTACAAACGCTTGAGTTGTAGGTACCTGAGATGGTGCGACTGTTGCAGCGGGTGTGGCATTCCCGCCGCAGGCAGAAAGTAAGAAGAACATCAACAAGCTTGCATAAAACAGTTTTCTCATTCTTTCTCCTTTGGTTTACGAATAATATGCAGGTCAAAACATCATCATCTGGCCTTTGGTTTGCTCGACAGGGTCATTGGCGATTTGCTCCTCGAATGTTTCACGCGTCAAGATCGGGACCGCAGCGAGGGCGCGCAGTAAACGATATTTTACCAGCCGATAATTTTTCAATCGTTCGGCCAGCGCGGGGTCGCGTTGGGCTTTATACGCGACGAGCGCCGCCCGCCCGCCAGGGATAACGAGCAAAATTTGTTCTGGTGGATAAGATATTTCAGCGAGGGCGCGTTCAACCAACGCAGAAGCCAGAACAGAAAAGACACGGATAACTTTGCCTTTCTCCTCCCAGATCAAGAGTTTATCTTGCTGGTGTGGGTGGTACTTCAATCGTTTTCCTATTTTATCAATCAACATCCTTATTTGATTAAGTTCTTTGCGGCGCTCAGAAGCGACATCTTCGCCGCGCAATTTCCAGCTGGCTCCATCTTTTTTCGCATAGGAATTCAATACGGCATAGATCATACTCTTGGATGGTGTCAACGAACCGGGAAAGCGTGGATATAAATCGTCTTCGATTTCAAGGAAGATGCTATCCGGATTCTTTTGCAGGAAGTTGACTACCGCCAGTTCGACGCGGTCAGTCAAATTTTCTTCGCGGCTGTGTGCGCGCAGACCCCACAATCCGGTCTCCACGCTTTCACCGCTGGAATAATGAACAAGGTCGGGATTGCCTCTCAAAGCTGCATCAATGGTAGATTGGGTCCTTCGTAAAGATTCATCAAATCCTTGATCCTGTTTTCTTAACGCGTGAGATTCAGCCAATGCAATCACACCTGCAGCATGGACATGCAAATAACTGGCCGGTTCGCCGCGTTCCGATAAATACTCGCGGATCGCGCCTCGAATCGAATCCATCTCAGGTGCCATCGATTCGCGATGCAGCTGTTCGCCGCGTTCCCAAACCATTTGAATCGGATCATGCTCGGTACGCATGGCAAGGCTTTTCAAATTAAAGCCTGCCGCACCAGCGGCAGTCAATGCAGATGTGAGAAAAGAAGATTCGGCTTCCGGCAATAGTCCAAAGAGCGGCGTGCCCGGCGGAAGCAGATCAACCAGATGCTCAAATGCGGCATGAAGCGCGGTGGCGTTCCAGGCCCAATCGTAACGTCGGCGACGCAACGCGATCTTATATGGCTCAACGGCTTCACGTCCCCACAACCAGCCAGCCCACAACGCGGACAGAGTCCAGAACGCTTGATTCGGCCGCGGCAACGCACTAACCACGGCCGAGATCGGAATTTCTTTTTTGACTTCGTGCGCCAACTCTTTCAGTCGACCTTCATAGATGCAGATGCCGCCGCTTTCTGGAATCTTATTCGGCCACGCTTCACACGCGACATTCGAAGCGGTTTCTGTCCACAGAGCTATTCCGCGCTCGAGCATCATCCAAACATTATGTTCACGGAATTGATTTGGGATATTGAGCAGTTTTGGGCGGGATCGTTCAGACGGATAATCCCACAAAGTATTGCCCGCGTCGCAGGCGACCAGGATCAGGGCGGTCAATGCACGGCGGCGTTCCGGTGTGAGATTCAAACTGTCCAAGCGATTAATGATGGTCGTCAATACGTACAACGGACGCGGAAGATAATGCTGAATGGCTTCTTCAACATAAACGCGATCTTCATCGTCCAATGCAGCCACGCGCTCGAACGCTCGTGAGCGGTGCAATCCATCGGTGAAAGCAATCTTTTTTGCGCGCTCGACATCTTCCGGCGTGACAGTTCGTTCGCCAGCGTCGCCGCATTCCTTGCATTCATAGAAACGTGCATGCGGCGCGTCTTCGCCCTTGTGCCATAAAAAAGCTTGCGCAAAAACTTCATGTCCGCATTTTTCGCAGTTCGTGGCATAGAGTGATTGCAGATGATTCTCAAGATGCTCATCGCCTTTTTTCGAGACTGCCAGATCCGCAAGCGCGGCTTTGAAATCTGATTCATCTGGAGGATGGGCCGCCATTTCGAGCAGGAAACGCGTAATCGGATTATTGACCGTCACTAACACGCGATATCCGGCGCGCGCAGCTTCAATCGCAACTTGAGGCGCAAAGCCAAAAGGATCAAGCAACCAACTTCCAGCCGAGGCACGATGCGACAGCCAGGTTGAGATCGTGCCTTCTTCCAGCGGAGGAATGAATCGTGAAAGCGGTCCTGGGTCTGCGGACTTGAGACCAGGAATATAGGACAGGCTTTCCATGCACCAAGTATACATTGGGAAAATAAAATGTGGGAATTCCGCCCGCCTTCAAAACCCGCTCTTGTCAACTTCTGCCAAAACAAGGTATAAGCAACGGCTATAAAATCCATGAGAGAAAACGCAGGAGAATTTATGGAAACCCCCATTCCCGGTTTCAGATCCGTGCCGAAGACCGGGGTCATTTATGTGATGAGCGAGGCCGCCAAATACGGGTTCAGTTATGACGATCCGGCGTGGGCAAACCTCGGGCAGGGCTCGCCGGAAACGGGTCCAATACCCGCTGCGCCGCCTCGCATCAAAAATCTAGCGATTGACCCCACCAGTCATCGCTATTCCGACATTCAAGGAAATCTCGATCTGCGACAGAAGGTGGCGGACTATTACAACCAGATGTATCGCCGCGGAAAAACATCCCAATACACGTATGAGAATGTCAGCATTGCCGGAGGCGGGCGCGTGGCGTTGACGCGTTTGGCCGCCGCGTTGGGCAACATCAACATGGGACATTTTCTACCAGACTATACGGCCTACGAAGAACTACTGAGTGTATTCCGCGCTTTTGTACCCATCCCTATTTTGCTTGATTACGAATCGGACTATCGCATTACATCCACATCGCTTCGCAAGGAAATTCTGGGACGCGGCCTGCGGGCGCTTTTGTTGAGCAATCCATGCAACCCAACCGGTCAGGTCGTGGATGGGCGTGAACTCAAGGCCTTGATTGACCTTGCCAGCGAAGCGCAATGCACGTTCATCATCGATGAGTTTTATTCACACTATATTTACAGCCGCGCCGCGAATCAATCCTATCGCATGATCTCTGCGGCGGAATACATCGATGACATCAACGAGTCTGCGGTAGTGATCGTGGACGGGCTCACCAAAAACTGGCGTTATCCCGGCTGGCGCATCAGTTGGACCCTTGCACCTAAATCCGTTATCGAACTCATCGCCAGCGCTGGATCATTTCTCGACGGCGGAGCAAATAGTCCCTTCCAAAAGCAAGCCATGACTTTGCTCGAACCGGGCTTCGCCATTCAGGAAACCATAGCAATCCAAAATCATTTCACGCATAAGCGCGACCTGATGCTAGACCGGCTTCAAGAAGTGGGCATCACGGTAGAAGATGCACCGCAGGGAACATTTTATATTTGGGCCAATCTTTCAAAACTGCCGGCACCATTAAATGATGGGATGTCTTTTTTTGAAGAAGGCTTGAAGGAAAATGTGATCACTGTGCCCGGCATGTTCTTTGATGTCAACCCTGATCGTCGTCGTTTTTTGCGGCGCTATCAAAACTATTGCCGAATCAGCTTCGGCGGTGAAATCGAAAAACTGGAGTTGGGACTCGCATCGATAGAAAGGCTGATCCAAAAGTTTTCCTGAACGCTGGGTGTCCATCTTGATTCAGACAATTGCCGCAAATAAATCAAATAGCGGCATAGGCCAATAAAGCACAGCAATTTGCTCGATGCGCGCAATTGATACAAGTTGATGTTTAATCTCGGCGATGCCGCGCTCATGATAATCGCCTGTATATTCGCGTCCAGCCACGCGGCGTCCAAGTTTGTAAAAAATATTTTCGGTTGGTCCAGAAACGATCAAACGGCCGCCCGGCTTGAGCAATCGCAAAAAACTTGTTAATGTGCCTGACAAATCTTCAACGTGCTCAAGCACATCAAGCGCGGTAATCATATCGAAGGACATGATGGGCAGTTCAACGAGAGGATATGCGCGTACATCATGAACTTCGATGTTCGATGGAAAATCAATTTGCGCTTGCATGCGTTCAAAGGGAATCAAGTCTACATCCAACGCAATCACGTTACTTGCGATCCTTCCAAGGAACGGAAGCAGAACGCCCGAACCACATCCGAAATCAAGGACACGCTGATACGGCGCGGCGCGTTCAATGGTTTCCATCGTTTTGCGAAGTCTTTGCCAGAACAACCAATTGATGAACGGATTGGGATGTGAGTATGCGGGAAACGCGGCTTCATCGAGACGACCCGATTCTGATTCGCTCAACACTTTTCGGATGGCGGTTCGGAACTTGGATTTATAGGTGATAAAGTCGGCGTTATTCATAAAGGTTTGCAAAGCGGTTCCGTTGGCACGGAGCGCAAATCGCTTTCAATAGCGGAAAGCAGAAGCTGAATGCCGAGCAATACCGTGAGCGTGGGGAGCATCACTGTACCGGTCGGCGCCGGAATATTAAGGCTGGCATACTGAATCCATTTGACAATTCCGAATATCAGACCGAATAAAAAGAGTGGCATACCCAGGATTAAATAAATCGTTTCCATCGAAAAATCATAGATGAAATTCTTCAACGTTATGCGGCGAAGAGAAGTTGCAAATAACTTAAATGGAAATTCAAATAAAACCCGCCGAATAATCAGATTAGAGGCTTCTCCCTGATATCGCGCAGGCATTGGCACATCGCACACCGCTGCACCTATCAAATATAAATTCGCCAGCATGGAAGTTTCAAAATAATAAGAATGGTCAATTCGTTCCAGTGGAAGCTGAGCCAGTGTCTCGCCGGAAATGGCAAGAAAACCATTAGTAGGGTCGAATATGTTCCAGTAGCCGGTCGCGGCTTTGGCAAGGAAGCCGAGGCCCATATTGCCTAGTCGGCGAATGAACGGCATTTTCTGCAAAGCAATAAAATCGCGGAAACGATTGCCCTTGGCGTAATCAGCTTTGCCCTCGATCAATGGCAAGAGCAATTCGGGCAAATGACTGACATCCATCTGTCCATCTCCGTCAACCTTGACGACAATCTGCGCGCCGAGTTCCAGCGCTTTGCGGAAGCCGGTGACCATCGCGCCGCCCACGCCTTGGTTATGATCGTGTCGCAATAGGATGATTCGCCGATCGCGTTTGGCGAGCGCTGCTACAATGTCTGAGGTTGAATCGGGTGAAGCGTCATCCACCACAACGATATGGCGGATGTAGGATGGAAGCCCATGCAGTACACCCGCGATCTCGCCTTCCACGCGGTAAGCGGGAACGACCGCTGCAATCTCATATTTTCGAAAATTGATGTGCTCTTTCATCATAACAATTGTAATCGAACCTTATCCAAGTGGCATGGTTTTGCGTTAGAATATCCACTCAGCAAGACAACTTCATACCCTAAGGAAACCATGGCAACCACTGGGGAACGAATTCTTATCGTCGAAAGCGATCCTGATATCAGCGATTTGGTCGGGCGGCAAGCGCTTCAGCCGTTAGGCTACCAATTAACCCTCACTGGGGACGCGAGCGCGGCGATCAAATCGGCGGTTCAAAACCCGCCAGATTTGATTCTCGCCAACCTCAATCTGCCCGGCTTGAGCGGCATGGATTTGATTACCGCCTTGACATCACAAGGGATCAGTGCGCCTCTGATTGTCATTGCCGAAAAGGGGCACGAACAAAGTGTGATCCAAAGTTTTCGACTGGGAGCAGTGGATGCGATTCTATGGCCGGCGCGCGATGCCGAGGTCGTACGCGTAGTGGAGCGCGCTCTTCTGCAGACACGTGAAACACGAACCCGCATCCAGCTCGACCGTCAACTGGAAGCCGCGAATCAGGAACTCCAACATAAAGTCCATGAACTGACCACCATTTTGTCCATCGGTAAAGCGGTTACCTCCACCACCGATCCGCGCCGGCTGTTCGATCAAATCGTTGTGGGTGCATTGCAAGTCTCGGAAGCTGAGATCGGTTGGCTGATGATCCGTGATGAAAACACGCGCGCCTTTTTGCTGACGGCGCATCGCAACCTACCCGAAAGCTGGGCAAAAAAAATCAACCAGCCATTGGATGACGGCATCAGCTCATTGGTGTCGATTTCAGCAGAGACGCTTTCCATTCATGGCACACCGCTTGAAAAATTTAAAGTGGCAGCTTTGGGAAAATCAGCGGCGGTGGTGCCAATCAAAGTCCAAAGTGAAGTGATCGGATTGTTGATCGTTGTCCGCAAATCTGATCACGAAATTGATAAAGTCGCGCAGTCATTGCTTGAAGCCGTGGCTGATTACGCCTCCATCTCGCTCGTCAACGCGCGTCTGTTCCGCGCCGTCGAGCAAAACGTCGAAGCCGTCAAAATGAATGAAAAGCACCGCCTTGCGATGCTCGAATCGTTAAATGAATCCATTCGCGAAGAAATGCAAGCTTCCATGTATCCCCTGGAAGCACTGCTCTCCGGCAAGTCCGGCACCCTGACTGCCGAGCAGGAACAGGCCCTCAAAACTATCCAAAGTTCTTTGCAAAGACTTTCGCGTTCAGCCGAGAAAACGGTTGCACCGGATACCACCAAAAAAGGAAATGGATGACCCAGCGCGATCTGATCCTACTGGCACTGGATGATTCGCAAAGCTTGCGCCTGATGGAACGTGCTCTTCAGGCGGTGGATTATGAAGTTGCAATTGCCCAAGACCGGGAAGGGTTGGAAAAAATCCTCGATGAATCATCGCCGGCTTTAATGCTTATTGCAGAACACTTTTCCGGCAAGAATGGCATCGAAATCGCTGAAGCAGAACTCGAACGCTTTCCCACACTTCCAATTTTGCTATTTGCTGAAATGGATACAACGGGCGCCATCAAAGCCGTTTTGAAAGCTGGCTTAAGCGGATATCTTTATCCGCCTCTTCATACCGACGATATCGTGGGTGCCGTTGACAGAAGCCTGGCGCGCGCCAGTCACCTCGGTGATTGGATCCGCCGCGAAGTCAAGCGTACCACTTCATCTCTCGAAAAACGCGCCCAGATTTCCGAATCAGAACGCGATAAATTGGAAGCCATTATCGCCCATATCGAAGATGGTGTGATCGTTCTTGATCACGACCGTAAAATCCTCTTCATGAACCGAACCGCGCGTGAGACCTTTGACATCTCAGGTGATTTCATCGGCAGGCCGATATTGCATGTGATCCAAAATCCGGATCTTCAGGCATTCCTGCTCCGTTCAACAGAAAGTCCTATCAAGTATCACGAATTGAATTTTGACGATGGACGGATTCTAAATGCACAGCAGACCTCCATTCCTCATATCGGCACTGCCATTACAATCCACGATATTACTTATCTGAAAAAACTGGACCAGATCAAAACCGAATTCGTTCATACGGTTTCCCACGATCTGCGTTCTCCGCTCACTGCTGTGCTGGGTTATACGGAGCTTATTTCGCGCGTCGGGCCGCTAAATGAACAAC
The DNA here is from genome assembly GCA_963783295.1 of uncultured Chloroflexia bacterium. GTDB lineage: Bacteria > Chloroflexota > Anaerolineae > Anaerolineales > Villigracilaceae > Fen-1038. The sequence goes on along the minus strand of CAWAMX010000011.1, from coordinate 182,271 downwards.
AGCAGGAATTTCTAAGACGCATTCAAGCGAGTGTACAGAGTATCACTACTCTCATCAACGACCTGCTCGACTTGGGCCGGCTTGAAGCAGGTTTTGATTCGCGCCGCGAATTGGTTCAGCTGGAAAGTGTCTTTCAGTACTCCTTCGAAATGCTTGAGTCGCTGATTACACAAAAAAATCTTCGCACGGAAAAAGATATTGCATCCAATTTGCCGGCCTTACGCGCTAATCCCATTCGCATCCGCCAAATGCTGGATAATCTGCTGGGAAACGCGGTCAAGTACACTCCCAAAGATGGAACGATCCGCGTCAGAATCCACACTGAGGATCGGCAGATTATTTTCGAAATTAGCGACACAGGCCCCGGCATTCCAATGGATGAACAATCCCGCATTTTTGAAAAGTTCTATCGCGCCAGCAATGTGTTGGAGAATTCAAAAGGCTCTGGCCTCGGGCTGGCTATCGTCAAATCCATTGTGGAAAGCCACCAGGGGCGCGTATGGGTCGAGTCTACTCTGGGATATGGATCCACTTTCATTGTGGTGTTGCCCGCGTACGAACCATAGAATCTTCCACACATAGATAGTGGGTCAGATAAAAATGCCGCTGCCGGACTTATAAATCCGGCAGCGGCTTTCGCCAAAGGAGGAGACAGTGAGGAGCATCTTGGAGGTGTCTTTGTTCCGTCTCCACATTCATAATACCGCAGGCGCGTGAATCACGGGATTATCAAATGTCACCAAATTATAGTGATAGTATTCACAAGAAGTTTTTTTCTCAATTCAGCCCTCTTATTTCAATCCAGAAAGAAATTTTCGCATTAATTCAACCGCTTGGGTAGAATCACGATAGGCCTTCACGTGCAATTGCGGATGCGGATTCCCACTGATCATTTTTGAAACTTTGCGTCCTTCCTGAAACAAACATAGCACAGGCTTTCCTGCATTCAACGCAAAACCAATCTCATATCCAACACCATGCGATGGAACGCTGACTTCTGCAACCAAGGCATGCGCTGCTTGGATCCAGGTTACATCCCGTTCGTAAACTTCGTGTGGGTTAACCACCGCTTCCAGTGATAAAACATTTGATTTAGCAAGGTGCGCCGTCGGCACATCGTGGCCGTCCATGAGAAGAGAAGCTGTCAGGTCCTGATAGACGCGTTCAAATTCGCGCCCGCCGGTAATGGAGCAGGCAAAATAAATATTCATTTCTTCGGCAATCGTGAAAGGATCGACTGATTTGAAATTTTTTGTTCAGGTACGTTGCCGCTTACGCGCATACTATCCAATTCAGTAGCTAGGCCCATCCAATCATTCACCAGAATGATGAAATGGGGTGTGCCATCCTGGAAGAAAAACGGTGAAAGAAAAAATCGTAATGCAGAACGAGGCATTGGGAATGCATTTAATTCGATCTTTACCGCAGTCAAGCTGATTAGCGGCCGAATGATTTCTCGCCTCCAGCCGGAAAGCCTCTTTAGAGGAAAAGTGGTGGCCATGCTGACCGTGGATGTACGAAGCATACGGCGATATGAAATGTTCATTCGCAAAAACGGCGTCACCAGCCGCAAATGATCGCGGAATGCTTGCACATATCCGCTCTTGCGACAGGCTGCCATGACTAGCGCGATCAACGTCACTACACCGCCCAGCCAAAGCATCGCCTGCCATCGCCACGGTTCAGCAAGTCGCATGAACGGGTCTTGATAAAGCGGCCAAGCAAGCGATGCCAGCGCTACGCCCAGTAGCAGGATGGCGGGCCACCAGCGATCAATCATATGTGTGTAAATGACAAGTGGATAATGTTTCCCGGCTTTTGCCATTAATCAATCTTCTTCGTCAGGTGAAATAGCACGCTCAGCTCTTTTCTTGACCTCTGGCCTATCGTCGTTTAGTTGAGCGCTCAAATTTCCGATAGCTTGTTCAAGATGTTCACCGCGTAAACTGAAGGTGATATCGCCGCGTGTCTTCTCGATGATGCCGCGCGCCAAGTCAGTTTGTCGGCGCAGGCCGTTGGTGATCGCATCAGGATAATCCATCGTGACCAGCACGGAATAAATATCATCCATGATGCCTAGCAGGCGTTCCGCCTCCTGCGAATAACCGTGCCGCAAAATATCGAGTGTGCGGCGGCGCAATTCGCCGACCACCTCCGCCAAGCCATTCAAATAAGTAAATCCGGCTACGCCTAATTCTTCCGGCGTAAGCAGAGGTTGGTTTCGAATCAGCGCACAAGTGACATTGGCCTCGACAAACTCTTTCAGCGCATCTTGTGTATAACCCGAATAGAAAAGGTCAGGATATTGGGCAAGATCGTTTTTCAAACGGTCAGCCAACTGACGCGCCTCAGACAAATGTCCTTGCATTACATCGGTCTCGTCGCGATGAACGGCACGGATTGCAAGGGAGCAAGCACGTGTCAACTGACGGGCTTGAGACAAAGCCTGATCGCGGGATGCGGTACGCGCGTCGAAGCTGCGTCGAATCTGCTCGGCAATACTTTCAAGTTTTTGCATATTGATCTTCGATTTTCAAGCCTTGCCATCTTTTGGAGGCTCAGGCGACTGGTGCGGACGAAATAGATTCTCGGCCAGAGAGGTATTCGGAACAACAATTTCTCCGAAGACCAATTCATAGCGCGCCAAGTTCTCTGCCAAAGCGCGCATGAGAAGTTTTGCAGAAAGCGGCGACATTAATACCCGCGCTTTAACGGTCGCTTTGGTTTCGCCGGGCAGAATGTGCGCAAAGTCCATCACAATATCAGCAGGAGAATGTGAGATACGCGCTAGATTGGCGTAAACCACATCCAGTCCAGATGGGATTTCAAGTGAGGGAGAAGGTGGAGGAGTAGGAAGAGACATGGTTCTCTCCGATCATGTAGAGGACAGTGTAGCTGTGCTTAGAACGGAATATCATCATCAGCAGGTGCGACCGCCATATCGCCTGCATCAGCTGTGGAACTGGCGCCAGAATCGCTGTCGCCGCGTGAGGACAAGAAACGAACCGTTCCAGCTGTGACTTCAAACGAGGCGCCGGATGTGCCATCTTGTTTCTGCCAAATTCGGGGACCGCCTGTATTCTTGTCTGGCGTGAGGCGTCCTTCCACTAAAACCTTCGAACCTTTTTTCAAATACTGATTACAAACCTCCGCTTGCTTACCCCAGGCTGAAACGCGGAACCAGATTGTTTCATTGATTTGTTCGCCGTTACTGGATGTATATTTACGACTTGTGGCAACCGAGAACGAGGTCACAGCTTGTCCTGAAGGCGTGTAACGCATTTCAGGGTCTTTACCTAGGTTGCCAACAATAATGATCGTGTGAAACATGGGAAATCTCCTTTGTGTATGGGGAACGCCGCAGTCGCGGCGTTGACGATTTATAATTCAATTGTACACTTGTTATCGATAGTTGCGAGGAGATTTAAAAATGACCATCACATTGCAATGTGATGGTCATTTGATTCGTCATGATTAATTAGCGGCGGCAACAACCGACTTTGCCACTTCTTCGGGTTGAGGCCGGGCAGCTGTCATGAATCCGGCAAACATCAGGATCGCCGCGAGCAACTCTCCCAGATACAGGAATTGTCCATAGCCAAGGTGAGTCAGCTCGCTGGCAGTTGCCACAGATAAAGCACCGACAGCGATCAGAATGTTGCCGATGACGCGATTGGGCAGGACGCGTTTGCGCCAGAACAAGAACGCCGAATAGAGCGCTCCACCCACCAACAGAACGAGTCCAACCGTTCCAAAAATAATGGTCGGGATAAGAATTAAGTTAAAAGAAGCAGGTGGAATAATTGCTTTATATTGCTGGCTGATTGGCATTCCCAAATGGAAACCACTATCATTGATGGGAATGGATAGCATCAGAGCCGCGCTGGCGAGGCTTGCTAGAATCAAAATACCGCTCACAATGTGGACCCAGCCCCGCCTGACCAATAAATAGAGTGTGCCCTGACCAATCCATGCCGGATTCAGAATCGCACCGAATAGATACCATATCACAAATACCGCTCAACTCCAAGCCAGGGACAGATATACCTCCGCAAAGCTGCCCAATCCAAACATTGCGAGACCAATACCCCAAAACAAGAAGGGCAGAGCGCGGCGTACAAAGTAGCGCTGGAAGACGTAAATAGTGAAACTCAGCATGATTGCTGTCGAGATGAACGGAAGAATTTGATTGATTGACATGATGCTCTCCTATCAGGTAAGAATTAAAAATGGATGATGCCGAGCAATACACCGGCCGCGAATAAAATCAGCGCAACCGTGAGAATCCCCATTAGAATCAAAAGCACAGGAATGACTTTTTCAAACATCAAGGAATTCTTTGGCATATGCGATTTTTTGTTGACGGGCGAAACGTCTGGCATGTTTACCTCACTCTGTCAAATCTGGACGCTTCATATTTTCCAATAGACGATAAAACAGGTCAATGCAAGTTTCAGTAGGTTTATATTAATTTTTGAATAGAATCTCTTATCTTGAATAGTCTTGTTCTACTCGATTTCTGATTTATACTTTCTGCATATCTCATAAGGAGAATTTTGATGTCCCAAACAATTCATTTTGAAACTATCCACTGGGCCGGGAAATAATCCGAAAATGAAAATTGCCGTAAAACATAAGCGTTGGGTCGTCATCAGTGCAGCCATCCTGATTTTATTGACAACCCTTTCCTGCCAGATTCTAAGCACACCATCTCTTGGCTTCGTGCCCAATGCCATGCCAGGTGCAAGAGTAGGCGTCTTTTATTATGTGATAATAAAAATTGCGAACAATCGAACGCCTGCGGGCGAATTCTCCATTTCCCAAGGTAGCATCCCAAAAGGTCTGATACTCCAAAAGATCGCTGATCAAGATGCGGTTCTAATTTCAGGGACACCGCAGGAACCTGGAGCCTTCCACTTCGTGCTCAGTGTATGGTGCTATGGCACCAATTATTCAGGGCAAACTGGAACAAAGGATTACGTTATTCCAGTAAGCCCGTAATGATTCATCGTTTTGTCATCTTGAGAAGTTGAATAAAATCATAAGTGGACAAAGCTTTTCCTCCTAAAACAGAAATCCGAAGTTGTTTCTTCGGATATCTTGATTTTCCAAGGAAATTCGGCTTCGATTTTCACAAGTTTATAAGGTTTTGGTGTTATATTTTCTAAAACTTTTGCCAAAGAAGGAGACATATGGATACACCTAAACGTTATCATCCCGCACTAGTAACACTGCACTGGCTGGTTGCCCTACTCATATTCACGGATTTGTATATTGGCTATTTCTATATTCGGCCCATCATCATGTTAGGCAGAGGCGGCGTGCCCGGCACAGATCTGATCTTGAAAATCCACATGGCGGCTGGAGTTACAATTCTGGTTCTCTTGATTATCCGTTTCATCATCAGGCTCACTACACGGAAACCTGCTTCAGCGGATGCCGGTTCCAAGGCGCTCAATGTCCTAGCCAAAGTGGTTCACTACTCTTTATATTTCTTCGTGTTCGCAATCACCGTTGTCGGCTTGATCTTTTCCTTACAGGTCAATCGTTTCCAAGTGGCTTTTCTCGGAGCAACAAGCGGACCCGGTTTTGGACCCGGCGGCGGATTTCCACGGCCCGGCTTGGGTACGCCCGGCGCTTTTCCTCAGCCCGGGCCGGGTACACCCTCCCCTAGTTTCAATGGCGCACCCGGCTCACCTGCCGCTCCTGGATTTCGCCCAGGGGCCGGTGGCCGACGCGGCGGCTTCAGCCTGCTAACGCTTCATCTCTATATATCAATCATTGTGATTGTTTTGCTTATCCTGCATATTCTTGCTGCGTTTTATCACCAGCTCATTCGCAAAGATCGTTTGCTTAGCAGGATGTGGTACGGACAGGCATGAACGCAAGAGTGCGAAGGAAATTCCTTCGCACTCTTTTTATAAAATGTGGACCGCTCCATATAATGAATATTTCACGGCTTCTGTTTGAAGTTGGTCGTTCACGGAGTAGGTGTCTTGCTCGGAGTCGGTGTCATGGTGTTTGTTGGTACCGGAGTATTCGTTGGTACCGGGGTGTTCGTTGGTAATGGTGTATTCGTTGGTGTCGGCGTGTTCGTTGGTACCGGGGTGTTCGTTGGTGTCGGAGTATAGCTGGGAGTAGGCGTATTGGTCGCCGTACCTGCTGGTGTAGCCGTGGCAGTTTCATCAACATTAATCACCACAGCGACCGTCTCTCCGAAGAATTCACCGGAGTCGTTGTTTAAACGCCACTTACCAGTATATTTCCCGGCGGTGGTTGGGGCGGTCAAGGTTACCGATATTTGCATTAGCTCTCCGGGTACAACCGAACCGTCGATATTTGTATTTGTTCCTCCCATTTGAGTGCCGCCAACAAAGTTCAGAGTATAACCAGTATTCCATGTACAGGAGCCGGTATTTTGGAGCGCCCACGTTTTGACAAAGGACTGGCCGGGGCTCTCGACGGTACCATCCTTGATAGTCACATCAGACACATAGATGGCGTCATCACAGATTGTCACGGTAGGCGTGGCAGTGTCAGTTGGCGTAGACAGTAAGAAAATAAAAGTCGGAGTAATAGTAGGCGTGCTGTAAGGAGTCTGGGTTGGAAAAGGTGTCAAGGTGGGCATCAGCGTTGGAGGAGTGAGGGCAGCCGTTTCAGTGGCAGCCGCCGCAGCCGTTTGAGCGGCAATCAAATCGATCGCGGCCGGTACCAGCGTAGGAATCTGCTGAGGCGACATCAATGTTGATACGTCGCAACTCATCAGCAAGAAAAAAGAGGCGAGGATTACTTGCAAAGCGCGTCGTGAATTCGATTTCATTTGCGTTCCTCCTCAAATCGTTCATCCTGTGTTATATCACACTGAACACAAGAGTGCGAAGGAAATTCCTCCGCACTCTTTTTATAGGATTGATATAGCGAATATAAACTGAGGAATCACTATCATTACTGACTATGGAGTAGATGAGGTAGGAACAGAGGTAGGCACTGCTGTGGTCGGAACAGAGGTCGGTGGCACAGCCGTGGTCGGAACAGAGGTCGGTGGCACTGCTGTGGTCGGAACAGAGGTAGGCACTGCTGTGGTCGGAACAGAGGTAGGTACTGCTGTGGTCGGAGCAGAGGTCGGCGCTGTAGTTGCAAAAGAGGTCGGTGTAACAGGCGTAGCGGTCGCTGTATCTGCCGGAGTATCCGTAAGTTCGGGAGTATCCGTTGCATTCCCGTTGACATCAATCACCACGTCAACAATCTCTCCAAATGTCAATTCGGAGTCGTCCGCTAAACGCCAGTTGCCCTGATATGTTCCGGCAGTAAGCGGAGCAGTCAAAGTCACCGATACGTCCGTTTGCCCACCCGGGGCAACGGAACTGGTGACGGGTCCGCTCGTTCCGCCCATTTGGTCGCCGCTAAAAAAACGTATAGTAAAACCGGTATCCCATGTGCAGGTGCCGGTATTCTGGAGCGCCCACGTTTTGACAAAACTCGCTCCCGGATTCTCGGCGGTGCCATCAGGAATGGTCACATCTGAAACGTAGGCTGAGTTTTCACAGCCAGATCCGCTCAGCGCTGTCGTCGAAGTTGGCAGTGCCAGCGCGAGCGTCGGTGGATTCGTTGGAGCAGGAGTATCGGTGCCGATGGCCGTATCAATTGGAGTCAATGTCACGCTTTGATCAATCGCTAGGGGCGTGCTGGACGCGCCTTGGGCGGCGACCGTCTGGGCGGCTGAGGTATAAATGGCAGAGAGTGTGTTTGTTGCATTTACCGAAGAAGAAGGGCCGCAGGCGCTCAACAAAACAGCCCATAACAGAATGGAGCCGAGAAGAACTCTTTTTGCATGATTCATAAAACTTGTTCCTTCAATCGATTCGCTTGGGCAAATCAATCCAATAGTACTGAACCATGATGAAAGAGTTGTGAAGGTGTAATGCGGAAATTGTGTCAAATATATGATGATACTTGATTGATCTTCCATAATGAAATTATCCCAGTATCATTTTAGCATCAAACGTGCCGCGCGTCGCCCAATCTCCACGGCAAAATTCGTTCCGCGATCCCATGGATAAACCTGGCTCATCGAAGCGAAATATAATCCTTCAATCGGCGTTTCAATGGACGGAATATTCTTTGAATGATTCAAAAGCGGAACCGGTTGAGCATAATTGGTCTTGAACACCCAAACTTTTTTGACCCAATCCTTGTCAAACTTGGAATTGAATTTTTTAAGCGTAGGCAAAAAACGTTCAAGCAATTTCTGTTCATCCATCGAAAAATATTCGTGACCCTCTTCGAGATAATCTCCGGCATATACAATGTGATCGCCGCCAAAATTCTCAGACGACACAAAATTCGTATGTTCCACCAACGCCAAGAAGGGATAGCCCTCTTCCTTCGGTAAATTGAACCAATAATAGCCTTGTTCCGAAAGCTGTTGCTTGAGCGACAGCACCATCACCACCGCACCCATGGATTTCAAATTCAACAAACCGCGCAAATAATCCTCGGGCAGATCGGGGCACATCTTTGCGATCAGATTCGGCGAGGTGGTGACCAATATCTTGTCGAATGACTCGATCCAATCCGCATCGACTAGCCAACCTTTAGTCGGCTCTCGTTTAATGAACTTGACGCGCGTCTGCAATCGAATCTCGACGCCCATCATGCGAAGACGTTCAGCAAACAGATCCGCAAATCGTTGAAAGCCGCCTTGGAATGTGCCCAGCCGCGTGGTACGTGCTTTGATGCGCGCCCACATCCACGCCATGTTGACATCCGCATAGTAAGGGCCAAATTTGCCGACCAACAATGGCTTCCACATTTTTTCGTAGACATTTTTCCCCGCCCATTTCATCATCCATGAGTTGGCGGTTACCTTTTCAAGTGCTTTCCAGTTATTGGTTAGACGAAGAAATAATCCGACGAAACCAAAACGGATTTTATCGAGGCCAAATCCAAGTCCCGGAAAAAGAAGCGCTTTGAGAACCGAGTCGAAAGGATAGAATTGACCATTGTGATACATTACTGTCATCGGCCGCGGAAAAAGAACTTGATCCTCCCAACCCAAATCACGGATCAAGTCAAGCATGGGCTTGTCCGTTTGGAACCAGTGATGGTAAAACTTTTCGACCGACCAATCCCACTGCGGTTCCTTGAATCCGCTCGCCAAGCCGCCGACATAATCTGCAGATTCGAAAATTGTTACTTGATGTCCGGCTTTTTGAAGGTCGAAGGCGGCGGCCATGCCGCCAAATCCCGCGCCGATAATTGCAATCTTCATTTAATCAATATCCTTTGCAGGGGCACAGCGGTGCTACGCTCCTATGTATTAATCCCTGCTTCTGTGCGGAGCGAATCGTTCCACTTGATTCCCTCGCGCGTCAAATAATATGCACCCAACAATGTGATCGGCAGCCAAAGCGCAACATGCAAAACCAGCGTGTATCCTGCCGCAGTGGCTTGATTGACGCCATAAGCTGTCAACACGGCAATGCCCGGCGCGTCGAACGTGCCAATATATCCCGGTGCGGATGGTATGGTAGTTGCCAGATTCACAATACCGTTCATCAACATCAACGCAAAGAATGAAACGCTGAAGTTGAAGGCGTGCATCACCAGCCAGTATTTGCTAGTTTCAAGCAGCCAAATGACAAGAGACGTGAGGAACACCATCAGGATGTTGAACGGCGACCGCAGAGAAGCCAAGCCATCGAGAAATTTATGCATTAACGCGCTGGTTTGCTGACGAATGCGCTGAGGCAATAAACGATCAATGAACCATTGACCGATCTTCATCGTTACCTGCGGAAACATCGCCGCCAACAAAAAGATAATTAGCGCGCCGAAGAAAAATCCGGTGCCGACCACAGCGACCTGTTGTATATTGCCAACAAAACCTGATTGCCCGGTCAGCTTTGCGAGTTCGGGTAAATTGACGAAGACAAAGGCCAGCATCACCACGCCGTCAAAGATACGCTCAACAATAATGGTCGCGAGCGAAGCGGAAATGGATACATCTTCTCTCCGCTTCAGGATCACGGCACGCAAAACTTCACCAGCACGCGCTGGATAAATGTTATTGCCCATGTATCCAATGGTCGTGATCGGGAACATGGTTTTCGTCGGAATGTTCTTAATCGGCCTAAGCAGATAATGCCAACGCCATGCCCGCGCCCACACCGCAACAAAATAAACCGCGATGCCGGGTATCAACCACCAGTAGTCTGCACTTTGCACTACATTCCAAAATTGATTTAGCTGCAAGCCGCGTAATGCCAGCCAGATGAAAACCACACTGATCAGAACTCCAAGCCAGACATGCCATTTTTTCATAGGGTGATTTTACCAGACTGAAACTCACTAGGGCTGAAGCTCAGGGGTTCTTGCGGAAGTCCGCCGCACCTTGCGGGGAGAAACCTGCTCAGGTCCAGCTTTGTTCCAAGAGTTTTCCTCGCACCACAAACGGTTGAGCGGCAGCCTCTCGGCTCCGGTTTCCCGGTGCCACCCTCCCGCCGTAGCGCCCGGCGAGCCACTTCCGACGGCTTGGTAGTGCGCCACTTTCTCCGGGCGAGTCAGCGGTCTGCCTGTCGGACGGTCGGTTTCATCGACCATACTCCTACCCCGTTGCCAGGGACGGAGATACTTTGGATGCGCCTGTTCAATCAGCGCCGCGACGTCGGCATGGGGTTCATGCCGGCCAAGCTGGTTGCCGGACCCCACCAGATCGCGGTGTCCGCTCCAGCCGCAGTTCGGGCAGAGAAAGGTCCTGCCCGAAGGGTGATAGCGATATTTGCATTTGGGACAGGTAGAACTCGTCCCGCGTTCCTCGTCCCGTTCGATCTCGATCCAGCCTTCGGCCTTGTACTCGATCATGCGGGATTGTTCCCCGTATTCCCAATAGCCGTTGCGTTGTTTTTGGGATTTCCGACCTTTGGCTTTGGCAATGCCCCTCGGTTGGCTCAGGATCATCCTGGTCTGGCCAGTCGCGACGCCCCAATCCACCACTTGGCGCGAGACCTTATGATTGACGTCCCGGATCCTGCGGACCGACTTCGCCTTCTGCCGGGCCATTGTCCACTTGGTCTTCTTCAGACGCCGGGAACCGGGTTTCCGAACTACTGAACCATGATCGGGCAAGACCTCCAATTCCAAGACCACTGCCTGATGTTCCGCGGCTACTTCACGAAGGATGGATTTCAACCGTGCGGCGATCGGGTCGATCCACACTTTCCTGCGGTACTTGGGGCACCAAACAATAGGATATTTGCACGAATACACAACATTGCGATTACTCCGATATACAACAGCTGTTTTAGCAGAACACATGTGCTATATTATACAGTTTTGTGCTGGATCGTCAACAAATTTCGGCGCTTCTCACTGCCGCCTTATTTCCCCAGTGCTGAAGCGCGGGGCTTTACGGCGGGTTTGGTAAACTGCGGACGAGTTATAATTCCTGTCACTTATCCATGACAAAAACAATATATCGTTTTATCTTGATGTTTCTTGCCGCAGGCATGTTTTCCTCGTGTATTCCATTCTTTACAAAAAGCAACCGTCCCAATTTCATTGTCATCATTTCGGATGACCAAAGTCACGACAGTACCCAATTCATGCCTCAAACACAAGCTTTGATTTTCGATCAGGGCGTTAGGTTTACGCAGGGATTCGATACGACGCCTCTATGCTGTCCGAGTCGCGCCAGCATTTTCACCGGCATGTACGCACATAATGATGGCGTAAAGGTCAACACAGATAAACTCAGCGATAAATACCAGACTTTTATCATGGCCCTCCATAAGAATGGCTATTACACCGGCCTAGTGGGAAAATATCTAAACAGCTGGCTCGGCGAACCCAGACCGGAATTTGATTCCTGGGTTTCCTGGCCCGGCAGTGTTGCCTCATACCAGGATCCCAACATCAATGTGAATGGCACTTGGGGTATTCATCCCGGTTATATTACTGATGTTGAGAACGAGTATGTGATGCAGTTTTTAGATCAAGCCTCCAAACAAAACAAACCATTTCTACTCGTTTACGCCGCACGTGCGCCGCACGCGCCCGCGGCTCCTGCTCCGGAATATAAAAACCTTTTGCAGAATTTGCCTCCGTATCGTCCGCCCAGTTTTGACCAAGCGGATGTCTCCAACATGCCAAGTTCCATTTCCAGCATCCCCTTGATGTCACCAAAAGCGATCGCCAACAACGATGACTTCCGCCGCCGACAACTCCTGACCTTAATATCGCTAGATAATAATGTCGGGAACATCGTTACCAAACTCCAGCAAATGGGCCAACTCGATAACACCGCCATCTTTTATATCTCGGATAATGGTTTGCAGTGGGGTGAGCATCGCCTGTCCGCAGACAAGGCCGCGGAGTTTGAAGAGTCAGTTCGCGTCCCATTTGCCATGCGCTATCCTCCGCTCGTTTCAAGACCTTATGTTGAGAATCACTTGGTAGGCAACATCGATATTGCTCCGACTATTTACGATTTAGCGGGCATACCTATCCCATCCAATGTGGACGGAATGTCACTCGTAAAACTAGTAAATGGAGAACCTTGGCGCGACAACATACTGATCGAATCGTGGCCCGAACGCGGCTATTGGGCAGGCATACGCACTGATCACTTCGTTTATGTCGAAACACAAGGCGACATGTCTGAGTTTTACAATTTGCAAACCGACCCATTTGAGTTGAATAATTTAATCAACGACCCACAATACCAATCCACGATCGCGGATTTGAATGCGAAACTTCAAACAGAAAAACAACCCCGTTCTCCTTGATAAACATGAACCTTAACGAATCCGCTCCCGACTTTGAACTACCTGACCTCGATGGTAAGCTTCATCGTCTCATGGATTATCGCGGCAAAATCGCCATCGTAAATTTTTGGTCGTGCGAATGCCCGCATTGCGAACGCACCGATCAGGCGTTGATGACAATGTCCGTTCAATGGAAGGAGGGGGTGGTACTGCTGTCCATCGCATCAAATCGAAACGAAACCATTCAAATCATCGAAAAGGCCGCCAAAGCGCGCCGCCTGCCCATCGTCCTGATAGACGCGGATCACGTCATCGCGGATTTATATGAGGCGCAGACCACGCCGCATGTCTTCGTGATTGACCAAAACGGAATCCTGCGCTATCGCGGCGCGGTGGACGATGTCACGTTTCGCCAACGGAAACCCACCCGCTTCTTTCTGGACGAGGCATTGGAAGCATTGCTCGACGGGCATTTGCCCACGCTCATAGACACTCCCGCTTATGGCTGTACCATCGTTCGGGAAGTGTAACAGGCGCCATAAATCAAAACTTACCAATTTATCCAAGAAGCAGTAGAATCCGATTGTGATTGAAACAGAACGGTTGACTGCGCTTCTAAAAAAGATTCACCTTTTCGCCGGCCTGAGCGATGAACAGCTGGGCACGGTTGCCACGCAATTTGCAGATGAAAGCCAGAAAGCGGGAACAACTATTTTTGAAGAAGGGTCGCTGGGCGATACGTTCTATTTGATTTTTAGCGGGAAAGTGATCGTCTTTCGTAAGCGAAGGAAAAACGGAAATGGCGAGGAAGAACAAGAGCTCGCCATTTTGGTTGCAGGAGATTACTTCGGGGAAGAAGCCTTGTTGACCAATCAAAGACGCAATGCTGGCGTTCGTATTGAAGAAGATGCGATTCTATTGAGTTTGCCGCGCGCGAAATTCCTCGCACTTTTGAAAAAGATTCCCCAAATGAAACCAAACTTTGAGATTTCGGTGGAGAGCCGCAAACTGTCCCGCCGATTACAATTCAAATGGGTGCGTTCCGATGAGGTCATTTATTTTCTGGCGCGCAAACACATTATTCTTTTCGTTCAAGCCGCGCTTGGACCGATCATCTGCCTGTTGCTTCCAGCGTTCTTAATCCTTGGTTTCTTATTCTACAAATTCATTATTTTGCTTGGGTTGGCTATTGTCATTTTTTTGATCATTGCCACTGTTTTAGTCTGGGAGTGGATAGATTGGGGAAACGATTATTACATCGTTACCAACCAGCGCGTGGTCTGGTTGGAGAAAGTGGTGGGAATCTATGACAGCCGCCAGGAATCGCCTCTCCATACTGTGCTTTCTGTCAGCACAGAAACCGATCCCCTGGGCCGTTCATTGGATTATGGGAACGTCATCATCCGTACATTCGTAGGGCGTATCATCTTTCATCATGTGGCCCACCCATATCAGGTGGAGGCATTGATCAAGGAACACCAGGGCCGTGCTAAAGAAGGGTCGCGCCGGACCGAAGTGGACGCGATGAAGAAGGCGCTGATCACGCGCATGAGCCCAAGTCCGGAAGCAACTGTGCCGTCCTCCCCTGAGTCTCAACCAGCATCAAAGGCAAAAAAGAAAAAGCCTTCCGCCCCGGCTGAAAGCGCGTTCGCGAATTTTTTTAAGGTACGCTATGAAGATAAGGAGACCATCACCTACCGCAAACATTGGTTTGTATTGGTGGAGCAGATTTGGTTGCCAACCGCGTTATTGCTGGGCATATTGGCTGTCATAGGAGCTGGAATTTATTATTTATATTTCACCTCTGCTTCAACCGCTCCAACCATCAGATCTGAACGGGAACTCCTTTTCGTTATTATGCCCCTTGCATTCATCGTGGTACTTGGCTGGTGGATCTATCAATATGTGGATTGGAGCAACGATATTTATCAGGTTACTCCCGATCAAATATTGGACATTGATCGCAAACCATTGGGAAGCGAGCAACGCACCGCGGCTCAATTGGAAAATATATTGGCCACCGATTATGAACGACGAGGCATCTTTGGAGTCCTCCTCAACTACGGCAAAGTTCATATCACGGTTGGCGGCTCGAAGATGACATTCCACGATGTATTCGATCCTCTTTCAGTGCAACAAGATATTGACCGCCGCCGGATGGCGCGCAATGCTGAGAAAGAGGAAACCAGAGTCAAAGCCGAGCGCGAGCGGCTGGCCGACTGGTTTCTGGCTTACAACGAGATTACCAAACCCGAGGACGAAAAAACCAACGAGTCCGACCAAAAGTAAAATCGCAACATTTCACTTTAGAGGCATCGTATCATGGCATTACGTACTATAGTTACTCTTCCCGAACCCGTGCTATATCGCAAAGCGCGGCTGGTTAAGAAATTTGATCCAAACCTGCAAATTCTCATTGACGATATGATTGATACCATGCGTGACGCGCCCGGAGTTGGATTGGCTGCGCCGCAAGTGGGAATTTCTGAACGATTAATCGTTGTTGAATATGCAGAGCAACCCGAAGAGGCGGAAGGCGAAGAGCACAAAGAAGTAAAGCCCAAGCTTTACGTCATGATCAATCCTGAGATCGTGAAAGCATCGGAAGAAACAGTGATGGGCATCGAAGGCTGTCTTTCGATTCCCGGTCTAGTCGGTGAAGTCGAACGATTTTCCGAAATCCAAATCAAAGGCCTGAACCGACGCGGACAACCCATGAAAGTCAAAGCAAAAGGCTGGCTGGCGCGCATCTTCCAGCACGAGATTGATCACATCAATGGCGTGGTCTTCACCCAGCGTGCTACAAAAGTCTGGAAACCGGAAACGCAAGAAGAGGAACAAGATAAAGTCTAGTGAAAGCCGTTCGTCCGTTGACTGCAAATGATTTGCCTCGCCTGATTGAATTTTGGAATCAATATTGGGGCGGCGATGAGATGATCGTTCATGGCGAATTGTTTCGACCTGAACAATTGAATGGCTTCATCACTGAAGATTGGTCTGGCGTTATAACTTATTACATCAAAAACGAATCATGCGAAATCATTTCACTTAATAGCCTGAAAGAAAATCGAGGAGTTGGTACAACGTTGATTGATGAAGTAATCAATGAAGCACGCAAACAAAATTGTCAGCGATTATTTCTCATGACAACCAATGACAACTTACATGCCTTGGGCTTTTATCAACGCTATGGCTTTGAGTTGGCACGCATTCGGCGCGGCGCAGTGGATGAAGCCCGCAAAATCAAGCCGGGGATTCCCATTATTGGAATGAATGACATTCCTTTGCGCGATGAGATTGAATTGGAAATGTCATTGAAATAACATGCATCTCAAACATCTTTCGCTCACCAACTTTCGCAACTTCGCCCGGCTCGATATTGACCTGCCGCGGCGCGTGATATTGCTCGTCGGGGATAACGCGCAAGGCAAAACCAGCATTCTCGAAGCAATTTATTTTCTGGCGTCATTCACATCGTTCCAAACCAACACAGATCGCCAAATGGTTAACTTTGTTGAAGCCAAGAATTCTTTGGCGGTCGCGCGTCTTGTCGCGGAGTACGAACGCAACAAAAAGAAACACAAACTCGAAGCGCGCTTGATTCTCGAGCCGACCGGCATCAATGGTCAACGTCTCCGCAAAGAAGTTCTGCTCGACGGCGTGAAAAAACAAATCAACGAGATCATCGGTCACTTCAACGCGGTCATCTTCGTGCCGCAGATGTCAGGTATTATTGAAGACGGCCCCGAGGAACGCCGACGTTATCTCAACCTCGCGTTGGCGCAAACGGTCCCGGCGTATGCGGGCGTGCTCAGTGATTACAACCAGGCTCTTAGTCAGCGCAATGCATTGCTCAAAGCGTTGGGCGAAAACGGCGGCAACGGCGACCAGCTCGAGGTCTGGGATGAAACGCTGACGCGTCTCGGCGCGCAGATCATCCAATGGCGCATCGAAGCCGTCCAGCAAATCGAACGACTCGCAACGCGCGTCCATCAAGAATTGACTCACGGCAAAGAAGTTTTGCGATTGAATTATCAGCCCGCATATGATCCATTGCCGCCGATCAGTATGAAGCTGACGACGGACACGGATCGCTCCGCTCTCAAAGCGGATGAAATCCAAAATGGATTTTTAGCGTGTCTGAAAGAACTGCGCTCCGAGGAGATCGCGCGCGGCGTGACCACCATCGGCCCACATCGCGACGAGTTGCGATTTCTTACAAATGGAATTGACCTCGGCGATTATGGTTCGCGCGGACAAATTCGCACGACATTGCTGGCACTGAAACTGGCCGAGGTGAATTGGATGCAGGAACGCACCGGCGAATGGCCCGTGATTTTACTGGATGAAGTGATGGCTGAACTCGATTTACAGCGCCGCGCCGATTTACTTAAATATATCGGTGAAAGCGAACAGGTTTTGCTCACCGCCACGGATGAACATATGTTCACTTCGGAATTTGTTGATACTGCGGAAGTATGGAAAGTGCAAGATGGAAGTATTCATAAATAATTAGCCGCGAAGCACGCTGAGAGCACAAAGTTTTAAAGTTTTTCTTCGCGGTCTTCGCGTCCTTCGCGGTTCAAAATGTTTTTATGAATTAAGGAGAAAAAATGCCAGTCAAACATGCTTTCGACGTAGAAGCCAATGATGTCTTGAACGCCAAGGACACAACTATTCAAGTCTTGATTTCATCACAGGAAGGTCCGAACTTCGCATTGCGAAAATTCTCAATGCAAAAGAATGGCGGCATGCCGCGCCACACGAATACCGTTGAACATGAGCAATACGTTTTACGCGGACAAGCAACAATTACAATTGGCGAAGAGACTTACCATGTCAAAACCGCCGATGTGGTTTTCATTCCCGAAGGTGTGATCCATTCCTACCAAAACATCGGCGAAGAACCGTTTGAGTTTTTGTGCATCATTCCCAATAAGGAAGATAAAGTCACGGTTGTGGATGCGAGTTGCTAAGTGAAAATAAATAGCGACATACTAAAATAGTATATGATATTCGAGAACATGGAGAGTCTCTGGCTGAAATTATTGCAATAATTATTTCGTGTCTTGCTCTCGTTGTCTCAGCAATTACAGCATGGCTAACACTATTGCAAAAGGGAACTGTCCGAACGACTTAACCAACAGTTATTTATTTTGGACCTGATGGCAGTGTTGGTGGCCCTCCCAAAATCTTTCTTCGCACTCTTCTTTATTGCACAGCCAAACGTGGCCGCATCATTGAGAGTATGTATGCAAAGATAAGGCGTGGAGAAACTGTTCAGAATTTCAATATTTGGGTTTATGGGGATGATTCATTAGCCGAGGCAGTGGTCCTTTTGTTTGTGAAAATGGCATAACATGTAATCATCATTTTCATTTACCAAAAGATGGAACGCAATTTGAGTTTTATCCTGGGAATTATATTATTGAGGTTTATGCAACGTTAGTAGGGGAAAACGAATCATTGCTTATCTCAAAAACAAAATTGCATCTAAGTGAGTTACATTCTCTTTCAATGAATAAAGAAAAAGTTGGAGTATTTTTTGATTGGGGACCAGATTTTAAAGAATATCATTCTCACGTTGATGATAGAAAAATTTCGTGAAAGATTTTAAATAAAAACTTCGCGGTCATTCCGGCATTGGTGAACAGTTCAACAGGAACGATGATTGTCTTAATTTGAATTTTGACTATAATCAACCTCGCTCCGCCCATCCTTCATTCCCTCAGGGAGAAATCATGAACTTGAATATTCGCCGCGCCGCCTCCGCAGATCGAACCGAATGGTTAAGAATGCGTCATGCCTTATGGTCGGAAGACGACCTCGAAACGCTGGAACTCGATTTGGACAAAATCCTTGCCGACCCGCTGACGCCGGTCTTCGTTGTGGAACGAGGCGATGGAAAACTCGGCGCCTTCATCGAAACCGGAACGCGCAAATATGCTGATGGCGCGCTCAGCAGTCCTGTCGGTTACATCGAGGGCTGGTACGTGGACGAAGATTTGCGCGGCCAGGGCATTGGCAAGGCGCTGATGCAGGCCGCCGAAGATTGGGTGCGCGGCCTCGGAATCACCGAGATGGCGTCCGACACGTGGCTGGATAACGAGATCAGCATCAAGGCCCATCTCGCCGCGGGATACGAGGAAGTCGAGCGCCTCGTTCATTTTTTGAAAACGCTATAATAGATAAATGCAACGATGGCCCATCTTTTTTCTTTTGACTTTATCTGCCTGCACTCAAACATTCATTCAATCGACGGAGGTTGCAATGACTCTATCCATCACTAGTCCTGCTTTTAAAAATGGCTCATCCATTCCCGCCGAATATAGCTGCATCAGCAAGGACACATCACCGGCTCTGGCGTGGAGCGGTCAGCCGGCGGCGACGAAATCATTTGCGCTCATCATGGACGATCCTGACGCGCCCGGCGGCACTTGGGTTCACTGGGTGATCTATAACATCCCCGCTTCAGCGCGTGGACTTCAAGAGGCCGCGCCCACCAAGGTTCAACTTACCGATGGCAGTTTGAACGGCGTCAACAGCTGGGGCAACCTGGGTTACGGTGGTCCATGTCCGCCCAGCGGAACGCATCGCTACTTCTTCAAACTCTATGCCCTCGATACAATGCTCGATCTTCCTTCAGGAACCAATAAACAGAAATTGCTCTCTTCCATGCAGGATCACATTCTGGCGCAAGGCGAACTCATGGGCACGTTCAGCAAATAAACATCATGGTCATCATTGGTGAAATCGCCGGCCTGCTGACCTCGCTTTTCTTTGCCGTAAATGCAGTCGTAGTAACCAAAGCCGGTCAAAAGGTCGGCTCATCGTTGATCATCAATCGGACGCGCGTTGTCTTTGCGTTACTTTATCTCGTCATCTTAAATTTCGTTTTGTATCATCAAGCTTTGCCACTCCAAGCCGGGACTCAACACTGGACATGGCTTTCGCTTTCGGGCGTCATCGGGCTGGCATTGGGAGACGCATTTCTTTTTCAAGCCTATCTGATGGTCGGCGCGCGCCTCGGGACTCTGCTCTTGAGCCTCTCCACCATTTTCGGCGCATTGGAAGCCTGGATATTTTTCGGCGAATCTCTGAGCCTGATGGAAATCATCGGCATCGCATTGACCTTAGGCGGCATCATCTGGGTCATCCTCGAACACGGTAATAACAAATCTCAAACTCTTCGTCCATCCGTATTAGGGATATTATGTGGAGTCTTCGCTGCCATCGGTCAAGCTACGGGATTGGTTTTTTCCAAACAAGGCATGCTGGATAATTTCTCACCCATCAGCGGAAATGTGATCCGTATGTTGGCAGCTGTTATTGCGCTTTGGTTAATCACTTTTATGCAACGCGAAGCAGGAAAGACGATTCAAACCCTTAAAGAAAATCCAAGCGCACTTCAATTGCTGGCGCTCGCCGCGTTGATCGGCCCTGTGATCGGAGTTTCATTATCTTTACTTGCGGTTCAAAACACAGCGGTAGGCATCGCCAGCGTGCTAACCTCTCTTTCGCCGATCTTCATGCTTCCCATCAGCCATTTTTATTTCAAAGAGCATCTCGGCTGGCAAGCCATCGCTGGAACCGTTTTGGCAATGATCGGTGTTTCAATTCTCTTTTTGGTCTAAAGTAATTCAACTTCTTCCAATTCCAAGAAGTATAATCAAAGTCTATGAGCGTGCTTAACGGAAAGCACATTCTGCTTGGCCTGACCGGTTCCATCGCGGCCTTCAAAGCTGCTGATTTGGCTTCCAAGTTGACCCAACTCGGCGCGCAAGTGGATGTCATTCTCACCCCCGCCGCAGAAAAATTTATCGCGCCGCTGACGTTTCAATCCGTCACCGGGCGACGCGCCTACACCGATGCAGATTTGTGGGGCGGCGAAGCACACATCCTGCACATCGGTCTCAGTCACAACGCCGATATACTTGTCATCGCACCATGCACTGCAAACACAATTTCCAAATTGGCTTACGGCGCGGCGGATAATTTGCTCACTATCACTGCATTAGCTTGCAAATGTCCAATGCTGATTGCGCCCGCGATGGACGGCGGCATGTTCGATGCCGATGTTACACAAGATAATCTCCACGTCTTAACAGAACGCGGTACAACCATTGCTGGACCCGCTGAAGGACGGTTTGCATCGGGACTTGTTGGCAAGGGACGTTTACTTGAACCTGCTGAACTCATCGGACATATCCGCCTCGTGCTCGGACGAAATGGGCGTCTCGCCGATAAAAAAGTTTTAGTCACCGCCGGAGGAACACAGGAACCTCTTGACCCCGTGAGGGTATTAACTAACAAGTCGTCGGGCAAGCAAGGCTACGCGCTGGCCCAAGCCGCGCTTGATTCTGGCGCAGAAGTCGTTTTGATTACCGCACCGACAAGTTTAACTGCGCCGGTTGGCGCACGTGTGATTGAAGTGGAAACCGCTCAGCAAATGTTAAAGAACGTGTTGAACGAGTCCGCTAAAGCCGATGCAGTGATCATGGCTGCCGCAGTTGCGGATTTTCGCCCGAAGAAAACTGCAACGAATAAGATAAAGAAGCGCGAAGGGATTCCGCAGATCGGGCTGGAAGAGACAGAAGACATTTTGACAGCGGTGGCAGAACATCGGTCCGGAAAGAAGCGGCCACAAGTCGTTGTCGGATTTGCGGCAGAGTCGCGCGATCTGTTAGCCAATGCAAATGATAAACTCAAGTCAAAGAAATTAGATTTTATTGTTGCCAATGATATTTCTTCCAGCGACGCAGGATTTGGAGTAGAGACCAACCGCGTTACATTGTTATTCGCCACCGGAAAAAAAGAATCCTTACCGCTGATGAGCAAAGCCGAAGTGGCTGAAGCTGTCATCGGGCACGTTGCAGCGCTATTGGAGTAATCATGCGCGTATTAGTCATTTCGGACCTTCATGCAAATTATACGGCGCTAGAAACTGTGCTCAATGACGCGGGTCAGGTGGACGAGACCTGGTGCCTTGGCGATCTGGTGGGATATGGTCCTGACCCCAATGCTGTAGTCGAGCAGGTGCGCGAGATGACGCACCTGACATGCATCATGGGCAATCATGATATGGCCATCATTGGGAAAATGGCATTCGAATCATTCAACGGGGACGCGCGCCGTTCACTGATATGGACCGAAAAAGTGCTAACGGCGGACAATATGGATTTCCTGCGTTCCCTGCCGCAATCCACCAAAGTGCGCGGCGAAGTGACCATGGCACATGGCAGTCCGCGCGACCCGTTATGGGAATATGTGCTAAACACATTGACAGCGCGCCTGAATTTCGATCATTTCGATACCCCGTTTTGTTTCATTGGGCATTCTCACATCCAAAGTTTGTTTCTATTGAACGAGGAAAAAGACCGCGTAACCCTGGAATCTGTTAAGGTTAATCGTCCCATCACTTTAACCCCGCGCATGCTGGTGAATCCCGGTTCAGTCGGCCAACCGCGCGACCGCGATCCGAGATCCGCGTATGCCATCTATGACACAGAAACGCGTCAATGGGAAGCGCGCCGTGTACAATACAACGTGAATGAAGTTCAGCAACGTTTACGTGAAGCAGGTCTGCCTGAAAAACATGCTGTGAGACTCGGCGAGGGCTGGTAGTTTCTCCCTCGCCTATCCTTCGGACTTCATCTTCCAATCGGAGAGGGGTTAAGGGTGAGGGTGGGCTGGAACTTTTTCCAACAGGATTTGTCTGTAAGGTAATTCACCTTATGATTTAAATGGAGGAAGAAATGAAACGATTAAGTTTTGTCCTTTTGATTGCCGCATCCTTGATTCTTTCCGGATGCAGCGCTGCGGCAACACCCCCCGCACCTCAGTTGGCTCCAATGGCGGAAGCTGGCGCATCGGTAGCCGCCCAAGCGCCAGCACCATTATCCAATGACGCACTGAAAGCCCAGCAGGTAAGTGGATCAGCAGGAAGTAGTGATGTCACCACTGACGACACTCAACGGCTCGTCGTTCAGACCGCCGAATTGACCATTGTCGTTCAAGATGTGAAGGCCCGCGTGAATCAACTTGAACAAATGACCAAAACGATGGGCGGTTACGTGGTGTCGGTCAACATTGGTCAGACCTATGCACCGGATGGAACACAGGAACCCGACGCGCAGATTGTCTTCCGCGTGCCAGCAGATCAACTGGATGCTGCGCTGACTCAGGTCAAGCAGAACACGGTTGACGTTCAGAACGAGACGCTCACCGGTCAGGATATCACCAGCCAATACGTTGACTTGCAGTCGCGTCTCACCGCAAAAGAGGCCGCCGCCGATCAATTGACGAAGATTATGCAGAATGCCACCAAGACTCAGGATGTGCTAGATGTTTATCAGCAACTGCAGCAAGTGGACAGCGACATTGAAGTTTTGAAAGGCCAAATCCAATACGATCAACAAGCCGCACAGCTTTCAGCCATTACGGTTCACGTGGTCGCCGAGGAAACCATCAAGCCGATTCAGGTCGGCGGATGGAAACCGCAAGGCACGGCGCGCGATGCAATCCAAAACCTGATCTACTTCTGGCAAGGCTTTGTAGATTTCCTCATCAACTTCTTCCTGCTGGTCCTGCCAGTATTGATCACCATTGCCATTCCGTTATTTCTCCTCTTCCTGATTCTGCGCTGGATCTTCCGTTTAATTTTCAAGCGCAAGCCAAAAGTTGAGGCACCGAGACAATAACCCAAATGTACCCCTCTGCAAAAAAAGCAGAGGGGTATAATTTTTGCGTATGGAAAAGCTCATCCGCGAGGCACAGGAACTTTTTCACATTCACTTGACGGGGCGGCAAGTGATGGCGTTGGTCACGTATGAGCGGGAATTATTGGATTGGAATCAAAAATTCAATCTCACGGCGATCAAAGACGCAGAGTTGATTCGCACCAAACATTTCCTTGATTTACTTTCATGCGTCATGGCGTGGGGCGCAAACCCGCCGCGCCACCTCGCGGACGTTGGAACGGGCGCTGGTTTCCCGGGACTTCCCCTCAAAATTTTATATCCATCCATGCGGGTGACGTTGATCGAGTCAGTTGGCAAAAAAGCCATGTTTTGCGAACACGTCATACGCATGCTTGGATTGGAGAACGTGGAAGTGCTCAAAGCCCGCGCCGAAGAAGTGGGACAAATGCCTGCCCATCGCGAAAGTTATGACTGTGCCGTTGCACGCGCGGTGGCCAGCATGAACGTTCTTTCAGAATATCTTTTGCCGTTGGTTTGCATTGGCGGCATAATGCTTGCTCAAAAAGGCGAAAGCGGACCGGCCGAAGCGCAGTCCGCTGAACAGGAAATGAAATTGTTGGGTGGAAAATTGCAACAGATTATTCAAGTCAATTTGCCCGGCGTTCCTGACGATCGCTTTCTCATCATCGTGAACAAATCCCATGCCACACCGCCGAAGTATCCGCGCAAGCCCGGCTTGCCGATGAAACAGCCGCTGTGAGCGTCACAGAAAAACTTTATTGGTGTCCATATGAAAAACAGCATGAAGCCTGATACTCTTGAAGATCAAACCAAGTATCTCGAATCAGCACGACGGGGAAATCAAGAAGCCTTTGCTCAACTAATTGAACCTCACCGCCACGAGCTGCTCGTACACTGCTATCGCATCCTCGGTTCAATCGAGGACGCCGAGGATATGTTGCAGGAAACACTTGTTCGTGCCTGGAGACGCCTTGATACATTTGAAGAACGCTCAGCGCTACGAGCGTGGTTATACAAGATTGCCACAAATACGTGTCTGGATACCCTGGATACCCGTAAGCGGCGCGGACTCTCCAGAGAATTATACGCACGCGGCGATCCAACTCGACCATTGCCGCCGCCTTCACAGGAAATTATATGGGTCGAACCTTTCCCAGATGAGATGATCGATGGACAACCGGATATTTATCCTGAAGCGCATTATGAGGTCCGTGAAAGCATCACATTAGCATTCATTGCTGCGCTCCAGAAACTTCCGGGCAGGCAACGCGCAGTATTGCTTTTATGCGATGTGATGGGTTGGGATGCCAACTCGGCAGCCAAGATTCTGGATATGACAACCGCCGCGGTCAATAGCGCATTACAGCGTGCACGTGAAACAATGAAGAAAACGGAATATAAACCGTTAATAATTCACCTCGATCAGCAGTTGTCGTCATTGCTAACACGTTATGTCGCCGCCTGGGAATCGGCAGACTCTGCCGCATTGGTCGCGGTCTTGCGCGAAGATGTGGCACTGACTATGCCACCCTTCCCGGTTTGGTTTGGCGGCAAAGCGGATATCAAAGCATTTTTGGATGGTTATCTCTTCAAGAGTTTTGACCCGTTCAAGGTCCGGTTGGTTCCGGTTCGCTTTAACGGTTCTCCGGCCTTTGCAGTCTATCAGATGGATTCAAACGGAATCTATCGCGCCGCCGCGCTTCACATCCTCACTATTGAAAACGGACAAATTACCGAGATCAATGATTTCCTGACCTTTGACGGCAAGCTGTTCTCAAAGTTTGGATTACCGCTCGTGGTTTGACCGATGAATTTGACTAAGTTTTCCCGTCTTATTAAGTAAAGACAGACGGAAGGACCAACTCTGTCAAATTCAAAAAGGAGAGAACCATGAGCAACGATTTATCATTATTCCTACTTTCAATTCGCGGGACGCTTGCCTCGCCAACGTTGGAAGCAGCACGCAAGCTTCACAACTCGACAGCGGGTGCGCCCGCCAATATCGCCGCGGCGAAATCCCTCGGCGATCTCAGCCATATGGTGTATGTGCCGATGGAAGTGCCCCGAAAAGGCGCAGGTGAATTCCTGATCCTTGATATCTGGAACAGCATGGATGGCTTGAACAATTTCTTCGCCAACCCAACGGTTCTGGAACAAGCAGGTCAGATCTTTACCCAGCGTGATCCGGTCGTGTGGGCAGCCGTGGATGGATTCGTCAGCTATCACATCCCTGCGCCTTCGGGGATGAATGACCGCTTCGTGACTACCGCTCGAGGCATAGTCAAAAACATGGAGGAGGCACGCAAGCTCCATAACTCTGCCATCGTCAAAACATTGGGCAAGGCACGCAAGGCCGGGAACCTTTCACACGAGTCCTATTTCCGCATGGCGGCGCCTGGTTCACCCGAAGCATTGGAATGGTTTGGTGTAGATGTTTGGACACGTCCTGATGAGATGATGGGATATTATGAAGATACAGATTTCCTGGCCGGCTTCAATGAGATATTTACTGCCGAGGCAATCACCGCGGTTTGGGTTCACCCCAAGGGCGAATGGTCAGAATGGTAAATCAATAAAGTGCAATCAAACAAGAGCGGCCGCAATGGTCGCTCTTGTTTTTAGATTTGATTCTTTCAAGGAGCTTTCTGCGTTTATAATTCTGCTGGCATGGAGGCTCAACATGATAGGAAAGACTCCTTCTCAAGTTCTCGGCATTGATGTGGGTGGATCGGGCATCAAGGGTGCACCGGTTGACATCCAGTCTGGCAAACTCACCGCCGAACGAATCCGCATCAAGACGCCGGACAAAGCCGAACCGAGGCCAGTCGCGGACGTTGTCCAACAGATCGCACAATCCTTCAGTTGGAAGGGGCTAATTGGCATTGGCTTCCCGGCGCCCATCAAGGCCGGTGTGGCGATGATGGCTGCCAATGTCTCCGAAAAGTGGATTGGGGTAAATGCCGATGACCTGTTTACAAAAGCTACGGGACTCCCTTGCACAATGATCAACGATGCGGACGCGGCCGGTCTAGCAGAAATGTCCTTCGGCGCAGGCCGTGGTCAACAAGGAAGCGTCATCATAGTCACGCTTGGAACCGGGATTGGTTCAGCGATCTTCTATCGAGGTAAGCTGCTGCCCAATACAGAGTTCGGCCATATCGAGATCAAAGGCGAAGATGCAGAGGCGCGCGCTTCGGATGCCGCCCGTCAGCGCGAAGATCTCTCGTGGAAGGATTTTGCCAAACGTTTGAATTGATACCTCGAAATGATGAACAAACTTTTCTGGCCCGATCTATTCATTATTGGCGGCGGCATTAGCAAGCAGCACGAGAAATTCATCCCATTATTGAAGATCGAGGTTCCGGTTGTGCCTGCTCAATTATTAAACGAAGCAGGGATCATCGGCGCCGCACTAGCTGCACAAACAGAGCAATGATTCGCGTCCCTTATATGTTTCGGGCATTTTGAGTTCTGATCAAATGGATTCCAAAACTCTACATGTTCTTGAATACGATAAAATCCTCGAACGCCTGACACGTTTTTGTGATTTCTCCGCCTCGGCGGATTTGGCGCGTGCACTTCAGCCTTCCAACAATTTCGACGAAGCCACGCGTCTTATTGCGGAAACAACCGAAGCACGGCTTTTGCTTTCCACAAGCGATCTCAGCATTGGCGGCTCGCACGATATTCGCGCATATGCTGATCTCGCGGCGCGTGGCGGTGTACTTGAACCGCAAGCCATGCTCGAAATCAAATCCACACTGATTGCGTGCCGCGACTTAAAAAAATCTCTCGCTCACGCCGCAGAAAAAGCTCCTTATCTCTCACAACTCGCGGTTGGACTCCCCGAAGCATTCGGCATCATCGATGCCATCACGCGTGTCTTATCCGAACGCGGCGAAGTTTTGGATTCAGCTTCTGATAAATTAGCAAACGTCCGCCGCGAGGTCAGAGTGGCGCGCGACCGTTTGATGTCGCGCCTGCAAAAATATCTCACCGACTCAGCCAATAAACTCCAGGAGCCGATCATCACGCAACGCGACGGGCGTTACGTAATTCCATTGCGCGCTGAATTCAAAGGCAGTATCAAAGCCATTGTCCATGATCAATCTTCGAGCGGAGCAACTTTATTTGTCGAGCCGTTGCCTGTGGTCGAACTAAACAATCAAGTCCGTGAACTTGAACTTGCGGAGCGTGATGAGGAACGCCGCATCCTGGCTGAGCTTTCATCATTGGTTGGAGAGCACGCAGCTGAACTTAAATATGGAATTGAAAATCTAGCCGTCCTCGATCTGGCGTTTGCCAAAGCAAAGTATGCGGAAGAGCTTCACGCAAGCGAACCGATCCTGCATAAGATGGATCATGGCACGTCGAGAGTAGACAAAACGCCAACCATCGTTCTTCTTCATACCCGCCATCCATTGCTCGATCCAAACACCGTGGTTTCCATTGACATTGATCCAAAGCCCGGGACATACGCGCTTGTCATTACCGGACCGAATACCGGTGGCAAAACCGTTTCGCTCAAAACTGTTGGCCTGCTAGCGCTCATGGCTCAAAGCGGACTGCATATCCCCGCGCAGAGCGGCTCGGAGCTTCCATGCTTCCACGATATCTTCGCGGATATTGGCGACGAACAATCTATCGAGCAATCGCTGAGCACGTTTTCATCACACATTACCAACATCATCCGAATCTTAAAGAAGGCCGACTCGCGTTCGCTGGTCATTCTCGATGAACTCGGTGCAGGCACTGATCCGCAGGAAGGCGCGGCTCTGGCGCGCGCCATCCTCAGTCATCTCATCGAACGCGGCATCTCAACTTTTGTCGCAACTCATTATCCCGAACTCAAAACGTTTGCTCACAGCACCGACGGTGTGGTCAATGCTTCACTGGAGTTCGATGTCCAAACTCTGCGCCCGACATATCATTTGACAATTGGATTACCGGGACGTTCCAACGCGTTGGCCATTGCGCAGCGCCTCGGACTCGACCCCCAGCTGGTCACCGCGGCAAGGAGCGAAATCAATCCTGACGATTTGCGCGCTGATAAACTGCTCGATGATATTCGCAAGGAACGAAATCGCACTTCGCGCGAGCGCGAGAAACTGGAGAAATCGCGCAGCAGGCTTGAAGATCAAACCCGCGAACTCGAAAAGCGTTTGGATAAGATCGAAGAGGAGCGCCGCGAAGTGTTGGCTAAGGCGCGCGCTGAGGGCGAACTGGAAGTGGCAGTGTTGAAGCAGAATATCGAATCATTAAAAGGACAATTGAAGAAAGCCCGCCAGCCGCTGGATGCCATCAAAGCAATGGAACAAAAAATCGAAACCCTTGAAGAAAAAATCCAGGCACCGGTTGAGAGAAAGCCTCAGACTTCAGATATCATTCCATCAGCGGTGAAGCTGGGAGAGAAAGTCCTGATCGCTTCGTTGAAGTCAGAAGGCATCGTAACCGCTTTGAGTGATTCAGATGCGGAAGTTCAGATTGGCACATTGCGAGTCAGAGCCAAGTTGAATGATTTGGAAAAACATTCAGCGAGCGATAATCAATCAAAGCTCAAAACACAAAGCGAAACAGACTATCAACCTTCAACACCAAAGCGTCAACCGACCACTGGAATGGAAATCAGCCTGCGCGGCAAACTCGTTGAAGATGGGCTCGATGAGTTGGACAAATATCTGGAGAAGGCTTATTCCGCAGGATTGCCCTTCGTGCGAATTGTGCATGGCAAAGGCACAGGCAGGATGCGTGAAGCTGTGCGCACAGCATTGAAAGACAGCCCGTATGTTAAATCATTTGAAGAAGCGAAGGATAACGAAGGCGGCGCAGGCGTGACGATTGCAACCATGGCAAGATGATAAGGATCAAGGCAATCGCTTGATCAAATGCCAGCGGCGCTCAAAGAAGTGAATTCGCCTTCGGATGTAAAACACATTCGGATCAGCCGCGGATCGGTGTTCCTTGATCAAAGCCATCGCTTCATGAGCAGGCATTCCCTGGGCAATCAAAATCGCGGCGCCCATGGCCACACTGCGATGACGCCCATGAGCGCAGTGAACATAGACCTTTCCGCCGTCGCGAATCACATCGAGCGCTGCATATACGCCGCGCGTCAAAGCCCGAAGCGGAATCGGAATCAGCGGATTGTCAAACGTGTGCAACCAGAGATACTGGATTTGCAGATCACGGAAGTGAGGCTTCGGTCCACGCGTGAGACGCATGTTGATGACCAGACGCACGCCTAGAGCACGCAGGACATCATAATCCTTGCGGCGCGGGGTGGTACCTATGAACAGGTCATCCGTGATCTGCGAAAAGTTCATAACGGAATCTTATCACGAGTGGTTTATAATTTTATGGAGAATTTATCCAGGAGCCGGGAATGACCGTAGACGAAGCCATCCAGGTGATGCAAACTAAAATCAGTGCGGCGTGCGCGGTAGCAGCAATGAAAGTGGCTAAGATCTCCAATGAAGAAGCACGCATTACTGTGCTTGCGCCCGCAGGCGACATGCAAAAGATCAAGGATGCAACCTTCCAGCCCGCCATCGATTTTCTCAACAAGGATGGTTTGGATATTCAAGTCTTCGTCTATGACAAGGATGCACCTCCGCTGAAAGGATGATTTGTCGTAGGGGTGATGCCTGCATCGCCCCAATGACAAATTTCGATATGACATACCAAGGCGTTCTTTCTAAATACGGACACTTATTAAATCTTCCTCCAAACACACGGGCAGTGACCTTGCTCGAAGGCAATACGCCTTTGATCCAAGTCGATAGTTTGTCGCGCCAGCTCGGTGGCGGATTCAAATTGTTCATCAAATACGAAGGGCTCAACCCGACCGGTTCCTTCAAAGACCGCGGCATGACCGCCGCTGTCAGCGAAGCATTGGGACGAAATGCAACCACGGTCATTTGCGCCTCGACGGGCAATACCGCTGCATCCGCCGCGGCATATGCGGCACGTGCCGGAATGAAATCCATCGTGCTGATTCCACAGGGCAAGGTTGCAGCAGGAAAGTTGGCGGGCGCGGTTGCGTACGGGGCGCAAGTCATCCAAATTGACGGCTCGTTCGATGATGCATTGACAATGGTCGTTGAGATCACAAACAAGCATCCGATTTGTTTGGTGAATTCTATCAACCCCTTTCGCATTGAGGGACAAAAATCATCAGCGTTTGAAATATGCGACGTGCTCGAAGCCGCGCCGGATTGGTTGTGCCTGCCAGTGGGCAACGCCGGAAATATCACAGCCTATTGGGCTGGATTCAAACAATACGATCAGTTAAAGTCCACAGGCTTGCCACAGGTGTTGGGAGTGCAGGCTGAAGGCGCCGCACCGCTCGTGTTGGGACATCCGGTTGAGAAACCAGAAACGGTTGCAACTGCGATCCGCATCGGCAAACCGGCGCGCGGCGAACAAGCTCTGCAGGCCGCGGAAGAATCAAAAGGACGAATCATCGCCGCCAGCGATGCACAAATCCTGGATATGCAAAAGCTGCTGGCATCGCTCGAAGGCATTTGGGTAGAGCCTGCATCGGCGGCGGGATTGGCGGGATTGGCAATTGAAATCGCCAACGGTAAATTGAACCCAAAAGGCAAACGCATCGTGGCGATTTGCACCGGACACGGACTGAAAGACCCGGATATCATTACGAAGGATATGCCCAAACCGCGTGTTGTGCCACCAAAGCTGGACGCGCTGGAAGAAATTATTTTGAAGTGAGAGATATTTAACACGAAGGACACAACCCTCAAAGAGCAAAGGGCAAGCGGACACAAAGAAAAAGACTTTGCGGTCTTTGCGGTTTTAGATTGAGAGGTTCTCTTGAAAGTTCAAGTTAAGGTTCCGGCAACGACGGCCAACTTAGGGCCGGGCTTCGATGCGCTAGGGCTGGCATTGGACCTATGGAACGAGGCCGAGTTCACTTGCACGGACGACAAGCAAATTAGCATGGCCATCGAGGGCGAAGGTGCAGATAAATTACCGACCGACGCTACCAACGCGGTGGTGGATGCTGCATTGATGATCTATGACCGGTCGAAAAAATCTTGCCCAGGCCTACACGTGCATTGCCTCAACCGCGTGCCGCTGAGTTCGGGGCTGGGATCGAGTTCGGCGGCCCTGCTGACCGGAATGCTCGGAGCGAATGCACTGCTCGGAAGCCCGTTCAGCGACGAGGAAATTTTGAAACTCGCCATCGAAACCGAAGGACATCCCGATAACGTGGCGCCCGCCATGCTGGGCGGACTGGTCGCCTCGATCGTCTATGATGACCATGTCGTCTCGATGAGATTGCCGGCGCGGGCGCATCGTTCGCCGCTGCATGTGACCATCGTCCTGCCGGACTTTGATTTCCCCACCAGGCAAGCACGTGCCATCCTGCCCAAACAGGTTGACCGCAAGGACGCGATCTATAATATCAGCCGTGCCGTGCTAGTGACCGAAGCGCTGCGCACCGGTGATCTGGAGCTGCTAGGCAAGGCGATGAGCGATGCGTTGCACCAACCATATCGCATCCCGCTGATTCCGGGGGCACAGGCCGCGATGGATGCGGCGCATCACGCCGGGGCAGGCGCGGTGGCCCTTTCGGGGGCAGGACCCAGCCTGATCGCGTTCTCGTCCAAACCAGAGCCGGGCATCGGCCAGGCAATGAAGCGTGCGTTTGAAGCCGCTGGTCTTGCAGCGCGGATCTTCGAGTTGGGGGCCAGCTACGAGGGTGCAGAAGTTTTGATTTTGTGATTATTCCAACGGCTAAAGCCGGGAGCTTCTAAGGATTTGAACCTATGCGATATCGCCCAACATATACTTGGTATGCTCACTCGCCACGTGCGAAGGTCTGCCGTATTATTACAAGGTGGCGTATGAGCAAGCGGAGAGGATGCTGAAGAAATTGTGACACCCCACCGTCACTCCGTGACACCCCCAAAAAAATGGGGGAGGCTGGGAGGGGTTATCTTCGCAAAAAGAATAGCGGGGAGAGCAACATCATCATGATGACCAGTCCGCCAATAAGGAACAACACCCACCACGGCGGGTTCGCAGTATATTGAACTTGATCCGCGCCCGATGCCATTTGAGAACTAATGGCGGTCACCTGTTGGGAAATGGGGTCATAGTCCGTCCAGGTTGTGTCGAGCGGAACCGAACCGCCGTCCGTCGTGGCAAACTCCGCACGGTAAGAGACACCGTCCTGGTCATCGTTTTCCGCCATGTTGATGCCCGTCACGTTTTGGACGATACGATTGAAGGTGGGGAACCTGCCCAAAAACAGCGTACGCAGTTGGCAGGTGTACGTCCCGGCCGGTTGCCGGATGCAGTTGACCTGGGTGGCATTCACAAAGATGACGATAAACAGTGAGCCAAAACAAATTGAGCCAAAGAAGGTGGCAAGGAATGGGATGATCCTATTTTTCATTTCGGGTTTCCTTTCTTGGGGGACAATTTTAGCCAGAGGCAGCGTTTCATAAAATAGTCCATTGGGGCTATTCGCAATACTGACTCGCGGACTTTTATGCTACACTCGTCACCTAGAAATCCTTATTCCTTCCGGCTCATTCAAGGGAAATAACCATGGCTTTTGAAAAAACATCCTCCACGCCTCACCAACTCCTCGCCGCACTTATCGGCGGCTGGACAGGCAAGACGCGCACCTGGCTCGAGCCGGAAGGCGTGCCGATCGAATCGCAAACGCTGGGCAGTATCCAACTGATATTGGATGGACGCTTCGCACTGTATCTCTATCAAACTTCCATGGATGACGAACCACAGCACGGCCTGTTCACCTTTGGATACAACACAACGCTCGACCGCTACGAATCCAGTTGGGTGGACAGCTTCCACAACAACACAGCGATCATGTTTTGCACCGGCAACGCCAAAGAAAAAGGATTTGCGGTGCTGGGCAATTATCCCGACCCTGACGGTGGTCCCGATTGGGGCTGGCGCACGGAGGTTGAACTGGTAGACGCCGATCACCTCACCATTACCGCCTATAACATCCATCCCGAAGGCGCCGAAGACAAAGCGATAGAGACACAATTGAAGCGAGTTAAATGATGTTATTGCGAGGCTCGCAATAACACGGAGAATCATGTATCCTTTCTTTCGTAATTACCTTTTCAAACTCGATGCCGAAACGGCACATCAGCTAACGCTGAATGCAGTACGCTTTGGGGGTTGGCTGCCTCCCTCACGCTGGCTGTTGCAGATTCTTTATCATACGCCTTCCAAACCGGTTCAGGCTTTTGGATTGACCTTCAAGAATCCCATCGGCC
The DNA here is from genome assembly GCA_963783295.1 of uncultured Chloroflexia bacterium. Lineage (GTDB taxonomy): Bacteria > Chloroflexota > Anaerolineae > Anaerolineales > Villigracilaceae > Fen-1038. Next base: position 148,506 of record CAWAMX010000011.1, on the reverse strand, counting down.
TTGCGGCGGGATACGACAAGGATGCCGTTGCCATTCGCGGACTGGCTGCGCTGGGTTTTGGTCATATCGAAGTGGGAACGATCACGCCCCTGCCGCAACCCGGCAACCCGAAGCCGCGCATCTTTCGTTTGATTGAAGATGAAGCCGTCATCAACCGCATGGGGTTTCCCAGCCGCGGGACGGAGTTCGTTCAGAACCGGTTGAACTCATCCCTCGCACCCAGTTGGCTGGAACGGTTCCTGGGATTTGGTCCGCGCAGACCCAAGCCAATCAAAAAGCCGATACCGGGGACGGTTCTCGGGATAAACCTCGGAAAAAACAAATCCACTCCGAACGAAGAAGCTGTATTGGATTATCTGGCTTTGCTCCAGAACTTTGCGCCGCTCGGAGATTACCTGACAATCAATGTCAGCTCGCCGAACACGGAGGGTCTGCGACGATTGCAGGCGCGCGATGCGCTCGAAGATTTGTTAAAGAACCTGCATCAACAACAACTGATCGAACAGAAACAGCTTGAACGACGCGTGCCTTTGCTCATCAAACTTGCACCCGATTTGAGCAATCAGGAATTGGATGACGCGGTAGACGTCATCCTGCGCACGAACATGGACGGAATCATCGCAACGAACACGACTTTAGAGCGCATGGGATTGCGATCAAGCCAGCGGGGCGAAGAGGGAGGACTAAGCGGCAAACCGCTCAAGGCACTGAGCGAAGCGATGCTGCAAAAGACCGTCCAGCGCGTGAATGGTCAAATCCCCGTTGTCAGCGCAGGCGGTATCATGAATCCCGAGGATGCCAAACGCCGACTGGACATGGGCGCGACGCTCATCCAAATCTATACGGGCCTAGTGTATTCCGGCCCGGGCATGGTCAAGGCAATCGCAAGGTTCCTGTAATCCCTTTTATGGTATATTCTTAAGCATGGACGAAAAAATCACAATCATCGAAGGCCCGCCGCCGATCTTTGAACAAGTCAGTGACGGCTGGGCGATGGGCTTGAACGAAAGCCCAAACGAACTGGTTCCCGCGCTGACGCGATTGCGAACATTCAACGGCAACGCGCTCGTGGAACGCTGTCACCGTGCATGGAGCAGCAAACAGCCGATCCATTTGCATTATCGCAATGAGATGGGATTGGAGGAAACCGCCCCGATCCTGGCGGCCCGCAATATTGAAACGCCGGAAGGAAATGTTTTGCTCTTGTGGGTTTATCTCGACAGCGAGCACGTCGAATATGAAGTAGACGATGATGACTCGCCCGATGATGAAACGGATGACCAGGCATAATGCCTGGTCTTTTCTATAAAATGACATCGCTTCTTTACACGCTTCAAGCGGGCCTGCTGACCCTGACGCTGAACTGCCCTGAGCACGCCAACGCATTCAACGTCCAGTTGATCAGCGAATTGCAAGAGGCGTTCACCCAGGCTGAAAAAGATTCGCACGTGCGCGTCATCGTGTTGACAGGTTCAGGCAAAGCCTTCAGCGCGGGTCAGGATATTTCCGAAATGAAGAGCGGCGAGATTTCCTATCGCGAGCACCTAGAAAAAACTTACAACCCGCTGATCCTTCAAATCCGTCGAATCGAAAAACCTGTCATTGCCGGGATCAATGGTCCGTGTGCGGGTGCGGCACTTGGAATTGTATTGGCATGTGATCTGCGTTTATCATCTGATGAAGCCAAATTCGTCGTCGGCTTTGGCGGTATTGGACTTGTCCCTGATTTAGCTGTGTCATTATTATTGCCCGTACTGATCGGTCTCGGACGCGCTGAGGAATTTTATTTCAGCAACGCACCTATTTCCGCTCAACAAGCGTTAGAATGGGGATTGGTAAATCGTGTTTTCGCGGCAACCATCTTCATGCAAGAGACCCTAGCATATGCAATGCAATTGGCAGTTGGCCCGGTCGGTACGTTTGGGTTGGCGAAGCAGGCTTTCAATCAAGCCGTGTTGCCCAACCTGGAAGATGTTTTGAACACCGAAGCCGATTTGCAAGGGATTGCAGGCAAACGTGCGGAACACAAAGAAGGCGTTGCCGCGTTTTTGGAGAAACGAAAGCCAAAATATATTTAGGAGATGTCAATGCGAGTCTTCGAGAAGTAATCTTCTCTAACAATTCCTTGGTTGTTACTTGAGATTGCCACCTCGGGAACAGCACCCTCCTCGCAATGCCAAATAAGATAATGGAATTTGAACCCGTCATCGGACTTGAAGTTCACTCTGAACTTCGAACCCAATCGAAAATGTTCTGCTCGTGCGCTGTCGTTGATTCGACAAGCGCCACGCCGAATACCGTCGTGTGTCCGGTTTGTTCTGCTATGCCCGGTGCATTGCCAGTGGTCAATCAAAAGGCGGTTGAATATGGAATTCGCGTGGCGCTGGCGCTCGAATGTGAAGTTCAAAACACCAGTATCTTTGCGCGTAAAAATTATTTCTATCCTGATCTTCCCAAAGGTTATCAAATCTCGCAATACGAACAGCCGTTGGCGATCAATGGCAAACTCGTCATTCGCACATCCGTTGGCGAACGGATCATCCGTGTGCGCCGCGTGCATTTGGAAGAAGACACCGGCAAGTTGACCCATGTGGAACGCGACGGCCAATCCTATTCGCTTGTGGACTTGAACCGCGCCGGTGTGCCGCTATTGGAAATGGTTTCCGAACCTGACCTTCATTCTGCAGAGGAAGCATGCGCCTACGCAGAATCGTTACGTGACATCCTGCGCTACCTCGGCGTAAACAGCGGCGACATGGAAAAAGGCGTGATCCGATTTGAAGCCAATGTCTCCGTGCGACAAAAGGGAACCACCGAACTTGGTACGCGCACCGAGGTCAAGAATCTCAATTCATTCCGTGCACTCGAACGCTCGATTGAATATGAGATCGAACGCCAGAGCAAAGTTATCGAAGCGGGCGGAATCGTAGAACAGGAAACCTTGGGTTGGAACGAAGCACGCGGCGAGACATATTCACAGCGCAGTAAGGAAGACGCTCACGATTATCGTTACTTCCCCGAACCGGATTTGCCTCCACTCATAGTGGAGAACAGCTGGATCGAAAACATTCGCAAAGATTTGCCCGAACTTCCGCGCGTTAGGTATCTACGTTTCATTAAGGATTATTCTTTAACAGAATACGATGCGGCGCGGCTTACCGAAGAAAAAGAAGTCGCGGATTATTTTGAAACAGCATTCAAGGGTTTATCGCCGAATATCACCGCCAAAACGATAGCCAATTGGATGCTCGGCGATTTGTTCTCGTTGATGAATCAATATAATATAACGGTCAAACAGCTCAAGGTCCGACCGGATGAGCTGGCGGAGTTGGTCAAAATCATTTCCGAGGGGCAAATCAACCAATCCAGCGCGCGAGAAGTCCTGAGTGAAATGTTTGCATCCGGCAAAGGGGCGGCAGAGATCATTAGAGCGCATGGCCTCAGGCAAGTCTCGGACGAATTGTTGATTTCAAATTTGGTCAAAGCAACATTAGCGGAAAATCCAAAAGAAGTTCAGAGTTATAAAGCGGGCAAAGTGGGTGTTGCCAACTTCTTGTTTGGACAGGTTATGAAAAAAGCCGCTGGTACGGCCAATCCGCAAGTGGTAAGGTCCGAGTTGGAAAGACAACTAACATCAATGTAAGTCATATTCTATTTATGATGGTCTTCATATTGACGGGAAAATAAAAGTCGTGTAAGGTTAAGAAGTAAGGTCGTAGGATTTACATTGATATGATCCAAACAAATTCCATAGGGTTTTTATAAGCGGGCACTCCCGTCCGGGTCTGCTCGCTTATATTTTCTAAAATTCTTATTTAGGAGAAACAAATGGCTGAACAATTCAATCCTTTTGAGATGGCACAGAAACAATTTGATCATGTTGCAAAAATGCTCAAACTCGATTCTGCCGTCTGCGAAGTCCTGCGCTGGCCCATGCGTGAATATTCTTTCCGCATCCCGGTGCGGATGGACAATGGCTCGACGCGGGTCTTTCAGGGATTCCGCGTTCAACACAACGATGCACGCGGCCCCAATAAAGGCGGCATCCGCTTTGCAGCAGATGAGACACTTGATACTGTCCGCGCCTTAGCAACGTGGATGACATGGAAATGCGCTGTGGCGGATATTCCGTTGGGCGGCGGCAAGGGCGGCATCATCTTGGATCCGTCCACGCTCTCCGTCCATGAGAAGGAACGCTTGTGCCGCGGTTGGGTGGATGTTATGTGGAAGAGTATCGGTCCGCGCAACGATGTGCCTGCACCCGATGTCGGCACCACTGGCCAGATGATGGCCTGGATGATGGATGAGTATTCCAAGTTGGTTGGACAGTACACGCCGGGCGTGTTCACCGGCAAGCCTCTCGGTAGCGGCGGTTCGGAAGGTCGTACAGAGGCCACCGGCTTTGGCGTGACCTATTACATCCGTGAAGCGATGAAGCACCTCAAGATGGATCCCAAGAACTGTGTTGCCGCCATTCAAGGCTTCGGCAACGTGGCGCAATATGCATCAGTTGGATTTATTGAGCTGCTGGGTGGCAAAGTTGCATGCGTTTCCTGCTATGACCGCAACGACAAGAAGGCCTACACCTACAGCCACAAGGAAGGCATTGACCCGCACTTCCTGCTGTCCATTGTGGATGAGTACGGCACCATCGACAAGAAGAAGGCGCAGGACAAGGGCTATGTTGTCGAAGACGGCGATGCCTGGATTTCCAAGGAAGCCGACGTTCTGATCCCTGCGGCGAAGGAAGATCAGGTCACAGCCGAGACCATCAAGAAGATGTCGAAGCGCGTTAAGATCGTGGCCGAAGGCGCCAACGGACCCTGCACGCTGGAAGCAGATGAGTACTTCAAAGCCAACAAGATCTTCAATATCCCGGACTTCCTGTGCAATTCCGGCGGTGTCACCACATCGTACTTCGAGTCGGTCCAAAACGATATGAACTTCTACTGGACCAAGGATGAGGTTCTGCAGCGGCTCGACACCAAGATGACCCAGGCCTTCCAGGGCGTTCTGGATATGTCGCTCAAGGAAAAGGCCTATATGCGTGACGCAGCCTACATGGTGGCGATTGACCGCGTGGTCAAAGCCATGCAGTTGCGCGGCTGGGCGTAAATTCCCAAATAAATCTTTTCACAAAGTTAAGGGCGCACCAATTGTGGTGCGCCCTGTTTTTTTATTTTGAAATTTTTTCCAATTCATGGAATCCAAGCATGGATCACATAGAGATAAAGCATAAAAACTTGAAGCGGAATTTGCAAACCGATAACAAGTATCCGTTGCCACGGCTTTTTTAAGGCAAGAGAAAGCCCAATAAAGACGGGCAACGCTTCAAGCAAATGACGTGGAAGGCTCATATAAATATAGGTATCAAACGAGCCAGTGGACATGCTAAAACTGATCAACATGATTGCGGTGCAATAAAATCGGTCCGCCGCCGACAAATATTTCCAGGCTAAAACGAATAAGATTACAAACACGAGCCCGATGAAAATGTTAATTAATCCCTGTGCCTGCATCAGGCGAAAGGCATCGTTTACGGAATCAATGAATGCTGTCCAAGGCCATAAAATGACTTGATCAGGAATGGTTTTTTTTGCAGAGGGGGAAATCAAAGCCGAATAGATAAAACCCTGCCAATCTTTTGTATCCAGCGTGCCTTCGCGTAAAAAGCCTATGCGATAAATTCCCCAAACGATCAATCCCAACGGTGCACTGAGCGTTGCCAGCCAGCCTCGCCATATTTTCGTCAGCCCAGTGAGAGATTTTCCGCTGTCTTCCCAGATATACCAAAGCATGGGAAATACAAGAAAGACTCCCTGCTGGCGCGTCAGTCCCGCCAAAAAAGTTGCCAGCGATGCGAAAAGCCAGTTGCGTTTGCGAAGAAGATACAAAGCCGAGGCAACAAGGAACAGAAATAAACTTTCTGTGTATGGCGCGAAAATGATAAAAGCTGTCGGGAAAACGGATAGAAGCAGAATAGCAGTCCAACTCTTTTCAGGTTGAAGATCAAGAGACGCGAGCTTGTAAAAAACCAGAAATAATCCCAGACATGCCAGCGAACTGACGATCAACAGACTCAATTCCGGGTTGGTCCCCAGCAGATACAACGGTTTACCAAGCAAAACATAAAGCGGATGAAAAGCCGTCGAGCCGTCTCCGGCAATATATCCCTTCGTCAAAATCTGAACATACCAGACGGCGTCCCATCGCAGGAACGGCGACAGAAATATACGATTGAGCCAGAGTCCAAAATTTTGTGCGGGAGGCCAAATTGGGATTTGTTTCTCCAAAGCAACAGATGGAAAAAACGCCGAATATAGTAGGGCCAACCCCACATACGCAACTTGCCAAAACAGCCAGATGTATATGGGAGATAAGTTTTTTGACTCGCCTTGTATTCTGGTTTTCAATTTTTTATCGCTTGCGAATGAAAATTCACTTCATCGCCGATTAAATTTCGCAATATCGTTCAATTCTTTTAGCAAAGACTGCAATACTGTCTTCCCAGAATTTCTTGGTGCGGATATTGATTCCAAAACGTTTTGCTAAATCAGCGGCGTTGGCCTCACCTGTGGAAGCCAACAAGCTTTTGTAATCTTCCACAAACGCCGCGCCGCGTTGTTGATAAATGGCGTACAAGCCTGTGGCAAATAATAATCCAAACGCGTAGGGGAAATTATAGAACGACAAACCGGGCGAATAATAATGAGGCTTCCAAGTCCACATGAACTTTTGCAGGTAGCGTTCATCGAGTCCATCGCCATAAGTTGCCTTCTGAGCGCGCTCCATGATATCGTTGAAATCATCCGCCGATAGTTCTGCTTCTGTGCGTCGCTCAAAGACTTCCTTCTCAAATAGATAACGAGAATAAATATCCACAATGATTTGCGCCGCGCCTTGAATCTGCGCCTCGAGCACAGCCAACTCTTCCTGCGGATCCTTCGTGGCTGCAAGCAAAGCCTCGGTCACAATGGTTTCGCACATGGTTGAAGCGGTCTCAGCCAAAGTCATCGGCGTGAGTTGTTGCAACTCGGTCTTATCTGCTTCAAAGGCACAGTTGTTATGAAAGCCGTGGCCCAGTTCATGCGCAATTGTGCTGACTTGATCGAACGAGCCGTCGAAATTGACAAGGATACGGCTTTCCTTTACACCTGAAACGCCCATACAAAAACCGCCGCCGCGTTTGCCATCGCGTTGTTCGGCATCAATCCAGTGATGATCAAAAGCACGTTGAGCAAAGGCGCTTAAATCAGGCGAGAACTTACCAAAATTTTCCAAAACAAAATCGCGGGCTTCGTCGAATGAATAAACTTTATCGGTCTTGCCGATCGGTGCGAAGACATCCCACCACGCCAGTTTTTCTTTTCCAAGCTTTTGGGCTTTGGCTTTGAAATATTTGCGGAACATCGGGAACGAATCTTCCATCGCACCCAGCATGGCTTTGAGAGTCTTGCGATCAATACGGGCCGCATCCAATGCAGGATGGACGGCATCTTCGCGCCCGCGCCGTTTGTTCAACGTATTCGCTTCGCCCTTGACCCCGTTCAGGCAGGCCGCCAAAATTTCCCTGACCGACTCCCAGGCAATGTTCTCCGCGTCATACGCGCGATGCCGAACCAATTCGTCCGGATGCGATCTTAAGTTGATCAGCGCGGGCATGGGCAGCTTCTGGGTTTTGCCATCCAACTCGAAGTCCACGGAAAGTTGCGACGTGACTGTGCCTTGAAGCTTTTCAAAGGCGTTGCCTCCGCTCAACGTCAATTCCGCGGCAAGCCCTTCCTCCGAATCGCTCATCAGATATTTGCTTTGCTCGGCAGATTCCTTTAATATAAATTCATGCGCCGCGGCGGACTTATTGTTTTTGACAACTTTGTCCAGCTTCGGAGCAATCTGTCCAACCCACGCTTCAAACTGGACGCTGAGTTTCCTCATCGGAAGACTTGCCTGCTCAAACTCTGACATCGTCCGCATTGCGACTTTATTGCGCGAGTCGGTGGTAACAAAAGCATAGATGTATGGCACGATAGTGGACGCCAACGTTTGGATTTTGTTCATACGATCAATCGCCTGACCCACAAGAGGAGCCAGCTCTTTGGCTTTTGATTTCGCATCGGTTTTGCTAAGTTTGTTCTTGAAGAATTTTTCAAGCGACGCGACTTGCTTTTTGTAATCTTCAACCGCAGCCTGGAACTCCTTGGATTCAAGCGAGGGATAAACATTGCTCATATCCCAGCGAGGGGCAGAGATAGTCATAAGAATCTCCTTTGTCTAATAAGGCAAGTATACCAAAGCACAGAATATGATAGCTTCTTCTTTCAGTGACTATAAAGCGTATCCCTAAAAATTCCCCGTCTTAAATTCATCCAGTTCTGAACTTTCTTCAAGAGTAAGTTCTTTTTTCAAGAGAAAATAGACGCCTGTCGACTGATTGTCTCCACTGCCAATTAAAGATTGTTTTCGACGAAGGATGATATCGATAACTTCCCAGCCATCAAGCCCAAATCCATCCAACTCCGCGACTTGAAATCCTTCACTGAAGGAGTCTCCGCTCAAGATATAACCTGAAGGCAAATAAACCATTTTATAGCGAAAGACCTTGTGACCTTTTTGAAGACGCGCCTTGGCATTCTCTACCTTCTGCTTGAAGTCACGCTCTTCCTCGGCCTCCATTCCCTGACGCCGATTAGCAATATCGGGAGAATCGAGAATTTCTTTTGCTACCTGGCGAATTTCCTTCTCGTCGTTATCTTCAGCACTCAAAAGAAAATCTAACCCGCGCCGGTCGCCAAGTTTGACAAGTCCTTCCGCGGCATCCAGCTGATTCATCCAATCGTCGTCTTCTGCCATGAGTTCATACAAGGTCTCAACATCGCCCATTGCAACCAAATCATTGATTTGCGATCCCATTCTAGCCTCCTCAAATTTGATTATGTTGATTTTATCACCCCAAAGAATTTAAAGTTCATATGTTGTTTTTAATTCTGGCGTTTATATTCTCATCGTTTATGCATTAATGATATACTGGCACATCATCGGATGGCGAGGGCTGACTTATGAAAGTAACGGTCTTGCAGGAAAATTTGGCTCGTGGTCTTGGGATTGTTTCACGCGCGGTTTCACCGCGTTCCACCCTGCCAGTGCTTTCGAATATTTTGATTGCATCGGACGAAGGACGTTTGCGCCTCTCAGCAACAAATCTGGAATTGGGAATCACTTGTTGGATTTCCGCGCGCATCGAGCAGGATGGCTCGACGACCGTGCCTGCGCGCACGTTTTCAGATTTGGTCAACACTTTGCCGAGCGATCAGGTGATGCTTTCGCTCCATTCACAAACACAAACGCTGAATGTGCGCGGCGGAACCTCGACTAACGATATCAAGTGCATCGACGCACAGGAATTTCCTCCGCTTCCTGTTCCGGACCTCGAAGGCGCGGTCCAATTAAACGTAGCGGACTTCCGCGAAATGATTCAACAGGTTGCCTTTGCCGCTTCAACCGATGAGGCACGTCCAGTGCTGATGGGTGTGCTTGTTCAAGTTGAGAAAGATAAATTGACGATGGCTGCGGCAGATGGATTCAGATTATCTGTGCGCAAGGCTACATTAACCGCGCCTGCATCCGCGCCAATTTCTATCATCGTCCCGGCCCGTGCATTGACTGAATTGGCGCGCGTCGCAAGCGATGGCGAAGAAACAATTTCCATGGTCACCCCGAAAGGACGCGGACAAGTGGTGTTCCGCGTGAAGGATGTCGAGGTGGTTTCACAATTGATTGATGGAACTTTTCCTGATTACCAACAAATTATTCCGCGCAAACATACTTCACGCACGCTCGTGTCGACATCCGCTTTGCTCAAGGCTTGCAAGCAAGCGGAGATTTTTGCGCGCGAGGGCTCGAATGTGGCACGCCTGAACATCAAATCCGCGAACGGTGATTTGAAACCCGGTGAAGTTGAAATGACTGCAACTTCGGAAGAGACTGGCAAGAACGAGACCATTGTCGAAGCAACAGTAGATGGAAGTGGTGTACTGATCGCATTCAATGTGAAGTTTTTACGCGAGGCGCTAGAAGTGATCAAGACTCCAAATGTCGCGCTGGAAACATCCGCACCCAATGCCCCGGGCGTGATACGCCCCGTCGGCGATGAGCAGTTCCTGCATGTGATCATGCCGATGCACTTGGGTTAAAGTTTATAAAGCATAAAAAGAAGAGGACAAAACGTCCTCTTCTTTTTATGCTTTAGGCAGTAGAACTTTAAACGTTGAACCTTTGCCTTCGCCATCCGACTCCGCCCAAATCTTTCCGCCCTGTGCTTCGACCAGACCTTTGGCAATCGTCAAACCGATCCCTAGTCCGCCGTAATGACGCGTGTTCGGCGGTTCGGCTTGAAAAAACCCGTCAAAGATTTTCTTCAATTTATCAGATGCGATTCCAATTCCGCGATCTTGTACCCATGCCATCACGTGATCCCCTTGTTGCGCCGCGCCGACGATAATCTCGCTCCCTGGCGGTGAAAAACGGACAGCATTGTTCAATAAGTTGACACAGGCCGAAATCGTTTTAGCGGGATCAACATTGACAGTAAGAGGCGTTTCCGTGAAAGCAAAAATCAACTTATGCTCGTGAGCTGATGCGATTTGACGTACTTCATCACAAGCTTTTTCCAAAATAGATTGAATGGAAACAAACTGTGGCTTGACCAGCATCAGCCCCTGTATTTCGAGCATGGTCAGGTTAGTCATATCTTCCACGAGCGAACGCATTTGGAGAGCTGCATTCAACACATGCTGGGCATGTTCTGATAATTCTCCCTTTGCATCTTCACGCAGAAAAGAGGCGTAACCGATAATAATTCCAAGCGGCGTGCGCAGTTCATGCGAGGCCAGTGACAGGAAATTGCTTTTGAGTTGATCCGCTTCCTTGACCTTTTCAAGGGCAAGTCTTGTGGCCGTTAAAAGCCGGGCGTTATTTATGGCGATGGCAGCGTGGGATGCAGTCACCGACAAAATCATTTCGTCCCCTTCCATAAAAGTTCCATCGCGCTTATTCACCGCTTCAAGCACACCGATCACACGATCCTTAATCAACATCGGAACCCCTACCAGAGACTTGACCTTAAAGTGGATATGTTCCGAAACTATCGAATAATGACGAGGATCCTGTTCTGCTTTATTTATGATAATGGAACGGGTTGTGCGAAAAACGATCCCCGCCAAACTTCCCTCGATAGGCACCGGAACTTCCGCAAGTTTTTTCGGGTCCGAACCCGTTGCTGCCGCAAAATAAAGACGCGGTTGTTTTTCATCGTACAGCAAAATGGAGGCCGCTTCGCAATTCAGCAATTCGGTAGCTGTGGCGGTGATTAATTGAAGCAGGGTGTCGAGGTCAAGCGTTGAGTTAAGCGTGACGCTTAATTCAACAAGGCGCCTTAACTGCTGATTGCGTTGCTTGAGATCATTCACTTCGTGATCGATCATGAATATAGTGTAAGGGCTTTAAGATTGATTTGCAATCCCCATAATGGATTAGAACATATGTTCTTATTATTTAATGGTGTCAAATTGGTTATTCACATTCACCTCATTTTTCTGCATCCTTACCGGCAACCGTTTCGACGCGACCAGCCATCCGATGAAAATTATTATGGTGATCCACGCCGGAAATGTGGCCAGTGTGCCTCCGATTGCTATATTGAAACCCGGCTTCAAAAAGAGTACTGGCAACCCTGCCACTGCGTTGACTGCTCCATGAGCCAGAGCCGTTGTCCATGGACTTCGGGTATTGAGATACAACCAACTCAGAATGATTCCCAGCAACACACAAAATACGATCATCATAAAGATGCAGGCAATTGGATAGCCAGGATAATTTAATCCCTGTAGAATCGCTGTGCATGCCAGATTTCCCAAATGACTCCTGTGATAATGATCGCTTGCCACTGCCCAAGTGGCAACAAACGAGGAAGCAAAAAGCCGCGCCAGCCAAGCTCTTCGCCGAGGGCAAATAACATGTTAAGAATTGAGCTAGCAAAATTGCGAATGCCGCTTGAGCTGATATCACAATCAAAGGATTGACATTTGCCGCGCCCGGCGTGTTTTTCATGGACTCGCGAATAAAATTGAACTCCGGATCAAATTTCGCAATGCCGAATAGCACTGTCAAAGCACCAGCCGCGATCACAAAGATGGCCGGAAGTAATAAAGCCCAGAAATAAAATCGCTTTGCTCCCAGTGTGTTCAGGCGAAGAGTCGAGAACGGCTCTTTGGCAACCCACGTTGTGGCAATGATCGCCCCGAGGCCCGGCCCCCACATTACCAGTGCCCATAGACTGACTCGGATGAATTCCTGTGTGGACGATGCCATGCCATGAAAGGCAAGCGGCATCAAAAAGAGAATCCAGGAAATGGTGAAGGCTATCGCCAGAAATCATATCAAGGGTTTCCAATCTACCATGTTATTCCCCTATGCCTTGAGCTCTCGTCGATAGAGCAGGTATGAATAGATGACCAGGAAAATCGCCGAGCCTATCAGCGGAGCGAATAGAAACCAGAACGCAGCTATCCTACCGAAGAATGGGCCAATGATCGCCAGTACGCCCGAGCCCATAAACAGCCAACTTCCCACGCGATGAGTTTCATCCCATACTTTGTCGTTGGACAAAGTCCACGGTGTGCGAATACCGATAAAAAAGTTGCGCTTGGCTTTGCGAATTATGTAACCTACTAAAATGAACAATAGGCCGAGGGCCGGCATTAATGACGTACTCATCTTGAGATGAGTAAAGCCAAGATTCCAGGCAAGTGTCAATCCTTGAACATACATCAGAAACAGTGTCATAAACGCTATGAACAAATTGAATGCATCGCGGAATTTAGCAATGTTCGCCTTTAACGGATCAATAGCCGGTATCAGGAGGAAGAGCAGGAACAATCCCAGCGAGACGAGCGGTGTCAGGAATACGCCCCAGAACTTGGGCATGGTGCCGTTCACCTGATCGTTGATATCCCAGTGCGAAGCCATGGGATTAGGCAGACTATTCCAATGAAGGACGCCAGCCAGAGTAGTGATGAGTAATAAAACAAGAACGCTGACAATCATTTTACGAGTAGACATTAACTTCTCCTTTTGTTTCACGTGAAACTATTTCATTTTTTTCCATTGGCTGGCTTAGTCAGCAGGCCAGCAAGGATCAAAAATACTACAACCAGTGCGGTCCCAATTCCGGCGAGAAAGGCTGCGATGACAATTGCTCCAATTATCTTCGTGATGATCACCGCCGCAATCGTAACAACGGCAATCGTTGTAGCGGCTGCAACCACTTTTCTGCGCGTCGGATTTTCCATATCATCCTAAACCATGAACGAGGCGTAAGGCTATTCCTTGGGCTTATTGATCTGTGCTAATGAGACCATACCGCTCAAGCCGCCGAGGTTCATTGTGTCCACTGCGGACGATGGCACAATCACCAGCGCGCCTTTTTCCTTCAGGCCCTCAAAGAGCATGTTCATGGCGCGTAGATGCAGTGCTGTAGGATTATCAATATACTCTCGTGACGCTTCCGCAAACGAAGCGGCGATCTGCCTTTCGGACTCACCAAGGATCACGCGCGCTTGCCGTTCACGCTCCGCCTGCGCCTGACGCGACATGGCATCTTCCAACACCTGCGGGATAACCACGTCGCGGATCTCCACGGATTGCACAGTCACACCCCAGGATGTTGTGCGCTCGTCAATAATATGTTGGAGCTCCTCGTCAATCGCGCTACGCCCCACGAGAATATCAGCCAGCATCATGCGCCCAATGATGTCACGCAAAGCGGTCTGGGCGGCCCAGGCAATCGCAGAGCGATAGTCTTCAACTTCCAACGCGGCCTTCTCCGCATCCCACACTACCCAAAACAAAACCGCATCCACATTTACCGGGACAGTATCTTTGGTCAACGTCTTTTCGGCAGAGAACGGAGTCACCATCACGCGGCTATCAATCCAAGTTGGAACTGTATCAATAATTGGCACGATCCAGAAAGCGCCGGGGCCGCGCAACGAAAGGAACTTGCCCAATCTCAGAACGACTGCTTTTTCCCATTGCGACGCCACTTTCAGCGCAAACAGCAAGATGATGCCAACCAGAATCCAACCGGTGATCCAAGCATCGACCCAGCTATGATTAACTTTGTCCGCGCCAAACACTGCAATCACCAAGAAGATCCCGAATAACAGGATGGCAATTGGCGGAATGTGCTGATTAGCTTTCGCGACTCTATTCTTTTGCATGACATTTTTAATGGCTTCCATTTGATTCTCCTTTCGATCACTCACTATCTGACTGCGTTTCTTTCCAAGACTTCAATTGATCTCTGACCATCTGGCTTAATTCTGCATCTGAAAAATTCAACCGTTTTCCCTCGCCAATATATTGGCGGGCCAGCGCCTCAAGTGTTTGGCGGCGCAATCGCTTTTCCACTTCGGGCGGTGCTTTCTCCATGATGTACGTGCCGCGTCCTTGTTGGGTTGAAATGATACCGGCATCATCCAATGACCGATACGATCTTGCCACGGTATTAAAGTTAATGCGTAATTCCGATGCCAACTCGCGGACCGTGGGCAATTGAGCGCCGGGCTTCAAAGTCCCGCCAGAAACTTGCTGCTCGATCTGGTTCATGATTTGAATATAGATCGGCAAGCCAGATCTGAAGTCAAGGTGCAGGGTAAGCGGTTTTTGATTGGGCATGAAACCTTCTCCCTAAATTGAACTAATTGTATCATTGTAATAATTGTATCATCTTTAAACCCTTTGTCAAGAGTTAACCGGGAAACGAATCAAGGGCTGCCTCCTTTTCTTTAGCGGTATCCGATTTCTCATCCGGACAGACGCGTTTAAATCAGCGTGGTAAAATCTATCTGCAAATACAATAAGGAGATCGAGATGGAACAACAGACTGGTACATTTGCTGTCAAAAAGGGTTTAGCCCAAATGTTAAAGGGCGGCGTCATCATGGATGTGGTCACGCCGGAACATGCCAAGATCGCGGAAGATGCTGGCGCCTGTGCAGTAATGGCGCTTGAACGCGTCCCGGCGGATATTCGCGCACAAGGCGGTGTGGCGCGCATGTCTGATCCCGGATTAATCATGAAGATCATGGACTCGGTCACGATCCCGGTAATGGCGAAATGCCGCATTGGACATTTTGTCGAAGCGCAAATCCTGGAAGCGATTGGCGTGGATTATATTGACGAGTCCGAAGTGCTCACGCCTGCTGATGAATCAAATCACATCAATAAACAATTATTCAAAGTGCCGTTCGTATGTGGATGTCGTAATCTCGGTGAGGCATTGCGCCGCGTCGGTGAGGGCGCGGCAATGATCCGCACCAAAGGCGAAGCTGGCACCGGCGATGTGGTCGAAGCGGTTCGTCACGCGCGGACAGTTCTGGGCGACATTCGCCGATTGACCACAATGGCCGATGAAGAGCTGATGGCTTTCGCCAAGGAACTTGGCGCGCCATATGAACTTGTTAAGGAAACTAAAGAACTTGGACGGATGCCGGTGGTCAATTTTGCTGCAGGTGGAGTCGCAACTCCAGCCGACGCGGCGTTGATGATGCAGCTTGGTGTGGATGGTGTATTCGTCGGCTCCGGTATTTTTAAAAGCGGCGATCCTGCCAAACGCGCGGCTGCCATTGTCAAGGCTGTGACACATTATCAGGATGCAAGCATTTTGGCGGAAGTGAGCAAGGACCTCGGCGAGCCAATGGTCGGGCGCAATGTCTCGCAAATGCCTGAGGCGGAGAAGATCGCGGGACGCGGCTGGTAAATGATTTGTAGGGATGCAATAAATATATTGCATCCCTACAACAAGAATATGAAAATTGGTGTACTTGCAATACAAGGCGACTTCGCCGAACATATCGTCATGCTCAAACGACTTAAGGTGGAAACAACCGAGGTCCGTTTGCCTGAGCAGCTCAAAGGCCTCGATGGGCTGATCATTCCCGGCGGGGAATCAACCACTATCGGAAAGCTCGTCATGGACTTCGATCTGATGGAACCGCTCCGCACGTTCGGCCAAAGACATGCCATCTGGGGAACGTGCGCAGGCGCCATCTTTTTGTCGAAAGATATAAGCCGCGATCAACCTTTGCTTGGCTTGATGGATATCAAGGTAGCGCGCAACGCTTTTGGCCGCCAAGTGGATTCTTTCGAGGCTGATTTGGATATTCCCGAATTGCTACAGGTGACCGGCTCGAAAGAACCGTATCACGCGATCTTCATCCACGCGCCGATTATCGAGTCAGTAGATCAAGATGCAAAAGTTCTTTCGGCTCTTCCCGACCGGCGAATTGTCGCCGCACAACAGGGACATCTGCTAGCGACATCTTTTCACCCCGAACTGACAGACGATACGCGCTTCCACGAGTACTTCCTTTCGCTCGCGGATTGATGTTCATTTTTCGAAACATGCGTTGGAGGCTATTGGGAATCGTCTTCTTAACGATCACAATAGCCTCTTGCGCTCCTAATCCCCAAACTCAAATAGTAATGCCGACTATTGAGTTTACGCCATCTCCGCAACCGACACAAACTGTTACCGCGCTTCCATTAAAGACTCCCACGCAAAGCCCAACATTAGCTCCACCACTCATCTCCAAGCCAGCGCTTGTTATCCTGGCACAAAATCTTCCTTCGCCAGATGATCTTCTATTGGCGCCAAATGGTTCAATTTACATCTCTGATGTTCAAGATCAAACGATAAAAGAATATACACAAGGTGGAAATTTACAAACGTTGATTTCCGGCTTGAGCGAACCCGAAGGGATGGTCGTATTACCGGATGGCTCTTTGATCATTGCCGAACAAGGAAAGAATCGTTTGGTACATTACGACCCAACTACCAAAGCCCTATCTCTATTTCTTGCTTTTCGTAACACAACCGGCCAGGATGGCGTGGACGGAATTGCATATGATTCAAAGACACAGACAATCATCGTTCCCGACAGTCCGAATGGAACCGTGTTACGCGTCAGCTTGGACGGAAAAACTGTCAGTGAGATTGCACATGGATTTGCGCGTCCGACCGGAGCGTGGGCCGAAGCGGATGGCAGTATCCTGATTGTGGACGAAAATGCTAATTCTCTGAGTCGAATTCATCCGTCCGGCATCGTTGAAAAACTGGCCGACTTTCCAACGCCAGATGATGTCATCGAGGATGGTAACGGAAATATCTTTGTCAATACAATTGGAGATGGTGCTATTCATTTCATTTCTGCAAACACAAATCGTGATATGGTGTTAGTAAATGGTCTGATTGATCCGCAGGGACTCATATTTGACGCCGACGGAAATTTGGTCATCACCGATGCCGGACATCACCAGTTGGACAGACTTATTATCCATTAAGGTATCTGCTCAATTACCTGACAATTGTCATCTTCCAGCAGGTCATTTGACCGTTGCCTCCACGATGGAAAAAGAGTAATATCAATAAGCCATGATGAGAGTTTTGGCTATAGGTCTTCTAGGCATTTTTATGCTCTGAAGTCAGAGAGCCTGATAGGTGCAAACATACCTGTCAGGCTTTTTTTATCTCTAACCATTATTTTCATCACAGCCCTACAATCGCTTAAGGAGCATGAATGCAGACACCCTGGGAATATCGTTACGCCCACCGCATCAAACAGATGAGCAGTTCAGTGATCCGCGAATTGCTCAAGTTAACCGAGCAACCGGATATCATTTCCTTTGGCGGTGGATTGCCCGCCCCGGACGTTTTTCCGGTAGAAGAATTTCGAGAAGCCTGCAACTATGTGCTCGATCATTTCGGTGCGCAGGCTTTGCAATATAGTACAACGGAAGGATATCGTCCGTTACGAGAAATGATCGCCCGGCACACCTCACGCTACGCCGTTGAGGTTACACCGGATAACATTCTTATTACATCCGGCTCGCAACAAGCCCTGGATTTTATGGGGCGACTTTTCATTAATCGCGGGGATTATATCGTAGTGGAGTCACCGACTTATGTAGGGGCATTGCAAGCCTGGAACGCATATGGCGCACAATATATCCCGGTCCGCACCGATGAAAACGGCATGATTGTGGATGAACTCGAAGCCGCACTCCGCATCGGACCGAAGTTCATGTACATCCTGCCAAATTTTCAGAATCCAAGCGGAGTCACCCTTAGCCTCGAGCGAAGAAAAAAGCTGATCGAACTGGCAGACAAATACGGAGTCCCGATCGTTGAAGATGATCCGTACGGACAGTTGCGGTATGAGGGAGATAATATTCCATCGCTGGTTGCGTTGGACAGTCAATATCGAGGCTACGACGGTGAGTGCTATAGCGGGAATGTCATTTATTTGAGCACCTTTTCCAAATTGCTTGCCCCGGGTTTGCGATTGGCATGGGTCATTGCACCTGAGCAGGTGATCCACAAACTGGTGATGACCAAGCAAGGCGCTGATCTGCATACCGCATCGTTCAATCAATATGTCGCGTACGAAGTCGGCAAGGGCGGTTTTCTGGATGAGCATGTCAAGGTAATCCGCTCCACCTATAAAGAACGACGCGATGTGATGCTGGAGATGATGGAAGAAATGTTCCCTCCTGAGGCGCACTGGACACGTCCACAGGGCGGCATGTTCCTGTGGGGCGTCCTTCCTGAGTATATGGATGCCGCTGAAGTGTTAAAAGTTGCGATTGATCGCAAAGTGGCCTTTGTACCGGGCGCGGCCTTTCACGCCACAGGCGGCGGAGATAATACAATGCGTCTTAACTTCTCGTATTCGTCGCCCGACACAATTCGTGAAGGAATCACAAGGCTAGGCGTAACCCTTAAAGAATTGATAGCCAAAAACGGACATCACTAAAACCAGACACGGTCACTTTCGAAGTGACCGTGTCTTTTCTATCGTCCCTTCTTTGGATCATTAAACAGCAGCTAGAATATTCCTTTCAGAAATAGCAACAAACCAATCACCGCCATCGGTATGCCAACAATTGCTCCAATCAATGTCAGGCTGACGATCACACCAACGCACATAAAGACCAGCCCGAGGATCATAGCGATAAGGCGTCCCGTCAATCCGACAATCGTGGCTAGAAGATGCCAGAGCATTGCAAACGGCCACAGAAACCAAGGAACATGATGTTTGTGCATTGCAGACATTTTACCTCCTATAGGCATATAGGATATACGTACTAAGGTCATTTCTGTTCCAAGTGATATAATCCGCCCATGCCTACTAAAACTAAAACCCCAAAAACAGTCCCTCCGCCTCCACCTGTTGTGGAACCAGAGGAAACCGTAACGTTCAAACGCGGTCACTTTTATTCGTTCATGGTCGTGATGGCTTTTGCTGCGGGAATTCTTGTCGGTTTCATGGCTTGGGGACGAAACGCTGCTTCCACGAGTTCAGACAGCTCAATCCGCCCCGCCAGCCGTTGTTCAAGCTCCAGCGGCAACGCCCGTACCGCTAAAATATAACATCACGACCGCCGGCTTCCCCAGCATTGGTCCGGCCAATGCACCGATTGTCATCGTGGAATTCAGCGATTACCAATGCCCTTACTGCACGCAATGGCATGATACCACTTACAAACCTCTCTTAGCCGCCTATCCCGGCAAGATCCGACTCGTATACCGCAACTATCCCTTGCCGTTCCATCAGAACGCATTTATGTCGGCTGAAGCCGCAGAGTGTGCTGGCGACCAGAATGCTTATTGGCAATATCATGACGCGCTCTTCGCAAATAATGACCAACTCAACAATCAGGCCGGTACGGTGGTCGACAACTCTTTTTATGTTAATCTGGCTAGCGGTCTCAGCTTGGATACAACAGCCTTTAGTACTTGTCTCACAACGGGAAAATACAAACAGGCCGTTCAGAGCGATTTGGATTACGCTAACAGTCTACCATCCGACAGTGATGGTTCAGCAGCTATCAGTGGCACACCAACGTTTTTCATCAACGGCTATCGCATTGTTGGCGCCGAACCGCTCGCTTACTTCCAGCAAATGATTGATGCACAGCTAAAGACACAATAATCTGCAAGACGCTATCTCAACTCTACTGTTTTGGGAGTGATGATGAAAAAATTTATTGCAGTCGCTGGCAACATCGGAGTGGGAAAGTCCACTCTAGTAACCTTGTTGTCCAAACAACTTAAATGGGAGCCCTACTATGAGCCCGTTGGAGATAATCCCTATCTCGCGGACTTTTACGCAGACATGGCATCCTGGTCCTTTCATTCGCAAATTTTTTTCCTGACCCGGCGTCTGCGTTCGCATCATCAACTCTCACAGCATCCGACGTCAGTAATCCAGGATCGAAGCGTTTATGAAGATGCGGAGATCTTTGCGCAAAATCTATATTTGCAGGGATATATCAAAGAGCGCGATTATGAAACATACCGCGAACTCTATGAAACGATCACTCAGGTTCTGCCTCCGCCTGATTTGGTCATTTACCTGCGAGCGTCGGTTGACACATTGATGGATCGCATTGTGCGCCGCGGCCGGGACTACGAGCGGACCATCACGCCCGAATATTTACAAAGCCTGAACGATCTCTACGAAGACTGGATTTCCAACTTTGTGCTTTGTCCGGTGTTGGCTGTTCCCGCCGATGATCTGGATTATGTTGCCTATTCTGGGCATTTGAATCTCATCATCTCAAAGGTGAATGAAAAGTTGACTGGAAAGGATGAAGTCGTCTTTGAGCCGGAAGAAGTTGCACGTGCAATTGGTGATTGAAAAACGATTGTTGAAAGTAAATTATAAAATATCCAAATCAGAGCCAACTGTTGTTGGCTCTGATTTATTGAATATATGTTTTCCCGTTGCTGTTAGGATCAGGCACCGCGTCTTGATGGTAGATCGGTCTGGCCCGCAGATCCGATTTGGCCATGTGGAATGTGTCTTCGATCTGAAACAACTGATGGTAATAGTTGATCACTTGATCATCCGGGATATCCAAGTTGGTGACATATCCCTTGATACCCTCCAGTGTTCTGGTTTTGTCGATCAATTTCTGGTTGAGCTTTTTGCTGGTGGCCGTCACACTCAAGAACTTCATTTTTTTTGATCGGGATCTGGCCACTGAGCACTTTTCTAGCCTGGGTGGTTTGCTTTTCAAGGTTGTGTAGGTCCAGAGCTGCCCGTTTTGCCCGGTATTGGTAGATGACGCGGTACCCTTCTTGTAGAGCGATGCATCAATTCGTTCCTAGACGAGCAGCCTAAGGACGCGGATACAAATCCCTATCCTGTAATATCGGTTTGGCAAACGGAATCGCGTTAGCGCTTCAAGCTTGAAGCGCTAACGCGGTTCAACAATCAGTTTGACAGCCGTCCGCACTTTATCTTCGATTTCAACATCTACAAACTCAGGTGTGCAAACCACATTAATGCCATCATTTTTTAGATAGCCTGTTGCCAGCACCAATGCTTTGACGGCCTGATTCACAGCACTGGCTCCGATGGCTTGCACTTCAGCATGTTTGTGTTCGCGGATAACCCCTGCAATTGCCCCAGCTACAGCGGATGTACGCGATGTGGCGGAAACTTTGATTATGTCCATGTGAGCCTCCCATGAATGAAAGGGGCTTGCTATAAAAAGATTGTACTGGATTTAAGAGTTAGATTCAAGCAGTAATTAAGCAGGCAATGGATATCGTAATCGTAGTAGGGCCTGTTGAAAGTGTGGATAACATGATCACCCGCTAGGGCTTGGATCACTGATAATTTTTAAAACCATATGTAGCGTTTTCGCGTCTTTTCTGACTTTTGGCTTTTGTGGATAACTCGACAAATGCTTTTGGCGATAGTTTTTCTTTTTTAAAGAGGCTTCCATATTTGGGTAAGTATAAAAGGTACTGCCTAAATATGGGGGTATGGTTTCAGGCGGTTTTACCCGGTTTTTGCCAAAAACAGGGTTACTCTCCACAGCAGGTGCTGATTATCCACAGATTACCCCCTCTTATCCACAATTTGGACTTCTTCGGGAGGACTTGTCTAGCCTAAATATGGAAGCTACACCGTTAAAGAAGTTTCCAGACCATTCGCTGTGGCAATTTCGTCGAACCGGATTTCAATTTCATCCAGATAATGATCTAAATCCGAAACGCGTTGTTCGAAACTATTTCCTAGCAAACCTAATTGCTCGCAAGTGATATGCCAGGGCTTGATTTTATCGTTCTCTAGTACATTCGCCGCCAAAGTCCAAGTGTGAATAAGCGGCCAAATGGATGCCAATGGAGATTCGCCTGCCAGCAGAGCCTCAATGGCTTTTTTGTAGTAATTAAGTCTTGCATGATGAATGCGCTGATCTACTTTGGCGTTCTCGGAAGCGGCAAGAAAAGCGGTTTCCCAATCGGAAAGCCAGTCTGAAACGATAGGCGCATCTATATCGCTTGCTCCAAGGATATTGAATAGCGTCGCGGTAAAGGCAGGGCGTTCTGCGGCTAGGGCGCGGGTAGGGAATTCGACCAGAAAGCGGCGTTCAGCGAGCGGACCACCGTTTAGTTCTGCGACTGCATTCGAGGCATGATAAACTGCCTGCAAAAATTGTTTGATTTGCGTTGGTCCCGCTTTATCTTTGCTAATGTCACTCAGATCCATCCAGCCTTTGCGTGCCTCGGCCAGTAGTTTGCGGCAACGCACCAAAACCAGCGCCGGTGCGTGAAACTCAAACCCGGCCCTTAATCCAGCTTGAACGAACTCAAAAAATTTCTCGCGCTGATATAACAACATCGGATCATACATTTCATATCCGAGCAATGGATCAACGCGCAGTTCTCGAGGGGACTTGAAATCATCTTTCGAGCGGTGAACTATATCCAAATGGAAATCAGGTGTGAGCTTGACGACTTCCCTCATAATGCCGGGGCGTTGTGTATGAACAAAGACGAGATCAATATCGGCGGTGCCACCAAGCATTGGATCAGCAGAAGAAACAAGCGAACCTGTCAGATATGCGGCAACGATGTCGCGATCATTGAAAGCGCGTTCCTGGACGTTTTCTTTTGCGATGCGGATCAGAGATTCACGTGTAACGCGCATGTTTCCTCGTACAGTTAGTTGGATGATTTCTCGGTCAAGGGCAGGCTTGGTTGAAATGGACTTAGCCTCAAGGTCTCACGGATACGGTTTTCGATGAGCTTGAGATGTTCAGCGTTTTGCACAATGTTCAATGGATTGGTGTCTATCCTTAGCACGGACGTACTGTCGTAGGGTTTGCCGAAAAAATCCTCGTATGCGCGATTGAGTTGATCAATATAATCACGTTCCATGTTGCGCTCATAGGAGCGGTCTCGAAATGCGATCCGTTGCATTAGCACATCGGTATCGGCATGCAGATAAACGATGAGATCGGGCTTTGGAATTTTTTCTCCGAGCGCTTCGTGCACTTTATAATACATATCGAGCTCGTCGCCTTTAAGATTGATACGAGCAAACAGTGCGTCCTTGGTGAAAGTGTAATCGGAGATCAACGATTTGCCTGCGGTTAAAAGTCCGGGAACAGTGCGGCGCTGTTGATGATAACGGCTTAGCAAAAAAAAGATCTGTGTCTGAAATGCATAACGTTCACGGTCGCTGTAGAAATCGGAGAGAAAAGGATTCTCTTCGAAAATCTCCAGGAGGATTTCAGATTCAAAAGAAGGTTGTAACAAGCGGGCGAGCGTGGTTTTACCCACACCGATTACCCCTTCGATGGCAACATACATCGTCAACTCCGTAACGGGATGTCTAAGCATACCACGAAAATGACCGTGTCCTTACGATATAATTTGTTTCATGCCTCGTATTGCGATTGTTCCTGCTGTGGATGGAATGGGCGGCATGACTTCGTTTCGACTTAAATTCGAGGCGGGACTTAAACAACGCGGTGTGGATATGACTCATAATCCTGATGAGGCGACCGAATTGGTTTTGGTCATTGCCGGGACCCGAAATCTGCTTCCGTTATGGAGAGCGAAACGACGCGGCTTACGCGTGGTCCAGCGCCTTGATGGAATCAATTGGGTACATCGAAAAAAGAATACCGGGCTCAAACATTTTTTGCGCGCAGAATATGGCAACTACATTCTTTCATTCATTCGTTCCAGAATCGCGACGCATATTTTGTATCAAAGTGAATTCTCGCATCATTGGTGGGATGATTGGTACGGCAAATCAAAGATTCCTTCTTCTGTCGTTCGTAACGGCGTGGATTTAAATGTTTATCATCCGAATGGTTTAAATGATTTGCCAAAAGATAAATTTCGTATCTTGATCGTCGAAGGCAATCTCGGCGGTGGATATGATATAGGACTGGAGAATGCAATTCAATTAACAGAAACACTCTCGGAGCAATATCATTTTCCAGTTGAATTGATGGTGGTTGGAAAAATTTCCAAAGAACACAAAGCATCCGTTCAATCTCGATCACGTATTTCAATTCAATGGGCTGGTGCTGTACCGCGCGATGAAATTCCGCAGCTGGATCGTTCCGCTCATTTGCTATTCTCTGCGGATATCAATGCTGCTTGTCCAAACTCAGTCATCGAAGCGATGGCGTGTGGACTTCCCGTTGTCGGTTTCGATACTGGAGCGTTGAATGAACTTGTTGTCGGAGATTCAGGCCGCATCGTCGCATATGGAGGCGATGTGTGGAAATTGGATCATCCTGATATTGCTGCCCTTGCCAAAGCCGCCGCTGAAATTTTGAACGATCAGCCTCGCTTTCGTCTCGCCGCGCGGGCGCAGGCCGAATCAGCTCTTGGCTTGGATCAGATGACAGACAATTATCTAAAGATTTTGCTGGAGGCATAAATGGATCAGGAAGTTTATGATTTTCTTGTGCGTCATTTGAAGTGTGTTCAGGAAAATGATATCTCTGCTTATCATGAAACGACGGCTTCTGACCTCACGCTCTACGAGTGGTGGGTGACGCCTCATCGTATGGACGGTTTGCCGTTCCACGAATTCATGATGACATCCAACGCACAAAACGGAACGGTCTTCGGCTCAGACGTCAGACAAAAAGCGGAAACCCGTTTTGATCTTTCCAATCTTTGTATTCAGCGTTATGGCGATACGGCCATTGCCAGTTATACGTTGTTGACCAGCACTGCATTGCCAGATGGTGTACAGGTGGTGGCTCATAACGAAAGCCGCGTCATGGTCAAGCAAGAGGGAAAGTGGAAAGTTGTGCACGTGCACAAATCGCCTGCATGGCCTGCACCTCACGTTCAACCCAAATGAGCAGTCGGTTCTTCGGACCCCTTGCACTGCACACGTGCTTCCAACCGATTGTGTGCTTTTTGCCGGCGGAAAAAGCGGCGAGTTTGGTTATAATGAATGAAATTTACCCAAAGGTCAGGCAAGTGGAATAGTTTATGGAGAAGAACTTTCATCGCAATCTTAGTTATGAGCTCCTTTGGTTGAGTATTGGCCTGTTGCCTCTGTTGTTGGTAGCGCTTCTTCTGCCGTTAAGTCCACATGATTACTGGTGGTATCTCCGTCTCGGTCATGATGTCCTTCAACAAGGGAACGTCCCATCTATTGACACCTACAGTTTCACTAACGCGGGGGAATCTGTCATGAACCAACCCTGGCTCTCTGCAGTGATTTTCTGGATTGCATATAATGATGGTGGCTTGAACCTTACGTTTCTTTTGCGCGCTATCTGCATCGGCATAGCTTATGGATTTTTATGGGTTTGGATGCGGGAAATGAGGGTGAGCGCACGGCTCGCTTCCATCTTGGTCATTGTGGCAGCTCTGGCAAGTAGCAATAACTGGGCATTTCGTCCGCAAATGTTTGCTTATCCTTTGTTCTCTGTGAGCCTCTTCATCTTGTGGAAATGGGAAAATGAAAGTAAGCCGGCGGAAATGGAACGAAGATCTGCTTCCAGGCATAAAACCAATCTGTCTTGGTTATTGTGGACTTTGCCAATCATCGCTTGGTTATGGGCCAATTTGCATGAATCTTTCTTGCTTTTGTTTGTTTTGGAAGGGGCCGCGTTGGTCTTTGGACGGGGAAATCGAAGGGAATTGATTCTGGTTACCATTGCGAGCTTTCTTGCAACTTTGATCACACCTTATGATATTTTTCTTTGGCTGTCTCTGATTCGCACCTATATAGGGAATCCGTCTTGGGATGTAAGCAGCGAATTTCTCCCACCTACCAACTCGGGTTGGCAGATGAATATTTTTTTCATGTGGATGCTTCTTATTGTTCCGCTTGCATCGTTTTCCAAGAAACGGCTCTCATTGCTGGAATGGGTCTGGTTATTGGGAACGCTTTGGATGGCTGTATCAGCTATCCGCTATGTGATTTGGGGAATCTTCATGCTGGCCGGGTTTAGCGCTTATTTGCTTTCAGACTGGGATATTCTCTGGTTGAATCGTCCGCATAGAGCAGGTAATCCCATTGGCAACTATATCGTTGCTGGCGTGATTTTGTTAGTCCCCTTTGTAGCTCTGCCAAGTTTGCGGGCAAAAATGGATATCCACAGCTCGCCTCCAATCAGCTCTGATACTCCGGTTGCCGCGACTGTTTGGCTTTCACAGCACCCTGAATTGCCGGGTCCTTTGTGGAGCGATTTGGTTTTTTCCAGTTATTTGATTTTTGCCCTACCCTCGCGTGCAGTCTGGATTGACACGCGCTTTGGAATGGTATACACGCCTCGCGAGTATACTCTTTACGGTGAAGTTGCTAATGCCCAGCCAGGGTGGCAGAGCTTTCTTGATGCTAGCCGAATCAACCTCCTCATGTTATCAGTTGGCGGGGAGCCATTGCTTATAGAAGCGCTTCCTAATGAACCGGAGTGGTGCAAAGTTTATAGCGATCCTGTTGCCATTATTTATACTCGCCTCCAATCCGGTCAATCTTGCCCTTGAACATAGGTCTTTTGTTTCCCGGCCGCCTTGCATTGCAACAACGCGTGCTTCCCTCTTATCGGGTGCCTTTTTTTGATATGCTGGCACAAACCTGCGGTGGCGGCATGAGTTTGTTTGCCGGATTGCCGCGGGCAAATGAAGGTATCGCAAGCGGCAAATTGCAGATCGCGAATTACGTCCCGACAAAAAATATTCACATCGCCAATGGTGCTCTTTATCTAAGTTATCAGCGCGGATTGATTGATTGGCTTGAGCATTGGAATCCGGATGCGTTGATCGTTGAAGCCAACCCGCGTTATCTGGCAACGCCTTCCGCGGTAAGATGGATGCACGCGCACGAACGCAAAGTGATCGGTTGGGGATTGGGTGCACCGCCTCTTTCTGGACCTCTTAACGGACTCCGCCAAACGCGGCGAATCCAATTTCTGAATCAGTTCGACGCGCTCATCTCTTATAGTCAGCGCGGAGCGGATGAATACGCCGCGCTTGGCTTTCGGCCCGAAAAGATTTTTGTTGCGCCGAATGCAGTTTCCCCTCGACCGTTATTTCCTATTCCTGCGCGACCATCCAACTTCAAGGATAGACCCGTCATTCTTTTCATTGGACGATTGCAGAAGCGCAAGCGCGTGGATGATTTATTACACGCTTGTTCTGAAATGGAATCGAAGCCGAGATTGATCATCGTCGGCGATGGACCCGAACGCGGGCATTTGGAATTGCTGGCAAAACAAGTTTATCCATCCGCGGAGTTTATCGGCGCAAAGCATGGAGCAGAGTTGAAATCTTGTTTTACGGAAGCCGATCTCTTTGTTTTGCCCGGCACCGGTGGTCTGGCTGTGCAGGAAGCGATGAGTTATGGTCTGCCCATCATCGTTGCAAAAGGCGATGGCACGCAGGATGACCTTGTGCGTGAATCGAACGGATGGCAGATCGCGCCCGATGATTATGAGGTGCTGGTCAACACGATGCGATTGGCGTTATCCGATGTGGGGCGATTGCGGACGATGGGTGCAGAATCTTACCGCATTGTTTCGGAAGAGATCAATTTGGAAAAGATGGTGGATGTGTTTGTGCAGGCGTTAAATAGTTTGATGAAATGACTAACGCTTTGAAAGTCCGCTTTCATGCAGGCTTATATGCTTTCATAATGAAAGTTGTCGGAATCAATTGAGCACGAGGTATTGAATACCATTTTTCAGGCGCATAATCGTTTTCTTTTACATGATTAATGTCCGGCTCACTTTCTATCAATATTTCAATTATCAACCCAGCGGCGCTAATTGCATTAATATAAGTTGAAAATTTATGATGTTGTAAAACAATTTCCGCTCCTGCCCAAGAAGGGTCTATTTTAGGACTTTCATCTAGATATGAACGATTGAAAAAATATCTTCCAGAATTTTTATCGTAATCTAGACATTGATAAACTGGATGTTCCCAGCTGAAGATAAATTTACCGCCGGGTTTCAAATAAAGATATACTTGTGAAAGTGTGCGAGATAAATCTGGTGTCCACCCCAAAGAGTATATTGAGATTACCAAATCGAAGTAGGATTCTGGTAATCCAGGGTTTTCATCCATTGACGCTAAAAACAACTTGGCTGGAATATTTTCTTTAGTTAATAATTCGCTCGAAAACCGAAGTTGTTC
Organism: uncultured Chloroflexia bacterium; assembly: GCA_963783295.1. GTDB lineage: Bacteria > Chloroflexota > Anaerolineae > Anaerolineales > Villigracilaceae > Fen-1038. The sequence continues at coordinate 119,970 of CAWAMX010000011.1, read as the reverse complement.
TTGCGATAGATCAAGACCCCATAGTTCACCTGCCTGCTTATTAGTCCACAAATAGTGAAGCGTGTGTCCGCTGCCGCAACCAAGCTCTAAAACCGTTTTATCTTTTAGGTTATCTATCAACTGCAACTCTTGTTCTGTAGCTGCTAAAGGTCCGTATTTAGGCAAAGCAGTCCTGCCATAAAATTTAGGAGCGACAGTATTCCAGCCTTTTTGATTAATGGCTAGCAAATTTGTTCTTGAAACAGACAATTTATTTTCCTTCTCTGATTAACTTCTCCATGCGGGCAACCTGTTCAACCAATCGTTGAACGCGGTAAAGAAATGCGAAGGATTCTGCTTCTTGGTTCCTCTGTACATCAACCATAATATGATCAGTGGTGCGAACAATCGTCCGTAAGACCACGGGAAGAAGTCAAAGGTCGGTACAACGAACTCTAGAAAATAGGCAAAGCCAAACCATATCCATTCATCCGGTGTGTCAAGGCATTTTAGCAAGAGCAGGAACGATAATGCCACAAAAATTCCGTGATGTTCCCAGACCACCGGAGAAGCGAGAGTCATCAAAATGAAAAGTGGCGGCAACGCATTTGCAAGTCGCACGCCTTTTCCTTTTCCGTTGAAAAAGATTTCATGGCGCACGCATTGAAATGTTACGAACAGTGACGCAATCAAAAGGATTACTTTCGATGTAAGCGCTAGAACGCGCTCCCAGATCAGGTCAAGATGAAGGAACGGAATGATGGCTCGAAATAACGAGTTGAAAGATGTTTCGTGAAAGTTAGCATTTCCTGGAGCTGAAGAACCCAATCTCAGAGCGATTTGGATGAAATCCATGAATGGATAAAAGCCGTCAATTGCCACGGTGAACATGGCGACAAGAACCAGGCTTAATACAAACCATCCAAGCCAGCGCCAATCCAACTCCAGCAGGAAAGCGAGAGCTAGAATAATCGGCGTACTTTTGAGATGCACAGCAAAAGCCAGCGATAGTGCGGAAAGGAATGATTGTTTCGGATACAAGAGCAAACTCAAGAATACGAGATCAAGTGTATCAATATTGACCTGAAGATAGAATAAAGTTCGGAAGAGAGGCGTGTTGATCAATACGAAAAGCGTTGTGATAATCGCGGCAAGGCGCGCTGAAAAGCCGTAATGTTTGAGCACGCGGTAAAGTAATATATAAAAGAGCAATAGCGCGAGAAACTCAGCGATCCATAAAATGAGCAGGAAATTATCCTCACCAAATGGCACAAGGAATTGCAATAAGGTCGCCCAAAACGGCGGATATAAATAAGTATTCGGAAGCGGCTTGTGGTTCAACAGATCAGCCGCGGCCTCGAAGTAATATGTGTAATCGCCGTAGCGAAACCGTTCACTCAGGATATTGAGATAGATAAATGCCATTAAAAAGAAACCACCAAGACCCCAACCGTTATTTGCATTGACTCGCTTTGCGTAAAAAAGATAGATCAGCGTTCCAAGCAACAGCCAAGTGAAAGCCACCGATGCTAGAGTGATTGGTAAATATTCCAGCGGCCATTGCTCGATGAAGATTTTGAAGCCTGCCCAGCCCCAGCGCAGGAATATAAAGAGTATGCTGGCGGCAATGAAGACCGTAAGCATACTCCAAAGAATCATCGCGAGCTTAAGGGGATTTTTATTTTTCAAATATATACCTTGTCATTAAGCGACGGCCACATAAGAAGCCATCACATAGCCGCGCAAACCGTTCGGATCACGCACATTGATCCATTGATTTGCAATCCCGACTTTGGCAAGTGCTGAATTGGGCGGTTCGATGACCGTCAAGAGCGCGCCTGTTTTTTCAATGCCGACCAGCGTTCCCGCTAGCGAAGGAAAGGCGCGCAGACGCAACCCATTCGGCCCCACAGCATCAATCACCTTGAGAATCAATCGTTGAGGTTGAGAGGCTGGAGATTGCGATGAAGATGAAGCAGTGGATTTTGTCGGCGTTGAAGTTGAAGGAGTAGAAGATGACGATGATGTGCTTGGTGTAGATGATGTTGTCGACATTGAAGACGTCGAAGTTGAAGGAGTAGAAGATGACGATGATGTTGTCGACGTCGAGGAGGTCGAAGTTGAAGGAGTAGAAGATGACGATGATGTGCTTGAGGAGGATGTTGAAGTTGAGGCGGGCGAGGTGCCCGGAACCTGTTGCACGTACCACGCCGCAACATATCCCTGATGTCCTGACGGATCGGCCACATTAATCCATTGATTGGTGACGCCAATCTTTGTGAGTGCGCCGGTTTGATCTTCGATCACCTGTAATGGTACGCCCGGCATTTCGGCGTAGTTGGCCGGAGAATCAGAAGAGGGTTGGGTGTGCAAGCGAAGACCGGCAGTCACGGTCGGGAGCGCCTGCACATATAAGCCTGTTTGGGTGGTGGAAGGCTGAGATGTGGATGGTGTCGTTGTGGTGGAGCCACTTGAAGTCCCGGATGGAGCGAGAACCGCACTGCATGTATACCAGGCCACGGCCTTAATGGCGCGTTGAAGCGGTTGTCCCTGACTGAAGCGCGTCATCAACGTGACTGGAGTCGTCTCCGGCGGGTAGGGATAAGGATCTTGGATCAAATAATCATTACCCTGCTGGGCATAAAGAAGCACCCAGTGAGTCTGCAGACCGGCCTCGGGTGAATAATCCACTTCCACAATCACAGGCTGTCCCACCAACAGCGAAGTGTTGATTTGCGAGATGGGCGCATCCGTGTTGGTGCATATGGTAAGTCCGGTGCTTTGAATTTGCGGATAAATTTTGCTGATGGCGCTCCATACAAGGAGTTCGTCAGATGTGATGCCGCCGTTGGCGGTCAGCTTTTGATTCAATGTGGCGGGAGTTTCAGTGAATCCCCAGCTGCTGGAATACATTGCCAGACTGGTCAACGCACAACCTATATAGCCAATCGTATCGGGGCCGGGACCAAGCTTGATATTTTTCCATTGCGGATCCTGCTGGGAATAACGGACAAGGTTGAATGCCATATCTCCTCGCTTTTCCTATAAATTTATCGAATGATACACCTTTTTAAAAATTTATTCAGGCTCCTTTCGATCGAGCCAAGGTTCGTGATAACGGCGATTCCAATCGATCAAGAAACGATATGCGATCACGATTCCGGCCGAGACCGCAATCCAAAACTCGATTCCATGTAGACCGAAGATCCATAGCGTCGGCGCGGCAAGGATCCCGGTCAAAGCGCTGGCACGCGCGGGATGGCGAAGAATCAGGACGAGCGTGATCAATACTGCAGCGACGATCAGGAAGGATAGAGGGTTTACCGCTAATAATCCGCCGCCCGCACAAGCCAATCCCATCCCGCCGCGAAATTGTGCGAAGACCGGCCAGCAATGTCCAATGACGGCGCAGGCCGCAGTGATGGGTGTAATCCAAGTCGATGGGGCATACTGGTTCTGTATTCCTAAACCATAATGCCACGCCAACCAAACTGGAATGAATCCTTTAGAGACATCCAGAATAAAGACCAAGGCGCCCGGTCCAAATCCGGCTTGGCGCAGCGTGTTAGTTGTCGTGGCGTGACCCGAACCGGCGTCGCGCACATCCACACCTTTGATGAGGCGCGTGATCCAGATTGAGAAAGGCAAGGATCCGCTTAAATAGCCTAGAAGGCCGAACCCCAAAAGATACAAAAGCATAATTCTCTCATGATGAACTACGAAATTTTGTTATTGTATGATTCCTTGAAAAATTATGAAACCTGCCATACTTCAAATCAATCAATGTTTACTCAATGTATTGAACATAACCCTACCTTTGTTGCTTCGTGGGATTCCAAATCCCATATTCGGAAGTTAAGGTGCCTCACCGCCCCGATATTTATCAGATTGAAAGTGTGAATAGTTCTTCTGTTCGCTGAAACTCTCAATCGTCAGGATTCATTATCCTGAATAAACCTTATAGTAGATTGCATTCTTACCCTCTTTTTTAGCACTGTACATGAGCTGATCGGCTAACCGAAACATCTCATCCGCATCGGACGGCGCCGAGACAAAAGTCAGCACGCCGATGCTGAAAGTGACCGGCCAGTGATAGCTTTGCATTTCTTCCAAAAGAGAACTCTGAAGGCGAGGTACGACTTTGTGAGCGGCTTGATCGTCAGTTTCAGGCAGGATCATGACGAATTCATCGCCTCCCATGCGCGCAATGATATCAATCCCACGCAATTGAAGTTTCAGAGCAATTGCAATTCTGTTTAGCACAAAATCGCCGGCCTCGTGTCCGGCTGAATCGTTAATGGTTTTGAAATCATCCAAATCCATGTAGAGGAGCGTGAAGGGCCGTCCGGTTCTTGTGAGCCGCTCTATTTCCATCGACGAAGATTCAAACAAGGCTCTGCGGTTGGAGATGCCTGTGAGATAATCGGTATGCGATAAACGCGATTCATTTTTTAAAAGGGCATGAATTTCCGAGAAAAGCAGGGAAAAGATGATCAGGATTCCCAATCGCTCGATGGCATCCCATACGGGGAACAAACTGGCAAAACTTTGATTGACAGGAAGATTCGATATTTCCCCGATGGCCGCGCAGACAAAAGATACCAAAAATCCCTCGGACGTTCCAAGCGTCCAGCTTGCCAGTGCGACCGGAAAAATATAGAGAGGGGAAAGGGAAAGGCCGGGGCCAATCTCGTAATCAATGATTCCAATCCCAAGCACGGAGACCATAACGGCCAGCCACAGGAATAACCTGCTTTGCTTGTCCAGATATGCAAGAAAACGGCCGATGATTGACATGGTTGTGCATTATATCTTTAATTCTTTGGCGATTACCTTTCCAATATGTAAACCTACAACAGGCGATCACAATGCTTGTAGAATCACAGCTTCAAATCATCTCTTCGACGATTGCATTGAAATATCCAACCTGCCTGCTCATAATTCATGCAGAAAGAATTGTCATGATCAATTTGCTGTGAAATTATGGCATAAACCTGTCGCGTGGATGCATGCCTATATCCAGTTTGAAGGCCAGCAGGGACTCATTCAAGTCCTGAATAAATGCGATCAATGAATAAATCAGGGAACCCATGGCGGCAACAAAGAGAACGCTGATCAGCCAGGCATCCTCGATTTTCAGGAGTGCAGTTAGAAAGAGCGTAATGATCAAAACCGCGGCCAGCAAGACACTGATGACCGCGGCGGTGATCGCGCGGCGCAGATATTCGGCGCGCCGCACAAGGATGCGTAATTGCTCGTTCACGCGGATCTGATCACCGCTCGACATTCCGGGCAATTCGCGCGTGAGACTGCGTCCGCGATCGATCACGCGGCCGAAGCGGTTGGTCATCGAAAGAATCAGCAGGCCGATGCCGGAGATCAGCACAACCGGGCCAATGGCAACTTGCAGGAGTGGAATCAATTGAGTGACAGTCAGATTGATCATAGGAATTTTTATTGGACGATTTCTTTCACGCGTCCAACCTGACCATCCATCAAGCGCACCTTGATGCCGTGCGGATGAGTCGGCGAGTGGGTGAGGATATCCTTGACGATGCCTTTGGTTAATTTGCCGGTGGGCTGATCCTGTTTCAGAACGATCAACACCGTCATGCCGGGCTTGATGTTGGAACGTGTTTGCCCGTTCATGATTTTTGAGTCAGGTGCAGGAATAAGGTGAAATCTAAATCACCCGGCGAGCAATCATAATCAGTGAGAAGCGCCGCGGCTTCACTGCGATGTTGTGTCCCATGATTAACCAGGTGATACAAGCAATGCCAAAGAATACGATCACGCGGCTCGCCTTTTTCGTTGTTGTAGTGCCTGTGACCGTTCAGATCATTGTCGCTTAGAATCGCGAGATAGGCGCGCATTTCCTTTTCTTCTTGATTTGCTCGTTCTTGAACGGCAGCGAGAGTTGGAAACTCTTCCGCTTTCAATTCCGGCGCGGACCAGTTGTTCTGTTGGAAAAACATTCGCCATCCAAATTCAGCATCAAGGATGTGGACGAGTGTGCCGCGTAAACCGCCAAACGGAAAAGATGCAGGTGCAAGAAATTGTTTCTCGGTGACTTTTTTACTTGCCGCGAGGATGCGCTTATTAGCCCAATAGTTGTAATCGTAAATGGTGAGAATATCTTGAATGTTCATCTAAGTATCCTTAATCGCGCAATAGTAATTGTATCCTACACAACTATCAAAGCGTATGTAATATTTTTACTGACAAGTATAAAGTTCAGGGAAAATTTTTCCTGCATATTCTTTTAACTTGCTTTCATAGTTTGATGGAAAAACCAATGAGAAGGTCAGTACGTGATCATTATCATCTGGTTTTTCCCATTGAAACATCAAGTAGCCGTTATTGCTAAATTTACCGGTAAATTCATAAAGTCTTAAGTTGTCCTTGGAACATTCAGTAGTTTTTTCAACGTCTTGGTAATTCTGAAATATGACACTCTTGAAATTGGAATCACTGAAAAAATTATTGATATCAGATTCGGTTTGGTTGCACTATACAATATCTTCAAGGAAGGCCACAGCATGTAAATCTGACGATGTCCAAGTAGTGGTGACCCGATCTTTCAAGTTCATATCGTAGGCTTGACTCCATTGGTCTCGGTTAAAAACTCCGGGAGCGAACGTTATCACGCGCAATATATCCAAGTAGGAGTACATTCTTTGATTACAATCAGTGGTCAGTGGTATCGCACGGAAACTATACACTAGAATTAATAGAAGACATAAAATTGAAAAACCTGTACCAATGCATATACCAATAACAAGGCCTTTGCTCGGCGAACCTTGTCCTTCCAACTCGGGAAGCTCGATAACTTGATTGTCCATGATGCTTTTCGTTCCTATCCCAATAATCCTCTCGCAAAACTCAAGAACGCTTGCACATCATTGAAGTTCGTCACCAATCCCACAGAAATCCGCACCGCGCCGGTGGACTTGCCGTCGAAACAAAGACGGAAATCGTCAAGTGTTACGCGCTCCTGATGTCCCGGCCCGTTGAAGCACACGTCCAATTCCACGCGCGAGAGTCCGAGTGCGACCTCGCCCGCGCCGGGGTTGCAGAAGCATCCGGTGCGTAAGGAGATATTGACTTTATTCGCTTCGCTTTCGATAAAACGATGGTCAATGGCCTTGCCATCTTTGTTGAAGAAGTTAACCGTCACTGTGCCGCCGCGTGATTCGGTTGTCGTGGGCCCGTACAAGCGCACCAACGGCTCGCCGGTGCTGTGTTTCATTTGAGTCAAATTATCCAACAGCCAGCCCGCCAAACATTTGACGCGCTCATGGATCACATCATAGCCGATTGATTCGATATGCTTCAATCCGATCTCGACCGCGGGGATGTTCAAATAATCGGGCGTGCCATCTTCGAACGCGGTATGACCATCCGCCATATAAAATTTATCGCCCTTCACCGATACGACTGTGATTGTCCCGCCCGCGAACCACGGACGATGTAATTTTCCTAATGCTTCCTTGCGTGCGATCAAGGCGCCGATGCCAGTTGGATAGCCGAACATTTTGTAAAATGAAAGCGGAACGAAATCGGGTTTGACTTTGCCGAGATCGAGATAATTTGTCGGAGCGAACGCCGCGGCATCCAGCAAAACGTCCCAGCCCGCGGCGTGCGCCTTCTCGATCCATGCAAGCGGATGCTGGACTCCCGAGAAGTTCGATTGCGCCGGAAAAGCAAATAGATTGTGCGCACCTTTTTGTCCGCGCCCAAAATAATCGTCGAGGGAAGACGCGTCGACGCGCATGTTCGGTAATGCCACCGGAATATAAGTCACCTCTGCGCCGCGGGTGTGTGCGAACTCGCGTATCCCATTGACCGAGTTGTGGTTATCGAATGTTAAAAGATAATGCCCGCCCTTTGCAAACGGATACAACTCGCCGACCAGTTTCAACGCGCCGCTGGCATTTTGGGTGAACACCACCTCATATTCATCGGGGCTGGTGTTGAAGAACTTAAGCACGTACTCGCGCGCATGTTCGAGTAACTGTGTAGCGGCGAGCGAAGACGGATTGGATGAATGTGGGTTGCCGAAGACATGCTCGCTTAACAATTTGTGATGACGCTGTACCTGCGCTTCAGCATACAACCCGCCGCCGGTGTAATCGAGATAGATATGCTCGCCGACGTCGAGTCGGGCATATTCAGTTTTACGCAAATCGTCAATGATGTGTGTGGAGGGATAGGAAGGATAGGCATGCAGGAAAGCAACAAAGTCCGGATTGTCCATGACAAGCACCTCGATTGAGTTCACCATAGATTATAAGCGTACTCGGCGGTGATGTGAATCGAATCGTGTATACTTCGTCATATGGAATTGACAATTGCCAGCATTGAAATTCTGCTGTTGATCGCGGCGCTGGTCGGCATGAGTGCGCGGCGGTTTCGGATTCCTTATACGGTCGGTTTGGTGCTGACCGGGATTGTGCTGGCGCTTTTATCTTTCAGACCAACGATTAACTTAACCAAGGATTTGATCTTTGATGTTTTACTTCCGCCTCTGATCTTTGAAGCCACGCTGTTCATCCGATGGAAGGAATTGAATCACAACCTGCCTGTGATTCTGGTCTTTGCTACCCTCGGCGTGATTATTTCTGCGGCATCGACCGGCGCCGGAATGCATTTTCTTTCCGGCTGGACCTGGCAAAGCGCGATGTTGTTTGGAATTCTTATCTCCGCTACCGATCCGGTATCAGTCATCGCCACGTTCAAAGAAGCAGGCGTCCATGGACGATTGCGTTTGCTGGTCGAAGCGGAGAGCCTGTTCAATGATGCGACCGCGGCCGTGGGCTTCAGCGTGATGTTAGTTTTCGTGAACGGACAAACGGTCAGCGCGTGGAATGTGATCGGCGAAACTTTATGGACGGTCATTGGCGGACTTTTGGTCGGCGCGCTGGTTGCCGGATTTATTTTGCTCCTGACGCATAACACCAACGATCATTTGATTGAACTTGCATTGAGCACGGTTGCGGCATACGGGTCGTTTTTGATCGCGGAACAATTCCATGCCTCGGGCGTTCTTTCCACGCTGACCGCGGGGATCTTGATTGGCAACTTTGGTCTCCCCGTTTCCTATTCCGATAAAGGCCGCGCCTCGCTGGTGGACTTCTGGGAGTTCGCGGCGTTCATTTCCAACTCGTTGATCTTTTTGTTGATTGGTCTGCGCGAGGCAACGGAGAATTATGCCAACGCTTGGTTTCCGATCATCATCGCAATTCTTGTCGTGATTATGAGCCGCGCAGTGGCAATCTATCCATTGAGTCTTCTTTTTGAAAGATCGAAACTAAAGATCGAATGGAATCATCAACATATTTTATTTTGGGGCGGATTACGAGGCGCGCTGGCTCTTGCTCTTGCTCTTGGACTGCCGACTGAAATTCCCGGACGAACTCAAATTGTCATCGCTGCGTTTGGCGTGGTGACTTTTTCCATTTTCGTTCAAGGACTGACAATGAATCCGCTGCTTAGATGGCTGAAGCAGTTGCCCGGATCTTATGCAGAGGGCAAGGGAGATTAATCTTTATGATTGATTCGGCGCGGATTCTCGAACCTTGAATCGGGCTTGATACTCCTCCACCTCTATCATCGGCGGACGTTCTCTTTCTGCGATCTCCTCGACTTCGAGAAAATATCCTTTGTTATTGTAATGAATCAACTTCATGGAGCGGTTCACATCCTCCAACACCGCGCTCCCAAAGCGGCTCTCCAGTTTGCGGATGACAGTTTGAATGATCGCAAACGACATCTTGCTCAATGCTTCCAAATGCTGGTTATGATGAACGCGTTCAAGCAGGTCAACCTGGGCGATCGCATTTAAACCATACCGTTCATAAATATCAATCAACAAACCTGTTTCAACACCATAGCCTGAAAAGAATGGTATTCGTTCCAGTGCTTCGCGTCTGCCTGCATATTCGCCTGCAAGCGGCTGAACCACGCCGGAGAGTTCGGGATAAAAAAGGTTCAACAACGGACGCGGAGTTAATTCAGTCACGCGTCCACCGCCCCCTGCCTGCATTTTATTGCCGACCTTCAAGGGTCTGCGATAAAATGCTTTTACCAATTGTATCTGTGGATTCAACAACAACGGACCGATGATGCCATATACAAAACGCGGATGAATGTTCACAATATCCGTATCGACCCACACGATGATATCTCCGCTTGTCACAAGCAGACTTTTCCATAACGCTTCGCCTTTGCCGTACCGCGCGCCCAGCTGTTCGAGCAAATGCTGGTGGATATAAACCGGTACACCCTCTTCCTTCGCAATCTCTCGCGTACGGTCCGTTGAGTTGGAATTGATCAACACAATTTCATCCAACAATGGCGCCACCTCCATCAATTCCCTTTTCATTACACTGATCACTTTGCCCACCGTCTCTTCTTCGTTCAACGCGGGTAATGCCAAGCTGATGGTCACATTTTGTTGGCGTTTCAACTTAATCAGTTCATCCAATTGCTTGAATTCATCTGCGTGAAAAGTGTTCTCTGCAAACCATTTATCCACAAGAATCGAAATGGCATGCACGCCCGCGCTTTCGTCGTAAACCGCTTGGGGCAAGGGTCTCCCGCTTTTGACCGCGATCACTGCGCAAGAGGCCTCGTTCAATATCCGATCAGCAAATGGCCCAAGCGAGGCAGAACTTGTGACAGGCTGGATTGTGGTTCCCAAAACAATGATATCTGCCTGTTTTGCCTTTTCCAAAATTAATTGTGCCGCATCATCCGTGACCGTAAACTGCTTCTGCACATCGGGCATTTGCTTCAGCACGCGGTCGAGTCCTTTAAAGGGAGCGTCGCTTCCTGCTTCCGGATCGTCTGACCGGCGGAGATGGAGAGCTGTAAGTCCTTTTGGATGCAGACCCAAACCCACGCGCAACGACAATTCCGCGTGAGGACCGCCTCTTACTGGGACGAGAACCTGCTTCGGTTTATTCGGCAATTTTCCACGCACCAAGGCCACGTCGCATGGCGGACGCGTCAGCACATCATTGGTTGTCACGCCAAAAGCAGTGAGATGAGAATCCCATTCCAAACAGAGCAGGTCTGGCTTTTCCTTTTGCAATAGGCTGGAGAGTTCATGCCAGGGTTGATGGGCAACGATAATCTGCGATCTGCTTGTAACGTGTTCATCCTTTCCATAATGACGTAATTGTTTTCGCAACGCGCGCGCAGCAACTGCGCCTACGCTTAGAGATTGGTCGGGTGGAACAATCACGACACCAACAAGAATGATTTTCGCATCAAAATGGCGGGCGGCTTCAAGTGCCTGCAAGCCTGGGCCCTGATACACGAAGGGCACCAGAATGGTATGGATGGGGATAAATTCAGAATGCTTTTGCATGGGTCTTATCCTTTCTCCAATAGAGGCGCGATATGTTGACGATAGATTGCTTCCCAACGGAATGATGAACGTGCGCGCATGGACAGACGTGCGGCTGATGATGATTGAAAATATTCCGCAAGCAGCTTAGCAATTTTTGCAGGGTCTTCCGCGGGCAAAAAGAATGTCACGTCATCCAATCCCAACTCGCGCAGGGGAGGAATATCCGCGCAAAATGCAGGTAAATGACTGAACGCGGCTTCAATCAACGGAATGCCAAAACCCTCTTCGCGGCTGGGGAAGAATAGCGCATCGGCAATCCGATAAAAATCCGCGATGACTTCATCGGGTAAAAAGGAATCCACAAGTTCAGCAAGGAAATGAACCGAACTTTGCAAGCCTAATAGGGCGCGTAAAGTTAAGAGCATCTCAAAGTATTTGAGATTATTTGCGTTATGCGGACCCAGTGGCCCTGTAACTATGAGCGCGGCATTTGGAAATTGCTTTCGTAATTCAGCCAGAACATGTAATGCCAATTCAATGTTCTTACGCGATGTGACGCGGACAGGTGAAAGCAGAATGGGCGCCGCATCCAGCAAGTGGGTTTGTTCTAGTAGGTTTTGGGTTTGTGACTTAAGTTTATAAAAGCGAGCCGCGTCCACGCCGTTTGGGATGACGTGAATTAAAGCAGGCTCAATTTTCATTAAGTCTGCTAATTCCGCGCGGCGTAATGCTGATACGACCACATGCGTGACATTGCCCCAATCTTGACGCAACAAATCCCAAGGATAGCCATCGTGCAATTCAGGTTGATAGCGGGGTGTTGTCCATGCCAGGTCGTGATGCCACAGGATCAAGCGCGGTAGTTTTTGGGAAATGTGCAGTTGATAAAGTGCGGCGGTAAGTGCGAGGTTCTTGTTCAACGAACAAACATTGTGCGCGATCAAAACATCCACACCGGACAAGGTGTTTTGTAATTGCTCAACGAGTTTATCGCGTAAAGACTCAAATTTGGCAGGTATTTCACCACGATCCAATTGTCTTTTCGTTTCTAATACGCGCGCGTGGCGTGAGCCCGCAAGCGGAAGGGCAGTCAATGGAATCTGTTCGCTCAACGATTCACCGCGCGCCGCGATCAAGCGGACGGAATAGCCGTCTGCGGACATCAGCCGCGCGTGATGGGCGACGACACTTTCCACGCCGCCGACGATGGGCGGAACGGAATAATGAAGAATGGCAACGTTCAAATTTGTTGTCCCAAACAATCCGCAAGAATGGATTGCAAACGGCGTTCCAAAACGGTGAATGAAAAATATCGTTTTGCCAATTGATAATTCTCCTCCGCCCATTCCTGCGCTTCCAAATGATTTAATAAAACTTCTCGGACTTTTTTCAATGTTTCTGTACTGATGTATCCGTCGAACCAAACTGTTCGAAAGCCTTTTGGTTTGATATCTACTTCGTAAATCGAATAGTTGTTCACCAGAATTGGGCGGCGATAATATACGGCTTCCAAAAAGGCATTGCCAAATCCTTCAATACTGGATGGATATGTGACAAGATCGGCCTGAGGATACACATCGCCCAGCGTGTAAATCTTTTTACCATCTTTTGTTGTTCCGCGTTCATCCTGCACTTGATCAAATTCAAAACGTACAGTTACCTCTAACAGATGAGCGTATTCTCGCAGGTGATGTTCGTAATCTGTGCCCTCATCGCCTGCAGCATGAGAGATGATGAGCTTGGCAGGCAGGTCAAGACGGCGGACTAGCTCCACGGCGTGTTCGATTCCTTTGCGTTGAATGACGCGCGTGGGTTGCAGGAAAAAGTATTCGCCTTGTCCGATGCCAAAATCCGCGCGCACGGTTTGGGCGTAGGTATCAGGACCAGGTGGCGGGGAGTCGAAATCCATTACATTCGGAATCACGCGCGAGGTCAAGCCGTGACGCGAAGCGATCTGTTGGGCCTGGATCGAGTTGATGACTACATGTCGAATGGATGGCAGATTGGGCGGAAAGGCCGTGGCGAGATAATCGCCTACGCAATTGGTTTGAAAACGCTGGCGCTCCCAATGAAAATCATGGTGATGTGCGATGGCGGGATAACCCGTCTCGGCAATGAATTCTGTGATGGCAAGACCCAGCGGCAGGTTGAGGGGAATCGTCACGGCATTTTCGATGATGAGAATTTCCAGATCAAAGCGACCGGCAAATTTGTATAGTTCATCCTTAAAGTATTCTTTCAATTCATTGACGCGGCGCGTCATGTGCGGAGGGCGCACATATATCGAGAAAAAATCCTTGTGTAATCCCGCCATCTCAGGACGGGATTCGCGTGCTTGCTTTGTGACCGTCCAGCTGCTTGAGTATGCCTGTTGATTGAGCTTGTCAATTTCGGGATGACGATAAAACGCCTCGGGCACTACCTGAGACTGGTCAGCGGGACGATCACATTGTCCTGCAAGATAAAAACACTTGTGACCGAGGCGCTCCAATACAGTTGCCCATTTTTGCGTTTCGAGTGAAACGCCATCCGTTCCTGCAAACCGGGTTGAGATAAAACCAATGTTGTGGGAAGAAGGTGTCATAGGATCATCCATAAAATTTGATAGGGTTCGAGCATGATGCTTGAACCCTGCAAAGGCTGATCCGTAAGAAGGTCCACTGCCGATTTGTAGCCTGTCGGGAAAGTGACAGGCTTGATACTGACATTATGCAAACATACCGCATGTGATTTTCCGTCGGGCGAGATGCGTTCAATGGCAAACACTGATGGATGATAATCCAATATTTTTTGTGCGCCATGCGGATGAAATGCGGGTGTTCTGCCTCGTACCAAAAGCAAGTGTCGATAGCGCCTGAAGACTTTTGAGCGCAATGAGTTTTCATTGGCAAGTTCGTTTTGTAATACATCAAGATTGCATTTCTCGCGGTTGATTGTGCGGTTGTGTCCAGTTTGTTTTACGCCTTCAATCCATCCGCGTGAGCCAAACAAGCTGTGAAAGTAAATTCCTGGTACACCAATGAGTGACAGCATAATAGCTTGTGCGGCAATAAATCGATCAATCCGTAACTCCAAAGGCTCGTTCTCATTCGGGTTGGAAAGCGCATCAAAATAATTGATATTCATTTCATATGGACTTTGTGAGCCATCTGCGTTGTTTTTATGGGAAATCAATCCGCCGTGTTCGAGAGTCTTTTTGACCAGCGAATCAATTTCTTTATCCGATAGGATTCCATGCGCTGGATTTAATCCGATCCCATCATGGGAAGACAGGAAGTTGAAGAAGGTTGTTTTATTGGAAGGTAGTATCAATGTTTTAGACCAATTGGAAAGCACGCGCGCATCGCCTGTGTGAAAGGTATGCAAGATCAGTGGCGGCAAGGCAAAGTTGTAGACGAGTTGGGCTTCGTCCGTTCCATCACCAAAATAGGAAATGTTATCAGGGTGCGGCATATTGGTTTCAGTAATAAAGTGAACATGAGGAGCAACTTCGTTCAAAGCGGCGCGCAGGAATTGAATGATGCGGTGGGTCTGGGACAAGTTAATACAGGTCGTGCCAATCTCTTTCCATAAATAAGCGATCGCGTCGAGACGGATGAAGGTCGCGCCGCGTTCTGCATACAGAAGCAAAACATCGAGTATTTCAAGTAACACTTCGGGGTTTTTATAATTTAAATCAATCTGGTCTTCACTGAAGGTGGTCCACACATGCTTTTCGCCGGATAAAGCCTGGAATGCGGTTAACAAAGGTAATGTGCGTGGACGGATTACTTGGGAAAGATCAGGCGAGCCTTTCACGGTAATAAAGTAATCGCGGTAATGTGGGTCATCGCGTAAGAACGCCTTGAACCATTCGCTCTGTGATGAGATATGATTGATCACGCCGTCGAACATCAAGCGAAAATGATTCTGCATGGAAGAAATATCTTCCCAATTTCCTAAACTCGAATCCACCTTGCGATAATCCACCACTGAGAACCCATCGTCCGAACTCGATGGATAAAATGGCAAAATGTGGATACCGTTTATGATGCCTGTCAGATGTTGTTTGCAAAAAACGCTTAAGGTTGGTAACGGCTTCTCACCCCCGACTTGTACCTGATCGCCATACGTGATCAGGATCGAATCCCGTTCCGTCAATCTGTATTCCCGTGCTGGAATTCGATCACGATACTCCGCGATAAGTTTTTCCACGCGTGTGATTAATTGCGGGATTTCATCCACTCCATAAAGGAAAGCCAAATGTGCTGAAAGGTTAGCCATCATTACCAAATCAGAATCACTGTTTAATGAATGAAGCTTATTTCCATGAAAACGGTTTTTACAGTGTCTCCCCCAAACAATCCCTTACAGAGCCTTTATACCATAAATTGGTGATAGAAAAGAATCAGAGTTGTGAGCAAGATGACGGCAAGCGAGTATGTTAACAAAAGCCTCTCATTCAAATTGAATAAGAGTTTTCATTTTATTTTTTAACTGGAGTTTGGGTTTCCAGATTGACTCCCCAACTGATGACTCGTTTGGGTCGAATGCGGAACATTTCCGGGTCAAATCCTGGAACGATGGACTGTCCGCCCGTCATTAGCACTTCGGCCTCGCCGCGGATTTCAATGCCGCGTACCTTCCACGGATTTACGGAAACGATATCATCGATCACCACAGCCACTTTTGGATTGCCCTGCACATCGCGCCATTTCTTGCGTTTGGCAAAGCCATCATGGCCGCCGATATCGATGGTCTCAGTTTCGGGGTTGTAACGAAATGCCACGGGCACTACATGTGGCTGTCCATTGGAGCCAATAGTTGCAATTCGTGCCATGCGTTGGCTTTGCAGATATGCGATCTCAGCCGCCGTGAGACTGCTTTGATTTTTATTTGCCATAGTCCTGTTCCTTTCTGAATTACTTTGCCGCGCCATCATAGAAATTTATTATGGCTTCAAAAAAACAAGCGGAATTTCTCGCGTGGTCTTTTTTTCGTAATCGCCGAAATTGGGAGCGGTGGAAGCAATCCATTCATACACTGGTTTGCGTTGTTCACCCAAAACGATCTCCGGTGTCACCTTCATTATTTTTTCATTTATCTGAATAGTCACATCATCGGGATTGCCTTTGATGTTGTAATACCAGGAGGGATTCTTGTCGGCGCCACCGTTTGAGGCTACGATGATATATTTTCCGTCCCGCTCAAAGTATCCGACAGGGTTGGAAAGGTTTTTTTCAGATTTGCGTCCTTTGGTGGTGAGGATGAGTACTTTAAACTTGCCCATGCTGCCGCCTAACTTTCCGCCGGTCAGACGATATATAAAGACATGCAAACCTATAAAAAATTTGAATAGAAATCGCATTGATTGCTCCTGATTATTTTCAAAAGAAAGTGCTGGACCGTGTACAGTCCTGCATCTTGGCAAGATAAGAATCTGTTACTTTGCCGCGAACGAGGCTTCTTTAACTTCTTCCTGTTTCTTGAACTGACTTATATACAAGTTGTAATAGAAACCTTGCTTCTCCATCAATTCATTATGCTTACCACGTTCGATGATCTGACCATCATTCAAAACCAAGATCATATCGGCGTTGACAATGGTGCTTAAGCGGTGAGCAATAACAATAGAGGTGCGGCCTTTGAGCAGGATGTCGAAGGCGTTCTGGATGAGGCGCTCAGTGCGCGTATCAACGGAGGAAGTCGCTTCGTCCAGGATTAAGATGCGGGGATCCGCCAAAGCTGCGCGTGCAATCGAAAGTAGTTGCCGCTGTCCCTGAGAAAGACCCGAACCGCGTTCTCCCAAAATCGTCTGATATTTCTGTGGCAATCGTTCGATGAACATATCAGCGCGCGCCAGTTTGATGGCAGCCATCACTTCATCGTCGCTGGCATCGGGACGACCGAAGCGCACGTTCTCCATCACAGTCGTGCTGAATAGGAACGTATCCTGCAACACAACGCCGACTTGTCTGCGAATAGATTCGGCAGTTACGTCGCGCACATCTACACCGTCAATTCGGATCGAACCGCTGGTCACATCATAGAAGCGCGGCAATAGATTGATAATGGTAGTCTTGCCTGCGCCAGTCGGTCCAACGATTGCAATCGTTTGTCCGGGTTCGGCAGTGAACGATACATCTTTCAACACAGGCACGCCATCCTCATATTCATGAGAAACATGATCGAATTCCACTTTGCCTTTGATCTGCGGCATAGCTTTTGCGCCAGGCTTGTCGATCACGGCCGGCACTTCGTCGAGCAGACCAAAGATACGCTCGGCTCCTGCAATGGCGTTTTGAATATTGCCCCACAAAACCGCGATTTGTTGAATGGGTTGGTTGAAGCGTTGAACATAAGCTAGGAACGTGACGATCAAACCGAAAGTTACAACCGTTCCTAGCAATGTTTGTCCACTGAGCATATACCAGCCGCCCACGCCGGTGACGATAGCGAGCGCGACATAACCGAGTGCTTCCAACGTCGGTGAGAGCGCGGCGGTGAACGATACTGCACGGACATTGGCATCGCGGTTGGCGGCGTTAACTTCCTTGAAGTTTTCGATATTTTCGTCAACACGGTTGAAGGCTTGCACTTCGCGCACCGCGGCGATGCTTTCCTGCAATTCGGCGTTGACGTTGCCAATCTCCTTGCGGGTTTTGCGGTAAGCTTTACGCGCTTGGTCAGAGAAGTAAAGTGTGGCGATGAACATGATCGGCGAAACTGCCAGCGAGAGCAAAGCAAATGGCAGGTTTTGCGTAAACATGTTATACGCAACCCAAAGCAAAAGCAAGATCCCGCTAAAGACATTTACCAATGCAAATGAAATGGCTTGTTCAATTGCGGAAGTGTCGTTGGTAATGCGGCTCATCAGATCGCCCGCTTCGTTCACGGAATAGTAACTGAGCGAAAGCTGATGCAGCCTCTCGAACACGTCCACGCGCAGAGCGCGCAGAACGTGCTGTCCCGACCACGACATGGTGAAGAAGGTGAGTCCGCTGAGCACCGAGCCGATGAGAAACAGCACGGTCACGATCAGGATCAAACGCACTAGCCCTGCGACGCGATCTGGATTCTGCATGGCAGTCAGAGCCGGTGAAATAAATCCGCCAATGCGATAGGCGCTGGCAATAATCCATTGCGTGCCGCTGAGTTTGGCTGGGTCAGAAACGATCCAACAGCTCTCTGCCGAGGCTTGGGCTTGTGTGCTAAGTGAAGTTGAAAAAGATCCAAAGCCGCTATTCGCCCCAAGCGGGACGAGGAAACAATCCGTAGCCTGACCGGTGAGTTCGGGAACGGTAACTTGAGTCCACGTTGAAATTGCCACAAATAGAATCGCAAGAAAAGCAGCGAATCCGAATCTTCCAAAGTAGCCGACCAACCGCGAGAGTGTTTCGCTCAACCTGCGCGGCTTGAGGGTTTCCTGATTAAGCATGTTGCCGAAACGGCCGGGACCACCCATCATAGGTTAAATCTCCTCCGGCATATATCCGTGTTCGTGTTCATATGCCAATAATTGTGAATTATAAATTTCCGCATAGATCGGTTCATTTTCCATTAAGTCAGCGTGCTTGCCTTGGGCGACGACTTTGCCTTTATCCAGCACGAGGATTTTGTCGGCGCTCATCACGGTGCTGATGCGCTGCGCGATCACGAAGGATGTGCGGTTCTCCATCAGCTTATCGAGCGCGGCTTGGATCAACGATTCAGTGGTGAGGTCCACACTGGAAGTTGAGTTGTCGAGGATTAAGATACGCGGGTCGAGTAACAAGGCGCGCGCAATCGCCACGCGTTGCTTTTGTCCACCACTCAAAGTGGTGCCGCGCTCGCCGACGTGTGTGTTGTAACCTTCAGGGAAGGACATGATGAAGTCATGCGCCTGGGCGGCTTTTGCCGCGGCGATGATATCTTCCTCGCTAGCATCCGAGCGCCCAAAGGCGATGTTCTCACTGACGGTTCCACTGAACAACGTGGTTTCCTGTAACACAATGCCAATCTGCTTGCGCAGGGATTCGATCTTGATGTCGCGCAAATCGTGACCATCCACCGTGATCCTTCCTTCAGTGGGATCATAGAAGCGTGGCAATAAATTGATGATGGTGCTTTTACCGGAACCGGTCGCGCCGAGCAATGCAATCCGTTCGCCGGGTTTCGCCTCGAAGGTCACCTCGCTTAAGACTGGGTCGCCTCCGTGAAAATAGCGGAAGGTGACGTTCTCGAATTTGACTTCGCCTTTGACCGAAGGCAATTCAATTGCGTTGGGCTTATCCACGATGTCAGATTTGGCATCCAGAATTTCGAAGATGCGATCCGCCGATGCGGCGGCTTGACCGAACTGCGTGATAATGAATCCAAGCTGCGCAACCGGGAAGAATAGATAGATCAGGTATAGCGAAAATTCCTGCCAATCACCGAGCGTCAATACACCAGCGATAATCTGTTTGCCGCCTACGTATAGGATGGCAGCTTGGCCAAGGTTGGCGATCAGGAAGATCATTGGGAATAGGAAGGTGAATAACTTTGAGACCGAGATGGATTGGTTCATCAGGTTATCGGCGGCGGTGCGGAACTTTGCTTGTTCCTGTCTCTCGCGCGTAAAGGCTTGAATGACTTTAATGCCCGCCAAATTTTCCTGTAGGATGGTGTTCAACGTTGAAAGTTTAATTTGCACTTTCCTGAAGAGCGGCTGGGCGGCAGTGCCAAAAATAAAGAACAAGACCAGCGCCAGCGGCAGGATGGGCATCGCTGTCCAAGCCAGCGGAACATTGGTGGAGAACAGGATGATGATTGTGCCCGTCAACAAAATGATTGCGCCAACCAATTGCAATAAACCCTGGCCGATAAACAGACGCAACTTTTCTATATCATCCGTAGCGCGGATCATTAACTGACCGGTCTGGTTCTGATCATGATACGAAAACGACAACTTTTGAATCTTTGAATACAAATCATTGCGCAGATCGTAAGCCACGGATTGCGAGTTCTTTTCTGCCCAGAAAGCTTGCAAAAAAGCGAAGACGCCGCGGAATGCGGCAAAGATGCAAATGGCAACAACGGACCAGATCAATGCTTGAGGCGCATTAGCGAGGTTCGCGTTAAGTTGAGCGACGAGCTGATCCTTCGTCCAAGCTGCCGGATAATTGAGTGCCGATAAAATGTTGGGTAAAGCAGTGCTCATGAATTGTTGCGGGACTTGATTCAGCGCCTGCAAAACCTGCGTGGCAATGTAGCCGCTGGTGACCGCGTTGATAATGCTGGCGATCAGCGCCGGTATAGCTAGTTGGGCCAGCGTGGCAATGACCAGAAAAAGGTATGGCAGTAGAGCTTGACGTTTGGCATGGGAGAGATATTTAAAGGCTCGTCCCATTGAGCTGGCGCCGGGGCGCTTGTCACTACTGCGGGAAATAGGTCGAGACATGGTTGCTTGCATAAAGTTCCTTTCGATGTAAAGAGATAAAGGATAAAGTTATATGGTTTGAATGTGCACTAATTGCGAATTAGTTTGAAATGTCATTGCGAGCGAAGCAATCTCCTCCTAAATGTAGATTGCCGCGTCTCAAAGAACGCTCCTCGCAATGACATCTGCTATGTCTGTTCGAGCTTGCGCGCCGCTTCGGTGAGGATAATGAGCGCGCTCGTGACCTTCTTTTGATCCTGCTCATTCATCTCGACCGCGAGTGTATCCATCCAACGATACCGTTCTTCGACGCCGCGTTCAATCAGATTTTTACCTTTGACGCTCAACGTCAATAATTTGGCGCGGCGGTCTTCGGGACTCTCGGCGCGTTCGATCAATCCGCTTTGGACGAGTTTATCCGCGAGCTGACTGGCGGCCGCGTTGGTGATCTCGAAGCGTTCGCTGATATCCGAGATGCCGCAATGACTTCGATAATGCAGCTGCATCAGAATGCTGAACTGCTGCATCGAAAGACCGGTGGATTTGACGAAATGACTCCAGCCGTGCATGGATCGTTGCATGAAAACATCCATGAAATCGTGTACGCTTTTAGAGAATGGATCGGGTTTGGTCATAGTTAAGCCTTCTTTTTATTTAAGAAGTCTTAACTTTATACGTGAGTGATGTAATTGTCAAGCACTGGGAGATAAGAAAAGTGTTAGAAAATTGAGAATAGGTAGAAGCACAGCGCAGAGGCGGTATATTGTTTTAGATTATCACCACCAGTCTTTTGCCGCCCGGCATATCGATATCCCACAATCTTTCAATATCTTTTAAACTTACACTTGTGGCATCAACTTCTAATTTCTTGTTTGCTGCCAGTTGAAACATCTCGGGAAGAATTTCACCGAACAATTTCTGCATTTGATCTTTTGTCCAACTACCCAAACCGGAACCAGATAACTGAAGGTCAACGCTTCGCAGGTTCTCGGCTGACAGTTGAATGATGTCACCAGTAACTGAGCCTATGGATACAAACCGTGTTTTATGGGTGAATGAACCCCCGCCTTGCAAAGCCGATAGGATCAGTTCCGCGGTGTGTCCCCATAAATAATCTATAATGACATCAATCGGCGTATTACTATGTATCTTTTTTATTTGTGCAACAAATGCTTCGTCATTTTGTTTAATAGAAACGATTTCATCCGCGCCCAGCGTTAACAGTGATTGCAACGATTGTTTGTTCCTTCCCGTTACCATTATTCTTTGAGCCCCGTAATGCTTCGCAATCTGAACAGCTATTTTACCGGTAAATCCTGTAGCACCATTTATCAAAACTGTTTCGCCTGGCTTCATACCTGCCCTGAAGCGAAGTCCCATGGCAGAGCCAATTACAGCATTAGGCAAAGCTGCTGCACTAACATTATCAATGCCTGCTGGTAAAGGTACCATCAAGCTTTTATCGATCACTGCTTTTTCAGCTATCATACCGCTGACACCTATAGCATATACTCGGGTACCATCTTCCAATAAGCCTACACCATCACCTCCAATTATTTTTGCCTGGCTGATATCGTTTTTTGTTGAATAATGTTTTCCGCTTGCCCTTGATCTATCCACGAGCTTAATAGCTGCTGCTTTCACAGAAATTAATAGCTCATTGTCTCCCTGAACGATTGGTTCGGGAAAATCTGTGTATTGCGGTTTTTCGCCTTTTTGAAACATGACTGCTGCTTTCATTTCGAATCCGTTTCGAAAAGATTGATTGTGTTAAGTATAGCACGCTGTCATTTATTGACCAACTGCTTGCGATAGAAAATTCGATCATAGCCCCCATCAAACTTGCGCTCATATTCGATATAGCCAATTCGAGGATAGAATGTTTGATTCTCGGTCATCTTGACGTTGGTGCATAGATAAATTGAGCCATAACCGCGTCTAATAGCTTCCTGCTCGGCAAACTGAAGTAGCCCTTTACCAACACCCGTTCCTTGATGATCAGGATCTACCGCGACGGTGTCGATATAAAATCCCTGTTGTGTTTCGTATTGCACGAGTACACCGATCACTTGCCCGCTTGACTCGGCTAACCAAACATGTCTAGCCTCAATCTCGGCTGGAAAATCCAGCAACATTGGACCGGGCGGCTTGCCAATCCGCTCTGTGTATATCTCAAACGCCGCGACGACACATGCTTTCACAGCGCTAGCATCTGTCACGGACGCTTCACGAATTACTGGAGACACTAAGCCTCACATATTATTGCATCAGGCTTTTTGGATTCCCTTTGGCACATAGTCGAAGAAACGCTCCGTTGTGTTGCCTGACTTCCATTCCGCGCGCAGGCGGGTTTTCCGCTCGACCCGTCGCAAGGCAGACAGCAAGGTTTTATTTAACTCGCGCGCAGATTCTCCTTGCATAGTTGCATTTACCAAAAATCCTTCCTCTGTGGCTCTGATTGACTCTTTGGATACTAGCTCTTCCAAGACGGGCTTGACCGTCTGAGGATTATCCGTGCTGATGCGCGCCGTCAGCGTGAATGTTTTCTTGCTCATAAATTACTTCACTTCCTTCTTATAGAATCGATAGCGTTTGTAAATCTTTGCACCCATGTGATGCGCCAAGTCCCAGGTGTCAGGATTATCTTCGCCGGTCATGGAAAGATCTGCCCATTTGTATCCCTTGGCAACTGCGCGCTTGACCATTTCATCGAATAGCAAGACCGCGACGCCGGTGTCCCAGTATTCGGGCGGGACCGCCACGCTCTTGATCGCAATTGATTCGATTTTCTTGCGCTGGTAATATAAAGCCGGTAGATAATCCCAAGGATAACGCAGACCGTTAATATGAATCAAAATTTCATTGAAGTTTGGCATGGCAGGGAACCAGCCAATGGCTTTGCCGTCAATTTCTGCGAATAATACCAATTCAGGATCAGCCATTTCCTTCAGCGGTAGAATCATCGTCTCAATTGCCTCGCGTGGATAAGGCATGAATCCCGGCAAATGAGCCAGCGCGCGGTTTTGCAAATCCCAGATGCGATCAATCTCATTTTCCACATCGTTCATATTTGCACCGCGTATTTTGAAATTTTTCCGCTGGCGGACGCGTTCCGCAAGACGCGATAATCGTTGGATCTTCGGGTTATTCAAATCGAGATCAACTGCATAAGCCAGGCCATCATCGTGTTCCAATCCAAAACCATAGCGTTCAAAGAAGCCTGCGTAATACGGCGGGTTGTAACCGCACAGCAATGGCGCCGGACGGTCGCGTCCTTCGATCAGAATTCCGCGGCAGTCTTCACGATCCAAATTGTACGTGCCGATGATCGAAGTAAGATGATGTTCGCGCGCCCATGCCTCGGCTTGTTTGAATAAGGCCTCGGCGATGGCGTAATCGTCAAGACATTCGAAGAAGCCAAACATGTTTTCCTTCGCATCTTTTTCCTGCGCGCAACAAATCGTTCCGACCGGTTTGCCATCTCTCCAGGCGATATAAAGATCGGCGATGCCTCCGCCTTTGAAAAATAATCCGCGCTCCGGATCCATATTCTTTTCGCGCTCCGATAAGATCGGCGGAATCCACAATGGATCATGTTTATAAAATCGCCATGGAAAAGTAATGAAGATGTTTCGTTCTTGCTTGGTTTGGACGGGCCGGACTTCGATCATGTGTGCCTCCTCAAATAGTGAAAAGAATAATCGCGATCAACGCGCATAAAATGCCCAGCCATTGTGTGCGCGTTAAGCGTTCCTTCAAAATGATCCAAGCTAGTATAACCGTCGAACCGGGGAATAATGAGCTAAGCACGGCTGAAATATCGAGCCGACCGGCTTGTCCCGCCAGAACGTAAAAGAAGTTCCCACCCACGTCGAGAATGCCATTCAGAATCATGACCGGCCACGCCGCGCGGACGGTGGCAAATGAATCGCGACGCACGAGGATGAACAAAGCCATCGCCAGCAATCCGGCACCGCGCGAATAAACCATGGGCCACAAAGTCGCCTCGCGTGTAGCGGCGTTCATCAGGATAAAGTATAAGCCAAAGCCGACTCCGGCAATCAGAGGCAGGCGCAGGTCCGAAAGATGCGTGAAGATATCCTTGACGCCATCTTCACTTTGCGAGACCAACCAGATGGCAGCAAGCGCGAATGCAAATCCTAATAAAGTGAGATAGCCGGGAAATCCCTCAGTGAACATCCCAACGATCACCGGTAAGGCCGCAGCCAGCAACGCTGAAACTGGCCCGGCAATGCTCATCTTGCCCTGCGCCATGGCGCTATACAACAACAACAGGCCGGTGGTGCCAAGTGCGCCAGCCGCGATAGATAATAGAATTGACTTGAGGTCCGGCATCGATTGTGGACTTGCAAAGACCACCGCGAACAAAAGCACGAGTCCAAAAAATTCGCCATAGAACACGGCCCGATAGGCGCCGGTTTTGCGCGCGGCCAGCCCGCCAGTGAAATCGCCCGCACCCCAAGTGATTGCTGATGTAAGTCCCAGTAAGATTGAAAGCAAAAGAATCCTAAACCTTTCCCGCGGCTCTGGCTCTATCTAAAACTTTTTGTGCATTCTTCAAAAGCGGCATATCAATCATTTTTCCGTCCAACGCGTATGCACCCTTGCCTTCTTTTTGACTCGCTTCGAACGTTTCAACGATTCGTTCGGCGTGGGCGATGGCTTCATCATTCGGCGTGAACGCGGCTTGCACCGGTTCGACCTGCGCGGGATGAATGATCTGCTTGCCCGTGAATCCCAATTGTGCGCCGAACTCAGATTCTTTCCTCAACGCTTCGATATCCTTGAAATCGATCGCGACGATGTCAATCGCCTGCAATCCAAACGCCGCTGCCGCCGTGACCATGGCCTGCCGCGCATAAAGTAGTTCAACCGCGTCCCTCGTGCGCGTCGCACCGACCGAGGCCGCGAAATCTTCGCCGCCAAAGATCAACGCATCGAGGCGCGGATGCGAGGCGATTTCTTTAAGATTCAGGATTCCTTTGGCAGTTTCCACATCGACCACCACACGAATTGAATTCATCGGCCAGCCGTTCTTCAACTCCGCAGCTTCGATGATCTCATGCGCCCACCGAATTTGTTCAAGTGATTCCATTTTCGGAATCACAATTCCATCGGGACGATACGGCAGGACGGCTTCGATATCTTCCTTCTCCATCCCCGAACCGACTGCATTGATGCGAGCCAGCTTTTCACTTTTGCCGAAATCCAATTCGCGCAAAGCCTTTGCGATGGTGCCGCGTGCTTCGGCCTTTTTATTGACCGCCACACCGTCTTCCATATCCATGCAGATGCAGTCCACACCGAGCGTGATGGCTTTGGTGATCTTCTTCCAATCATCACCGGGCATGTAAAGTAGTGCGCGCCTAGAGTGCATGATTTCTCCTCACCACAAAGACACAAAGAGCACCAAGTTTTTCTTTGTGACCTTTGTAGTTATCTTTTGGTTTCTTCAATATCAAGAATTTTGATAACAAGGATGTTCCACAAGTTTACTGCCCTTTTTCTTAACATCTCAATCGTTTTGAGGATTCGGGTCTGGCGTGTCTCGGCCCGCTTGGCTTCTTCGATCCATTTCACATATTCTCTTCGATGTGTGTACGAAAGTTTATCGAAGATCGCTTTGGCTTGTTTATCTTTCTTGAATTCTTTGGACAAGTCTGTTGGGATTTCGATGATGCGCGGGTCCCCGTCCAGCTCGACGACCACTTTGATTTCATCTCCAAATGTCTTGCCAATCTGTTCGCGGATTCCTTTAAGATGAGGAGCATGTGATGTTCGCTGCCCATCCGAACCAACGTGCCGCGATAGGAAGCTCCTTCGATCATGGCCTTGACCTTGGGACGCTTCGAGCCAAATTCTTTTTCCACATCGAAAGGGATTTCCACGAACGCGCCGCCTCCGCCCGCGTTTTGAATCGTAGCTATAAATGATTTTTTAGTCATTGCAAATTCCTCTACTCATTAATTTTCCAATGCTGACGAATAGGTTCTCCGGCTTTATATTCCGTCTTCACAACGTTTTCTGGCTCGAATTCAAAAAGGATGTATCGTTCCGCAGGCTGATACGGAGCAATCTTAATCGCCAATGCGCGTAACTCTGGCTCATCGATGAATTTTGCTTTGCCTGAAACAAAGAACTCGCCGCTCTCGCCGCTGGTGTCCGACACCGAGCAATGAACGGCAAATCGTCCATCGCGGCGAAGGTCATGCCCTTTTGGCGAGGTAGGTTCCATGAAAACAAAGAAGTGACCCTCACCGATAATCGGTGTGAAAGGATGGACGCGCGGCGAGCCATCTTTGCGGATCGTAGCAAGATAAGCGACTTTGTTGTGCAGGCGTTCTTTTCCAAACGCGGCAAGATCGGATTGCTGTTCGTCTAGGGTTTTCCAACTCATAAAAATATTCCTGTTATTATTTTTAACTAATGCGCTGCCTACATTTTGAATGGTTGCTGTGAAGATAAGTTCATTCATTTTATCTCCGGATCACTTGGTTAAATACTGATAATCAACTTACATAATGAGCCAACATCTATATTCCTTTTAAGAAGTATATCTTGCAAATACTTTCTTTCAATAATATCTTTCTCTCGGATGAGCCAATCGGGATTTAATAATTCGGAGTGTTTTTTTAAGACATATTGTAATTCAGGTGCGATAACATGTAATTCCGTTCCAAGGAATTCGATTGTATCTGGAGTTAGCCACAGAGCCGGAAATAGCAGAGAACCTTTCTCGCCGTTATGCGTCCATTTTGCAAGCTCGTTGTCCGATACAACATTTCCAAGATGCACTTTGAGATTATCTTTCTTAAGCTTCAAATCGCCATTGGATAGATTTTCGCTTTGCCAGCCAAGATTTGAAAAGCCTTCTTCAAACATTGACTTCAATTGATTTAAATTTAAAGTGAGATAATCTAGATCATCATGTTCTCTTAAAATTTGACCAACATAAATATCTGTAGTAAATCCGCCCCAAATCCACGATATCGTCTTTAGTGAGCTTGATATATTCTCAACTAATCTCATTGCATCGAGACATTGACGATTTCGTTCGGATGATAGCATTTTAATTGCTCTTCAAAAAATTCCTCGTTTCCTCAATTTTATTCTTGTCCACTTTTTCTGTCTGTTCCCAACAATCCAGCAATTGAGTGATGGTCAGCACTGCATGAAGATTAAAACCTGCTTGCTCCAAAAATTCCTTTGCGCCGGATTGACGGTCAATCAATACAACCACATCTTTTACAATCAATCCCACGCCGGTCAATTTTTCAATCGCTTCGAATTTGCTTCCGCCTGTAGTGGCGAGATCGTCAATGATAACAACCGTTTCGCCCGTGTGATACTCGCCTTCGATCTCGGCTTTTGTGCCATACGTCTTGGCTTCCTTGCGCGGATAGATCATTGGATAATTTCCCTGCAGGGAGATCACTGTCGCAATCGGGATCGCAGCATAAGGTAAACCGGCGATTCGGTCAAACTTTAAATCTTTCAGCAATGGCAAATATGCCGCGCCGATTTGTTCAAGCAGTTTGGGATAAGTGATGATTTGTCGCAGGTCAATGTAGATCGGCGACTGCAATCCCGATTTTAGCGTGAACTCGCCAAACTTGATGCAGCCCGCTTCGAGCAATCCATTCGCAAGCGCGGTGGGGAAAGGATTAGTTTCAGTCATAGGTTTCTCTTTCAGTATCCGCGTACGAAGTCAACGCGATACATTAATTCTTTGCTATCCAAATAGCGATGGTAATTCTCAATAAATAGTTTTGTTATATCCTCGGGCAAGCTCGGCGCGGACGTGTGAAATGTTATCAATAAATTAGGTGTATTCCAAAACGGATGTTCCTTGGGAAGCGGTTCCTGTTCAAAGACATCCAGCACAGCTGCGGCGATCTTCTTTGTTTCCAACGCGCGGATCAAAGCCGATTCATCCAGCGCACTCCCGCGTCCCACGTTGACAAAAATCGCGTGCGGCGGCAACGCCTCGAGTAGCGCGGCATCCACAACGTGACGTGTCGCGGATGTGTTGGGTAAAACGCTGACGAGATAATCCAACCCCTTAGCAAAATCCAGCAAGCGGTCGCCGTGAAAATAAAGATCAACCTCGGGGCATGACTCGCTCGAACGCGTATAGCCGCGCACGGTCATCTCAAAAAATTTTGAAGTCCGCGCCAGATGCGCGCCGATGGAGCCCACGCCCAGCAGTCCAATTGTTTTTCCGCGCAACATACCAGTATCGCTTCCATCCCAACGATGCTCCTGCTGGGCTTGATAGCGCTCAAGGATTCGTCTTTCATGATTCAGCAAATACCCGAACACATACTCAGACATCAAGCCACCGAATACATTGCGCGCATTGGTCAACATATAATCGCGGCGAAGCGATGGATCGAGCAAAAGTTCAACGCCTGCAAATATGGATTGCACCCAACGTAAGAGCGGCAAGCTTGTAAGCAGGTCGCGCATCAGCCGCGGCTCGCCAAACACGATTTCAAAATCTAAATCTAATGCCTGGGCTTTGTCAACGTCGGTTACAGAGAAAATCTGAATTTCTGGCAACTTGGCTAACTCAAGCAAGTGCCGATATTCCTCAGCCTGTCTGGATAGGATAAGAAGTTTATGCATTTACACACCAATAATCTAATGCCTCATTTGGAGTTGAACGTTCACAATTTGATCGCGTAATTCTACCGCTGCTTTACGCGGATCATCGCTTCGAGAAATTCCGCGTGAGACATTGATCAACATTCCTTTTCCATCTTTTCGTAGTCCGGCCTTCATCGCAGATTCCAAATCGCCACCTTGAGTCCCAATGCCGGGAACGAGGAACCACAAATCCGGCGCAACTTCTCTAACGCGTTTCATTGCATCAATATGTGTTGCGCCAACAACCAGACCAATGTTGTTTTTGGTATTCCATTGTTGAGCGAGCTTTGCAACATGAATGGATAACGGATCGCCAGATTCAAGAACCAAATCCTGCAAATCGCCTGAACCGGGATTTGATGTTTTGCATAAAAGGAAAATTCCTTTTTCTTGATCCTTGATAAATGGCTCAATGGAATCTTTTCCGAGATATGGACTCAACGTGATGCAATCCACTCCGAGATTCTCAAAAGAAGATTTAGCATAGGCTTCAGCAGTGGAGGCAATGTCGCCGCGCTTGGCATCGAGGATGATGGGTATCTTTGAGCCGAGCCGAGTTCGATTCTTCTTGAATCGATTCAATGACTTGCTTGAGCGCTGTCCAGCCGTCCGCGCCGAAGACTTCAAAGAATGCCGCGTTGGGTTTAAAAGCCGCGGCATATGGCGCGGTCTGTTTAACGAGATTCAAGCAGAAGTCGAGGGCGGAAGCGGCAGATGATTCTTTAAGGTCGGGAATGTGTGGGTCGAGACCAACGCATAAAAGCGAGGAAGAATCGTCGATGCGTTTTTCTAAAAAAGAAAAAAAGGTTTCCATTACGCCTTGCCCAACACCATTGCCAGCAGCGCCATTCTCACATACAGACCA
This sequence comes from uncultured Chloroflexia bacterium, assembly GCA_963783295.1. GTDB lineage: Bacteria > Chloroflexota > Anaerolineae > Anaerolineales > Villigracilaceae > Fen-1038. The sequence goes on along the minus strand of CAWAMX010000011.1, from coordinate 89,721 downwards.
TATTCCATCTGGCGGAAGTACGCGGCACGCGGATCGTCATCGAAGTCGGGGCTGATCTCGCCGACACGTGGCAGCGGATGCATGACGATCATATCCTTCTTTGCCGACTTCATGATGGCCGGATCAATCACGTATGCGCCTTTAACCTTTTCATAATCGGCGGGATCTTCGAAGCGTTCCTTTTGAACGCGCGTCACATACAGCACATCGGTTGCAGGCAAAACTTTTTCGAGCGAACCGAATTCGGCTTGCGGAACTTTTTTCTCGGCGACTTCATCCATCACTTCTTTTGGCATTTTCAAAATATCAGGCGAGACATAATTCAATTTGATGTTGTTGAAACTCGAAAGCAGGCGCGAGAGCGAATGCACCGTGCGTCCATATTTCAAATCGCCGAGCATCGTGACGGTGAGATTATCAAGCCGACCGATCTCTTCCTGGATGGTAAACGTATCGAGTAAAGCCTGCGTCGGATGTTCACCCACGCCGTCACCCGCGTTGATGATCGGCTTCTTCGCCGCTTTCGCAGCAATCGCCGCCGAGCCGGTTTCGGGATGACGAAGCACGATTACATCCGCATAACATTCGAGCGTGCGGACGGTATCGGGCAGGCTCTCGCCTTTCGACACCGACGAATACTTCACTTCGTTAATCGGGATGACCGAGCCGCCGAGTCGTTCCATCGCGGCGGTGAACGACGACGAGGTGCGCGTGGACGGTTCATAAAAAAGATTGGCGAGGATTTTTCCTTTGAGCAGATCAAATGTACCGATGCGCTCGACCATGCCGCGCATCTCGTGCGCCACGCCGAAGACGTATTCGAGGTCGCCACGCATGAACTGCTTGACGGACAGAATGTCCTTGCCATACCAATCGGCGTTCTTGTTTTCGCCGAACGGTAGGTGCGGGGATGAAGATTGAGTGGGCATAAGTTAGTCTCCTTTTTGTTTTCTGTCATTGCGAGCGAACGAAGGGAGCGTGGCAATCTTATGTTTGATGGTGACTTGAAATTGCCACGGCGCTGCGCGCCTCGCAATGACATTGTTGATCGGGATTTTATTGCTGGCTGATAATGAATCCCGTTTAATCACTTGGGTTCACGCGTTGATATTTTCCTGCTCGCTTTACGCGCCGGATGAAATTTTTGCCGTTTGATATGCATCTACTAGCTTCCAATTTTCATTTCTAACAAAACCTTCTCAACCTCTGATAAATACTTATCACATGTCCAATTAGGATTTTCTATAGTTGGTTTCACGTATTGCAAACAAACCCGGCTGAAGGTTGTGATGCCTTCTTGTTGTTTACCTAAGATATACATGTCATATAAATACGAAGCTAGCATTAAATCATCAGCATTTTCTTCGTAATGCTCCTTTATACTTTTCAAAGAAGTATCTGCATCATTCTGCACCAACTTTGGAAATTGGCTGGTTACATCAATAAACTTTTTTTGATTTCCATCATAGTGGTAAATCTTAATTGGTGAAACCGCCATACACATTCCACATCCCCCAACATTCAAATTGTAGTCGAAATCCTTAGTAACGATTTCTGGATTTCCATCTCCATCAAGATCACTATACTCATCTGGATTGTTACTAGCAATATCTAAGCTGGCAAAGGCTCGATATTCATCTTTGGTTGGATCGTAGTGAATGACTTCTACGCGGCTTGAACAGCTTGTACCGCAATATAGAATTTCAACTATATATTCTGTCTCGCCATCAAGATCAATATCGCCAACCCATTCAATTGTTGCGAGACCTATCCATGAATTTGCTGAGTATTTTGTAGGCAATTCTTGTGTAGGGGCACCATTGAGAAACAACTTATCTGGAATATAACCTAAAAACATCTCATACGTTTTTCCGTCTCGAACGATTTCAAGCGATGTTTGCATAACCCCATAGTTTTCATAGGCAATTTGTTCTGTCGCAATTGGCGCAACAGTTGCCGTTGGCGTATTTTCAGGCTGCGGCGTTACTCTCGGCGGGATAGCAATAGCTTTTGGCGCACAAGCATTCAAAAACAAAGCCATGAGCAAAATTAGCAAAGATAGTTTTTTCATAGCTCATTCCTTCATTCTTACATTCTTCCCAAAACCTTTTTCCGCCAAGACCTTGCCATCCTTGAAGGCTTCGCGTCCGCGCAAAACGACGCGCGTCACGCGTCCCTTAACCTTCCAGTCCTCGAATGAAGTCCAGCCGCAGCGCGTGAATTGATTCTCGGCTTTGATTTCATATTCGGCATTCTCATCCACTTCAATCCATGTTTCGGGTTGTTCTGGTAAGCTAAATATCTTAGATGGATTCGTATACATCTTAGCAACAATATCTTCGATTTTCAATACTCTTCGAGTACGGTGTCGCCCATCATGACCAGCAGTCAACAATAATGGCAACGAAGTTTCCAAGCCTGGAAATCCGGGTGGAGGATTCTCTAAATCTTTTTCTTCCAATGTATGCGGCGCGTGATCAGTGGCGAAGCAATCAATCACATCCATGTTTTGCCATAATGCATCAACATCTTCTTGAGTTGCAAGCCTTGGTCTTACTTCACCGCGACCGGGATGTCCATGAGAAATGGCGGGAATATCATCCTTTGATAAGAATAAGTGATGCGGCGTGACTTCGCACGTCACTTTGATTCCTTTTTCCTTCGCGGCTTTGATGAGCAGGATCTCCTCTTTCAATGAAACATGTGCGATGTGAACGGGACGATCATAGATCGCGGCGAATAAAATCGCGGCAGCCATACTTCGGCTTTCAGAATGTGCGACGATTGGATATTGTTTCGGATATTTTTCAAAATGCGGTTGCCATAAAGTCATATCATCGAGACGCAACTCGCCGAACGTTGAGTCAAGATACATTTTCAATCCAGCGGCTTTGTGCACCAACAATGGAACAATCTCTGCATTATCCGGTCCCGCGCCGAGATATTGGGCGTAATCACAACGCGCTTTTTGTTTAGCCGCGTTCAATGCAAGTTTAAGAGTTCTCAGCATCAAAGATGGGCGGCCTGGTATTCGGCATGGCTAATACCATCGTGAATCCGCCAGCCAGTGCGGCGGAGGTGCCGCTGTCCCAATCTTCTTTATGGGTTTGTCCGGGTTCGCGGAAATGAACATGAGGGTCAATCAGGCCGGGAAGTTTTAGCATATCTTATTCTCGCACAACAGATAAAAAAAAGAGCCGCTAAAAGCGACTCTCCAAAAGGGAAAAGAAAAATTCAATTTAACGGGCCCCCCCAACAGGTCATGCAGGAAGCGTTTTCTCATTTCGGGATGATTTTATGCAGGCGAGGGATTCTGTCAAGGGCAAAGCTCAAGCGCATCGAACAAGGACAATCGTCACTGGAAGCGCGAAAAGCGCGGATGATATAATTCGCACAATTATCTAAGCAAGGAGAAACCGATGGCATATATAAACGTTAAGGTTCCTGCGGGCGGGACAAAGATTTCAGTCAAGGATGGAAAATTACAGGTTCCCGATCATCCCATCATCCCGTTCGTGGAAGGCGATGGCACAGGCCGCGATATTTGGCGCGCCTCGGTGCGCGTGTTCGACGCGGCGGTTGAGAAGGCTTATCAAGGCAAACGCAAAATCCATTGGATGGAAGTTTACGCGGGTGAGAAGTCATTCAAGCAATTTAATTCATGGCTTCCGGATGAGACGACTGAGGCGTTCAAAGAATTTATCGTAGGGATCAAAGGCCCGCTCACGACTCCGATTGGAGGTGGCATCCGTTCATTGAATGTTGCACTTCGCAAACTACTCGACCTGTATGTTTGTCAGCGGCCGGTGCGTTATTACACCGGCGTGCCTTCTCCCGTTAAACATCCTGAATATGTGGATATGGTTATCTTCCGCGAGAACACGGAGGACATTTATACGGGTATCGAGTTTGCGAATGGCACGGAGGATAATAAAAAGTTCAAGCAATTGTTCAAAGATGTTTTTCCAAAGGAATATGCCAAGATGCGTTTCCCTGAAACATCGGGCATCGGTCTCAAGCCTGTTTCCGTGGAAGGCACCGAACGTCTGGCGCGCGCCGCGATCCGATGGGCTTTGGACAACAAACGCAAGAGCGTGAACTTTGTTCATAAAGGAAACATCATGAAATTCACGGAAGGCGCGTTCAAAGATTGGGCGTATGCGGTTGGCAAACGCGATTTCCGCAATGAGGTAGTGACCGAACGCGAATCATGGATCCTCGGCAACAAGGAAAAGAATCCAAATCTATCCGTTGAAGAAAATGCCATGATGATTGACCCCGGTTTCGTTATGATGTCGCCCGAACAGCAGAACGGCATCAAGAAGGAAGTCGAAGAAGCATTGAAGTTGTGGCCGACTCACGGCGATGGCAAGTGGAAAATCAAGTTAATGTTAAAGGATTCAATCGCCGATGTGACGCTTCAATTCGTGCTCATTCGTCCAAAGGATTACGATGTGATCGCCACGATGAATCTCAACGGGGATTATCTTTCGGACGCGTTGGCTGCGCAAGTTGGCGGCATTGGAATCGCCCCGGGTGCAAACATCAATTACATCACGGGTCATGCCATCTTTGAAGCGACGCATGGCACTGCGCCGAAATATGCCGACCTCGATAAAGTCAACCCCGGCTCGGTGATTCTCTCCGGCGAAATGATGTTGCGTTACATGGGTTGGATCGAAGCCGCGGACTTGATCGTCAAAGGCATGGAAGGCGCCATCAATGCTCGCACGGTGACCTATGACTTTGCCCGCTTGCTGGACCATGCCACCGAAGTCAAGTGCTCCGAGTTCGGCGACGCGATCATCAAGCATATGTGACTACTCCCACGTCTAAAGCCTGGAGCTTCTAAGGATTAGAACCTATGCGATATAGCCCAAGCGCAAATGATATTTCTACCACGTTCAATATTAAAGCACAATTGTTCCATTAATTCTACCGCTTCGCGGTAGCGTACCTTATATCTCTACGCATAAATGCCAGGGCTTTACGCTGCGGTTTGGTAAAATAATCAGAATATAAAAAGGTCATCTCAATTTTAATGAGATGACCTTTTTGACTCAGATGATTAACGGATCAAGGCGTTGGCGTCATCGCAGGCGTTCCAACGGAAGCCGCTCCCGGTGTTGGTGCGGCTGAAAGCTTTGCGGCGTCAGCCGCGGTTTGCGGCATCCCGTTCATGATCCAACGCGTAAACACAACAATAATATCCGGCGAGAGATGCCCGTTCGGTGGCATGGCGCGAATCAGAGTTTGAGCTGGGTTATTTGGATCGGGAATAGGATATCCCTGGACGACTCGCAACAGATAACTGCTTGCATTGTCTGCAACCACATCATTGCTTTTGTGATCGCCAGTGTGCAGAATATCAACATACGAATCCATCAGGAAATTATTGTTGGTCTGGCCCGCGCTGTGACAGGACAAACAATATCGTTTGATGATGGGCTGAATGTGAACATCGTATGACGGAACTTCGCCAGAGGCCAGCGGTGGGAAGAGCGGTTTGAGCACTGGCGCCACAAAACGGTCGTCCCACGAATAGCGCATGAAGGTCACGATATTATCAATGTCGCTTGTCGAAAGCTGACCGCCATATGCTTTGCCGAATGGCGTCATGCCTGCTTCGGGACGACCATAAGCAATGACCTGGGCCAATGCCGCATCGTCCAAAGTGTATAAGACATCGGTGCTGTGGATGGCGGGAATCAACTTTCCTTCTAAGCCTTGCACGCCGGTGATCTGCGTGACCGTGCCATCGGCGCCGTGACACTCTGCACAGTTGACGGAATATAAATCCTGTCCCGCGCTGATTTGATCCACAAGCGTGGTTGCAACGGCGGTTGTCTGTGTGGATGGTTGTGGAAATAACCCTAAGACCACGCCGGTTAATCCAATCGTCAGGATGGATGATACGGCTGCTGTCCAAATCATGGTTTTCGTGGATGTATTCTTAAAGACAAAGCTCATCAAGAATAACGAGATGATCGCCACGCCGGGAATCACCAGACCAGCAACGGCTTGAAGTACGCCTGGCATCGTCGAGCCGCTGCTTAATACGGTCGGAACGTCAGCCATCAAGGTCAGCATTACAATGTCGACTACGATGATTGCCATGACGGATATCGGCAGAATTCGTTTGCCATAATAGCGAGAAGGATTGCGTTCAATGAATGGCATCAGCACAAGGATAAGGATGGCGAGGCCGGGCACGATCACGGTGGCAATCCATTCAATCTTGCCCAACACCGGAATTTGTCCATATAGTGCAAGGAATTTAAATAGAAAGAGGAAATACCATTCAGGCCGCGGAATGTATGTTGTGTCGCTCGGGTCTACTTTCGGCTGAGCCTCTACGCCGATAAAGGTTGCCAGTAAGACCAGTAGAATAAAGATTCCCAATGACATGAGCAGGTCTTTGAAAATACTGTCCGGCCAGAAGCGCTCGCCTCGGTTGAGTTCGTGTTCGTAACGCTTGTTGATTTTCTGCTTTGTTTCGTTGTCCATAGCGCGCTCCTCAATCTTCCTTCGAGGGAAAGTGTGACTCGCCATGTTTGATGATGAGATATAGATGAACGCCTATCAAGCCTGCCAGCGCAGCCGGCAACATCCAAACATGAGCAGCGAAGAAACGTTGCAATGTCAGCGCGCTCAAGTCCGGGCCGCCGCGCAAGGCTTTGAGAATGAAGTCGCCGATAAATGGCACGCTTCCCGCGATCTGTGTGCCGACGGTTGTTGCCCAATACGATTGTTGATCCCACGGCAGAAGGTAACCTGTGAATCCCATGCCCAGCGTGAGGATGAACAATCCGATGCCGATCAGCCACGTCAATTCACGTGGATATTTAAATGAAGCTGTTACGAATACTCGCAGCATATGGATGAAGACCACAATAATCATCAACGTCGCGCCCCAATGGTGGATGCCGCGGATCAGCCAGCCAAAGGCTACGCCATTCATGATGTAATTGATGCTGTCGTAGGCGTGATCAGGCGAAGGCGTGTAATAGACCATCAGGAAAATCCCCGTCACGCCCTGCAGGATAAATAAAAACAAGGCTGCTGAGCCGAGCGTATTCCACCAAGTGCCTTTGGGCTCGGGACGGTCGAGTATATTTTTGTAAAGATCATTCAATCCAAGCCGTTCATCGAGCCATTCGTAGACTTTTTTCCACATGGCTAGCTTCCCTTGTAAAAAATTTCGAGGATGCCATTATTCGTTAAACGGAAATCAGCATATCGGTCGAGCGGACGCGGCGGCGGGCCGGCCAGCACCACACCATCTTTGCTGAACTTTCCATCATGGCACGGACAAATAAATGCCTGCGCATTATCCTGCCAGTTGACCGTGCAGCCCAAATGTGTACAACGACTATTGAAAATGATCATATCGTTTGGGTTATCTGATTTGCGAATGACAAACCCTCCGTAACTGGTGGATGTGCGCTCCCAGCCATTGACTTCCACGCGTGTGAAGGAGAATTGATATGGCTTGCCCACTTGCATGTCGGCCAACTTTCCAATCGGAATCCAGGCCTCTTTTGCGTTCGACTTGAAAGCAGGGTCAAGCAAATAGGCAATGGCTGGCACCCCGATTGCCACTCCGATGATTCCACCGACGATGCCTGCTACAGCTGTGATAAAGCCGCGGCGGCTGATGTCACTATCCGGCATAGACACCTCTGCGAATTCGAGTTATGGAAATTTTGTAATTATACGGCTAGTCCAGTTCAAAAGGTATCTAAATTATAAGAGTTCGACGGCCCTTTATCAGAGGAAGTGTGGACTGAAATAGCGAGGATGATTGTCACTATCTAGGTTTGAATCGCGGGGGGATAGTCGTCTAGTTTTTTGTAACCAAGTATCGCTTTCTTTGCAACGACATCTCAACACGAGGTAAAATATGGGCTCATGCATGTCTACTCCAAGGAGGCACAGATGGGTTTAAAAAGGAACGTCAGCCTGGCGACGGCCTTGCGATATAAAGGGCAGGGCCCGATGCTGACGTATGTTTTGCATCGCATCGGCGGGCTGGGCATGGCCATCTTTATCACGATCCATATCCTGTCTTCATTCGCGGGAGGAAAAGTCGGAGTCTTCACCAACTCCATTTACGAAAACTGGATTTTCCAAATTTTCATTTTCTTCTTTGTATTATTTCATGCCATCAATGGATTGCGGATAACTATTCTCGACCTGTTTCCAAAGCTGATCGAACATCAACGCGAAGCCATCTGGATCGAGTGGGCGATATTCCTGCCCGTTTACGGCATGGCACTCTTTGTCATCATCCGCACGGGATTGGGAGGCTAGTATGGCGACCTCTACAAAATCGAGAACCGTGCCGATTACAAAACGCGGACTTAACTTTGAAATGGCGATGTGGATCTTCACGCGTCTTTCTGCTCTGGCGATGTACGCGCTGATTCTCTTCGCCATCATCGGTGCATTGATCATGGGGGCGCGCACGCAGATGAATTTAGCGGATGTCTTACGCTGGGGTTTCATGCCCAATGTGACTCATGTACGAAATACCAATGTTCCGGATTTGACGCCATGGGCTTCTCCGTTCTGGAAGACGGTCGCCAGCTTGTTGCTGATGGTTGCGACGGCGCACGGCGTGCATGGACTGGTGGTAATCTGCGACGATTACATCGTGAAACCCTTAGGACGGCAGATCGTTCGTTATATCAGCATTGTCTTTATTGTTGCGATGATTGTTATTGGCCTTTACGTAATATGGACTTCGTAGGAGTTTTTTCATGACAAATGTTCATCAATTCGATGTAGTCGTTGTCGGCGCAGGCGGCGCGGGACTCATGGCGGGCCTCTATGCTTCGCGCGGCGCAAGGACCGCGGTCATCAGCAAGTTGTATCCCACGCGTTCACATACCGGCGCGGCGCAGGGCGGAATCAGCGCGGCGTTCGGCAATACCGAAGAAGATCATCCGGAATGGCATACGTATGACTCGATAAAAGGCTCCGATTATCTCGGCGATCAGGATGCCATCGAGTTTATGTGCAACGAAGCAATTGATGCGGTGCTTGAACTCGAGCACATGGGCTTGCCATTTGATCGCACCCCCGAAGGCCGCATCCTGCAACGAAACTTTGGCGGACATACCAATAACGTAACCGGCAAACCCGTTCGACGCGCCTGTCATGCTGCCGACCGTACCGGTCATATGATCCTCCAAACGCTGTATCAACAATGCTTGAAGAACAAAGTAAATTTTTTCGATGAATATCAAGTGCTTGACCTATTGCTTGTCAATGGAAAAGCCGCGGGCGTGGTTGCTGTTGAATTAGCCACCGGCGAGATTCATACCTTCCATGCCAAAGCGGTCATCTTCGCCACGGGTGGACATGGCCGCATCTTTGAGGTGACGTCGAATGCGTACGCATATACCGGCGATGGCGCTTCGATCATTTTGCGCCGAGGCTTGCCGCTTGAAGATATGGAATTTTTCCAATTCCATCCGACCGGCATTTACAAATTGGGTATCCTCATTACAGAAGGTGTGCGCGGCGAAGGCGGTGTGTTGATCAATGGCAAAGGCGAACGCTTCATGCCGAAGTACGCGCCGCATGTGAAAGATTTGGCTTCACGCGATGTGGTCTCTCGCGCCATCTATACCGAGATCCGCGAGGGACGCGGCGTCAACGGACAGAATTATGTGTACCTCGATGCGCGTCCTGATTCAGTGATGAAGTATGCCGCGGAAGATGGACGCACCAATTCGGACGGCTCGCCGTATACGATCAGCGCGGAAGAATTGTTAAAGAAACTTCCTGACATTGTGGATTTCAACCGCGTCTATCTCGGCATTGACCCGATGACGCAGATGATGCCGATCCAACCGACCGCACATTACACGATGGGCGGCATCCCGACCAATAAATTTGGTGAAGTCGTAATTGACGACAAGAACACGATCTATCCCGGACTTTATGCGGCAGGTGAGTGTGCCTGTGTTTCCATCCATGGTGCAAATCGACTTGGCACAAATTCATTGCTTGACTTGATCGTCTTCGGCAAACACGCGGGTTTGCGCGCCGCGGAATATGCCAAGCAAGCTGACTTCGAGAAGTTGTCGGATGATCCGACCGCCGAAGCACGCGCTCAATTTGACGGACTCCGCAACGGGTCCGGGAAAGAGAACGCTTTCGATATCAGCCGCGAGATGAAGAAAGTCATGTTTGATGAAGTCGGAATTTACCGATCTGGCACGGTGATGGAATCTGCCATTGATAAAGTCCTTGAAATGAAGGAACGTTTCAAGGATGTACGTGTGAGTGATACCGGAAAGATATTCAATACCGAATTGCTCAACGCCTGGGAATTGGGCAACATGCTCGATGTGGCTGAGCTGATAGCGGTCTGCGCGTTGAACCGCACAGAGTCGCGTGGCGGGCACACGCGCGAGGATTACCCGAACCGCGATGACAAGAACTGGCTGAAGCATACCTTGGCTTGGAAGAGGAACGGCAAAATTGAGATTGGATATAAGCCAGTGGTGATTACGAAATATCAACCCAAAGAGCGAGTTTATTAGTAGAGGCCGCCATGCAGGTAACTTTAAAAATCTTTCGTTACAATCCCGAAGCAGATAAGAAGTGGCATTACGAGACTTACAATCTCGATGTTGAAGAGACCGAACGTATTCTCGATTTGCTTGAATTGGTGAAGGGTCATCACGATGGCACGCTTTCGTTCCGGCGTTCGTGCGCGCACGGCGTGTGCGGCTCGGACGCGATGCGCATCAATGGTCGCAACATGCTAGCGTGTAAAACGCTGGTGCGCGATGTCGGCGATAAGATCACGGTCGAGCCGTTGCTCGGCTTGAAAGTGGTCAAAGATTTGATCGTGGATATGGAACCATTTTTTGATAACTATAAAAAGGTTCTGCCGTATTTTATCAACGAATCGCTGCTTCCCGCCGATGGCAAAGAGCGGCTTCAATCTCCCGAACAACGCGCCCGCTTCGACGAAACGACCAAATGTATTTTGTGCGCGGCTTGTACCACCTCTTGTCCATCATTTTGGGGAAGTGACGATTATCTCGGTCCGGCCGCCTTGGTCACTGCACATCGCTTCATCTTCGACAGCCGCGACGAAGCCGCTTCGGAACGGTTGAAGATTATCAGTGAAACATCAGGATTGGCGCGTTGTCACACTGCGTACAACTGCACGATGGCTTGTCCGCGTGATATCCACATCACGAAGGCCATTGGCGAATTGAAACTGGCAACGTTGACGGGCAAGGTAGAATAGAATGTAGGCAGGCCGCGTTCGTTATGTGGCTTTTTCTAAAGTAGCGCTATCCTTAATTTCTTTTTGTGCAATTTCACTTGACGACTGGGCGGTGATATAATATTGTCTATATCTTAGAAGTATTTAGGGATTATGACTTTATCCGTTCGGTTTACATTGTCGACTAGTGACCGAAGGGAGAACGTTATCCATGAATAGGAAAATTCGTTTCTTATTATTGACTAGCCTGACATTGCTCGTCATGGTGGTTAGCGCGCTTCATCTCGCGATTGCGCGTGCTGATGACAGCACACCTGTCGCACCGACTTCACCTGTTGCAGATACCTCGGTTGCACCTGTGGACACTTCTGTTCCAGTCTATAGTTTTGTGTCGCCAACACCTGTTATACCAGCGAATACATCCGTTCCGGTGGATACTTCCGCTTCATCAACGTCAATTGCACCAACAAATACCCCTACTACTTTTCCCATAACATCTGTGTCTACAGATATAACCGTTACGCCGACAAGCACGGTTGCTATACCGTCTGCAACTGACGTAACCACTATGTTGTCTCAAGTACCAACCGGTATGCCGGTAGTAGTACTGGATACCACAGACACAGCTGTGCCACTAGCCACCCAGGCAGTGGATATCAAAACCGGTGATCCGATCTGGTGTCCAACGGGTAAAACACCAGCGGATGGTACGACCGGTGGTTGTACTCCTTCGGAAACTAGTTTAACGGCTTTAATCTCTGATCTGACCGGCTCCACTTATATTAATGGAGGCACTGTCTATATTGCCTCGAATTATGCTGCAAGCACTACTGCCGATAATGGGAAGGATATTACTTTTGATTATGGTAGTAGCTACTTGACCGATCTGACTGTGCAAGGTGGCTGGGACTTTACTCTCAATACGCATACTACTGGTACTATATCCGACCTGACCGGCATCAATAGCCTGAACTTCCTGGATTGGGGCGGCTACGGATCTTCGGCCTCTCTAATCATCAATGATATTACCATTGATGGTGGAGGCAGTGGCCCCTACGGTTCAACGTTGTATATTGGACCTGCCAATGACACTCCGAGTGGCGATGTAGCGCTGAACAACGTATCGGTAACAAATGGCGCAGGGGCTGATGTCGAGACTGGCAACGGCGGAAGCATCAAAATCAATAAGCGTAATACTAGTGATAAAAGCAATTTCTCCGGCAACACGGGAACGAACGATGGTTTATACGCTTCTGCTGCTGGTGACTTTGATGCAGATAATGTGACCGCAAGCGAGAACGGCGGTGTCGGCCTCTTTGTCCTTTCCACTGGCGATATCACCCTCAATAACGTGACTGCCGATAATAATTATTATACGGGAGCAAATTTACAAAACTACCTGACTTCGGCGACCAGTGCCGTTTCCATTAGCAATAGCACCTTTAAAAACAATGGCAATAGCGCTGGTAGCTCTGGTCTATATGTGAGCTCCAACGGGAATATCACGCTCGAATCAGTTACTGTGGATGACAATGCCCTCACCGGGCATCCTTATTATGGCGCTAGTTTAGGGTCTTTCATCGATAGTATCGTGATTGATAAAAGCGAATTCAATTCGAATCAGAACGATGGAATTTATATTAGAGCCGCCCAAAGCGTGTCCGTAACCTGTAGTTCAGCAAACAACAATGCTGGGTATGGCGTTGATACAACCGTCAGTTCGCTAACGCTTGAAAGCGTCACGCTTAATGGCAATATCAGCGGCGCCTACAGTGCCTCGGGTACACCCACCATCGGTAACATAGATTGCAATCCGAGCAGCGGTGGTGGCAATGGTCACTCGTCGGGCAATCAATCCGGCAGTGGAAGCGGAAGCGAAAGTGGAAGTGGAAGTACGCCTTCCTTTATTACAATCCCTGCGACAAGCAATGTAGGCAACACCCTTGATTGCATCAGCTACGGCGGATCCAATTTCGTCTTGCCCGATGGAGATCTTGTCATTCTGCCTTGTACATCCGGCGGAGGGCATGTGACACTCAACGATGTACCATCCACGAGCTTGCCTGGCAATCTGGATATCAAGTTCACCTTCCTCTCCGGCTTCAGTGTCATGACTACTTCACCGCTTACCGGTCCGATGACAGTGGCCTATCCCAATCTGACAGGCAAAGATGCATCCCGTTTTGCAATCCTGCGTTGGAATGGTTCCTCATGGGATAACTTGGGCGGGACTATTGACTTTCCAACGCCGAGACATTTTGGCATCGAAGCAAAATTGACCGGTACTTTTGTGTTGGTCACCGAGTAGGCGATAAATTGGAACACAGGGGGATGGCGCTGCAGGATAGGCCGTCCCTCCTTTTTTAGAATAAAGAGTAACATTTTCTCGATGCGCTTTGATTCTGAGGAACGGAAGTATATGAAAAGAGCCATCATTTTCATGCTGGTAATAGGTGTGTTTGCCACGTTATCGGCGTGCGGGAATTTGATGGAGCCATCAGGATTTGTGGCAGCAACCTCAGTAACAGTGATCATTGCAAGTCCAATGCCCTCAGTAACAATGATCATTGCAAGTTCAACACCTTCTGTGACGGTTGCAAGCTTAACACCATCATCGACTGCGACCCCGGATCTATGCAGTACAAGCAACTTGCCGAACACGATCAAACCGGTGAATGACTTAACGCGTCAGTTCGATGATTACTCAGCGCTGGCAAGGTCCGCGCCGCAGTCCCAGATGATGGAAGTGATACCGCCTTTGCAAAGCATCCGGCGCACTGCGGAAGATCAGGTACTCCCTGCCTGCCTGCAGCAACTCAAGAGCTATCAAATATCATACATGGATACGTTCATTCAGACAACGCTGGCTTTTGAATCGATAAGTGGAAATCCTAGCGGGCTGACAGCCGGAATGGCACAAGCGATAAAAACCGGAATGGCACAGGCCGAGCAATATCATGACCAATACTTGATCGAGATGGCGCGTTTGCTGGGTGTAACGGTTGTGCCCTCGTCAACTCCAATACTGGGTATACCGAATCCCGGAGTTACTGGAACATCCACATCGACTCCATTACCGATTACGATCACGAATCCAGGAACGGGGTCCATTAATTTACACAGTTCACCCTCACTGACTTCTTCGGTTATTGGCAAGCTCGATGTAGGAGCCGCGGCCACTGCAATTGGGAAATCGGCGGATGGGGATTGGTTGTTAATCCAAATTCCTAAACAGACTGGAAAAACAGCCTGGCTATACACATCCCTTATCAATTTCTATAATGGGGATATCAATTCTTTGCCGGTGGCAACGCCAGCCTCATGACGATTGAGATATTGACACCACCGAGCCGCGTGCGAAACGCGGCTCGCTCTTTTCATCACTAATCCTACTTTTTGGGGGTTGACTTTTCTTTTTAAATTATAGATAATCAAACGATTTAATTTACTTTGTTTCCATTATCACTATTGTCACTATCATTTATTTTTTATTGTTAGGAGAGAGCCATGAAAAAGAGCCTTCGCGTTTATTTTTTGACGGCAACGGTTTTATTGGTCTTAGCCGTCAGTGCTGTAAATCCATTGAGTGCGCTTGCGGATAACAGCACGCCAGTCGCACCCACTTCACCCCCCACCTCAAGCACCTCAAATACACCAGGAAGCACTTCCGCCCCAGCTACATCCATTGCTCCAGTGGACACGTCTGCTCCCGTGGATACTTCTGCGCCGTCGACATCAGTTGCGTCAGCCAGCACTTCCGCCCCAGCTACAACAACCGTTGCGACGGATACAAGTGTTGCACCTGCAGTTACATCAGCGCCAGCGACACCCGTTGCTTCAACTGATACAACGGTCCCTCCATCTGATGCCTCTGTTGCTCCAACCAATACCACCGCCGCGCCGACAATCACGACAGTTGCGCCTTTTGCCACGAACACGGCCGCCGTGTTATCTCAGGTTCCGACCGGCACACCGGTTGTAGTGCTGGATGCAACTGGCACGGCTGTGCCATTGGCCACGCAAGCCGCCGCAAACATCATCAATACTAGCGACCCGATCTGGTGTCCAACAGGCCAAACTCCGGGCGGTGCGGGTTGCACGGCAGCGGAAACAAATGTCGCCAGTGTGATTACTGATCTTGGCAGTAAAACCGCCGCCGGTGGTACGGTCTACTTCACTTCTTCATATTCTGTCAATGACTCTACCTTTGACGGAAGCACACCGGCCCTGACCGCTTGGGCCAATTACCAGCTGACCTTGCAGGGCGGTTGGAACGGTTCGACCGGTGGATCCTACGGTCTTTCCGGTGTAACCACTTTCATTTATCCTGTCTCCGTCATCAACTGGAAAAACGATGTCACCATCAATGATATTACCATCTCGGGGGCAACCGGTGATGGTTTGACCGTTACCGAAGCCTCTGGAAGCACCGGCAACATCAACTTGAATAACGTTAAATCGAATAGCAATAGCGGACGCGGTGCGAAGCTCGATAACAGCAAAGGCAGCGGCGCCATTATGGTGACTTCCACCTCCTATTCGGGCGACCCAAGTCCCTCAAGCCAGTTCAACAATAATGGCGGCGACGGAACTCGACGCCTCTTCTACGAGTGACATTACGCTCACGGATGTCACGGCCAGTGGAAGCACTGGCGGCGCAGGCGCTGTTTTGGATAACTGCATTATTAATTCTGGTAGCTGCACCAGTGGCAATAATAGTAGCAGCATCTCAGGAGCGCCGGGTCAAGTGATTATTGACCCAAGCACCTTCAACAATAACTGGTTGGATGGCCTCGATGTAACTTCTAACGGCTTCATCAATTTAATTGATGTGACTGCTGACAACAATGGACAATCCGGAACTTCCGGTTCGGGGGCGGTGCTGGATAATTCTGCTTCTACCAATCCATATGCCGTTGAACTGGACTACTCGACCGGCAATCAATTCAATAGCAACCACAATGACGGATTGGATATCAAATCTGCCAGCAATATCAACATCTCTCAAGTCACGGTGGATAGTAATGGCGGCAATGGGACCTATCTGAATAACTCTTTCAGTTCAACTCCTTATGCTATGTCTGTTGACGTCATCGGCGGCGGCGTCAGTGAATTCAATGGGAATACGTCCGATGGTCTCAAAGTCAATTCCAACGGTGATGCCACTCTTGCCAACATCACTGCCAACAGCAACCTTTCCTATGGTGCCTATATCTCCAACGGTGGCTCCCTTATTGTTGATCCCAGCACCTTTAATAGCAACGGGCAAGATGGTTTGAATGTTTCCTCCATCGGCAGTATCCTGCTGACCGATGTGACCGCAGATGACAATACATCCAACGGTGCGTATTTGGATAACAGCGGCGGCGGCTTGGGGAATATAAGCATCGATTCCAGCATCTTTAACGATAATAAGAATACTGGCCGAGGCTTGATCGCTCATTCTAATCACGACATCTCTCTTAACGACGTAACTGCGAGTGGTAACGGCGGCGGCGGCGCTGAGTTGGATAATACATTCGGAACTGGCAGTATCCTCCTGACTGGCACCAACACGTTCAATGATAACGGTCTCAATCTGACGCCCAGTGTCGGCCTGTACGCGGTCTCGGAGTATGACGTTAATTTAAACGGGGTTACAGCCATTGGAAATGGCTATGGCATCGGGGGAGGTGCATTCGTGGCCACCGACTTTGGAGATTTATCCATTACGAATGGTATGTTCAATTCGAATTGCACGTATTGTGAATTTGGTTTTGGATTTGTCGCGTTTTCCGGTGGAGATACCACCCTATTGGATGTCACTGCCGACAGCAATGGCAACGATCCCTCAAATGGTTATACCGGCTCCGCACAGGCAATCGGCGGACTAATTTTTGATGATGGCAGTGTGTCCATTCAAAATAGCAATTTCAGCGGAAATTGTACCCTTGGGGATTGTTCAGGCAGAGGAATTGAAATACTTGATTTGGGGGCCGGAGACCTTGTTTCGTTCGATCATGTCACTGCAAACGGGAATGGAATTGCTTCCGGTAGCGGAGGTGGCGGTGCTCTCATTTCTGGGGATGATAATATTGATATTAATTGCAGCACCTTCAACAACAATGCCGGCGTCGGACTTGAGGCAGATACGTCTAGCGGAAACACGATTACTTTGAACGGCGTGACCCTCGATGGAAATACAGGGGGTGCTACCGATATACCCAGCGGGACGTTGTTCAGCAGCGCGGGCAACTGCGGTTCAAAAAGCAAGGGAACAACTCCAATTTTGGGTGGTCCTATCATCCCAGTTACTGGCGGGCCCCTCAATATCATCAATGTTGCGGATGGCAGCGGTCAAGGCTATGCACTCGATTGCACCCAATACAGCGGCACCGAACTCGTCCTGCCCAATGGCGATCACGTCCTCATGCCCTGCCCGATTGGTAATAATGCCGCACTGATGCATGTTGCGAACAACAAACTGCCCGGCGCATTGGACAGCAAGTTTACCTTCATTTCAGCGATGGATTCGCAAGTAACCCCGTCACCACTGAGCGGAACGGCGATGGTGAGCTTCACGATCCCATCCGGCAAACAAGGCGCGAACCTTGCGATCCTGCACTGGGATGGTACGAAGTGGGTGAACCTGGGCGGCTCGATCAACCCGCCGGGTTTCTTCAGCGTGGATACGAACCTGACTGGCGATTTTGTGTTGGTCACTCAGTAAGCTTCATTACGCATAACTATATCGGGACGGCTTGTTAATGCCGTCCCTATATTTATTTCTGAAAGTCTGGGGACAAAAAAATACTTTTCCCTTTGATATTCCTTCCTGTCATCTTGCTTCCTTCCCCTCTTCCGAATAGCCGAGAGCCAATGGCAGTTACCTACCATCTGCTTATGATGAGCTTATGATGAACCTGAAGAATGCAAGGGTTTCCTGATTCGCCCCTCTTTAAATCGTCTCTTATTTTTTAATCTCTTGTATACAAATT
Source organism: uncultured Chloroflexia bacterium (assembly GCA_963783295.1). Lineage (GTDB taxonomy): Bacteria > Chloroflexota > Anaerolineae > Anaerolineales > Villigracilaceae > Fen-1038. Next base: position 71,490 of record CAWAMX010000011.1, on the reverse strand, counting down.
CACATAATGACTATACAGTGATATAATCCCGCCAATTATTTTAGAAGTATTTTTTGGGGAGGACGATTTTATCCGTTCGGTTTGCATCGCAGCCACCTTCCTGTTAATACCGAAGGGAAGACCTAATTCATGAACAAGAAAATTCATTTCTTATTATTGACCAGCCTGACATTGCTCGTCATGCTAGTTAGCGCGCTACATCCCATGATTGCGCACGCGGATGACAGCACGCCCTCCGCTCCGGCTACCCAGCCGCCTGCTGCGGATACCTCAGCTCCAGCCGCGGTTGCAACACAGCCGCCCGCTGTGGACACGTCAGTCGCACCTGCAAGCACGTCAGTGGCACCTGCGGACACGTCAGTGGCACCTGCGAGTACATCAGTGTCCTCTACGGATGAATCAGCGACCTCTGCGGCCACTACTGTTGCGCCGACAGAAGCGACCGTCGCATCGACTGATACAACCGCTGCGCCAACCGATACAACAGTCGCGCCAACGGACACTTCCACTTTAATGGCGACAGTGCCAACAGGCACGTCGGTCGTGGTGGTGGATGCTACCGGCACGCCTGTGCCGCTGGCAACACAGACCGCAGCGGCCATCGTCGAAACTGGCGATCCAATCTATTGCGATAATGCTGCTACAACGATTGCAGCCGGAGCTACAAACTGTACGAGTTCCTATTCCACTCTTGCCGACTTGGTGAGTTATCTTACTTCCAATCAACCCACTACAGATGGGACCATTTGGATTGAGCAGGGATCAGATACATCCTCCTCAGCCATCTCGATTGATGGCAGTGCGCTGACCACTTGGGCGAAGAATAAATTAACTCTGCAGGGCGGATGGAATAAAACCTCTACTAATGGCGCCGTTGTCACATCCAATCCGTCCAGTTTTGCGGTTCCAATTTCCATCACCAACTGGCAAAACGATGTGACCCTCAACGACATTGTTATCTCCGGCGTTACCAACGGTGCCGCATTAACAGTCAGGACCACAGGCAAAATCAATCTGCATCACGTTCAAGCGAATAGCAATAGCGGTAGCACCGGTGCTATTTTAGACAACACCTCAGGTCCCGCTACGAGTTCCATCAATATTGATGAGAACAGCACCTTCAACGAGAACACCTTTGGTCTCTCGGCAAATTCCAATGGTGAGATCACGCTCATGAATGTGATTGCGGACGACAACGGAATAACAGTAAATCCTCTTGACGAAAATCCTGGTGACGATGGCGCCTATCTGAGTAACACCGGCATACACTATGGAGGAACTGGCGCGGTTTCTGTGACGGATAGCGACTTCAGCGGCAACGTCGGAAAAGGATTGGAGGCTTATTCGACTACTGACATCACGCTTACTGAGGTGACTGCGGAAGGCAATGGAAAAGCAGGCACTGAAGACGGTGCCTTTCTGAATAACAGCATCCCCGGTTATATGCAACCCTCGTATCCAATTGATGTTGAAGGCAGCACCTTCTCCAACAACACTGACAACGGCTTAGAAGCACATGCGAATAACGATATTACGCTCACAAATGTGACGGCTGAGGATAACGGTACCGATGGTGCCTATCTGGATAATTGCTTGTATGACGGCATCAGCAGTTGCTCGGGTTCTGGCAATATCTACGTGGACACGGATTCTTCCAAGAATGTTAGTGGCTCCAGTTACTTCGACACGAATACCGCCAACGGTCTCGAGATTCTTTCGACTGGCACTCTTACTCTTTACAATGTTACGGCGAATTCCAATACAGGTGAGGGCGCCTTGCTGGGAAGTTCCATCCTGCCCATTGGCGGCAGTATCTATGTAGATACAGATTCTAACGTTGATCCTGGCTCTAGCTATTTTGGCACAGACGGCAGTAATGCTGACTATGGGAATGGCTCCAACGGTCTCGAGGCCTATGCCAATGGTGAGATCGACCTATATAATGTGTGGGCCGATTACAATGGACAGTCTAAGGTTACCGGTGCAGGCGCAGTCTTGAATAACCTGGGTGGCAATAGCGGCGTTTATATCGACACTGGCTACTATCCGTCGAATAATGATTTCAGTTATAACTATAATGATGGGTTGGATATTACTTCCAAAGGTGAGATCGATCTCTATAATGTGGTGGCCGATTACAATGGACAGTCTAAGGTTACCGGTGCAGGCGCGGTCTTGGCTGGCGGTAGTGGCGAAGTTTCTTTCGGAGCTGGCAGCAGTCCGAACAACGACTTCAGCTACAACTATGATGATGGGCTGGATGTTACATCCACGGGTCGGATCGATCTGTATGATACGGTGGCCGATTGTAATGGCACGGATAACAGCACGGATTGTAAGAATGGCAAGTTCTTCAACCCTGCGGATGGCGCCTATTTGGATAACTGCTTATATAACGGCACGAGTTGCGCTGGTTCCGGCCTGATCGAGGTGGGGTACAGCACCTTTGGGGAACTGGCTTCTGGTGATAGCGGTCTCCCACTTGGAAACGGAGGCACTGGCCTCGAGGTCCATGCCAGCGGCGTTTATGATGAGGAAGAATGGAACGATTGGTCCATCAGCCTCTCCGATGTGACGGCTGATTACAACGGGCTGAATGGCGCCTATTTGGATAACTGCATATCTAACGGGACGACGTGCGCAGGTTTCGGCTACGTTCGTATCTGGCCTGATTATGAGAGCAACAGTTCCGATTTCAGTTACAACGGTACCAACGGGCTGTATGTGACTTCCAATCTTGGGGTCGATCTGGAAAATGTGGTGGCCGATTACAACGGACAATCTCATAAATCCGGTGCCGGCGCGGTCTTGAACAGCGTTGGTGACTTTGGCGTTGATATCGATACTTACGACAGTCCGTACAATGAATTCAGCTACAACTATAACGACGGGCTGGATGTGACTTCTACGGGTGATATCGATCTGTATGATGTAGTGGCCAATTACAATGGACAGTCTGGTATAAAAGGTGCGGGCGCGGTCTTGAATGGTGGTGACGACTATGGTGTTTCTATCGACACCGACGACAGTCCGTACAATGAATTCAGCTACAACTATAACGACGGGCTGGATGTGACTTCCAATAGTGAGATCGATCTATTCGATGTGGTGGCTGATTACAATGGACAGTCTGGTATAAAAGGTGCGGGCGCGGTCTTGAACAACGTGGCTAGTGGCGGTGACAACGTTGATGTCGATATTGACGACAGTCCGAATGATGAGTTCAGCTACAACTATAACGATGGATTGGATGTGACTTCCGCGGGTCAGATCGATCTGTATTATGTGAAGGCTGATTGTAATGGCACGGATAACAGCACGGATTGTGAGAAGGATGACTTCCTCAATTCCGCTGATGGCGTTTATCTGGATAATACATCAGGCGATTCTTCCATCTCCATTGACTATGATCCCTCTAATAATCCATCTTACATAGGTACCAGTGATTTCAGTTCTAACTCAGCCAACGGCCTCGAGGTTTATTCTTATGGCGATGTCAGCCTGACCAATGTCACCGCCGATTACAACAATTACGATGGTGCCCTTCTGGGCTATCCTTCGTTTAAGCGTGCGATTGGCGGCACGGTGGCTGTGACCAACAGCGACTTCAGTAATAACTATGGATATAGGTACTGCGATGAAGTCTTCTCTGGATGTACTGAAGACCCGGCGGGTCTGGAAGTCCATGGTTTCGGTGATAAAAACCTGAGTGATGTGACTGCGGATAACAATGCTTACGATGGCGTCTATTTGGATGTCTTTGGTAACGTGAGTATCGACATGGCTGGCGGCTCCAGCGAGTTCAACAATAACGGTCAAAGCGGCGAACACGGCGACGGTCTGGATGTTGATAACTTCTTCGGCGGAGATATCAGCCTCGACAGCGTGACCGCCAATGATAATTATGACGATGGTGCCGATCTGATTAACGCGGGCGATCCTCCTTCTATCACCGTAACGGACAGTCACTTCAACGGAAACGGCGACGATGGTTTGTACTTGAATACGAACGGCGATGCCACCATCAACTGCGGCAGTACCGCCAACGGTAACAGTGTGTACGATGTAGATGGTTTTGTGGGCGGCACGTTTACCAATGGCCTCACGCTGACCACAAACGGTGTCTCATCTGGTATGGAGGTGGATACACCGTGTGGCGGTGGCGCCGGGAATTCAAGTGGCCCAAGCGTGGGCGGCGGGGGTTCACTGCCGTGGAATGTGGTCACCGTTCCGGATAGCGGCAGTCAGGGCACTCCATTGAGCTGCTCGCAATACGTTGGCACTGAATTGGTTCTGCCGAATGGCGATCATGTTCTTCTGCCCTGCCCCATTGGCTCCACGCCTGGCACTAACGGTTCACTGCACGGGTTGAGCAGCGGCAACCTGCCCGGCAAGTTGGATAGCAAGTTCAGCCTCGCCTCGGCCTTCGATGTGGAAGTCAATCCCGCGCTGAGCGGCGGCATGATGACGGTGAGCTTCAAGATCCCTGCCGGCAAGACGGATGCGAACTTTGCGATCCTGCACTGGGACGGCACGAAGTGGGTGAATCTGGGCGGCTCGATCAACCCGCCGGGCTACTTTAGTGTGACCACGAGTCTGACCGGCGACTTTGTGCTCGTCACCCAATAAACTTTATTTCCTGAAATTGGAGGGACGGCCTAAAACCGTCCCTCATTTTTTGAACGGACGAAATGAAATAAGGTGTATCATTGAAAAACATCATCGTTTTCCGTGAAAGGACGGATATGAAGAAAGCAATTCTTCTTTGGATGGCAATTTGCATTTTTCTGTTTCTTTCGGCTTGCGGCAAGCTGGCGCCCGCAATCCTGGTGACCTCCACGCCTTCGTTGACAGCAACGCCTGACTTATGCAGTACGAGCAACCTGCCGAATGCAGTCAAGGCCGTAAACGAGTTGACGCGTCAGTTCGATGATTATGCAGCGCTGGCCTCGAGCACACCGCAATCCCAGCTGGTACAGGTCATTCCGCCCTTGCAAGCCATACGGCGGGCCGCTGAAGATCAGGGGGTACCGGCCTGTTTGAAACAACTAAAGATTTATCAATTATCGTACATGGATACATTGATTCAGACTTTGCTAGCTTTTGAATCCAATGCGAACTCGGATGTTCTCAAAGGTGGCGCGGCTCAGGCTCAACAATATCATAACCAGTATATAATCGAGCTGGCCCATTTGCTTGGTATGACGGTAGTCGTTCCGCCCAGCATAACGCCCGGCACGCCGGCTCCGGGAAAGACCAACACGCCGCCTACTGCGCCGTCGGCGGTTACGATTATCAATCCGGGTCCGAATTCGATTAACTTGCACTCTTCCGCCTCACTGACTTCACCAACGATTGGCACGATGAATGTGGGAGCATCCGCGGTGGCCGTTGGGAAGACTGCAGCTGGAGATTGGGTATTGATTTCAGGTCAGGTGGGAAGACTGCGTGGCTTTACGCGACCTTGATCAAGTTTACGAATGGGGATATTACCTCCCTGCCTGTGGCGACACCCGCGCCTTAGAATTGGATACAAAGGTAAATAAATCAACAGGCCGCGTTTCTCACGCGGCCTGTTTGGTATGTTTATGTGTAAGTTAGCGGTCCAGCAATGCTGCAGGTAGCCGCCATAAGTCACCCTTCTATAATCCTTCGCTCATCCTTCGTCGCGGCTCCTACTCAATCATATAGTCTTACTGGTTCTTGCATATTAGTTGATAAAAGTTCAACAGAATCGGACTCTTAGTCCCCAAATAACTTTTCGATGAATCCTTGTTTCTTGGGCAATGGGGTAACGTTTTCTTTGGGCATACCCAATAACACCACCGTGATATTGTCATGACCGCCGCGCTCGTTGGCTTTGTCTACCAAATCTTCCGCCATGGATTTCAGGTTACTGCGTGTGGTGATGACGTGTAAAATTTCGTCGTCCCAGATCATATCGGTCAGACCATCAGTGCAAAGCAAAAGAACATCGCCAGAGCGAAGCCGTGCGCCTTGATTCTTCATTGCATCATCCGCAGATTCTCCGGACTTGAGATATAAACGAAAGTCCACGCCTGGTAATTCGACGGAACCAAGATGTCGTCGAATGACATGCACGTTGGGATGATTGCGCGCTTCATCGGGTGTGATGATGCCTTTCTCGATCGCCTCCTGAACCCAGGAATGATCCACCGTTAGTCGCTGGATTTTCTCATCCCGAACCAGATAAATGCGCGAATCGCCAACGTAACCGGTATACAATTTGTCTTCAACCACCAAGGCGCAGACACAGGTTGCACCCATGCCTTGTTGATCGTCCTTGCTTGCAGAGCGCGCCGCGATGGCCTCACTAGCTGTGTCAATTGCCGACTCTATGATCTCAATCGGATTCCTGCCATTGCTTTCCGCTACATTCTGGCCGATGTAATTGACGGCTAATTCTGCCGCGACTTCACCCGCGCGATGTCCGCCGATGCCATCGGCCACTACAGCAAATACCACAGGATGTCCCTCATCCGTTGTGAAAGATGCAATGGCATAGCGGTCCTCATTATTCTTACCGCTTCGTCCGGCGTGACTAAGGGCAGCCACATTCAAATGGGCACGTTGAGTGCGATTCATACCGCGGTTTTTTCTCTCGTAATCTTTGGTTCCTTGGCAGGTGGAGAATTCTTGATCTGGAATCGGAAAGCCAATTGTCCAAAGTGTATCACATCCTCGTGCCGAAGGGTGTAGCCTTCTTTTCCTATTGGCTCGTAATTGACCCACGTCCCGGCAATCGTGCCTTCATCTTGGATTTGAAAAGTGCCATCTTCGCTTTGCGTCAGGCGGGCATGGCGCGATGCAACGGATAGATCATTTAGGACAATACTGGATTGAGCATCCGTTCCAAGGGTAATTTCATTTTCGACGAGGGGAATCGGATTTCCGGTCATGGGCTCGAGGTCAGGCCGGAGGCGGATGAGAGATGCGGGTGCATTGGCAGGTTTAATTCGTCCGCTCCTAGGACGTGTGCGTTGTTTCTTTTTGTCTGTTGCAGATGTTCCAATTGCAACGGGTTGCGTCAACGGATCGGCATTGGTGAGGCGCACTTTGCGCGCGCTAACGAGAGCCAGCTGCAGCCGTGTGATCAACAGGATCAGCAACAGCGCAATGCCTGCAAATGCGATTGCGCCGTAGGTAATGTATTGACGATATTTTGCGAACAGCGCGGATATCCCATGCGGCGCCTGGATAACCGTGAACGTGACCGGAATTTCCATGCTGTTTTTCTTCAGTCCCAATGAATCTACTGCCTCCACAGCTATGGTGTGTACCCCGCTCACGGTATAGCCGCTTACATCCCATGAGAACTTATCAAAAGGCGGCTTCGTGTTTTCAGACACGGCGCGGCCATCCACATATAACGCGGTGCTGGCTAATGGCCGTGTATGCCCATCCGGAAATTCAGTGATGATATCTATCTCTTGGATGGTTGGCACCAGGAGTTGCGTATTATATGGATCGTTCGCAGGCGGCTGACGCGTGATCTGCAGTGGCGGTGAAACCAGAATTGGATTCGGCGGCTGGATATCCACCGAAAAAGATTGGTCGGAGGATTTGATCACCGCTCCGGCATTCGTCACTTGCACACTTAATGTATGTTGTCCGCCTGCTGATATTGCTGAGGCATATTTGAGTAGATACAATTTCCGCAGAGGTGCGAAATACGGTTCGGGATCAGGAAAATCTTTTGTGGATGAAAAATAAAAAGCACCGCCCGTCTGCTCGGCGAGCTGGCTAAAGGCAGCCGCACTGGTGGTTGCCTGATACGAGTCCAGATCGGCGAGCCACACGAAGACATGAATGCGGTTTTGAATGGCGGTTTGTATCAGCGGTTGAAGCTCAGTATCCACATTGGGATCATCCATGTGGGGCGTGATGAATAATATGGCGCGCTTCGTGCCCGAATGGGCTCCTTGAGCTACGGCAGTGTCCAGTGCAATCGAAAGCGATTGTAAATTCGGCGTAGTCGCATGGAAGTCAGGTTGGAAGGAATTTAAACTCACCAGCCAATCTTTGATGTTCGCGTGAGTAATGATCGGGCCTGCAAGCGTAACCAAGCTGAGATCATCTTGTTGACTCGCAGGCAGCGCCTGAGCCCATGTGCTCAGCGTCTGTGCGATCCACTGAAAGTGTGATGCGCCGGTTGTATCGCGTAGCCCAAGCACGGGCCCAGGATTGACCGCTACCACAATTTGGATGGGGATGTTTAACTCGGTCAGGGTGGTGATGGGAAGCGGCTTGCCATCTTCAACCACATTCACGCTCGCCGGCTTGAGTCCGCTAACGAACGCGCCAGAGGCGTCGAATACATCCATGAACGCAGAGACGGTCGGAAAGCCTGATACATCGGCAGGATAGAGAATCGCTGCAGCTTGTCCCTGTGCGCGGACCGGCAAACCCCAACCAAGCAACAGACTCAGCCCAAGCAGTGCGATTAGAAATTTACGCATTAGTCGGTGAAGCAACCGGCGTTTGTTCTTCCTGTTTTGGTTGGGTGATGCGGATATAAGTCAATGTCCACACCGATTGCAGGTAGGTCATCACGATTCCATTGACCAGCCATGAGATGGGGGCGTAAGCGCAGACAATGCACACGAATGCAACGATCCACGGCGTAAAGGAAAAGTTCAGATTGTTCATGTTGGCGATGAAGGCGATCATCAAAGGAACCAGAACGACCAACAGCGGCAGGGCAATGACGATGGCGGCCACAAATCCAATCGCAGCAGTGATTAACCAAATAATCAAAATGGGGCCGAGATTCTTCGTCAGCACTTCCCAGCCGCGTCTGAATTCCATCCAGGACAGATTTGTTCTCGAGCACAATGGCTCTCTCCGCTTGTGTCACAATAAAGCTGATGACTATACCAAGGATAAGAATGACACAGAACAACACACATAGAACAGGCAATAAGATCAAAAGGCCCGACATGCTGGAATTATTGCTGGCAAGCGGGATCACTGTTATAACAAAGCCGATAGCAATCCCGATGATCGCAATTGCGAACGGCGCGCCGATCAAAAACGATAACCAAAACACGCGCCAGAAATAAGGCGTGCTTTCCTTCCATAATTCGCCGAAGGTCAATTTCTCCGCGCCCGCGTCGGCCTCCGCCGATCCTTTGATTAAGCCAATGCGGCCAATCGTTCCGAGAAAAATTTCCGCGATAACGATTACGCAAATAACGGCGATCACGACCGCAACAAATTTCCAAATAAAGGATGGGTCATCGAATAGATGCGCAAAGCGATATAACTGACTCATCATGGCCGGGGGCAGATTGGGCGTGGAATTAGAGAAACCGTTTCCATTAGTTTGGAAACTATTATTGAAGTTGAAACTACCACCCCGACTCTGACCGCAACCGGCCAGAATGCCAAAGATCCACAATATCTTGAACTTCCATGCGATCTTCCATGCCCTGCTTAGAACTTCGCCGTAATCCATTGTTCCCTCCACCAGATTCTTGATATTAGATGTGTAACTTTTTCGCGAATGACTTTTAGCGCGCAGAAAACGCCGGTTTTGGAATTTAGAAAAAATCTGCGTCTGCCAGACTAATCAGCATCCCATAAAACAAATACTGAAATTGCTTATTCTATATTGATCATACTTCCACATATTTCTATTTTGGGTTCATATCAATGATTTCATGTTCATCATTATTGCCGGCCTCATTCCGCGAAGGCGGAAGCTGAACCCATTGATGCAGGCCAGCCCATGCCAGAAACATCCCACCCGTTGCTGTACCAGTGACAGGGAAAGGCACTCCGGCAACAATTCCCATGACGAAACCCTTGGCAAATGCCGGACCCCATTCATCTTTTGCCAAATAGCGTTGGACCAGCGTTGTAGCAACAAAACACAATCCACCCACAAGCGGAGAAGTAATCATCCACACTTCCGGGCCAGCCAGTTCAGGCAGGTCGAAAAGATTATCCAGTATGACTGTGACTAGGGCGGCTAGCGGATGGATCGGTGAGGCTGGAATCGGACTATGGTTGATGGTCAACCGAGGCCGGCGAGGTTCAATTTGGTTTGTCATTTTTATCTCCGATCGTTAACAATTCATAATTATAAAAAGCCTATTCCCATTCAATCGTAGCGGGCGGCTTGCTCGTAATATCATACACCACTCTATTGATTCCGTGGACTTCGTTCACAATACGATTTGAAACTTTTGCCAAAAGATCGTTCGGTAAGCGCGCCCAATCGGCGGTCATAAAATCTTCGGTGGTCACCGCGCGAATCGCGGCAACTTCCTGATACGTGCGCTGGTCCCCCATCACACCAACGGAATTCACTGGCAGTAAAACTACAAATGCCTGTGATAAATCAGAACCCTTGCCGATTAGTTTTGCTTTGGATAATTCATCTTGGAAAATTGCATCGGCGGCGCGCAGGTAATCCAAACGTTCAGTCGTCACCTCGCCGAGACATCTCACGCTCAAGCCCGGACCCGGAAACGGCTGCCGCCAAACCATCGCTTCCGGCAACCCAAGCGCTTCGCCGACGGCACGCACCTCATCCTTGAACAAATACCTCAGCGGCTCGACTAATTCGAAATGCATGTCCTCCGGCAGCCCGCCGACGTTGTGATGCGTTTTGATGCGTTCCGCTTTATTTCGATCCGGCGCGGATGATTCGACCACATCGGGATAAATGGTTCCCTGCACCAAGAACTTCGGCTGACCCAATTGCTTGGCTTGCTCTTCAAAGATGCGAATAAATTTTTCGCCGATGATCTTTCTTTTCTGCTCCGGTTCAGTGACACCTTTCAGTGCATGGATAAATTCATCGCTGGCATCCACCGCAATCAATTCAGTGTGCATCTTCTCGCGGAAAGTCGAGGCGACTTGTTCAGGTTCGCCTTGCCGCAACAAGCCGGTATCCACAAACACGGCGACCAGTTGATCATCAATCGCTTTATGAACCAGCGCGGTTGCCACCGACGAATCCACGCCGCCACTGACCGCCGCCAGCACACGTTCCTTTCCAACTTGTTTTTGCACGCGTTGAATCGTATCTTCAATAATGGAAGCGGGAGTCCAATCTGGAGTTGCTTCGCAAATCTCCACCGCAAAATGTTTGATAACTTCCGCACCGTTGGGCGTATGTTTCACTTCCGGATGGAATTGCACGCCAAAATATTTCCTTTGCATGTCGCCCATGGCCGCGAAGGGACTGTTTCCGCTTTTTGCCAATGCAATGAATCCCGGCGGCATTTTCGTAATGCGGTCACCGTGTGACATCCATACCGTGGATAAAACCGATAATGCGGAAGGCATCAGCGGCTCTATCGTCGCTAAGCCATATTCGCGTTTCGCAGATGGATCCACCTGTCCGCCCAGCGTATAAGTAAGTGCTTGCATTCCGTAACAAATGCCGAGGATGGGCAGGCCTGAATCAATAATATATTTTTGGATGGTTGGAGCATTCGGTTCATAGACCGATTTCGGCCCGCCGGAAAGGATGAAGCCTTTTGGTTTGATCGCAAAAACGGTTTCCACAGGCGCGTCCCAAGGAAACAACTCGCAATAAACATGCGCCTCGCGCACACGCCGCGCGATCAGTTGGGCATATTGAGAACCGAAATCGAGGATGGCAATAGAATTCATGCTGTGGGTATTTTTGCATTATCAAATGTTTATTCGATTATAATCTATTGATTCATGAAGATAAATATGGCTCTCTTCCAGAAGAAAATATTCCCCGGTTTCTTAATGCCTTTGCTGTTGGCGACAGGAACAGCCATACCGCTTTTTTATCAGATTGCTGTCTTATCGGTTCAACAACCGGATAATATCAAAACGTTCTTTTCTTTTTCTTCCGGCTTCAGGAGCTATCAGCGACTCTATACAGCTTGGAAAACTCGCCTGTTCTCAAATATGCTGGCATGGCAGGTGGATCGCCTGAGTATATGGATTATGGAGAAAATCAATATACGTTATATCAATAAACCGGAGCCCTTTGCTTTGGCCTTATGGACGATTATTTGGTTTATTTTGATATCTTCGGTTTATATCCTTTTCTTAAGGCAGAGCTCTGTTTTATATATTTTGGGGACATATGCGGCAATAACTTTTGGATACATGCCCAAATTGACTGAGACAAGGATCTATCCGTGGGACATGCCGGCGTTATTTATTTTTACAATCTTTCTTTTTCTTTTTCTAAACGATAAATATAAATGGATGCTTGTGATTTTACCTCTGGCAATGGGCTTTAAGGAAACTGCAGGGGTGTTGTGTGTGGCCTTCTTGTTAAATAATAAGTTATCCAAAAAAGAGAAATGGCTGATGTTCTTTGTTAGCCTCATTCTTTGTGCGCTAGTTAAGCTGGGAATTGACATTTATACCCAATCCCCGTCTCCAATTTTCACCATGGCGACCGGATGGGACGGAAATCTTTCTGACTTCTTCTTATTTCAGAACTTAGCTGCATTAAAATATTTTCCAATCTTTTTTATTAATGCAGGCACATTGTTGAGCTTCTTTATTATTTCCGCGCCGGAGAAGAAAATCGTTTCCCTTAAGATCATCGCTATCCTATTTGCAGTAGGCAATTTTCTCTTTGGCCTCATCCTCGAGTATCGAATTTGGTTTGAATTAATTCCCTTTGCCTTATACGCCATTGCGTCTGTCTCTTATCCAGAACTCGTTAAAGTCGATGAGACGCATCAGAAATCAAATGAAAATGCAATTGCGGAAAATCCTGATATTCGCGGCCGTTGACGGTCAAACGATAAGCTGTCAAATGAAATTCATTTACCAAGAATTGAACGGTGGCAAACAAATCGGTGAGAAAAGCAGAATTGCTTGGATCAAGTTCAGCTAATGTTTGTATAGCTTTCTTCGGCACGATCAAAACATGGAATGGATAGGAGGGCTTGGGATGATAAAAAGCGATCAATGTTGTTGTCTCGCGCAAACGATCAACAGGAAGGAGAAAATCCATTTTAGAAAATATCCAACTGATCAACTTCAATCCAATACTGGTTTTCGCGAACCACACCAAAATTCTGTACATTGATCATTGGTTACTAAATACTATCTCGCCTTTATCCATAGAAGCGATTCGTGCCAGCGATTTAACGGGAAGGTTCAAATGCTTAAGAGCGTCGCGTCCGCCCTCGAAAGTCTTTTCGATCAACGTGCCAATGCCAAGCACTTTCGCGCCCGCGGCTTCTGCGAGGCGAACGAGGCCGAGAATGGTTGCGCCAGATGCGAGGAAGTCGTCGATGATCAGAACTTTTTCGCCGCCCGCGAGGTATTCCGGCGAGATGATCAATTCCACCATGCGGCCTTTGGTGTGCGAAGGCGCCAGCGTCAGGTAGACTTGATCGGGCATGGTGATGGGTTTTGTTTTGCGCGCGTACACCACCGGAAGTCCGAGATGAAGCGCCGTGGTCAGCGCAGGAGCGATGCCGGAGATTTCCGCGGTCAACACTTTCGTCGCGCCGACATTCGCAAATCGCCGCGCAAATTCTTTTCCGCACAAATCCATCAGCCCCGCGTCCACTTGATGATTGACGAAGCTGTCGACTTTCAGTATTCCATTATTAAGAACCTGCCCATCGCGCAGAATTCGTTCTTTCAATTCTTTCATGACTTGCCTCCCGAAGTTTTGGTATAGACATATTGATTTTACAACATTCGCGCTCTTTGAGCCAGCATGACTTATTGGGCATTAAGGCTCTCCATCGGGTCTGTGTTAGAATTTATCCGTGATGAAACGAACGGTGCTCCTGCTTGCATCCATGTCGCCGCGTCGCAGAGAATTGCTCTCGGTTGGCGATTGGATGTTCAGCGTCTCAGTCTCCAACGTAGATGAGAGCCAACAAACGGGCGAAGCGCCTGTAGATTATGTACTGCGGCTGGCTGAAGCGAAAGCGCGTGCGGCGATTCCGAATGCACAGCCCGAACATATCATCATCGGTGCCGACACGACAGTGGTAGATGGAAATCGTATTCTCGGCAAACCGAAAGATATGACAGAAGCCACCGCCATGCTCAGGTTGTTACGCGGACATACCCATCAGGTTTATACGGCTTTGGCGGTTTTGCGGATGTACGATGAACAGCTTATCACCGACTTATGTGTAACGGATGTTCCGATGCGAAACTATAGCGATGAGGAGATTGAATCGTATGTTTTAAGCGGTGATCCGCTCGATAAAGCCGGAGCCTACGCGATCCAACATCCAGGATTTCATCCGGTGGAAAACATGAAAGGCTGTTACGCTTCCGTGATGGGATTGCCGTTATGTCATCTGATCCGTGCCTTGCAAAGAATGGATATTCATCCCGGCGCAGAGGTGCCTGTAGCATGTCAATCTCTATTGCAATATCAATGTCCTGTTTCGCCTGCCATTCTGCGCGGCGAACTGGTTGAATGAAAAGGTAAAAGAATGAAATCAACCCGCTGGATCTTTTTTTTGTAATACTCGTTTTTCTAGGCGCCTGTGAACCGCAGATCGTCAACGGCACGCCTCAGCCCGGCGGTTTTTCATTCTTTTCAACCGCCAGGCCTTTGCCGACGCCTCAAGTGGCCATTACCAGTGTGCCCGACGCGAAGTCTGCCATGACGAAGTACCTTGACGCCCTCAAGAATGGTGACTATGTCACGATGTATTCCTTATTGTCAAAGGCCAGTCAAAGCGCGATTTCTCAAACGGATTTTGGCAAAAAATATGATAACGCACTCAATACCATGAGCGCCAGCAAATTGGATTATCAACTTCTCTCAGAGCAACTGAGTCCCACTAAGGCGCAGGTCAACTTTCAAATCACATATCACACCGCGCTGGTCGGCGATATTCAACGTACCATCATTGCTAATTTAACCCTCGACCAGGGTCAATGGCGCATCCAATGGGATCCAACCTTGATCCTGCCCGAATTAATCGGCAACGATCAGTTGGCCATGGATTACCAAATCCCTTCGCGCGGCAATATCTATGATCAAAATGGAAACCCCATTGCCCAGCAATCGGACGCGTATGCGATCGGTGTCATTCCGGCTCAATTGGGCAGGGCCGCAGGAACGGTGGACGTTGAATTGGGCAGACTGATGGGAATCCAGAACTTCGATGATATTCATAGCTTGTGGGAAAATCAGCCTGCTGATTCTTATGTCGGCATTACCGAGGCTTCACCGGACGATATCCAAAAGGCCCAGTTGGATTTAACTCTCCCCGGTCTGGTGACCTCCAAGTATACTTCCCGCTTCTATTTTGATCAGGGCATTGCGCCGCAAGTGGTCGGTTATACCCAGTTGATTTCGCCTGATCAACTCAACGCCTATCGTCGTCTTGGTTATCGCGGGGATGAACTCATCGGCCAGGCTGGCATTGAAAAATCCATGGAGCAATATCTGGCTGGCAAACACGGCGGCACGCTTTACGTCACAGATTCGAACGGTCAACTTGTCACCAAGGTCGGCTCAAGCGATCCACAACCCGCTGATTTAATTTATCTGACAATTGATAAGAATATGCAATATTATGCCCAGCAGGCCCTCACCGGCTATAACGGTGCAATCGTTGTGATGGAGATCAACACCGGCAAAGTGCTGGCGATGGCTTCGTCGCCGGAATACGATCAGAATCTATTCAATTCCGCCAATGCCAACAGCCAGTATCTTTTGAACGACCTGCTTAATCGGACCGACCAGCCACTCGTCAACCGCGCCACGCAAGGCCAATATCCGCTTGGATCGGTGTTCAAAATCCCGGCGATGGCGGCCGCGCTCGAAAGCGGCTTATATACGCCTCAGACCACATACGATTGCGAATATCATTTCACGGAACTCAACGGGATCGTCCTCAATGATTGGACCTGGGATTTCTGTCAGCAGCGCCTGCTGACAGGCAAACAATGTGATACGGTTTCGACCAAGCCTTCCGGCGTGATCACCCTCCAGCAGGGTTTGATGCGTTCATGCGACCCGTATTTCTGGCATATCAGTGTTGATCTGTTCAATAACAATCGCGCGGCGGACATCTCAAACATGGCGCGCGCCTTTCGGCCTCGGCTCGCCCACCGGAATTGGTGCGGTGGCGGAAGCCTCTGGAAATATCTCCGTCCCAACCACCCTGATACAGGCAACGAATCAAGTAATTGGTCAGGGTGATGTGCTGGTGACACCGCTTCAGGTTGCACGCTTTGTGGCAGCGGTTGGCAATGGTGGAACGCTTTATACCCCGCAATTGATTCAAGAGATTCAATCTGCAGATGGCAAGCCGGTCTCTGAGTTTAAACCGGAAGCCGCAGGTACACTGCCGATTCAACCAGATCGTTTGGCGGCCATCCAGCAGGCCATGCAATGGGTGATCTCCGACCCGCGCGGCACGGGCTATTATGCGATGCTGGGATTGACCGTTCCCATGGGAGGCAAGACTGGCACAGCCCAGGCGGCAACGACCCAACCGGATGCGTGGTTTGTAGGGTATACCCAGGATGAGCAAAACTCCCATAAGCCGGATATCGCGGTTGCGGTCCTTATGGAGAACGCGGGCGAAGGCGCTGATTACGCCGCGCCGGTTTTCCGCTGGATGATCGAAACATATTATTATGGTCAACCGCAAACTATTCCACCAGTACTTGGTCCAATTGGCAATCCGTATACACCCACCCCGCTGGGCGGCATCCCGACCAAGACACCGCAACCACCCAAACCCAAACCAACGTCGGCTCCTTAAATATTCTTTGTGAACACCATGATCCTTTATCGGCTTGGATAATAACTGCTGTAACAATAATCAATGCATGCGTTTCGATCAGGTTTGATCGTCAAAGCCCAATCCGGTTTCTTCACCGTTGATGTCGGAGGAGAATTGATTATCTGTCAACTGCGCGGCAAGTTAAAACAAGGCAGAGCCAAAGGTGATATCGCCGCGTTGGGTGACCGTGTACATATTACGGTTTTGGAAGATGGAAGCGGAGCGATCGAAAAAGTCGAAGAACGGAAGCGGGCCGTCGTCCGGCTTGACCCGAGGCCACAGGGAGATTATCAGCAAGTCATGCTGGCGAATCCGGATCAAGCGGTCTTTGTCTTTGCGTGCGCCAATCCAGATCCCAAATTGCGAATGCTCGATCGTTTTCTTGTGATCGCCGAAAAACAACAAATTCCTGCAACGATTGTTGCAAACAAAAGTGATTTGATGGATAGAAATGAGTCACAAAAAATATTTGGATTGTATTCATCGCTTGGGTATTCCGTGATTTATACATCGGCGAAAACCGGTGAAGGCTTGGATGAATTCAAAGCGTGCCTTGCACATAAAATCAGTGCGTTGGCGGGACCCAGTGGTGTTGGAAAATCAAGCCTGCTCAACTCGATGCAACCCGGGCTTGAGTTGGCAGTCAATGATATCAGCGCGGTGAATAAGGGCAAACATACCACCGTAACGCGCGAAATGTTTGTGCTTGAAGGTGGCGGTTATATTGCCGATGCGCCCGGATGGAAATCGTTGGCCTTGTGGGATACCGAACCCGAAGAGATCGATGCGTATTTTCCCGAGCTTGCATCGCTTGTGGCTCAATGTCAATTTAGTGATTGCACCCACACGCATGAGTTGGGTTGCGCGGTGCTTGCCGGAATAGAAACCGGCAAAGTTCATCCGCAACGATACAGAGTCTTATCTGCGCCTGCGCGATGGTCGTGAGCGATGATCGATCATAATTGGAATTTGGTTGGGAACGAATGGGCTGTAGAATTGTTGCGTCAACAAATTACGCATGGCACGATGCGTCATGCATATCTTTTTGCCGGACCTTCAGGTGTGGGGCGCCGCACGTTGGCTTTGCGACTCGCCCAAGCTTTGAACTGCACTCAACCCATCGAGTCGGGAATCCCCTGCGGCCAATGCCGCGATTGCAAACAAATTGAAGCGATGGCACATCCCGACTTGACGATCATCCAGGCAGACAGTGAAGGCGGAACATTGAAAGTGGAGCAAGTCCGTGAAGCGCGGCGGATGCTGACTCTCAAGCCTTATCAATCCAAATATCGCGTGACTATTTTTCTGCGCTTTCAAGAAGCGAGTGATAGTGCAGCAAATGCCTTGTTGAAAATTCTTGAAGAAGCTCCATCGTATGTTGTTCTTGTTTTAACCGCGGATTATCCCGAACAGTTATTGACCACGATTGTTTCGCGGTGCGAGGTGTTGCGTTTACGACCTTTGCCACTTGCGACCGTAAAATCATTTCTCAGTGAACATGGCGCAAATCAAGATCAGGCGCGGCTGATCGCTCACATCAGTGGCGGACGGTTGGGATCTGCGCTTCGGTTGATGCAAGAATTCAGCTTCATTGGGGTTTCGAAATGAAAAGCTAAATGATTTGCGACTGTTTACATCTGCCACGCGCGTTGATAAATTCTCGTATGCCGAGAAACTTTCCAAAGACAAAGATACAATGCGAAATGTATTGTTATTATGGCTTTCGTATTGGCGCGATGTGTTGTTGTGTGCAGGAAAATCATCCGTGCCGATTGCGAACATAGACCGGGCGAGGGAAATTGAATCTTTAGCGGAATGCGTTTCAATGCCCGAGGTGCGACGCGTGGTATCCGAGTTGGAAAACTCTTTATCGCGTTTGGAGTCCAGCGTCAACGCGAGGTTATTAGCCGAAGTGATTCTGCTCGATTGGCCAAAGATATAATTTTCTACGAGGTAAACCTCACCATGACTTGGATAGATTTCCTTCTTGCAGGTTTAGCCGCCGTCGCGGCTGGATTGGTGAACGCACTGGCAGGCGGCGGAACCCTGATTACGTTTCCCACGCTGACGGCTTTGGGTGTTTCCAGCGGTCGTTGCCAACGTGACGAATACGGTGGCGCTTTGTCCCGGTTACATCGGAGGCATCTTGGGACAATGGAATGATCTGCGCGATCAGATGAAGCGATTGTGGCTGGTCGCACCTGCCGGCGTAATAGGCGGGTTGATCGGCGGCTATTTATTGCTACACACCGGTGAAAAACTTTTTCAATCGCTTGTGCCGTTTTTGATTTTACTGGCATCCGCTTTACTGGCTGTTCAAGACCCGGTGCGGGCATGGCTCATTCGCCGCGCCAGTCAGAAAAAGTCAACATCGAATCAACCATGGATGGTGGGCCTCCCAATTGGGTTGGCCGCGATCTATGGAGGATATTTCGGCGCAGGATTGAGCGTAATCGTCTTATCCGTGTTGGGCTTGACGATGGACGATACGTTGACGCGGCTCAACGCATTGAAGCAAGCCGTTTCTTTCAGCGTTAATTTCGCGGCGGCGATTTTCTTTTTGTTTTCAGGAAAAGTGATTTGGTCGGTGGCGCTTGTAATGGCCATCGGCGCATTGATCGGTGGGAATTTGGGCGGGAGATTAGCAGGCCGCGTCCAACCCGCGACCTTACGCTGGATCGTCGTGACCATCGGTGTTGTCGTTGCGATTATTTATCTGGCGCGAGGATAGATAAAGTGCGTAGAGCCAAAAAACTGCAGATCGTGTTGCCTCGGCGGCTTGAAGTTACTTACCATGTGCTTATCAAGTGCTTAGGATGAAGTTGAGCAAGATGCAATCATACATTTGATCAGGACGGTCATCGCGATCATTTATTTGGTGCGAGATAACGATTTTGTGAGGGGCTATGTTTTCCGCTTGTATTGTTTTCTCAAACTAATCGTCATATAATCCCCTATCATCTCTTCTTATTAATCTAATCTCGATCCGGCTAGCTAAGGCCCTCATTGGTGAAAAAAAACATATTTTATTCATTCCATTTATCATTAAAGAATAAATTCATTGCTGCCGTCGTGATTATGATTCTGATGATGGCAGGGTTCCCAGTGATGACTGCAACTGCAGCGGTGTGTACTGCCACAAGCAGCGGAAACTGGAGCACAATCGGAATATGGTCGTGCGGGTATGTTCCAACCTCCAGCGATGATGTGCTAATCGACAATGGCTTGACCGTCACTTTGGACGTAACCTCCACTACGGTCGACTCACTAACAATCCTGGACGGCAACGGCAATACTTCGTTAAGCTTGGGTACCAATGCATTGACCGTTGCGAATGACATTAATATCCTAAACAGTAATAACGGCACCACCAAATCCTTGGATGTAGGCGCCGGGACGTTGACTATCGGCGGCAACCTGAACTTTACTGAGGGAGCTGGAACCAGAGTAACCCAAGTTACCCTCAGTACAGGCACGGTGACCGTTAACGGCAACATCAACGTTAACCCAGGCGGGACCTTGGCCAATGCAAAGGTCATTTTCACCGGTGCAGGAGGCATACTGAATGTAGCCGGTAATTATGCCAGTGGAGGTACCCTGACAGTTGCCAACGGGACAGTGAATTACACCGGCGCGGCCCAAACCGTCCTCTCCCAAAATTATTATAACCTTGGCCTTTCGGGCAGCGGAGTGAAAACTCTTCAGGCAGGCACCACCGCTATCGGCGGGAACTTAACTTTTAAGCGGAACAGCTTCTGCCACGCAAGCTGCCGCTAATTTTAACGGTAACCGGCAACCTGAACGCGGGCAATGGATCTGTCTTTACCACCTCCCCCGCCAATACATTCACAGTAACCGGGACTTCCACCATTGATGGGATATTAACTTTGGCCGGTACCGGTAACAAAACATTCACCGGCAATCTGACCATTGATCCCGGCGGGGTTTACAATGAAACGGGTCTTGCAACTGTAATAACGAACGCCGGCAGTTTGACGAATAATGGCACATATATTGCAAACACCACCCCCCACACATTTAGCGGCGCGGCGAAAGCCATCGGCGGCAACAACCTCATTTCGATCCCGACCGCCACCTTTAGCGGAACCTATACCAACAGCGGGGCACTGACGGGTACTACGTTTACTGTCACAGGAAATTTTACCAACAGCGGAGCAATGACAGTTGGTACACTTACTGTAACTGGTGGCGCTATAAGAATCACCAATAATGGCACACTTACCACAACCACGGCTTTATCCGGAACAGGCGGGGTAACGCAAGGCGCCAACGCCACGCTGAACATAGGGGGGACATCGGGAATTATTACGCTCACTGCCGCCGCCGCGGGCAATGTGGTCAATTACGATGGCGCGGCGCAAACCGTGAAAGCCGTACCCTATTACGATCTCATCTTGAGCGGCTCCGGCGCGGAAACCATGGCAACTGGCATAACGATAAACGCAGCCGGAAATTTGAGCATTGCACCTACGGGAACTGCGACAGCCACGTTGAGTAACAATCTTACCGATGCCGGCACCCTGACACTGGGTGGCGTTGGGCAAGTTGGTGGTGGAACCACTTATGGCGGTACCGGTTCCGGTGCGGTGCACATTAATCCCACCTACTTCAACCCGACCGCCAATCTTAAACTGACCGTCACCACTACGGACGCGCTCCCGACTCCAACCATCAATTTTGGCCCTCCACCAACACCGAACTATCTGGGCGGCAACTTCACCGTTAGCGCCACCACTACCAACACCGATAGCAGCACGTTGATCTACAGCGTAGTGAGCGGTCCGTGTGCGTTGGTTAGCGGCGCCATGTTCAGTTCCACCGGCCCGGGCACATGTGTCGTTCAAGCCTATGGCCCGGCCACAGCTCACTTCGGCGCGGCATCGGCAACCCAAAGCATCCCAATTGGCTTAGCCAGCCAGGCCACGCTGACGGTTTCAGCCAGCCCTGCCATCGTCGTGCAGGGTGACTCCACCACGCTGAGCAGCAGCGGCGGCAGCGGAACGGGCACAGTGACGTACAGTGTCGGTTCTTCCACCGGTTGCACGCTGTCAGGAAACGTCGTCACTGTAACAGATGCTAGTGGCACATGCAATGTAACGGCGACCAAGGCCGCGGATACCAATTACCAGGCAGCTACTTCAGCGCCGCTCGCCATCACAATGGCCCTGTATCAAGCCGAGATCAACAAGCAGTTCTTGCCCACCAATATCGCACCGAGTGGCACTTCCATCCTAAGTATCACGCTCTTTAATCCGAATTCATTTCAGCTCATTAACGCCGCTTGGAACGACAACCTTGCGGGAGTCCAGCCAGGCATAAGCATTGTCAGCCCGGCCACCGTAACCAACGACCCACTCGCCGGTGGTTGCGGCGGTACAGTCAACGCGGTGGGAAACGGGACAACTATTTCCCTGAGCGGAGGCACCATCCCTGCCAAGGTGGGCAGTACGAATGGACAGTGCACCGTGACGGTA
Organism: uncultured Chloroflexia bacterium; assembly: GCA_963783295.1. GTDB lineage: Bacteria > Chloroflexota > Anaerolineae > Anaerolineales > Villigracilaceae > Fen-1038. The sequence continues at coordinate 49,241 of CAWAMX010000011.1, read as the reverse complement.
GTTGTTACCTCGACCACACAGGGCAATCTGATCAACACCATCCTGTCTGGTGCTGTGACTGCCAAGGATGCTGGGGGAGATCTGGCCTCGAACACTACGCCGGCCAGTGCCACCCTGCAGGTCTCAACGATCCTTGCGCCAACGGTGGATAAAAGCTTCAACGCGGCCACTGTGTTTGCTGGTGTGCCCAGTCAAATGACCATTGACATTAACAACCAGGATGCCAGCAATGCGCTCACGAATGTAGGCCTGACCGATAACCTGCCGGCCAATGTGGTGATTGCGAATTCCCCCAGCCCGAGCGTGAGCGGCGCCGGCTGCACAGCCAACCTCACTAATTTGACGGCTTCTGCGGGTGCCAGTTCTCTCACGTTCAGTGGCGCTAAAATTGCAGCTGGCACGACCAACAAGTGCACTATCAAGGTAAATGTCGTTTCGATGGTCCAAGGCTCATATGTCAATTTTATTCCAGCCGGTGCCGTCCAGACCGCTCAGGGCGTGACCAACGCTCTGCCGGCCCAAGCCACGCTGAACGTCCAGCAACTTAACATCGCCAAGACCATTTCGCCGAATAGTACTGGGGCTGGGAATATCAGCTTGGTCACAATCACCATCAATAAACCAACCGGCATTGCCTATACAGGCATGGGCCTGACAGATACTTTACCAACGGCGCCGGTGAATATGCTGGTTTCTGGATCGGTGCCAATATCCAACAGTTGCGGCGGTTCGATCACCGCATTTACTACTGGTACCCCTAACACGGTCATGCTTTCAGGTGGTTCGATGATCGCATCTGCCACCTCCTGTTCTTTCACATTCAATGTTACCACCCCCATCGGTTCTGGCGCGCAGACCATACCGAACACCATCCTGGCCGGCAGTCTGACGGACGATCAGGGTGTTTCCAATCCGAACAGTGTCACTGCCAACCTGACCACTACGGATGCATTGACCGCCACCAAGGCTATCGCGCCCTCGCCGGTTACATCGGGTAGTGATTCCACCGTGACGATCACCCTGACCAACAACAATAATTCGACCATGACCGGCGTATCGGTGACAGATCCTCTGCCAACGAACCTAGTGGTGGATGGGACACCGCCGCTCTCCAACAACTGCGGTGGTACTGTTAACTATAATTCCCCGTCGAACACGCTCACCCTCACGGGCGGTACGATCACGCATAATAGCAATTGTACGTTCACGTTCCATGTAACCAGTACCGTTCCGGCGGTTTATACGAACACCATCCCGCTCGCGAATATATGCGCCACAGGGCCGTCAGCAGTCTGTGCGACCGGCGCCGCTCCCAGCGCCAACCTGACCGTACAGGCCGGCGCTCTGCCGCTCACTGGTTCGAAGGCCTTTTCAGTTACCAACATCGCTCCGGGCGGGACCAGTGTCCTGACTATCAATATCAAAGCGCCCAGTGACACAATTGTGCACAATGTCAGCATCACCGATAACCTCCCCGTCGGCATGACTACCACGACTGCAGTGGCTAAAAACGCAGCCTGCCAGGGGGGGACGCTCAGTCCTGGAACCGGCCTGAGTACGATCATCTATACTGGTGGAACCATTGCAGCCTCGGCGACCTGTACTTTGACGGCCACAGTCACATCCTCCACGCCAGGCTTTGCCACAAATGACATATCCACTACGCAAGTAACGGATACTGATGGACGTTCCCTCCAAGCTGATCTGACCGCCTCCCTGAATGTATCCAACTTTACCATGAGCAAGGCATTTTACCCACCATCGGTCAACCAGAATGGTTTCTCGAGATTGGTAATCACGCTTGATAACCAGAATCTAACGGCCCTGACAACCCTAAACTTGAACAACTCTTTGCCTGCTGGCATGATCGTTGCATCAGCGCCGAACTACTATGCTTTCACAGATTGCGGCGGCACTTTCAACCCCGCCGGGGGAAGCGGTACGCTTACGCTTGCTGGCGGCGGCGTCCCAGCCAAAGTGAATGGTGTGGATGGCATCTGCACGATTCAAGTAAATGTAAAGGCAACGGCTGCGCCGGGCACCCTGACCAATACCGTGCGGGTGAACCCCGAGGATGTCAGCGCATACTTGGGAACATCGCTCGTCTATCCACTGGCAGCGGCTTCAGCAAACCTTGTGGTTGCCCCTCTAACCATACTGGTCAACAAGAGCTTCCCATCTCCCGCGACCGTGTTTGGCGGTTCGGCTGAACCGATGAATATCATACTGACCAATCCCAATAATGCCGACCTGACGGGAATCCAATTCATCGATGATATGACCGAAGCTCCCGGTCCCGTGGGAGTACCGGGCTCACAGACCGGTATGTTTATCGCCAATCCGCCCAATGTGACTTATGGCAATCCTTCTTTAGGATATGCGCCCTGTTCCGGAACGCTTACCGCGGTCGCTGGAGGCACCTCCTTCTCATATAGCGGTGGGGTGGAAAGTCCCTCTTCCCCAACGCTTAAACTTCCCGCCAACTCATCCTGCTCAATGAGCGTGGATATCACCATGAATGTGAACGGCAACCTGACCAATACCATTTTTGCCGGGGGCGTAACGACCTTGAACGGCGTCAGCAATACTCAGCCGGCCACAGCTACGCTTACCAACCTGGGAGGGGTAAGCATAAACAAATCCTTCTCGCCCAACCCGATCTCATTGGCATCCGGCTCATATTCCAAGCTCACCCTGCAGATCGTGAACCAGAGCAACTTTCCCTTAACGAATGTGGGCGGCAGTCTGGGATCCAACGCAATCGACATCCTGCCGTCCGGCCTGACGATCGCCGATTGGGCCACATCCTTTACTCCAACCAATACTTGTGGCGGCGGGACTAACTTTATTGCTGCGGCTGGCACAAATACCATTTATCTTTCCACCGGGAACGTAGCGGCCAATGGCACCTGTACGATCACAGTGCCAGTCACCGCCGATGTGAGCCAGACCCCCGGGTGTTATACCAACACCATTCCGGTCAACGCCATGACGGATGACCAGGGTCAACAGAATACTGAGATCGCCCAAGATACGTTGTGTATTCTGGGCAACCCAACCATTACAACCACGCCGAACCCTTCCAGCGGGACAGTGGGGGTGCGATTGCAGGATACCGCCAGCCTTTCTGGCGGCATTTCTCCGACCGGTACGGTGAAGTTCTCTCTCTTTGACCCAAACGATTCCACCTGTTCGGGAACTGCGATCTATACTGAGACTTCCAATGTTAGTGGGAGCTTTACGGCTGCTACTTCAACCGGTTTTGCCACGAATGAGGTAGGAACCTGGCATTGGCAGGCACATTACAGCGGGGATTCGCAAAACAGTTCGTCTGACAGCGCTTGCTCGGCGGAACCGGTTGTTACCAATCAGGCCAGCCCGAGCATCACGACGAGTGCCATCACGACCACAGCCTCGGTCGGAGTGAATATTCCCATCGTTGGCGACAGCGTCACCAGTATGGGAGGCGCTTACAATCCAACCGGCTCGGTGACCTTTACTTTGTATAGTGATGCCACTTGTTCCACGGCTGTCCCTGGCATGAGCGGGAGCGGTAACCTTTTGGGCGGCGTTGCCCATTGGTCCACCAGTTGGATGCCCACGGCGGGCGGGATATATTATTGGATAGCCAGTTATCCAGGCGATGCCAATAACGCTTCATTTACCACGACTTGCGGTGATCCTAACGAACAGATTACGATCCAATCGGCGGCACTGGGTGACTTTGTGTGGAACGATGTGAATGCGAACGGCATCCAGGATACGGGTGAGACGGGCATTAATGGTGTGACAGTCACGTTGTATGGATCGGATGGTACGACGGTGATCGGCACACCCACGACGACGGCACCAGATGGTTCGTATCACTTCACGAACTTAGCACCAGGCACGTACTATGTGGGGTTCACAGCCCCGAGCGGATATATGTTCAGTCCACAGTATGCAACTGGTAGTACGACGAGCAACGACAGCAATGCCAATCCCACCACCGGCATGACCGATGCCATAACTCTCACCGCAGGCGAGACGGATGACACCATTGATGCCGGCATGTATAAACCGGTGACGATTGGTGACTTTGTATGGAACGATGTGAATGCGAACGGCATTCAGGATACAGGCGAAGCGGGCATCAAAGGTGTAACGCTGACCTTGAACGGCACGAATTCATCGGGTGGAACGGTGACCGATACTGCCACGACGGATGTGAACGGGAAGTACCTGTTCACGGAAGCGCCTGGGACGTATACGGTGACGGTGGATGCAAGCAACTTTAGTGGAACTGGAGCGCTGGTGGGCTACAATGTTTCGCCGACGCTGGTGGGGAGTGACCGCACTATTGACAGCAACATCAATCCGAGCGGGACAACGCCTAGCGCACTGCTGAGCGGCAGCGATCTGACCGTTGACTTTGGCTACTATAAACCGGTGACGATTGGTGACTTTGTATGGAACGATGTGAATGCGAACGGCATTCAGGATACAGGCGAAGCGGGCATCAAAGGTGTAACGCTGACCTTGAACGGCACGAATTCATCGGGTGGAACGGTGACCGATACTGCCACGACGGATGTGAACGGGAAGTACCTGTTCACGGAAGCGCCTGGGACGTATACGGTGACGGTGGATGCAAGCAACTTTAGTGGAACTGGAGCGCTGGTGGGCTACAATGTTTCGCCGACGCTGGTGGGGAGTGACCGCACTATTGACAGCAACATCAATCCGAGCGGGACAACGCCTAGCGCACTGCTGAGCGGCAGCGATCTGACCGTTGATTTTGGCTACTATAAACCGGTGACGATTGGTGACTTTGTATGGAACGATGTGAATGCGAACGGCATTCAGGATACAGGCGAAGCGGGCATCAAAGGTGTAACGCTGACCTTGAACGGCACGAATTCATCGGGTGGAACGGTGACCGATACTGCCACGACGGATGTGAACGGGAAGTACCTGTTCACGGAAGCGCCTGGGACGTATACGGTGACGGTGGATGCAAGCAACTTTAGTGGAACTGGAGCGCTGGTGGGCTACAATGTTTCGCCGACGCTGGTGGGGAGTGACCGCACTATTGACAGCAACGTCAATCCGAGCGGGACAACGCCTAGCGCACTGCTGAGCGGCAGCGATCTGACCGTTGATTTTGGCTACTATAAACCGGTGACGATTGGTGACTTTGTATGGAACGATGTGAATGCGAACGGCATTCAGGATACAGGCGAAGCGGGCATCAAAGGTGTAACGCTGACCTTGAACGGCACGAATTCATCGGGTGGAACGGTGACCGATACTGCCACGACGGATGTGAACGGGAAGTACCTGTTCACGGAAGCGCCTGGGACGTATACGGTGACGGTGGATGCAAGCAACTTTAGTGGAACTGGAGCGCTGGTGGGCTACAATGTTTCGCCGACGCTGGTGGGGAGTGACCGCACTATTGACAGCAACATCAATCCGAGCGGGACAACGCCTAGCGCACTGCTGAGCGGCAGCGATCTGACCGTTGACTTTGGCTACTATAAACCGGTGACGATTGGTGACTTTGTATGGAACGATGTGAATGCGAACGGCATTCAGGATACAGGCGAAGCGGGCATCAAAGGTGTAACGCTGACCTTGAACGGCACGAATTCATCGGGTGGAACGGTGACCGATACTGCCACGACGGATGTGAACGGGAAGTACCTGTTCACGGAAGCGCCTGGGACGTATACGGTGACGGTGGATGCAAGCAACTTTAGTGGAACTGGAGCGCTGGTGGGCTACAATGTTTCGCCGACGCTGGTGGGGAGTGACCGCACTATTGACAGCAACATCAATCCGAGCGGGACAACGCCTAGCGCACTGCTGAGCGGCAGCGATCTGACCGTTGACTTTGGCTACTATAAACCGGTGACGATTGGTGACTTTGTATGGAACGATGTGAATGCGAACGGCATTCAGGATACAGGCGAAGCGGGCATCAAAGGTGTAACGCTGACCTTGAACGGCACGAATTCATCGGGTGGAACGGTGACCGATACTGCCACGACGGATGTGAACGGGAAGTACCTGTTCACGGAAGCGCCTGGGACGTATACGGTGACGGTGGATGCAAGCAACTTTAGTGGAACTGGAGCGCTGGTGGGCTACAATGTTTCGCCGACGCTGGTGGGGAGTGACCGCACTATTGACAGCAACATCAATCCGAGCGGGACAACGCCTAGCGCACTGCTGAGCGGCAGCGATCTGACCGTTGACTTTGGCTACTATAAACCGGTGACGATTGGTGACTTTGTATGGAACGATGTGAATGCGAACGGCATTCAGGATACAGGCGAAGCGGGCATCAAAGGTGTGACGCTGACCTTGAACGGCACGAATTCATCGGGTGGAACGGTGACCGATACTGCCACGACGGATGTGAACGGGAAGTACCTGTTCACGGAAGCGCCTGGGACGTATACGGTGACGGTGGATGCAAGCAACTTTAGTGGAACTGGAGCGCTGGTGGGCTACAATGTTTCGCCGACGCTGGTGGGGAGTGACCGCACCGTTGACAGCAACGTCAATCCGAGCGGGACAACGCCTAGCGCACTGCTGAGCGGCAGCGATCTGACTGTTGATTTTGGCTACTATAAACCGGTGACGATTGGTGACTATTGTATGGAACGATGTGAATGCGAACGGCATCCAGGATACGGGTGAGAGCGAGCATTCCGGGTGTCACGTTGACGCTGAACGGCAAGAGTGATGCGGGCGCAACAGTGATCGACCATGCCACGACCGATTCAACGGGACATTACCTGTTCACGGAAGTGCCTGGGACGTACACGGTGACGGTGGATGCGAGCAACTTCACGGGGACGGGAGCGCTGGTTGGGTACACGGCCTCGCCGACTTTGCAGGGTGGCAACACGGCGCTCGACAGCAATCCCAACCCGAGCGGCACTACTCCAACGGACCTCACTCCTGGAGGTTCGAGCGATCTGACCGTTGACTTTGGCTACTACCAGCCAGCAACATTGGCTGGGCTGGGTGATTATGTGTGGAATGATGTGAATGCGAACGGCATTCAGGATACAGGCGAAGCGGGCATCAAAGGCGTGACGGTGACGTTGTATGATTCGAGTAAGACTAAGATGGGAACAACGACGACGAATGCGACTGGCTTGTATCACTTTATCAATTTATTGCCCGGCACATACTATGTCGGATTTACCGCACCCAACGGGTACAAGTTTAGTCCGCAATATGCGAAAGGGAGCACTACAAGCAATGACAGCAATGCCAATATCACAACCGGCATGAGCGATGCGATCACTCTCATAGCAGGCCAGACCAACAATACGATCGATGCCGGTCTGTGGAAGCCTGCGCCTAACTTATTTGATCCTCCATTGGGTATAAAAGTGCTTAGCGCTTCGAATCTGCCTGAACTCGAATGGCAAATGACATGGATCAACAACGCGAATGCTCTCGCCATCAACGCGCAAGTTACTGATCCGATTCCGACAGGCACTGCTTACGTGTTGAATAGTCTCACTTGTGTGGCGAACGGCGCTTCGACAACGACACTAGGTTTATGCATCCTCAATTCTTCTAACCAAATCTTCTGGCAAGGTAGTATTGCACCCGATCCTGGCGTGACGGATCCAAAGAACGCTGTAAACTCGGTGGTCATCACCTTCCGTGTTACCGTACTCAATGGCGTAAATAACGTAAATAATCAAGCCAGCTCGATAACTGATACCACTGGCAATGGTACCTTTGTAGCTACATCAACATCTGTCTCGGATTCGAATATCGCCAGTTGGTCTCGAAATTCGGGTAGAGGTGGAGGCGGAAATGGAAGCATAAACGGAGTCAACCCTGCTGCCCAACTTCCATCGACTGGTTTTGCACCCGGCGTGATTACTTCCATCGCGCCGGAACCAGCGAATGTGTACGATACAAGTTCCGATCTGACCATTGAAATCCCGGCTTTGGGCATCAAGACGGCAATTGTGGGTGTGCCTCAATCGGACAACACATGGGACATTACTTGGCTGGGTGATCAGGTTGGTTATCTGAATGGAACTGCCTTCCCGACCTGGTCCGGCAACAGTGTGCTCACCGGTCATGTCTATGAATCCAACGGGTTGCCGGGCCCATTCGTCAATCTGTCTACCCTGAAATGGGGTGACCAGATCATCGTCCACTTTGCGGGCCAGCGCTACATTTATCAAGTGCGCGAAAACAATGTAATCCTGCCAAGTGACAAATCGGTGTTCAAGCACGAAGATCAGCCCTGGCTGACGCTGGTTACCTGCAAGGATTACAACGCCAGCGCCAATACCTACAAATATCGTGTGACGGTGGGGGCAGTACTGATCAAAATAGAACCGGAAACGAGTATCAATCCTACTGGAAAGTAGTGAAGCAAAAGATGCGGCAGAGAAAAGGTGCCGCATCTTTCTTTTCAGCCGCTTGATGCCGCTGAACGGTTGCTTGATGTCGTTGGATGGTTCCTTGCCCTCATTCGGCGGTTCCTTGACCTCGTTCGACCGTTCCTTGATGTCACTCGGTGGTTCCTTGGCATCGGCTCAAGGTTATAATTGACAAATAAAGCCATCGAGGAGCCAATATGTGCCGAAGCATCAAACCTTTACGTTTGCCGGATCGACTCGCCACCGAGCAAGAGATTCAAGAAGCCGCCTTGCAGTTTGTCCGCAAGGTGAGCGGATACCGCAAGCCTTCGCGTGCCAATCAAGAAGCCTTCGACGCGGCAGTTCAAGAGATAGCGATGGCGACACAAAAGATGCTGGACGGTTTAAACGTTCAGCATAATGCAACAAATTGATCTATGGAATTATTCCGGAGAGATATATAATCTTTTGCACTGATAGAAATAACCTAAGTTGGTCGGATATACTTTTTTATGAAGCATAAACGAAACAATTGTCAAAAATCTTCTCCTTCAGAACAACAAAATCCAAGCTTATAGTGGGAATACTAGCATTTCTTCTTATAGTTCTTTGTTTTTTATTTCTTTGCTGGGCTTTACTAATATATACCCCACCTCCTCGTTCAGGTAATCCATTATTTAAAGATTTAATACTTAACCCAATGCCTAAAAGCGTAACTGTTCTTGATAGCAAGGATGAGATTGATTATGATGGTGTTTGGTGCTTACATTTCAAAATATCCCCAAATGATTTCCAGCTTATATTGGCATCTAAAAAATTGGAAATTGTATCCGAACCTCCCATTAACGTTGACTGCGGAATGTGGTCGTCCTATCATTAGGTGGCAATGCCATCCCATATTCTTATATTCCTTTCTATAACGGTATTTATATTATGTTGACAAACTCGTCAATGAATGAGGTGTATTTTTATGCCATTGATAGTAACAGACGTTATGAACAAGTTTTTATCCAATCTCCTCTTTCAATTTCCTCGCCGACTTTCCAAAGTGTGCGGTATAGCGCATCTCATCATCGCGCGGACGCGGCAAATCCACTTTGAAGTCCAGCTTGATTTTACCGGGGCGTTGAGTAAGAACCAATACTCGATCTGAGAGAAACAGCGATTCGTTGATCGAATGTGTCACCATGATGACGGTCTTCTGCCGCATCTGCCAAATGCGCGAGAGTTCGGTCCACATGCGCTCGCGTGTCAACGCATCCAGTGAGCCAAACGGTTCATCTAGCAAAAGAATATCGGGATCATGAATCAAGGCGCGTGCAATTGCCACGCGTTGCGCCATTCCACCAGAAAGATCGCGCGGCCAATTGTTTTCAAAGCCTTGCAAACCAACCAACTCGATCAGTTCCTGTGCTTTGGCGCGTGCCAATTCTTTATTCACGCCATCCAACTCCAACGGCAATTCGATATTTTCAATCACCGTCCGCCACGGCATGAGATTGGCTTGTTGAAAGACCATACCGATGCGCGGTGGTTCGAGTGCGCTCATCCCAGGCTCTTTGCCTCCAAAAGCAACACTACCTGAAGTCGGCTTCAATAATCCAGCCAAGATTCTTAATAACGTGGACTTGCCGCTTCCCGAAGGTCCCAGTACCGCGATGAATTCGCGCGGACAAACCTCGAATGACACATTGCTAAGCGCGTGCAGTCCGCCGTTGTTATCGGGGAAGGTCACGCTCAAATCGCGGACGAGGAGGATCGGGTCAGAGGAAGAGGCGGGCATCTTGTTAGGGGATAAATTGATTCGTAAATGCTTTGGTTAGATCCAACGGCTGTTTCAGCAATCCCATCTTGAGCAACGTACTCTGCATATTCGTCCACGATTGCGGATCGGAATAACCGAGTCAATTCGTTCTCCACAAATCAATCGAACTGGACAAAACTTGTTTTTGAGTCGCCGCATCGGCCTGCGTGAGATTCGGGACATATTTCTCGCTGACGGTATAGGCCTCATCAGGATTTGTAATCGTATCCGCCAGACCTTTGAGCGTGGCGCTGATCATACGTTTCACTAAATCCGGATTGCTTGCCAGAGTCTTTTCGTTGGTAATCAAACCGTTCGAAGCCAGCTGCACATAATCGCCCACGCGCAGTTCGTTGATCTGATAACCTTCCGAGCGCAATTGGATAGGCTCGTTGTTTGTATAAACCGAGACCGCCTGTTCGCGATCGGCGCCCAATGCCGCAACCTGATTGAATCCAATCGCATCGAGCGTCACATCGTTCTCACTCAAGCCCGCTGAATAAAGCAACGCATCCAGCCCGATGTAATTTGCGCCGTAACGTCCAGGAAGTCCGATCTTCTTGCCTTTCAAATTAGCGGGCGTCTGAATATTTTGCGAGGCCTTCGATGCCACCGACACCGGATATTTTTGGTACCACGCCGCCACGTAGACAATTGGCAAGCCCTGTGCGCGCGCCAGCAAAACTTGTTCGCCCGATACTACTGCAAACTGTAAATTATTTGCTCCGACCAATGAGACCGCATCGGTCTCAAGCGAATAATCGAATTCGATTTCGATGCCCGCATCGCGATAATAACCTTTATCAATCGCGACATATAACGGCGCGAATTGGATATTGGCAACATAACCCACCGGCAATTTGATATGAACCAGCGTGTTCGTCCCCGAGCTGTAAGCGGGCGCACCGCTACAAGCTGTGATCAACGCTCCGAGCAAAATCAAAACGATCATCCGTTTGAACATGTCTTCTCCTAAAGTTCCGCGGTCTGTTGCCAGGCCAAAAGTTTTCGTTCGATCAAGGCGACGATTCCATAAAGCGACAATGCCAGTGCAATCAACGTAAAGACCGCGACAAAGACCATCGGCGTGTCATATGTGCCGCGTCCCACGTTGATGAGGACACCCAATCCATGATCTGCGCCGACGAGTTCTCCCACCACCGCGCCGATCACGGATAATGTCGCGCCGATGCGCAGCCCGCCGAGGAAGATGGGCAATGCGGCGGGAATTTCAAGATGCAACAGAATTTGTCGCCGCGAGGCGCGCAGAGAATGCATCAGATCGTATAAAGCAGTCGGCACCGCGCGCAGGCCAACGATGGTATTCACTAAAACCGGAAAGAAAACGATCAAGGCACAAATGAGCACTTTGGAAAACATACCGGGTCCAAACCAGATGACCAACAGCGGCGCAATCGCAACCAGCGGCACGGCTTGGCTCGCAACCAGATATGGTGAGAGCAAATGTTCCAAAGTGCGCGACTTGGCAAGCAGATAACCCAATACGACCGCAAAGACTGCGCCCCATAATAATCCGAGCAGAATTTCAACTAATGTTACGGCGGTGTTTTGCGCTAGTTCTCCGTCCGTGAGTGACAATAAAAACCTTTGCCAAACTTGTAGGGGAGATGGCAATACAAACGCGGGTAATCCGCTAAAGCGCGCGATTGCCCACCACGCGATCAATCCGGCGATAAGAGAGATTAATCCAAGCCAGCGATAGCTGTCTTTAGCGGTCTGAGAGAGATTACGAATAAAATTTAGATTCATGACATTCACTTTCTTGCAAACAAAAACGCCTCGCAGGTATCAAATTGCGGGGCGTAGGAATAGGCAAACGTCGGAGTTCTGATGCGATAGAAATCCCGAAAACAAGAATTGTTTTCGGGACATCGAATCGGAACCAGACCTGCATTGGCCTGACGAAATGACCTTCTCCTATCCAGACTATACTGTCGGCCCCGGGATTTCACCGAGTTATGCGTTTATAAAAACGCTCGCGGGCTTTACCGCCGATCGGGAATTCACTGTATAGTGTTCTTACAGTGTCACCCTGCCCCGAAGGTTATTATTTGATTGTGCTCCATTATAACCTCGTCAGAAGCAAACTTCAAGACGCATCAACGTCGGATGACAAATGCCTCAGCAAGCGGCGTAGCTGCGGTTCGATGCGTCTCAATTCTTCCCTATGAGCGGTTGAAAGTTTTTCAAGGACTTTGATTCCCTTTGTAGTTAAACTTGACAAAGATCTGGCGTCGGTCCTCCGTCGAACGTTCGCGCACGAGGAGACTTTGTGTCGAAAGACGATCCACTAAACCAACCGCGCTGTGATGGCGGATTTGCAGGCGTTCGGCTAATTCGCTGATGGTGATCCGTTCGCGGCCTGGAAACCCCTGGATCGCTAGCAAGGCTTGGTGTTGTTTTGCGGTCAAGCCGACGGATTTAGCTGCCTCAGCGCTAAAGCGCAGGAACTGTCGCAACGCATATCGAAACTCAGCCAAGGCCTGATATTCAGATTTTCGAATGCTCATCTTTGAAACTCCCGAACTTCCTGTGTGAATCATGCATGTGATACGCTCTCCCCAATTATATCGTATTACGATAGAATAGAGTGGTCAATTTCATTTAGAGGTGAACATCATGAATAAACAAAACTTTACCACTCCCATCGCCCAGGATAATTTAGCGGATTTTAATCGCGACCACCGGATGTTGTTGCTATCCTTAATGTCGATCTTTATCGGTGTGATCAGCGCGTTTATTGCTTATGCACTGGTTTGGTTAATCGGGCTGATCACGAACCTGGCTTTCTATCAACGCCTCTCCACCGACTTTATTTCCCCGGCAAATAATCATTTGGGTCTCCTTGTGATCATCGTCCCGATGATCGGCGGCCTGATTATCGGCTTAATGGCCCGTTATGGTTCGGAACAAATCCGCGGGCATGGAATCCCGGAGGCGCTGGAAGCCATTCTTATTGGGAAAAGCCGGATCAGCTTCAAGGTGGCCGTGCTGAAGCCACTGTCTTCTGCGTTGTCCATCGGCACCGGCGGTCCATTCGGCGCAGAAGGTCCAATCATTATGACCGGCGGGGCTTTTGGCTCGCTCTTTGCGCAGGCATTCAAGCTGTCCGCCGCAGAGCGCAAGACTTTGCTGGTCGCAGGAGCAGCTGGAGGAATGGCCGCGATCTTCGCTACGCCTCTCGCGGCTGTCTTGATCGCAGTGGAACTTCTTCTTTTTGAATGGAAACCGCGCAGCTTTATTCCTGTTTCGTTTTCTGCAATTACGGCTGCACTCCTGCGTATTCCATTACTCGGCAGCGGTCCGATCTTTCTGGTCCCACCTCACACGCCGTTATCCTTTGTGGAAATAATCTATTGCCTCGGTGTGGGAATCCTTGCAGGCTTTGGATCCAGTTTGCTCACCATCCTAGTCTACATGTTTGAAGATATGTTCCGAAGGCTCCCCATTCATTGGATGTATTGGCCGATTATCGGTGGATTCTTCATCGGTCTCGGCGGTTTGATAAATCCACACACGCTCGGAGTGGGCTACGATACTATTCGTTCGCTCTTGAGCGGGGAAGTGATTGGCATAGCTTTGATTACCCTGTTAATCGTAAAAACTCTGAGCTGGTCGATTGCGCTCGGTTCGGGGACATCTGGCGGCGTGCTGGCTCCACTTCTGATCATTGGAGGGGCATTGGGCGCGCTGGAAGCGCGTGTAATTCCGGCGGGAGATGTCAGTTTGTGGGTGATGATCAGCATGGCCGCCATGATGGGAGGGACCATGCGATCACCTTTTACCTCCATCGTTTTTGTCCTCGAATTAACTCATGACTTGAATTTGGTACCGGGCCTGCTGACCGCCTGTGTTGTAGCCGACGCGGTGACCGTCCTGCTTATGCGCCGTTCCATCCTTACTGAAAAGGTCGCCCGCCGCGGGGTCCACCTCACGCGGGAATACAGCGTGGACCCACTTGAACTGGTTCGGGTGAGCGAGGTGATGGATCGTGATCCCGCCACGGTTCCCAGCACGATGAAGGTTAGCGAATTGGCCGACCGCATCGCGCGAGGCGAGAAGCGGTTGACTCACCATCAAGGCTTTCCAATCGTTGACGGGAAAGGGAATCTGGTTGGGGTCATCACATGGGGCGATATTACGCGAACCGTTGCCAAACGAATTGCTGATGACAAAACCGTCCTCGAAGCGGGGAATGATTCGCCGGTGGTTGAATATCCGGATGAATTGGTGCATGAAGCGGTGATGAAGATGTTACACCACGATATTGGCCGCCTGCCGGTTGTGGACCGTAGCGACCCGCGTAAATTAGTTGGCTATCTTGGGCGCTCAGCAATTTTGGAGGCGCGCCTGAACCGCCTGCACGAGGAGCGTGTGCGTGAACCGGGCTGGCTGACCGCGGCAATTCCATCACTGGTAAAAAAAGAACCGCCTGCCATTGTTCTATCCAATGACAAGCGGCCTAAAACATCAAAACAATCTGCAAAAAATAGATAGCAGTTTCCCGCTCAATCAGTTGAGCGCAGAATCCGATTGTAAATTGATATTTGTTTTACTCTACGCGGCTTTGACGATGCAATCCACCGGGCAGACCGAAACGCATTGCGGCGAATCATAATGGCCTTCGCATTCAACGCAGGTTGTCTGATCGATCACGTACAGAATGCCATCGCCTTCAGTGATTGATTCGGTCGGGCATTCGGGGATGCATGCACCGCAAGCGATGCATTCTTCATTGATTTTCATTGTCATAAGATTTTCTCCAAGTGAAGTTTCCTATATAAGTTAATTCATCTTGGGATGGACGTCAAATGACGAATGTCTTTTTTTCCGGTAATTTTGTCACAAAATGAAACAGGACGCTGGCACACAGCGTCCCGTTTTGCCTAGCGGTCAAATAAAGCCATGTTTAATGTTGATTGAGCATTGTCCCTAGGAAAGACAAGCCGCCGCAAAGACAAAATATGATTAGCAGGGAAACAATCAGGTAAATGATCATGTTTTGCTGGTTCGATTTGCCAGTCTTGCCGTTATACTCTGTACCGCACGAGTTGCATTTTACAAGGTTGAATAACCTTGGGCCAAGAGCTCCTCCCCACCACGTGAAGGAAACTTTTTTGGCGTCGGTGCTTTTGCATTTTGGACAAGGCGCAATTTGAGGTTGGGTTTGCATTTGTTTCTCCAAATAAAATGATATTATTCCTTTCCATATTTTATGGGAACGATGATTTTCGTAAATCCTACCTGGGTACGGGCAAAAAGACAGGCCACGCTTCAAACGTGACCTGTCTTTTGATTTTATTTCAATTGTGCTTTGATCTTCACCGCGGTCTCTTTGTATCCGGCCAGCTTCTCGCGTTCTTTTCCAACGACGGATGCAGGTGCTTTGTTTGCAAAATCGCTTGATAATAGTTTTTCAAGTCGCTCGATCTGTGATTCCGTATCTTTCAATTCTTTCTCGAGCCGCGACTTCTCGTTTGCAAGATCAACCATGCCCGCCAGCGGGATATAAATCTCAACTCCACCAATGACCAAAGCGATGCTGTCGGTTGGCTTGCTAGAAAGCGCCTCTTAAATCGTAAATTGAGATTCGTCCAAGCCTGCCAACGAAGCGACGATTTGTCTCTGTGATTGCAATAGCTCAGTCTTTTCGCCTGCCGCGAAGATTGCCGAGATCCGCTTGGAGGGTGCGACCGATTTCTCGGCACGCAGGTTGCGGATGGAGCGAACGATATCCTGTATCAACGCGAAGTCAGTTAATATAAATTCGTCACTAGCTTCGGATTCGTGAGGCTCGGGCCAGCGGGCCATGATCAACGCGTCCGGCCAATCCGATGCGATATTCGAGATCGCTGAATCGAGAATGGTTTTGCGGAGATGTCCCCACAACTCTTCCGTGACGAAGGGCGTGAATGGATGAAGCAAGCGCAATGACATATCCAAGATGCGCGCCAGTGTTATCACCGTATGCGCCTTGGTTTCATCTTTCTTCATTTGCTCTTTGGCAATCTCCACGTACCAATCTGCAAAGTCGGACCAGAAGAATTCGTATATTTGTCGTCCCGCTTCGCCGTATTGAAAGGTTTGGAAGAGTCGTTCCACATCGCGGACGAGTTGTTGGGACTTTGCCCAAATCCATGAGTCAGCTAAGGTGGAGTCACTTGCTGAAAATTCGGACGGAAGCGAATCAATCGCGCTGATGACGAATCGTCCCACATTCCAAATCTTATTGGCAAAGTTGCGATTTGCCTCCACCTTTTTCACCGATAAATTCATATCGTTGCCAGGCGTTGCACCGACCAGCAACGTGAAGCGCAACGCATCTGTCCCAAAATCATCCATGACCGTGAGTGGATCGATCACGTTGCCTTTGGTCTTGGACATCTTCTGTCCATGCTCATCACGAATCAAGCCATGCAAATAAACGGTATGAAACGGAACATGCCCCGTATACTCCAAGCCTGACATGATCATGCGCGCCACCCAGAAGAACAGAATGTCGTAACCAGTTTCCATGTAAGAGGTTGGATAAAAATATTTATAGTCCGGCGTTTCATCGGGCCAACCCAAAGTGGAGAACGGCCACAAGCCCGAAGAGAACCATGTGTCCAACACATCCTCATCTTGATGAATATTTTTTGAATGACAAGTCGCGCATTCGGTCGGGTCTTGGCGCGTTACGGTCATGTGGTTATTCTCGCAATACCACACGGGGATGCGATGTCCCCACCAAAGCTGGCGGCTGATGCACCAATCCTTGATGTTCTCCAGCCAGTTGTAATAGACTTTCTCGAACCGTTCTGGCACGATTTTGATTCGTCCATCTTTCACCGATTCGAGCGCAGCCTTTGCCAATGGCTCAATCTTGACAAACCATTGCGTGCTAATCATCGGCTCGACAATTTCGCCGCCGCGCTGTGAACGCGGAATGGTTGTTAAATATTTTTCTTCCTTGATGACCAGCCCGGCCTTCTTCATGTCGGCCCATAGTTTCTTGCGCGCCTCGAATCTATCCTGACCCTTATACAGTCCGCCGTTTTCATTGATCTTCGCCGCCTCGTCCAATACCGATATGATTGGAAGATTGTGCCTCTGCGCGATGGCATAGTCATTCGGATCATGACCGGGCGTGATCTTCAACGCGCCCGTGCCAAATTCGATGCTGACGTATTCATCGGCGATAACGGGAATCTCGCGTCCGAGCATCGGTACAATAACGGTCTTGCCAATCAATTTTTTGTAGCGTTTATCGTCGGGATGAACAGCAACAGCGGTATCACCTAGAATCGTTTCAGGGCGAATCGTTGCGACAGGAATATACTCGTTTGAATCCTTCAGCGGATATTTGAAATAATAAAGTGTGGCTTCTTCTTCGCTGTATTCCACTTCGAGGTCGGAGACCGCGGTCTTCAAGTCCCGGCGACCAGTTGATCAAACGAGGTCCGCGATAGATGAGTCCTTTTTCGTAGAGGCGCACAAAAGCTTCTCGTACCGCGCGCGACAGCCCATCGTCGAGAGTGAAGCGCTCGCGATCCCAATCGCACGAGGCGCCAAGCCGTCGAATCTGATTGGAGATCATGCTCCCATATTTTTTCTTCCAATCCCAGGTGCGTTTGATGAATTCTTCGCGTCCGAGTTCTTCGCGCCTCACTTCCTCGGTTTTAAGTCAGATGACGTTCCACCATGAGCTGCGTGGCGATGCCCGCGTGGTCGGAGCCGGGCACCCACAGAGTCGGGATGCCCTTCATGCGGTGATAGCGGGTCATCAAATCTTCCACGCTGACGAACATGGCGTGACCGAGATGCAGTTCGCCGGTGACGTTGGGCGGCGGGATGGAGATGACAAACGGTTTGATGTTCGGATCGAAACCTTTTTTATTGGGGTCGTTCCACGGTTTGAAGTATCCGCCCGTCTCCCACATCGCGTACACGCGTGGCTCGGTGGATTTGAAATCATATGCTTTGGGTAGTTCGTGTTTCATTCAGTCTCCATCTGTCATTGCAAGCAAAGCAATCTCATGTAACATCCGAGTAGCAGATTGCCACGTCGCTTGCTTTGCAAGCTCCTCGCAATGACGTCCTTAAAATAAAAACGCCTCGTCCATGATGAGGACGACGGCGTGTCGCGGTACCACCTCAATTCGCTATTTCTAGCGCACTCACTAGCTGACTATTATCAACTTGTGCTGTAACGGGCGATCCCGTGACGGTCTACTTGACATGAGTCTTTCTTCGTCATTTGTCTCAGGCGACTTCAGCATTGTTTTCCTGCGGATGCTTCCACCATTCGCATCCTTCTCTATCAGGGGATCAATCGCTTACTACTCCTAAAGAATTATTTTGGTGATTATACATTTTGCCTCACAGAAACGCAAGAGAAGAAATGCTATAATAAAAATTGTGAGACCAAAGCAAATCATCCTAATTCGACATGGCAAATCTGAGGGCAATGAAGATAAAAAACTACTTGAAACAGTACCTGATTATGCGTTAAATTTGACTCAAGAGGGAATTGAGCAGGCAAGACAAGCGGGGCGAGAAATCAAGAAAATCATTGGTCAGGAAACGATGCAGATTTACGTTTCACCTTATTATCGAACCCGGCAAACTTATCAATATATTCAAGAAAGCATAAATGATAGTGCAGTAAAAATATTTGAAGATCCCCGCCTTAGAGAACAAGATTGGGGACACTTACGAAACCATGAACTTAATGATGAAATTCAACATGAGCGAGATAGTTTCAGCACATTTTATTACCGAATACCAGACGGCGAATCTGGCGCAGATGTGTATGATAGGGTTAGTATTTTCCTTGAAACACTGCATCGCGATTTTCGCAAACCAGATTATCCCGATAATGTGCTTATTGTTACTCATGGAATGACGCTTCGATTATTCCTAATGCGTTGGTTTCATTGGAGCGTTGAAGAATTCGAGCTGTTGCGCAATCCATTGAATTGTCAAATTGTTATAATGCAAAAAGATTCTAATGACAAATACAACTTAATTAGCGAGTTGGCTCGAAGAAAATAAAATTACATTCTTCATCGGCGTAACAAACAGTTCCTCTATTTTCCCGACCCTGGCAAAACCAGCGGCACACCCATGAATGGACGCTTGATGGCTTGTGCGGGCAGACAATATGCTTGTGAAACCAATATGCCCGCTTAAAATAGGAGTTCGACGATGTGTCCGCACCGTCGAACTCATGAAGGAGGAGAAGAGAAACGTTTGTGTCGCTCTAATAAGTCCATTTTAGGACTTGAGCATGAACTCCAGATGACAAAGTTATGTGAAGAATATAAAGATGGATTTCATCTGGGAGTACGCAAAGTTTGTCAGTCGGCCAAGGGTAAACCAGCATAGGATGGCTTCAGGGAATCCCAAGACTTACTGAGCCAAGCGGCTCGGGCTTTGGCAGTTGCAATGACCCCAGGCAGGGTCCAACGTGCGCCAGAACGTTTCAACCGGACAGCGGCAATCTGCTTGCAAGCGCTTTCGATGGTTCCGCTGCCGATCAGATACCCGAGTTGGCGAAAACATGCGTAGTCCATACGTTTCTCATTGTGATCGTAATAGGTGATTGCCTTTTCGATGAAGGGATGTGCAGCGGTGTGCGAAAGCAAACTGCGACAGGATTGAATCACATCTTGAATGCGTCCTTCCCACAGTTCGGTACGCACTTGGGTCAGCCATTCGTGAGCCTGTGGCGTGTTTGGGCCGAACGCCGCTTCTGCGATGGGTGTGAGATATTCGCTGGCGTGATACCAATCCACGATTTGTACGGCGTTTGGATAATATTTTTGCACTAGGTTCCAAATCCACACGGCACCGTCTGAGACAAAGACGATTTCTTCATAGCCGTCGACCTGATGTTGGATACCCGTAGCCCATAACAATCGTCCAAATTGTTCGGCTTCCTGGATGTCGCAGTGGTATTTCATGTTCTTGGCTTGCAGATGACTTTGTTCTCCAACGCGGGATCCGTGGTGATTTTGGGGATGAGAAAGGTGAATCTGCTCCACTTCATACCAACACAACGTTTTCAACTCTCGCCACTCCCCGTGCAAGGGCACATGCGCACCATCGACCGAGGCATAGAGGCGCCCAAGATGCCTGGGGAGGCGCTGCTCTCGTTCTTCTAATCCTTTCATGTCTTCTGCCGCTTGTTTCCATTCTTCTTCGAGTTGGGCTTGTGCCTGTCCATAGCCTTCGGTCTGTTTGAGTACGGTATGATCGCTTACTCGAAATAACAGAAAACGCTCCGCCAATTGACTGGCTTCTTCAAACGATGTTTCCACTCCCAAGATCCCGAGTAAGCTCGCCAGTCCCGCTGTACTCTGTCCCGGTCTCAATCCCAAGCGCTCATCCAAGGGTGACTGCCCACAATGGCAATGCGCACACAGATAATATCGACGCCGATAATTCACTTTGCCAAACACACTCCATACCACGGCTTCCCGCTTGCCCAGCGGCTCCGCTTCCGCTCCGCATCCACAGCGGACACAACTTGCATATTTCGCTTCATTCGCTTCAATCATTTCCTGCAATCCAAGCCCACAGGCTTCTTTCGCTAACTCGCGCAGCGCTTGTTCGATCTCTGCCACTTGCGCACCTTCCTCGAGTTTCTCCTGCACCGCCTCGCTCATGATTTCCGCTATCTTTCTTACCACTGCTATGCTAAACTTCATCTCGAGCCTCCTGAGTATCCTTTGGTCTGTGAGAAGCCCAAAGCTTACCTTAGAGGCTCATTTTTGAAAATCCACTTACAACCTTTACGTGCACCCTTTCATTTTTTCTCAACTTGACGAAAAGTAAAAATAGGATCCTCCTCGGTACAATTGCAAGTGCTGACAAGCAATCTACTGAGGAGGATCCGAGATGAATTTAGCATACGCGGTTAGGCAGGGTATGGACCGAGTGGGGTTTTATACGATCTGGGGAGTGTGTACGAGGGGTTATTGAAATTAACGGATGTTCGGAAAGCCAAGGGGAAGATCTATAGCTTGGATGCCGTCCTCATGATCATAGTACTGGCGAAGTTATGTGGAGTAGATAGTCCGTATGCCATTGCGGATTGGGCGAAGAACCATCAAATGCAATTGGTGGAACTTTTGCGGCTGAAGCGATCGAACATGCCCAGTCACCATACAATTCGCCGGATTATGGGACGCGTGGTATATGAGGAAGAAGTGGAACAATTCGTGGCGGCCTATAACGAAACAGGGGAGCATGGCGAAGTGTATGCGATGGACGGCAAGGCCATACGCGGTGTGCGCAAAAAGGATGAAGACGGATCGGATTATTTATTGAGCCTGTATGACGTAGAACAAGCCAAGGTCAGGTCCCAGGTGGCCGTGGGACGCAAAGAGAACGAGATCACGAAGGCACCCGAAACTCTGAAAAAGGCGGAAATCTCTCGGAAAATCATCACCGCAGACGCTTTACTCACCCAAAAAGCGATTTCGGCACAAATTATCAGTCAGGGTGGGGATTACGTTTTTCCGGTCAAGGAAAATCAACTCCGGCTGTATCAAAACATTCAACAGCTCTTTGCTCCAGAATACCCCAGGCCCGGCTTCGGAAAAATTCAAACGGATTTCCTCACGGCACAAAAAGTCAGCAAGGGACACGGGCGTTTAAAACGCGCATTATGACCACCAGCGAAATGCTCAACCCCTATTCCACCTGGCCGGGCTTGGCGCAAGTCTATCGCCTCGAACGTCAATTTCAATATTTTCGTTCTGGCCATTGTTATCGTACTTCCAATCAAGTGGAGTTAGGAATTACCAGCTTGTCCCGCACGAACACAACTCCAGCTCGTCTCTTGAAAATTCGTCGGGCACACTGGGGGATCGAAACTGGATTGCACTATCGTCGCGATGTGACCTTCAAAGAAGATGCACTCGAATGACGATTGGACACACCGGCCATGTGATGGCATCGATCAACAATCTCATCATTGCCCTCGCTCGACAAGCAAAATTCCGAAATACCGCTCAAGCCAGACGCTAGTTCGCCGCTCATATCTCCGATGCCTTTTCGCTGCTTACCAGACCCTATTCTCTTTCTCGAGAAAACCCTCGTCTGCTTGACATCCCCCTTTGCCTAAAGTAGAATACCTTGCACTTTGAAATCGGGCCTGTAGCGCAGTTGGGAGCGCGCTTCAATCGCACTGAAGAGGTCAGGGGTTCGAATCCCCTCAGGTCCACTGGGTGCTCAAA
The DNA here is from genome assembly GCA_963783295.1 of uncultured Chloroflexia bacterium. GTDB lineage: Bacteria > Chloroflexota > Anaerolineae > Anaerolineales > Villigracilaceae > Fen-1038. The sequence goes on along the minus strand of CAWAMX010000011.1, from coordinate 26,802 downwards.
TCAAATAATTTCCCGGGCCCATAGCGCAGTTGGGAGCGCGTCTCAATGGCATTGAGAAGGTCGGGGGTTCGAATCCCCCTGGGTCCACTATAAATAAAAAGTCACGACAGGAGTAGTAAGTCATCCCGTCAGCGAGAAGGGAAAGCAAGGTGAAAGCCCTTCGATGTGTCAATGGGAACACGCTGGACTGAACTCGCCTGTTATCCGCAAGGAAGACTGCGCTGGTGAATTGATTAGTCAGCGACGGGCACGCCCGTTATCGCGATCAAAGTGACGTTCGCGTGTTGAACGTAAGCCGGGTGGTACCGCGGAGGAATTCCTTCGTCCCTAATGTGGATGAAGGAATTCTTTGTTAACATGGCATCGCAGAAAAGCAAAGCCATATACTTGAAAGGAGGCACGAATGGAAATGAAAATAGATTTTAGAACCGAGGCGATATCGTGTCTTCTTGCGCGATGCGGCCTCCAGCCGCCCTCGCGTACGTCGGCGAGGCGAACCGCCGATGCCGCGCGCCTTCTTGATGAAGTTTCAAAACTTGAAGAATAAAGATTGCAAGAGAACTATTGAAGAGACAACTTTTTCATTATGAGGAATGAATGGCTACAACAAAAAAGAAAATAGCAAGCAGGAAAAAAGATTCTCCAAAGAAAGCTACGTCGAAGAAAATTGCAAAGGCGAAAGTTGTAAAAAAGAAGGTGATTGTAAAAAAGACCGTGCCAATTAAAAAAACTTCTGCAAAGAAGGTTTTCAAACGATCCGCTAAAGCTATAACTGCAAAGAAAGCCGCATCAAAAGCCAAGACTTCAAAACCAGTTGCGCTTGTTGCGAAGAATATTTATGACCCGCAGATCATCGAAAAGAAGTGGCAGGCGAAATGGGAAAAAGACAAGCTCTATCGTTCGGTGATTGACCAGAGCAGGCCCAAGCATTATGCACTGACGATGTTGCCTTATCCTAGCGGCGACCTGCATATCGGTCACTGGTATGCAATGACGCCGTCCGATGCGCGCGCCCGCTTCAAACGGATGCAAGGCTACAATGTGTTATTCCCGATGGGCTTTGATGCGTTCGGCCTACCCGCCGAAAACGCCGCGATCAAGGACGGCATTCATCCGATGAAGCGTACGTTCCAAAATATCGAACGCATGCGCACACAGATGAAGACGATGGGCACGATGTTCGATTGGGAACGTCAAGCCGTCTCGGCCGATCCCGAATATTACAAGTGGACCGAATGGTTCTTCATCAAGCTGTACAAAATGGGACTGGCCTATCGCAAGCTGTCCGCGGTGGACTGGTGCCCGCACTGCAACACCACGTTAGCGCGTGAACAGGTTTGGGGCGATGACCGTCACTGCGAACGATGCGGCACACCGGTCATCAAAAAGAATCTGGAGCAGTGGTTTTTTAGGGCCACGAAGTATGCGGATGAATTGTTGCGCTTCGATGAGTTGGATTGGCCCCAAACGGTAAAGACGTTGCAAACCAACTGGATTGGACGCAGTGAAGGCGCCTCGGTCATATTCAAGACTGAGGCTGGAGACTCAATTGAAATCTTCACTACGCGTCCCGATACATTGTGGGGTGCGACCTTCATGGTCTTCTCACCGGAGCATCCGCTGGTGGACAAAGTTACTTCGCCCGAACAAAAGGCTGCAGTCGAAGCCTATAAGATGCAAGCCGCGCGTCAGTCCGATATTGAGCGTGAAGCCGTGGACAAAGAAAAGACCGGCGTGTTCACAGGCGGATATGCGATCAATCCCGTCAATCAAGCGCGCATTCCGATTTGGATTGCGGATTATGTGTTGATGTCTTATGGCACAGGCGCGATCATGGCCGTCCCCGCGCACGATGACCGCGACTTTGCGTTCGCTAAAAAGTATGATCTACCCATTGTCGAAGTGATCCGCCCTGAGGGGCAGAATGAAGTGAGTGAATTGCAAGTCGCTTATATCGGTGATGGCGTGATGGTCAACTCCGGACCGTTTAACGGAACGAAGGTTAACACCGAAAAAGGAAGAAAAATCCTGGCATCAGCAAAGTGATCAACTGGCTGGCCGCTCAAAGTATTGGAAAGGAAGCGGTCAATTATCGTTATCGCGATTGGCTGATTTCGCGTCAGCGTTATTGGGGCGCACCGATCCCGATGATCCATTGCGAGAAGCATGGCTGGAATCCTGTGCCGGAGGATCAACTGCCGGTGTTGTTGCCCGAAGATGTCGAATGGAAGCCAACCGGTGAATCGCCGTTGAAACTGCACCCGACGTGGAAGAACACCACCTGCCCGGTGTGCGGGGAACCCGCCACGCGTGAGACCGATACAATGGACACTTTCATGTGTTCATCGTGGTATCACCTGCGCTATCTAAGCCCGCACTACAACATGGGGCCGTTCGACCCGGCTGAGTACGATTATTGGATGCCCGTCGATACCTACACAGGCGGCATCGAACACGCCACTATGCATTTGCTATACACGCGCTTCTTCCATAAGGCAATGCGCGATGCGGGCGTTACCAAAGGCAATGAGCCGATGTTGCAGTTGCGCAATCAGGGTATGGTGCTGGGGGAAGATCACGAAAAGATGTCGAAGAGCCGCGGAAATGTGATCGCACCTGATGTGCTGGTGAATTGATACGGCGCGGACTCGGTGCGCGCATACATCATGTTCTTTGCGCGTTGGGAAATGGGCGCGCCGTGGGATTTGCAGGGCATTGAAGGAAGCACGCGCTGGATTCGCCGCGTATGGTCTCTATTCACGGATCAGACTCCGCCCGGTTCGGCTTCCGATGAAACCAAAAAGAATCTGCGCCGCAAGGTTCACCAAACCTTGAAGCGCATCACGCGCGACTTCGAACAGTTCGAATTCAATGTCATAGTTTCTTCGTTGATGGAATTGCTGAACGAAATGTATAAAGCACGTGAAGCCGGCGCAGCTGGAAGCGCTGAATGGAACGAGGCCACTGAAATCTATTTGAAGATGCTGGCTCCTGTCGCGCCGCACATCGCTGAAGAACTATGGACAAATCATTTGCGCAAGCCGTATTCGATCCATCAACAATCGTGGCCCAAAGTGGACGAAGATGCCGCGAAAGAAGACATGATCGAAATCCCGGTGCAGGTCAATGGCAAGGTGCGTGATCGAGTCTTGGTCTCTGCCGAGGCGGATGAAGAGGAGATCAAATCCAGTGCGTTGGCGAGTGAGGTCATCCAGAAATATATGGAAGGCAAAGAGCCGAAGAAAGTGATCGTGGCGCAGAAGAGATTGGTAAGTGTGGTAGTGTAGTTAGGTGTTTCAATAATAAAGGTCCCTGATGGTCTTCAAGATCATCAGGGACCTTTGTGTTTACCAAGCATACGCTTCCGGCGCTTCACCGCCGGGGCCGGGCCAAATCTCATCCAACTTCTTCAGCTCATCCTTTGAGAACTTGATCTTGAGGGCGCGTAATGCTCCCGTCAATTGATCCATGGTGCGCGGACCGATGATCGGTGCAGTTACCACAGGATTCTTCAACAGCCATGCCAACGCCGTGTCTGCCGGATGCTCACTTTTGGCTTTGCAGAATCTCTCCCACGCTTCAAGCTTGGCACGTTTCGCTTTGATTTCCTTTTGTTGCTCCGGTCTGGCGCGGCGGCCCTCCTTGATCTTTTGCAATGCACCGCCCAACAATCCGCCCGAGAGCGGACTCCACGGGATGAGTCCAAGCCCATAGTCTTTGCAGGCCGGGATCACCTCGAGTTCGATCATGCGGTCATTCAAATTGTAGAGACTCTGTTCGCTGACAAGTCCCATGAAGTGACGGGCCTTGGCGGCTTCCTGCGCTTTGGCAATATGCCAGCCTGCAAAGTTCGACGAGCCAACATAGAGCACCTTGCCTTGTCCCACGAGCACTTCCATTGCCTGCCATATTTCGTCCCACGGCGTGTTGCGATCCACGTGATGCATTTGATACAGGTCAATGTGATCGGTATGCAGACGTTTGAGTGAAGCCTCGCACGCTTCACAGATATGCAGTGCCGAGAGCTGTGACTGATTTGGCCAATCGCCCATGCGGCCAAAGACTTTGGTGGCGATGACGGTTTTCCCGCGTCGTCCTCCGCCTTGAGCGAACCAACGGCCGACGATGTTTTCCGTGATTCCTTCGCCGGTCTTCCAGCCATAGACGTTGGCTGTGTCAAAAAAGTTGATGCCAAGCTCGTGCGCCTTGTCCATGATAGCAAACGCATCTTCCTCGCTGGTCAGTGGACCGAAATTCATTGTCCCCAAACACAAACGCGAAACCTTAAGGCCGGTGCGGCCGAGTTGAGTGAATTCCATGCGTGCCTCCTTTATGCAGATTTTTACCACTGCAATTATATAGTATTTTGCATTATTCCTCATTCAAGATCATCTGTGATTCTTTCCGCTGCGATATCAGCAAACCAAGTATCTCGATGCAAACAAAACTGTAGAGCGCTCATTTGCAAACCGAGAGTAGAATAAATTTGATGTTATTCGCCATTAACTATTTTGTTAAGACCGAGTTGTCTGTAAAGAAGGCCTTAAGGTGATCCACGTAAGGAGGATCAATGAAAAAGAAATGGGAACGCGGCGCGGGGATTGTTGAGTACGCCTTATTGATTGTTCTAGTTGCTATCGCTGCCATCTCTGTGTTAGTAGGACTTGGCGGAAAAATTTATAGTCTATTGGGAGGAGTCTCGAGCACAATAAATGGACTAGGTGTTTCGGCGTCACCCCTCCAAACTGTTCTCACGAGCATCTCCGACTGGCAGGCACGAGAATTAGCGTATTACCAGAAATACGGAAGCTGGCCGCGCACTTGGTCGCCGTATAACTTTACCGACATTGGCTTGAACCCCGCTGACTGGAGCCAGCCGATTGATGGCCTGATTATGAGTCCCCACGGCAATGAAGTTGGGCTTAGTCCCGCACCGGGCTACCATGTATATGTTCAGGATTTAAACGGTAACACTGAGCAGTTATACAGCGGCTGGGCGATTTGGTGCCCAGTAAACGATTCGAATTGTTACTATCATACGGTTGCACCGGGGAATGAAGTAAACATCCATACACTGTACGTGACCAGTCCGTAACACAAGCTTTCCAGATCCAATATTTACAAATCATCCATAATTCGTTTCGCCGCGAGACAAGCAACTGCTTAGTGATGGTAAACCTTCTTACTCCTTACCAAATCCTCGAAACTGTTTGTAAACTGTAACGAGAGATTATTTTCCATGGGTATAGAATAAAATTGTAGGATTACCAAGTGCGTTTTTTATGTACTGGAGGTTGTATGCTGGAGGATGATCCTCGCTTTGGTGAACACCGTGTTCGGCCACGCTTTTCGCTGACCGGATGGATTGCGGGGCATATAGGCGTCCTATTGGTTGTTGCAGGTGTGTTTGCGGCGTTGAGCATCCTGTTTTTGTTTTCTACGGTGAACCATTCGCTCCTTGGCGGAGGGCAGCCCGGAGGCCTGGATGGATGCGTGGTCAATGCAAATGGAAATCCGGTACCTTCTACTGTTTGGGTGGATAACATCTCGCGTCCCACCACCGCCGACGGTTGCTTCTTCTTCGCCAGCCTTTCACCCGGCTCACATCAGTTCCGGATCGAAACGGCTGGCAAACAAGTCCGGTTGCAAACTGTAGATATCCAATCCGGTCAGGCAGTAGGACTTCAGAATATTTCTGTTAATCCCTGATGAAATAAGATCATACATACTCGAATAAAACGCGCGGCACATGTCAACTGAAGATATAGATATATACAAAGCATGTGATTTTATTTCTTTAACCTTTGAAGTGCCTTTTGGAATCCCGCCTCGCTGGTCATCTTTCGTTGCTGCGTTCGATCTCCACGCCAACCGATTTTGCGAATCGAACAGCTCCGGGCTTCTCAACTCGCACGATCACTTTCTTGATTCCCTTTTGCTCAAGACATAGTTTTGCCAAATCATTAGCCAGCGCTTCCACTGTGAAACGCGCTGAACTTTCCACATGGTCCTTAACTTTTTTTGCTAGCACACTATAGTCAACGCAATCCGCCAGAGCATCGGTTTCAGCCGCGCGGCTTGTGTCTGTAAAAGCCGTGATGTTGATCAGAATATCCTGCGGCTTCTCGCGCTCCCAATCGCGGACGCCGAGGATGCCGCGCACTAGCAAATCCTTGATGAAAGTTTTGTCCATATCAGCTCCTAGATCAAATGTCTGCCGCCGTCCACATGGATGATTTCGCCAGTGACATAAGCCGGGCCTGCCAATAAAAAGATCAATGCTTCCTCGATTTCTTTCGTGTCGCTCCACCGCTGAGCTGGTATGCTCTTAATGATCTCTTCGTTTGCTGATTCGTTCACGGGCGGAAGAACTGCTCCCAATGCCAATCCATTGACGGTGATGCGCGGCGCCAGTGCAACCGCCAGCGATTGGATCATCGCCGCCAGTGCGGCTTTGCTGACGGTATAAGGAAAGTGATCGGCACCGGGACGCAATGCGCGCCAATCCAAAATATTGACGATGCGGCCTTGACCTCTATCAGGAACTTGTTTTGCAAATGCTTAACTCAAAAGAAATGGCGCGGTGAGATTGATTGCCAGATGTCGTTCCCAATCGGCCAATGTAGTTTGTTGCAAGGAAAGCGGCTCGAAGATTGCCGCGCTGTTCACTAATCCATATAACGGACTGATCTCATTGGCGCGGGAAATTAAATGGGAGACTTCGTCAGCTTTGGAAAGATCGGATGCGAAAATCCAACTTTGGCGTCCGAGCGATGCGATTTCTTTTTGAAAATCCAAAGCCTGCTGTGCCGAGTGCCCATGATGAATCACCATATCTGCGCCGGCATGCGCGCAAGCCAGCGCCAGAATGCGCCCGACGCGGCGGGCAGCGCCGGTCACCAGAATCGTTTTTCCGCGCAATGGCAATTCATCCATTAGTGGAATTTTATCATTGCGCAAGGGTCAGCATCCACAACTTTCAGGGGCTTTGCATTTGATGAGATTGGTTCTATACTATTGCATCATCCATGCCTGGAGGTAAACATCCGATGCAGAATACATTCAAAAAATATTTCAGTGAAGGCATCTTTGGTACCGGTTGGCGCAATGCCATCATCTCCATTGTGCTGGCAGTGGCCATCTATTTCACCAATGAGATCTATGACTTATTGAATCACGGCCCGGCAGTTTGGATTTTAAGGACTCCGCTTGATGATGCGTTGCCAGTGGTAAAGCCGTTTGTCATTCCTTATGTTTCACTCAATTATGTGGTGTATTTTTCGCTCATCGTATTTCTGTTGTTCAGAACAAAAGTGTTTCATTCTGCCGCCCTGACGATGATTACAGCGTTCCTTGTCAGCTACTTTTTCTATTTCTTTTTCCAGACCGAGGTAATTCGTCCGATCCTTACAGGGAGCGATTTGTTTACCCGCATGATCCAAAACGTTTATGCGGGCGATAATCCCTACAATGATTTTCCAGAGTCTGCATACTTCGGTTTCCACCCTGCTCGCCATTCACTGGTTCCGCTTTGACCACCGCGCCGGGATCATTGCCGCCATCTGGGCCGTTTTTGTCGTTGCCTCCACGGTGCTGATCAAACAGCATTATGTGGCCGATGTGGCCAGCGGATTATTGCTGGCCTTTGTCGCCTCCTGGTTGTTCAACAGGTTGATCATTCAAAGAAAAGTGTGATTTATTTCTCCCGGAGAAGCGCTTGATTTACTGGCAATTTGATATAATTTCTTTATGCCCCTGTAGCACAACGGACAGTGCAAGGCACTCCTAAGGCCGAGATGCGGATTCGATTCCCGCCAGGGGCACTGATCTGGACGGGCGGAATTACTAACGAAATTCTAAGATTTTTGCTCTTGCCTTGTCTAACAAATTATAGTATTATCGTGACCGGCAAGCGCTAGGGTGCCCCCCTCACCCTGGCGCTTGCCATTTAATTACGTTCAGGGAACGAATTGTGATGGAAAATCAGCCGCCTGTCAGCATCGCTTTGGATAAACTCGGAATCGCATATACCGTCTTTCACCATTCGGGTCAGGTCAATTCGTTGGAGCAGGCTGCACAGGAACGCAATCAGCGATTGGAACAGGTCGTCCGCAGTATTTTGTTTCGGTTATCGGGGGATGAATATTTGATGGTGCTGGTTGCAGGACCCAAGCAAATCCCATGGAAGGCTCTGCGAAAATATATCGGCCAGTCGCGCATAACAATGGCAACTGAAGAAGAAGTTTTATCCGTCACCGGTTATCGCATCGGGACCGTATCACCGTTCGGTTTACCGCGGCCAGTGAGAATATTGATTGATGAAAGCGTGTTGAAGGAAGATGAAATCTCGATTGGATCGGGGATGCGTGGCGTCGCAATCGTGATGAAGAGCGCGGTACTGCGCCGCGCATTAAATGATGCCGAGATTGTTTCGTTGATTGATAAATAAATTACATGGAACCAATTGTCAATAGATCGGGGGCGAGAACCGAAACGGGATAAGAGTCGGTCGGTTGACGCGCAGCCAGCTTGCCGTCCAGAAAGACCGCACGCAGATTCTTTTTATCTACCAATCGTCTCAAATCCTCGAGCGGATTTTCATCGCAGATCAATAAATCCGCCGATTTGCCTTCTTCCACAGAACCAATCCGATCATCCCAGCCGAGCGCTTTTGCCGCACCGAGCGTGGACGAGACCAATGCGTCCATCGGCTTCATGCCTGCCTGCTGCATCCAATAAATTTCCAACCCGTTCTCACCGTGAAAATTCAGCGGCGTGCCTGCATCGCTTCCCATCGCAATGGGAATGCCCGCTTGATACGCAAGCCGCAGCGATTGGATGGCCGCCTCCTGCGTTTCGGTCATCTTGTCCACGATCCACTGCGGAATGTCTGTTTGGTCACCATTGATTACATCCCAGCCCGACTTGAGTGTTGGGGCCAGATAGGTGCCGCGCTGTTTCATCTCTTCGATTACATCCGGGCCTTGATATAGGAACGTGCCGTGTTCAATCGAATGCACTCCGGCTTGCACGGCTTTGCGGATGCCATCAATGCCATGTGCGTGTGCCGCGACGCGTTTGCCGAATTTCGCCGCTTCTTCCACTGCCACGCGGATTTCATCGCCATTGAAATGGGTTGCACCGGGGATGCCGTCTTCCACCAACACCGCGCCTGTGACTCCCAGCTTGATGACGTCTGCGCCGTTCTTGATTTGCTCACGTGCCGCTTTGCGAACTTCTTCGACACCATCCGCAACTCGATACATGCCTTCGTAAAAATCTGCACCGGATTCGCTGATGGAGATGAAACGTCCAGCCAGCATCATGCGTGATGCGCTGAAATCGTGATGACGAACGGAACGCCGCACGGCGAATTCTAGTTCATTCCATCCACCGAGATCACGCACGGTGGTGATGCCCGCCGCCAAATTCTTGCGTGCGTTCTGAAGAATCTTAAGCGTCATGGATACGTTATCTATTTTGACTTCGCTGTCCGCTTCGCCGCTCCCTGAAAGGTGGACATGGGAATCAATCAAGCCGGGCAGAAGATACCTGCCGCTGAAATCGAGGCTGATCACATCTTCATCGGGCACGACCTGCCACTGCTTTGACTTGCCCACATAGATGATCTTGCCGTCGCGCATGGCAACTGTTACATTAGGCATAGGCTCGCGTCCTGTGCCGTCGATCAACGTTACATTTTGAATTAGTGTCGTTAGGCTCATGGGTGAAAGTATATCGAGGATTATTGAAACAGGCAATCGCTTTGCCTTGTGTCATTGTGAAGAAGTGCATAGCAGCGCGATGCACTGTGTTTCAGTGTGGCAATCTCATCTAATATTTACTCGGCTATTAAAGGAGAAGGCTTCGGGCTTTGCCCTCGCACATTATCCCCGTAGGGGAATGGCAATGACTAGGGTTTTTTATCTATCTCTTCCACCTCTTTATCCCGCCGATGATAGCATTCTTTTGGGAAAAAGAGGGACGGCATACGCCGTCCCTCTCGCTTGCAACATTGAGGCTTATTGAGTGACGAGCACAAAGTCGCCGGTCAGGTTCGTGGCAACACTGAAGTAGCCCGGTGGGTTGATCGAGCCGCCCATCTTCACCCACTTCGTGCCGTCCCAATGCAGGATGGTGAAGTTGGCTCCTTGCTTGCCGGCAGGGATCTTGAAGCTCACCGTCACCATGCCGCCGGATAGCGAGGGATTCACCTCCACATCAAAGGCCGAGACGAAAGTGAACCTGCTGTCCAATGCGGTGCCAGGCAATTTGTTGCTGGACACTCGGCTAATCGACCCGCTGGTGCCGGTGACCGAACCGATCGGGCAGGGCAGGAGCGCATGATCGCCATTGGGCAGGACCAGATCAGTGCCAACGTATTGCGAACAGCTCAATGGATTGCCTTGACCGCTGCCGTCCGGAACATTGATCACATTCCACGGGAGCGAACCTACTCCTTCGACTGGGCCTTTTCCCTTACCACCCTGCTGACAGTTATAATTCGGGTTGTTCACCACATTAGAGGGGAGATTGTTGTCGTTGCCAGTCGTGATGACACCATTGAGTGTCAGTGTGCCGTTGCCCAGCGTTATGTCCAACCCGTCGTTGCCATTTCCGTTCGCTGTGCTGCAATTGATGGTGGTGTCAGCATTGTTATTCGAAGTATCAATGTATAACCCATCCCCGCCATTGTTATCGAAGTGGCTGTTGGTTATAGTAGGATCAAGTCCAGTACTCAGGTCGGCGCCATTGTAATAGTTATAATCAGCAGTCACGTCCGTCAAAGTGATTTCACCAAGGGAATAGGCATCAAGCCCATCAGATCCATTTCTGTTGTAGGATGCGTCACCGAAGGTGCTATTGCTTACAACAATATCACCACTGATGGGATAATCGCTAAAGGGAATATCATTTTCAAGCAAAGCACCATTGCCATAATTGCCCTCCGCAATTACACCATTGAGGGTGATAGTGCCTATGGAAATCGCCGCAAGACCATCGCCGCCCTCCTCATCTTCGTTTGTGCCGTTACCGCTGAATTCGCCGCCAGAGGTGTTATCCACTTTGATGTCTGAATCACCAAAACAAATCGGGAATCCTTCAAAAAAACAGTCAGAGTTATCCAACGTAGCACCCTCGACACCATTGCCATCGGCGGTCACACCGGTAAGGGTGATGCCACCAAAGGCATACGCTTCCAAACCTGCTGGCAAATCGCCAAAAATTGGTATCGTGTCAGAATTATTATCACTGTTAGAGCTGAATTCGCTTTTATTTATCTTCACACTACCCCCAATAGGCTCGCCCTCGCAGGGAATGTCATCGGAAAAGATATGACAAAAAAAAGAACTCAGGGAGCTGGCACCTAGTTTAGCTCCATCATAATTGTTAGTCTCTGCGCTGACGCCGGTGAGATTAACATCACCGCCCGAATAGATTTCGAGACCATTGGCGGAGTTTCCTTCAGGTTCGGCTAAGATAGGGCCGGTGTAGCCTGGAGGCGGCGTTGGTAAATAAAATTCGCCGAAGGTGCTGTTACTCACTATAACGTCAGCCCCGAGGCTTTCAAATTCGCCAAGAGAAGAACAATAATCACCGTCATACAAACAGTTATCCAGATATGCGCCATCCGCCGGGTAAACGCTGCCTTCGCTTTCCCCGATGAAGGTGCCATTAAAATCAGCAGTTACGCCGCTCAGGCTGATACCACCATCGGCATAGGCTTCCAGACCCGCCGGGTCAGCGCTATCTCCATTACCATAGTTATTACTGAAGTCGCCTCCGGTAACGGTGATACTGCCTCCAATCGCATCATAGAATTGGGAATCTCCGTCGAAGCCGGAATATCCCAAGAGAGCCCCATCGTAACCATTGCCATCCGCTGTGACATTAGTTAGCTTGACATCTCCGCTGGAAAGGACTTCCAGACCATTGAAGCCGTTTCCATTGAACTGGCTGTTCGCGATTATGGGATCCAACAACGCGTTGTTTAGATAGGCGCCATCTCCGTAATTGTAATCTGCGGTCACATCGCTCAGGGTGATTGAGCCTTGTGAGAAGGCGTCCAATCCATCTCCGTCATTGCCGCCTGTGGTACTGTTGCCAAATACGCTGTTCGTGACAGTGATCTGTTTGCCGCTTCCGCCGGCAGTATTGTTCAGCGAGGCACCGTTACCATGATGATTATGATTCGACTGAACGTTATTCACCGTGATATTCCCGGTGGCATTCACCGTCAAGCCATCACCCGCAGCATCTGAGATGATAATGTTGTTGATGGTGACATTGCCATTCCATGCTCCTGTCGATGAGTTCCAAATCGTCAGTGGAACACTAAAATAGGAAGAACCGGAAATACCAAAACTTGAATTTGTTCCACCATTCCATCCGCCTTCGATCTCCAAGTCGGTCAAGCTGGCAAGCGCAGTATTGGACTGATCGAAAGTCGCATCAGTGGTGTTATATGGGGAAGATGAATCGGTATATTCAAAATAGACTGTACCCTTGCCACTTGCCGGAGAGCCATCATTGAGGCTGCCAATGGCGCTGATCAATTGTGTAACCCTAGTACTACCTGTTGTTGTACAGTGACCCGTACTGCCTGGTAAATAATAGCCACTTCCGCTCCCATCGTAGATGCCCTCGCACCACACCGGATCTGTGTTGTTGACAATGGAAGCCGCGGTCGCGGTTGCCAGCGGCACAGGCGTGCCGGTAGCATCCAACACAACCACCGTCGTGTCGGTCGGCACTGAACCCACTAAAGTGGAGGTGTCCGTTGGCGCAACAGTCGTATCAGTCGGTGCGACAGTTGCATCGGTCGGTGCAACGGTTGTGGCCGCTGCGGATGTGTCGGTCGGTGCAACAGATGTCGGAGGAACAGAGGTATCCGCAGGAGCCACTGAAGTGTCCACAGGTGCAACAGATGTGTCCGCAGGCGCAACAGATGTGTCCGCAGGCGCAACAGATGTGTCCGCAGGCGCGACGGAGGTAGCTGCGACAGGCGCAGAGGTGTCCACCGCGGCGGGTGAAGATGGCGCAACCGGCGTGCTGTCATCCGCACGCGCCACCATCGGCTGAACTGCACTGACGACCATGACGAGCAGCGTCAGGCTGGTCAATAATAAGAAATGAAGTTTCTTGTTCATGGATTGAGTTCTCCTCCAGTATGGGTCCTAATGGTCGTGCAAGCCGAACGGACAAAACCGCCCCTACTCAATACTCATAAGGTAAGAAGGTACCATTTTATCATGTTGCTTTCGAAAGTGAAAGAGCGCACAATAAACCTTCAGCACCTTACTATGTTATAGAGTCGCGATTCGAATAAAAAGGGTCGCGTTCCTGAATGGTCAACCCCCTGCGCCCGCCTGCCTTGTGTATTTCAGGGTTCAGGGATGCGAGCGCTTTTCCCTGCACTTGCACACGGGGCAAGTGTGTGAAGTAATCTCCTCTAACTTTCAATTGGTTGTAACAGGAGACTGCTTCGGGCTTTGCCCTCGCACATTATCCCTGTGGGGGATTGTCCCCGAAAGGGAATGACAATTGCTAAAGCTGTCCTTCTATTTCCTCCACCTCTTTATCACACCGATGATAGCCCATCTTCTCAATCATATCCTTCGCAATTTCCTGATGCTTGCAGGCGGATATTTCTTTTCCCTCCCCTTGCAGGGAATGTCGCGAAGCACGCCGAAGGCGACTGGGGTGAGGTCCTGCCAGTGCCAATCGTGCATATTCTAATCAGCCTCTTTTGAATGCTTAATTCGGGGATTTTGACCTCGGAAGTTTTTATTTATCGTGTAAAATCAAACCGTCAAAGGATTATTGGGAGGCATCCATTCATTGCATGTTGGAGGATTTTCATGTCCAGGCCGACCATTGAAGTAATTAATCTATCCAAACATTACAAAGTTCCGACGCGTGAAGAGGGGTTGAAAGCCGCAACGAAGAGTTTATTCAAGCGTACCTATAAAACCGTCAAGGCTGTGGACGACATTTCGTTTGCGATCCAACACGGGGAAATTGTTGGTTTCCTCGGTCCGAATGGCGCGGGCAAAACTACTACATTGAAGATGCTTTCCGGTTTGCTTTTTCCGACCAGCGGAACGCCGCGCGTGTTGGGATATGTGCCATCGAAACGTCAGCCGGTCTTTTTACAACAGATTACCATGGTGATGGGCAATCGTCGTCAGTTGGCGTGGGATTTGCCAGCGTCAGATTCGTTTGAGTTACAGCGCGCTATTTACGGCTTATCTCGAGCCGAGTACGAAAAAACACGCGATGAATTTATTGAGTTGTTGGATATCAAGGATTTGGTCAAGAAGCCAATCCGCAATCTATCGCTGGGCGAACGCATGAAGATGGAATTCGTCGGTGCGTTATTGCATCGTCCCAAGGTTTTATTCCTCGATGAACCAACAATTGGTCTTGATGTGACCATGCAACGGCGCATCCGCAATTTTGTGGAAGAATATAACCGGCGTTATGGTGCGACCGTTTTACTGACCAGTCATTACATGGCGGATGTCGAAGCGTTGTGCCGACGCGTGATTGTTATCCATAATGGGAAACTTCTTTTCGATGGCGACTTGAGCGCGTTGATGGATCGCTTCTCAGCCTTCAAAACGATTGGCGTTACCACGAACAGCGCAGCGGTGAATTGGATGCAATATGGCGAGGTGTTGGATCAAGCCATTGGTCATGTAACTTTGCACATCGCGCGCGAGAAGACGCCTGAAGTGACCGCCCGCATCCTTGCCGAACAGCGCGTGGATGATCTGACCGTTGAAAATCCGCCGATTGAAGATGTGATCGAAAAGGTTTTTGCTTCGAAAAGTGCGGAAGGCGATGTGGCATGAAACGTTATATTGATTTCTATTTGACCGCCATGAAGCTTTCCATTCTCCAGCAGATTCAATATCGGGCAAATAATTATTTCTACATGATCGGGACAGTTCTCGAACCGACTATTTATCTGGTGGTGTGGGAGACAATCGCCAACAGTCAGGGCGGATCGGTTGGCGGATATACGATTGGGACTTTGTCCGCTTACTATGTTGTTTGGACTTTGGTGCGGCAAATGAATCTCATCTTAACTCCTTACGAATGGGAATATCGTATTCAGCAGGGAGACCTATCCGCTCAACTCCTGCGACCGTTACATCCCGTTAACAATGAAGTGGCACAGTTTGCGGGCTGGAAGTTCGTTCAGATATTGCTTTGGATTCCGCTTGGGACTTTGATGGCGCTTATCTTCAAACCGGTTTTGCACCCCAATTTATTACAAGTAGTTGTATTCTTCTTTGCGATCTGGGGCGCATATCTTGTCCGCACGGTAGTGTACACTTCGCTGGGCTTGATTACATTTTGGACAACACGTGTCAGTGCCATCTTCGAATTGATCTTTGCTTTTGAATTGATCCTCGGCGGACGGCTCGTTCCGATGACGTTTATGCCGCTTTGGATTCAGCAGATTGCGTTTTACTGTCCCTTTCAATGGACATTCTTCTTTCCGATCAATGCACTCGTTGGAAATATGTCCGCGCCCGATCTGTTTACCGGTCTCGGAATGCAATTGGCCTGGATCGTGATGGGCTATATCGCTTTGAACATCGTCTGGCATTTCGGCATCCGGCGTTTCGCATCGGTCGGGAATTGAGTTGGCATGAAAATCATCAATCTCATTTGGAGTCACCTGCGTATCGGCATTGCCAACGAAATGCAATACCGTGTCAATTTTTTCATCCAGCTTTTGCAATCATTCATTGCGCTTGCCACTGGCTTGATTAGCTTGTGGCTGGTCTTTAGTTACACAACTACATTGGGAGGCTGGACAGAATCAGAGCTTCTGGTTGTGATGGGCGTTTACATATTAATGGGGGGCGTGATCCAAGCCGCCATCCAACCCAATATGCAAAGGCTGATAGATGAGATACAAGATGGAACGCTGGACTTTGCATTGACTAAACCCATCGATTCTCAAATCATCGTCAGCATTCGCGAATTCCGCTTCTGGCAACTGACGGATGTTATCGTGGGTCTTGTTGTAATTATCATCGCCATCACGCAACAGCAAACACGATTTGGCGTTTGGCAGGCCCTGGCGTTTGTAGTCGCCTTGCTATTGGGCGGCATTATGATCTATTGCTTCTGGTTGATGTTGACGACCACTGCATTTTGGCTGATACGCATTTGGGAAATGGTCAATCTTTTTCAAGGAATTTACGCCGCGGGACGCTGGCCCGTCGGCATTTATCCGGATTGGCTGCGTGTGGGCTTGACGTTCCTCGTGCCCATTGCTTTTGCCGTTACCGTTCCTGCTGAAGCATTGACAGATCGCCTCACGTCTCTGACTTTGGTCGGCGCGGCTGGGCTGACGGTTTTCTTCCTTGCTTTGGCGCGTTTCATCTGGCAATTGGGTGTTCGCAGTTATTCCGGCGCATCAGCGTAGGAGGACGTAAAGGAATTCCTCTATGGTCGTAATGCCGTCGGCAAGATTTAATGCGAAGCTTTTAATATTGAAATCACTGAGGATATACAGGCGACCCTCCTATTCCCAATCCTCCATTCTCCGTCCTCCATTACCCATCCTTCACCTTCGCCCTATTCCCCGCCAAATCCCACGCCTCTGCAACGATCTTCCCTTCTAAATCACAGAGAACCTCCCATCAATCGCCTTCGCCCTTGACCCATCCCCCTTTTTCCACCACATTTCCTTCCTCATCCAAAATGGACACGACCACTTTTGCTGCCAGCACATTGTCTGTGGCGTGGACGCGTCACCCCTCCTTCCGCTCGATGCCCTGGATCATCGGCGGATCGAACCAATCCGATAGCGCCCAATTATAGGGACTCCGGACCGTCCCTGCCGCCAGCTGGGCATAGATCGGCTGGGTCCGCGCCGCCTCGCGCGCGTACGCCGCCGGTTCCTTGAAACGGCTCTGGTGGTTCTTCTGCCCCTTGCTGAACTTGCGACTGCTAAAATCTGGCTTCCCGCTCACATAGATTTTCTCGTCCGTCATCACGCGGAACACCACCTCCCCAATACCGCCTCTGATTCCACACACGAGCACATTGTTCTGTACCTTTGCCATTTAAGACATTCTTCGGTCGTCCCTACCAAGGCGGTAACAAGCAGCCCTTCCATCATCTATCTTGCTTATATGGCGGCTATATGGTTTCTATATGGTGGCCATAAGCTGAATCCATCATACATCTGTTCAAGCTAGCTTCTTGCTTCATGGTTGCGGCTACAAAGGCTTCCAGTAGTCCGCTTTCTGACGAGAAAAATGCCAAACCAGGATCATTTCTCTAGTAAAATCAACCCATGAAAGAATTCATTTACTCCCGTAACGCCGTCTATGAGAACTCTGCGTGCCAAACGCCGGGAAATCTTTCGCATCCAGATCGCGGAAGGCGCGCAGGAAAAGGGTCGCCTCGATGATATTCTGCGCATGGCTAAAGAGCGCAAGATTCTTGTTGAGCGTGTACCCAAAGTGCGGCTGGATAAAATCCATGAGAATCATCAGGGCGTGGTCGCGGAGGTCAATGCTTATTCATATTCGGACGTGGTTGACATTCTTGAAACTGCTCGCACTAAAAACGAACAGCCTTTTGTTTTAATCCTCGATTTACTTCAAGACCCACAAAACTTTGGTTCGCTTCTTCGCACCGCGGAAGTGGTCGGCGTGCATGGCATTATCATTCCGCTGGCTCATGCCGTCGAAGTCACGCCTGCGGTGGTCAATGCTTCATCCGGTGCGAGTGAACATCTGCGGATTGCCAAATCAAATCTTTCGCAAGCCATCGACGCTTTGAAGGAAGAAAACATCTGGATCGTCGGCCTCGATCAAAATGGAGAGGTGATCAGCGAGAAATCGAATCGTCATCTGAGCGGCGCACTTGGTCTCGTAGTGGGAAGCGAAGGTGAAGGTCTGCGCGAGCTGACGCGCAAGAAGTGCGACATTGTGTTGAAACTTCCGATGCGGGGCCAGGTCGAATCATTGAACGCTTCTGTTGCCGGTTCGGTCGCGTTATATCTCGCATATCTAGCCAGAACAAAATAGATTACCATTATGTTATTGTGATGAGCAACGCAATAACATCCTTGAGGAGGATCATATGCCTGAAGCTACATTTCATTTTCCGCGTGGATTTTTGTGGGGCACGGCCACTGCCGCGCACCAGGTCGAGGGCAACAACACCAACAACAATTGGTGGAAATGGGAACAGGAGGGACACACCAAAGCCAAATCGGGTCTGGCCTGCGACTGGTGGGGTGGACGCTGGCGCGAAGACTTTGACCGCGCCGTAGAAACAAACCAGAACGCCCATCGCTTCTCCGTCGAATGGAGCCGCATCCAACCTGCGCCCGACAAATGGGATGAAGAGGCTCTTGAGAAATATCGTCTCATGTTGCGCGGCTTGCGTGAGCGCGGTCTGACGGCGATGGTTACACTGCATCATTTCACCGATCCACTTTGGCTTGCTGAACAGGGCGGCTGGGAGAATGATGATACTCCCCAAAAGTTTGCAGTCTTCGTCCGTAGGACGGTGGAAGCATTGAAGGAATATGTCACGATGTGGGTAACGATCAATGAACCCAATGTCTATGCTTACTCGGCCTATAGTGACGGTGCGTATCCGCCCGGCAAGCAGGATATTGGTGCGGCCTTCCATGTGATGACCAACCTGCTCAAAGGGCACGCGCTGGCGTATAAGGTCATCCATGAGATTCAGCCGGAGGCGAGAGTCGGAATCGCGATGAACTATCGTTCCTTCCATCCCGCCAGCGGATCGCCGCTTGATAAATTTGTGGCGGGTATTCAAGGCAAAATCTTCAACGATCTCATCCCGCGTGCCGCACAGGATGGCAAGGCACGCTTCGTTTACAAGACCGTGCGCGTCCCCGAAGCCGCCAACACGCAGGACTTTATCGGCGTCAATTACTACACGCGTGATCAAGTCTCTTTCGACCTGTCGCGAGCTTCCACGTTATTTGGCCGTCAGTACTTCCCCAAGGATGCAGATCTTAGTGAGACAGGTTATATTGCCAATGAACCCGATGGCTTCTACGAAGCGTTCAAGTGGGCATTGCAATTCAAGGTTCCCATCATCGTCACTGAAAACGGCGTGGAAGATGCTGTGGATAAAATGCGTCCGCGTTACATTGCCCAGCATATTCATCAGATGTGGCATGCGGTCAATTTCAATTGGCCGATCAAGGGATATTTCCACTGGTCGCTGGTGGATAACTTCGAATGGGAATTTGGCTGGAGCATGCGCTTCGGGCTGTGGGGTCTGGATGTGGATACGCAAAAACGCGTTCGGCGTCCCTCCGTGGACCTTTATGCGGCGATCTGCAAAGAGAACGGACTCTCGTCTGAGATGGTGCGGAAGTATTGTCCTGAGGTGTTCAACAAAATTTTCCCTGATTGATTTGTAGGGGGCGAGATACATCTGCCCAGGACCGCAGGTGCTGGGCAGGTCGCCCCTACGTTTTTTATGTATCTTCCTCATGAATTTATAACGACAATCCAAAATACCTTTAGTGATAAGGGTAATTCGTGGCTGGCATCCTTGCCCGATCTGATTGATGCAGCCTCGCGTCGCTGGTGTTTGACCAACATTCTACCCGTTCCCAATCTTTCCTATAACTTTGTCGCATTTGCAGCTCGCGGACAAGAGAATGTTGTTCTAAAGATCGGCGTGCCGAACCGCGAGCTGACGAGCGAGATGTCGGCGTTGCGTTTCTTCGATGGCAAAGGCGCAGTCCATTTGCTGGAAGCAGATGAGAAACGATTTATGTTTTTGTTGGAACGTCTCCAGCCAGGGAATATGCTGACCACGTTGAATGATGATGATCAAGCGACTTACATTGCCGCTGATGTGATGCTAAGTCTCTGGCGGCCCGCGCCCACTGAAGGCGCGTTCATTCAACTTTCAGATTGGTTCAAAGGCTTTGAGAAGCTTCGTCTGCGCTTCGAGGGCGGAACGGGTCCGCTTGAAGAGACTCTGGTCGAGAGGGCGGAACATTCTGTCGTGGGCTTCTTCAGCGAAGATTACTCGCCGATGCTCATTCACGGCGATTTGCATCACTACAATATTCTTTCATCTGAACATCGCTGGCTGGCGATTGATCCCAAAGGCGTGATTGGCCCCACCGCGTATGAAGTTGGGCCGATGCTGATGAATCCATCAGGCTTTTTGAATCGATCCGATGCAATTCAAATCACTGAACGCCGCATTAATATTTTATCGGAGCGATTGGGATTTGAGCGCGAACGAATCCGTGAATGGGGAGTTGCGCACGCGGTGCTTTCGGCGTGGTGGAGCTTGGAGGATAGAGTGAATTGGGAATATTCCATGCGCTGCGCTGAAATCATCGCTCAGGCTTAAATACAACAGCCTCCCCAAAAGGAGGCTGTTGGGAGTAGCGGTGGATCTGTTACATTTTGACTAAGGTCAAGACAACGAAGAGCAGCGCTAGAACCGCAGAGACTTTCATCCACATTGGGGTTTTAAGCGCAGGTATGAATTCCGCTAAGCCATACCATAGGAAGAACAGAACCAGCACGATTGTAGCGAACGTCCAACCCATCATATTAACACTCTCCTTTGGTGAATTTTGACTGTCCACGCGGACAGTTCTAATTATGACAACCCTATCCTAATTCGAGAGTTACGCACCGCGTGGTAAAATTTAGGAGTCGCTTTCTTTTTCACCGCCTGCCGCAAAGACTGCGGTGGGCTTTTTCTGCCCCATGACCGCCATATCCGCTCCCGCTGAATTTACTCTGACTCGCAAACCATCCGAACGCACGAAGGGTCCCGCTCGTTGGATCTGGTCACACGCCGTCCGTTATTGGTACATTCTATTGATGTTGGTAATCGGCGCGATTGGCAATGCTGCGCTGGCTTCTGCCGTTCCAGTGTTGGTGGGTAATGCATTCAACGACATGCTCAAGCCCAACGCGACGGTCAGTGTTTTGATCCCGCTGGCGTTGATGCTTGGCGCATCCCAGATCGCACGCGGCATCCTCCAATTTGGACGTAACTTCGGTGCGGAATTGATGGCGCAAAAGATGGAGCGGGATATTCGCGACGAACTTTACGTTTCATTACTTGGCAAGAGCATGACCTTTCACAACCTCCAGCCAGTCGGCGACACGATGGCACGCGCTACCAACGACGTGCGCGAAGTTAAACTTCATGTTCAGCCCCGGTGCGAACCTGGTCATCGGTTCGGGATTATTTGCCATTATTCCCTTCTTTGTCATTCCGCAATATACTCCTGCTCTCCTGCTGACACCGGCTTTGTTTTGCATCGGCTATTTTGTGGCGCTCTGGTTTTATCTGAAATCCATGGCGCCGGTCACGGATGAAGTGCGTCAAACCTTCGGCGAAATGAATACGCATCTATCCGAGGCATTGGATGGAGTGGAGATCATGAAAGGTGCGGCGCAGGAAGGTGCCGAAACCGAAACCTTCGTGACCAATGCGATGCGTGTACGCAACGCTTTTGTTCAACAAGGCGATATCGAAGCCCGCTTCATTCCAAACCTGATGATGGGTCTCGTTTACGCGGGCGGACTTTTCCATGCACTCATTTTGTTTCGCGCGGGCGTGATCAACACCGGCGATGTGGTTGCATACTTCGGCCTGCTCCGGATGTTGGAGTTTCCGACCTTTGCATCTGCCGCAGCATATACGCAAGTATCGTTGGGCGTTTCCGGCGCACGCCGCATTCTGGATTTGATCAATCGCGAGACCGATCTCGATCAAAATACCTCTGGACATACCTCGACGATGCGCGGCGAAATTGAATTTCGCGGTGTCTCTTTTGCTTATCCCGATGGCGGCTCTGTACTTAAAGATATTTCATTTCACGTCAAACCCGGCCAGACTGTTGCTCTAGTTGGACAAACTGGCGCCGGCAAAACTTCGCTCGTCAGGATGATCAATCGCGCCTACGATGTTACGCAGGGACAAGTATTGGTAGATGGCATGGATGTTCGCGATTGGAATCTGGCTTCTTTGCGCTCGCAAATTTCGATGATCGAGCAGGACATCTTTTTATTTTCGCGTTCCATTGCCGATAACATTGCATTTGGAAAACCCGGCGCCGGGCGCGAAGAAGTCTTATATGCCGCGAACGGCGCACAGGCGCATGAATTTATAGAGACCCTCGATCAAAGCTATGAGACCGTGATCGGGGAACGTGGCGTCACGCTTTCAGGCGGACAGCGTCAACGCCTGGCGCTGGCTAGGGCTTTCTTAACGGACCCCCGCATTTTGGTCCTGGATGATTCGACCTCCGCAATTGATTCAGCTACGGAAGATAAAATCCAGCGCGCCATTGCCAATGCCGCCAAGGGCCGCACAACGATTCTCATTACGCATCGCTTATCGCAAATCCGCTGGGCCGATCTCATCATCGTTTTGCGAAAAGGCCAGATCGCCGCCATGGGCACGCACGATGAATTAATGAAAACCTCGGAAGCGTACTCGAGGATATTTAAGGAATAATGGGCTTCTTTGCTGGACTCAATACTGAGAAATATGATCGTCAATATTCCGACAACCAATTGGTTGGTCGGATCATCGCCTATTTCAAGCCGCAATCGAGGCGTTTTATTTGGGTTTCGATTCTAGTGGCGTTGATCGCAGCGATTGCCGCAGCTTTACCGGTGATTGTTAGCAATATCGTCAACCTGCTTCAAAACGAACCAAGCATGCGCGCCATCATTATCGCGGGCTTATCACTGGCCTTCATTGGAGTCAGCACATGGGGATTGAACTGGGCGCGCCGCAGTCTCGTGATCCGTGCCATTGGAGATGTGGTTCTGGCGTTACGCACGCAGGCGTTCGATGCCGCGGCTGAACATGATCTATCTTTCTATGATCAATTTTCTTCGGGACGCATTGTCTCGCGCATCACTTCGGACACGAACGATTTTGGTCAACTTGTAGTCATCGTCACCGACGTTACGGCACAACTTGCCACCGCGCTGATCCTGGGTGTGGTGATGTTCTATACCGAATGGCACATGGCGCTGTTGATGTGTGCTTTCATTCCGTTCATGTTGGGCCTGACTACGATTTATCGTAACCTGGCGCGCCGCGTCACGCGTAATGGCATGATCGCCATGGCGGAAGTGAATCAATCCATCAAAGAAACGGTCAGCGGAATTTCGATTGCGAAAAATTTCCGGCAGGAACAAAGCATCTTTGAATTTTTTAACGCATCCAATCAACAATCGTATCGCGTCAATGTTCAACGCGGCTTTGTACTTTCGATTGTTTTTCCAACCTTGAACGCGCTTACCGGTTTCTTTGTGGCCGCGCTCGTTTATTACGGCGGCATAAATGTCCTGCACGGAGTTGTCAGTCTCGGGGCATGGTATCTTTTTATTTTGAGCCTCGATAGTTTTGTTACACCCATTTCGAATCTCTCGGCGTTTTGGGCGCAGATTCAGCAAGGGCTGGCAGCTGCCGAACGCGTCTTCGCTTTAGTGGACGCCGACCCGAACGTAGTCCAGACCGATCGACGCGATGTGCCGCGTCTCAAAGGTGAAGTCTCTTTTGAACACCTCAACTTCCGTTATACGGATAAGGAACCGATTCTTTCCGACTTCAATCTGCACATCCAGCCCGGAGAGAATCTTGCGCTAGTGGGACACACGGGCGCAGGCAAAAGCTCCATTGCGAAGTTGATCGCTCGCTTCTATGAATTTCAGGAGGGCCGCCTTTTGATTGACGGCTTGGATGTTCGCACCTTTGACTTGCAGCAATATCGCAAACAGCTGGGCATCGTTTCGCAAGTGCCATTCTTGTTCTCTGGAACTGTGGCAGATAATATTCGTTATGCTGTGCCAGATGTTAAAGAAAGCGAAATGCTGGACATGGCAAAGAAAATTGGCGATGGCGAATGGCTCGATACGTTGCCCGAAGGGCTGCATACCGAAGTTGGTGAGCGCGGCGGGCGTCTCTCAATGGGACAGCGTCAGCTTGTGGCACTGATGCGCGTGCTTGTTCAGCGTCCCGCCATCTTCATCCTCGATGAAGCGACTGCCAGCATTGATCCGTTCACCGAATGGCAGATCCAGCAGGCGTTGAATTTGATTTTGACGAATTCCACCAGCATTCTGATCGCGCATCGTCTTTCAACGGTCAAAGCCGCTGATCGAATTGTGGTGATGGAATTGGGTCGCATCATTCAGGAGGGCACCCATGAGTTGTTGTTGAAACAGGGTGGACATTATGCAACGTTGTATAACATGTACTTCCGCCATCAGAGCTTGGCGTATGTGGAACAAGCAAAAGAGTTGATCGAAGGAGATTAATATGAGTAAGCGGATTATTGCATTCTTTGTTGCGTTTATCTTACTTACAGCGTGTGCGCCGTCTCAGGCCGCCATTCAAACGGCGATTGCGCAAACGCAAAGTGCTTATACGCCGACTCTCAGCCTTGGAAATATAACTTTTGCAACTCCTGTGCTTGCGACTCTGACACCGCCGTCAATGGATATGCCGACACCATCTCCAATTCCCGAAGTTGGATCGATTGATTCTCCAATTCTGTTCAACCAAAAAGGCGCATTGACCGATCCGTTGAGCGGCGGAACCTTTGATCTTCAAGTCCAGCAAGTGGTGCGTGGATCGGAGGCACTCTACTTGATTCAGCAAGCCAGCACAAAAAACCTTAATCCGCCGCAAGGCATGGAATATATTTTGATCAAGGTCGCGGCCACTTTGGATTCAGGCAATTTGAGTTTAAGTGATTATGACTTTATAGTGGACAGCAATGGCAATCTGTCCGATGCGTTTTCATCGCCTGTTTGCTGTATGACCAATGTCGGTTATCAAATCTTCCGTGCAGACTTATCTGCGCTCGGCGCCTCGACCGAGGGCTGGATCGCCCGCATGGTTTACGTCAATGACCCCAGGCCGTTGCTCGCTTACAGAACGAGTGTAGGCAGCGATATTTCAAAAGCGACATTCTTTTCGCTTACCCCAACAACGCAATCACCATAATCCCGGCAAAGATGATTAACGCGCCGAGGATGCGCAGGCCGCCGAACTTTTCTCCAAGAAACTGCCAGCCTGCATAAGCCGCGATCACTACGCTGACTTCACGGATCGAGCCAGCGTACCCAAGTGGTGAAATGCTGTAAGCCCAAAGAGCCAGGGAATAAGCTCCAATTGTCAGAAGGCCGATGGCGGCTAAAGTCAAAGGATGAGCCGAAAATTCGTCCTTTAACTTATTCCATCCATACAGTTTAAAGATCAATGGTGAAGTGAACGCGGGAACACAGATAAAAAGAACAACCACATACGGCAGAGCGGCGGTCTGCTTGACGGCGACCCCATCCAGGATGGAATAAATCGAAATTAGCAGGGCCAGCAAAAGTGCAAGCAGAATCCCGCGCATGTGCGGTTTACTATGAGTTTGGAAAATATCTCCTCCGCCGACGATCAATAAGCCAACAACGATGATAACGATTCCGATCAAACCGCCGAGAGTGAATCGTTCGTGAAGAAAGATCGCGGCCCACACTGCGATCAGCGCCGGCGCCGCGCCGCGCCCCATCGGATAAACGAGCGAAAAATCCGAATCTTTATACGCCTCGCCCAGCACAATATAGTATGAGATTTCAAGCAACGCACTGATGATCAGAATATGCCAAACCGTTTGTGACGGAAAGCCAAGAAAATAAATCGCCGGTGTAAACACTAGAAAACCAATGATCGCACTCCACCATATGGCAATATATTTTTCCCCCGCCTGTTTCAATAACAGATTCCATGTCGTGTGAAGAACAGCGGCGGCGAGGAGTAATCCAATTGCAAACACTGACATCAGGCAGTTCCGATTCGGCTGACATAGGTGCGAATGGAAACCACCGTGTAGGAATCAACATCCAGTTCTTCCAACGCTTTTTGCGGATCGATCCAGATGAACTCCTCGGCTTCGTCGTTCAAGACGACTTCCCCATGATTTATTTTGGCTGTGAAATCTATAAAGATAAAATGTCGCGGCTTCCAGAATTGTTCATCGTAAACACATTCCTGCCAACATAAAAATTCGATGTCGCGAATCTCAAGCCCTGTTTCTTCTTTAGCTTCGCGCCGCACCGCCTCGATAGCGGATTCCCCCAACTCGATATGTCCGCCGGGGACACCGTATTTGCCGCGCCATTTGTGAGTTTTGGTTAGCAATAATTCGCCTTTTGGATTGAAGATGAAAATCCCAACCGTCGGTTCTGGAAAGATTTGTTCAGCCATATATC
This sequence comes from uncultured Chloroflexia bacterium, assembly GCA_963783295.1. Lineage (GTDB taxonomy): Bacteria > Chloroflexota > Anaerolineae > Anaerolineales > Villigracilaceae > Fen-1038. Next base: position 511 of record CAWAMX010000011.1, on the reverse strand, counting down.
CTTTTTCGAGACAGCTCGCGAGAAATTTATTACCTCCAAGACTTGTTAATTATAGTCCGTTAAAAACAAAAGCCTGAGACATCTTATCTCAGGCTTGGAAGGAAACGAACCTCTCATCTGAACAACGGAATACGCGCCCCGTTGATCTGGCCAGCTTCAGCGGAACAAAGATAAATCATCGAAGCTACAATTTCATCCGGGGTTGTGCCTTTGCCATCGCTTTTCACGTCAATGGATTTGACTTGAATGATATTGGCCGTCACGTTTGATTCTTTGAGTTCCGCTGCCAAATTCAAAACCAAACTTTCTTGTGCGGCTTTCGCGGCCGTATAGGCGCTGGTTTTGCCTTGCGGATTTATTGCTGTCGGTGCAGAGACCACAATCACGCGTCCCCATTTATTTTTCGCGAGAAGCGGACCCAATTCTTTAAATAGATAAAACGTTGTCCACGCATGCTGACTCAACATGGACTTAAAATCACTAACCGGAGTTTCAGCAATCGTTTTACCAC
>CAWAMX010000010.1:0-55144 GCA_963783295.1 uncultured Chloroflexia bacterium | reverse complement strand
TCGTGGAGACCGCTGGTTTATGTTTACGCTGTTCTCCATACGTTGATGGTGGCTTGGGTATGATCGTGATCGAGGCCACCAGCGGAACCAACCTACCCCTCAAGATCGGGCCCATGCTTTCGCTGGCGGATGTGGCTGTCGTTACCAAGATCGACCGCGTCTCGCAGGCCGAGCGTGAAGTCTTCCGATCGCGCATTCAGGATGTGGCGCCAAACGTCAAGGTCCGCGAAGTGAACGCTTTGTACGGCATCGGCATTGACCCGCTGGTGGATTTCCTGCACAACCAGCCCGACACTTGGGAAAAGATGTTGTTGCGCGGCAACCCGCCGGTCGGCACGTGCACCATTTGCGTTGGCAAGAAAGAAATCGGTTGGCAGGCACATTTCGGGGTTGTACGTTCGCTGGAAAATCAGAACTTCTACCGCGGAGAGTAACATGGACCAAATCTATTTCGATCACTCGGCCACCACCCCGCTCGACCCGCGTGTTGTCGAAGCGATGCTCCCGTGCTATGGCGCCAACTTCGGTAACCCATCCAGTTTGCATTGGGCCGGACAGCAAGCCAAGGAAACCATTGATGAAGGCCGCCGCCAGGTAGCCGACCTGTTCCACGCCAGCCCCGATGAAATCACCTTCACCGCCAGCGGTACCGAGGGGGATAATATGGTACTGATCGGTGTGGCCGCGAAGTACAAGCCGCAGGACTGCCACATCATTACATCATCGTTTGAACATCCCGCGATTTTGGAAACCTGCAAGCATCTCGAAAAACTGGGTTATCAGATCAGCTATCTGCCGGTGACATCCGAAGGTATTGCTGATCCAGAGTCGCTCAAGCAAGCATTAAGACCCAATACGCGTCTTGTCTCGGTGATGGCCGCCAATAATGTGGTCGGCACTCTGCAACCCATCGCGGAACTTGCGAAAATCACCAAAGCGCACGGCGCGTTATTCCATACCGATGCGGTACAAGCGGTTGGCAAAATCCCTCTGCACATGAATACCATACCCGTTGACCTGCTCTCGCTTTCGGGGCACAAATTGCACGGGCCGAAAGGAATCGGCGCGCTCTACATTCGCCAGGGCGTCAAGATCGAGCCGCTGGTCTATGGCGGCGGACAGGAACGCGGTCTACGTTCTGCCACTGAAAATGTCGCGGCCATTGCCGGGCTTGGGAAAGCGGCAGAAATTGCCGGCGCCGAAATGAACGAGGAGGCAAGCCGCCTCGTCAGATTGCGCGATCGAATCATCGGCACGATCACTGAAAAAATCTCGAACGCTTATCTGATCGGCCATCGCTACAAGCGCCTGCCCGGGCATATCTGCCTCGGATTTGCGGGTCAGGAAGGCGAAGCCATCCATTTGATGCTGGCTTTGAACGAAGAAGGCATAGCAATCTCGACCGGCAGCGCGTGCAGTTCGCACAACGCCGGACAGCCTTCCTATATTTTGATGGCGATGGGCATGGACCCAGTGCGGGCGCGCGGTTCCTTGCGGATCACGCTCGGACGCTTCAACACGGACTCGGAAGTGGATACCTTTTTAGAGGTTTTACCGCGGCTGGTAGACGGCTTACATCCCGTCACGTCGCGGAATTTTGCCATGACGGCATAGAAAGACCAAAGGAGAAAAAATGGCTATACCTACATCATATACTGTTGACGATCTACCCGGCTTGGACTGCGGCGTGTGCGGTATGCGCAGTTGCGAAGAACTGGCCGCACGCTTGCCGGACAGCCCCGACCTAATCAAACGCTGTATCTACCTATCGGATAACCGTTACGAGGCACGTCAGGTTGCCGCTGAGAACCGGGCAAACCCGTTGCCGAATATGGTTGTGGCAAACCCAGTCCAAACAATGAGTGCCCAACCCGTGATGGCATCCTGCGCTGTGTGCGCTCCAGCCTCTGGCGCGGCGACTTCCTTTATTCCCGGCATGAGCAATCCATATCGTGACAGCCTCGGCCGCGAGTTCGATTTCTATCTCGAACATTTCCCCGAAGAGCCTGGTCCGCGCGAGATTATTCTGCCGCACAACCCGCTCATCACGCGCGAGATGGATATTCAAGTCGGTGACATTCTCATTGGCCGTCCGCTTGGTATGTCCTGTGGATGTCCCATCACGCACTGCGGCGTCGCCATGAGCGTGGACAAACGCACTGGCGTAATTGTGTGGTGCGTTACCGGCCCGTTGAATCCTCGTCAGAAAGGTTTCAAAGACCTCGGCTACTATATTGCTGAAGGCTACGAGGGCTTGATCAATGAAGCGCGTTGCGAGATCAAGATCGGCTTGCGTTACTTCTTCCAGCCGCGCATGTGTATGCTTCAATGGCGGCACAGCGGGTTGGTGAATTTCCTGAATCGCTCAGCAAACAGCCTTCAGGTACGCGTCGAAGGATTGTGGATCGGATAAAGCGATAGATCATAGCAGAATCCCGCTGGTAAGAAAATCGTGTTTTATAACTTTCTCTGAAACTCCCTAGGGCTGAAGCCCAGGGGTTCCTGGAGAAACATGCTCAGGTCCAGCTTTGTTCCAAGAGTTTTCCTCGCACCACAAACGGTTGAGCGGCAGCCTCTCGGCTCCGGTTTCCCGGTGCCACCCTCCCGCCGTAGCGCCCGGCGAGCCACTTCCGACGGCTTGGTAGTGCGCCACTTTCTCCGGGCGAGTCGGTGGTCTGCCTGTCGGACGGTCGGTTTCATCGACGATACTCCTACCCCGTTGCCAGGGACGGAGATACTTTGGATGCGCCTGTTCAATCAGCGCCACGACGTCGGCATGGGGTTCATGCCGGCCAAGCTGGTTGCCGGACCTCACCAGATCGCGGTGTCCGCTCCAGCCGCAGTTCGGGCAGAGAAAGGTCCTGCCCGAAGGGTGATAGCGATCATTATAGCCCTAGCGCAAATGATATTTCTACCACATCCAATATTATAGCACAATTGTTCCATTAATTCTACTGCTTCGCGGTAGCGCACCTTATATCCCTACGCATAAATGCGAGGGCTTTACGGTGCGGTTTGGTAAGGGTATGAAAATGATGATGAACTGCATGTGTACCGCGCGGGGTCTCTAAACCACCGCCTCTTTTCCAAGAGACAAACGGCTGACTGCCGCAAACGGTGGGCTTGTTGACCCCGCATTTTTCGAAGGCCATGGAGTAACGGCCTTCGAGTTGTTGCCCATCGTTTGCTTTGCTGGGAAATTGTTCCGGCTGGCAGACAGCCGTTTTATTTTATTTAAATCGGGTAATCGGCCCAAAAACAAAAGGAGAGATGAAATGAAAATCGCAAAGAACGTCACGGAATTAATTGGAAATACCCCGTTGGTACGTCTGAACCGCGTCACCAATGGAGCCAAGGCGGAAGTGGTCGCCAAGCTGGAATTCTACAATCCAGCTCACTCGGTTAAGGATCGCATTGGTGCATCCATGCTCGACGCGGCAGAAAAAGCCGGTTTGATTAAAAAGGATACCGTCATCGTCGAACCCACCAGCGGTAATACCGGTATTGCCTTGGCAATGGTCGCGGCGGCGCGCGGATATAAATTAATCCTGACCATGCCGGAAACCATGAGCAAGGAACGACGCATGTTGTTGCGCGCTTACGGCGCAGATTTGATCCTCACTCCCGGCCCGGACGGAATGGGCGGAGCGATCCGCAAAGCCGAAGAATTGGTCGCCTCGGATCCAAAGAAATATTTCCTGCCGCAGCAATTCAAGAACCCGGCCAATCCAGAAATCCATCGCAAGACGACCGCTGAGGAAATCTGGCGAGACACCGATGGCAAAGTGGATTTTCTCGTGGCAGGCGTCGGCACAGGCGGGACAATTACCGGCGTGGGCGAGATCATCAAATCTCGTAAGCCGTCGTTCAAGGTGATCGCGGTCGAGCCGGACGCCTCACCGGTTCTCTCAGGCGGAACGAAGGGACCTCATCCCATTCAGGGCATCGGCGCAGGATTCGTTCCTGAGGTTCTCAACACAAAGATTTATGATGAGATTATCCGCGTGAAGAATGAGGATGCCTTCCAAACCGCCCGCCGCATGGCGCGTGAAGAAGGTCTGCTCGTCGGTATTTCATCCGGGGCAGCAACCTGGGCTGCGTTGCAGGTGGCAAATCGCAAGGAGAATGCCGACAAGTTGATCGTGGTGATCATCCCGTCGTTCGGCGAACGCTATCTCTCCACTCCGTTATTTGCCGACCTGGCCGAAGCTCAACCGAAACTTTAATAGAAAAATTAGCCATGAGCGCACTTGGATCAAGCGCGCTCATGGCGGATTGAAAATAAAATGTTCAAGACAATTCAAAATGACATTCAATCTGTGTTAGACCGTGATCCTGCGGCACGCAACGCCCTAGAAGTTTTGTTATGCTATCCAGGCCTGCACGCCATGTGGACGCATCGTCTCACTCACCGACTCTGGAAAATGAATTTCAAGCTCATTGCGCGCTGGCTTTCGCAAATCATCCGTTGGCTTACGGGAATTGAAATCCATCCCGGTGCAACCATCGGAAATAATTTTTTCATTGATCATGGCATGGGAGTCGTCATTGGCGAAACTGCGGAGGTGGGAAACAATGTCACGCTTTACCATGGCGTGACGTTGGGCGGCACCAGCTTGAACAAAGTGAAGCGCCATCCGACTCTGGAAGACAACGTGGTGGTCGGTGCGGGTGCAAAGGTGTTGGGCGCGATCACCATCGGCGCAAACAGCCGGATTGGCGCGAATGCAGTAGTAGTGAAATCTGCGCCGCCGGATTCAGTGATCGTCGGCGTTCCGGGCCAAGTTGTGGTTCGTGAACATCGAACACATGCGCTTCATGAAAAAGCGGATCTTGAACATGGAAACCTGCCCGACACGATCAGCGAAACTCTCACGGCATTGATTGCACATGTTGAAACTCTGGAGAAACGTATCAACGGCGGTAGCTATGGACCAGCTCTGCACGTCCCTGATCACGGTATTTGGCATTGGGGAGATTTTTCTATATAATTGTTAAATTGTTAAAGAACTTGGAAGACAAAAAATAGAACTGACTCCACCCCACGCCTAAAAGCGGGGGCTTTACGGCTATTTTTGGTAAGTAATCGAAAAGCCCTAGTTGCCATTTATAGCAACTAGGGCAAGGATAAATCATTCGCCCCGAAACTGCATTAAAAGTTTTTCTGCTCGAGTCACTCCATGATTGACATGGCGCAGTTGTCCGCGAGGGTCGAATAGAAATGTAGTGGGCACACTCATGACGCCCCACAGGCTGGCAAGTTCCGGGCGTTCGGTTGCGTCCACTTCCACTACTTGCAGATCATTCCCAAGCCTTTGGCTCACTGTTTGGATTGCCGGGCGTTGTACTGTTTTGCATGGAACACAAGTCGGAGTGGTGAAATAGACCAGGACAAACGTTCCGGGGTGAATCGGTCCAAGATCAGCAAGCAGATCACGGGTGCGGAGCTTGAGCGTCCAGTTGTAAAGCAGATAAATGCCAAAACCGCCAAGAATGATTGCCAGGGCAAGAGCGGCCCGCGTTAAGACATCGGCATTAAACATCTTTCACACACTCGCTTTCGGCTTCATCCCCGGGAAAATTCCTGCAGGCGGGGCCTTCGTAAACCCTGGGAGATTTAAGCGGCCCAGCCAGTAATACACAGCGCACCCAACACAGAAACCGCCGAAAGCATTGAGCGCGGCGAGCGCCACCACAAGCCAGACCAATCCCCAACCGAGAATAGATGAACCCAAAAAGAGCGCAATTGAACCGGTAGTCATGAACAGAAAGCCGAGGAACTGGGCAAAACGATGCGGCTCAGGATTGTCATTGAGCACATCAGGTTTGAGAATGCCGAGCGGCTTGAAAACATAACGGTACAGCGGAAGGAAGCCGGGCACTTTGAGGAGAGAGCCAAGCCCCATCACAACTGCAACGAACGCGGCCAGAATGGGCAAGTTGAAAATGAAGGCAAGGATGTTTAGCGTGATGATCGTCAGTTGATTTGCCTTGAGGGCGGAGTGATCTACTTTTTGAAGAGATTGGGTTGTCATTTTATTTTTCCTTTTGTTTTAGATTTGATAACTTGTAAAGGCGCCGGCGGGAATCGAACCCGCGAATAAGGATTTTGCAGACCCTAGCCTTCCCACTTGGCCACGGCGCCGGTATATCAAGTTGGTACTCCTGCCTCAATGGTTTCGGAAACGATCAATTTGGCAAGATCCAAAGCTTGATTGCGGATTTCGGGGATGGCAATAGATTCCCATAACGCAGGGATACGGATTGGGCCGAGGGTAAACAATCCCTGTACGGGCCGGCCATTTACGGAGATAAGCCGTCCATCTAAATCGGTTTCAATGCCAAGTCGCAGCGCATCCGGGACGATCAAACCTGCGGCGCGCAATCCAGCAAGGAGTGGCGATTGAATATCCGCATAATCGCGCGACGGGCCCGTGCAATTGATAATGCGCGCGACATTTAGGGTATGAAGTTCGTCTGTGTTTGTATCCTCCCAGGCGACGATTGTGTTATATCCATTCGGGGCAACGGAAACAAGCCGCCCGCGGTGAATAACCAGAGTTCTATCTTCAATGAGAGTGCTTAATTGATCTGAGACCTCAGGGGACATGCGATGACGATGAATGTCCCATAGATTTCGAGCATGGCGTAAAAACGATTCTCGCTGGGCCTGATTCCAACCTCGCCAGATAGTCGCCGTGTGAGGCCGCAGGCTGTCGATGACCGCGCGCCAATTGGAATCTTCTTGTTCTGCAAGTTCTGCGTGTTGGCGAATCCAACGCAAAGCGTGAACGGGAGATTTGAATTCTTTTGGCAACTCCGGTAAAGGCCGTGCCCGATATGTTTTATGGGATTGATATAAACGTCCACGACGCGAGATGCCGTGGATGACACCGCGATGTCCCATTTCCTGCAAAGTAAGCGCAACATCCGCCATCGTGAGTCCGGTACCGATCAAAAGAACCGGTGCAGTGGATGCAAGATTTTTGGTTATCTCCGGCGACCACGGATTCCGATAGTAATTAGACTTCACTCCGCTAAAATCAATTGGATCACTGGGTAGCAGGTGATTTCCCAATGCGAGCACCACTGAATGTGTCTCAATGGAGCTATCATTATCGAGATGGATCACCCAAAAATCTTCTTGGCGAGTTAAACCAATGGCAGTAGCAGGAAAATAATCAACCTGATCCGAGGTATTAAGAGTCTCATCGAAGATAACTGCTAGGTAATCACCATATAGCATTCTGGGTGCATAAGTTGCGGCACTTGAACCGGGTAAATATTTTTCCAGCCAGCGCACGAAATGACCCATATCATCTGGGAATGCGCTCATGTTTCCAGCCGCGACGTTCAACAAGTTAGCCTTATAGGGAGTCTCATATGCCACACCGCGCGCGGGCCGCGCTTGGTTTCCAATCAGCGCCAGCCGTCCATAAGATGGCGCAAGTTTTTTGAATTGCGCCGCCACCAGAGTCCCGCTGGCGCCCGCGCCGATGACTGCGACATGATACAGACTCTTTGACTTCGGGTCTGCGTTATGCATAATCCGCACCGTTAGCTACTTCATAACCTGCCTGAACCCATGCTTGAAAACCGGCTTCAAGTGCGTAGAGATTTTTGTACCCCTTCTGCTCTAAAATGGAAATTGCCACAGTAGAACGATTTCCTCGTTGGCAGTGCACAACCAATGGGCGATCCTCTTGAAGTAAACTGCGTGCCACTTCAGGCAAAGTGCCCGCCTCCACATGTTTTGCTCCACGAATATGTCCCGCATGCCATTCCTTGTTGTAACGCACATCTAGAATAGATGGGGCGTCCTTTTGCACAAGCCAATCTTTAAGTTGCCCCGCGTTCACGCTCTTTGTGGAAACAAGAGGCAGGCCGCTCTCCTGCCAAGCTTTGATCCCGCCATCGAGGTAACCGCGCAAATCGTCATAGCCAATGCGGACGAGTTGCCGCGTCGCTTCCTGACATTCGGCGGAGTGCTGTGTAAGAAGGATGATCGGCATTCCAAACGGAATCACCCAACCTGCCCACGTGATTAACGGCGTAACCAATGGAATGCCATATGAACCTTCGATATGACCATCCAAAAAACAATCGGTATCGCGAATATCCACAACGACTGCCCCCGTCTTTAATTGTTGTTTTACCTGTTCAGGTGAAAGAGGTTCAAGGGCCGGAGTACCCAATGAGCCAAGAATTCGCCCACCTTTTTTGTTCACTGCACGCATGTGACGATAATACGTTGGGTAGCTGGAGAGTCCTGTTGTGGCGCGTTGGACGAATCCTTCTTCATCAGATATTTGAAGGAAAGGATTGTTAAGGCGTTCCTGTCCTATCGTGGTGAAACGCTCTCCGCTCGACGATGTGTTGCAAAATGAACCAGCCCCGTGCGTGGGGTAAACCACAACATCATCGGGCAGGAGCGCCAGTTTTTTATGGATTGTGTTGTACAAATCGTGCGCCAGTGACACGGTATGTTCATGACCAAGCAGGTCGGGCCGTCCTGTTCCTCCAACGATGAGCGAACCACCGCTAAATAATGTTCCGGGAGTTTTGCTTTTTTCCTCATAAATTCCGAAGCTGATGTGCTCGGGAGTATGGCCGGGGGTTTCCAAAATACCAATGGACAAATGTCCCAACGAGAGGCGGTCGCCTTCATGCAAAGCAATATGCTGGAATTCCGCATTTGCTTTAGCACTGGCTCCAATCTGGAAATCGTCAAGGGTATGCCTAAGGCCGAGATGATGTGCCAGTTCGTGCGCGCCAGAAACAAAGTCTGCGTGAAGATGCGTATCGAGGGCGTAAGTCAGTTTCAGGCCCAAGCTTTCCGCAGTCTTCACATATTTATCCACATCACGTTGCGGGTCAATGACCGCGGCGATGCCAGTTTCTTCTGACGCAATCAAATAGGATGAATTTCCGAGTCCTTCATCCACGAATTGTTTAACAAACAGAGATTTCATTCTGCTCCTTATTTCTTAATCAGTTTTCCAATGCTCTGCGTGCCGGTCTGTTTCGAACAGCACTACCGAGTAAACATCTTTCAACGCCTCAGTTTCTATTTATTATTTACCCTATTGACTTAGTTCTATTTTGGTATATATAAAAGCGGCTGAAGCCGCATTATATGACTTACTGGATGGGATTTATAGCATAACCCCTCGAAAATTGTCAAGTGGAGTTTTAATCAACTCCTTAAAATTCTCTTCCGATATCGCAAGGCTTCCGCTAGAGGCGTGGCATGGATTTGTTCGCTGTCATGAGCATACCTATATCCCCGCACTTTTTCACGGCAGATACAGATTAATTGAGTTTAAGCACTGGTCTTGATTCGCCCACCACAATCTCACGGTGATTCTTGATGGGCAAAGTTGGACCGAACTCAGCGAGCTGTTTCATTTGCAAATCATTCAACGCACCAAGTTGATGCAGAATTTCCAATGTCACTGCCGGACGGACACGGTTGTGGCTTGATAAATCTTCGCCCATGCGCGCCGCATCGCCATCCGAAACTTTGAAGGCAATGCCGATGCCGCGCGAATCCGCACTCAATGCGCCGGGCAATAATCCTATGGCTTGAAATCCCTCTGCGCCGCGCTTGGTGAGGATCTTTCCTTTTCCAACTTTCATCAGTTCACAGTCGAATTCACCAAATCCGCTGACCATTTCGGAATGGGAAGTCATCGCAGAGGTGATCTTGCGGCAGGCGGATGCGCGCGCCTCGGGAAGAGTCGCAGGATCACATAAACGGGCAAAGCCCAAGGCGGCGTTAAGAAGCGGAACCGCAAAGTTCGGCGCAGAACAACCGTCGGTGCCGAGTTCCACTTTGTCGCGCGCGATGCCGCACATCTCTGCAAAGGTTGTCAAAATATCCTGCTGGATCGGATGATCGCGTACGAGATATGTTGCCAGGGGCAGTCCGCGCATCTTGGCGTGAGCAAGCATAGCGGTGTGTTTGCCGGAGCAGTTATTGAAGTTCGCAGTCGGCGTGATGTTGTGAATGATGACGTACTTCAACATTTCCGGGTCGCCGGGCAGATGCGGACCGCATTGCAGGTCGCTTTCATGTATGCCAATTTTTTCCTGCAAGGCTTTGACTGCATCTAGATGAATTTGTGCGGTCTCATGTGAGGCGCACGATAATGCAAGTTCTCTTGGCGTAAAACCAAAATGCTCCACGCCGCCGCGTTCGACGAATGGCAATGCCTGAAACGGCTTGGCGGACGAGCGTAAAAAAGCGACCGTCTGAGGGTCGCCATAGGAATATAAAAGTTTTTTATTGGTGTCCACGATCGCGATTGCACCGTAATGAGTCGATTCAACGATGTTTCCGCGCGTGACTTCGAAGAGAGGAAGGAATCGTTCTCTCATTTATTCCTCGGCAGAGTTACCCATGTGATAGTGCCGTGCATAATAATGGCGAAATCCGTAACGCAATCGTTGAACATATTGCTTATGTCGCGCCGACGACGTCTTAAATTTACTGGCAAACGTCTCGACCAATTTTTCAGTCGATTCCGGCGATTGACTTTTGGAAGCCATCTTCTCCAACTTTTCGTGAATCTCCTCCATCAATTCAATTTGAGCCTTGATGGCAGATGAAGATGCCGTTCCTCCGCGTCCGCTGACAAATGTATAGCCGCGATATTCTGGACTCATCAGAAGTTCGAGTGCTTCAATCCATGCCGGAAGGTCGGCGTGTGCAATAAAGGGAGGTTGATTCTTAAGAACAGCATCGCCGACAAACACCACTTTATCATCCGGCACGATGACCCAGATTGCTCCCGATGACGGTCCCGGATGCTGTTCCAGGATAATAGGTTTTTCGCCCCAATGCAATGTCATTTCATTCGTGAATGAGATTTCCGGAGGTAACCATCGCACCGTGCCGAGTCCGGGAATGGTCTCCCAATCGGAACCGGTCTCATTGCCCTGCGCCTTGAATGTGGTCGGCCTCACGCGAAAGACCGCCGCAGTTTTTTCGTGAGCGATCACGGTGCAGTCCATGACACGCGCGCCGAGCGTCCGGTCGGGATGTGCGTCGAGGTTGATGAGAACGCGTTCAGGTCCCGAGCCGAGTCCCATTAACGCCGCACGCCAGGCGCGGCCGTCTTCGGGCGCGGGCGGCGCATCCACTTGGACTAACCCACGCGGCTGTTGAATCACGCCCAGTGTCGCACCCAGATAATGATCTTCTATGTAAACACTATCAGAAATGGATTGCATGAAAACTCCTGCCTCACCTAACCCATCCTACCTACGGCACCTTTTCCTTTCCTATTCTACAGAAGAAGAAAGAGGAAGGGCGGGGCATAGTGAGACCTCTATTTTACCCTCAATTCTTTAGAGCTTTTTCGTCCATCACAGGCAAAACAAAAATAAACTTCGAGCCTTTGCCCTCTTCACTTTCAACCCAGATGTTTCCCCCATGTGCATGCACTGCGAGACGGCAAAATGCCAAGCCAATGCCCAAACCACTGGGTCGGTCCTTGCCTTTGAGACGCGCAAATTTTTCGAAGATGCGTTCGCGTGCGTTGGCTGGAATCCCCGGCCCGGTATCCTTTACCCAGAATTGCACGTTTGGGCCATCCACCTTTGCCCCGATCTCAATCACCGTATCGGCTAGCGAGAACTTGACGGCGTTCTCAAGCAAATTGATGATGACTCGCCGAATCATCTCAACATCCACAAAAACGTTGGGCAGTTGCGCGGCAATTTCGGTTTTGATCTGCTGGTGGTGTCCGTTTGCTGAGGGTAAAACATCCTTTACAGCGCTTTCAATGAGTTTCTCTGGCTTCCAGGTTTGCAAAGTTGCAACGGTTTGTCCCGATTCAAGACGGTTGATGTCCAACAAGGAATTGACCAGCCGTTGAATGCGCTCAGTGGAATTCACTGCAATGCCTAAAATGGATTGAACAGTTTCGTCCTGCCCAATCATGTCTCTCAATATCTCGAGGCTCGAAACAATATTTCCGAGTGGCGAACGCAGATCATGATAGATCATCGCGGTCAAATCATCCCGCAGGGAATCCAGCTCTTTTCGTTCGGTGATATCGCGCAGAGTCCACTGAATGGAATCGGTATCTTCAAACTGCACGCGCCGCGCGTGAACCTCCACTGGCACCGTACTAGAATCGGCTTTGTGCAACACAGATTCGTATAAACCCTCACTGCCTGACCGTAGGCTTTCGAATTTGACACCCGTGATGTTCCCTTTGACATCATGCAATTGATCCACGCTCATTTGCCGTAAATCATCTGCTGAAATCCTGCTCAAGCGCATGGCTTCTCGATTGGCCTCGAGAATCTTTCCATCCCAGTCAGTGATAAAGATCGGATCGATGCTTTCTTCGAATAATTCTCGGTAGCGTTGATGAGCGTTTTGTAATTCGTTGTATAAGCGTGCATTGAATACTGCGATGCTGGCTTGATCGGCAATCGCTTGCATGAGATCAAGATGCTCGGGTTTAAAACCATTGGGTCTGGGATGGACGAGGGTGAGCACACCAACCAAATGTTCGCGCACCACAAGCGGAACACAGATCGCCGACTTGGGTATCCGATTGGTCTCGTCGTCAGCACGGCGGATCCAGCGTTCATCCTTACTTGTATCGAGAACGAGCGCGGCCTTGCGGTGCTGGATAACCCAACCCGCCAGCCCGCGATCCACTGTTTCTTTTAATTGTTGCGTGGTGTGTTCTCGCAGGTTCGAACCATAAATGATGGTCGCGTCAATCGGCTTTCCGTTATCATCGAGAACAACAATGCTTCCCCGCTCGCCGCCCACATTTTGCGTAGCCGCAAACAGCAGACGCTGTAAAACAATCCGCAAGTCGAGCGCCGCGGCGACCTCGCGGTTGACTTGAATTAGAAGTTCGAGCAATTTTCGGGTGCGGTCTTCGGTCATGATGAATGTTCGCAATGATTCTAATCCACTTCCTTGAATTTCATGGACGAATTTTGCGACACCTTGTTGTTTATCAAAAGTATAGCATGCGGCGATTGTTTAAAGGTTGCGAAATCGTATACAATTGAGCCATGCTGGATACCCCAAAAATTCGCGTTTTATGTTTTGATGTGGATGGCACGTTGAGCGATACAGATGATTATTACGCTGATAAATTTACGGCTTGGTTTCAGCGCTTGCCGCGCTTTATGCTGCATGATCCGGAACGGGCTGCGCGTCGACTCGTGATGTGGAGTGAGGCGCCGGGCAACGCCTTGCTGGGTCTGAGTGACACCATTGGGTTGGATGGTCCGATCATCACATTGATTGATTTCATCTATCGTCACCGCAAAAAGAAATGGCGCCAATTCCTGATCGTCCCCGGCGTGCTTGAAATGCTGGCGCGGCTCAAAGGAAAATATCCGATGGTGATTGTTAGCGCACGCGATGAAGAAAGCACGATGACTTTTTTGCAGGAATTTGATCTCGTGAAATATTTTGACTTGGTCATCAGTGCGTTGAGCGCCAAACACACAAAGCCTTATCCAGACCCGATCCTGTTGGCCGCACAAAAAATGGGAGTCCCACCCGAGGCGTGCTTGATGATCGGCGATACGACGGTGGATGTGCGTGCAGGCAAGGCGGCCGGTTCGCAGACCGTCAGCGTGTTGTGTGGCTTCGGTGAGGAGGATGAATTGTGTCGCAGGAATCCCGATTTGATTTTACCCAGCACTGCCGATCTGGCAGATGCCTTGCTTGAAAAATAAAGCCTACGAAAAAATTCGCAGGCTTTATTTTCATTTGAAATTGAGTCGTCCGATCACCAGAGGACGTTCTTGCTGGTTGTAATACTTTGAATTGGCAAACGTACTCCATGTGTAGCCAACTGGCTTTCCGGCATCATCGGTGTAAATTCGGTACCCCTGTCCAAGCCATCGTGAAATGTTCCATTGTCCTGCCACCGTGTGTCGATTTTGCCATGTCCCGATTCGCTTGAGTCAATCACGGTGATCATCCATGGTTCTGTTCCTCTATTTCAGGGTTTGATGATGGATATCTTTGCGGGCTTGCCGCAACCAGCATGATATGTCCGCTATTATCATTATCCGGCGGATATTTGATGACAATAAAATCACCGGGCTGAACGTCATGGATTGAATGGATTTGTTGAAATTGATTCTGACTTATCACTGCCTCGTAATAGGTCTTTGTCAAAGGACGATGAGTGCCAAAGAAGCGTACAAAATCATTGGGGCGTCAGGCTGTAGGCTTGTTCCAATAACGCATTGACAAACCCACTGCAATCTGTTTAACTTTCATAGCGGCTCGTGCCATTCCAGCCTGCCCATGTTACAACATCTTCTTTGTGTTGATAACCGGTATTTTTCAGCGGCAGATTCTTGACGAGAAGCTGTGCCCACTCTAAATGGGTTGGTAATATATTGATTGGGTTGTTGGAAGTTGCTTGGAAACTACCGCAACCTGAACAAGCCAACGCTACAACGAAAGCCGTGATCCTTAAGTAAATTAAATTACTGCACGGCGCGGAATTTTTATCAATCGCGGAAAGTCTCGCTAAATCTTATCCCTTGATGTATGATAATTTTTCGCTGATGAGACCATCTTTCAATTTGATTATATCCGTACCGCGAACGTGTTGCTTCGCGCCGCTTTCATCCAACCATTCACAACGCCAGCGCATCACTACGCGCGGGCCAAAACCGAAAACCTCCTCGATCTTGGCATGCGCTTGTTGGACTTCGCGGAATGAATCCTCAAAGAATTGGCTGATTGATTCTTTTCCCTGGTGTTGTGCGCCATCCGGTGCGGGAGATGTATCTTCAAACACACAATCGTCGCTGAGACATTTCAGGATTCCCGCCAAATCGTGGCGATTGAACGATTTATTGAATTCCAGAACCACGCGCATCCCTGACTCTAACTTTGACATGCGGATTGGATTCATACCGATAACAACTCCTTAATATAGAAAGCCGGTTGGATGACTACCTATTGAATAGGTTGACAATACAATTTCTTCTGTATTCTTCGGTACCATGATGATCTTTTCGTCAAGATTTTTCAGCTTTCAATTTGTCTTTCATATTATCATCTGCCCATAAACTTAAAAGATAATTTGTAACGGTGCGTGTCTGTTCATTCTTTGCCATGGTAATTACCGAAAATCGCAGTAAAGCCCACGCCTTTAGGCGTGGGGAGTAGTCAGTCTAAACAGCATTACGTGCCTTTATGAAAGCCTTTACTGACCGATCAACATCCTCCGATGTTGTTGCCCAGGAACAAACACTAATCCTAATGGCAGGTTTATCTTGCCAGACTGTTCCCCCGCACCAACACTCACCTGAGGCTTGAATACCGGCAAGAGTTGCCTTCGTTTCAGCAGGAGTATCACAACTTACAAGAACTTGATTGAAAACCACTTCATTCAAAACATGAAATCCGTTCTTCCCCAATTGATTGGCAAATTGTGTTGCCCGTTCGCAGAAACCATCAACCAATTCAGCCACACCGGAATGTCCCAGAAATCTGAGCGTCGCCCACAATTCCACGGCTCTTGCCCTGCGCGACATATCCGGTGTATACAGCATGTTATCTCTGTTTTCACTATACTGAATATAAGAACCCGTTGCTTGCATGGAGGCCGCAAGTGCATCTCGATTTTTGCACAAAATGATGCCACAATCATAGGAAGTGTTGAGCGTCTTGTGTCCGTCGACTGACCATGAATTCGCTTTTTCAATGCCTTGGGTGAGGTGCTTTTTGGTGGGAGAAGCCGCCGCCCATAACCCAAATGCTCCATCAATATGGATCCACGCTCCGGCTGCTTGTGCCAAATTGCAAATATGCTCAAAATTATCGAACGAACCAGAATTGACATTACCTGCTTGCAAAATAACGAGGGTGCTTGAATCCAATTTTTGCAAATAAGCCACATCGATCCGGCCTTCTGAATCTGCAGGGATTAGCTCCAGACACTTTTTGCCGATACCCAATAAAGCCAAGGCTTTAAACACTGTGCCATGGGCTTGTTGGCTTACAACAACCCGAATGGGAGGCGCACCGAATAATCCATCTTCATTTACATCCCATCCTAAATTCTTGAGCAGAGCATAACGTCCTGCAGCTAAACCGCACAGCGTGGCGATGGATGTTCCACTGACAAAACCTGCTACTGTTTCAGCCGGGAGGTTCAATACTTCTCGCATCCAACTTTCGCAGACTTGCTCTAATTTGGCGGCTGTTGGAGAAATTACATACAACGCTGGGTTTTGATTCCAAATATCTGAAAGCCACCGAGCAGCTAAAGCCACCGGCACCGCGTTTCCATTAACAAAGCCAAAGTAGCGTCCTCCCGTTTGGGCAACCGTTGCAGGTGAGCCGTATACATCTAGTAGTCTTAAGATTTCAGTTGCCGATTGTGGCTGTTCAGGTAACGGTTCGTCAAAAGCGGATAATTTCTCAATCCTTGCGAGGTCAGGGAATACAGGCCGGTGATTTACATTATCCATATACGCAAAAGCATATGACTTAACTTGTTCAAACAGCGTTTTATCTTTTACTTGGGCAAACATTATTTCTCTAATTGAGCGATTCTTGTTTTCCAAAGTTATCCTCCAGTGATTGATTTAATGACGGAATATAAGTGGTCGTCAACTAATTATTATTGTGACAGCATAATTCTTTATAATGTTGTCGCATAACATCAGATACTAATCTATTTCGCGTCAAGCCGCGTTCTTCTTAATAGCTCTTGGCGATACTATCCACAACACCGCTAAGATCAATCCGCCGAGAAAGAACGGCACAGGCGCGCCGAGCCATTGAAACAGCGATCCATAAAACAACGGCGCAATCGCGTTCGCCGCACTATAAAAACCAGCGGAGATTCCCAACATGCCGCCCACTTCGTTTTTATCCGATGACTTGGTGATCAGGCTGTTCACTGCCGGATGCAAAACGCCTCCGCCCAACGCCGCCGGGAAACTCGCAACCAACAGCCAAATGATTCCCAACCAGCCCTTGTCGGCTTCACTCGGCAAACTCACTTTGATGTTTTGCGTGGTGATCTGCATCGCGCTTTGCCCCGCCAAACTCTTCAACACGTTGGCTTGGTTATACCAAGGCACCGGCACGCTCGGCGTCAGCGATGTGCCGATCAAGCCGATGGCTAATGTGGACACTCCCAGAATCACAAGCCAGCGGTCGCCTTTTTGTTTTGACCAGCGCCCAATCAATCCACCTTGCACGATCACGATAAAGACTCCCGCTAACGCAAATAAACCGGCTGTGTCCGTGGCATCCATGCCGAGACGATTCAATGTGAACAACGAAAAGAGTTGTTCGTAGCCTCCGAACGCCAGTTGATAAAAGAACATCACCAGCAACAAATAACCGACCGTTGGACGCGTCAACGCTTGCAGCATCGCGGAAAATGTGAACGGCGATTTGAGTTTCGTTGCCGATGGCGAATCATCATGATGTGTTTCATTAAATAAGAATATGGTCATCAAAATCGACATCAGCGAGAAACAAGCCGCGGTGAACGCGACCGCTCGATAGTCCCCCCCTGAAGTGGCCAGCACCACATAAGCGATGATCGGTCCCAGAATGAATCCAACGCCGAATGCCGCGCCGATGAGTCCCAACCCTTGTGTGCGATTCTTTTCATTGGTGCTATCAGCCACCGCGGCTTGCGCCGTGGACAAGTTCGCACCGGAGAGGCCGTCAATGATGCGCGAGAGAAATAGAATCCATAACGCGTTGGCAAAGCCGAGCATGACAAAGCCAACAAATGTCCCAAGCTGACTGAAGAGCAGAATGGGTTTGCGCCCGAAGCGATCCGACAATCGTCCGAGGATCGGCGTGCCGATAAATTGCATCGATGGATACGCGGCTTGCAGGATTCCGATCATGAGCGGGTTCGCACCGAAGCGCGCCGCGAACAAGGGCATCAATGGAATGATGATGGACAAGCCCATCAAGTCTACCAGAACGATGGCGATGATGGGGAGGACGCGTTTGAAATCCAGTTTATCCGTGGCGTTGGTTTCGACAGCGCTCATGGGAGGGTTATCCCCAGCCTTGCGGCAGGAATGAAATTCCTATGGCAACCAGTATCAACGAGCCAAGAATAGCAATCAACGAATATTGAAAGCGCAGCTTATCGTTCAAATTCTTAAACCTTGAAGGCAAATGAGCCACCGCCGCGGCGATGATCATCGTGGCCCCGTGCAAGATGCGATAGGTTGGAAAGCCGCTGACCGCGATACCGTTCCAAATTAAGTAGATCAAGCCAAGTAAAACTTGCAAATCCATCAAACCGCTGAAGCCTGAGGCGAGTCCGCGGTCCATGGCTTTGAAGAAGCTATTGGCTGCCCAACTGATGGCGAATTTGATGATAGCAACTATCGCGACCACCATAATGATCCAACGAACAAATGAATGAATGGCGAGAAGAGTATCCAAGTTATGCTCCCTGGGAAAGTTTCGGCGCAATGATAGCACAGATGATGTAAAATTATCTTGCATCTTACGCAATGACAGTAGACGCAAAGGAGTTATGATGTCTTACGAATTTATTTTGATGGAAGCACGCGGGCGCATTGGTTTGATCATGCTCAATCGTCTACAAGCGTTGAATGCGCTCAACCATCAACTGGTAAGTGAAATAATGGATGCGTTGGAAGCATTCGACAAAGACGACCATATCGGTGCGATGGTGATTACCGGGAACGAAAAAGCCTTTGCCGCAGGCGCGGATATCAAAGAGTTGACAGTTCAAGGCGCACAACAAATAAAAGAAAACGATCACGTAGCTGCTTTCAGCCGCATTATGAATATTCGCAAGCCAATCATTGCAGCAGTATCAGGATACGTGCTGGGCGCCGGATGCGAACTCGCCATGTCGTGCGATATGATTGTTGCATCGGAGACCGCAAAGTTTGGCCAGCCAGAAATCGCGATTGGAGTCATTCCAGGTGCGGGTGGAACTCAGCGTTTGACTCATACGGTCGGCAAAGCGTTGGCAATGGAAATGATTCTCAACAATCGCACTCTCTCGGCGCAGGAAGCCTGTCAGTTTGGATTGGTCAATCATGTGGTGCCCGTTGACCAGTTCTTGAATGAAGCGTTGAAGCTGGCAGATGAGATCGCTTCGCGCGCGCCGATTGCAGTCCGTGTTGCGAAGAAAATGATCAATCAGGCTTATGAACTTGGGTTGAATGAGGGGTTGCAAAAGGAAAAGCAGGAGTTCTATAATTTATTCACGACCGAAGATCAAAAGGAAGGTATGCAGGCCTTTGTCGAAAAACGCAAGCCAGAGTGGAAAGGGAAATAGTCTTCTTCTAATTGGCCAGGTAGTCGAATGATCGAGACAATGCGATTGAGAAGCTATCTACCCATGCAACTAACTAACTATCTGACTTTCTATGCACACTTACTTTGAAATTAGGTCGGCTTTGCTGAGCCTTAAATTGAGCGACAAGCCGGTCATTGCTCACGCTTCATTGAGATCATTTGGGTTAATCGAAGGCGGTGCCCAGACTTTATTGCGCGCAGTTCTTAGATTCGGTCAGCGCGCTGATCATGCCGACCTTTACGTACAAAACGATGATCACGCCCGAGGTCGGGCCGCCAAACAACGGCATTACCTATGGCGCGGGACAGAGTTTGAATTTGATGGCCGAGCCGTTTACCCCGATTATGCCTTGTGACAAAATGATGGGGGTAGTGCCAGAGACTCTGCGAAGTCTGCCTCAAGCAAAGAGAACTTTGCATCCCATCCAATCTTTTGCGGGTGCTCGTGCCGAAGAATTCTTGAGTGCCCAAACCATTCAAGATCCATTGGCTCCGATTGCGGCGCTGGCGGAAGCAGACGGATGGGTCTTATTGCTCGGCGTGGATCATACCGTTGATACCAGCATTCATTATGCTGAAAAACTCGCTGGACGAAAGCAGTTTGTCCGCTGGGCCTTGACGCGGGACCGTATCGTGGAATGTCCCGGTTTTCCCGGCGACTCGGCTGGCTTCAATGCCATTGCCCCTTATCTTGTCCGTGATACGCGGACGGTGCAAGCGGGAGATACAATCGTTCAGGCCATTTCATTGGAGAGACTGATATTAAGAGCAATGGATATCATAAAAGAAGACCCACTGGCCTTACTCTGTCAGCGGGATGATTGCGAACGATGCAACGCGATAAAAGAAGCAGTCTTAAAAAGCGATCTAATGTAACATCTATTTTCGTTCAACCACATGCAAGGTGTAGCGCTTCCCTTTGAAATACTTCAATGCAAACTCGGCTGCATCTTTTGGATCATAAGGCGCGCAACTGAATACGTCCAAATAAATGGCACAGCTGGCTTCGGCAAAATGTGCGGAGATAAGCGAGGTCTCAATCAATTGTGTCATGCTAAAGCCGTTGACACGCGGGTCTTCCCCGAAGTGTACAACCTGCGTCTCGCCATAGCGCTTCATCTTGATGCGATTACACAACTGTTTGACGAATTCTCGGATTGCATCGGCGTTTTTCATCAATTCGAGGTCGCATTCGTATAGGTCAATGCACGAAGAGAGTCCCCAGTATTGCGGTAAGTTTTCCATATTTCTAAAAATCCTTCTTCCATTCTAGGGTACATAAAGTGTTCAAACAAAATTGTTTTTGCATGTCATTCTGAGCAGTGGAGTAACGAAGAATCTCGTATGCCCAATAAAGAAGTCTTGCTAAAACTCAGATTCCTCACGCTTTGCAATCGCTCAGAAGACATATGGCAATTTGCGTTCATACATTACTCGTTGCAGAGATGAGGTGTGATCTTGCATCTCTGCAATGCTTCAATTCTACAGTTTCTGTCCGAATATGACAACCCACATGGGGATTTAAGTCATATATAACTAACGTCCAATTCTATTGGGGGATACACTTGGACACGTGGAATGATATTTCCGGGCAAAAGCCCGCCTTAAAGGAGTAAGTTATGAAGCGTCCGATTGTAACCATTGACGGCAACGAAGCCACAACCTCGGTTGCCCATCGTTTGAATGAAGTGATCGCGATCTATCCGATCACGCCATCGTCCCCCATGGGGGAACACGCAGATGCGTGGTCCGCCAAACACCGACCCAATTTATGGGGAACCGTCCCGCTCGTGATCGAGATGCAGTCCGAGGGCGGCGCGGCAGGCGCAGTGCATGGAGCGCTCCAAGCGGGTGCGCTCACCACTACGTTCACTGCCTCGCAAGGCCTCCTGCTGATGATCCCGAACATGTACAAAATCGCAGGCGAACTGACCAGCACGGTCTTTCACGTCGCGGCGCGTTCGCTTGCCTCGCAAGCTCTGTCGATCTTCGGCGATCATCAGGATGTGATGGCTGTCCGGCAAACTGGCTTTGCCCTGATCGCATCCGGTTCTGTTCAGGAAGCGCACGACTTCGCCGCCATTTCACAGGCTGCAACTCTGAAATCGCGCGTGCCGTTCCTGCACTTCTTCGACGGCTTCCGCACTTCACATGAAGTTGCGAAGATCTTTGAACTCACTGATGAAGAACTCCGCTCGCTCATTGACGATGAACTGATCCGCGACCACCGGGCACGTGCTTTGTCCCCCGACCATCCCATGATACGCGGCACGGCCCAGAATCCCGATGTCTATTTCCAGGGACGCGAGACGGTCAATCCATACTATGAAGCGACGCCGGCTATTGTACAAACCGTGATGGATCAGTTCGCCAAGATTACTGAGCGACCCTATCACCTGTTCGATTATTCGGGACACCCGCAGGCAGAAAGAGTTGTTGTGCTTATGGGCTCTGGCGGCGAAACCGCGGAAGCCACTGTAAAGTATCTTGCCGAAAAAGGCGAGAAGGTCGGTGCGATACGCGTTCGTTTATATCGTCCGTTCTCGATTGAACATTTTGTCAAGGCTCTGCCCAAGACCGTTAAATCTATCGTGGTGCTGGACCGCACCAAAGAGCCGGGCGCATCTGAACCGCTTTACCTCGAT
Organism: uncultured Chloroflexia bacterium; assembly: GCA_963783295.1. GTDB lineage: Bacteria > Chloroflexota > Anaerolineae > Anaerolineales > Villigracilaceae > Fen-1038. Next base: position 33,166 of record CAWAMX010000010.1, on the reverse strand, counting down.
ATCGTTAATGCATTAGCAGAAACCAATCACTCAAATATCAAGGTAATTGGCGGGCGCTACGGATTGTCCTCGAAGGAATTCACACCCGCGATGGTCAAGGCGACGCTGGATGAATTAAAGAAATCCGAGCCAAAGAATCATTTCACAGTTGGCATCAATGATGATGTGACTTACACGAGTCTCGATGTTGACTCGTCTTTCTCGATTGAATCGGAAGAGACCGTACGCTGTATGTTCTTCGGCCTCGGTTCCGACGGCACAGTGGGTGCCAACAAGAACTCCATCAAGATCATTGGCGAAGAGACCGACAACTTTGCTCAAGGCTATTTCGTTTATGACTTAAAGAAGGCCGGCACGGTGACGATTTCCCACTTGCGCTTCGGCTCAAAGCCGGTTCAGGCTCCGTATTTGATCGAAGTGAATCAGGCCAACTTTGTAGCTTGTCACCAGTTTGTCTTCCTGGAAAAATTTGAGATGCTCAAGTATTGCAAACCAGGTGGCGTCTTTTTGCTGAACAGTATGTATGGGCCGGATGAAGTTTGGGATCAATTGCCGATTGAAGTCCAGAAGGGGCTTGTAGAGAAGAAACTTAAAGTTCTACGTCATCAATGGTTATGACGTTGCTGAAAAGACCGGCATGGGAAACCGCGTCAACACCATCATGCAGACGGCGTTCTTTGCGATCAGCGGAATCCTGCCGCGCGAGGACGCAATCACCCAGATCAAACATGCCATCGAAAAGACGTACGGAAAACGCGGCGAAGCCGTGGTGAAGAAAAACTTCGACGCTGTGGATCAAACCCTTGAGAATCTGCATGAGGTCAAAGTTCCGGCCAAGGCAACCTCGAAGAGCACGCGCCGGCCGATAGTCCCGAATGAAGCACCTGAATTTGTCAAGAAAGTTCTAGCACCCATCATCGCGTTCGATGGAAATGATGTTCCTGTCAGCGCAATGCCCGTAGACGGTACATTCCCATCTGGGACAACTCAATGGGAAAAGCGAAATCTCGCGTTGGAAATTCCGGTCTGGGTGCCTGACCTGTGCATTCAATGCGGCAAATGCATCATCGTCTGTCCTCACGCTGTAATCCGCCAAAAGATCTTCGATGATAAACTGCTAGTTGGTGCGCCGGAAACGTTCAAGCACATGCCCTCAAAATATAAAGAGTTCTCACATGGAATGACCTATTCGGTTCAGGTCGCTCCTGAAGATTGCACAGGATGCGAATTATGTGTGGAGGCCTGTCCGGTAAAGGATAAGACGCAGGCTGGGCGCAAGGCTCTGAATATGGAGCCTCAGCCACCTCTGCGCGCGAGCGAAAGTAAGAACTGGGATTTCTTTATGAAGATCCCGGACCTCGACCGCAAGTTGATCAATCCATCCACCATCAAGAATTCGCAACTGCTTCGTCCTTTGTTTGAATTCTCCGGGGCTTGTTCTGGATGCGGTGAGACACCTTATGTCAAACTCGTTTCGCAGCTGTTCGGCGACCGGACTTTGGTTGCGAACGCAACCGGCTGTTCCTCCATCTATGGCGGTAATCTACCGACCACACCTTGGGCCAAAGACAATTTCGGACGTGGCCCATCTTGGTCGAACTCGCTATTTGAAGATAATGCTGAATTTGGCCTTGGAATGCGATTGACGCTTGATAAACAAAATGAGTACGCACATGAATTGATGGCCGCATTGAGCAAAGAGCTTGGTTCGGAATTGGTGGATGCCATTGTCCATGCGGATCAATCTACTGAGGCAGGCATTGATGAACAGCGCGGCCGCGTGACCGAGCTCAAGAAGAAACTTGCAAACTCCAAGGACCCGCGCGCGAAAGAATTGGTCAGCGTTTCTGACTCGCTAGTCAAGAAATCCGTGTGGATTATGGGCGGCGACGGCTGGGCCTACGATATCGGTTACGGCGGCCTCGATCATGTGCTTGCCAGCGGACGCAATGTCAATGTGCTGGTACTCGATACCGAAGTTTATTCCAATACAGGCGGCCAGGCATCTAAGTCTACGCCGCGTGGCGCAGTCGCCAAATTTGCCATGAGTGGCAAGGGCTTGCCGAAGAAGGACCTCGGTTTGATTGCCATGGCATATGGGTATGTTTATGTTGCACGCGTTGCCATGGGATACAACGATCAACAAACCGTCAAGGCTTTCCTTGATGCCGAATCGTATGATGGCCCGTCGCTCGTCATCGCCTACAGCCACTGCATCGAACACGGCTACGACATGATACACGGACTCGAACAGCAAAAGCTTGCTGTCCAGTCTGGTGCTTGGCCGGTCTATCGTTACGACCCGCGCCTGGTGCATGAAGGAAAGAACCCGCTCATTATCGAATCCAAAGAGCCGACCATTCCGCTCTCGCAGTATGCATACAACGAAACTCGTTACAAGATGCTCACCCAGGTGGATGAAGCCCGCGCCGAAGAGTTGATGCGCGAAGCTCAGCAGGATGCCAAGTCACGCTGGACGCTGTACGAGCAAATGGCGGCCATCCATTACGATGCCGATGGCAACGGTAACGGACAACCCAAAAATTAGAAGGCTATAATTAGAGAGTAGGGAACTACTCTCTAATTGTCTATTTGGAGAAAACTATGATTGATCTTTCCACGAATTATCTTGGCTTGAAGTTGAAAAATCCGCTTGTCGCCTCCGCCTCGCCGCTCTCGAAAAAAGTTGAGCAGGTCAAGCGCATGGAAGAAGCGGGCATTGCCGCCGTGGTCATGTATTCATTGTTCGAGGAACAAATCATCCATGAGAGCCTCGAACTTGATTACTATCTGGCACGCGGCACTGAATCATTTTCCGAGGCTCTCACCTATCTTCCCGATATTGGCACATATAGCCTATTGCCGGATCGATACGTGGCGAATGTGGAAAAGTTGAAGAAGTCCGTCGGCATTCCTGTCATCGGAAGTTTGAACGGTGTTTCCAAAGGCGGCTGGACGCGCTATGCCCGCCTCATCCAAGACGCCGGGGCGGACGCTCTTGAATTGAATCTCTATTACATTCCGGCTGATCCTGCCATTTCGGCGAAGGAGCTCGAAGATGTACAAGTGGACCTCGTGGCCGATATAAAATCCTCGATCAAAATTCCACTGGCAGTGAAGTTGAGTCCTTTCTATACTTCGTTTCCTCATTTCGCAAAACGCCTCGTAACGGCAGGCGCAAATGGTTTGGTGCTCTTCAATCGATTCTATCAACCTGATTTTGACATTGAAGAAATGAACATTTCTCACTCTCTCGACCTCAGTTCTCCATCGGAATTGAGACTGCCCCTGCGCTGGATCGCCATGTTATATGGCCACCTCAATGTTGACTTTGCTTTGACCAGTGGCATCCATTCCGCTAGGGATGTTCTCAAAGCCATGATGTCAGGCGCAAGAGTTTCGATGATGGCTTCGAAGTTGCTTTACAGCGGCGTGGATTCTGTTTCCAATATCCTTGCTGAATTACAAAACTGGATGGAGGAACACGAATACACATCCATTAAACAGATGCAGGGAAGTATGAGCCAGAAATCCGTTGCCGAACCTGCTGCTTTTGAACGGGCCAATTACATGAAGGTACTAAGTTCGTTCAGAGATTTGCCCTAATTCGATTGTGGTTGGAAAACAAAACGTCCTTCGCATTTGCGAAGGACGTTTTTGATAATTCCGGAGTAAGATGGCTATTCCTCAACTGGAGCAGGAGCATTCTTGCGCTGACGGAATGTAATGCGGCCGCGCGTCAAATCATACGGCGACATCTCCACCGCCACATGGTCCCCCAGCAAGATACGGATGTAATACTTGCGCATCTTGCCAGAAAGATACGCCAACACTTCGTGGCCGTTATCGAGCCGCACGCGGAATTGCGTACCGGGCAAAGCCTCAACCACAACTCCCTCGGCCTTAATTTTATCGTCTTCTTTCGCCATACATGCCTCCATTGGGCAAGCAAATTTCCAGCGAGCATCGCCCACTTTGGTGACTCATATCACCAAATTGAACTCGCTGACGCGGCTCACCTATCTTACTCAATCTCCTTGGTAAAGGAGCGCCGCTTAATACGGCGAACGGCCTTCTTCTTTTCCATGCGGCGCTGTTCGCTTTTGGATACGTACCAACGCTTGCGGCGCACCGTGCTCAACACGCCGCTCTTGACAACCTTCTTGCGAAAACGCTTCAACAACGAATCCTGCGATTCGCCACTGCGCAAAACAACCAATGCCATATTCGATTTACCTCCTTTTACAAGTAAGATGGGCCAAGAAAAACCCTCAGCCATACGCAGACTCGGCTGAGGGTCGTGTTTGAACCGAAACGAATCATCTGACCTTACGATCAATAAGCGCTTCACACTCCTCGAATTTTCAATCTTTGAGAGAAAAATCCCTCAACCGAACCAACGAGCAAGATTATACTATAGAGGACGTTTCGGCGAAAGAGGCAAGGAATTACTTCAATGGCAATCAAAATCAACGATTTTTATATTGACCGCCCGAATAACATCCCTTACAATCCGCCCTCGTAAATAATCCACTAACTCAAGGGCAACATGGCAAAATATCGCATTACTTATTGGAAACATATTCCCACATCTTTTGTGGTCGAAGGCAATGGGCGTACGATCAAAAAGCAACTCTCACAGAAAATCCAGAACGCGATTGACGCGTACGCAATGGCAACCGGTTTAGCTTCCACAGAAGAGTATACAAAACAATATAAGCGCGGAGATTGGGTCGAGCGCGAAGGTACGCCTGAGGAAGTTGCAGAGGCGCTTCTTTCGGAACTCGAAGCGCAGTTCGCTAAAATCGAAATTCCCAAACGGAATGGTGCTCCCATTAAATGACCGATCAACATACCGTCATCCTGCAACCTTCAGGTCGCCGCGGACAAGTGGAAGAAGGCAAGTCTGTGCGCGAGGCCGCGCGCGAATTGGGTGTTGAGATCGAATCCATTTGCGCGGAAAATGCCACGTGCGGCAAGTGTGCTGTTTTAATTGAAGAGGGTCGCTTCGAACGATATGGTATTGAGTCCAAGCAAGAAAATTTATCTCCTGTCGGCGCGGCGGAAAAGGCATACTTTGAACGCCGTCCGAATCTGCTCAAGAGCAAAGGTTGGCAGGTTGGAAAAGTACGGCTCTCTTGCCAATGCAAAGTGCTTGGAGATGTGCTGATCAATGTTCCTGAAGAAAGCCGCGGCAATAAACAAATTGTCCGGAAGAGCGCACGGCAGCGTGAGATCGAGATCAAGCCATCCATCCGGAAATACCTGGTGACCATGACTCCACCCAATCTCGAGCGTCCCATCGCGGATTGGGAAAGACTCGCCAAGGGACTCGAAACCTCGATGGGCCTCGTCCGCCGCGGCGAAGAGAATTTGCCAAAATGGTCTGATCTAAAAATCGATTATCAATGCTTGCGAACCTTGTCGCAGATTTTGCGCGAAGCAAAGTGGGAAGTGACTGTCTCCGTGTGGCAGGATAAAGAAGTGGTTCAAGTTCAAGCAGGATTCTTTGAAGAAAGTTACGGCGCGGCTGTGGATATCGGTTCGACCACTATCGCTTTGTACCTCTGCAATCTCCGCACCGGTGAAATTCTTGCAGCCGAATCGGAGATGAACCCGCAGATCGTATATGGCGAAGACATCATGTCGCGCATCCAATACACCATTGAGCATAAAGACGGATTGGAGAAATTACACAGGGCGGTCATTGACACGCTCAACAAGTTATTGATGCAAGCCGTTCGAACAGCAAACAAATCGCTATGGGCCCAGGCAAAACAGGAATCCGCGCCGATGGAAGAATTCCGCCATCGCTACATCAAGCTGGATGATATTTTGGAAATGGTTCTGGTTGGAAATTCAACCATGCACCATCTCGTGTTGAATCTGCCGCCCAGAGATTTGGGACGTGCGCCGTTCGTCCCGGCCATTCATCATTCATTGGATATCAAAGCTCGCGAGCTTGGATTGCATATTAATTCATCCGGCAATATTCATGTTTTGCCGACCATCGCTTCCTTCATCGGTGCAGATACCAGCGGCGTGCTCCTCGCCGAAGAGCCGCACAAACAGGATGAGAACTGGCTGATCATTGATGTCGGAACGAATGCCGAGTTGGTTTTGGGAAATCGCAATCGTCTGGTTTGCACATCGACGCCAACCGGTCCCGCGCTGGAAGGCGCGCATGTGGAATATGGAATGCGCGCCGCGCCAGGTGCCATGGAGCGCGTTCAAATTGATGAAAAAACTCTTGAACCAAAATATAAAGTCATTGGCATCGAAGGCTGGAACACTGACCACGCTGATTTCAACGGTCAAGTTAAAGGGATTTGTGGGTCAGCCATCATCGACGCGGTGGCAGAAATCTTCCGGGTTGGCATCATTGACTCTCGAGGCAAGTTCAAGCGCGGGCTGGAGTTCAGGCGGATTCGCGAGGGCGCAAGCGGCATGGAATATGTCATCGCGTTCGCGAATGAAACTTCCATTGGAAGAGACATCCCCGTCACGCAGCAGGATGTGAGGCAAATCCAATTGGCGAAGGCCGCCCTGTTCACGGCGGCGCGCACATTACTCAAGCGCAGTAATTTACAATCTCCTGATAAAATCATTCTGGCTGGCGGATTTGGAAGTTATATCGATAAAGAAAAGGCCATGCTGATCGGTCTGATTCCCGATTGCCCGCTGGAGAATGTGTATGCGGTTGGCAACGCCGCTGGCGATGGCGCACGCATCGCGCTGCTGAACATCGAGAAGCGCAAAGAGATCGAGACAATCACACGGCGTGTGGAGCGATTTGAATTGCCAACCGATCCGGAATTTCAAAATCAATTTATGCTGGCAACGAGTCTTCCGCACATGAGTGAACCATTTCCTCACATCGCACATTTGATCCCGAAATCGAGTCGCGGATCCGCTGGCTGAAAAATTTTCAGGAGAAAAGAAGTGAATAAATTCCTCGAAAGATTGAATGTTGGAGAGACGCTGGTTGCGGATGGGGCCACCGGAACCAATTTGCAGAAGATGGGTTTGAAGCCCGGCAAAGCACCGGAGGATTTGGTGATCGATCAGCCCGATCTTTTGCTCAAGCTCGAAGGCTCGTTCGTCGAAGCTGGTTCCGACATCATCCTGACCTGCACCTTTGGCGGCACGCGCCTTCGGATGAAGGACTCAAAATATAAAAGCCGCGCGCCGGAAGTCAATAAGCGCGCTGCGGAATTGGCGCGCAAAGCCGCTTCATCCCGGACCGATGTGTTGGTCGCTGGTTCGATGGGTCCCACCGGCTCAATTATGAAACCATATGGCCCGCTGACTCCTGCTCAAGCTTTTGAAACCTATGCCGAACAGGCCAAGGCTCTCGCGGAAGGCGGCGTGGACTTATTGCTGATCGAAACCATGTTTGCGCTCGATGAAGCTGACGCAGCATTCAACGGCGCGCGTTCCGTAACTGATCTGCCGATTGTGGTCTCATTCTCTTATGATCGCGGCGTACGCACAATGATGGGTGTGAAGCCAAAAGATGTGGCAAAGAAATATAAAGAGATGGGTGCGACGCTCATCGGTGCGAATTGCGGCACAACGCTTGAAAACATGGAGACTATCATCAAAGAATATGGCGAGACCATCCCGGGCTTTGGCTTATGGGCCAAGCCGAACGCGGGCGTGCCGCACATGGATGTGAAGACGGAGCAAGGGGTCTACGATATGACGCCGGAGGATATGTCTGCCTATGCAAAGAAATACATTGCCATTGGTGTGCGCGTCGTTGGCGGATGTTGCGGTTCGACGCCTGAACATGTCGCCGCGATTGTAAAGGCTGTAAAGAATTAAAGCGCAGGACAACGTTGCCTTAGATTTATTTTTATGAACCAACGCCAAAAGATTCTTGATTTATTATCTGGTAAAAAGATCGAGGGCAAACCAACATTTAGCGGTTTAATTCATGTCACATCAGCGGGGCTTGAGAGCGAAGGACTGGTTTTTCACGAAGTCCACAAAGATGCAAAGAAGATGGCCCAAGCCGCGGCCAGTACATATCGACTGGCCGGATTTCCTTCCGCAGTGGTGCCGCTGGATTTATATGTCGAAGCGGAAGCTTTGGGCGCGGAGATTGATTTCCGAGAAAATCAACCATATGAGTTTCCAAGCATTAAGAAGGCTTTGTTTAAATCTACAAGAGAAATTGCAGTTGAGAACCTAGAGATTGTAAATCGGGGACGCGTTTCATTAGTGCGTGATGCCATCCGGATGTTAAAGGAAGATATTGGGGATGAAGCCGTAATCGGCGCATGGATGCCGGGACCTTTTACGTTGATGACATTGCTGGTTGAACCCGCCAAATTGTTCCTCGAAATGAAACGTGAGCCAGAGATTGTTCTCAGTTCGCTAAAGCAATTATCTTTTTTGCTTTCAAAGGTTGGTCATGCTTATCGCAAGGCAGGCGCGGATTTTTTGACCGTGCACGACATGGGCGGTTCTCCGGCTTTTATCGGTCCTGCGCGCTTTGAGCAATTCGTTCTGCCCGCTCTAAAGGAATTGATCGCCGACCTTCCGAAGCCGCGTGTATTATCCATCTGTGGGAATACAAATTCTTCGATGACTCTTATCGCACAGGCAGGCGCGGATGCTATTTCAGTAGATCAAACCAATGATCTGGCGGCATCGCACAAAGCTCTTGGTAATGAAACATTTCTATTTGGGAATATTGATCCAGTCGCAACTCTTAGCCAGGGATCCGAAACCGATGTGAGGCAAGCTGTTGCCAAGGCAAAGCAAGCGGGCGCGGACGCGGTTTGGCCCGGGTGTGATCTGGCTCTGCAAAGTCCGCCGAAAAATATTCAAGCAATGTTAAAGAATTAAAGGACGGATAAGTTCGGTAGCCTAAAGTAGCTTTATATAAGAATGGTATTATTGCGCACATGCGGTCTTTAACCTCAACACAAAAGCGTGTCTTCCTCATTTTGATTCTGATTAGTCTTATTTATTTAGGTCTGTTCGCTCCTCCAAACAACACCGGGGCGGGGGATCCGATGATGATCTCGTTGTTTGAGTTGGATGAGTTCGCGCAGTACACCGTCGTAGCAAACATGCTCACGCCGCGTGAAACACTGTCCAAAACAATTGTCAATTTTGTGGCCTATCGCCAATATTATTATGGTTCTCCATTTTATGTCACCAGTGCCTTGCTGGTCTTGCCGATCAAACTGGCACAGAATTTCAAAAACACGCAGCTCATCATGCTTTTACTGCGCGAAGTGATCAGCGTCCTGCCGATGCTCGCCGCGCTCCTCTTGCTAATCTATTCTCAAACAAAATTCAAATCCTATTTCAGCTCGATCTTCGTCTTCGTTTTTCTTCTATTGATCCCTGCAGTTGTCGAAAATGATTTATGGTGGCATCCGGATAGCATTGCGGTTTTCTTTGTTGCACTGACATTTTTCTTTTTGGACCGCGATGATCTTCACTTTGGATTAAATTTCTTTTTGGCCGCCGCCTCGGTCGGACTGGCTACAGGTACCAAGGTCATGGGTCTTTTCTTCTTCTTGACCATTCCCACCTACCTGCTCGCCGGGTTGATTTGCAAACAATTGACGTGGCGCAAGCTATTTCTTCGCGCCGCGGCCTTCGTTGGAATCATGGTGGCAATGATTTTCATCAGCAATCCATTCCTCTTTTTGCCTAGCCAATTCTCTCGGACGATTTTCATCATGTCCCAGCAATCCGCTGCCATGTCCAGTGGTTGGACACTAGCCTATGCCAAAGGACCGTTATCGTGGTGGCCCATTATTCAGCATACATACGGCCCACTGATTCTCATTGTGTTGGCATTTATTGCTCTGGGCTTCGGCATGTGGCGCGGACAGAACCGAGTCTTACAACTGCTGATTCTCACTTGGATCGTTCCATTTTCGCTTTACCTTCTTTATGAAGTTGCTATTAAACCAACACACCTCTTCCTGCCCGTTGTTCTTCCTCTTTACAGTAGTTTGGCAGTTCTCTTTGAATTTCCATCTTTTACATTGGGAGAAAATGGCTTGCACGTGCAAAAATGGTTGAGCTGGACAATCGGGATTATTGCATTGGTGGTGATAGGTTACCAGCTCTTCACATTTATTCAAAACGATATCTACCGCTATCAAGCGGTGTTGACGCGGGAAGAACATAACAATTCATTGGCTTTCTACAACACTTTGGAGAGCCAATATCTCCCGCGTATCCAGTCAGATAAACAATTGGTGGTTTACCGAGACGTGCAGATGTATTTTCCCGCCACACCCCAATGGAACGTCCGCACATACTGGAAAAGTAGCTATAGTACCGTTGCCTCGGTCAATCCTGACATCCTCGTCCTATGGCGTCAACGAATTTATGATTATACCCAGCAGGGGGCACAAGAAAGTGCGCTTGATCCAGTCAGCTTTCAGGATATGTATCAATTCTATGTGGATGCTTCCCAAGACAAACTAAGAGGCTATCACCTGATCTATCAGAACTCCATTGGATTGATGTTTGTCAGCAATGCTCTTTATCAAAAGTTTTTTCAGTAAAGGAACTCTTTTACCCAAAACGCCAATTCAAAACCCAAAGCGATAGTTGAATGAGACATTAAAAGATTCCCATCAATTACCCGGCGGGACTGGCAAGGTCTGCATTGTCCAGGTTGTCGTATACGAACCCGTCATCCAGGCCGTCCAATTGTATAAAGGAACGTAACCTGTTTTTCCCGTCGCTGGGTCGGTCACTTGGCCAAATGTGTTTCTTTGCGTGGGGGAATAGTTCGTCAATTTTAGATGCGCTCCGTTTGTCACAGTCTCAACCATCGTTGAGGTTGTGTCAGCACTCGAAGTGATATCCAATTTGTTTGTCACTACAACAATATCCATCGGCAGGTTAGGAAAGGCTTCTACGTTGCTGTCTTCCACCCACAAATCGCCGTGCTTGCTGAGGATAGGAACAATTACGTTTCCATCGTTTCTGGGCGCAGGATATACTATGCCAGGTGTTGAATTATTCATCCCCGTTTGAAGTCCAAGTTGATATAGTGGCAGGGAACTTAAATCGGGAACTTGGTTCAAAGCGTCTGAGTATGGGAATGACGAGACGGAATCCCAACATTCCCCGCGACGAAATTTTCGGTTGGTGATGAGAAGGAAGTTGCCGGGAAAGGAATCGACGCTCAATGTATTTGTACCGAAGAATGTTCCATCCGAACCCGTTTTCAAATATGTCCATGCCGATCCATTTAGGTCCGCCATAGCCTCCATCCAATAATTAGGAAGGGGAATGTTTTCTAACCCCACCGTCCAAGCAGATTGGCTAACAACATATTGCAGAAACAAAGTTGCCGGATATCCATAAGGAGCATCCGCCGGAAAAGCCGGAATATAAAGGTTCCAATTTTTTGATCCAACTGCAAATGGTCTGACGCGTACATAATACGGCGCGCTGAATGGGCAGGAACCGGCCGGTGATGTTGTGAGTGTGGGCGTCGGAAGATGAAAAAGAAAAGTCGGAGTATCGGCGGGGGTCAAGGAAGGTGATTGGCTTGGAAAGGGAGTAAAAGAAGGTGTCCGCGTGGGAGGAATGAACATGGCCGTTTGCGTGGAAGCGGCGGCGGCCGTCTGTGCGATAATGATATTGATTGCGCCCGGTATGGCAGTTGGAATACCAACCGATCCCATCCCATTGAACACTGAGCACGCAGTAAGAAAAATCAACGATGCCCCAACAAATTTCTTCATGATATTTCCATTATATCCAGCGATCTGCGTCTCTCTGATAATTTCAGTTTAAAAAATTAGAGAACAACCCCACCCCTTCAGGTGGGTCGTTTGAACCAAAGAAAAGCCTCTTACCAATGACTTCATACAGACCCTCAAGGCTTTTCGCTTACTCAACTCCGCTCTTTTGAGATTGTGAATGCGAGATGGACTACATCCATTTCTTGCTGATGCTGTAACGATCGCGTCATGGCGTAATCGTATAAATCATCCCAAGCATTGCCAATGCACCAAAAATCAAGAGCACTACTGCCGCACCGGTCACTACTTCACGCGTCTCGCGTTTGTCAACCAGTTGCGCCATCGGAGCCATGCCTGGCATGGAATCTTGTAGAGGCGAAGAATAGATTGCTTCAACGCCCCAACGCGGACCCGCGAACCACGTGAAGATCAGGCCACCCAAAAGCCCGCCAATGTGACCCCAATAATCAATGCCGCTGCCGGGAACAAAGTCAATCACTAAATTGACCACGATAATGAAGATCACATTACCAATGGCACTACCAAACCGCCTGCCAAACAGTTGCCGGTTCTGATATAGAAAAACACCCTCTGCACCGATCAGGCCGAAGATCGCGGTGGAGGCGCCAACCGAGTATCCGCTCGAAAACAGAAACGATAGAACGTTGCCCGTGAAACCACCAAGCACATAAAGCAAAAGATAACGACCATGTCCAAAGTAACGTTCCAGCCCCACACCGATCACGAGGAGTGCATACATGTTGAAGAGAATATGCGGAATGGATGCATGCAACAATACCGGCGTTAAAAATCGCCAGACTTCCCCGGCACGAATCAATTGGTTGATCTTTGATCCGTAGAATTCGAGCCAATCCATTTGGGCGGCATCGTTGGCGTAACCGAAGACTGATACGCTAACAAGTTGTAGAAGATAGAATCCAATTGTGACGCCCATAATCGAATAAGTCACATAGGGACGTGAGGAAGGCGTAGACACGCGCATGGTTTGCGGAGGCGAAACAGGCTGTTGGTCTGGAGAAGAAGCGGGATAACTATTCACAAATTAACCTTTCGTTGTTTTACACGATGATGTTCTGAATCAATGATGGCGCGCACGATGTCTACTGTGTGATCGAGGAGAAAGTCATGATTGACGATGATGTAATCAAAGGCTTCCACGCGCTGAAGTTCCTTGCGAGCCGTGGCAATGCGAATCGCAAGCGAGTCGGAAGTTTCGGTCCTGCGCTGTTTGAGACGATTTACCAGCTCCTCCTCGCTGTCGGTGGTGATAAAGATCAGCAACGCGTCAGACACAAGTTTGCGGACGGTTTCTGCGCCCTGAACATCCAAACGCATGACCACATCTTTCCCACTAGCCAGAGCCTCCCGTACTTGCTGTTTGGAATTGCCCTTGTAGTCGCCATAGACTATTGCATACTCAAACAATTCATCCTGCTCGATCATGTGCGCGAACTCTTCCTTTGAGACGAAAAAATAATCCCTGCCCTCCACTTCAGTAGGACGTTGAGGACGCGTCGTGGCCGTGACCACAAAGTGGAACGGCAGGCCGCGTTCCTTCATGCGTTGGACGACGGCATCTTTCCCCGCGCCGGAGGGGCCGGAGATGACGATCAACAAAGGCTCGGGGCGCGGTCGTTCAAATTCGGAAGAGTTCATAAAGATATTGTACCAAAGACGCTCAAACGGAATTGCAGTAAAATTAATTCATGCCCACTTATGATTTTATTTGTCTAAACTGCGATGAACGCTTTGATGTTTTCTTTACATTTAGTGAATACGGCAAAAAAGCTGTCGTCTGCACACATTGTGGCAGTGACAAGGTTCGGCGGCGGATGACGAAGGTGAGGATTGCTAAATCGGAAGAAAGCCGCATGGAGAGCGCAATGGATCCGTCTGCATTAGAAGGCTTGGAAGATGATCCGCGTGCGATGGGTCAGGTGATGCGCAAGATGGGAAAAGAAATGGGCGAGGAGATGCCTCCCGAATTCGATGATGTGGTGGACCGCCTCGAGGCGGGTCAATCGCCAGAAGAAATTGAATCTGCTTTGCCTGATCTCGGATCGGATGCAGGTGGTGGAGAAGATGAATAAACGACACCCGTGATCCGATGAATCGTCGGTGGAATTATATGGTGATCAATGTTCTGGTTTTGATTCTTTCTTTTTCCTGTCCTTTACGCAGAATCCATGCATCACCGAACACAAGTTGCGTTTTCCTTCCCTCGATTGTGATATGTGATCCGTCGGCCATGATAATCACTGGATTATCATGGAAGACATGATAATCCACCAACCAGTTGTCCCCTTCCAAGATTCCCAGTGTAATGCACATAGAAATTGAAGGGCGAGACGTTCAATCCATCGAAGTGGGGTGACTCGACCGAGTTGAGGTCATTGGAAGTCAGGATATTCGGTCCGCATAGAACTGTCCCGGCACTGAATGCGACGAGCGGTAAACCGGCTTGGACTTTTTTGGATAGATATGGCATCAAGCGGCTGATATGCAAACGATGATTGAGCAAGAAAGTATTGCCGCCGGGAATATAAACCAACGCGGCACGCCGTAGGATGGATTCCATTTGATGAAACTCCATCATTTCGGTGTTGATCATTTCAACACGGGCCATGTCATCAAAGAATTTTTTAGTCCGATCCAGCCACTCCTCGCCATAAAGCGAAGCCATCGGCAGATATGCCACTACTGCATCGAGCTTGCCTGCGAGATAAGGCTTGGCCGCATCAATGATATAACGGATATCGTCTCGTTCGCCGGGACTGGAAAACAAATGAAGGTTCATGCTAAAGCGTCAGAATGATCGGCTCGTTCTTCGTGACGATGATGGTATGTTCGAACTGCGCGGCAATGGCATTATCAGCGGTGCGCAATGACCAGCCATCGCGTTCCTGTTTGATGCGGCCCTGACCGGTCGTTAGGAACGGCTCGATGGCAATCACCAGTCCATCCTTCAAAATATGATGATCGCGGGGATTATAAAAATTCCAAACCTCGCTCGGCGCTTCATGGAGACCGCGCCCAATGCCGTGACCGGTTAATTCAGGGATGATGTTATAGCCGCGCTTCTTCGCTTCCTGCTCGACCGTTTTGCCGATTCCGTTTAATGGACTTCCAGCGCGTGCAACGTTGATCGCCTTATTCAAAGTGGCTTTGGTGGCTTCAAGTAATTTATGAATCTCGGAGGTACGATTCAAGACCCACAGTGAAGCACCAGTATCTGCAAAATATCCATCCAATTCAGCAGAGACATCAATATGAATCAGGTCGCCTGCCTTCAAAGCGTACTTGCCGGGAATGCCATGCGCGATGACCGGCGATACGCTGATACAAGTTGTGCCGGGATAGTTATATGTCACAATCGGCGCTGAATGTGCACCTTCAGCTTCGAGCAGGCCGCGTCCGATGTCGTCCAGCTCGCCGGTGGTAATGCCCGGTCGAACCGCCTGCATCATTTTCCGCAGCACCATAGCGCACAGGTGCCCAATGGCTTTCAATCCCTTGATATCGTTTTCAGAATCGGCGGTCATGCTTTCCTCGTGTTCAGGACTCGCTCGATAGTACTGCGGTGTTCCGCAAAATGCTCCGAGGTGTTGCCAAGCACCAAATCGATGACCAGCGGTGGTTGGGCCTGGTCGCTCTTGAGCGGTTTCATCAGGTTCTGGAAGTCCGTTGTCTTCAGTTTTTTGACAGTTTCATTATAGGTGTTTTTGAGTTCATCGAGCACTTCACTGCTGGAACGCCCGCGGTTGCGCTCGAAGAGGATGGCATTTTCCTCATCCTCGCTCAGCCCCCTTAACTTTTGCTCGTCGATACCCAGCGCAATATGGGCAGGCACGCCTCCAAGCTCGGACTCCAGCATAAAATGCATCCACGCGGAGAGGTGGCCGAGATTATCTTTTGGCGACCAGCCGCCGGAATCAGGAATCATCATCTGGTCAGGTGTGAGGCGATCCACAACTTGCATCAGCGCGTTCCATTCGCGCTCGATCTCCTTTATTAACTCATCAAGATTGTTGGGAAGAATTCTATCAGCCATCGAAGCACCTTATAAGAATAGAGTGTGTACACAAAAATTCTTGCATACACACTCCAAGTAAAATCACTTATCGCTGACGGGGAGATTAATAACGCTTGCCGCCTCCGCGTTGCGGACGATGACCCCCGCGGTTGTTGCCGCCTCGATTGCCAAAGCCAGTGTGTTCCTCGCGCGGACGGGCCAGGCTTACTTTCAGTTCGCGATCGCCCAAGTGAAAACCATTGAACGTGCTAATGGCCTTTTCCGCCTCGACCTGAGTGCTCATTTCAACAAAGGCAAAGCCTTTGGATTGACCGCTGTCACGGTCCTTGATCAGCGCTACAGAAGCGACTGTGCCTGCCTGCGTGAAGAGGGTCCGCAGATCATCTTCCGTGGTCGAGTATGACAGATTGCCGACGTACAACTTGGATTCCATTTTTCTCCTAACGCCCGCCTCAAAGCGGGCACAAATCAGGTGTCGGACGACCTCGAAAGAGAATCACCTAACCCTGTTGACAACGAGTTCAGTATATCACAGTGGTTGTGAGGATACCTACTTCAAAAATTTGGCGGCGAGTTTATACGTCTGCTGGATATGTTTATCGGAAATATCCCAGCTTTGAAGTTCTTTTCGAATCAAATCTTTATTTTTGCGGCTGATATCGCGCAATGCGTTTCCCACCGACTTGCGGACATATTCGCTTTCATCCGCTTTCAACTGACTTAGATATTTGATCGCAACATCAGGATGCTCACGAAAATAATCCCTGCCCGTCCAAATGCGCAAGCCTTCGGTTACCGCGCGGCGGACATTGGGATTCGCATCCGCAAGCCAATCTTCAATTATTGGCAAGGACTTTTCATAAGCCGCTGTCCTTGCAATATTGGTCGAAAGCTTTCGCCAAAGTTTCCTGCACGCGCCAATCTTGATCGAGACTCACACGCTTGCGCAAAATCGTAAAACTTTCCTTTGATTTTGCGGCAAGTTTTCCAAATAAAAATACTGCCAGTACGCGCGCTTGATGAATATCTGATTTAAACAATTCTTTTGCCAGGCTGCAAAGTCTCTGCCGCGTTATGACTTGCAAAGATTTCTTCAGAAGCCTTCTGAATATCAATGAAGCCATGTTCGGTTTTCTGTACGCGCTGGATGAGGGATTGAATGGTATTCATGTTATTTTACTTTTGCTTCAATTATCTTTCTCAACTCTTCCTGCACTTCATCCCAACTTTGACTTGCATCCACCACGACCCATCTCTTCGGTTCCTGCTTGACCATCTCCAAATATCCGGCACGGACGCGACGATAGAAATCAACTTCATAAGCATCCATTCGATTCCATTCGACGCTATTCTGCTTTTTGCGTTTTAGTCCAACTTCAACATCAATGTCAAGCAGAATCGTCAAGTCAGGAGTCAATCCGCCGGTGGCATACTTGACCAATGCGCGGACTTCATCCAGATTCTGTTGATGGCCATAGCCTTGATAAGCAATCGTCGAATCATAATAACGATCCGAAATGACAATCGTTCCTTCTGCAAGCTTCGGTCGAATGACTTGTTCCACAATCTGTGCACGCGCGGCTTGATAAAGCAACGTCTCAGTCCGCGGATGCATTTCAGTGTTTTTCAAATCGTGGATCACATTGCGAATTTGTTCGCCGATGTTTGTTCCGCCCGGCTCGCGCGTGGCGAAGACTTTATATCCTTGCGCGGTGAGCCATTCCGTCAGCGGTTTGATGTGCGATGTTTTGCCGGAACCTTCCGGACCTTCAAGAGTGATGAACATAGTTTTTCTACCTTATGATCAAGTATCCGCCTGCGATCAACAATCCGGCGCCGACGAGACGCACCAAGTCAACGGGACGAACCGCAACGCCAAACAAGCCGAATTGGTCGATGAGGATGCCCATCACCAATTGTCCGATGATGATCAGCGCCAAAGCGGTGGTTGCACCGAGACGCGGCATGGTTTGATTAAGAGTCAAATATAAAATAACTCCAAAACTTCCGGAGAGGAACATATACCAGGAAAGACTGCGCCAATTCCGAATGTTCTCGCCGCCGAGCGCCAGCAATAGCGCCCCAGATAAAATCGCGCCGCTGACGTGCACGACAAAAGCTGCCAGCCATCGTGCCAATCCGCTGACTCATCTGGGACACAATCGGTCCCTGCACGCCAACCGCCACCCCGCCCAGAACGCCGATCAAAACCGTCAATATCAGATTCGCCATTTCGTTTTTCCTTTTGGCTCACAGAGAATCAATACAAACTCAATTCCCATTCTTTCTCATTATACGTTCATCTTTGGGTAATTCTATTGTCATTTTTATGGACTAAAATTATGCTATGTAAAACAATAAATTCAATTGTCATTGCGAGACCTGCGAAGCAGGATGTGGCAATCTCAACTAACCATCAAACAGGAGATTGCCATGTCGGCTCTTTGAACCTCCTCGCAATGACATGAATATAAAAGCAAGGAGATTTATATGACATTCAAACGCATTCTCTATATTTTACTGGTTGTGGTTGTGGCAGGATTATCCGCATTGGGCGGAGCGGCCGCTGGCGGATACGGCGTTTATCAAGCCGTAAGAAATTCCGCCGCTTTGCCCGGGCCGGTTCAAGCGGCCCTGCCTGCAAGCAGCACCAGCCCGATCACCAAGCTGACTCTCAACGCGACCGATATTCAAACCGCGATCACCCAATCCGTTCAAAAAGTTGGCCCCGCTGTGGTGACGGTAGTCGGAACGATTCCGGGACAGAACACATTCTTCGGTTCGAGCGGAAGCGAAACCGTCAGCGGAAGCGGCCTCTTCATTTCCAATCAGGGCTACATCCTCACCAACAATCACGTGATCGAAAATACACAAGATACCAATATCATCCTAGCCGATGGCACTCAGCAAAAAGCAACGATCGTCGGCACCGATCCATATTCCGATATCGCTGTATTGAAGACTGATGGAAAAGTCCCGGAGGTGGCAACGCTTGGAAATTCAGATTTGCTCAAACCCGGTGAGACCGCGATTGCGATTGGCTCACCGCTCGGCGACTTCAAGAATACCGTGACCGTTGGCGTGGTCAGTGCGACCGGACGTTCCATCGACACCGGTAACGGCTACCAGATCGAAGGTCTGATCCAAACGGACGCGGCAATCAATCAAGGCAACTCGGGCGGACCGCTGGTTGATCTCGCGGGTGAAGTAATCGGCATCAACGAATTGATTGTCCGCAACACCGGAAACGGAACGGTCGCGGAAGGATTGGGTTTCTCGATCCCGATCAACACGGCGCAAGCCGTCGCAACGCAGATTATCCAAAAAGGATATGTATCGCATCCGTATCTTGGAATCAGTTACCAGCCCATCACGCCGGATGTCGCCGCCGCATATAGCCTGCCGATTTAATGGGGCGTGTATGTGACGCAGGTGGCAATGGGCAGCCCCGCCGCACAAGCCGGATTGCAACAGGGCGATATGATCAGTCAAATTGACAATGTGCCTCTCGACGCCACCCATTCCTATCTCAATACGTTATTCTCTTACAAGCCCGGCGATCAGATCACGCTTTCGGTCATTCGCAACGGACAAACGTTTCAAGCGAAAGTCACGCTCAGCGAAGCAAGCCATAACTAAAACAAAACATTTATAATAACAGAGACAGAGCAATGCTGTGTCCCTATTTTATTTTCCTAGTTCTTCTCTCAATCCCCTTAGCTCTGTATCTGGCTATCGCCATAAAGTAACTTTGTATTAAGATAAGCCTTTCTCACATTCCCGCATTGTTTGCGAACATGATTATTAATGCTTATCCTATAGAAATGCTCATTACTATCACTCCCGCCACCGCATAAAAACATCCGTAAATCATCAAGAGCTCAACGACCTGAGCCCCTCTCAACAATCACTCATAAAATTTATCACACATAGCTCGATTCTCATTCGTCTCAGAATTATTAATTACCACTGTTATCGGATTGGCATGTCTTCTGTAGTGCCGACTTTGATTCTGCTATGCGCAACACCAATGCTAGTTTGACTATTTTGATTATTGAGTATCCTTTAAATCGATTTCCGACTTCTAATTTTCGATATAAAACGCAAACCAACCAGCCATCATAGACAAGCAATTCCGTTGTCCACATTGGCCAGTCCTCAACGCCTCACATCAATTACTCGCGCATCTTATTCCCTAAATATCCTCACATGCCTTCTTGGCTCTTTGCCATACGAATGACTCACCAACTCCGCATTGCGCGCCATCTCATGTTCCAAGCGTCGCACCAACGATGGACCCGGCGGCAAATCCACCCAACGCTCGCCGTTCAACACCGCCTGGATGGCCTGTTGAGTCTGTTCCTTCACGCCATCAATATCGGATGATGAAGCAACCTGCTCGCCTCGCACATTGAACAAGTCACCCAAAAATTGTTCCATCTGTCCCACCGTGCTCGAACGCAAAACATAAATCGGCAAGCCGCGATGTTCCGCGTCCAAAATCGTCTGCTGGCGATCGCGATAATACGTCCGCAAAGTCACCAGCGTGTCGGCTTCGGTCGGCTCTTTGACCACGATCACCGGCACGCCGAGTTGCTTCGCGGCTTGCATCAGACGATTGCGCGCCACGCCATACGGATAAATCTTGATCGTTTGCATTACGCCGCGCGTCGGCTCGAAGCGCGGACCGGGTGTGGTCATCGATTCTTCGAGCATGACCGGCTTGCCGGGAGCGACATCATGCTTGACGCCCACCACGCCGCGGCGTTTTGGTTTCCTTCGCGTCCATTCTCGATGTTGAAACGGGCGCGGCTTTCTCGATTTGAATCTTGCCTTCGGAATCGCGCGTGCGAATCTCCGGCACGAGCGGATAACCGCGCAGAAGCGCATCCACCGACGCCATCACGTCCGGATGAACGGCAAAACGATCGCGGGTTTGAATCTCGATCAACACATCGAACGTGGGCGGAGCGCGTCGTTCGAGGACCGTTTTCTGCGTGCCGCGTCGACGCGCTTCTTCGTCCGATAAAGTCACCGCTTCGATGCCGCCGACGAGATCGCTCAACGTTGGATTCAACAAAAGATTGTCGAGCGTGCGTCCGTGCGCCGTGCCGATGAGCTGCACACCGCGTTCAGCGATGGTGCGAGCGGCGGCGGCTTCGAGTTCACGCCCGATCTCATCAATGACGATCACTTCGGGATTATGATTTTCAACAGCTTCGATCATCACTTCATGTTGAAGCGTTGGCACTCTCACCTGCATACGCCGCGCCTTGCCCACCGCGGGATGAGGCACATCGCCATCGCCGCCGATTTCATTCGATGTATCCACGATGACCACGCGTTTTGATTCAGCGAGGATGCGCGCAGCTTCGCGCAAGAGAGTTGTTTTGCCAACACCGGGTTGGCCGAGGATCAATACCGACTTGCCCGACTCGATAATGTCTTGAATGATATCCACCGTGCCATACACCGCGCGTCCAACGCGCAGAGTCAAGCCGACGATATGTGTGCGTCGGTTGCGGATGGCGGAGATGCGATGCAATGTGCGTTCGATTCCGGCGCGGTTATCCGCATCGAATTCGCCGGTGCGTTCATCCACATAATCAATTTCAGCGCGTGTCACTTCCAGATTCGCGCAAGACAATCTCACGATCCACAAAGCGCGCAGTGGGCACGCGGCCCAAATCTAAAATAATCTCGAGCAGGTTCTCGCTATCGTCCGCTTTCTCCACCGCGCGGCGGATATCGGCAGGCAACACATCGAGAAGAGCCTCGAGATCATCGGTAATTCTTAATTGTGTCATTTTTAATTCTCTTTCAGACACGGTTTATCCGTGCCTATTCAATTATACGATACTTGGCAAGGCACACGGAGAATGTTACCCTTCCGTTCAATTCAGCAATCATCCACTGATGGGAAACTTATTTATGGATCCTGCTCACGCGCGATGGCTGAACACTCACTCCCGATGGTTGTGTCGCCAAAACATTCTGTTCATCCCTCACCAGCCGCGTCAGGTGCTTGACCATCACTGCCTGACGTTCTCCGGCAGCGCACCCAAATCTTCAAGCGCCGGTTCCAGCCATGCCTGATAGGAGCGAACACATAAATATATAGGCCGATTGCGCCGGTCGGGCAAATGACTGACCAGAGAAACTATTTTCGCACTCACATCCGCAACTTCAGGATGAATGAGCGGCGTTAGAACAATTCCATAAACGCCCTGAGTTACATTCACATAACACTTTCATGCTCGCATCATTCATCCAGCCAACTGCGCGAAGGGGAATTGGCTCAACGGGATGAAGCAAAGGAGGAACGATTTGTTGATACAGACTTTGGATCGCGGGCCAATGAATTGCATCAACCCGCATCCAGCCTGACTTTGAGTTTGCCTCCGGCACCTGACTGATATTCCACATCCTCTGCCATGCATACACCGAGAAGCCTGCTTTGCGCAAACCATCAAATGCATTGCTGTCTTCATTCACTTCAGCGAGAACGTGAAAGGCTCCCCAGCCTCCAGCTTCGGCGGAGAGATGATCAATCAAAGCAGGCAAATCCGGATGATCCAGTCGAGACGATGGCGCGAGATAAAGCAATTTTGCAAATGATTCGCCGCGGGTGTGGATAATGCCTCCAAGCAGGCTCACACCATCCCCGTCCGCGATGGAAGCGTAAATATGCCGCGCAGGATTGACATAGGCCATCAAGCCGACCGCGCCCAATGGATTGCCGCGCGTAAGCGTGCGCGTCGAATCCAAACCGACTGCGTCACCGCGTAAGCGATATAAATGGGGCAAATCTCTAAGGTCAAGTGAGCGAATTGTCATAAAGCACGTTGCTTTTGTTTCGCCTAATTCTACTTCTTTCCAGGCGTGAATTGCCAATCTTTTTTGAAAGTCAGGCGTATAAAGCCCATTTTTCTTCCGAATCATGAATTTTCTAAGAAAAGGGGCATTGACCGAACAACCATTATCGGTTATTTTTAATGGGTATCCTTGTTTGGCGGGGTGGAATCCTTGCCGACAGTTTTGAATAAAGAGAAAGGTTCAACATGAAACTTCTAAAATTGCTCGTTTTGTCTGCCGTGGTTCTGATGGTTACCGTTGGCGCTTCCAATGGCGCGCCGGCCTCCATTTTGACAGCGGTTCCTCCGAACCTGGCGCTATCAATCCAACGAATAGCGAACTGATCTATTCTTATGGCGCTAATCAAATCGAATTTCAATGGACCACCGCTGGCACCTTGGGAACTATCTACTATGATCTTGAAGTTTCCACCGACCCTACGTTTACAAACACTGCCACGGCTATTGTATCCAGCAATGACAGTCGTCATGCTCAAGTGTTGTAATATTGCACCGCTCCCAACTACACCAGCTCGTTTGCCTATCAGCCTGCCACAACCTATTACTGGCGTGTTCAGGCTTATGATACTACCTGCACTGGAGGATTTTGTAACTGGCGGCTCTGGATGGGCAGTATATACCTTCTACACTGCAATCTTGCCCCAACCTTGATAGGGCCAGCCCATGGCAGTACGCTCAAGGATAATTTGCATAATGATCTAACCACCACACCTCCTCACCCGCTTCCGTTATTTCAGTGGACAGCGATAAGTGGTGCAAGCGGCTACGTTTTGGAAGTGTCCACAATTGCCACGTTCAGCTCATTATACATAGATGTGAGCGTTCCAACTTCGAATACCTTCAATGGAGGAGTGGATATTGGCTATAGTCCCTCTTCAGATTTGGCTGCGGGCACACTTTTGTACTGGCAAGTTGAAACATTGAACAGCACCTACGGTCCGAGCGCTTGGTCAACTTCTTGTACCAGCGCATGTTCATTCTATACGGCCAATGTATCTGCCGCTCCTGTGCCGATAGCGATCCAACAGCACGATGTCTACAAGACTCCAACCGGCAAAGTAACGACCGATTCTACACCGGGGATTTGCTGGCTCGAAGTCGCGCTGCCCTCTGCCGCCATCTTCTCTTCGTACGAAGTAGAAGTCTCGACTGACAATACCTTCGCTGACACGAGTCAGCTGTGCTTTGATGTTAACAACGCAGCTGTTTCCTATCTCGCAAATCAAACCTATAACAACGACTCGACTCTGAACTATGCCCAGCTTGATACACAAGATGGCTTAGTATCCTACGCACCCGACAATTGCCCCACACAAATGGGTGGAGGCATTCGTAGATTTATGCCAGCGACTAGCTATTTCTGGCGAGTACGCGCTTTATTTAACGGCGGCTTGGCAGTAAGTGATTGGTCCACTGTTTTCGAATTCAAAACTTCCTACCCTAAGGTTGATTTAACAACCATGACCACACTCAATGGCATAGGACCCTCTGGAAACCGCTATATTCAATTTTTATGGACTGGAGTTACTCCAGCGCCATATACTTACAACATAACAATATGCTTTGATGTGAATATGTCCTCGGGGGATTGCGTCCTGGCCAAATCCGGCGTAGGCCCTGGATTCACTTGGGGTATCCAGGGTAAACAAAATATTGCCACCGGCACAACGCTCTATTGGAGCGTAAGAGCCGATGGTCCGTGGGGACCCGGCTTATGGTCAAATGTCAAAACCGCTACCGCTCCGTGATTGCAGTGTCTTCAAATCTTTTTAAACAGTGACGGTCAGCTCTATAATCTAATAAGTAGCGAACCGAATATCAGCGATCACAACTCCGAAGCTAAGACTTCGGAGTTGTGTAATTATATAGATTACTTGCTTGTCCTTGATGGGGATTTACTCACACTTATCCGCGAATGACGTAATAGAACGCGTCCGATCACTGGTAATCGTTATAACAAACTCCATCGAGACTCTAAACAAATCTTTCGATTGGCGTTGCGCGACAATCCGGAATTTCTATTTGGCTGATAACTCCGTGTACGGCGACAAAGCACAGTATTACCACCAGCCTCAGGGTGATCGATAAAAACGGTAATCTACAATTATGAAAGCCGGGTAAGTCTTTGTCAATTGCGCCTTGACAAATTTTGATCTGTGGTAAAATACTTCCGCTTTGGAAATATATCATAATGAAAGTAAAATCTCAAGCGCACACCGAACTGATCGCCGGGCAATTCATTGACTTGTTGCAAAATTTCATCCAGCTACACCCCAACTTGGTCATGCCTGAGCACATCGTCCGTTTCAAACAACAAATGGAAAAGTTGAGAGGATCGGGCAATTCAGAGGACCATACCTTCCTGGTGCGAGTTTTTATTGTTCTGGCACATTCCGAAACCCCTTTAACGATGGGCGAATTAAGTGCCGCGCTTAAAATCCCTTTGAGTTCTGCCACCCGGATCGTTGACTGGCTGGTGCGCGGAAAATTTTTAGAACGCACCTATGACCCGAAGGATCGCCGCGTAGTGCTTGTACGAATGACCAAAAATGGCGAGCATTTCTTCCAAACCGCCATGAACTATAACAAAAAACGGATCGTGCACTTGATGGAAAAATTTTCCCCGGAAGAACGGGAGCAATTATTGCACCTTATGAGTAAGTTGCTAAACAAATTACAGGAAGAAAACTAAGGTTCTATTTATTTCTTCCATTTCTCTTCATATCCAATTCACGATTGAATCTTATATTTGAGTTTACGATTTACAAAAGGAGTAAATCATATGAGACGATTTAGAGCATTGATCAAAAAAGAAATCACCCACATGATCCGGGATCCGCGCACCTTGATATTTATTTTCATCATGCCCATCCTGCAATTGGTGTTGTTGGGTTATGCCAACACTACCGATATAAAAAATGTTTCTACGGTGATCTTTAACCAGGACAACAGTCCCGCCAGTCGGGATTTACTCGACTCATTTCAATCAACCGGTTATTTTTCTTTTAATTATATGGCTTCTAGTCAAACCGAAGTTGATAATTTAATTGGTGGCGGGCAGGCCAAAGTGGGAATTGTGATTCCGCCAAACTACGGTCAAGATCTGACTTCCGGACAGCCTTCCCAAGCGTTGGTCCTGATAGACGGTTCCGATCCGACCGTTGCCAGCGCGGCTCTTTCTGCGGCTGAGTTGGCAGGCCAAGCTCACGGAGTGAGTATCAAAACTCAACAACTATCTCTTGAAGGCGCAGCCATCGGAGGAGACTCAAATCCGGTTGATGTCCGCACGGATGTCCTCTACAATCCGGATTTGCTCGGAGCATACAGCATTGTTCCTGGCTTAATTGCCCTGATTCTTTTTCAGACTGCAACCAGCCTGACTGCGCTCGCCATCGTCCGCGAGCGCGAGCGAGGAACCATGGAGCAATTAATCGTCACCCCTATTCGTTCCTGGGAACTGATCCTGGCCAAGATCACACCCTACATTCTGGTTTCTTTTGCGGATACCCTTTTGATTTTGGTGTTGGGGACCCTTATATTCGGCGTTCCCATTCGCGGCAGCATCATCCTGCTCTTTGCCATGACAGGCTTGTACCTGCTACCGACACTTGGCTACGGACTTGTAATCTCAACTGTGGCGCGCACCCAACAGCAGGCTCAATTGATGGTTATGCCTTTAATGTTGCCAGCCATGATGCTTTCAGGATACATTTTTCCAATCGCATCTTTGCCGATAGTCCTTCAATATGTTGGGGCACTGCTTCCTACAACTTATTTTATCTATATCATGCGCGCAGTGGTCATCAAAGGCGTTGGCATAAGCTTGATCCTTCCTCAAATCCTAGCTTTAAGTGTTTTTGCCGTCGCGTTGCTTGGACTCGCAATGTGGCGCTTCCGTAAAAATTTGGATTAAAAAAATAATATATAACAAGGAGTAACATAAATGGAAAACAGAAGACCATCCCCAGTGATAGTGATCATCGTCGTACTCGTGGTAGCGGCGATTGGATATTTTGTGTATCAACAATGGAGCCAGAATAATGCGGCATCCCAACTGGGTGCTTCGGGGACGATTGAAGCGACCGACGTGAATGTGGCGCCGGAAGAGGCAGGCAAAGTCAAGGATGTGCTGACGGATGAAGGCCAGACGGTCAAGGCTGGAGATGCGTTGATACATCTGGACGATAGTCTGCTTCAGGCACAGAAAGAACAGGCTGTTGCGGCTCTTAATGTCGCCAAGGCTGCGGCGGGCACTTCGGATGCTGCGTTGGCATCCGCCCAGAACCAATACAACCTGACGATGCAAGCCTCGCTGAAGACGGGCGACACATTGACCACACAGTGGTTGACGAACCGGCCATCGGATTTCAATGTGCCGCAGTGGTATTTCACGCAATCGGAACAGATTGCATCTGCGCAGACGG
The DNA here is from genome assembly GCA_963783295.1 of uncultured Chloroflexia bacterium. Classification (GTDB taxonomy): domain Bacteria; phylum Chloroflexota; class Anaerolineae; order Anaerolineales; family Villigracilaceae; genus Fen-1038. The sequence continues at coordinate 6,075 of CAWAMX010000010.1, read as the reverse complement.
AAGTGGATGCAGCGCAGAAAGCTCTGATGGATGCGCAGAACAATCTGACGGCCATCGAGACCACTACGGCCGGCAGTGGCTTTGTGCAAATTGAGACGAACCTTGCGAATGCGGAAGCCAGCTACAACGTAGCGAACAATTTGAACAATTTTGCGCAGAATGGCACGAACATTGATCAGTTGAGCCGCTTTGGGTTGTACCAGTTGGCAAAGCAGGAAAACCAGCCGATCGCCAAACAGGACTCTCGCGATTATCTGATCAACGCCAGCAATATTGATCAGGATATCAAGGATTATGCCCTACAACTTTTTGATGATGCCAAGTCGAACCTGCGGGATGCGCAGAATGCTTATAACGATGCGTTGACCTCGGAAGGTGCCAAGGATGTTCAGAAAGCGCGTGCGAATGTCACGCTGGTGCAGGAACGTTACAACACGGCTCTGGATTATTTGACCGACGTCCAGACCGGCAGCAAGTCTCCTGCGGTTTCGAATGCCCAAGCTGCGCTCGATCAGGCTAAGGCTGCCGACGCGCAGGCACAAAGTGCGGTACAGCAGGCTCAAGCCAGTGTGGATCTGATCAACACCCAGCTTACCAAGTTGACGGTATATGCGCCGATGGATGGAGTGATCCTGACCCGCAATGTAGAACCGGGAGAATATGTTCAGCCGGGAGCGGATGCCTTGACCATGGCGGATATCAGTCATTTGACGATCACGGTGTATGTGCCGGAGGACTTGTATGGCAAGATCAGTCTGGGGATGCCGGCGACCATGAAAGCGGAACTCATTCCCGGGCGAGGTGTTCAATGCGCAGGTGAGTTATATCTCGGATCAAGCGGAGTACACGCCGCGCAATGTGCAGACGGTGGAGGGACGCTCCTCCACGGTGTATGCCATCAAGTTGACGGTGAGTAATCCACAGGGTCAGCTCAAACCCGGTATGCCTGCTGATGTCACTTTCCAATAATAATAATGGCGTGTCACTTTAGAGGATGATTCTTTTTCAAACACAAAGGACACGAAGGTCATGAAGGAAAGAATCCTGAAATAAGCTGTATTATTCTCTTTGTGTCTTTTGTGGTGAATATAAAAAATATGGAATCTGAACTTTTGCTAGAAACAAAAAATTTAGTTCGAACCTTTGGCAGCCTGCGCGCGGTCGATGGTCTTGACCTGCAAGTCCGTGCTGGAGAAATGATTGGCTTGGTTGGACCGGACGGAGCGGGCAAAACCACCACCATGCGTTTGCTGTGCGGCGCCCTTCAACCCACCAGCGGCACGCTTCGCGTCGCGGGATATGATATCCCGGCTCAAGTGGAGAAAGCGCGTGAAGAAATTGGCTACCTTGCTCAGCGATTCAGCCTGTATGGAGATTTAACCGTTCAAGAGAATCTTGAATTCTTTGGCGAAGTATTTGATATGTCTGAATCTGACCGTAAACAGCGCTCACAAGATTTATTGCGCTTTGCCGGCCTGGAAGAATTCGCCAATCGTCCTGCCATTGCACTTTCCGGCGGAATGCAGAAAAAACTTGGTTTGGCTTGCGCATTAGTGCATCGTCCCAAAGTTCTTTTATTGGATGAGCCTACTGGCGGTGTGGATCCGGTTGCGCGGCAGGAATTCTGGCATCTGCTGATTGGTTTATTGCGTGAAGGCTCAGCAGTGTTGGTTAGCACTCCGTATATGGATGAAGCAATGCGCTTCAATCGAGTCATCTTCATGAATCATGGTCGCGCATTGACACAAGGCGCGCCGCGCGACCTCATCAATCATCTCAATGGACGCATTCTCGAACTTGCCGCTGATCCGCAGATGGCGGCACGTCAAATCGCCTCTGAAGATTCGGATGTGGAAGATGTTCACACTTTTGGAGAATATGTGCATCTGCGGGTGCGGAAAGCGGACGGCCCATTAACCCGCATCCCACAACGGCTCGCAGAGGCCGGCATTACCTTGCATCATCTTCATGCGGTGGTTCCCACACTGGAAGATGTATTCATCCAACTCCTTGAGAAAGAAGGAGCAATCGATGGCGACTGAAATTATTCCGCTCGATGTGCAGGGACTGACCAAACGCTTTGGCAGTTTTACCGCTGTGGACCATGTTGCGTTTACCGTTCAACCTGGAGAGGTGATCGGTTATCTTGGTCCGAATGGGAGCGGAAAGACAACTACTATTCGAATGTTATGCGGATTATTGATTCCGACCGAAGGCACCGCCAAGATCATGGGTATTGACGTGGTACAAAATCCTGAAGGCATCAAGCCGCATATCGGTTATATGTCACAAAAATTTTCGCTCTATGATGATTTGACTGTATTGGAAAACATTGAGTTCTATGCGGGCGTCTACGACATTCCGAGAGATACTGAAAAGGCGCGCATTCAGGAGATTCTTCAGCTGGCCGGATTGGAATCCCGGCCCAAGACGCTGACTGCCGAATTATCAGGTGGATGGCGTCAGCGCTTGGCTCTCGGTTGTGCGCTGATCCATAAGCCCCCGCTTCTTTTCCTCGACGAACCCACCTCCGGTGTGGATCCGGTAGCACGCCGCGAGTTCTGGGATTTGATTTATCAACTGGCGTCGCAGGGCACGACGATTTTCATTACTACCCATTACATGGATGAAGCCGAACATTGCAACCGTGTGGGCTTTATGTACCGAAGTAAGCTATTGGCTTTCGATTTACCGAGCACGCTCAAATCCACTTATCTGCATGGCGCGGCATGGGATCTGGACGCCGAGCCTCTGCTTGAAACCGTGGAAGAATTGAGTGCCATGGATGGCGTGGCACAAGCCAGCTTGCATGGCGACCGCGCACACGTCATCGTTGATCCCAATGTTTGGACGGCGGATTCTCTCGAAAAAAGATTATCGACCAAGGGAATCAATATCCGAGGGATCGACACGGTTCAATCCACGCTGGAAGATGTGTTCACGTTGCTTGCACATCGGGGCAAAACTGCTGCTGAAATGGATTAATCTAAAAATGGATGGCATGAAATGCCATCCATTTTTAGTTCTGGATTGAACTTATCCACCAGCTAGTATGGGGTCAATCATGGATTTGAATTGGCTGAACGAAGCCGGCCCAATTACCTTTTGACCGTTGACAATAAATGAAGGCGTTCCGATAAATCCGTATCCGCGCGCTTCTGTTATGCTTTGATTGATTTTTGCCTGATCCTCTCCCGAGTCGAGACATTGATCGAACTGCGCTGTATTTAAACCAATCTGTGCAGCATACGACTTCAAATCGCTAATGCTCAAAGCGGGTGCTTTGGCATATAATAAATCATGATATTGCCAGAACTTGCCCTGATCGAATGCACATTGCCCCGCCTCAGCGGCTTGTGGCGATTGAGCGGTGATGATGGGATAATCCCTCCAGACAAAATGAACCTGATCGCCATAGGCAGCGACGATTTGTTTCAAGACACCGGCTTGCTCCCAACCGCGGCAGGTCGGACAGCCGAAGTCACCATATTCGATGATGGTCACTTTCGCGGATGGCGAACCCAGTGACGGGTCAGAAGTGAGACGCGCCGCGCTCAGTGGTTGAACCTTTGATTGCGACCAGAAAATTAGCGCAACGACGACAATGATCCCTGCGATCACACCGACCGTGAGGATAAACCGTAAAGTTGATTTCAAGATGCACCTCAATAAAGCAAGTCAATTCTATTCAGTTTGCGATAAAGTGCAGGTAAGAGTTCTCTAATCTTGCTCATCAGTATCGCATATGGATTTTAAACTGACGATTTTTTCGGATTACATCTGCCCATGGTGCTATGTTGGCCAGGGTGTGGTCGAGAAACTAAAAGCGGAACACGACATCGAACTGGAGTGGCGACCGTTCTATTTGTTTTGGGATACGCCGCCCGAAGGATGGGAGTTGCCCGATCATGTTAAGCATGCACGCGCCAAAGGTTCGGAGGAGCGATTAAGTCAAATTGCCAACTCGTACGGCATGAAGTTTGCATCCACGCGGCGCATTTATAACACGCGTCTCGCGCACGAAGCGACGGAGTACGCCCGTGAGCATGGCAAAGCCAACGAATTCCACCAAGTTGTCTTTCGCAAAATCTATGCCGAGGGACAGGATATAAGCCAATGGGATGTGCTGCGTTCCGCCGCTGAAGAAGTCGGCTTGGACGCGAATGAAATTCAAAGCGAAGTTGAAAGCGGCAAATATACAGAAGAGGTTGCGGCTCGGGTTCAGGAAGCTTCTCAGATCGGGGTCTCCGGCGTGCCAACTTATGTGATCAATAACCGTTATGCCATCGTCGGTGCGCAACCGTATGAAGTATTCAAGAATGCACTGGCGCAAATATTGAACCAGAAAGAAAATTCATAAAACCCAACGGGGCTGTCTAAAAAGCGGGGAAGAGTTAGTCAAAAGAAGGCAAAAGTAAGAATAGCCAAAAAAAACTGGCGGTCATTGGGCCGCCAGTTTGCGTAAGTTGTGAGCGATGCAGAGAATCCCCCATTCGGTCTCTGCTTTTATCAATCCTCGGAGTGAAAATCTGCGAAAGCCTCGGTTGTGTTTGATGTCTCCGAACACTGTCTCGGGTTCGATGGAGCGCTGCTTGCGCAATCTCACGCCCTGCTCGGATAATAGATTGGCTCGAGCCTGGCCTCGATAGCGCTGGAGTTCAAAACTGATTTGAATGCGGCGATTGCCTTTTGCGCGTGTACATTTCGGTTTGAGCGCACAGGTGGCACAATGCGCACTTTCGTAAAAACGGCGTTGGGAGAGATAGCCAGTGGAAGTTTTGTACGGTTTCGTTTCGCGGTACGTGAGCGGATGCTGAGCGGGGCAGGTGAATTCATCGCGAGTTGGATCGTATGGAAAATTCACCGATCGAAAGCGTGCTTGCTCTACGAGCTCCGGTTTGCGCGGCGGATGCTGTTCCTGGTGGAAGGTGTTGTACTTCATGAAATTGCCGATCTGGCGTGTTTCCAAATAAGCATAATTCTCTTCACTGCCATAGCCTGCATCGGCGGATAGGTTGTGAGGCGGATGCTGCTTTAGAAACTCCTGCCGCTCCATATGCTCAATGAAACAATTCGTGTCTCCGGCTGATTGGTGCAGGCTATAGCCCAGGATGAATTGGCTTTCGGTCCCGATCTGCACATTGTGGGCCGGTCGCGCCAATGGCTTTTGTGCGGCTCGATCTTCTTTCATTCGTAAACTGCTGGCAGTCACATCGGTCCGGGAATAGCTGTTGCGTCCCGCCAATAGCTTTTGTTGCTGCTCGTATTTCTCCAGCCGCGGCAACTCCTTCTGGATTTTCTTCAACTTCTTCTGCTCTTCGGTCTGCCCAGCCTGATTCTTCAACAGTTGATTCAACTCCTCCACTTTCTTTTGAACCTTTTCAGCCGTGAGCCCTCCGCTTGGGCCGAGTTCCTCCAGATCATCGTCGCCATATTCTTGCTCTTCGGCCTCATTGACCTGCTCGATCTGGTCCAATAGCTCTTGGATCTGTTGCTGCAGTTTCTCTTTGTAATGCTGAGTCTTCTTGGCCCACACCACCTTATGGGCATTGGCATTCGCCCCAATTTTGGTCCCATCCACAAAATAGTTCTCCAGTTTCACATATCCCTCCTCCACCAATAACTCCATCACCTTCCCAAACACAGCCCGCACCGCCTCCTTCATCACCACCGAGCGAAAGTTGTTGATCGTGCGAAAGTCTGGCTGCTGCCCGCCACTGATCCACATGAAGTTCACGTTCTCACGCAGTCCCTTGGCAATTTTGCGCGACGAATAGATCTTCTCGGCATACCCATACACCAACACCTTCAGCATCATCTTTGGATGATAACTGCTTGTCCCGCCTCCCTTATATTTGGCGAATAAGGAGCTGAGATCAATCTGTTCGATCACCCGGTTTACTACCCGCACCAGATGATCTTCCGGGATCAATTCATCCAGGCTCCGCGGTAGCAGGCTGGGTTGTTCCGTCGTATACGGCTTGAAAACCACATGTCGATTCTTCATGCCCCTATTGTATTAAACTTTTTCACTTTTGAGGAGGGTTCAATATCAAAAGGGGCTGCCCACTTTTT
>CAWAMX010000009.1:0-10032 GCA_963783295.1 uncultured Chloroflexia bacterium | reverse complement strand
GTGAAAAGAAGCGAATTGGCTAATTCAATCTTTCGGCGGTCATTATCCAATAATGGGGCCAAACGGCGGCGAATGCCTTGATTGAGTTGCATACGCGGCTCGGTGCGTATTGTTTCCACATCCATTGACGTTCTTCGGGCGTGACCATTTCGAGTGTCAATTCGTCATGATTGCGAAGAAAGGTGCACCACTGGCAATTCGCTGGAATGGGTGGTGTGCGGCGCAATATCTCAAGCATATCGTCGACGCGCCTTTTCAAGCGCCATATAGATTCGGGCATGACGGGAAAATGGAAAGCCATATGGAACTCGTCGCCGTTGCCAAAGTAAGGGCGCACATTCTCCGGCCATTGATTTGCTTCACATAACAGAATTCGATCTGGGTAATGCTCATCCATTAAAGTTCGCAACTTCTTAAAGATAATCATGTGTTTCGGGCAGGTTCTCGCAATTTGTGCCCTCGCGTTCGAATAGATACGGAACAGCATCAGCGCGGAAACCATCAATCCCAAGATCCAGCCAGAAACGGGCAATGTTGAACATTTCCTCCTGAACTTTGGGATTATCAAAATTCAAATCAGGTTGGCTGGCATAAAACCGATGCCAATAATATTGACCCGCCTGTTCATCCCAAGTCCAGTTAGATGGCTCCGTATCAAGAAAGATGATGCGTGCATCTTCGTATTTCTTATCCGTATCGTTCCACACATAATAATCCCGATAAGGAGAATGCCGACTTGACCGGGCGCTCTGAAACCAGGGGTGCTGGTCAGAAGTGTGGTTCATGACCAAGTCGGCGATCACACGTAGTCCGCGTTGATGGGCTTCTTAACAAGGTTTTAAAGTTAGCAATTGAGCCGTATTCTGGCAGGATGCTATAATAATCGGCAATATCGTACCCATCATCCTTCAAAGGCGAAGGATAAATCGGCAGAAGCCACATGACAGTTCACGCCGAGTTCTTGCAGATAATCAAGTTTTTCCACCAAACCCAGCAAGTCACCGTGTCCATCACCATTGCTATCACAAAAAGCGCGAACATAGACTTCGTAAAATACTGCATCTTTGTACCACATATAGATACAGAATCCCGATTTCAACCTTGCCAGGCGAATTTGGGAAATACTAAAAAAATAACATAGGTTTTCTGTTTAGGCTTCCTATCCTTTAACCGAACCTGCCAGTAACCCGCGCACAAAATATCGCTGCAACGAGAAAAAAACGATGAGCGGAACGATCATTGAGAAAAATGCAGCAGCAGTAAGCAACTCCCAGTTCTGACCGAATGATCCGACAAGGTCGGCCAATCTTTGAGTTAGCACTTGATTTTGTGAGCCTCCGCCGATAAATACCAAAGCTACTAGATAATCATTCCATACCCACAAAAATTGAAAGATCGCGAAGGAAGCCAAGGCTGGAACTGAGAGCGGCAATACAAGTTGCATGAAAATTTTGAAATGCGAAGCGCCATCAACAAACGCTGCTTCAAAGATATCTCGAGGAAGTTCGCTGATATAGTTGAAGAGCAAATATGTTGCGAGCGGCAATCCAAAGCCAGTATGTGCCAACCAGACTGCAAGGAACGTTCCGTTTAGATGTAAAGCAACGAAGTTTTGCAGCAAAGGTATCAATGCAATTTGCAGGGGCACTACTAGTAATCCTACAACGAGAGCAAACAACATCTTGCGACCCGGAAATTTCATCCATGCGAATCCGTATGCGGCAAACGCAGCAATCGCAATCGGAATAACAGTTGCGGGTATCGTGACAGCCATGCTATTCAAAAATCCGGATGTCATATCGGAGCCTTGATTTGTATCAGTGCTTCCATTGGCAAGCTTTGCAGTATATGTGCCGCTAGCAAGCACCTGCTTATAATTCTCTAGTGTAAACGTTGTATCGGCTGTCCACGTATATGCTTCAACATCGAGATATCCGATGCGGCGATTGCCAATCCAGATGTATTTCTTACCGTCCTTGCTAATGCCCGCTTCAAACTGCTCGAACGTAGCTGTAATGCCTCCCAACGTCATTGGGGAATAGCGATCCACAGTCGGCGCAGGCGTAATTTTTTGTACGGAGACCCAATCTTGATGAGGGAACACGGTCCACCAACCGGTATTGCTAATATCGATTCGATCCCGGAAGGATGAAACCAACAATCCGAAAGTCGGTATTGTCCATAAAAGACAAATAACTGCCAATGAACCGTTCACGATTAGGCTACTGAGCAATTTGGATTTCATCACATTGCCTCCCGGCGTGCGAACTGTCGCAAGTTATATACCATCACGGGAATAACCGCGATGAATAGAACCACGGCAATCGCCGAACCTGTTCCGTTTTGATTGTACGTAAAATACTGTCGATAGAATTCCGTCCCAATCACGCTTGTTCCGAAATTTCCACCCGTCATGACCCAAACCACGTCGAATATTTTCAAAGTAAAAATAACAATCGTTGTTGAAACCGTGATAATAGTGCCTGCAATAGTTGGTAGCATGATGCTGAAGAACACCTGAATCTCATTCGCTCCATCGACACGCGCTGCTTCCAAGATTTCAGCTGGAATACCCTTAATTGCGGCCGAAAATAAAACCATAGCAAATCCTGTTTGAAGCCAGATCTCCACTAAAATAAGGAAGAAATTATTCCAAGGCTGAAAGAATGCCGTCCATGCTTCGGGTTGCCCATGAAACAGGCCGACATAGATTGCGTTCATAAGCCCGATTTGCGGAGCATCAATGGGTCGTACTGCGTAGACAAAATTCCAGATAACGCCTGCGCCCACGAACGAGATCGCCATTGGCAAGAATATCATGGACTTTGCTGCACCTTCGAAATTGCTTCGATCTGCAAGAACTGCTATTAATAACCCTGCTATCACAGTGAATGCCGTACCGAAAACCAGCCATAATAAATTGTTACGGAATACACCTTGCATTGATGGATTAGTGAATACATAAATATAATTTTTCCAACCGACAAAGTTTTGGCTGATCTGATCATAAAAACTGGCAATCAATGTTCGAATAGTTGGAAGCACTAATGCCCACGTCAGCATTAACAAAGCAGGGCCGATAAATAGGATAGGCTCCAAGTATCGCGCCCATTTCACGGGAAGTTGCTCAATCACAATGTCGCCTGTGAAAAAGAGTAGAATAATGCCTCCTACCCCCCAAATCAATGCGATTGCAACAGTAATAGATTGAGGAAGAGGATTTTTGCTAGCTTGAGCTGCGCGAATAAAGAACATTCCCCATACAAGCAGAACAACCGTCAAGATTAAAGGGATAAAGCTGGCTAGTATCCGTAGAAAAACCAATCCCTTAGACTGTTTAAAATTCGGTGTAGCCATTGATTTGCTCCTTTGTGATCGTTCAAGATACTATGAAGTTAGAAATCATAAAGCATAATAATTATTACATACGATTTTGTGGAGCGAAACGAAAGAAGAATAATTAATGATGGTCGGCTCAGTATATCTGAGCCGACCATTTCATTGTATCAAAAAGATTATGGGGTTGCGGGCCAAGAGGCGTCAATGTTCTTGAGCGCTGTTGGCATATCTTCTGAACCCGAAGCCCAGCTGGTCATTTCTTTCCAGAAAGAGCCAGCGCCAACGGAACCAGGCATAAGGTCAGATGCATCGAAGCGGAAAGTTGTTGCATTCTTCAATGCCTGGCCAATCTGCTGATCGACAGGGTTGCCATACCAACTCGGATCTGCGTCCTTTTGAGGTGCAAAGGCACCACCTTTGGACATCCAAACCTTGAGATGCTGGGCGGATGTGTAGTACTGCATCACTGCCATAACCTCTGGGCGATTGCTGAGTCGCGCCCCAGATGTCGCCTCCGCCTTCCACTGGAGAACCATATTGTGGATCAATGGGTGGGAAGTAGAAAGCGCCGTAGTCAACACCTGCTTTCGCAGTGGCTGGGAAGAAACTAGAAATGAAGTTGCCGTTCATGTTCATCATGCATTTCGGACCCGTGGGATCAAACATTGGTGCGGTCGAATCGCCAAAGCTAGTTTTGACAATATACGCTCTACCACCATAAACATACTTTGGATTGGTCCAAATCTTTGCCATGATGTTGGCGGCATTTGTGACCTGCGGCGATGTGAACTTCAATTTGCCAGCAATCCAGTCATCATAGTCTGAAGGAGGTGCTGTGCGTAGCATGATGTTTTCAATCCAGTCAGTAGCAACCCAACCGGTAGCAGAACCAAATTCGATACCGATGCACCATGGCGTTGTTCCATCTTTAACCATTTGATCCATCAATGTTTGCAGTTGATCAAAAGTGGTCGGAACTTGGTAGCCAGCGGCATCCCATGCCTTCTTCGGGTAATAGACGAAGCCTTTTACGTTAATGCGCTCGAAGATACCAGCGACAATTGGTCCGTTGGGACCGGGCAACGTTGATTGTTAAATCCAATAGGGATCATAGTTCGCCTTAATAGGATCCATATTTAAGATTCTTGGCTTAAGTCAACAATCTTGCCTTCCTTAGCGAACGGAGCAAGCAGACCCGGTTGTGGGAAATCCACGATATCGGGCGGTGTACCGCCTTCAATTTCGGCTTTGATATCGGCTTCGAAGTTCTTATCACCATTATACTGAATGGTAATTCCAGTCTTCTGTTCGAAGTCTGCCATCGTGGCGTTGAAATTATCCTGGTCTTGTGCCACAAACGGACCCGTGGCAGTTACAGTCTTTCCTTTGAATTCGCCGGCCATGGCACGCGCCACGAAGTCGTTGGACGCAACTGCACTAGTAGCAGTAGCAGCTGGTGCAGCAGTAGCCACTGCCGCTGGCGCCGTTGTTGGCGCAGGCATCGCTGTAGGCGCTGCAGTTGCAGCCCCTCCGCAGGCAGTCAACGCCAGAGAGGCCAAAACCAATAGGCTTACAAGAGACCATAGAAATGATTTTCTGTTCATTTTTTCTCCTCACGAAAATTATAGGGTTTACATCGACGACAATGCTTAATCAGATTTTTCTTATAAAAGCTCACCCCCTTTCAAGGATTGGTGATATCGCGCACGACTTGCGGACAACCAGCTCTGTCTTCAGGATCTGCCTCTTGGTCGGTATCTCTACGCCTTCAAGCAAATCCGTAAGAACGAGACAAGCCCTACGAGCCAATTCCTGCGCTTCCAAACGCACCGTGGTGAGTGATGGATCAGCATATTCGGCCCAAGGGATATCATCGAAGCCCACCACGGAAACATCCTCCGGTATCCTAAGTCCTAAATCCCGCAAGGCGGCATACGCCCCCATGGCGACATTGTCGCTAGCGACAAAAACAGCCGTAAAATTCTTTTGACCATCCAGCAAGGACTTCATTTGATCATAACCACTTCGCGGATCAAAATCAGCATACCTAATCAACTCTTCATTCGGTGTAATTCCGGCAGCATTAAGAGCATCTTTGTAGCCCAACACACGGTCCGCTGCAGAACTATAATAAGATGGCGAGGCATTAGTAATGCAGGCAATCTGTTGATGGCCAAGCTCTAATAAATACTGGACACCCTTTTGGGCAGCGAGGCGGTTGTCAATATCAACGGAATGAAGATTGGTGCCTGCAAGCTCTCCCATAATTACCGTTGGTATATCAACTTGTTCCAGCTTTCTCAATCCAGCATCATCGACACGGGGAGTAAGAAGGATCATGCCATCAATGCGCTTGGCACGAGCAAGTGCGAGATAGGCGCGGTCTTGATGTTCCATTTCAACATATTCAATCAGAAGTCGTAATTTGTGATCTTTGACTACATCCATTAAACCTGCAATAATCCTGGGCAAGAAGGCATCTGTTGCAATATGGTGCGGACTCCGAGTCATTACCAAACCAAGAGCCCTTGTCCGACGAGTGGCAAGAGCTTGTGCTGTAGCATCTGGAATGTATCCCAAATGCTCTGCAGCCTCATGAACTTTCCGACGTGTTTGTGGCGTAATATTAAACCCCTTGACATCATTCAATACGAAAGAAACAGTTGTGCGAGAAACACCGGCTAAGTTTGCAACATCCTGACTGGTTATACGTTTCTTTACCATTTTTGAGTTGATGTGCGGTTAAAAAGGCAAAAAAGTTTATATTAAACACGTGTTATTAACACGCGTTAACAGTTTAACCAAAAGTTGCTTTGATGTCAAGAGAAAATAGAAATCGGCTTGGATTAAGTGATAACCGAAAAACCTTATTGGCTCTAATGATAATTTACATGGGTACTAAGGCCAGCCAAACCCACTTCATCGAATAGAGTCTCAAGAAACTTTTCGAGGTCAGAACCGCCTATTTTTCTTGCTTGATGTTGCCGGTCGGTACGTTGCGTAAAGTAATCGCTCCTAATGCAGCTGCCACCAAAGCGGCGAGACCACCTAATGCCAGACCCCAACGTGCTCCAGCCGCTTCAGCAAACCAACCGACAATGGGTCCGCCGATAGTGGTAGAGCCCAAAAATGCGACAGACCAGAATGACATCACACGACCGCGCATTTGCGGTGAACTTTCCAACTGCAAGATGCTGTTGCCAAGCGAGGAGAAGTTGATCGAGGAGATCCCTACTAACACTAAGAAGAATGCTGTGAGTAATAAGCTGGGCATGAAGGACGCGGCTAAAACCGCCAAACCGAATAGCAGAGAGGCGCTGACAACTTTATATGGACTGATGCCCTTACGACTGGCGAAGAAAATTCCCCCGCAAGCCGCGCCGAATCCCATGGACGCTGTTAATAGGGCATAACTGCTGGCATTCCCATGAAATGTAAATTGTGCGATCAGCGGCAAGCTGACCTGGAATTCGTATGTGAGCGTGCCGATGATGGCCATCACCAACAAAGTGGAGCCCAGCACAGGCGTGGAGAATACATACTTGAAGCCTTCTTGGATCTGGCCTTTGGCGCGTGGCACTGGCGGGGTTATAAGTAGTTCATTGGCACGCATCATGCCCAACATGATCACAACTGCAAGGTAGGAAATCCCATTAATAATGAAACAAGGCGCCAGCCCAAAGGCAGCGATCAACGCCGCAGCGATGGCTGGTCCGATGATGCGAGCCAGATTAACCAAGGTCGAATATAAGGTAACAGCATTCCTCAGGTTGTCGGGTCCAACCAATTCAATGTAGAAAGTCTGGCGAGTAGGATTGTCGAAAACGTTAACCATGCCCAGACTAAAAGCCAGAATATAAACCATCCACACTTTTACCAGGCCGGTTACCACCAACGCCCCCAAGATCAAGGCCAGAATGCCAGATATAGATTGAGTGAAGTAAAGGATTTTTCGTTTGGAAATACGGTCTGCAATAACCCCGCCATACGGACCGAGGATTAAGATGGGGACATATTGCAAGGCGCTGGTAATGCCCAGTGCAGTGCCAGAGTTAGTAAGTTTGAGCACCAGCCAAGCTTGGGCCACCGTCTGCATGAAGGTACCGGAGGTGGAAATGATCTGCCCGATGTAATACAAACGGTAATTGCGGACATAAAGCGATGAGAAGGTCTCATGACCATAACGACGTAGATAGTTTGATAAAAATTCCATGCTCGCGGGATTCCGAACCTGCGTATCAAATCATTATACTATTGTCGAATAAAGGCCTCCTATATTGGATGTGCAAAGATCATCTTTAGTCAAGGTCCAGTAAATTTCCAAAAAACGATATTGGCAGACTGAAGATCAGCATCGTGCCCCCTATCTGCCAGGGGTTCCAGGTATATTCATAATAAAACAACGGCGAAATGTTAACGCCTGCATTGAGCAGCATGAGATGAATGATCCAAGTGAAAGCCAATGCAAAAAAGACAATCCCCGCGGTAACTAGTATGCTTAATAATCCGGGACGTATCAGGCCGCCTAGACCAAATCCGAAAGCTGCCAGCATACAGCCCGCCGGCAACAGCATCCCAGAAAGATTGATCTGAACCAAAAGAACATCATATGTAAAAAGCCCAATCGAAAAGATCAATCCGCCAAGGATGGTTGCAGCCGCCAGACGTGGAAGCACTCTTGAATAGGGAAAACGCTCAACAATCAATCGGATTAGAGAGATTCCTACGCCGAAAAAGGCGCCGAGAAACAGGCCTCGTTCCAAAGAAACTGAAATGCGGACGGCATCCATATAATCCGGAATGCGAATGACCAAATAGTTCTGTAGCCCTACGCTGATTGCTGATCCGAAATAAGCCACCAAGAAAACTGTCAGGATCGAAAGCGGCCGATCAACGAAGTTTCCCAATATGAGTCTTGTTGAAACGGTCAAGCGCGTTTTGGCTGAGACGGAAACCGGCAAGCTACCTGCGATCTTTTAAATCTCCAACAGGGCCGGGATGCGCCTTTCTTCCGAGGCGTTCTGGACAACAACGTTGACGGACGTGATGGAACGGATTTGCCCGATCAAGCTTGCAGCTTCATCACCCTGCGGTGCGTTGTCTATTGCTAGATAGGCCACTGCACGATCTAGTTCATTACTGAAGGCTGTTGTCTGCCATTCATCGGACTGTGGAGAGAGTTTACGCACGGCTCGCAAATCTGTTGGCTAAGCAAAGGGTCATTGACAAGATCGACAGTCTTGATCAATGCTTCGATGATTCTGCTCGAAAAGATTTCCTTCGAAGATATCAATCCCGGGTCGCTTAGCAGATGACCGACAACGCGGGCCGTGATCGCATCATTATGCATGCCGATCAGCAAACTGGCTACATCCATCTTCAATGCAATATCATCAACCTTGCCCCACCAATAATCATCGTCCAGCCCAAAGATCAATGCGCTATGCAGAAAATAACGCTGCGCATCCATCGGAGCGACTACAAGCTTCGACTTTTTGTGCTCTATCTCGATCAGTGCAAAATTGGTCAGGTTGAGAACGACGGTATCTCCATGAGATTCCCAGCGTATCAGACTGCGATTGAGAAGCTCCCGCGCATCCATTTCTTCGCGTTTTTCGGATTCTCCTGCGAATTGATCGGAACGAAGCGGAGGAGGCTCAAGCCCAAACCCAAGACATAATTCACGCAACGCTTCCCCAGCCAATTCCGGCCGGGAAGCAGGATTGAAGTCCGTCATCCGCCGCAGGACCTTCGTCAGATCGGGTGGAAGTCGTGGGTTAATCTCGCAAGGATCCGGTAACTCCTCCTTCGAATAGAGTTGCTGAATCCCGAGTATTTTTTCCCCGTCCCACGGCAGGTGCCGGGTAAACATCTCAAACAACAACACTCCGAAGCTGAAGATGTCCGATTGCCGGGTCATCGCCTTCGTTGCAAGCTGTTCGGGTGGCGCATAAGGCGGCGTTCCGCGCCCGGTATGTACTGCCTGTGTAGTGTCGGAAATGACACGAGCTAACCCAAAGTCGCTGATATAGGAATTACGGCCAAAATCGAGCAGGATGTTGGACGGTTTCAAATCCCGATGGAGGATGTTCTCGCCGTGCAGGAAGTCGAGTCCCGCAGCGATTTCAGCGGCGAAGTTTAGGACATCCTGGAAAGGCAGTTCCCTCACCATTAGAAGCTCGCGCAGTGAACCTCCCGGAACGTATGGGGATACCAAATAGTGGATATTTTTCGTCAGGCCATAATCATATATCGAAAGAATGTGCGGATGGCGCAGTGACAACAACTTTTCCGCCTGCTTATCGAACATTCGATCTTTCATATTTCGTTCGCCAAATTCGGTCAGCTCGTTCAGCTTGATGGCGACGATACGATTATGTTCCAAATCCATGCCCGACCAGACTACACCCTCCCCGCCCGCGCCGATCTGCTCAAGCAACTCATAGTTAAGGAATCGCGACTTGGAGCTAAGATCCTTCAGGACAATGCGGTCTTCATACATGGTTTGGAATTTGTTCTTTATAAGTCAATTGGAGTTACAACTCTGCCAGCCAAAATCAAAGAAAACTTAAAGACCCGCCTGCCGCTGCAAACCAGGGAGCGGATGTTAGGGGTGAGGCGGGTTAGGGGGAACTGGCGGCTTGGGGGGAGCCGGCGGGTTAGGAGGAGCTGGCGGCTTGGGGGGAGCCGGCG
>CAWAMX010000008.1:0-4797 GCA_963783295.1 uncultured Chloroflexia bacterium | reverse complement strand
GCGCCGACGAATTTTCCACCGAGCGCGCCGTTTTTCATACCCAGATCATACCATTCATCAATTTGCGGATTGCTCATGCCATTGGAACGCTGGCGTTTATGCTCCCAATGCTCATGCAATAAAGATCCGAATTCGGAAGTGCGTCCAGCCATGAGGGATGCCTTACTTCGCAAACCTAGCTCCTTGACATAATGCATGTTGTTGAGCATCACTTCGTCCATTTCCTTACTACGTTTATCCTGATCCATCAAAATAGTCGAGGCGCTGCGGGAAAACCCAGTGAAAAAGAGCAGTAGATTATCTTCAAGATCAAAGAGTGTGTTCATGCTAATTGGCAAAGGGTATGCATTGACTGAATCATTCTGATTAAATTCAAAACAGGTAACGCCGCCATAGGCTGCAATATATTGATCCTGTTTGCCAATAGGTTCTTTCAGAATATCCATTTCGATCCGGCAGGCTAGGCGAGCTAACTCGTCGGGCAATACCAAACGACGGCGATGAGCGAACAGTGCTTTTAATAATGCAGTTGTGAAACTACCTGATGAGCCGAGCCCTGTCCCAGATGGGATATCGGCCAGGGTGGTGATCTCGATTTGCGGAGTTTTAAAATCCAGCAGACGAATGGCTTCGCGCAAGATGGGATGTTGAACTTCATCCACTGTGTTTGTTTTCTCAAGTTGGGAATATTTCAGAAAAATCCCTGGCGTGAACGGGCGCATAACGGTGACATAAACGTATTTATCAATTGCCGCTGAAATAAGAAACCCACCGAATTTGCGGTAATAGGATGGCAGATCAGTGCCGCCACCGCCCAACGTAATACGCAGAGGACTACGCGTGATAATCATAACCAGAATCCTCGTAGATTTTTTCAACAACTGTCAGTGCGGCGCGAGCGTCAAGCAAATTGGCAGAGGGCATGCGCTTCAATTTGATGTCATCCAGAAATTCAGAAAATTCAAGCGCCCATGAATTATCCCCGCGCGGATATTCCCAGACCGTAGTGTCGGGCGGACCCATTTCTGGCAGCATCTTATAGAAGGAAAGTTTTTCCACGCCATAACTGCCGCCCAACCCTTCAATATGAAGCTTGGCATTGCGTCCATAGATCTCAAGCGAAAAAAGATTTTTCCATTCGGTGCAACTGACATGCAAGAAAGCGGTTTGATTTTTGGCAGTTCTCAAGATCATAAATCCATTATCGTCTACTGGCATATCCCAAAAATAGGTATGTGCATATCCCTGAATTTCCCTGAAATCGCCCAGGAACCAACGCGAAAGATCAATCATGTGTACGCCTTGATCGATCAGCTCGCCGCCGCCGGAAAGCTCTGGATTGGCACGCCATTCGCGGTCATAGCCAATGCGGCCGCCATGACCATAACGCCCGCGTACGAACATCAGTTCACCGAGCTCGCCTGCGTTGACTAACTCTTTTGCCTTGAGTAATGCGGGATGATAGCGATGGTTAAAACCCACGCGTACTTGTACATCATTTTTTGATGCTGCTTCAATCAACTGATCCAATTCGGCCACATTACGAGCAGCAGGTTTTTCCACAAGGACATGCTTTCCCGCCTCTACCGCAGCGAGACTTGTTTCCACAAGCGCATCGTTTGTGGTTGCGACAATGACAATATCGACATCAGGACGCTCGATGGCGATATGCCAATCTCCAGTTGCTTCGCAACCTGGAAATCCGTCTGCCAGAAACTTTGCGCGCTTTTTGTCCACGTCGGCGCAGACAACGAGCTTCGCCCCAGCCAGTGTCTTGGAGCGTTTCTGACCAATCAAGCCACAGCCAAGAATGGCAACTCCAGGAATTTTATTCATAGGTCACCCCACGATTGGCCGCGGTCTTTTGGAGTGATGCGGCGCAGAGTATATATATCAGTTTTCTTTAAATCATCCCAATGTTCGGGAAAATGTTCCCACGGATCCCACATGGCGCTGATAAGTTTGCCTGTCAACCCATCACTGGCGGCAGAAGCCAAAAAGACCGCCAATTCCGCCCCTCTTTCAAGTGGCGTGCCGCCTTCCGTCTTCTGCTTCAAAGCTCGTTCGTAAAAGGCCTTGCCCACTTTATCCGGACCAGCCTCCAGCACTTCGTCAAGCAGGCGTGTATTGAGCGCACCGGGCGCGATCGAATTCACATCAATACCTTCAGTCTTCACTTCCTCAGCCAGAGTCTCCATAAAACGCACAATTCCGGCTTTTGATGCAGCGTAAGCGCTGATAAACGGCAGTGGAGATGTTGCCCCTCCGCCGGAGAGCTGGATAATTTTTCCGTAGTGGTGGGCACGAAAGTGTGGCAGAAGAGCTTTGGCGATCAAAATCGAACCTAAAAGATTTATTTCAACTGCCTGCACCCATTCATCCCAATCCACATCTTCTATCCTGCCTTTGGGACCATAAACACCGGCATTGTTGACCAGGATATGGATTTGAGAGAACTTTGCCAAAGCGGAGGAAATGAGTCGATCTACATCATCCCGTTTCGAAACGTCTGCCCGCATCGCTTCGACCCGTTGGCCTGTTTTGCAAAGACCTCTGTAATTTGCTCTGCACCTCGGCCAATTTAGACTCATCGCGAGCACATAGCATCACATTGGCCCCAGCCTGTACAAAAGCACGGGCGATGGTTTCGCCCAAACCTTGATTAGCACCAGTAATAATGGCAACGCGACTTTCCAGCACAAGGCTCATGATTTAATGGCCTTTCCAACGGCTACATACGTCACATTGGGCAAAGCCTCCAGTGATGCGGCTAGGAAACGATTTGCATCCAGAACAATTGTAGAATGCATGGCTGTTAGTGTTTCTGTCATCGAAACAGTACGGTAATCAGGCCATTCAGTGGCAATGACCAATGCATCTGCACCCCGAGCGGCATCCAACGGCGAAGCACACAAGCGAATAGCGGCAAACTGTTCCGGCAGGCTTTTCACAGCCGGGTCGTGCGCTTGCACCTGTGCGCCTTGCTCCAGCAGCCACTGACACAATTCAATCGCGCTGGAACGCCGCAATGTGTCAGTACCAGCTTTATAGGTCAATCCCCAGACGGCTACCGTTTTGCCTTTCAAGGTGCCAAGCAACTGCGTCAGGCGTCGGCGTGGCCAATTTTTATGAGCATCGTTGCTGGTGCGCACGGCAGGGACAAGATAAATGGGTAAGTTGTTCTGCCGACCAAGCTGAGTCTAAAAAGGCAATATCGTGGGCCAATGTCCCGCCTGCAAAAGCTCCGCCAGGTCCCAGATAGGCTTTCGGTCCAATGCGCGACTCTGATCTTTAATCCACGTTCCACTTCTTTGGCATCGGCCCCGACTTGTTCGCAAATAGATGCGATTTCATTGATGAATGTCACCGAGGTTGCCAGGAAAGCATTTAGCGCATGTTTTGTCATCTCTGCAGATTCGACAGACATCCATTCAATATGATCCGTGAAAGGAGAAAGCAGCTCCGAAAATATTTTACGGCTGTTTTCAGAACGAGTGCCAATGACCACACGATCGGGCTGGGTGAAGACAGAGATGGCTTTTCCCAAGCGCAGATTTTCCGGGGAATACGAAAAGGAGACTTGCAGATTGGGTCGCGCTTTTGCGAATAACTTTTCCAGATGCGCGCTTGTGCCAACTGGTAATTGGGATGAGATCAATACTTCCTGTCCTGATTTCAAATGGGGAAAAAGTTTTCCCACGCGCTCGATAACATAATTTACATCTGCGTTGTCATCATCATCTACAGGCGTATCGTAAGCCACCCAAATGACTTTTGCTTCACTCACTGCCTGAGCCGGGTCGGTTGAAAAATCAAGAGTGCCGGATTGAATGCCTTTTTTGACCAAATCTTCCAGTCCCGGTTCGAAAAGAGGCGGCTGGCCCTTTTTCAAGTTAGTAATCACCGTTTCGTCAAAGTCCAGCCCGGTGACATGATGCCCCCCAGATGCAAGACAGGCGGCTGTCACTGTGCCGAGATGCCATAGACCCAGAACACAAACTTTCATTATCTTTGCTCCAGAAGCCACTGATTGGCTTGTAAATATTCCAGTGTGCGGATAACGCCCTGCTGAATAGTCAATTTTGGCCTCCATCCCAATGCGCGGATTTTGGCGGTATCAAGGAATATGAACGGGTTGTCACCGATCCAGCCGCGCTCGCCTCCAGAATACACATTGCGCGGGTTTACTCCCAGATACTCACAAATCCATCCAATGGAGTCATTAACTTCACAATATTCTTCTGTCCCCAAATTATAAATGTTTACCTTTTCCTGTGCTTTTTCAATCGCCAGGAAGATGGCATCAATGCAATCCTGCACATAAAGATAGGATTTGCGCTGATGACCGTTGCCCAGGATCTGTAATTCATCTGGATTCTTGAGAAGCTGCTTGTAAAAATCGAACACGTGCCCATGCGAATACCGTTCCCCCAGGATGGAAACAAACCGAAAGATATAACCTTGAAAGCCATAGCCCTCACAATACGCCTGGATCAGACCCTCTGCTGCCAGTTTGGACGCGCCGTAAAGAGATGTTTGCATGGGAAAGGGTGCATCTTCGGGAGTAGGGAAGACCTGTGCTTCGCCGTAAACAGAACCGGTGGATGAGAACGCCATCCGCTTGATGCCATTGGCGCGCATAGCTTCCAGAACATTATAAGTAGCAATGGTGTTCTGCTCCAAATCTTTGTATGGATGCTCGGTGCCAAAACGCACATCCGCATTGGCGGCCAGATGAAAGACGAAATCTACGCCCTTCATTGTTTTGGTCAGAGCGGATAAATCCAGCATATCACC
>CAWAMX010000007.1:0-100451 GCA_963783295.1 uncultured Chloroflexia bacterium | reverse complement strand
AGAATATTCAGTGCGTGGAATTAGAACCCGGCCAAAACAAAAAGATCAGTGCGATCACTGCATAACCCAACGAGCCAATGATCCCAACCGGAAGCGGTCCAAGCAGTGGATCCGGCGAGCCTTTCACAGCTAAGACGGACAGCGATGCAATCCCGTTGATCGCAGCATGGCCGATTACGGCTGGCCAAATACTGCCCGAGCGCAGAGTCACCCAAGACAGGAAAACGCCAAAGCAGAAAGTGATCCAAAGGAATAGGATGGGGCCCAGCCATGGAAAGCCCGGATATTGAAACCCATATTCATAACCCATAATGATGACCGGCCAATGCCATACTCCCCAGATCAAGCCCATCCAAAGCATGGCCTTTCGCCATCCCAAAGGCATGAGCTTCGGTAGGAGATAAGCGCGCCAACCAAATTCCTCACCGAAGGTAGCCCAACCGTTGACAATCGGGGAGATCAAGATTCCGGCAACAGCTTCTATAGTCGCGATCCCCCAAGGGGAAAGGAAAGCAGGAACCGGAGCGCCCGTCAAGCTCTTCTGAATGAAGTGACAAACCTGGATCAAAAAATCCAGGGAAGAGTGCAAAGAACAGAAAGGCTCCGAAGATCGTCATCAGCGCTGGAAGCACCCAAGCCATCAACCAGATAGGGCCAACCTTTTTGAAAGTGTGGACGGATTCCTGTATCTTTCCAACCTTCGCGGGTGAGAAGGCGTGTCAGGATATTGGCGATAGCGGGGGCACACATATAAGGAACTGCCATCAAGATCAGAGCAAGACTCAAGATGCCGCCGATGCGGGGGCTATTCGCTATTCCTCCGGTTAGAAAGATCACGAGCGCTGTCAGCCAAGCAATGCCAAAATGACGAGCTGAGAAAAATCCCAATTCGACGTATGTCAAGTTTTGTTTTTCAAGATTATTTTCCATTGAGAATATCCCTTCAGAATGCGGAATGGCTCACAGAACGCTTCTCGTTCTCGTCCACGATCAACGAGAAGACTTCGGGTCGGGCGTAATGACCGGTCACATCGAGATCATATTTACCGCGGACGGTATCCATCAGATCGATGTCGGCTGTCAGGATCAGTTCACGGCCATAGACCGGTCCCGCAAGTACCTCTCCGAGCGGGTTTACGATCACACTGCCGCCCCGGATCAGTTCAGTATCCGGTGCGTTGCCTTGAATGCAATCATATTCTTCAGGACAATCCGAGCGCTTCAGATATTGGCATGCGCTCAAAACAAAGCAACGTCCTTTATAGGCGATATGACGCATGGAGGCTTGCCAGTCTCGGGTTCGTCCACGGTCGGCGCACACCATAGTTGGATCCCTTTTGAGTACATGGACATGCGCAAGGCAGGCATATAGTTTTCCCAACAAATAGCCGCTCCCATTTTTCCGATCGGCGTATCAAGTACTGGCATGGTCGATCCATCTCCCATCCCCCAGATCAGACGTTCACTGGCGGTCGGCATTAGCTTGCGATGTTTGCCTAATAATGTACCTTGGGGATCAAAAAAGAGTGCAGTGCAGTAAAGGGTCGAAACCATCCCGTTCGATCACACCCACCACGATATAAGCGTCGACCTGTTTAGCCATGTGCGCTTATCTGCTGAACCTCGGGACCTGGCACTTCAATGGAAGCCGACCAAGACCGCTGGTAATCTTCACGTCCCTTTCGTCGAACGTGTCCCCGACACGTGGACCGAAATCCAATCCTTTGCGATAGCCGCCAATATAGGCTTCCGGAAACACAGCCAACTGGACTCCCAAACGATGGAGTTCTTCGCAATGCGCTTGCATCCGCTCCAGCGTTTTCGGAGTATTGAACAGGGTGGATCCCGCTTGCACGACCGCTAGGCGTTGCGAGCTCACTTAACTCCTTCGCTCTATTTAATTAGGGTCTTCAATACCTTTTGCGACAGGGATAAGTGTAAGTGAAAAACGGATTGTTTGGTAGTCCTAGCGGAATCAAAAACCAAAGGATGTATACGGTTAAACGCAACCAGCCGCTTGTGAAGTGGGTTCCGCGCCGTGTATACTTATAATCATGGATACTTTGTCCGGTGCCGTGGAACGCATCACTTACTACAATCCAGAAAATGGATACACCGTCCTGCGCCTGCGACCGGATACTCAATTGGGCCAGCGCCTCACCAACAAATCTTCCCTGAATTCGGAAGGCTTGGCACGGTGGTGGGCAATCTGCCTGAACTCTCGCCAGGAGAGCACCTGCGTTTGCAGGGTCAATGGGATAATCATCCAAAACATGGGCCACAATTCAAAGCAGAAGTTTGCGAACAAACCCTGCCCGCCACGATCGCAGGAATCCAAGGATATCTCGGTTCCGGCATGATCAAAGGCATCGGTCCGCGGTTCGCCGAGCGCATTGTGAGTTGTTTCAAGGAAGAGACCTTCAAGGTGATCGAGAGCACACCGGAACGTTTGCTGGAAGTGCCTGGCATCGGTGAGGAGCGCACGAAGAAGATCATCGCCGCTTGGGAGGAGCAAAAGCAGGTCAAGGAGATCATGGTGTTCTTGCATGGCCACGGCGTGAGCACAAATTTAGCAGTGAAAATCTACAAGACCTATGGTGATTCAGCATTGGAGATCGTTCAAAGGAATCCGTATCAACTCGAACGGGATATCTACGGTGTGGGTTTCAAGACCGCCGACAAGATCGCCCAGGCCTTGGGTCTGCCTGCCGATCATCCTTCGCGCATTGAAGCTGGGATCGTGTTTGCCCTGAACGAAACCATCAACGAAGGGCATGTGTACGCTCCGCAAGAATTATTGGCGCAACGCGCCGTCGAACTATTGGAAGTGCCGCCGGAACTAATTCCACCTGCTCTGGAACGTCTGGCACAGGATAATCGCATCCGTCCAGAAATGATTCCCTTGGACAATAAAAGAGCAACCTCACAAGCCATCTCAGAATCTCAAGGCATATATGGCATGCCGGTGATCTATTTGACCCCGCTTTACTTTGGAGAGCAGGGCGTCGCAGAACGCATCAAAGCGTTGGTGGGCACGACCTCCAAAGCGATCAACCACGTTTTGTTTCCCGCTGAGAATCTTTCCGCAGAACAACAGGCAGCCATTCAAATGGCATTGACACATCCGGTCAGTATCCTGACCGGTGGACCGGGAACCGGAAAGACCACTTGCCTGAAAGAACTAATCACGACCCTTGAAGCTCAACACAAAAAAGTTGCCCTGGCTTCTCCTACCGGACGCGCGGCAAAAAAACTCTCGGAAGCAACCGGGCATCCCGCCAGCACCATCCATCGCCTGCTGGAATATTCCCCGATGGATGGATTCAAACACAACGATGAAAATCCGCTCGATCTGGATTTCCTGGTTGTGGATGAAGCCTCCATGCTGGATCTTCTGCTAATGAATCACCTGCTCAAAGCAGTGCGCCTAGGAACCCATGTATTGTTTGTAGGGGATGTAGACCAACTTCCTTCGGTCGGAGCGGGCGATGTGCTACGCAACCTGATCGATAGCGGCATTGCGCCGATCACGCGCCTAACCACCATTTTCCGCCAGGCGGCTGAATTCAAAGATCATTACCAATGCCCATTTCATCAATCAAGGAAAGTTTCCGGTGTTTTCCCAAGGCGACGGCGACTTTTTCTTTTTCCCTGCCGAAGATGCAGAGAGTGCTGGAGACTGGGTCATCCAAGTGGTCACAGAAAGGATCCCCCAGAAATTTGGTTTCAACGCCATGCGGGACATCCAAGTGCTGTCCCCTATTTATCGAGGTCCCGCCGGAGTGTCTGCATTGAACGAACGTCTGCAGGAAAAGCTCAATCCTTTTTCAAACAACAAACCCGAGCGAAGATTGTATGGAACGGTCTTTCGCGTGGGCGATAAAGTTATGCAAATTCAGAACAACTATGACAAGGATGTGTACAACGGCGATATCGGCTTCATTCGATCCATGGATCTGACCGAACAGACTCTTGCTGTGGACTTTGATGGACGTTCTGCCACTTATGATTGGAGCGACGCAGATCAGCTTACCCTTGCATATGTTGTCTCGGTTCACAAGGCTCAAGGGTCGGAATTCCCCGTGGTGGTTCTGCCGATCGTAACTCAACATTACATGATGCTACAGCGCAACCTACTATACACGTCCATCACACGCGCTCGCAAATTGTGTGTGCTGGTTGGGAGTTGGCGCGCCATTGGTATGGCTGTGAAGAACAACAAAGTTGCGCACCGCTTCACGGCGCTGGAATGGCGACTGGGTAGATAATAGAGTTTGCTGTCAGCAGAAAAAATGGAAAAATATCGATTAGAAAGATAATCCCTCAACCAAGAAAATCATATCGCACGCCGCCTTTCATTGCTGAAAAGTCGTCGTAGCGGAACTGACGTTGAGGAACCGCTCGCTTAAAAAAGCTTGTTAGGCAGGGGAATCAAGTGGGACGATTGATGCGGCGAGATGAAGCTGAGAAGAGCGAGATCATTCATATCTTGGAACATTCTGCCTTACCGGTGAAACGAACTTTGAACGAACTGCAAGTGCCGCGCAGTACTTTCTACCGTTGGTATAAGCAATACCAGGAAGAAGGACCTGATGGCTTGATCGATCGCCGTCCGAATCCCAGACAGATCTGGAACCGCATTCCGAAGGAAGTGAAACAACAAGTCGTGGAACTGGCCTTGGAACATCCGAACCGTTCGCCGCGCGAAATTTCGCGGTTATTTACTGATGAAAAGGGCTATTTCATCTCGGAATTGAGCACCTATCGCATTCTGAAGAGCTTTGATTTGGTGGAAAGTCCGGCGTTCACCGTGATGAGTGCGGTCGAGAAATTCCAACATCCCACAACCCATGTTCATGAACTCTGGCAGACCGACTTCACGTATTTCAAGATCCAAGGCTGGGGCTGGTACTACCTATCCACGGTACTCGATGATTTTTCGCGCTACATTCTGGCGTGGAAATTGATATCCACCATGACTGCGAATGATGTTGAAGATACGCTCTTGATCGCTTTACAAAAGACCGGTCTCGATCACGTACTGGTGGAACATCGGCCGAGCTTGCTTTCAGACAATGGTTCATGTTATGTCTCCAAAGAACTACAGCTCTTCCTGGAACGCAGGCACATTGAACACACTCACTCGGCACCCTATCACCGATCGAGCGTTATCATCGCTCCATGAAAAATATTGTGAACCTGCAGAACTATTTTCTTCCGGGAAATCTTGAATCTGAGATTGCTAGTTTCGTGCAATATTACAACGACCAACGCTATCACGAGTTGCTCGACAATCTCACACCAGCCGATGTGTATTTCGGCAGGGCCAAGGAGGTGCTTTCAAAACGAGACGAAATCAAGAAAAGAACAATGCAACAAAGACGTTTACAAAATCTGCAAGTAGCAGCATAATCAATTTCAGTCCGGAAATTTACACCTTAGTAAATCGACCCCCGTGTCCCATTGTCTCTGGCGACGTACAATGTCAACATTGATTTCTACATGATCGCCAGTGTTAACTACACTGTTTTCCATATCGCCCTCTTTTAGAATGGCGCGTTCGCCTGCAGATTTGGCGCGATCGCCTTGAGCAATGACCCCATCTCTTTACAACTCCGCATGATAAGCGGCATGTTTTGCTTTTAAAGCTTCGATACTGGCATTGGCTACTTCTTCTGGAATGGAGCCGCTTTGTTTCAACTCTTCCAGCTTGCGAATATTCTCTTCGATCTTCCGGATTTCAGCGAGGGGATTTGTCATTTCTTATTCTTCTTTTTGCTTTCGACTGAATTATGATCGCCTGTGATGATTGTATTGCCAGAAGCCTTTCCACCGATGTATACGCCGCCCTTTCCAACTGCCTTCGCACCATTGCCCTGTGCAATTGCACCATCGCCAGGCAATGTGGCATTATAGGTTGTGACCTGTTTGGCTTCGTTGACGAGTTTCTCCAGTTGATCGGCAAAGGCTTGGTCCTTCTCCAGCAGCTTTTGTAATTGGTATTGGAACGCTCCTCGGACAACGAGATTATCAGGGTCTTAACCAAATCCTCCGGCTGGCTTTTGGTCTCGGGGTAGGCTTCCATTTTCTCCTTCACCGCATCCCAGACTTTGCCTGCGACCACTTCCGGCAGTTCTTCATCGGATTTTTCAATGAGCCTGCCCGCAGCGTTCTTCGCAAATGGCGCAAGCAGGTCCATGCGCTGGTAACAAGAGCAGAGATTGTGATGGGATCCATTTCGCTTTCTCCTTTGAAAAATTTTTTGCGCGACCGCCCTGCGGGCGGAAAAGATCAGGGCACCAGAGATTAGAGTTTCAGATATCCGAATTTAAAGAGAAGCATTGGACACCACAATACGGAAACCAAGGTTCGTGAACCCGAAGAGGGGAAGGTACTTGTTGGGGACGGTAATCTGTACACTCCTGGCTTCATCGTCGAAGGGAACCACTACTATCACATGGGATCATTTCGGTCCGCCCTCAAATTTTCCCGTCTTCTTCTTTCACCAACATCCACAGGATATGGATATTCCTGGAGAAAACCTGACGGTTGACTCCGAAACATCGCCACTCATATCAAGATACGATACGGCGAAGCACCGTTCAAAGAAGAGCACCGATGGCGTCGCATCGTTCATGCCGAAGCTGAAGCGAATTGCATGGAGCTTGCTCCAATCGTCACCCCGATGGACAATAACCACTTTTGTCACCGCATCCGGCCTCGGGCGGCTCCCTCCTACTTGGCTTCACTTGGCAAGGTCACCGGTTTTTCGAATTTCTCTCGTCACTATTTGGAGAAGCCAGTGCGCCATTGGAAGTCACATTGACTACCAGATGGTTGGTGAGTCGAAGGTGGTGTAAATACTCCCCATGTGGCGATGTTGGTAGGCGGCTTAGTGTTTATATCTTGAACATATAAGGCATATTGTGGATCCGACCCGACGGTACGTGCGCGATCAGGTATTGAGGCAGGAAAATTTATAAAATCTATATTCACCATCACTTCTCATCGAAAACTCGCCTGCCTGAATCGTGATCCATCTCGGTTCGCCGTACGGGGAGCTCCAAATGCTCCACGACCTGCCTGAGTCATCCAAACGTGCGAGGGCATTGCTGGCCATGACCTTGAGGAGCACGGAGGCTTTATCACCTTTATTGAACGGCGCGCCCGCCGGCCGTTTCAAACGCCTGCGTGCTTCACCCAGGAGATCACCTTCCACGCGCGCCGCACCAACATCAAAAAGACATTCCGCTGCGAGAGCAGCAAGCGACGACGGCGGCTCAGGCTTGTTCTTTGTGTCCGGATCATCAAGGCACTGATCAACTCGACTCCACCCGGCGCTCGCCCTGCGTACGCAAACAACCAGCCTGGGATAAAATAACCTCGCACACGAGGCATCGGACATACGGCTTCAACCGCTGCAAAAACTCCAAAGCATCCTTGTGTAAAGTCTGCCAGCAGACGCGCCGCGGTGCATCCTGAAAGGTCAGATGTGCAAATCGATACATGCTGATCCGCTCTATCAGGAGACGACTGCGCACGTTGATTACGCGGAAATCATCAATGTATTGCTCGCCCGGACATCACTGCTGGTCATGCTTTTGAAAGTGGCGAGTAAAAGGGAGCGCAGATCATCGCGCCCCATTTTGCGTCGGCTTCCGCTGGCGCAATCGAAAGGCGACCGGTTCCATAAGCTGCGCCGATCCTCCGCTGTCTGATTTTGCGCCTGCAACTTGCGCACTTCATCAAGTCCCTGGCTTCGTCCGAGCTGGCCGAGCAAAACTTCAACGACCTCTTCGCAGAATACCGAAATCGACGTTCAGGTAGTCTGGCGCGACAGCGATTAACCAAGGCGATGATCGTAAGGAGCAAAACTGGATCATCAGCCAGGTCCGCTATTCCGTGGATTGGTGTCAATCGCCTGAATCAACTCTTCCGTCTGTGCATCCGCAAGGCGTATACTTCTGGCGCATCGCTTTGTGCCAGCGTGACTTCGATGACATGTGTCCAATCCTGGATAAACTGGCGCACCTCAGCGGGACTGAATCGTGCATTTTTGCTCAGCCGAACTCCTGCCGATGCGGCAAGCGCCTTCGTATCAGACTTCGCGGCTGGTGACAATAAAACGAGAACTACAATAACGATCTGATAATTTCTCGATCAAACGCGCCACCCGCTGGCGAATTGGTAGGTTCAGTAACTTCGTCCATGCCATCCAGCAAAAGTACAGCCCGACCTTTTTCAAGATATTCTTTGAAGATAATCACTCGGTAAGTTGATCTTTAGCGATTGATAAGATCGAAGCAAATAATCAAGGAGCAATGGGAGAGGTACCATCCTTGCCGGGATTGGGATGTTTTACAAACAGGTGATATCACGTTTGATATCGTGGAACGGTAAAAAGATTGATAGGCTTCCTCATTTTCTGAACACTGAGTCTTTCTTTGACTAAGTCATTTCCATCTCGCAAGGTGCGTGCGTAGGTCAGCGCCAGATAGAAAGCAATGTGGTTTTACCGCTGCCGGGATCGCTGAAATATCACTTTCTGTTGATAGCGTTGAAGCGCCGTGCCGACAGTTAGATAACCGGGATCGCCCTGGAGTTCATCGCGGTTACTGCCGTGCGTTTATCCATTGCAGTTAGTGAAACAGAACACTTTTTCCAGCGACACGCTCAAAGGCTGACGGCCCGTGCGAATGCCTTGCAAACGCAGATGTCGAGAGGTCGCAATAGTATTATCCAGTAAACGTTGAAGTGCTTTGTAAGAGGCAAGGATCGGGAACTGGATGAATCGGAAGTGATATTTATTTGCGTGCCGATCAGTGTTCCGGTATTGATGTTCCTGCTCTTATAAATCGCCGCCAACCATGGCTGCTTGCTGACCCAGTGCTGTGGAATTGTTTGCAGCAATCGCGCGGTTCTGCTGAGTCGGACTTCGACTCCTCAGCCCGGCTATTGAACAGCATCTTGTGTGCAGAAGACTACTCCCTTGTAAGAGCAGCAAGTGCCTTATTGATTTCTTCCAGTTCTGCTTGAGCTGGTTTACGTCATCAGTCAGTGAGCCGCCTTATCTCGTCCCGTTTGTAACCATGGTTCAACTATAATACTCTATGAATGGGATACAATATGGAAACATCCATGTCTTTGAAACACCCGATATTCAGAGTACGGAATGAACCTCTGTTTCTCTCGTAGGTAAATCGTATTACAAAAAATTATCTGTGTGGGTTTCAAACTTGATCCCTCCCCGATCCCTCTAAAAACGAAGCGGCACAATTTTGAATTCGATGAAAAAGTCTCTGCAAGGGTATCGCTATCTCCTCTTCGTCTCCCTCCGATCACTGCCTCAGATGGGAAGGAGAGATCTCGCATTTCCTAGTGATGGCCGAACTCTCAGTCCTTCTCGTGTCACTAGTGTTCCAGCTAAAACCGGAGAGGGAAATATGACCAGTGTGAGTAGTTGTGACAAACTTTCTCCGACGTTGAAGGGAGTTTGAAGTGGCTGCTGATGGAGGAAAATATGGAGAAAGTGGTCCCACTGGTCACACTAGTCCTGTTTTTTCAGAAGCAGCCCCTTTTAGAAAACTACCTTGTGCTTCTCTTCCCAATTGAGTTTCAATTTCAAGTGCGTCCCAAACACCGTGCGATTGAGGGGATTGACCCCGTTAAGATTTGCATAAATTAGTTTCTGGTGCAAAACTCAGGGAAAGCAATCAAGGAACAGGTTGAATATTGGTTCGGCATGTCCCAATAGCCTTTGTAAGGCAAAGATATCCACTCTGTTTCGCAACATGTTGAGAGCAAAAGCCCGCCGGAAATCGTGAGGTGATGGAATGCCCGCCAATTCAGCTTGCTGAGCCCGCCTCCTCAATAAACAGCGAAGAGCTGCATAAGTCATCCGATCACCATGAGTAGATATCTAAAGAACCGGGTTTGTGTCGCGGCGTGATCGAAGATAGGACCGGATCGCTCGGATCGTCTTCCTCCCTCTGAAAATCATGCGCGGCTTATGACCTTTTCCATGGCGGATCAAGCCCGAGCTCGTTGCCAAATCGATGTCATCCAGGCTCAAGGACAGGAACTCCTTTCCACGTGCTCCGGTATCCAGCAAGTCCAAAATAATGGCTATATCCCGCAATCCAGAAAAGCTATGACTTCAAGCCTCTAGCAAGGCATGGACCTCATCAACGACCACGGGCTCAATGGGTTCAAGGGGTACCCTTGGTGCCTGCACTTTTCGAATGGGATTTTTCCAATCTGATGGCATGATCTCTTCCAATTCAACCCACAACAGAAATGTGCGCAGTTGTCGGAAACAAGCATGGACTCCGCCTGGATTGTGACCTTCGGAGAGTTGAAGAATATAACGACGGAGAAAATCTGCCGTAAGTTGGGATACCTGTGTCACGGCCTGATCTTCACAATACTTCAGAAAGTATTTGAGTTTCTTTTTGTTGAAGCGATGGTTTCATTGGAAAGACTCTGCGACTTCGATCGATCAAAAAAGAGTTCAATCAAAATGGGGATGTAATCCTCTTGAGAAAGTACGATAGTCCCCTGGTCCTGCGTTTTTAAAACAGATCATGGCGATCTCCTCTACTTATGAAGCCACCTTAATATATGAAGAGACCGTGCATCTGACTTTTTAGTGCCGAGGGTGAGATTTGAACTCACGACCAAGGGCTTATGAGTTCCCTGCTCTTCCACTGAGCTACCTCGGCTGGCAAAGAGCGCCGCAAATATTACTATGGGAAGAAGCATTTGTCAACACAGGGTATAATCACCAAACGGAGACACAATGAAAGCGCTGATACTCGAACAGAATGTCAAGGAACGTTCCTTGATCCAACACGTGCTGGAAAAAAGCGGGCATGAGGCCATCCTCGGCGGAGACATGGAGCAGGCGTGGCAATTGATCGAGAAGGGCGAGGCCCGATTCATTATCGTGGACGGGGATGCGGAAGATTTCAAAAAGTCGAATCTCATCGGACGCGTACGCGCCGCCAAAATCCTCCCCACTTATTTTCTCGTTCTGACCGCTGGAGAGGAAGATTATACCGACGCTGACGACAACCTTCGCAAGCCGATTGCAGCTTCGGAATTGAAGGCGCGCATCATGATCGGACAGCGCTTCCTTTCGCTCGGAGAAAATCTATCGCTCGCGCGTAATCAGCTTGAGAATCTTGCGCTCTATGATTCGTTGACAGGCTTGATGAATTGAAATGCGTTCTTTCGAAGCGCACTAGGTGAACTGGAGCGCGCCCGCCGAAGTTCTGCCCCGCTGAGCATGATCGCGCTCGATATTGACCAATTCAAAAGTCTCAACGCTGATCACGGAGTTGAAATGGGCGATGAGGTGTTAAGGACCGTAGCTCAGACTATCCGTGAAAAAAGCCGGCCGTATGATTGCATCGGACGCTGGACCGGCGATGAGTTTGTGATCGCGTTACCGGGTGTGATCGGTGCAGACGCAGAAAAGATCGCGGAACGAATTATCAAAGGCATCGACGCGACCATCATCACGTATAATGATGACACCGCAAAGGTCGGCATCAGCGCAGGCATTGTCTCCGCCTCGCGCATCAGTGCTTCGACGGAGGCCGAACCGTTGATCGAGCAGGCGCGTCAGGCAATGGCACGCGCCAAGGAAGCGGGCGGAGCTCAGGTTTTTCTCACGTATATCTAAAACCAAATGACAGACGAATTAAAAGTGGATGATGGGCAGGTCGTTTCGATGCACTACACGTTACACGTGGACGGTCAGGTCGTTGACACATCCGAAGGCAAAGAGCCGTTGCAATTCATCCAAGGCATGGGACACATCATCGCGGGACTCGAACATCAACTTTACGATATGAAAGTCGGCGAGAAAAAAGATGTGTTGGTCGCGCCGAAGGATGGATACGGAGAAACAGACCCCGAAGCATTCATGGATGTGCCGCGTGATTCATTTCCGCCCAACGTTCCGCTTAAGCCCGGCACCGAGTTGGAATTGCGTGACCAGAGCGACCAACCCGTTTATGCGCGCATTGACGAAGTTACTGATATTAACGTTCGCCTGAATATGAATCATCCACTGGCGGGGAAGGAATTGCACTTCTCAGTTCAGATCGCAAATCTGCGTCACGCTACGAACGAGGAAGTTTCGCATGGACATGTGCATAATGAAGATCACCATCATTAAATTAGAATCGAAATCACCACAAATACACAGAGTTCACAGAGGATTATATTATGCCCACAAAGAAAACTTTGTGGGCTTCGTGTTTTTGAAATAAATCAATGAAACATCACTTGCAAAATCAGCAACGCAATCATGCCCGCCAAGATCGTCAACAGCGTATTCTTCGTCCGCCAGGCAACAAGAATGGCGACGGCGCCCGCCATCAAACGATAATTGCTCCAGCTTAAATCCAACGTATTATTCGGCATGAACAACGCTGGAGCGATAATGGCGGATAACACCGCAGGCGGCACAAATCTCAAAGCCCGCTTCACCACCGCCGGAATTTCAAAACGACCGAACAAATAAATGAACGAAAAGCGCATCCCGAACGTCAGCGCGCCGGCCAACAGCATCACCAGCCAGATGTTCACAGCGCCTCCTGGGCGGATTTGCGATTCTCCAACACCGTACCGATCAGGATTCCGACCAGCGCGGCCAAGATGAGTCCTAGTTTAAACGGAAGATTGAACGCCAGTAACGCAACCATCCCCGCCGATAACGCCGCGGCCACCACCGGTTTATCTTTACACACCGGCACGACCATCGCAATGAACGTCAGCGGCGCAGCGAAGTCCAACGGCCACGACGATGGAATCGCTGCGCCGAGAAAGATTCCCAACGCAGTGCTGATCTGCCATGTTGTCCACAGCGCCAATCCCGCACCGAGAAAGAACCAATGACTGGTCGGTGTGAATTCCTCTTCCTCATAATGGATGATGGTCGCGGCATAGGCTTCATCGGTCAGGACATAAGCCAACAATATTTTCCAGCGCATCGGCAGATGTTCAATATACGGCGCAACGGATGCGCTATACAGCATGTGCCGCAAGTTGACAACGGCAATCGTCAACACGATCACAAGCCCCGGTGCAGATTCGTGAACCAACTGCGCGGCGACAAATTGCGAGGAGCCCGCAAAGACGATGGATGACATCATCTGCGCCGCGGCCGGTGAAAGTCCGGCCGCGAGCGCCAGCGCGCCATAGATCAACCCAAATGGGAATACTCCGACCAACAACGGGGATTCGGCGCGAACTCCAGCCCAAAACGATTTCATGGTTTGGTACATCATCTACTTAAAGAATTGGTAAAGATTAGTCTCTATAATTTTTCTTACCCCATCATCAACTTCGGCCTATATTGCAGCGCCTCCGCCAAATGCACGGCTTGAATTTGATCACCTTCTGAAAGGTCAGCTATTGTGCGCGCTAACTTCAACACGCGATGATTGCCGCACGCCGAAAGATTCATCTGTCCCATTGCAGCACGGATCAGACTTTCACCTGCTTCATCCAATTTGCAGAACTGGCGAATCTCCGCCACACGCATATCGGCATTGGAAACAAGGTGCGAAGATTCGTGTTTTGTTTTTTGAGAATCAAAGCATGTAAATCGAGCAGTCTGGCAATCGCGTGCGGATTGCACGCGCGAACAACTCTCCTGCACAGCTTTATCGGGCAAACCGACAATGTCGGTGCCGGGCAAACCGTTCGTGCTGTCCACTTCAACCTCTACAATGACACCTTCAAGACCGATCACCGCACAGGAATAAACGCGAGCAAACATGATGAAAGTTTAGACGAAGAAGAGTTTTAAGTCAAACAATGTGCTTATCAAATTATTTTGGAAAAATATCCCAATACATTCTTATACACTGAACACTAAGGAACATCCATCCTCGAGCGCGACTAATTGACAGCTATCTCCTAGTGAAGCAACGACTATTTCGTTTTGCGGATCTACCCAGATATCATAATGGCCAATAATATTAGGAGGAGAATATAAGACAAAAGGATTAGAAGAAAGTCTGATCTTTTGAATTACTTGACCGTTTGTTTTGTTCGCCACGTCCAAGAAACCAGCTTCTGTCAAAAAATATATACGTGCTGCATCTTGAGTTACCAAACCGCACCGTAAAGCCCTCGCATTTATGCGTAGGGATATAAGGTGCGCTACCGCGAAGCAGTAGAATTGTATCTACTCACACCCTTCGCGAAGAGAGTGAGATTTGGTAAGATGGGTCAATATAGTTCGAAGGAAGGAACTACTTTGGTTCGGAAGGATTTGGCCCAACTGAGTCGTGAAGAATTGATCGATATGGTTCTTGCGCAGTTTGAGCAAATAAGCAAACTGCAAGCGGAGATGGATGCGTTGCGCCTGAAATTGCAGAAGAACCAGAAGCTGCCGACCAACTCGAGTAATTCTTCGCAACCGCCGTCGCGGGATCAAAAGAGCAATTTGCCTGCGAAGCGCAAGCGACATCGACATGGGCCGCCGCTGGGTCACGAGAAACACGAACGCGAATTTGTGGCCGACCCGGATCATATCGTGGAAGTGAAGCCGCAAGTGTGTGAGCATTGCCGGACCGATCTGCGTCAAGAAGTGCAAGAATTGGTAGACGTGAACCAAATCACGGAAGTGCCGGAGGCGCGTGCGGAAGTGATCGAAGTGCGACAGTACAAAGCACTGTGTCCGGGTTGCGGGCTCGAGCAGGTTGGTCACCCTCCGGCCGGATTGGATATGAACCGCACATTCGGTGTGCGCTTGGAGAGCATGGTCGTGTATTATCGGCAGGAACAACATATGAGTTATGTACGGACCCAAGCGGCTCTCCAATGTCTGAATGGCGTGGAGCTCAGCCAGGGTGGGATCGACCAGATCATGCAGCGTGCCGGACGAGCGGCCCTGAAGCAGGTCGGAGCGATCCAGACCGAAATCCAAAACAGTACGGTCATCTACTCTGACGAGACGGGCAGTCGGGTCGATGGCGGAAACTGGTGGCAATGGGTTTTCGGCTCGTCGCGTGCAGTTCTGCATGTCATTCGTTTCAACCGCAGCGAAGACGTGATCCGGGATGTGATGGCCGGACATCACGCTGAAGTTTGGGTCAGTGACTGCTTGCCAGCCCAACTGAAAGCGCCCGCTAGAGAACGCCAAATCTGTATGGCTCACCAAATCCGCAACCTCCAAGCTCTCATTGACCATTTTCCAAAATACTCCTGGCCTCGGGAAATGCAAGCGCTGTTTCGCTCGGCCATCCATCTTCATCATCAAAGAGGCCAACTCTCGCCACCGCAGTTCCTTGCTCAAGTCCGCAAGATCGAGCGGCGTTGCAACCAATTGCTCAAATGCTCCCTGCGAAGACCCGAGGCAGCGATCCTCCTGCGCCGGTATCAAAAGTACCGGGACAGTCTGTTCGTCTTCCTGCATCGCACGGATGTCGAACCAACTAACAATCTCAGTGAGCGAAACTTGCGTCCCGCTGTCATCCATCGCAAGGTCATCGGTTGCTTCCGATCCGGTTGGGGAGCTCGCACCTATGCCGCTCTTGCCTCCGTGATCGATACCGCTGCTTTGAAGGGCACCTCTCCTTTCATCGCAATCCAAAACTTATTCGGCACTCCTGCTCTTCCTCTACCCGCAGGGGTGTGAGTAGATACGTAGAATTAATGGAACAATTGTGCTATAATATTGGATGTGGTAGAAATATCATTTGCGCTAGGGCTATAATGATCGCTATCACCCTTCGGGCAGGACCTTTCTCTGCCCGAACTGCGGCTGGAGCGGACACCGCGATCTGGTGGGGTCCGGCAACCAGCTTGGCCGGCATGAACCCCATGCCGACGTCGCGGCGCTGATTGAACAGGCGCATCCAAAGTATCTCCGTCCCTGGCAATGGGGTAGGAGTATCGTCGATGAAACCGACCGTCCAACAGGCAGACCACCGACTCGCCCGGAGAAAGTGGCCGCACCACTAAGCCGTTGGAAGTGGCTCGCCGGGCGCTACGGCGGGAGGGCAGCACCGGGAAACCGGAGCCGAGAGGCTGCCGCTCAACCGTTTGTGGTGCGAGGAAAACTCTTGGAACAAAGCTGGACCTGAGCATGTTTCTCCAGGAACCCCTGGGCTTCAGCCCTAGGGAGTTTCAGAGTACTGATTGCATGGTCGTTGAGTTTTGCAATCAATGTGCCGGTAGCTTTGTTTATTATGTAGATGTTGCCTGATGACGAAGGTATCATTATCACATTATCGGCAAAAAGAGGATTGGTAATCTGTTCACCGATGGAGTAATTCCAAAGTAATTTTTGGGTGTCGGCATCTTCAGCTTTGAATCCATCAACATCAATGAGATAAAGTACGCCGCCCTCAATGACAAAAGGAGTGTAGGACAGATTTGGCGCTGATATCTCTACCTTTTTAGTGACAGTATTGTATGTTAAGGACCTGCCACTGCCTGGTGCAAATGAAAATAACTTGCCCTCAGCAAAATACTCAGGATCAATTTGACCGACATTGATGGATGCTATCTCGTTTATTAGATTTTCGGTCTTGGGATCGTATTGCTTAATCTTGTCAACATTTCCAACATAAAGACCATTGTCAGTAGCAACCATACTGCCGATATCAGAATCCTCTATTTGCTGCCAAAGCAAGGTCCCGGATTGGTCATCGAAAGAAGTAAGGCTTGACGAACCGTTCGGCATTGTTACTATAAATACATGCGATGCCAATCCTCGGATCAATGGGTCGGTACCAGAATTGGGGACATACATATCTGTTTTTGACCACAACAATTTAGTGGAGGAATCGTCTATAATTTTGTGTTGAGGGAGATTGCAGATTGGGCTTGTGCCTAGAATTGAACAAGCTACAATCATGAGGTTTGCGAGCAAAATCAACAATATCAATATCCGTTTCTGCAATGTCAACATAATACTACTCATCATTATTTAAGCAGGTTCTTGATATCAATTCGATAAGAATCCACTGGCAAGAAAACCAACATTCCATCTTCTCCCAACGTGATGGGACCGCGATAATATTTTTTGGCGTCGCCAAGAAACAAGTTCTTCAATATCAGTGAAGGAAGCGGCGGAATGATGTGATAATAGATGAGATGCTTCACGCCCGCGGCAGAAGCAATTTTCGCGGCATCTTCCGGTGTGGTGTGGTATCTGGGGATATCATGCGTCACTTTTTTAGCGGATGGAGAAATTACCAAGCCAGCATTCTCATTCACCAGTTGAACCATATCCGCGTTCAAGGCTTCATGGAAAAGCACATCTGCATCTTTGGAATATTCAAGCAACGATTCCGAATAGATCGTGTCGCCGCTCACGACCACAGAACGACCTTTATAGTCAAAGCGATAGCCCACCGCAGGTTCAACAGGACGATGATCCACTTTGAAGGCAGTAATCTTCACGCCATCTTGATCGAACACAACGACAGAGGCATTCGGTTCAGCGGATAATTCAAAGGGTTTTGCGATTCCACCAGCACCAGAAGGAGGCATTATCTCAGCGCCGTGATGCGCCACCCGATATCCGGCATCGAGTTGAAACGCTAAATTGAATCCCTCCACGACACGTTCCACGCCCGCTGGTCCAATCACATCTATAGGAGTTTTTTGTCCACCACCTGCCCAGCGTTGAAGCATCATCTCGCCCAAGTCCGCGATGTGATCCGAATGAAAGTGAGTCAACAACACTGCATCGGCGCGGATGAGCGGCAAGTTCATCAGCAAAACATTACGGGTACTGCCTTCGCCCGCGTCCACTACAAAGAAATGTTTCCCAGCCAGCACGGCGATGCATGAACCGACACGATGAAAATCCGGCAGTGGAGAACCCGAGCCAGCCAGCCCTACATAGATGCCATCTTCAAATTGCGCATTTCTTTTTGCAATCGCAGAACGCACCATGCGTTGCAGGAGGGTCTTGATGATTGGTTTCATCGTCGAACTTCTCTCCTGCCGTTTATCTGAAGGGAAAGTTCAAAGGGCAACGACTTTTCCGCTTTGCGCTGATTTGAGCAATGCCAGTATCGTTGCGGTGTTGACGCGGCTATCATCCAAACTGACGCGCGACGGCTTGCCCAGCAAAATCGCATCCGCCATATCTTCCACTTCACCGATGTAAAGTTCCTGGCCCTTGATCTCAATCGTGTCGGTCTTCTTGCCGTGCGTAATATAAATCTTTTCCTTTTTGCCGGGCTGGAACGGGACGGGAACGTTCAGCGTTCCCTCGGTGCCGACAATTTCGATAAACGAATGTTCGGGCGACGCGAAGCCACAATCAAACTGGGCGTGGACATCATTCGGGAATCGCATCTGTCCAATGAACGACATATCGATTCCAGTCGGACCTGTGACCTGCCAGCCGAACACTTCGAGCGGTTCCGCGCCGATCATCGTGCGCGCGTAACTGATCGGATAACATCCGACATCCCAAATGCTTCCGCCGCCCAATTCCTTATCAAGCCGCACATCACCTTCATGCTTCAGCATAAAAGTAAACGAGCCTTTGACCAATTGCAACTTTCCAAGTGAACCGTCAGCCATCAGCTCTTTGGCCTTCAACGTCTGCGGATGATGGCGATACATGAACGCTTCCGCCACCACGCGGCCGGTTTCCTTTGATGCGGCTTTGATGGCATCCATTTCCGCAAGGGACAGCGCCATCGGCTTTTCACACAAAACGTGTTTGCCAGCGCGCAAAGCTTTGATCGTCCATTCGGCGTGAAAGCTGTTCGGAAGCGGATTATAGATCACATCAATTTCAGGGGCATTCAACAAGGCATCATAACTTCCAAGCGCGCGCGGAATTTTCCACTCGCGCGCGTACGCGTCGGCGGTGGCTTGGCTTCTCGAAGCGACAGCCGCTAACCGGTTCCGTTTGGAGGCATTGAGCGGCGGAATTAGGCACGCATTGATTCTCGCGGTCGAAAGTAATCCCCAGTGCAAAATTTTATCAGCCATAGTTTTCACCAAGTGTGATGAACCGATTCACGAATCCGTTCATCATAGATTTTTCTAACATCGGACATCGTCTTCTTTGAAAGCGATGGAAAATCCGCGGCGCCAAAATTTTCTTCGGCCTGCACCGGTGTTTTAGCTCCCGGAATGGCACAGGTCACCGCATCGAACATCAGAATCCAGCGCAAGGCAAATTGAGTCAGCGTCATTGAATGCGGAACGAGGCGTTTGATTTCTTCAACGGCATCCAAACCGCTGCGATAATCCACGCCGGAAAACGTTTCGCCGCGATCGAATGATTCACCGTGACGATTGTACTTGCGATGATCGCTAAATTCAAATTTTGTATTCGGCTTCATTTTTCCAGTGAGCATTCCGCTTGCCAAAGGGACGCGCGCAAGGATGCCGACCTTGCGCTTCTTGGCCTGCTCAAAAAATAATTCCGCAGGCCGCTGGCGGAATATGTTAAAGATGATCTGCACAGTTTTCACGTTCGGATATTCAATGGCTTTAAGTGCTTCTTCCACCTTCTCCACGCTCACGCCATAATGACGCAGTTTCCCTTGGGCGACCAGATCATCGAGAACGCCAAACACTTCCGGACGATAATAGACTTCGGTCGGCGGGCAATGCAATTGTAAAAGGTCAATCGCATCTGTTTTTAAATTCTTCAAACTGCGCTCGATGAAGCGCGTCAGATTCTTTCGATTGTACCCATCCGCTGTATGCGGACTGAGACGACGCCCCGCTTTGGTGGCAATGAAGATTTTTTCGCGCCGATCCTGCTTTAGTTGTGCAACGAGGCGCTCGCTTCTTCCATCGCCGTAAACGTCAGCCGTATCGATGAAGTTCACGCCGAATTCAATGGCGCGGTTCAAAGCGGCAAGCGAATCTTTATCGCTGACTGTGCCCCAATCCGCGCCGATTGCCCACGCCCCAAAACTGATGGCTGAAACCTTCCAGCCAGTTCTTCCAAGTGAACGATATTGCATATTTGCTCCTAAACAAAAATGGATACGGTGTTGGCCGTATCCATTTTACATCCAATTTTTTGCTTCGTAAAAATCATCACCGCCCAGCGGATTCACGGCGCTGACGTGAAATAGC
This sequence comes from uncultured Chloroflexia bacterium, assembly GCA_963783295.1. GTDB lineage: Bacteria > Chloroflexota > Anaerolineae > Anaerolineales > Villigracilaceae > Fen-1038. The sequence continues at coordinate 80,363 of CAWAMX010000007.1, read as the reverse complement.
TTCAATGGTCACAGCAGCTAGCAAAACGCCACCGGTGATCATAAACTTGATAGGCGAAGGCAAAGCCAGCAAATCCATGCCGTTGGAGATCGAACCGATCACCAAGGCACCTAGCAACGCAGACCATACTGTGCCGCGTCCGCCAAACAAACTGGTGCCGCCAATCACTGCGGAAGCGATAACATCCAAAAGCAGATCGCTTCCACCTGAGGATTGGTTGACTGCCAACAAACGTGAGGCCGCCAGTATTCCTCCAAAAGCCGCCAAGGTGGAGGCCAACCCAAAGACTAAAATACGTACAATGTTCACGTTGATACTGGCACGCCGCGCCGCTTCCGGATTACCGCCGACGGCATACACATGTCTCCCAAAGACCGTGCGCTGAGTGATGAAATCAAAAAGAACCAGAATAGCTATAAAGAAGACCATCGCGGACGGCAGGCCGCGATCGGCATTTGTGATCAGCAGCATCCCGATCACCAACACTGCCACGACGGCAATTTGAAAAATGAGTCCGCCAATGGATCTGAATTGCAAGCCTGCCTCTTTGCGGCGCTGACGTTCCCAAATAAAGCTTACAGCAAATATAACAATGAAGAGGATTCCAACGATCCACGAATACAATTCCCCGTTATGCACATCGCGTTTGAGGAACGTACTCGCCAAGCCAACGATAAAGTTATCGCGCAAGTTCACAGTGCCCGTCTCGCCCAGCACAAACAACAACGCACCGATCCATCCAATTTGTCCAGCAAGCGTTATGATAAACGAAGGAATTTTGAAGCGAGTGACCCAAATCCCCTGGAATAGCCCGACAGCCAAGCCAGCCAACAGACCCGCCAGCACCGCGATAGGACCCGGAACACCGTACTTGACGTTCAAGACAGCCATAATCGCCGCGCACAAGCCGCTGACCGCGCCGGCCGATAAATCCACTTCGCCTAACAGCAATACCAATACAGCACCAACGGCAATGGTGCCCAAAGCGGAAATTTGAGCCAACAAGTTGGTCAGATTGAGAGGCGAGAGAAATTTGTCATTGTAATGCTGGAAAACGAGCCAGATGACGACCAAGCCAAATATAATCGGAAGCGGGCCCAAATCCGATTGACGGAAGCGCTGCCACCATCTTTGAAGTAAACTTCCGGATTCTTCCGACATAAGCCGTGGATCATTTGACATAGTGCTCATCGCGACGATCCTCCTTTGCGTCCCTGACTCTGTGCAGTTTCCTGATTGTTATTTCCAAATTCCGCACCCGTAATGGCCGCCACGATTTGCTCCTGACTGGTGCCATGCACATTGAACACGCCATTATTGCGGCCAAGATACAATATGCTGATGCGATCGACCGCTTCAAATATATCCACCAGGTTATGACTGATGACAATTACCGCCAGCCCCTGCTCACGCAAATTCCTGATCAGTTTCAAGACCTGCTTGGATTGCAAGACGCCCAAGGCCGCGGTGGGTTCATCCAAAATGACAAGTTTGGAATTCCACATCACCGCGCGCGAAATGGCAACCGATTGACGCTGGCCGCCAGAAAGCGAAGCAATAATTGTACGAACGCTAGGAATGGAAACAGAAAGGTTATGGAGGACTTCGAGCGAGCGCTTCTCCATCGTAACTTCATCAAGCGGTAGACGGGACGTTTGCTCGCGTCCCAGATACAGATTACCGACCACATCCAAATTGTCACAGAGGGCCAAATCTTGATAAACCGTTTGGATTCCTAAATCAGCCGCGTCCTTCGGATTCTGGATATTGACTCTTCGCCCCTCAAACCAGATCTCGCCATCGTCAGCGGGATGAATCCCTGCCACACATTTAATGAGCGTGGATTTTCCCGCGCCATTATCGCCAACCAAGCCTACAACCTCACCAGCATATACTTCCAAATTAACATTTGATAACGCTTGCACCGCGCCAAACCGTTTGCTGACACCTCGCAATTCAAGGATAGGAACTTGAGAAGATGATTCCGGCATAACACCTCTGCTAGCTCAACGGCAGGAAGCATATGCTTCCTGCCGTTGCTTTATTGAGAATTTACTCTGATTTTACTTCAATTTCGCTGTATGTCTACTTTACACCAGCGGCTGTACAAGCAGCTGCGAAGTCGGCAGTGCAGATATCGGATACTTTCCAGAAGCCATCAGCGATAACAGTGGTTTCGACATTTGCCTTGGTCACTGCAACCGGGGTTAGCAGAATGGATGGGACATCAACACTTCCGTTGTTGGTCGTGCCAGTTACCATCGTGGAAGGTACAGTGGTACCAGTGGCAAGATCATAAGCCAAATCAGCAGCGGCATTGGCTTCGGGCAGGAAAGCTTTGTAGACGGTCATGTATTGCTCACCGCTGATGATACGCTGAATACCATCAACCTGTGCATCCTGACCAGTCAGGGGCGGGAAGGTTGTAATGCCAGCGGCCTTCATTGCAGCAAAAGCACCACCTGCAGTACCGTCATTGGCTGCATAAACACCGTCCACCTTGTTGTTCAAAGCGGTGAGTGCTTGCGTCATTTCGGTCTGAGCCTGATCGGGGCTCCAATCTGGCGTGTCATATTCCTTGGCAATGGTTAACTTACCAGCAGTAACCAACGGATCGAACACACTATGTGCACCCTGCTTGAATAATGAAGCGTTGTGGTCGGTCGGGGAACCGTTGATCATGACAATGGTCGGATTCGTGACACCGCTCAACGCGGTCATCAATGCAGTGGCCTGGAGCTTGCCAACTTGGACATTATCGAAGGAGATGTAATAGTTGACGTTTTTCGAACCGGTGATCAAACGATCATAGGAAATGACCGGAACTTTTTGCTGGGCGGCTGCGTCAGCGATAGCGGCGGCAGCAGCGGAGTCAACCGGGTCGAGTACCAAAACTTTGGCGCCATTGGTCAAAGCGGCTTCAGCCTGTTGTTGCTGGGCAGATGCATCCTGATTCGCATTGCTGTAAATCATGTTGGTTACATCGTAACCATCTTTGGTCAACTCAGCCTTGAACATGGGTAGATCATCGGCCTCATAACGGGCAGTCTTGGTCTCCGGCAGTAATAAAGCGATCTTACCAGCCGCGGGCATTGCAGCTGCAGTAGTTGCAGCGGGCATTGCAGCTGCAGTAGTTGCAGCGGGCATTGCAGTGGCAGGGGCCGCAGTGGGGGTCGCAGCGGAGCCGCAGGCCGAAAGTACAAATGCCGCTGCCATGACGATGGCAAGCAGGCCGTAAAACTTTTTATTCATGATATTCTTCTCCTTTTATTGAATAGTTATAGATAGAAACAATTAGGGGCAAAACAGTCTAAATATTTTAGTGGCGCATCACCTCCCTTCCAGCTTAAGCAAGATATAACAAATTTCGCGGCAGCGGACTGATTCGGGGCCTTTGCCAAGACAGATGATAGAAGTCAAAATATGAGATTTAGTATACATTAGTCACGAAACCGGGAATAATCTCAACTCACAAAGAAAGATATGGCCTGCTGAATTTTCTTATCATATAGGGAATAAGTTGCGAAACACAACTAACTATATTATACAGCAATACGGACCTTTGTCAATCGCACAAAGTTAAGAATAAGCTAAGTGTCTTATATTCTTTTATTAACCCTCGAGTTACTCCAGCCATCAAACCAAAAAAGAAGCAGCTGGTGCTGTAGTTGCTGATGTACCGCATGCGGAAAGAATCGTGGCGGGCACGATCAGTACAGCTCTTAGGTTGTACCATGTACCACACTTTCTTGGACATAGCATTCATCTCCTGTTATTTTAGAGTCGAACATAAAAACACTGAGGGCCAAATCAATTTACTCCTGAGAATCTCATCACCTCCTTTCAATATGAGTCGGATTTCTAAGTATGTCATCCACTACCATCGCTGCGGCCCCGACCAAGCTCGCATCGGTGCCAAATTTGGAAAGACTTATTTCGGTCTGAACAGCAATTTCAGCCATGGAATATTTATTCACGCTCTTTTGGACGGACGGTAAGAGATACTCACCTACCACACTGATCGGGCCCCCAATGATAACTTTTTCGGGATTGAAGATATTTACCAAAGCTGCAAGGCCGATCCCCATTGCCGTTCCAGCTTCCGCAATGGACTCGATCGCATCTTCATCACCCTCATCAGCCACTTTCTTAATCAGCGAAATAGAAAGTGGTGCTTTTTGCTTGTCACCTAAACGTGATTGCATACGCCAAATTATCAATTCTTGATTTGCATATGTTTCCCAACAACCAAGATTGCCACAACGACAGGGTAACTGAAAAGGCTCGGCCATAATGGAGGTATGCCCAATTTCGCCCGCATAACCGCCCTTGCCGCGATAAAGCTGGCCATTGAGGAACAAGCCGCCTCCCAACCCCACGCCGGCAAATACGAAAATGAAATCGTTAAGTTTTTGTGCAACGCCAAATAGATGTTCAGCAACTGCCGCTGCGTTGGCGTCATTTTCGACAAAAACTTTCAAGCCGGTACGCTCAGAAAAGATTTTTCGAATAGGGGTATTATGCCAATTCAAATTAGGAGCAAAAATCAGGAGACCTTCATTTAGTTCAACCGTTCCCGGGATGGCAAAAGAAAGACCCAATATTCGATAACCCACATCATGGCAAAAAAGAACGGCCTCATCGATAAGCTGAAAGGCTTGATTGAAAGTTTTTTCCTGCGAAGTTGCCGGGTCAGCAGCAACGTTTTTTCTAAAGAGAATCTTACCCATAAAATCAGTCAAGACAATTGCAACGAAATCCACTCCCAATTCCACACCGATAATCCCACCCGCCTCCGGATTGATTTCTATTGACATTGCCGGACGTCCAGTCCCAGTTGAGTTTATTCCGGCTTCATGAATAAGATTGCGCTCAAGCAAATCTTCCACCAAACTAGATACAGTGGATTTATTCAATCCTGACTCAGCGGCCAACCGAGCACGCGAAAGAGGCACTTCGTTATGTATTAATATTAATTGAAGAACCGATGATAAGTTCAATTCGCGAACAAAAGCCTGATCCGCCGTATTGAAAGATTTCATAGGAAAGTTAGTATGTTGTCACAACCAACTAAGTGAATTATAACAGACTATTGCTTAAAGAATAATTTCAATCTGTGGGAGGATTCGATATAATTTCATTGTGCAAAAACTTCCTCCCCTTATTCGCTGGACACGCGCTTCAGCTATTTTGCTAAGCGGTTTTTTGATGGTCATCGGTCTTATTATCTACGTTTGGTGGCCGCTGGCTCAGGAATATCTTGATTATATAGATTGGAAAGGCGCATGGTGGCTTTATATCGATTGGCTCCTCATTGGAATTTTCTTATTCATGTCATTGACCATCGTTGCACACGCTGACCTTCGCACCGATGGATTGATCGTTCTAGTCGCGACCGTTGGCGAACTCGTGATCGAAGCGTGGGGTACACAGACCAATCTTTGGTTCTACTACACCAGCGAACGGCCTCCCCTTTGGATTATCCCGGCTTGGCCGATTGCCACTTTATCGATTGACCGTATCACACGCGCGCTCAGTTATGTTCTGCCAAAAGAAAGCAAGCGCACTTATCAAATCCTTTATTGGATGATCTTTGTATCGTTCTATGGGCTGATGCTGATTTTTGTATCGCCCACCCTCAATAAGCCATACACAGTTTTAGCTTTATTGCTTTGTGCACTGCTTATTTTTACCCCACCCGATTATCGACTCACTTTTCTGGTTTTTATCGCCGGAACCGGACTTGGTTATTTTCTAGAACTTTGGGGCACCACGCGTCAATGCTGGACATATTACACATATCAAACGCCGCCATTATTTGCAGTGATGGCACACGGCATGGCCGCGGTCGCCTTTTGGCGCACGGGATTATTGATGAAAAAGATCGGAGAAAGAGTAGGATTCTTTAGGCTTGAGCCAACTGAAAAAGACCGCGAAGCGTAATTTGTTATATTCACCCCATTATCTTGATCCTTTCGTGATGCTTTTCTTTAATTTCATACTTGACTAAAACGGCCAAAGGGAAGTATTATCCTTTTAATAAACCGACGGTCGGTTTATTAAAAGGATAATATGCCCAGAGTTGTAAAAGAAGATGATTACGCTGCTCGGCGCAACGAAATTCTTGCAGCTGCCCGCAAGCTGGTTTATACAAAAGGATATGAGGAGATGTCTATCCAAGATATTCTAGATGAGATGAAAATTTCGAAAGGCGCTTTTTATCACTATTTCGACTCAAAGCCTGCCCTGCTGGAGGCACTGATTGATCGAATGGGCGATGAAGCCGAAGCAACATTTCTCCCGATATTGGATGACCCCGCCCTGCCCGCTTTGGAAAAACTATGCCGTTATTTCAGCGCTGCTGTCCAGTGGAAAAACGCCCAAAAGGATTACATGCTGGCGATCTTGCGCATCTGGTATTCGGATGAAAATTCCATCACCCGCCAGAAGATGTTTGCCAAAATGCTCCAGCGGGTGGCCCCATCTTTTTCACAGGTGATTCAACAGGGTATCCATGAGGGGACGTTATCCACTCCTTTCCCCGGGCAGGCGACCGAGATCAGTTTGTATCTCATTTTAGGGTTGGGGGACAAATTTGGTGAAATTATTTTGGGTCAGGAAGCTGGAACTATAAATTTGAGTGGTGAGGAGAGATTCCGCATCATTCAGAAAGCCGTTGCAGCTTATACCGATGCGCTGGAACGTGTCTTAGGCGCGTCTGCAGGTTCATTGTTATTAATGGATGATGATTTGATTCGAGTCTGGATCAATTAGTTCTGAATAAAAGGAGAAAAATGTTACTTTACCTGCGTCTTGCATGGCGCAATATCTGGCGACACCGTCGAAGAACTGTGATCGTTGTAGTGGCGATGGGACTTGGATTGGCAATGATGATGATGTACGACGGCTTGATGGACGGATTTACACAAGCCATCTACGGCAACGCGATTAAAGTGCTTGGAGGAAATATCCGCGTGCACGCGGCGGGATATACTGAAAAGGCCGATAGCTTGCCGCTGCTACCGGTGGCGAATGATTTAGCAATGATCCAAGCCGCACAATCGATTCCGAATGTGGTGGCCGCGACGCGACGCATCAACACCGGCGGATTAGCTACCAATAGCGAAGGAGCTTTCTCCGTGACCATTACTGGCATCGAGCCGGAGAAAGAAGGGCCGCTAAGTCCGATCGCGCAACATATTACGTCTGGAAGTTATCTCACCGGCAATGATCAAGACGTGGTCTTTATTGGACGCGGACTTGCAGAATTGATGAATGTTCAAGTCGGCGACAAGATTACGCTGGTGGGGCGTTCGACTCATCAGCAGATGCGGCAACGCAGTATGACGGTTGGGGGAATCTACGATATCGGCGTACCCACGATCGAGAAAGAGACTGTCTACATCTCTTTGGCAGAGGCACAAAGTCTTTACGATCTACCCAACCAGTCCACTGAAATTGTGATCACTCTGAAGCAACTCGGTCAAGAACCAGCCGTCATGGCGGCGCTGACTCCTGCCCTGCATGGTGATGAGGTTGAATCATGGGCACAAAGTTTTCCGGACCTGCAACAAGCAATCAGCGCCAAGAATGGTGTAATGGAAATCTTTAGCATCATCATCATGTTAATCGCGGGCATCGGCGTTCTCAACCTGTTGTTGATGGCGGTCTACGAAAGGACGCGTGAAATTGGTTTGCTGGGAGCAATGGGACTCAAGCCGCGTCAGATTATGACGATGTTCGTTTTAGAGGGCGCCATGCTCGGCCTGGTTGGAATCGCCGCCGGATTCGTTTTGGGGTTGATCTTGAACGGCCTTTTGGGCATGGTCGGAATTGATTACGGTCAATTATCTGGCATCTCCGTTTATATGGCTTTGATCAGCGGAAGAGTTTATCCCACCCTCGGAATAGAAAATTTCTTGAATCGAGCTTTGCCAGTTTTCATCGTAGCAATCCTTGCCGCCCTTTATCCGGCGAGTGAAGCAGCTCGACACGAACCTGCCGAAGCTTTACATTACGTTTAGAAAAAATTAAAGAGAGATCAATATGTTTCAAATTTTCAAGATGGCTTACCGGAACTTGAATCGCAATCGCCGCCGATCCATTCTTTCTGCACTAGCGGTTTCCATTGGGTTGGCGCTCCTTCTATTTATTGCCGGAGTTGTCAATGGTGAAATGCAAGGAGCGATGCAAACGACGATCGCATTGCAAAGCGGAAATTTGCAAGTGAGAGCCGCATCCTATGTGGAAGAGAAGAGCAGTCTCAAATGGCAAGACCTGGTCGCCAATCCAGATCAAGTCGCGGCGCAAATCAAAAGCATTCCGCATGTGACGATTGCCACGCCGCGTCTATTTGCCACCGGGATCATCAACACCAGCAGTGAAGCAATCGGCGTTCAACTATACGGCATTGATCCAGCCTCACCAGCGAACGCACCCATCGTCCAGGGAATGGTCGCCGGAAATTTCATCACGCCCGATGATCAAGATGGAATCCTGATGGGTCAGGCGCTAGCACAAAAACTTGGCGTGAAAGTCGGAGACCAGATCGACCTCTCCGCCAATACCGCTAACGGCGATATCAATGAACAGACATTTATCGTGCGCGGAATCTTTTCCACCAACACACCTGCTTACGATCAAAGCACGATCTTCATGCCGCTTGCCAAGGCTCAAGTTTTCACGGCCACGCAAAACCACGCTAGCACGATCTTTATCATGCTGGATAATCGCGATCTATCCAACTCGGTTGCCGCGGCGTTGGCCTCGCCCGGTTACCAGGTTCTGACCTGGCAGACCATGAATGATCTGGTTCTGGAAACTGAACAACTTGCCAATGGTTATATGGTTCTCATTTATTTGATCGTGCTTGCGATTACAGCTACTGTCATTGTGAACACATTGATCATGGCTGTTTATGAACGCACGCGCGAGATCGGAATCCTGGCCGCGATTGGCATGAAGGGCCGACGTATCATGGGCTTGTTCCTTGCGGAAGCAAGCATGCTGGCAATCGCAGGCATTGCATTTGGAGTTGTATTAGGCTGGCTGGTTTGTGCATACTTTGCAAAGGTCGGTTTTTATATTGGAGATATTGGGACAAACTACCAGTTCCTGCTTGGCGACAGGATTTATGCAATGCTAACGCCGAGCGATACCATCACTCTCACCTTCATTGCACTGGTGATCACCTTGATCGCATCGTTATATCCCGCTATCCTCGCGGCTCGGCTCGAGCCGATTGAGGCGCTGCACGGAAAATAAAACCCTTCACTCTAATCTTTTTCGGAAGAAATTGAGTGAATAAGGAGAAAAAAATGGAAGTCGCAAAAGTTGAGAACGTAACTAGAACATTCAAGATCGGCGAAGTGGAAACGCGCGCTTTGCGCGGCGTTGATCTGACAATTGAAAACGGAGAATTCACTGCACTCATTGGTCCATCGGGTTCGGGCAAGACAACTTTGCTCCAACTGCTGGGATGTCTCGATCAGCCAACCAGCGGAAAAGTTCTTATCAATGGGACAGATGTTACGAAACTGAATCGGAACCAGCGGGCGGACCTGCGCAAGAGTGCCTTGGGTTTCGTCTTTCAGTTCTTCGCCCTTATTCCAACGCTGACGGCATATGAAAATGTCGAGATGCCACTGCTCTTGGATCATCACACTCCGAGCGAACGGCGTGAACGTGTGAACCAGCTTCTTGAATCAGTAGGGCTCGCCGACCGTATGCATCACCGCCCCGATCAATTGAGCGGTGGTGAACAACAACGCGTCGCAGTGGCTCGTGCATTGGCATCCCATCCAAGTTTGATTCTCGCCGATGAACCGACCGCTAATCTCGATACCGCGAACGGCAAACAGGTCATGGAAATCATGCAGAAGCTGAACAAGGAAACCGGCGTTACATTTGTATTTGCAACGCATGATCCACGTGTGGTCAACTATGCACGTCGAGTTGTGACCCTGCACGACGGTCTGATAGAAAAAGAGAGTCGCTCCCAATAGAATTGTGGCAGGAGAAAAGATGAAATCAATCAGCTATGCACTCTCTTTAATTATTGCGGTAGTTTTGACCGCATGCGGTTCAACTGCCACGCCTACAGCCATCCCGACTGTGGTGCTAAGCTCCAACCCTGCGGCGGCATCAAACACGGTATCCGCCTCGGGACAGGTCGTCCCCGTGCAACACGTTCAATTGAGCTTTCCATTGACTGGTGTGGCAAAAACAGTTGAAGTCAAGGCAGGCGACCTAGTTACTGCAGGCCAACCTCTGGCAACGCTGGACACAGCCGTGCAGGAGGCTCAAGTTCGGGAAGATGAGGCCGATGTCGCCAAGGCCCAGACTCAGGTTGATCTCTTGAGGCGTTTGGGGACGACATCGCAGGAGGATCTTGATGGGGCTCAAGCGGATGTGGATCACGCACAAGCTATCGTCGATTCCGCAAAAGCCACACTCACCGAGGCGACATTGAGCGCTCCATTTAACGGAACCATCGCAGAGGTCGATCTATCTCCCGCTGAAACCGTTGTGCCCGGACAAATTGTTATCATCATGGGCGATCTCTCCCAATTCCAAATTGAAACAACTGATTTAAGCGAGCGCGATGCGCCCAATGTCAAAGTGGGACAAACTGCGACCGTTTCGATTGCGGCTTTAAATAAACAATTCACCGGCAAAGTGAGCGATTTGGCTCGTATTTCCACAACTGTTGGCGGCGACGTGGTTTATAAAGCGACCATCCAACTGGATACGCAGCCGCAGGGTCTATTATGGGGAATGACCACCGATGTGACCATCCAGACGGGGAATTGACCCGTGACCGGAATCAAACCATGAAACATTTTTATTGGACTACGGTTCTGATCCTGACTATCCTGATGACAGGATGTGCATCCACTCCGACACCGACAGCGGCCGCAACCCCATTGGCCTCGCCCACGCCCGATCATTCGTTCATTTCTTCAAACGGAATCGTTTCGGCTTCTGCAAATGTAGTTCCCGCTCAAACATCGCAAATGGGATTCCTCATCTCGGCTCAAGTCCAAGAAGTGGATATAAAGGAAGGCGATCAAGTCAAAGCCGGGCAAACCCTAGTGGTGCTCAATACGCCCGATCTCAGTTTTTCCGTTGCCGCCGCTAAAGATGCAATTCGTTCCGCACAGGCTAAAGTCGATCTTATGAATTATCCATACAAATGGTTTTATCATAGCGGTCATCCGATATATCTCGAACCATTACTCGAATATCGAGATCAAGCCGCGGCACAACTTAAGTCTGCACAAGCCGCATTGGAGCTCGCGCAAGCCACACTTAACGAGGGCACGCTTACGGCTCCTTATGATGGAGCGGTTGTAACGATTAATGTTGTGCCGGGACAACTCGTCCAACCGAATCAAGTTGCAGTGGTAATTGGTGATTTAAATCATCTACACATAGAAACAACTGACCTAAGCGAACGTGAGATCGCTTATGTAAAAACCGGCCAGACCGCGATGGTGCATGTCAAAGCCTTGAATCAGGATTTCAGCGGCAAGGTCATTGCGATTGCGCCGAAGGCCACAAAATATAACGGCGACTGGGTTTTTAAAGTAACCATTGCTTTGGATCAACAGCCTCCAAGCTTGATATGGGGCATGAGCGCCGACGTTCAAATTCAAACCCAAAAATAAAATCAATCAAATTTATAAATTAGCGATCCAGCAATCACCGATTTCAAATGAAATCGGTGATTGCTTTTAATTCAAATGCATCAATCCGATAAAGGGTCCTCGACGAATGTTAAAGAAATTGAGGAACGTTAAAGAATCACGCTGGATGCCATATTGCAATCAAAAATATCAATCCAACAAATATTGGGTTGACTAGAATATTTTAAGCCTACATATGGGTCTAAAACCTTGTATATTTCCATATATGGCGGTAATATACGAATGATGATAAGCAAGATGAACTTAATTGAATCAATTCATCATCAATGATCAATATCAAATTAATTCGCAATACCAATTGATTCAATCAACAAAGAGAGCAATGAAATGTACATTTGTGTTTTGAGCAGTATCGCTGAAGAGAACGATCCTCCATATGATCCATCGCCCCATTTGGAAGGCAGGCAGTGGCGGCATCATGTTGTGCAACCCACCAACGTGGAAGAACAAATCAAAGCTTTGATGGACGATGGTGCAGATGTGTTCCTCAATCTTTGCGATGGTACGCCGGATGAACCAGTTTCAGCGATTCAATTAGTAAAGGCGTTGGAAAAACTGGGCGCGGCTTTCACTGGCGCAGATTCTTCTTTCTTCGATCCAACGCGTCAGGAAATGAAGAGGGCCGCGGCGAGGGTCGGTGTGTCTACACCTGCCTCCACCTTTGTCAAATCCATGGCGGACGTGGAACGCGCCGCGCGCACTTTGCGATTTCCGATGCTGGTCAAGCCGGCACATGGTTATGCCAGCTTTGGCATTCGCAAAGAATCTCGTGTGATGAATGTGGAAGATTTGAAGACTCAAGCCACAATCACCATGAAAGATGATGGTCGTGCGCTGATTGAAGAATTCATTGAGGGCCGCGAATTTACCTGCCTAGCCACGGAAGATCCAGATGATCCCACGCATATCATTTCGTTCAAGCCGGTTGAATTTCTTTTCCCAGAAGGCGAATCGTTCAAACACTATAATCTAAAATGGGTTGACTATAATAAGATGAGCGTGGCGATTGTGACCGACCCGGATTACGATAAACGTCTGCGGGAATATACCATCAAGATTTTTCAAGCACTAAAAGGCAATGGATATGCACGTTGCGACTTTCGACTGGGCGCAGACGGCGAATTCTATATGCTTGAGATCAATCCGAACTGCGGCATCTTCTATCCTCCTAATGACGCAGGTTCTGCAGATTTCTGCTTGTTGAACGATCCGGTAGGCCATCAGGGTTTCATGGAACTCATCATCCGCTCCGCTTTGAAGCGTCAGGCAGAGGCACTGCGGATCACACCGCAAATTGTCAGCAAGCGTGAACTGGTGAAACAGGAAGTGAAGCCGCAGGCCCGACGCCAAACCATAAAGAAAGAAACTGCCAAGCGCAGTGTATAAATAATAAAATGTCCCGCATAAATCCAAGCGGGACGTTTTATTTTTATCAGCTAACTATGCTTGCGCCTGCGCTGGCTTTGCAAACATAGATTTGCGGCTCAATTCCGGATTTCTCTCGATAAACTTTCTCCACCGAATCAACAAAGGCAACGACTTTGTCTGCGTTCACTAACGCGATGGCACAGCCGCCGAATCCCCCTCCAGTCATACGTGCACCATAACAACCTGACTGCATCTGCGCGGCTTCAACGATTTGATTTAACGCCTCGTTTGTAATTTCAAAGTCATCTCGCAGACTGATATGGCCTGCATTCAACAAATTTCCCAATCGAACCACGTCATTCTTTAGCATGGCTTGCATGGCATCGAGCACACGCTGATCCTCCATGATGATATGACGAGCGCGGCGCATCACGACTTCCCTAAGTCCTGATTTTCTATTTTCAAATTCTTCCAGGCTGACATCTCGTAGCGCCTTCACACCAAAGAAGCGGGCTGCTTCTTCACATTGTGAACGACGTTCGTTATAAGCCGAATCCACCAGCCCGCGCCGCGTGGACGTGTCCATCACAACGATCGCGACATGATCGGGTAACGGAACATGTTGTATCTCAAGCGAGCGGCAATCCAGAAAAAGTGCGTGGCCTTCTTTACAAGCCGCGCTCGCCATTTGATCCATGATGCCACAATTGACTCCCACCCATTGATTCTCTGCACGTTGACCGACGCGCGCCATATAAGCTGCATCCCATTTGAGATTACTAACTGAGGCAAAAACGCGTGCGGTAGCCAGTTCCACTGCGGCTGAAGAAGAGAGACCGGAGCCACGCGGTACGTTCCCCATCATCATGCCCTCCCAGCCGGATAATTCGCAACCTTCTGCTTGCAAAATGTATGCAACGCCTTTAAGATATTCCGCCCAACCTTGTTCCTTCTTGAGATCATCCAACGAAAAAACCGCCTCCGACTCAAAGTCCAGGGAATGGATTCGCACGAAGCGATCCATACTTGGACGAACTGCAATCCATATGGCTCGATCAATCGCCATCGGCAAAACAAATCCATCGTTATAGTCGGTATGTTCCCCGATCAAATTCACGCGTCCCGGTGCGCGAACGACCAAAGAGGGTTTTTCACCAAAGTGTCTGACAAAAGATTCGCTTAGTTGCTTAGAAAGATCCATAAGTGCCTACCTTGAAAGGTCTTTAACTTGACCAGCGCGCAAACACAGCCTGCGACAGTAATCGTCCCGCGGATTTCTCGCGCGTTACCAATTCTCCGCTTTCCACAGCTCCTTTGCTTTTTGGCATCACAGCTTGCAAAGCCTGCCCAAGATGGATGGCAGAAGCTTTGACGGCATATACAGTAATTACCAAGAAGAGAGGCTTATCGCTCAAAACGGCACAGCACAATTCCAATAAATGCGGCAATGATTTATAGACTTCCCACACTTCACCTTTCGGTCCGCGACCAAATTTTGGCGGATCGAGAATAATGCCATCGTATTGCGCGCCGCGCCGGCTTTCGCGTTGAACGAACTTAAGCGCATCATCCACAATCCATCGGATCGGTTTATCGTTCAACCCTGATAGGGATTGATTCTCCCTCGCCCATGTTACGGACTTCTTAGATGCGTCCACATGAGTAACTTGGGCGCCCGCCTCGGCCGCGACCAATGATGCTATTCCGGTATAACCAAATAGATTGAGAATTTTTATGGGCCGATCTGCCTTTCGGACGGAGTCCGCTATATAGTCCCAATGCGAAGCGGTTTCAGGAAAAACTCCAAGGTGGCGACCGGGGGTTGTCATAGCCCAAAAGCGGATCGAATCATATTTCATCTCCCAACGTTCGGGAATTTTTTTATTTAACAGCCAATGTCCGCCGCTTTCTTCATTTGTAGGTTGGAATATCGCATGAGCTGAAGACCAATTATTTTCAGGCAAATTGCGATGCCACATTGCCTGAACCTCGGGGCGAATAAATGTATAAGGCCCAAAGCGTTCAAACTTTAAGCCATCACCACTATCGAGCAGCTCGTAATCGCTCCAACGGGATGATTCCAAGATGGGAAAAATGGGCAATTTTTCCATAGTCATATGCGATATTAGTCCTATCATTATAGTTAGATGTTTAAAAAAAGCCTTGAATTCCTGCCACATATCATGTACAATGTGGGAGAAAGTGGTAAGAAGTGGAAGACGCCGGCCGGCCCGGCGTTCTGCTATTTATAAAGGATTTAGCACACATGTTCTTAGGCCAGTTCCAGCACAACCTTGATGAAAAGGGCCGCCTTATGGTTCCGGCGCGCTTTCGTGAACTGTTGCTGGATGATGGCGCCTATATCACACAGGGTTTTGATCGCTGTCTGATGGTCATGACCAGCGCCTATTTTAAACAGGTCTATGAAAGCATCAATGCCATGAACATGGCCGATCCAAATGCTCGCCTGTTGCGCCGACTGATTTTTGCAAACGCTTATCCGGTTGAGACGGATAAAGTCGGACGCATTCTGGTTCCGCAAAATCTGCGCACCTTTGCAAACCTGGACGGCGAGGCAATTGTGGCCGGACAGGGCGATTATTTTGAAATCTGGACGCCCGTATCCTGGAATGAACAAATGAAGCAAATCCAGGATACCGAGGCGAACAATCAGCGCTTCTCAACGCTGAATTTGTCGTCCAAATCGTAGGAACGAATCAAATCGTTTCTACAGCGATCATGGCCACATCGCATCAACCTGTACTTTACCAAGAGATTATACACGCGTTGCAACCCAAAAGTCCGGGACGCTATATCGATGGCACGATTGGGGCGGGCGGACATGCCCGCGGGATTTTGGAGGCCTGCGCACCAGAGGGATGTCTGCTTGGCTTTGATCTCGACTCGCAGGCATTAGCACTTGCCCGTGAGACCTTGGCTCCTTACGGAAAGCGCGCTGTTCTGGTTCAGGCCTCCTATCTCTCCCTGTTGGAAACGATGCAGCATCTCGGCTGGGACGCGGTGGATGGAATCATGATTGATCTTGGAGTCTCTTCGATGCAAGTTGGATACTCCAGAGCGCGGCTTCTCATTTCAATTTGATGCGCCACTCGACATGCGCTTCAACCGAGACCTTGGTCTAACCGCCGCGCAATTAATCAATGCCACACCCGAAGTGGATCTCGCCAATCTGCTCTTTAAATATGGAGAGGAGCCGCGCGCAAAAAGGATTGCAAAGATGATTTTCGAAGCGAGGCCTGTGATGACAACTTTGCGGTTGGCTGAGATAGTAAAGAAAGCATATCCGGGCCATAGTCGGGTTCATCCGGCAACGCGGACTTTTCAGGCAATCCGCATTGCAGTGAATGATGAGTTGTCGGTGTTGGAACAAGCTCTGCCCCGCGCAATGCAGGCCCTTCGTCCGGGCGGGAGGCTGGCAGTAATCTCGTTCCATTCATTGGAAGATCGGATCGTTAAAGATTTTTTCCGCCATGAAAGCAAGGATTGGATTAATCCGCCTTATGAAAAGATTTATGAAGTTGAACGCCATGCAACGCTTAAAGAGATTACCCGTAAACCTATCACGCCCGGTACAGATGAAATCGAAACCAATCCACGGGCGCGCAGTGCCAAATTAAGAGTAGCAGAGAGACTATGATACGAACAATAGATATTATCCATTATGCATATAAACAAGCTCCCTGGCGAGTCCAACGCCAGTGGATCAGTGCCTTTTTATTGATCGTGTTAGGTTTATCAATGATTGCCGCGCTCTATTTGGATGTGACTGCACGTGCTGCCCTCACCGGCCGCGACATGCAAAACCTGAGCGCGGAAATTATTACTGTCCAGCAGTCAAACGCAGATCTGGAAACTCACATCGCGATGCTAACATCGAATAGCGCAATGGAAACACGCGCTCTTGCCTTAAATTATCAACCGTTACAAACCAACCAAGTGCAGTTTATCATTGTCCCGGGCTATATTGCTTCTCCGTCGTCCATCCTTACATCCGCGCCTTCTTTGCAACCCAGCACTCCAACGATACAACCTGAATATACCCAATCTTTGCTTGACTGGTTCGATCAACGTCTTCGCACGCCATTATCCATAAGCATGATGGGAGCGTCGCAATGAGAGAGCAATATGCGTGGCGTTCTTGGACGCTTACAATCGTCCTGGCTTTGGTTGGATTTTCCATCATCCTTCAAATTGTCCACATTCAAAACAGCCCCGAAGCCGCCACGTTTCGTGCACAATCCGCTCAATTTGCTCAAACGATTCAAACGTTTTACCCGGAGCGCGGCGAGATCTATGATCGCAACGGGCATCTGTTAGCCGGAAACAAAACGGTTTACGAAATCGGCGTGGACTTAAAAACGTTAAAGATAAACATGCTGTCGCCCTAGCGGTCGGCGTGGAACTTGGCTTAAATCCAGACGATCTTTATAACCTCATGGCAAATCCACCCAGCAACCTGACGTATCTTATCCTGGCAAATTATGTGGACGAGGACAAAGCGTTATCATTAGAACAAATAAAGATTACTGCCGATCAACAAACATCATCCGGCGAACAAAGCAGCCTATCTGGTCTCGAATTCACTCCGCATCCTCAAAGGACCTATCCTGAAGGGGCATTGGCATCCAACGTGATCGGCTTTGTGAGCCACGAAGGACGCGGCTATTTTGGCATCGAAGAAAAATACAACGACTTATTGGCAGGTTCTCCAGTCCAAGTCAAGGTGCCGGTTGACCCCAATCAAGCTGCAGACATTCCACAGGTTCCCAATGGCACGACATTGATCTTAACGCTCAACCGCGATCTGCAAGCCGCTACCGAACAAATCCTGGATGACTCAATTACAAAATACGGGGCGCAAGGCGGCACGATCGTTATCATGGATCCGCGCAATGGTGAGATCCTGGCAATGGCCTCTACCCCGCGCATGGACCTTAACCAATTCTGGAATTACTCAAGCATCTATCAAAACGCGAGTGAATATAACCTCGCGGTCAGTACACCGTATGAACCAGGTTCTGTGTTGAAAATCCTTACCATGGCCGCCGCACTCGATAATAACACGGTCACACCTAACACCACTTTCCTTGACACAGGTTCCATTTTGATCGGTGGAGCAACCATTAAGAACTGGAATGACGAGGCTTGGGGACTGCAGGATATGGAAGGCTGTATTCAAAACTCGCTCAATGTCTGCATGGCATGGATTTCATCGCAGATGGGAGCCCAAAATTTTTATGGATATATGAATCGCTTCGGCCTCGGACATCTAACGGGCATTGATCTGGCTGATGAAGCCGCGGGCCGCTTAAAGGCCCCAGGTGATTCGGATTGGTCGCCCTCAGACCTCGGTACGAATGCATTTGGTCAAGGCGTTGCCGCAACTCCAATTCAAATCATGATGGCCGCCTCAGCGATTGCAAATAACAGCCGCATGGTTACGCCTCATGTTTTATATGCCATGGTACGGGATGGACGGCAATTCAATGTTCCGGCTCAATATGCAGGCTCGCCCATATCGGTGAATACAGCCCAAACCTTGGATCAGTTATTGGCAACTTCAATCGAAAACGAAGCCTCGCTTGCTTCTGTGCCGGGCTATAGAATTGCTGGCAAGACAGGCACGGCTCAAATCCCGGTTCCGGGTGGCTATGATCCTACTCTAACCAATGCCTCGTTCATTGGTTGGGGTCCGATCGATGATCCACGATTTATGATTTATGTCTGGCTGGAATCACCCTCCGCATCCATCTGGGGTTCTGAAACCGCTGCCCCCGTATTTGCACAAGTGGCACAGAAAACCATTCTCATGCTGAACATCCCACCCGACGATATTCGTCTACAAATTGCCCAACATTAGACATGCTTACTCTTGCTGACGCAATCGAAGCTTTGACCAATACGCACCTGAATGCCAATGCCGTGATCACCGAGGCAATCATTGATTCGCGGCAAGCCATTCCCGGCTCTTTATTTGTCGCCATTCCCGGCGAGCGATTGGACGGCCATGACTTCATAGAAGACGCATTCAAGCGAGGGGCGTCTTTTGCTTTAATTCAACACGCAGCAAACGCGTCTGCACAGACGCTCGACTTGCGCCATGGTTTATCCACTGACGCTCATCCCGATCTAACCCTACCGCTCTGCCTGCGCGTGGATAACACAACCAGTGCACTCCAACAGATCGCCCGCTTCTGGCGCCGAAAATTGAATCTGCGCGTCATTGGAATTACCGGCAGTGTTGGCAAGTCCACAACCAAAGAAGTTATTGCTCAAGTGTTGAGTGAACGATATCGCACACTTAAAAGTCCGGGAAATCTAAATAACGAGATTGGACTTCCTTTAACGATCCTCCGTCTCGGCTCGGGGTATGAACGAGCTGTGTTGGAAATGGGGTTTTATGTTCCCGGGGAGATTGCTCTTTTATGCAATATCGCCCTGCCCCAAGTAGGAGTGGTCAGCAACATTGGAACGGTTCACGCGGAACGCGCTGGCTCGCAAGAGGCCATCGCGCGCGGCAAATCGGAATTAGTTCAAGCCCTGCCCCCCGCACCGGAAGGAACCGCTATTCTAAATTTCGATGACCCGCTCGTGCGAAAGATGGAAGAGAAAACGAAAGCGCGCGTCTTCTTTTATGGCCTTTCGCCCGAATCACATCTATGGGCTGATCATGTGGAAGGTCTCGGGCTGGAAGGCATCCGATTTCAATTGCATTACAAGCATGAGACTATGCACATACGTGTTCCGATGATAGGACGACATTCCGTAGAGACAGCCCTACGCGCCGCGGCAGTTGGATTGGTCGAAGGCTTGACCTGGCAGGAAATCCTCGACGGCCTGCGAGAAGGACATACACAATTACGTTTAGTCGCTGTTCGTTCTGATTCCGGTGCATTGATCCTGGATGATACCTATAATGCTTCGCCTGAATCCATGCTGGCATCGATAAATCTTTTGAGCGATATGCAGGGATCGCGCAAGATCGCAGTTTTGGGTGATATGCTGGAACTTGGTCCCTATGAACGTCAGGGACATGAAATGGTCGGTTTGCGGGTGGCACAGGTAGCCAACATATTGATCACTTTCGGCACACGCGCTCACACCTATGCGGAATCCGCCCGGCGCGCTGGAGTAAAGTCCATCCACATCATAGAGTTTGAGACGGCTGAGCCGATTATTGAGTGGTTGCAAAAAAATTTATCAAAGGATGATATCGTGCTTCTCAAAGGATCGCATGGTTTGCGCATGGATAACATCACCGCCGCCTTGGAGGTGCAGTCATGATGAGACAGGTTTCCCTGGCTCTCAGCCTTGCAGGACTATCTTTTATGATGACCGTGATCTGGGGCGGACCGCTTCTGCGTATTTTGCGTTATTTCAAGATTGGTAAACTTATCCGCGTGGACGAGCCCGGACATCACGCCGTAAAAATGGGCACACCCACAATGGGTGGCGTGATGATCATCGTTCCGGTGTTGTTGCTGACCGCACTGCTGAACGCGGTGGCGTTGATCGGTTTTACCCAGAGTGGAATTGGGCGATCCGTGCTGATCCCGATGATCGTGATGGTCGGTTATGCCATTCTAGGCATGATTGATGATTGGGAAGGCATTCGCGGCAAACGCAAGGGCGAAGGCATGCGCGCTCGCACCAAATTCTTCTTCCAAGTTCTGTTAAGCGTAGGCACTGCCATAGTGCTGAAGTATATACTTGGCTCGCCAGATCTCATCGTCCCTGGTGTTCACCTTGATTTCGATCTGGGCTGGTATTACGTTCCCATTGCAGCATTTATCATTGTCGGCGCTTCCAACGCTGTCAACTTCACCGATGGGTTGGATGGCCTTGCTGGTTTAATTTCCGCCACCGCATTTGCAGCATATGCCATGATTGCTCTTAATCAACATCAAGTTTATCTTGCCCGCTTCTGTTTCACACTGGTCGGCGCAATATTTGGATTTCTATGGTTCAACGTCCATCCGGCCGAACTCTTCATGGGCGACGCTGGTTCGCTCTCGCTCGGCGCGACCATGGCAGTTGTTGCCCTCATGACCGGCCAATGGGCCGTTTTGCCCATCATTGCGATCATCCCGGTCAGCGAAATGATCAGCGTCTTGATTCAAATCGGGTATTTCAGACTCACGAAAGGCAAGCGATTTTTTAAGATGGCGCCCATTCACCTGCATTTTGAATTACTTGGGTGGAGTGAAACACAAGTCGTACAAAGATTTTGGTTGATCGGTTTGCTCGCCGCAATGGTTGGAGTTGGTTTGGCTTTGGTGTAAGAGATGAAGGATTGGAAAGGTACGCGCATCGTTATTTTGGGAGCAGCCCGTCAGGGGCTGGCTTTGGCGCGCTGGCTGGTCAAGCATGAGGCGATTGTGACTCTGAGCGATAAGCGTTCCGATGCAGAACTCGCCTCCGCACGTGCGATTTTAAGCGGCTTGCCAATCCAATGGGCTTTGGGAGGCCACCCCATTGAACTTCTCGATCAAGCCGATGTGTTATGTCTTTCAGGTGGAATCCCGCTCGCCCTCCCCATTGTAGACGCGGCTCTCCAACGCGGTATGCCTCTTTCCAACGATACACAAATTTTCATGGAAGCTGTTCCATGCAGGACGATTGGCATCACTGGTTCGGCAGGCAAGACAACTACAACAACGCTAGTTGGACAAATGGCGAAAGATGCTTATGGTAATAAAGCATATATCGGCGGCAACATCGGCGATCCATTGATCAATTATGTGGACGAGATGAAACCCACCGACCTCGCCATTTTGGAAATATCAAGCTTTCAATTGGAGCAAATGACCATTTCGTCTAATGTTGTCTCAATATTGAACATCACGCCCAATCATCTGGATCGTCACGGCACGATGGAAGCTTATACCGCTGCCAAAGCGCGCATCCTTGAATTTCAATCGTCAAAAGATATTGCCGTGCTTGGCCGCGATGACGCCGGTGCATGGAATTTGCGAAACAAGGTCAAAGGCAAACTTCAATCGTTCGGATTTAGCAAAATGGATGCAAACGCCGAAGGCACTTATTTTGATGATGGCATTTTGTATCTTTACGAGCATCGCGTGGATATCCCGCTTCTGCGCCGCGACCAAATCCAATTGCGCGGCGACCATAACGTGAACAATGTGCTGGCAGCATTCGCCATTGGACACGCGGCGGGTTTTCCACTCGATTCGATGCTGACCGCGGCCGAAGAATTTCGCGGCGTGCCGCATCGCCTCGAATTCGTTCGAGAATTGCGGGGCGTGCGCTGGTACAACGATTTCATCGCTACTGCACCAGAGCGGGCGATGGCCGCCATTCGTTCGTTCGATGAGCCGCTTGTGCTTCTGCTAGGTGGACGCGATAAAAATTTACCGTGGGATGATTTGGCAAATCTCATTCATCAGCGCGTGGATCACGTTGTGCTATTTGGCGAGGCATCAGAAAAGATCAATAAAGCAGTCGCCGCCGACGGGTTAGCGAAGAGACCGTTTACGCTTGATCGAGTCGAGCATCTTCATGAAGCAATCCTTAAAGCCAGTGAAGTGGCAGAGTCTGGGGATGTCGTCCTGCTTTCACCGGGCGGCACAAGCTTTGATGAGTTTAAAGATTTTGAAGAACGAGGAGAAAAATTCCGTTTATGGGTACAGAAACTTTCTTGAGCGAACATCCATTCGCTGATGAACAGCCGGCCCAAAAAGCCGCAACGCCGAAACGCGCCGTGGATCTGCCCTTATTGGTGGCGATCATTACACTGGTAGTCTTTGGCTTAATCATGATGTTCTCAGCATCATGGGATTATTCGCTTAGGGAATACGGTTCAGCCATGTATATGTTCAAACACCAACTGATGTGGCTTGCAATCGGAATCATCGCAACATTTTTGCTTTCCCTTTTCGATTATCATCGCTTGCGCAGACTGGTTCTTCCTTTAATGGGCTTGACTATCATTTTGTTGATCGCCGTATTGGTTGCCAACGAAGTCCTGTTGGGCGCGAGACGATATTTGTTTCAAGGATCATTCCAACCTTCTGAATTGGCAAAGGTCGTTACCATTTTATATTTATCGGTCTGGCTATATGCCAAGCGTGAGTTCATTCATGATATTACATTCGGACTGATGCCGTTGAGCGTGATCCTCGGTGTGATCTGCGGTCTCATCTATCAACAACCTGACTTAAGCACTGCGGCGATGGTCTTGATATTGGGCGGCTTGCTGTTCTTTTTGGCAGGAGGCGACTTGAAACAAATTGCCATCCTTTTGCTGATTGCAATCATCGTAGGATGGATTGTGGTTCACATCAATCCGACTGGTCATGATCGAATGACGGCGTTCATCGCGGGTCTCAAAGATCCAACGCAGGCCTCGTATCAGGTTCAACGTTCGTTCGAAGCCATTGTCAACGGCGGGTGGTTTGGAGTCGGCATCGGGCGCGGTCAATCGAAAGTAACCGGATTACCTGTACCGCCCACCGACAGCATCTTTGCAGTAATCGTAGAGGAACTGGGGGTAGTAGGCGCAATCTTCTTGATTGGTTTGTATGCGATATTAATCTGGCGCGGACTCGTGATTGCACGCCGCGCGCCCGATATGCTCGGCACGCTGATCGCATCCGGTCTAGTAATCTCGATCGGCATTCAGGCAGCAATTAACATGTCGGTCATGGTCGGGTTGATTCCTTTTTCAGGCGACGCGTTGCCCTTTGTCAGCTCGGGCGGATCGAATCTGGTCTCATCACTCGCCTCGATTGGAATCATAATGAACATCTCGCGTCAAAGAGGCGAGATGACAACGTCAGACGAAAAACGGAGAAACTATAGTGCGGCTCTTGATTTGCGCGGGTGGAACCGGCGGCGGCGTGTATCCCGCTCTCGCCGTTCTTGAACAGTTGAAGAGTATGAGGTCAAATGTTTCAAGTTCCAACCTTGAACTTCTATGGATTGGTGGAGAAAGTGGCATGGAAGAAGAGCTTGTGAAACGAGCAGGCATTCCTTTCCAAGCCATTCCTGCCGCGGGTCTGCATGGCGTAGGTCCACGCGCCCTGCCACGCAATACAATGACTCTTGTGCGCGGCGTGCAAGCATCCATGAAAATTTTGCGCGAATTTAAACCCGATGTTTTGTTCTTCACCGGCGGTTATGTGGCGGGACCCATGGCATTCGCTGGCAGGAAAATTCCGACCCTGCTTTATGTACCTGATATTGAGCCTGGTCTGGCTCTAAAATCGCTGACGCGCTTCGCGGATGTGATCGCAGTTACCGCACCGGATTCTCAAAAATACCTTTCCAGAAGGGCGATCACGACGGGCTACCCGATCCGCGCCGGACTAACAGTTTGGAACAAACAAAGGGCATATACCCAGCTGAATCTGGATGATGACTCACCCGTCTTGTTGATCTTCGGCGGAAGCAAAGGAGCGCGTTCGATCAATGAAGTTATCGTTCCCCATCTTCCTACCCTGCTTGAATTAACACAAATCGTACATATCAGCGGACAATTGGATTGGGATGTTGTTCAAACTGCGCGCGCCGGTTTAACATCCGAGCAAAGGAATCGTTATCATGCGTTCCCTTATCTACACGAAGAGATGGGCGCAGCGCTCGCTTCCGCGGATCTCGTGATCTCGCGTGCGGGAGCGTCGACCTTGGGCGAGTTCCCGTTTTTCAGATTGCCCGCCATCCTCATTCCGTATCCGCATGCATGGCGATATCAAAAAGTCAATGCAGATTATCTGGCTGAACGCGGCGCGGCGGTGATCGTCAAGGATGAAATGTTAAAGACAGACCTCCTGCCGGTGATCAGAGATCTGCTGGCAAATCCGTCCAAGCGCAAAGCGATGAGCAAAGCCATGAAGTCGCTGTCTCATCCGCAAGCCGCGCAGGCCATTGCCGAGCAGATTATGCAACTAGGAGGACAACGCCGATGATGAGCATCATTTATGTTTTCTGGATGTATGTGATTTTGTTCGGGGTGATCGGTTGGTTGCGAGGTTGGGTCAAGGAATTGATCGTAGCCTTTTCAGTGATTACAGCCTTGGCTGCAAATGCCATCCTGCGCCAATACCTGCCCATCATTTCAAACCTGAATATCCAAAGCCCGGAGTTGTTCTGGATCCGTGCCTCGGTTGTAGCGGCGTTGACTTTCTTTGGTTATCAAACCGTTAGTGTCGTACCCCATTTAGCATCCAAAGCCACGCGCGAACGCCTCGTTGAAGCTTTGTTCGGAATGGTGCTTGGCGCAGTCAATGGCTATTTGATTGCTGGGACCCTATTATTTTATATCGATCAAGCCGGTTATCCCTTCAAGGATGTGATCAGCGCACCCACTGGAAATTTAGCATCTGCTGTTCAAACGATGATGGCGTACATGCCGCCGCGCTGGCTGGGGATTCCATGGGTTTATATCGCGCCCATTCTTTGCTTGATCTTTATTCTTGTCGTATACATCTAAACTGGAATTGATACCAGACATGACACAGGTACACCTCATCGGCATTGGTGGAAGCGGACTCTCCGCCATAGCCCGCCTCTTGAAAGAAAGCGGATACACTGTAACCGGCTCCGATCGCGCGCTCACGCCGTTCGCAGCGGATCTTCAAGCGGCTGGCGTGACGATTTACGTCGGCCACCATCCGCGCAACATCCAAGGCGCGGATTGGATCGTCCGATCCTCTGCCATTCCCGATGACAATATTGAGGTGATTGCTGCCAAACAGGCAAACATTCCCGTTTACAAGCGCGCCGACTTTCTCGGAAAATTGATGGCGGATAAAAACGGAATCGCAGTTGCCGGGACTCATGGCAAAACCACCACAACTGCCATGATTGCATTCCTTCTTTCAGAACTTGGACGCGATCCGTCTTTCATCGTCGGCGGTGTTTTGAGCAACTACAACGTCAACGCACGAGCCGGTAAAGGCCATCCCTTCGTCATCGAAGCGGATGAATATGATCGCATGTTCCTTGAACTCAAGCCGCGCATCGAGGTGGTTACTAATCTCGAGCACGATCATCCCGACTGTTATCCGACTTACGAAGATATGGTCTCTGCATTTGAATCATTCATCGCGTTGCTTCCCGTGGATGGCACATTGATCGGATGTGTAGAAGACAGTGGTGCGGCAGCACTTCTCAACAAAGCCCGCCGCGAAGGACGCAATGTCATCGCCTATAACATTCAAGCCGATATGACCATCACCGCAACGCATTGGATGCAGGCACGTTCGCTGCAATCCAGCAACGGGCAAGGCGGCTTTGCCTTCGAAGCTACTACAAATATTGGTGGGCTTGAAACCGTTCATGTCGCGCTTCAAGTGCCGGGCAAGCACAACGTTCGTAATGCATTGGCTGCGCTGGCTGTGATTGCCACGCTGGGTCTGCCCCTCAAAGAGGCCGCCGCAAAACTTTCATACTTCAAAGGCACCAGCCGCCGATTCGAAGTAAAAGGCGAGAAGCGCGGCGTCATTGTCATTGACGATTACGCCCATCATCCTACCGAGATCAAAGCCACGCTCGCCGCGGCGCGCACCCGCTACCCGCATCATCGCATCTGGGCCGTATGGCAACCTCATACTTATTCACGCACCCGAGCGCTATTTTATGAGTTTACACGTGCCTTCAAAGATGCCGATGAAGTGATCGTCACGGAAATTTATCCATCACGCGAACCCAAGCAGGATTTTTCTTCGGCTGAGGTAGTAAGCGCAATGCCGCATCCTTCTGTTCACTTCATGGCATCACTCGAAGAGACGACGAAATACCTGCTTAAGCATTTGCGCCGTAATGATGTATTGCTGGTCCTTTCTGCCGGTGACGCGGATCAAATCAGCGTCAACGTGCTGGCTGGACTTTCAAATTGAGGTGTCTCATGGAAGATAAAAAGAAACGCATATATCAATCCGAGACTATAGGCCTGCCGCCGTTAAAAATGGTTTTAGTCCACGCCGATAACGAACGGCAAAATGAATCCGCCCAGACGATATTGGAATCGCCTGAAGCGAAAGAGAAACGCGAAAACCAAAAAGCGATTGTGAAGTTGATTAAGCATTTGAATGACGAATAGATGATGAAATCCATTGCAATGCCCGTTGATGTTCTGCTCACTAAATTTGGCGATAAGGTCAAGGAGAATGTCGCTCTTGCACCATATACCTCTGCGCGCATCGGCGGACCCGCGGATTATCTGATCACTGCCGCCTCATCCGACGAACTGGCTGAGATCATGTCATTGATCTGGCAGCAGCATTTGCCGTATTTCATCCTTGGCGGTGGTTCGAACATATTGGTCAGCGATAAAGGCGTGCGCGGAATAACGGTATTGAATCGAGCGAAGGCTGTCCGCTTTGAAAACGGAAGTCAGCCCAAGGTCTGGGTTGAATCGGGAGTCGTGTTCAGCAATCTTGCCAATCGCTGCGCCTTGAAAGGGTTATCGGGACTTGAATGGGCTGCGACGGTTCCCGGCACAGTAGGCGGCGCAGTATATGGGAATGCCGGTGCATTCGAAGGCGATATGACTGGCAATTTGAATTGGGCTGAGATATTAACCGAATCGAGTCGCGCACGTTGGACTGTTGAAAGAATGGAATACGGTTATCGCACCAGCATGTTGAAACGCGTGGATCGCAAGGCGATCGTACTCTCCGCTGAGCTTGGTTTAAAAAACGCGACAAAAGAGGAAGTGTCTGCTAAAATCAAACAATTCAGCGAACACCGTAAGACCACACAACCGCCGGGCGCGAGCATGGGCTCGATGTTCAAGAATCCGCCAGGCGACTATGCTGGACGATTGATCGAAGCCGCGGGATTGAAAGGAACTCGCATCGGTAACGCTGAGATCAGCATCGTGCATGGAAATTTTTTCGTCAATCATGGCAAGACAAAGGCCAGCGATATCCGCGCCTTGATTGAATTAGCGCAAAGGACTGTCCAGGGAAAGTTTGGTATGACGTTGGAATTGGAAATTGAATTGGTTGGTGAATGGTGAATAAGAAGAGACTCCACGTGGCATTGATATTCGGCGGACGCTCGGGCGAACACGAGGTTTCGCTGATGTCTGCGCGTTCGGTGCTATCGGTGCTCGATCCGTCAAAGTACGAAGTGACTCAAATTGGAATCACGCGTGAAGGTCAATGGTTGACCGGCAATGATGTGATCGGCGCGTTTGAAAGCAGCAAAGTCAATGATCTTGATCGCATCATTCTTCCCACTGAACCTTCGCGTTCATCCATCTTCACTCTGCGGGAAACAAAGATCGGCGAAAAGTTCGAGACACTGACCGCCGTGGATGTTTTCTTTCCGCTTCTTCATGGGACTTTCGGCGAAGATGGAACCATTCAAGGCGCGTTCGAAATGGCTGATGTCGCATATGTGGGTGCGGGCGTGGTCGGTTCTGCGGTCGGCATGGACAAAGGCGTCTTCAAAGACGTGATGCGCACCAATCACATTCCAAGCGTGGAATCGGTCATTGTGCTGCGCTCCGAAATCGAAAAGGATATGAACGCCATCATCGAAAAGGCAGAGAAGGTCAGCGCTTATCCAATCTTCACCAAGCCCGCCAACCTTGGTTCATCAGTCGGCATCACCAAATGCCGCACACGTTCAGACTTGCAGGAAGGACTGATGGAAGCCGCGCTCTATGATCGACGCGTGCTGGTCGAACGCGGCGTGGCCAATGTGCGCGAAATCGAAGTCAGTGTGCTGGGCAATGACGATCCGCGCGCCTCGGTTCCCGGTGAGGTTCTGCCAAGCCGCGAATTTTATTCTTATGAATCAAAATACGTTGATGGAACCTCCGGCTTGCTTATCCCCGCTCCCCTGCCAGGCGAAACAGCAGCTCACATTCAAGACCTGGCCGTGCGCGCTTATAAAGCCATTGATGCAGCAGGCATGGCACGCGTGGACTTTTTCCTCGATAAAGATTCGGGGGAAGTCTATCTCAACGAACTCAATACGATCCCTGGCTTCACTAAGATCAGTATGTATCCGAAGTTATGGGAAGCCAGCGGTATGACCTATGTAGAACTTGTAGATCGTTTAATCGAGCTTGCTCTTCAACGCAAAGGCGAGCGCGACCGCACATCACACACTTATCGGAGTCAGGGATGAGCGAAAAAGATTATTTGTCTCGCGCTGAAGCCGTCCGAATGCGGCGCCGCCAAAAAACTCAGAGGCGGGCGGTGAAATCCTTGCAACAGATCACGCGTCCATTGCCGGCTATCACTTCACGCGAAAACATGGGATACGCCGCACCGGAGCCGACGAACCAGTCAAAAACGCGGCGGCGTTATCAGGCCGCATTCTCCCTGCCGGGTGTTCAAATCCACATGCCAGTGTTCACACTGCCGCGCTTCGAAGTCGGCTGGCGTTTGCTGTCATTCGCGATTTCGCTTACATTGGGTGTGGCACTTTATCTTGCATGGACTTTGCCGATGTTCCGCGTAACAGTGGCGCAAGTCACCGGCAATCAACGAATAACAACAGATGAGATCAATACAGTTCTGGATTCTGCCGGAAAGCCGATCTTTACGATTTTGCCATCCGAATTGGAACAACAGATCCGCGTCAATTACCCGGAGCTGGCCTCGGTGGAAGTGACTTTAGCTTTGCCGAATAGCGTTTCCGTGAACGTCACCGAACGACAGCCTCTCGTCTTATGGCAGGAGAATGGCGCGTACACATGGCTGGATGAAAACGGAGTCGCTTTCCGCCCGCGCGGCCCGCAGGGTGCAGATAAACTGATCAGCGTGAACGCGCTCGCTTCACCGCCTCACGGCCAGCCGTCGGCGAGTGATCCGTTGTCGCCCACACCTTATGTCTCCGAAGATATGGTCAAAGCCATCCAGATCCTCGCACCCGATGTTCCATCGAATGCGACCCTCACTTATGATCCGCGTTATGGATTGGGTTGGTCCGACAGCCGTGGCTGGCAGGCTTATTTTGGAAGCGATTCAAAGGACATGAATATGAGATTGCTGGTCTATCAATCGCTGGTGAATTCGTTGCTCCAGCGCGGTATTTATCCGATTTTTATCAACGTTCAATATTCGAACGCACCATACTATCGTTTGAGTCAATGATTATGGATGAAATTGTTGTAGGAATTGATGTTGGCACTACCAAAGTATGCACCCTCGTCGGACGCGTCGAGGAGGAGAATACAGTTCGCATTCTCGGTGTAGGAATCGAACCATCAGATGGAATCCGCAAAGGCGTGATCGTTGACCTCGCCGCGGCGACACAGGTCATCACTCATTCCGTGGAACGCGCCGAACAAACGTCCGGGCTTGAGATCGAGTCCGCGCTGGTCAGCCTGGCAGGCGCACATGTTTCGTCCGTCAATAGCCGAGGCGCCATCGCTATTTCCGGCGGAGTCATCGATGCATCGGATGTGGCACGCGTGTTGGATCAAGCGCGAGCCATCGCAATCCCGCACGACCGCGAGATTATTCACGTCATTCAGCGCGGCTTCAACGTGGATGGACAGGAAGGAATCCGCACTCCGATTGGAATGCACGGCTATCGTCTCGAAGTGGAAGCACATATCATCACGGCTGCCACCGCGACTGTGGATAATCTGCGGCAATGCATCGGTGCAGCAGGAGTTGAGATTCAAAACTTTGTATTAAATCCGCTTGCTTCCGCTGAAGTGGTATTGACTGAACAGGAAAGACAAATGGGCGTGGCGGTTTGCGACATCGGAGGCGGGACAACCGACCTGGCAATTTATGTGGATGGCAATGTCTGGCACACGATGGTGCTGGCGGTTGGAGGCAATCACATTACGCAAGATATCGCACATGGATTGCGCCTGCCGATGATTCAAGCCGAGGAGGTCAAAAAGCAGCAGGGACACGCCGTCCGATCTGAAGTCGGCGCGGAAGAATATTTCAGCATCCGTCCATTCGGCGAAGATCATCCCGTTCAAATCAACCGTCAGGACCTGGCTCACATCATCGAAGCGCGGACTGCCGAAATGTTTTCATTGATCATGCAGGAGATCAAACGCTCTGGATACGATGGCCTGCTCCCCGCTGGTATGGTCCTGACCGGAGGCACTAGTGCGCTGACCGGCATCCAACGTGTTGCCAGCGAAGTTCTGAATATGCACGTTCGCACAGCGCAACCGGAAAATCTTAAAGGTCTTGTGGATCGCTTGAACTCACCCGCATTTGCAACCAGTGTTGGATTATTGCATTGGGCGATGACGATGCATGAACACGAATTGGGCCCGGGCAGGCAAGGCAAACAGCGCCGTTCAAAAGGAGAAAATAATGTGAATCTTGATAAGGCTAAAGATTGGATAAAAAGACTGCTACCTTAGTAGATGTGAAAGGTGGGCATTTTTGCCCTCCTCAAATCCGGAACGTGATGTTAAAATCGTATCACGTTCTTCATGCAAATATCTTGATTAACGATTAATACTAAATCATGGAGGAACCAATGGACCCGACCAAAAAATATCAACCTGTGGAAACCTTCGCGCGCATCAAAGTGATCGGCGTGGGAGGCGGCGGGCAGAATGCTGTCAATCGCATGATCGAAGAGGGCATTGAAGGCGTCGAATTCATCGCGGCGAATACGGACGCGCAAGCCCTGACGCTTTCAAAAGCACCGATCCGCGTTCGTCTCGGCGATAAGCTCACACGCGGACTCGGCGCGGGCGGCGATCCCGAGGTTGGACGAAAAGCCGCGGAAGAATCCGCGGATGAACTTTATAATGTGCTCAAAGGCGCGGACATGGTCTTCGTCACTGCCGGCATGGGTGGCGGAACCGGTACCGGCGCGGCACCCGTTGTTTCACAGGTCGCGAAGGAGTGCAGTGCACTTACGATTGGCGTTGTGACTCGTCCATTTACTTTTGAAGGTGGACGACGTTCACAAGCCGCGGAATCCGGCATCGCGAAAATGAAGGAACATGCACACACGCTGATCTCCATTCCGAATGACCGCCTGCTTCAGATCGCCGACAAAAAATCGAGCCTGCAGGATGCCTTCCGCATGGCGGATGAAGTTTTGCATCAAGGCATTCAAGGCATCTCTGAATTGATCACCATCCCCGGTCTCATCAACCTTGACTTTGCCGATGTCCGCACCATCATGTCTGAAGGCGGCGCGGCTCTCATGGCTGTTGGCCGCGGCTCAGGCGAAGATCGCGCCAAGACCGCTGCTGAACAAGCGATATCGAGTTCAACTGCTTGACATCACGATTGATGGTGCGCGCGGTGTGCTCTTCAATGTCACCGGCGGACCCAACATGACTCTCTTCGAAGTCAATCAGGCCGCGGCCATTATTCGCGAAACCGCGCATCCGGATGTTAATCTGATCTTTGGCGCGGTCATCGACCCGGACATGGGCGATGAGATTCGTGTTACGGTCATTGCGACCGGATTCGAAAGAAGTGGCGTGCCGCGACGCGCTCTCGAACGTCTCACTACGCGGACCGAAAAACCATCCAGCCTCCCTACACATTTTGTTCGTCCTAGTGAATCCGTCAGCGTCGGTGCAGAATTCAAGCCAGCATCAGAATCCAAACCTACCTCCGCTTCATCGCCTAGTATCAACAGCGACGATTTGGATATTCCAACATTTCTGCGTAATCGGCGGTAAAAGAAACTCGGTCGGGTTTCCAAAAATTGGTAGGGACACAGCGGCGCTGTGTCCCTACTTATGTTAAAATACAGAAGATGAAAACAAAACTGCTAGTTTCCCACGATCACCCATCTTATCAATTGCATCGTAAGCAGATGTGGACACAAATCCTGCTCCCCATTTTGCTGACCGTCCTTGTATTCATCGCCGTGATTGTCATTACCAGCCTCGCCACTTTCCGCGACAACGGCGATGTTGCTCGCTGGGCGGCAATTTCAACGATCTGGCTGGTGCTGCCGGTTATGATCGCGGGCCTCGTGCTTCTCATTATCCTATTGGCTCTGATATATTTGCTGGCGCGGCTCATCGGTATAATCCCGCCGTATTCGAATCAGGCGCAAAGATTTGTTTATCAAATCGAAGGCTATGTCAAACGCGGCACCGAAATGATCCTCAAGCCGGTGTTGTTTGTTGATCTCATCAAATTGCAAATTAAAAAATTTACAGAACGTAGATAAGAAAGGACTCGTGTCATGAATAAGGGTCGAACTTTATTTTACGGTGCCTTGATCGGAGCAGCGACGGGTTTGGTGGCAGCCATGCTCCTTAATCGCCGGGCGGACAAGACCGAACGCGAAACCGCCATCACAGCCGGCGAAGGCCTGAAACTGGGTGTGCTAGTGCTTGGATTATTGCGGGCCATCGGGTCGCTGGCAGATGATAAGTAAGGTTGCATGATGATTATTTGCGCGGCGAATGGGTTATCCAAGCTATTCCTATGCACCAGTTGTAATTGCAAGCTTAATCCGCGATGGTATTCTTTACCGTCGCCGCGTTTTTAGAGACGATGCGCGCCTTTGCATCGGCCCACTAAATCCTCCTCTCCAAGTTCTGGGAAAAGAAAATATTCCGCAGAGAGGTCCCTGCGTATTGACCATGAATCATTATACGCGGGCTGGCTTTCATATCTGGTGGGGAGCCATGGCCATCTCGTCTTTAATATGCCCGCCCGTTCATTGGGTGATCGCGGGCGAATGGACCGCGCCAGGGAAATGGTATGAACCAATCAAGGGAGCTGTATCACGTTTCGCGGCGAATAAGATTGCCAGTGTTTACGGATTCACGACCATGCCTCCCATGCCGCCGCGTCCACGTGACGTGGAAGCGCGAGCCGCCTCGGTGCTCGCAGTATTAAAGTATTTGAAGCAAACGAAAGCTGCAATCATCGGCTTTGCACCGGAAGGCGGAGATCAAATCGGCGGGCGATTAACAATGCCAGCTTCCGGTGTAGGACGATTCAGTTTGCTGCTCGCCGCCCAAGGTCTGAGGTTTGCGCCGATTGGCGTTTATGAATCCGATGGTGAATTCTGTCTTCATTTTGGAGAAGCCTATGATCTATGTGTTGAGCCCAATTTGTCGTCGGACGAAAAAGACGAGCACGCCGCGCAAATCATGATGGAACATATCGCGTCTCTGCTTCCAGCGCGCTTGAGAGGAGAATTTACATGAAGAAGCGTGTCTCGGTTTTGAAAATGCTGGCGGTGAACGCATATTGGGTGGGACTGTCGTTCATGTGGAATGGATTACATGGAATCGTTCTGCCCGCCGTCATCGCGAACATCGTGCCCGGCAATGAAAAGAATACTTATCTCGGATTGCTCACATCCATCGGGTTAGTGATTGCAGTGATCATTCAGCCGCTTTCCGGGGCATTGAGCGACAGATGGACATCGCGTTGGGGACGACGCCGTCCATGGATC
The DNA here is from genome assembly GCA_963783295.1 of uncultured Chloroflexia bacterium. GTDB lineage: Bacteria > Chloroflexota > Anaerolineae > Anaerolineales > Villigracilaceae > Fen-1038. Next base: position 45,918 of record CAWAMX010000007.1, on the reverse strand, counting down.
ACGTTTGGGACATTGTTTGATTTTGTGTTTCTCGCCGTCATCGGCTGGGCAGGCGGATTGACATGGATCTTTATCGGCTATCTCGGACTGCAACTCAGTTCAAACATTGCACAAGGTCCCGTGCAGGGATTGATGCCAGATGTTATTCCTCAAGAGCAATTGGCACAAGCCAGCGGCTTGAAGATTTTCATTGACATGGGCAGTGCCGCCGCGGCTGTGATCGTCACAGGCATTTTGCTCGGATCAAAAGCTGAATATTCCGGTTTGGTCATGGCATTGATCATTGGAGTTTTGTTGGTTGCCGCGGCCGTCACTATTTTTGGAACACACGAGCAACCATCTAGGCGCGCTAATCTCAATCCGTGGAAGGAAATACTCGATTCGGTCCACATCGATTTCCGCACGGCTCCCGCGTACTGGTGGCTGATCGGTCAGCGCTTTGTATTTTTGCTGGGTGTTTATGGTATTCAAGCGTTTGCACAAAATTATCTGCGGGACGTTCTCAATGTGGCCGACCCGCCGCGCGACACCGGCATTTTGCTTGGCATCGTGACCCTTGCTTTAATTGTCTTTGCCGTGGCAGGCGGATGGTTGATCAATCACTGGGGTATGAGGCGCGTGCTAATCATCGCAAGTGTGGTTACGGCAATCGGATCGGTTTTATTATGGTTTGGACGCACACAAGGCACGCTTCTTCTCTTCGGGAGTATTCTCGGCGCAGGTGTCGGTCTCTTCCTGACCGCCAACTGGACTCTCGCCAACCAATTTGCACCGCCCGATGAAGCCGGCAAATATCTCGGTCTGACGAATTTAGCCACGGCCGGCGCAGGCGTGGTCGCGCGCGCAGCTGGCGCGTTGTGGGACATATTTAACAATGCCGCTCCCGGTTCATGGAATGGATATATGATTCTATTTTTCTCGGCTGGTGTTTTTGCGCTTATTAGCATTGTATTGATTGGGATGATCGAACCACCTTCAAAAAAAGTGGTAATTCCTTCTTAAAAATTCTGCAACCTTCTTTATCTCATTTCGTAAAGTAAAGTAGAAAGCCATCAGGAGAAAAGTGGACGAAGAAATGGCCTGGGTAGTCCAGGCTCAACACGGCAGTGACGAAGCATTCACCAAACTGGTTGAAGCCTATCAGACACATGTGTACAACTTGTGCTATCGCATGTTGGGTGACGCAGAGTCAGCTGAAGATGCAGCGCAGGAAACTTTTTTGAGGGCGTATCAACATCTCCATCGCTATGACCAAAAGCGTTCCTTCGCCACCTGGCTGTTATCCATTGCCGCGCATTATTGCATTGACAGCTTACGTCGCCGCAAATTCTCCATGGTTTCGATGGATGCAGAGCAAGATGAAAACAGTCTGGAGTTGCCCGATGCCGATGCGCCTAACCCTGAATCTGAAATGATGCACAGCGAACAACGCGAACATTTACAAGTTTTATTGAAGCGACTGGATGGAACGGATCGAGCCGCGATCGTCATGCGCTATTGGCATGACTGCTCCGAGTCCGAGATTGCGGATGCGTTGCACCTGACGGTCAGTGCGGTCAAATCCCGGCTTCATCGGGCGCGGCGTGAATTAGCAGGGTTGTGGCAGGAAGATAGCCTGCATCCAAAACCTGAAAGGAGACCCCATGAATCACCGGCCTTTTGAAGATTGGCTCTTGGAAGATCAACACCTTACTTCTGATCAAGAACGCGAACTGCAGGCCCATTTACGAGTATGTACTTCATGCGCGGCCATCGCTGAATCGAATTTAGCGTTACATTCCACACGGATGGCCTCACCGGCAGAAGGTTTTATATCCCGCTTCGAGATGCGCCTAGCTGAGAATCGTAAAGCCGTGCGCATTCGCCAAATCATCGGAACAACGATTTTTGTTCTGGCGGGGTTGGCGTTTCTTTACTGGTTCGCCAGCCCATTCATCCAGGAAGTAATGCGTTCGCCCGCCGATTGGATTACGAACGTAGTCGGCGATTTCCTTTTTATCGTGACTTCCATACAAGCATTAAGTGAAGTGGGGCATGTGTTCCTACGCATCCTGCCAGATTTTGTTTCACCTGTTGAATGGCTCGTAATTCTATGTTTGGTAAGCGGCCTCGGAGTCGTTGAAGTTTTATCCATCTGGCAATTTACCCGAACACCGCAAGGAGTATAACTATGAAAAAATTATTGTATGCACTACCGATATTGATCTTGTTGCTACTGCCCGTCATCCCCGCTTATGCTTTCACGGGAAACTTGGATGGTCGCGTGGTCTTCGGACAGAGCTTTACTTTAAGTAGCGGCGAAACGCTGGACGGCGATCTCGTCGTTTTTGGCGGCGCGGCCACCATTGAGGAAAACGCGACCGTCAAAGGCAATGTAGTGATCATCGGCGGAAGCTTGGTGATGGACGGTTCAGCCACTGGTGATGCCGTGGTTATCGGTGGCCTGATGACGATGGGCGATAAATCATCGGTGGCAGGGAACGTGACCACTGTCGGTGGCTCTCTGCAACGAGCTGCAGGTGCGCAAGTCGGCGGCCAGATCGTGACAAACGTTCCATCGCCCAATGTTCAAACTCCGACGACGCCGAACGTGCCCGCGCCTCAGCCAGATATTGCGATGGGTTTCAATCCGATCTTGCGTGCCTTCAGCGTATTTGGAACTGCGATTCTCTTCGCAGCGTTGGCCATGTTGCTCGCAATCTTTCTGCAACCGCATTTGGATCGTGTGGCACAAGCCATTGTCACGGAGCCGATTATCGCAGGAGGCATCGGTTTGCTGACCGCCTTTGTTTCACCGATAGCCTTGGTTATTCTGGTTGTGATAATGCTAATCACTCTAATCTTGATCCCAGTGGCTGTGCTGGCCGTGCTGTTATGGGCGATACTGATTGTGCTCGCATTGCTGTTTGGCATTATTGCCCTCGGCCTGGAAGTCGGCGAACGCTTTACCAAAGCCATCCATCAAAGTTGGGCTCCGGTGCTTTCAGCCGGTTTCGGAACATTCCTATTGATGTTCGTGGTGGGCGCGTTTGGTCTGATCCCATGCATTGGCTGGATTCCTGAATTTCTCGTTGGAATGATCGGTATCGGCGCGGTTGTGATGACGATGTTTGGCTCGCGGCCGATGCATCGTCCGGGCATGATCGCATCGCCACCGGACCCGTCAGCGGCTGGAACTCCACCGGTCCCGCCAGCCTCCTAGAAATTCTCCGCACAAACAAATCCGCCTCGATAAACTCTCGAGGCGGATTTGTTTGATCATCACTTTTGTAAAATCAATTTATATAACTTGACGATATTATATGTGGTATCGAAATCATGATTAGGCATAGAATAAATCAACTGCGGAACAACCACAACTCCCGTATTGTCGAAAATATATTCAATCACGCTTTCAATCAAACTAGCTTTGATCATTAGATATACATTATCCTTCTGATAAAATCCCGCTGGCAAAGATTGAATATTAAATTCATGAAGTGCACTGTAATAGGATGGTGAAAATGTGAGCCAACCCATCTCGATGTAGCGTGCGCGGGGCAAATCTAAAAACATCGGATTGGACCATACCAAAGGAATGCCCATCGCCGGGGAAACAATCAGCGCGTTGCTTTGAATCTTTCCCTGCGTCTGCAAAGTTTTTAAATCTGATAATACATTTTGATAAGCAGTTTGCCGTTGCACGTTCAGTTGTGTTGTGGTAACAGCGTAATACAAAGCGAACAAACTTGCCACGCACAATAAAACGGGAACAGTAACGGCAAAAACGTTCCTCCTCTGGGAATCAGGCATGTCCGCATTTAATTTGACCCACAAAAAAATGAATAGGCTAAAAAGCGTTGTAGTCGCAAGAAACGAATCCCAAACGCGGACAGGGACTTTCTCGATCCAAATGAGATAAAAGATCAAAATCAAAAACGTCAGCAGGAGAACGGCGAGTGGCCAAACCGCCTTTCGTAACTGCGGGTAAATTACCAAAGCAATTAACCCCGCCGTGATCATAAAGAAATAAGGAAAAGAATCCACGTCATCAAAAAAAGGCTTGGGATAAAAATAAGATAATGCTGCGCCGAAGACATTTCTTTCCGTGCCGGGTATATGAATTACAAGATATTGAAGGTTGGAGATGGAAAACAGCTGTTCATCGGGAAAGAACCAGCTCATGAACAATTTATAATCATTGAAGTTCCATCCCACATCGTAATACGCGTTTTTTACATTTGACAGGTGAACCCGCGGCGTGTCCTGAAGTTCTGACCTGACATTGTTATAAACATAGAAAGAGTCCCACTGCGGAAAAGATTTCACATAAATTGTGTTGAATAAATAAAATAAAGCAACCACAAGGATTGAAATCAGCGAGCTGATGATCAGATTTTTAAGGTCAAAGAAACGATGTGTGATTATCAAGGAAGGGAAAATCAACAGCAGGACAAGGAGAAAAGATTCGATGCGAATTAAACTGCCCGCTAGAATCAATAATCCGCCAAAGAAGAGCATTCGCCTCGGAAGCGATGACCGTTTATAAGCGACTGTGAGAATCGATACAAAGCCGGTTATTACCGCAAATGTTGCCGTTGTTGTAAATGTAATGTTGATTAAAAACAGACTGTCCGATAAAAGGATGACCAAGGCTCCAAAAAATTTATAAGCAGACTTCAGCGGCAGAGAGAAAGCGATATAAACAAGACACCAAACCGAAAGAAAATTGATCCCGAAAAACAATAGAATTTCCCAATTCAAATTGGTGGGCAAACGATAAAGTAGGTTTAGAATAAAACCAAGGATCACATTGCTAAAGACCATAAATGGAACCGGTGTGCCGCCCAAATAACCGGACGCCAATTGGATCATGGTAATGTCATCATCCACCTGATAACCCGGACGAAAAACAAACAAATATAAAATAAAAAATGCAATAGCGCACAGAAGACCTGCCAGCCAGGGGATCGATAAAACCGCCAGTACGCCTTTTCTAGTTGGCAAGATTTGGATATTTTTATCCATCATTCAGTCTACGTCAAAATCTTTTTGTGTGCAAATGCGTGATGGCAATTGCCAGTGCATCGGCAGCATCATCGGGCTTGGGGATTTCAGGCAAAGCCAACAGCACGCGCACCATTTCCTGGATTTGTTTCTTCTGTGCGCTGCCATAGCCAGCCACTGCTTGTTTGACTTCATTGGGCGTGTATTCGGCCACATCCAGCCCGGCCTCAGCGATGGAAAGCATCACCACACCGCGCGCCTGCCCCACCGCGATCGCGGTCGAAATGTTGCGCTGGAAAAACAATTTCTCCACGGCACATGTTTCAGGATGGTGGAGCGAGATTAATTTTTTTAATTCGTGATATAACGTCAGCAGACGTTCCTGGGCGGGCGTATGAGCCGGGGTTAAGATCACGCCAAAAGCAACGGCATCCAGGCTTCCATCCTGCGTGATGCGAACCAGTCCATAGCCTGTGGTAGCCGTCCCCGGATCGATTCCAAGAGCAAGTGTCATTAAATAAAAAATAGGGGCGACATTGTGTCGCCCCTGCGCAAATCATTATTCGGCTTCAATGGCAGCCAATGCTTCTTCAGAGAACTTGACGTTATGAAATACTTCCTGTACGTCATCCAGCTCTTCGATGGCCTCGACGGCCCTCATCACCTGAAGCGTTGCATCAACATCCAATTCAAGTTCCTGTTTGGCGATCATGCGCAAGCCCGCTTCATCAGGCGTGACATGCGCTTGATGAAGCGCATTCGCAATCGTCTTGAATGCCTCAACCGGCCCGATGATTTCAATCGATTCGCCCGCGTCTAACACATCATCCGCGCCGGCCACCACCCCAAGATCAAACGCTTTTTCATAAGACATCTGGCTCGATGGAAATGAAAAATACGACTTACGATCAAACTGCCAGCCGACCGCGCCCGCTTCGGCCATGTTCCCGCCCGTGCGGCCGAACGTATGACGAAGATCGGCAACCGTACGGTTGCGATTATCGGTCACGCACGAGACCAGGATGGCAGAGCCATGCGGGCCATAGCCTTCGAGCATGAGCTCTTCAAAGGTTGCAGCATCTTTGTCTTCACCGGTGCCGCGTCGGATGCCGCGCTCGATATTATCCTTCGGCATGTTTTCCGCGCGTGCCTTATCCATTGCGAGGCGCAGGCGAAAATTGGATTCAGGATCGCCGCCGCCTTCGCGCGCAGCCATCACGATTTCGCGCGTCAGCCGTGTAAAGACCGCGCCGCGCTTGGCATCTGCCGCACCTTTTTTGCGTTTGATGGTGGACCATTTGGAATGACCGGACATAAGTTCTCCTTACAAAACCACGACTGTGGGAATTTGCACTAAGCGCCAAAATTATACCATTACATAAGGTGGTGAGAGATGCGTGGATTTCTATTCGCCGTTATGATGATTCATCCGTTGATATAATTTCCTGTGCAAGCTTTCGTAATGTCTCGGCATTCTCAACCTTGGCGGCGCGCCAATATTGATCAAGCAGATCAAGCGGACTCAAACTACTAACCGTTTGATCGGCAGGCAGGCGAATGCGCGCTTCCATTTGCGGACGCTTGACGAGATGAAATTCAAACGCGTCCTCGGCATACTTACGCAATGCAGATTCGTCAATCACCGAATCATATTCACGCGGATATTCAACCGTGAGCCGAATGATGGCACCGTCGATTTCTTTTGGCTTCGGCAACGCATCTTTGAGATTCTCCGTCACGTTCTCATCTGACGTTAGAATGATTCGCCGGTCAATGAAGCGACGCGCTTCTTTGAGCTTTCTCCATTCAACTTTCGTATTGCCGCGCCTTATGTCAGCGACGATAAAGTAGCGGTCATCGGCGGCCTCGCCAAAGTCAACGCGTTCAATCGAACCCGGATAGATCACCGGCGGCTGTCCGCCTTCGTTTAAATCCTGCGGTTTGTGAATATGTCCGAGCGCCACATAATCAAAGCGCGGATTCTTGACCAATGAACCAGGTAAAACCAAATCACTTCCAAGCATTACCATTCGTTCCGAGCCAAATGTCGCTCCTTGCACGGAAGCGTGTGCGGTAAGAATCAGCGGAAGGATTGGATCAACTTCTTCGAGCCAGCCTGCAATCAATTCCGAGATTCGAGATTCTAGGTTCGCAAAAACTTCAGATGAATCCGTTGCGCTCATATCGAGTGAAGCCATCAAACCTGAACGTGCAATCCACGGCATGGCAATGACTTGAACCGGCAAGTCCCATAAATCTTTTGGCTTCAAAAGTTCAGGCTTTTGCAGAACACGGACATATGGCACCTGCAATGTATCAAACTCCTGAATTGCATGTGCGCGCCCGATGGCGGGCGAAAGATCGTGATTGCCGACGAGAAGCAAGGTCGGAATCTTGGCTTGGGATAAGCGAATGATTCTTCTGCCCCACTCACGCTGGAAGGTCGGCGCGGGCGAACGATCTTTATACGCGTCGCCCGCAAAGATGACCATATCCACTTTTTCGTTAACTGCTGTATCGACAATCGTATCCAACGATTTGAGAAAGTCGAGCACGCGCAACGGCAGTCCCGTTTCGGGATCGTGACGGCCGTAATTGGCCATGTCAATGTGAGCGTCGGCGAAGTGTAAGATGCGCATTATTGGGCTCCTAATGTCTGCAACCCTTGAACCGCAGGTGGATAATTTGGATGGATCTTCAATGCGGCGTGATAATCGTTGATTGCAGCTCCGCTTTGGCCTGTGACAGCTTCCGCCATACCGCGCCAATAGAGACTCTCCTCCAGCGTTGGTTGGACAATCGTTTTTTTAAGAGTTGTGTTTGCCAGGTTGATCACATCCTGATAACGTCCTGCATAATAATAAGCGAAGTACGGTCCCGTTTGATACCACATCATACGAAACGGGCTCGTGGTGTAATCGAAAGGTATACTATTATATATTTGAAAAGCCTGATCGTAAGCGAATGCGGCGTCGACGTATGCCTTCAGTGCCACGTCACTCGTCCCAACATCGAACCATGCGAAGAATTGGTCGATGCCGGTCAGGGATTGGGCATCTGAGGTCGCAAGGTCCAGCGCGTGATGCGTAGCCCAGTTATCATCCGAGTATGGGCCGAGTAGAATTCATGACATCCGCTTCGCGATCCGCCGGATACACCACCACGAAGATGTAATCGAAACTGCGCCATTCCTTCATGAACTCGCCGTAGGACACGTGATAGTTCGGACCGCCGCCCAAGATGGTCTTGTAAGTATCCTGGATGAGCAGGGTCTGCGTGTTGTCGTCATAGCCGGTAATATATTGGTAATGACCCATCCAACTGAGTTGGCCTGTTAGGTCATATTGCTGTTCCCCTTTTTCGGCCACAACCGGAAATCCGCCAGCGACCAGCCGTTTGATCAAATCTATATCTCCGCCATATCGCAAAACGGAACTCATGCCCGGTACGTTCTGAGTGATGAAGTCCTGTAACTCATACGGCATAACGTTCTTATCTGGGCTGGCGGATGGATCGCCAGCTTTATTGAGATTGCCAGGCATCAGAGCCTTACCGATGACATCACGGTTTCCATTCCAACCCCAAAAGGTCAGCGCCATGGAGAAGTTGGTCGGGCCGCAGTAATTGTATCGGCCAGACTGGTCTTCATATTTGACTCCGCTTAGTGAAACTGTAGCCGGCAGAGGTTCCGAAGTGGCCGCGGGCGTCGCGGTCGCGTCACTAGACAGACTCAGATTAGGAACCGGAGTCGGCGTGATGGATTGCGCCTGCACCGTCGAATAAGCCTGCATCGTGGCTTGGACGATAGCATCAATCGCAACCTGCTGCGAGACCTGCGGAACAAACACGGCCTGACTGGGAGGTTGGATAAGATAGGTGATGCGGGTCTGTAGGTCTTCAAGCCGCCACGCCAGATGTTCATGGACAAGTGGGACGTAATACAGGCCAATTGCGATGACGAACAAAAGTGGGATGGCTAAAACACCGATAAGAATCTTTCGCATGAAAATTATTCTAACACGATGCAAAAAGAAATTTTGATTTTTTCATTTTATTATCAGGTAACCACCCCTTACCGAAATCGCCGTAAAGCCCCACCTTTAGGCGTGGGGTGTAGTCAGATAACAATGCATCGTTGAGAATATGATCGATTTAGCGCGGGAAGAGTTTGATAAGATGATCCCATAGAACGGGATTAAACTGCTGAAATTGTAGGGAATTTTCAGAGAGTGCTAGCAGAATACTGAGAAGAACTGAAATTACCATGAGTATAATTCCCGCGGCAACATATAACTTTCGAATGCTAGGTTTATCAGTCATGAACTGATAGCCTTGCCAAAATCCTACCTCACAAAGCAAAATCAAAGATGGCATAAAGTCGAGGGTGTAGCGCGCATCCACCCAAAAAAACATAACGAGAGGTGCAAAACCAAAAAAGAAAGTTCCTGCCAGACTGATAATCAACCATTTAAGTAAATCGGTGGGGTTATCTTGGTTGGCATGATTTTCCATGCTCTTTTTTCTTAGTAACAGGGATAACATGGGAATCACAGCAAATACGACAATTGGTGTGCTGAGTAATATCCCAGTCAGATTATTTGCAAAATAAACCCTAGGCAGAGAAATAAAGGGAAATTTGCTAGCACCAGTTCCCAGTCCCGATTTTAAATAGGGAAAAGCCTTCATAATTTTAGGTCGCACGAGTAGATAATTATAGAGATTGGGCAATAAATAGATCGGGGAAAAGAGAACATGGCTATATAATTGAAGAAATGGGCCTGCCAATTGGTAAGAGAAACCAGTTTCAAAAACAGAATTGAAACGCGCCCAGTTGTACCATCCGAGAATAGCCAGCCCAAGGATAATCGGCAAAGTTAAAGAGATTAAAGGGCGAACAGCGATGGAAAACAGTTTGGTCTGGGAGTATGTTCGAAAATTCCAAAGTATGACCATCAAGGCAACAAAACCAATAGGCAAGATCAGAGTCAGCCTTGATCCAATCGCGAGCGTCAATAAAATCCCGGAGACAAGAGATCGTCCGACCGAAATGGATTCTCGATCGAGAGCAGTAATAAGGAAATAAAGGCCGGCTAGAAAAAAGAATTCACCTCCGGTGCTGGCTGCCTCGTAAACTCTTGCCAAAGTTAATATCCACGGAACGGGAGATACCAGACCGCAGAACAAAATGCATAATGGAATAATCCAGGTGGGGATATTTTTGAAAAAGCGGCTCCATATTTTTATGATCAATAACGATTGGAATATAAGTAACCCAAAGGTAAACGCAAAAGCAAGGTATTGGTCGCCGATCTTGTCGAAACCAAAAAGCTTGATAAGCAATAGGAACAGCGCTGGGACCGGTCCAAAGTACAGATAGTAATTTCCATTGTATAGAGAAAAATCCAATGGATATGTTAAATGATGACGCTCACCTGGATCGTATGGATTGTGAAGTGCAAGCAAGGCGGGGCTTGGTTTAGTTTCAAGTGATAGACTGCCATGTCCGAATGCGCTGGCAAGTTGAGCGTAATCCGTGGTAGTGGTTGGCCATTGTATCCAGGATCCACAACTGATAAACCATACGTAAGCGATGAGTACGAGGAGCGTGCTAAGGAATGCGAAAACGATAGCCCAACGAGCTTTCAAATTAGGAAAATGATTAAAAACATTCGCTTCATTCAGTAGATTTAAACCATCAATAGAATGATCATGATTTATATTCATCTGCACATTCCGTTTTGGAGATTATACACCGACGGAAAATACTACGAATGGTTCGTGTTTTCGTATATCCTCAATGAACGATTCATCGGCTATTATTGCTTTTGAGGAAATGGATGCTAATCATATACTACGCATTATAATTATCTCATGCCAAAAACTCACACTCGCTTCGTCTGCCAGCAATGCGGACGCGTCTCCGCCTCGTATATGGGCAAGTGTCCGCAATGCGGATCGTTCAACAGCATGGTCGAAGAAATCGTTCATGATGAACCGGTCAGCAAAGGCGCGACAGCCAATGTGCGCGGACTGACAGGACGTTCCCAGCCGCAGCCCATCGGTGAAGTCGGCGGTGATAGTGAAGATCGCATCCACTTGCCCATTGAAGAATTTGCGCGCGTGTTGGGGGGCGGCATCGTGCCCGGTTCGATTGTGCTGGTCGGCGGCGACCCCGGTATCGGCAAGTCCACGCTGATGCTGCAGATGGCGCTGGGCATGGCGGATAAGAAGCGCGTCCTCTACGTTTCAGGCGAAGAGTCCGAGCGACAGATCAAGATGCGCGCCACGCGTCTCGGCAATGACAAAAAAGAATTCCCGGCAAACCTTTTGCTGGTCACCGAAACAAATCTCGAAGTCATCCTTAATCATGTCAATGAAATCAAACCTGACTTGTTGATTGTTGATTCGATTCAAACCGTTTATCTTTCCGAACTCGATTCATCCGCGGGTTCCGTTTCGCAGGTGCGCGAATGCGCCTCGCAGTTGCGCGAGCTCGCCAAGTCTAGCGGCATATCCATTTTCCTCATTGGTCATGTCACCAAGGAAGGCGCGATCGCCGGTCCGCGCGTGTTGGAACACATCGTGGATACAGTTTTATATCTCGAAGGCGACCGCTTTCAAGCCTATCGTTTGTTGCGATCAGTGAAAAATCGATTCGGCGCGACCGCTGAAGTCGGCGTGTTCGAAATGCGCGAACGCGGCCTGATCGAGGTGACCAATCCATCCGAGGCTTTTCTTGAAGAGCGGATGGTCAACGCGCCAGGCTCTTCGATTGCAGTCACGATGGAAGGCACGCGGCCGATCCTAGTCGAGATTCAAGGATTGACATCACCGACCCAATTTGGAAATGCGCGTCGCACGCCCAACGGCGTGGACTTCAACCGGCTCCTGCTGATCGCGGCGGTGCTTACCCGACACGTTGGACTCAAACTTGCCGAGCAGGATGTTTTCGTTAACGTTGTTGGCGGCATTCAAATTGACGAACCTGCCGCGGACCTGGCCGTGGCCGCGGCGATTGCCTCTTCGTGGAAAGATATCTCCATCCGCGCCGACGCGGTGTTGATCGGTGAGATCGGCTTGGCTGCTGAACTGCGCATGCCGGGACAGATGCAGACGCGTCTCCGTGAAGCATCCAAACTTGGATTCAAATGTGCGATTGTGCCGAAAGCGATTCATAAAGGCGAAGGCTGGCCAACGGGAATCGAAATTATCGAGGCGCGTTCCGTCTCGCAAGCCTTGGACGCGGCATTTGCCGTTCAAAGAGAATTGCCAAAGGGCCGAAGAGTTGCATAACATTCGCGCAACAATTTAATTTCTTCTTCGTATATTTCTCTGAAGGAGAATCCCATGAGCTATAAAATCTTTTCGATTGTATTGATTCTCGCATTGGCTACTCTCGCCTGCGGGTTTAGCGTCTCATTGCCCAAAGCGCCCACACCCGGGCCGGAGGTCATAGAGAATATAACGGTGCCCGCTCCGTCGTCGGGGACGACGCGCTTAAGCATCCTCTTCGGTGCGGGTGAGTTGGATCTAAACCCCGGCGCGCAAGATTTAGTCAACGGCACAGCCACCTATAACGTCCTAGATTTAAAGCCCGAAGTCGTCACCGATAGCAATGGCATCGAGATCAAACAAGGCAACCTTAACAATCTCCCTTATCCGGGCAATATCAAAAATAATTGGGACTTCAAGCTTGGCAATACGCCCATGGACTTGACCATCAACGCGGGCGCCTATACTGGAACCTATGAACTCGGCGGGCTTTCACTGACCAACCTCACGATCAAAGATGGCGCATCGAATGTAAAGCTATCCTTCTCACAAGCCAATCCAGGAGCAATGACCATCTTCCGTTATGAAACCGGCGCCTCAAATGTTAAACTGAGCGGACTCGCTAACGCAAACTTCAGCACCATGATCTTCGATAGCGGTGCAGGCGACTATACGTTGGATTTCTCCGGCACTTTGAAGCGCGATGCGACTATTACCGTATCGAGTGGATTGAGCAACATTATTTTGGTGATTCCGCAAAATGTGAACGCAAATGTCACAACAGAAAGTGGTTTGGCAAATATCAATGCCGGGCCGGGTTGGACTCAAAATGGCAATCAATATACTCAAAGCGGTTCCGGTTCGACGCTAACTTTCCTGATCAAAACCGGCGCGGGGAATCTAACGCTAACTCATTAATCCTGACAATTCAATTTTTCCTCTCCAAGTGGAGAGGAAAAATTCATTAAATCGGAGTAAAAGGTCATAATTTAGCAATGACCTCTATCACTTGTTGTGAACTCCCAAACAAAATAGAATTTTAATACTAGATAAGTATTATCTGTTTTTGTGGAAAGAAGGATTCTATGCAAATTACCCGTCAAGCTGACTACGCCGTACGCGCAGTGCTTTATCTGTCTCACCAAGAAAACGCAGAACGCGCGGCCACCAGCACCATCGCTGTAGAACAACACATCCCGCCATCCTTCCTAGCAAAGATCATTTCGCAGTTATCTATTGCCGGGTTGCTTCACACTTCGCGTGGCGCACGCGGCGGTGTGACACTGGCCCGTGAACCAAAAGATATTACATTGCTCGAGGTTGTGGAAGCTATTGATGGTCCCATCCAGTTGAATGAATGCATAGGCGATGAGGGCAACTGCTCATTTGGCCGCGAATGTCCCCTTCATTCGGTCTGGTGCGAGGCGCAGGAAAAATTGGTAACCCAATTAAAGTCTACCAACTTTGCAGACTTGATGATGCAAACTGTATAGAAATTGAAATAAACTACCATCATTCCTCTCGGCGTATAATAGCCGGGAGGAATTTTTTATTTCATACATTGCCTTGCTAAGGCTTGAGACCCTTGCAAGGCTAAAGGAGATATACAATGTCTGGTCCCAGAGTCGTTCGCGCACCGCGCGGCACAAAGCTTACCTGCAAGTCGTGGCTTACTGAAGCTCCCTATCGCATGATCCAAAATAATCTCGATCCTGAAGTGGCTGAGCGGCCGCAAGACCTCGTTGTCTATGGTGGGCGCGGGCAAGCCGCGCGCAATTGGGAATGCTTCGATGCAATTCTCGAATCGCTAAAGAATCTCGAAGACGATGAAACGCTCTTGGTGCAATCCGGTAAACCGGTTGCGATCTTCAAGTCGCATCGCGATGCGCCGCGCGTTCTGATTGCCAATTCCAATCTCGTGCCGCACTGGGCTACGTGGGAACACTTCGATGAACTCGCCGCAAAAGGCTTGATGATGTATGGTCAGATGACTGCGGGCTCATGGATCTATATCGGAACGCAGGGAATCCTGCAAGGCACCTTTGAAACATTCGGCGCGCTGGCAAGATTGCGCGGTTGGAATTCGCTCAAAGGTAAATTTGTTTTGACGGCAGGTCTCGGCGGCATGGGCGGCGCGCAGCCGCTCGCCATCACCATGAATGAAGGCGTGGGACTCATCGTCGAAGTGGATCGCGAACGCGCCGAACGCCGACATGCCATTGGTTATGTGGATACCGTCGTTGATAACCTCGAAGAAGCGATGACGCTGGTCGAGGAAAATAAATCGGCGGGCAAGCCCATCTCCATCGGGTTGATCGGTAACGCCGCGGATATTCATAACGAATTGGTGATGCGCGGCGTTGTTCCAGATGTCGTAACCGATCAAACATCCGCGCATGAAGCGTTAATGTACGTTCCTTCCGGACTTTCAGTGGAAGCCGCCAACGGACTGCGCAAGTCCAACCCCGACGATTATAAAAAGAGAGCCATGGCTTCGATGGCGAAGCATGTGCAAGCGATGTTGGAATTCAAACGCAAAGGTGCAGAAGTATTCGATTATGGAAATAACATCCGCCAGCAGGCATTTAACTATGGCGTCACCGACGCGTTTGAATTTCCCGGTTTTGTGCCCGCATACATTCGTCCGTTGTTCTGCGAAGGCAAGGGACCGTTCCGATGGGTCGCGCTTTCTGGCGATAAAGAAGATATTTATAGAACCGATGAAGCTGTGATGGAATTGTTTCCAAACGATGAACATCTGCATCGCTGGATGAAGATGGCACGCGCGAAAGTTCCCTTTCAGGGATTACCGGCACGCATTTGTTGGCTCGGCTACGGCGAACGCGTCAAAGCCGGACTCAAATTCAACGAAATGGTTGCAAAAGGAATTCTCAAAGCGCCGATTGTGATCGGACGCGATCATCTCGATGCCGGCTCAGTTGCTTCGCCAAACCGCGAAACCGAATCGATGAAAGATGGCACCGATGCCGTTTCCGATTGGCCAATTCTGAACGCGTTGATCAATGCCATCGGCGGCGCGACGTGGGTTTCATTCCATCACGGTGGCGGAGTGGGCATCGGTTATAGTCAGCACGCGGGACAAGTGATCGTCGCAGATGGAACGCCAGAAGCCGCAGTCAGATTGGAAAGAGTCCTTACAACGGATCCTGGCATGGGTGTGGTCCGACACGCCGATGCGGGTTACGAGATCGCCATCGAAGCCGCTAAGAAAAACGGCATCAAAATCCCGATGCTTAAGTGAAATCCAAAGAGACTTTTGCACTTGCCACGTGACAGAGAATAGGATAAGGTTATTCGTCAAAGGAAAAACTATGAGAACACATCGCCTGATTCTCTTGCTTATGTGCGCCTTGTTGATCATGGCCTGCAACGTTCCATTCTTCGCGCCATCTGGAAAACTCACGCCAACAGCCAACTTACCGACAAGCACGTTTACTCCGGCATTTCCCCCTACGCCAACGTTTACGCCTACCCCGACTCTCTCGCCCACTCCCAGTGCACCACAATTGATGCCAAGTTCGCCTATGGTCAATTGCCGCACTGGCCCGGACGTCGCTTACCCTTCTTTGGATACAATCAATTCAGGGCAGATTGCGGTGATCGCCGGAAGGGATGATAACAACACATGGTGGTATGTTCACGATCCAAATAACGCAAACCAATTCTGTTGGGTGTCAGCCAGTGTGGCGACAACGTCGGGAGATCTGAATAATTTACCGGTCATTCCCGCTCTGGCCGTGATCGCAACGAATGTGACGGTGAGCGCGTCGGTCAGCTTCAGCGCGTGCGGAGGGCCCAACCCGGTTACTTTCAGCGGGACGATCACAACCAATGGCGCGGCCAAAGTTTCCTTTCAATGGGAAATCCGCGGCGATAAGTCCAACACGACCTCGCCTCAGACGATTACCTTCAAAACAGCTGGAACCAAGAGCGCTCCCAACCCCGGCACCTATAGCGCAGACTGCGGACATTATTCCATCAGCTTGCATGTGCTGAGTCCCAATGATATTTCGGCCAAAGAGAATTTCAAGATCGAGCCGTAAAAAATTACCAGTACTTTTGTAGGGCTTGTGCAAAGGATTCATTGGCACTATAGTTGCACCATCGTTAACATACAAAAGGAGAAAACATGGCTACCTTCGGAAATAACAAAAATGATACGAACGATCCAATGGAAAACGGCAAAAAGATCATTGCCGATCAAAAAAAGAAATGGACGACCGGCTTTACCGGTGGTCTAACCAAAGCTGTCATGGGCAAGGGTTTTGTCGACAAGTTCAACAACACCATGGATGAAGCCCAAGCCAAATTGGATCAGGCGCAGGCTACCGTTGACGCGCAGCGGTCAGGCGCAGCCTGGCTCGCCCAGGCCGGAATGGATGCCACTGCGGAGGTGCTGAGCATTCAAGATACAGGCACATTGATCAACATGAATCCAGTTGTTGTATTGCAGTTAAAAGTTCAACCCGCGATGGGAGCTGAATTCATGACAACGGCCCAAACCATGGTATCCAAAATCGCCATTCCGCGCGTTGGCGACAAGATCAAGATCAAATATAACCCGGCGAATCCTACACAAATTGCCGTCATGTAGTTTTCCGGCAAGTTCAAAAATCGGGCGGACAGTAGTCCGCCCTTTTTATTTAGAACTTATAAAAAAGATATTTGTATTTTAAATTCTACAATCATAAAAATCGCGGAGGCATAATGGATACGGGAACGATAACATTTTTAGTCATCTTCATTGGTTTTTGGATAGTATTTGGCTCGATCATGTTTTGGGCTTATGGATTAACTCCTATTCTGCATTGGTTTATCAAAGCGAATGGAGAAACAGCTAAAGCAATCATTTTGGAAAGTAGGGATGCAGGCTGGGGATGGTATTCGGGCAGTCGTTATTCCCAAAGTCTGGTTTTTCAACCAGTTAAAGTGAAACTTGAAGTGCATCCAAACAATGGCTCCCCATACATCGCGCAAGACAGATTTAATGCAAACCATGAATATTATCGGTTCATACAACCGGGCGCTGAGATACAAGTCTCGATCGCCAGCTTCAATCCTCAATGGGTTGCCTCTTGGCCAGAAACAGCTGGGCAGGAAAAGCGAGCCGCCGAAGCGTCTCATAGGGCACAGCTAGCCGCCTATGAAGAGCAGGTCCGCAATGCCGCCGTAACAGCCGAGAGGGCAAAGCTAGCCGCCTATGATCAACAGGCTCGTCAGACCGCCATTCCCGGTATGCAGCAAACTGCGGCACCGGCTTCAAAGATGAGCACCGGAGCGCTAATCAGTATTATCGTCATCGTGCTGGTGGTAGTAGGTTGTTGTGTGATTGGTGTTGGCGCGTACGCCTATACGCGCTTTGTTGCTGCTGGTAATGCCTTACCCGGTATGAGCGGTCAGATTGCCACAGCCACTTCCGGTGGGTCACCAGCTTCGAGTCTCCCATCTGATGCGACGGCTGCCCCAGTTCTCCAATCCGGGTCGAGCAGTACGACCCCTTCAGGTGGACTCGGCGACGAAATCACTCGAACAATTGCTTGGGGACGTGCACTCAGTGCGATTTTTCAAGCAAATCCGGCGAGTTGCCAAGCTCCGGATGCAACCAATACAAGCATTGAAGTTACCCAGCAACCAGATTCTTCCGGTGCTTGGCAGGAACGTTGGAATATCGCTTGTGGCGGCGGTACATCCATTCCAGTCGATATGACATTTACACCGACTAGCGGCGGTATGTTCAATATAAAGGCAAAGATTGCAAAGTAGTTTTGAACGTTGGCTAAAGACCTTTGGAATAAACCACAGAGCCTTCTGTAAGATAATACCCAGGAGGCTTTTTTTGATGGCATACGAAATATCGTCTACGTAGTAAAATCCTTTTCGGTAAGGCTAAAGGAATGGTTCCGCAATGGGTTTCCGTGCGAGGAATTATTATTCAGGGCTATCGAGTTCGCATCCGGCCCATCGAAGGATTATCCTTATGGCGCACTGGAACGGCAGAAGCCCATCTTCAAATCGCGCGGGATGGACCTTGATAATTACTTCAATGGCACATTGAACATAGACATCCGTCCATATACATTCCAATTATTCAAACCGGAATCTACTTTTTATAATGTTGAATGGACGGATTTGCATCCACCTGAGCATTTTTCTTTTTCGCGGTGCAAGGTTATCTATAAAGATATCGAGTATGAAGGCTGGGTCTATTATCCACATCCGGAAACAAAGCGCCGTAATTTTCAAAACCCTTCTTTGCTGGAAGTGATTGCTTATCCAATTCCAGAAATCCAATACGGAGATGAAGTACATGCTTTGGTAAACACGGATGAAATTTTAGTGGGCAATCCTATTTAGCAAAATAAAACAGACCCAGACACTCTTCTTTATATTTCCATCATATATCCATCTCCTTACAATGCACTTATAATAATCGATAGAATCCAAATCCATGCGGATTCAGTGTAGAATGGTTCGGTGGTCATCAACGAAGCACGAATGATACCCAATTGATTGTTTAACCATAATATCATAGCAAGGAGAATTTTCTATGAATCGTCTCTTTAAGAAACGCCAAAATGTTTTCCTGAAACTGATTCACGATCAAGCTGCGCTTACGCTGGAGGGTCTGGACGCTTTGAAGACTTTTCTGAGCACCCAAGACCCAGCCGCATCCGCACTGCTAACTACGAAAGAGAAAGAAGCAGATGAAGCCCGACGAATCCTGATTGACGAATTAAATAAAACGTTCATCACGCCCTTTGACCGCGAAGACATCTTCGCACTTTCGCGGACGATTGACGATGTATTGGACTATGCCTACAGCACAGTCGGTGAGATGGAAATCCTGAAAGTTAAGGCGACACCCTTCATGCAACGAATGGCTGCATTATTAAGAGATGCCGCTTTCGAACTTTCGATGGCGGTCAACGCCCTCGAAGAGCATCCGGCAGTAGCTAATGATCACGCCCAACGCGCCAAGGCACTTGAAAACCGCGTCGAAGCCGTTTACCGCGAGGCTCTGGCGGATCTCTTCAGCGGTGCGGAAGATCTCAAGCATGTGGTCAAGATGCTAAAACTGCGCGAAGTCTATCGCCATATGAGCAACGCGGCTGACCGCGGCGACGAGGCCGCCAATGTTATCGCTGATATTGTTGTCAAAATCACATAAAGGGGAGAGAAACATCAATGTCGCCCATCATCATTACAGTGATCATACTGGGGCTTGGATTTTCCTTTCTGAATGGCGTTCACGATTCCAGCAATGTGGTCGCCACGATGATTTCATCGCGGGCATTTTCGCCCCAAGTCGCACTAGGAATCACTGCACTCGCAAACTTTTTGGCTCCCTTTATTTTCGGCCTGGCAGTGGCCAAGACAATTGGAATGGATGTTGTTGGATCCAGCTCCATCAACACAACGGTAATTGTGGCGTCGTTGGTTAGTGCTATTTTGTGGGATATATTAACCTGGTACCTTGGTTTTCCGAGCAGTTCCTCTCACGCCTTGGTTGGAGGTATTATCGGTGCAGTGGTCATAGACGCGGGATGGAAAGCCATCGAACTTCCTGGGTTGACAAAAATATTGGTTGCACTTTTTACCTCTCCATTTCTTGGCTTTATCTTTGGGTTTATTATTCTAAAGCTTATCTTGGTGTTAAGTTGGAATGCAACGCCAAAGATTAATGGGCTGTTCAAGCATAGCCAAATAGTGACAGGCCTCGCCTTGGCACTCAGCCATGGCGCCAACGATGCAGAAAAAACCATGGGGATTATCACATTGGGATTGGTCACAGGCGGATATCTGAAGGTCTTTGCGGTTCCATTCTGGGTCATTATCATTTGCGCCGGAGCGATTGCACTGGGTACTGCCATAGGCGGATGGCGGTTAATCAGAACATTGGGAGGCAAGATGTTTAAAATCCGACCCATAGATGGTTTTACTTCGCAACTGGCATCTGCAATTATCATCATCGGAGCATCTTTGATAGGTGGGCCGGTCAGTACAACTCAAGTGGTAAGCGCAACGATCATGGGCGTTGGCGCAGCGGAAAGAGCAAACAAGGTCCGTTGGGGAGTAGCAGGAGATATTGCAATGGCCTGGCTATTGACCATTCCTGCCACGGCCCTAGTCGCCGCTGGCTTGTACTGGGTGTTTATTCGAATCATCCGATAGGAATTCAAAACTACCTCAGGCTTTTAAAATCATAACGCGATCTCTATAGAGGTCGCGTTATGATTTGATATAGGTGGGAAAAAATTAATCGGCGGCGCTATCTTTGAATTTGGCCTCAGTCTCAGCGATCAACGCCTGGCGTTGAACGATTCTCTCGCCTTGTGGGACACCTTCAAAAGGAGCGACGCGTTCGAGCACAAACCAGAGAACAACCATGAAGATGACCAAACCGATTATCAACCTGCCAACTGCATCATTCGGCGGCTGGAAGCCCACCCAGATCAGAACCAATCCACCTAGGATAGCCAGGATGGCATTGGGCTTGGAAAGCGCACCAAGATTGAACGGGCCCTTTTCCTTCCAAGTCCTGCCCTCGGCGAAAAGCCCAGCGACCACAGGCATGATGTAGGAGATATAAAGGAAGACTGCGCAACCTGCGGCCAGAACGGCGAATGCTCCACCGTATAAGCAGGAGAGCAGTGCCAGGAGCCCACTCGTCCAAATAGCAACAGTCGGCGTGCGGTAATTTGTGCTGACGTGACTCAGACCCTTGGAAAACGGCAAACCGCCATCGCGGGCAAAGGCATACATCATACGGGAGCAAGAGGTAATGCAGGCGAGCCCGCAAAGGTAGTTGGAGATCACCACGCCGACAACCAAGATCACGTTTATGACCACCGGCATGGTGGAACTGCTCATGATGTATGCAAAGGGAGAGTAGCCTTGTGCTGCGCCTTTAGTTATATCCGGCATGGCGAGTACTTGCGCACATACCAGAATATATCCAAAGATCATGGACCAGAGCACTGCCTGCCACATACCCCGAGGTACGTTTACGGCGGCATTCCTGGTTTCTTCGGAAGTATGCGCGGAAGCGTCGTAACCGGTGATCGTGTATGTGACGAGCAGCAGTCCAACGACAAAGGCATATAGTATGTTATTCGTTTGCGGCCAGACACCACCACCTGCGGCACCGGTGAAATTTGTGAACGTGAACAGACGGCTGAAGTCAAGGTGCGGCGCGTATGCCACCAGGAAGATCGTCAATAGAGTAGCAACTCCGAAGATCAGATAGCCGCTAAAGTCAGTGAGTATGGTAGTGACCTTGATGCCGTAGTGGTTCAACAAAGCCGTTGAGGCGATGACGATGATTGTACCCACGAGCCAGATCCAGCCGGGGAAGTTCCCGTTGCCGGTCGCCTGCCAAGCTGCACCCGAGACATCAACTTTAAACATACTGCCCAAGATCAGATCGCGGAAAAGCTGAAACACAGCCGTATCCACGGAGGATACGACGAAGATCAAACCGAGCAGGTTAAACCAAGCCGTGGCCCAGCCCCAGAAGCGGCCGCCGAGAATCGAACTCCAATGATAAAGTCCGCCAGCGGTCGGGAAAGAGGACGCAATCTGTCCCATGGAGAGCGCCACAATCAGCGCAAACAAACCGCCGACTGGCCAGCCAATGCCCACACCCGCACCGCCGGTAGCTGCAAAAGCGAAACCAAAGGAGGTGATTCCACCGGCCAGAATGCAAATGATCGAAAAGGATATGGCAAAATTGGAAAAGCCGCTCATGCGGCGCGACAGTTCCTGGGCGTACCCGAAACCGTGCAATTGCTTTACATCGTGATCAAGATGCTCATCTTTTGTTGGCATAACATTAATCTCCTTTTTGATTGGCGAAACAAATAAAGGGTCTCGATGTCAAGCTACTTAGAATTCAAACTCTGGCATAGCACCTCCATGGTTCGTAAATTCAAGTGACCAAAAGATATAGTTCTTGCCTGCGATTCATTTTGGTCTATAACCCGTGATTATGAGAACGGTGACGCGTAATAATCATATGTGATGAAACACTCAATACTTCAAATGGAATATTTTTTAACTGACGTAGGGCAACTTACAATTTCTTACGTTAATATTTCCCCTTTGGCACGGTCGGAAATTTGTCTTTGACAGGAAATTCATCCAGCACCGTTTCTTACAACAAAAGAGAGACATAGTGTAGAAAGCCATGTCTCTCGTTTGTTGTCCAATGCTACTTTCCAAACCTTCAATCAATTGCTTCACACAGACCACCCCATCGAAGCCCGGCAGGTAGCATTTTTGCAGGGTCACTTTCTCACATTTTGGGTCGCCGAGATTGGTGACGATCACTCTCCCGCGCCTACATGTTTAACCATTTGTGGTAACCATGGTCCTTATTCCTGAAACTTTTTAAGCGGTTGCGCCATGCTCCAACTCTTTAATTATAAAAGCCTATCTCCATAATATTTGGGATTTAAATACAAACACTAAGCACACAAAGGAGATATTTGACTGGGCAATCTTTGTGTGCTTAGTGATTAATGTCTTACTTCTTCATTCCGAAGAATTCGCGGACGGTATCCACGAACAAACGATTCTCTTCTTTCGTGCCAATCGTGACGCGAAACCAGCCATCGCTTCCGTACTTCTTGCTTTCGCCGCGCAGGATCAGGCCCTTCGTCTCTGCGTAGGCCAGCACTTCCTTGCCCGTCTTGCCGGTCGCACCGCAATCGAACAGGATGTAATTCGCCTTGGACGGGAAGATCACGAAGCCGGGGATGTCGCTCAATGATTCAGTGATGAAATCCACTTCACTGTTGTTGAAGCGGACGCGTTCAGCGAGTCCTTCGGTATCTTCAAAGGCCGCCAGCGCCGCCCACATTGGGACAGTGCCGACGTTCCAGGGAAGAAGCGAACCGGCGATTTGATCAATCACTTCCTTCGCCGCCAATGCATATCCGAAGCGCATCCCAGCCAGGCCATAAGCCTTCGAGAGCGTACGCGTAATGAGGACATTCTTGTATTTCTTGGTCAATTGGACCTGCGACATGCCCAAGCCTGCAAACTCAACATAGGCCTCATCCACCACAAACGGGATGCCGGTTTCGGCAATGGTGACAAAGTGCTTGGCGTCCATGAAGTTGCCGGTTGGGTTATTGGGATTGGCAACTACAATAATCTTGGTCTTGGGAGTCACTGCTTTGAGGATGGCATCCGGATCATAAAGCATCTTCTTGTCTTTATAGACCATAGGCACACCCACCATATTTGCACCCAGCAATTTGCCGCGCAGGCCATAGATGCCAAAGCACGGTGTATGCTGAATGACCTCATCGCCCGGTGCAATGAACATGCGGAAGATGTTATCGTACACCTCGCTGGAGCCGTTGCCGAGCATGACATTATACGGCCCATCCAGTTTGTTGATCTCGGCGATCTTTGTACGCACCACCAAGCCCTGATCGGGATAACGATTTGCCATCTTGGAATACTTGACCATCGCATCCAGAACTTTTTGCGAAGGTGCATTCGGATTCTCATTCGACATCATGCGATGCAATCCAGGATTGCGCCATGCCTTCTCGATATGTTCCGAGATGTACATGGGAATGCCCTTCACCCAGGGAACGTAATACTCTTCAATTTTCTTTGCCATTCATTTTCTCCTAAAAAAAGTTAATCTGTACGCGGATTTGAAGGATGACCCAGATGTTTTAACAGATCTGTGACATCCGCGCACTTCGTGCACAAAAGAATTTCCGACCTACCGAGCCATGTGTTGGCCGGCAAAGTCCTCGAGACTTGAGAAGCCCTTCGAGAAGAGCTCCACCGTCGCGACCGTGGCCGGATGAGTATTGAACTGTTCAAGCGCCAAGCCGTTCGGGTCATATGCCTGAATGGCATAGGGGATCTTCATCATCTTTTCCATCACCTCGGCGGGCACATCATCCTTCTCGATCTCAGGTTCAAAGTCGAGGAATTCGCCAACCTGGAAAAACGGCTCGAGCACATACGGCGGGCAGGTATACACGATGTTTCCGCCGGCAATTTTTTGGATATCCCAATACTGCGGCCTTCCGCCCTCCACAGGGCCTGCGCGCATCGAGCAAGCCAACAATTTGCTGGCATAGCCGCCATCCTTCAACAGTTTGTAGGCTCGGCGGAAAACCGCGACGCCATACCAATGCTTATCCGCCCAGGAAAGCTTGATATTCTTGCGTTCGGCTTGCACATCCAGCACAGGATTCTCAGTGAGTTGCCCGATCATATGCGTGATAACTGCGCGCCAATTCTTCAGATCCACCTTGTTCTTCTCGGCAATGGCAAGACCCGCCATTGTCGCGTCGGCGGAGCCCATGATCTGCGGTAGTGTGAAGCAGGTGGTTGTATTGGTGCTAATGCCTTTGGAAGCCATGATTTTGAGTACTTCCATACCCTGCATGCTGGCTGGCACTTTGATCATCACGTTGGGGCTTATGGCGCGTAGCTCGTCGGCGTCGGTCACCATCTGGTCCACTTCAGTAAACAGGCGAGGATCAAGCTGGCCGGAAATCCAGCCATATTGTCCGTTCGATGCCTGATAGATCGGCATCATCATCTCAGCCCCGCGTTTGACAACCTCTTTGTAGGTCAGCCAAGCTAATTTGTGATTGTCGAAGCCCTTGTTTGCCTGGCTTTGCTTGGCAATCCAATCACCCCAGAACTTGGTGTCGCTTTGGACTGCAGTCCAAGAGAGAGGCGGATTGGTGGTGCAACCGCGAACAAGGCTGTCCGCCGGGTTCTCCGCATTGTAGAGCCGTGTTAGCTGCTCTTTCCACGTTTCCTTTTTGGAGGCTGGCGCGGAATCCAGCATTTTCTTTACCCACTGGCCATAGACCAGCGGGGACGAATCCCACCAGATCTCCATCTCTGGATTGGTCTTGATGAGTCGTTCAATTGCGCTTTCTGTCATGGTAGTACCTTCCTTTTCTATTACGTGAATCTGCTGATAGAGTTTTTGCTTACTATCTCCGTGGGCACTTTGCAAGCGCGCCCTCTGCGAAGGTAATTTTCTTGGAAATGAGGTTTCGTGCGAAGCAATCTCGTTATTGAATCAAGTGTTCGCGCGGTAGGCCGCGCGTACGCAATGATCTTGGCTGGGGTCGTTGCGAGGAGGATGCTCTCCCTTATGGGGCAATCTCCTCCGCTGGGACAGTCTTCTACTTCGCGGCCACATCTTTCAACCACCTATCCCAACGCAGGTCTGTGAATTGTTCGCGGGCGCGGCCGAAGAAAAGATCGGCATACCCCTGGAAATCTTCGTCCAGTTTGGAAATGCCGGTCTGTGTCGTACCCCACATCGCTTCGTGGATTTCCGACATCGCCGCCATCAATTTGAGGCGCGCAAAATGCTTGGGCGTGACCTCACCGAAGTATTCCTGCAACAGGAGATGGATTTGTTCGTCTTCCAGCCGATGATGGTGGCTGAAGTTACCAAGGTCGAAGAAGATGTCGCCCATCCCGGCATATTCCCAGTCCAAGAGTCGTACTTCACCCATTCCACCAGTCACGCCTAGCTCGTCCAGCCAGTTCAGGTTTAGCAGGTCATCGTGGCATGGAGTGGGAATGTAGGGATCTTTGAGCAGGGCTTTTTCAACGGCGTATACCGTCTGCATGATCCAATCAAAATCGAATGGGAACTTGCAATTCTTCTGTTTGGACACGGCAGTCAGCATTTCAATTCGCCGAAATACGTTGAACTCACCATTAAGTTTTGGGCCCTTTTGATGGAAGAGCCGCAATTTGCGCACCACGCGCATAATATTTTCCGGCCGCGTGATTACTTCTGGCGGCATGGGATTTGCCTTGATGAACCGTGTGACGAGGTAGCCTTCCGGCTCGATGTAGTAAATGACCTCAGGTGCAATTCCCAAACGACCCGCTGCTAGATTTGCGGCGTATTCCACATCGCGGCGGATGCCAAGTTTATCCGTATCTGCGCCAGCGATCCGCAATACGTAAGATTTTCCTTCGGCGTCAATCTTGAAGTTCAAATTGGTGACACCGCCAGTAAGCGGAGCGGTCACCACGTTTTTTGCGTTGGCCAGGAAAGGCACACGCGCTATAGCTTCATGCAGTGTGAGAGCCATGATGTTTATCTTTCAACTGAGGTTGGTCGGCGGCTCATCTTCCAACGAACCGCCGACCATAATCTTGAAATTACATGATATGCCAGAGCATTTTATTCTGGCGGGATTTCCTTGAAGGCATAATCAATATTGATGCCATGCGCCTTTCTGCGAGCGTTTGGTCCAGGCATACCACAGGATACAGAACAGTATGATCCCAAATGTGAGGATTTGTGCCCACAGGCGAGTTGGGAAATTGGTGAAGTCCCAAGTCCCGATCACACCCAGTGCCGGTTCCAGCACGAAGGACAACACCATGGACATTCCGAGACCACCTCCCAGCATACCGAGAGCGGTCGGCCACGGCATCTTCTCGCCCTTCAGCCAGCCCGGCAACTGTTGACGCAGGGGCGAAAGGAACGCGATTACCGCCAACGATAACGGCTGCCCGAATAAACCAGATCATGAAAACCGAGGCCGCGAAATGCGTGCGGAGCCAACACCCACCCTGACCAACATCCAGGCAAATAACTCCTGCCAACCCCAACAACATTCCACAAATAGGGATTAACAAAGAATTTTGCGCCCGGTGAAGCCTCATACACTTCCTTGGCTCTATACGGGAAGAAAATACCCGCCAGCGCACTACCGGTGAAGCCCATGCCGCCGCCGAAAGTCACGCCCAATGTCAGGGCAAGCCAGCCTGGCACCAGGTTGTAACAAAGGATGGCAGGGATGCTTGCCAGGAAAAAGGCGAGGTGGGCATTGACCGGAGTGTGCCGACTTTCGCTCACACGGCTGAACCACTCAGGCATAGCACGGTCAAGAGAAGCCGCCACCATGATAC
This sequence comes from uncultured Chloroflexia bacterium, assembly GCA_963783295.1. Taxonomy (GTDB): domain Bacteria; phylum Chloroflexota; class Anaerolineae; order Anaerolineales; family Villigracilaceae; genus Fen-1038. Next base: position 18,705 of record CAWAMX010000007.1, on the reverse strand, counting down.
GGGTTGTACCGATCATGATGTTGTTGGCAATCTGGAAACTATTGAAAATGTAACCAACAGAGATGAGCACCACAATGATCGGGCTACCAGTGAGTGCCACGGCAAGGATCGGTGGCCATAGGTTGAAGCCCGCAATGTTGGCCTGGCTAAGTCCGGACCAATAACCGGCGCCAGCAACATATAGGAACTGCGTGCCAAGGGCCTTTTGAAACACGAAACCCAAAAGGGCCAGTAACACGCCAGTGATTACCAAGCCACCCACATAGATAAAGGCCTGCGTGTTGAAAGATTTGGCATCTTTAATCTCGCCATTCTGCTCGGCAGAATATGTAGCCCATTGCAATGAGGTCCATGCGATCGGCGCTACGAGCAGAGTTGCTAGCAGGCTAAAGGGCGGATTGAGGTTGAGACCTGCCTTTTGAGCGGCAGCCAGTGCATCTTGATAGTAGGTCGCACTACCGCCGACCGCTGCCGAAAAAGCGTTAAGCTTGGTAGGAACAGTGGCCGGATCCGCTACTAATAGGACTATTAACGTGGTGAAAACCGCAATACCAGCGAATAACACCATCCAGCGTTGAAGCGACACATAGTTCTTAAAGCCAGACGTCAGAAGCAAAAATGCGGCCCCGGCATTAATGATGCTGACAATCACGATTGCATTCGGTGTGGTAAACCAGATACCAATACTTGCCAGGGTCGGATTTCCAAGGGTGGCGCCTAGCCCAAGGAAGAGCGGGGCAAAGCCCAGATAGGAGAGGAGCCAACCAGCTAGGGCAATCCATACAAGCTGCCAAATGACGATCCCCGACATCGTGATGGCAAACGCCGTACCACCGCCGAATACACGGCTTTGGAAGACGTAATCTCCACCGGAGCGCGGCAGGGCCGAGGAGAGAAAGACGTAAACAAGGGCGATAGGCAATTCGAATAGCATCGCTAGGATAATGCCCCAGACCAGGTGTCCACCCGGGAGCGAGCCCGGTGCCCACAAATAAGTCCAGGGGAAAATCACGCCCATGGCTAAGATATTGTAAAACATAGCCGACCAGGGGGACATTACGCGTACCAATCCCGAGGCCTTACGAGTAAAAACTTCAGGTTTTGATACAGACTCAGTTGTACTCACTTCTTACTCCTTATGTTTGATTATGTAATTGCGTCATGTTTGACCCGAACGCGGAATTCGCGAAGCGGGTCCGCGGTGAGCATGGACGATAGTCAACGACCTGCCGCGAGTGGCCAAGGCTCGTTAGATCAACGATGAACTTATAACGAACACCTCCTCTCAAAAATCAAATTCCTTATATATTCCTACGCCAGACAAAACAACTATTTCAGGGCCTTTTGCTTTTCTGGTGGCTTAATACAATCTCAATTCAATGACACTCTCGAAGGAAATTCAACACTATCCGCTGGTCATCTGAAAACCTTCGATTACTCCATCTGCAAAGGTCACCAGACAGCCGCGCAGGATTCCTTCTCCGTACTCACTACCAGGGTTGATGCAGGTTGTCCGGCCAATCTTAATCACTCCTTGCGCCTCATGAATGTGTCCATGCAGGCCCAACATGGGTTGATGCTTCTCGATGGCGTTTCGCACTGCCTGGCTGCCAGCCCCGGCGAAGACGATCTGTCCGCCACTCATGACTGGGGACGGCGGATCGGTACTCCAATCCAATTTGGGACAAGAGTCCAAGGTTGAATCAATCGGGGGCACATGAAAATTGAAAATGCAATGTTGAAAGTCCTTTACCTGGGCACACATGCCTTCGATGATTTCTCCGAGCTTCTCATCGGGGATCTCGCGCGGCGTATGCCATGGAGTGAGGTTGCTGAAGCCTACACTCGCCATGACGTGGTCATCGTCGATTTGAACAACCTTTGCTTCACATGACATAAAAGACTCTCTTCCCTCCCCCTTGATTGCTTCCAGTACCTCCGGGTCATCATCGTTGCCGCCGGTTACAAAACAACGAATGCCGGTACCTTTAAGCCGGGTCTCTGCAAGATCCACCCAGGCAGCGAGGCGTTCACGTGCCAGCTTGTGGAAGAGTTTATTGACTTCTTCTGGATGGACAGCCAGGCTTTTATACTCATCATCTTCCATGATCTGGCTGTAAAAACCGAGCAGCCCGATCGTTTCTTGCAACTGTTTCAATTCCGCTTCTGTTGTTACTTTGTGAACGGTACCCTGCAGGGTGGCGCGGTAATTGCCGTTGCCTTCTTTGATGATGGGAATCATCAACTTGCCTGAGATATCGCCGCCCATGACGATAATATTCACTTCATAAAATTTGCCAGCGTTGATGAACTTCCGATAGGTTCGTTCCGAACCATGAATATCCGTGGCAAAAAACAGGCGTGTCAACTTCTTACTTTTCTTCTTGCCGAAAAACGACATCGTGTACCTCCGATTGAAATTGAAATAGGGTTATGATATTTGCTAACGTTCCAATGCCACGGTGAGGGAATACATATCGCCGCGGTTATAGCAGTAAGTGAACTCCACAGGCGTGCCATCAGTAGCATAGACCGTACGCTCCTTGAAAAGAACCGGCATACCCTCCTTGATTTCCAAAAGATGAGCAATTTCTTTCGAAGCTTCGCGCGCTTCCAGTTTTTGGACAGCGCGTTTGACCCTGTAACCACACTTCTCAAACAAAGTCCACAAATGCTGAGCTTCCAGATTTTCATTGACAATGCTCGCGAACAATTCATGTGGCACATGAGCATCGTGCACAGTTATAGGTATATCCTCCACACAGCGCAACGTCTTCACGCGGATTATACGGCTTCCCATGGGAATGTCCAAAGCTTGAGCCACTTTTGGAGTCGCCAAGGCTAGTTCAAGATTCAATAAGGTCGCCTGAACTTTAATGCCCTCATTTTCGGCTTTATCAAAGAAGGTGGTCAACCGCGTATGATCGCGTTGGAGGTGCGGATAAGCGACAAATGTCCCCACACCATGCCGACGATATAGCAAGCCTTCGTCGACTAGGTCCTCGATGCTCTCGCGGATCGTCATACGACTGACGTTATACTTGGATGCTAATTCATTCTCAGAGGGAAGTTGCTCGCCGCGCTTTAGAAGACCCCCCATGATTTCTGAACGCAATGATTCTCGAATCTGAACGTAAACCGGTACACCCTCGGTTCTGATAAACTCAGCCATTGCGCCTCCAGTTTACCCTGTATCTAGACATATAGATGTCTAGATTGTAAAACAAACATTCACCAATGTCAAGAATAATTGATTAGACTTTCAAAACCCCTCAGAATACAACATCTTCCCTCATCACCAGGGAGCATTATTGTGATTGCTCAGTGGGTGGATAATCTCCTGCCTCCTGTTTTATAGCTTTATGCAGTCCCCCAATTATCTTGCGCAAAAGGATTAGTCTTTTATGTTGATCCTTCGTATCATTTTGTAGTCCGCTGCTGGTACCTGCTCCATTTCGTCCCACACTGCATGACATCTTCGACAACGGAATCTCACTATATCCACATGGTAGATCCGGTAGTAGAGATTAATAAAATGTCCCCAATATTCTTCTCCGCCGTGTTCTATTTCAAGACACGTTTCCATATCACGAGCATATCTGCGGCTGACTTCTTCTTTCACCGAAGGTAAGGGACTCTTACATTTTTTGCATTTAGTTAAAGGGAATAACCGAATATAAACAAAGCCGCAGGCCTACAACATTGATATTGACACAACGGTAGTGGACCGCACCGAGGTTTCTAAGTCCTGAAAGAGGAAAGCCCCAAAAAATGAGGCAAACACAAAGATAGATAGCCACTCTAACAGGAATGTAGCAGGTTTTTTCTTATGTTCCTGCTCCAGGAGCCAATCTGAGATTGATTTGAATATCATGGTTCCTCCAAAGCTCTTGCGCCAGCTATATGATGGACCAGTCTAACCATCATCCACATATCCAGCATAGGCTGCTTTGCTCCAAAAATCAATTGTACGAAGTCCTAGCGTCTGTGGTTCATGTATTGATCCTCAAGCAGTACATCGAGATATGTACAGAGCGCCGATGCTTTTCAGATGGCAAACTATTGCCAACTCACATTGGCCTGAGAAAAAAAAGAACCTCACTCATCTCCTCTTTAGCGCCCTTATTCCAACAGGCAATGAATTTCGAGGGATGAGTGAGGCTGTTTTCAAGAGGAAATTACTAGGCCCGAATCCGCTCTCCCTTCGGATCTAAAAGTGGAGATGAGGTCACAACCGCACCAATGTGCTCACCAAAGAATTCGATTTCAAGCTTGGTACCGGATTTGCTGTAATCAATCGGCAGGTAAGCATAAACGATGCTCTTCTTGACCGAATAGCCATAGCCACCCGCCATGACCCAGCCAATGATCTTGCCATCCGGCGTTCGGATCGGTTCCTTGCCGATGGCAATCGTGCGATCGTCCGCGAGCGTGATGCAGACCAGCTTGCGCGTCAAGCCCTTTGCCTTGGCTTTGACCAGCGCATCTTTGCCGATGAAATCTTGTTTGTCCAGTTTGACCGCAAAGCCCAACCCAGCCTCAAGAGGATTGTAGTCCGGGCTGATCTCACTGCTCCAATAACGATAGCCCTTCTCTAGTCTCAATGTGTCAATGGCTTTATATCCAGCAGCCACCATGCCTTCGGGTTGACCTGCTTCCCAGAGGATGTCCCATAAGCGCAAACCATATTCCATCGGGCAGTAAAACTCCCAGCCCAGCTCGCCGACATAAGTCACGCGCGAAGCGAGGAGCGGCACATCACCAACAGTGATGTATTTCGCCGTCATATACGGGAAGTTCGCGTTGGAAACATCATCGGTTGTAACCTTTTCAAGGATCTTGCGCGCTTTGGGCCCCCACAAGCCGATGCAAGCGTAAGACGAACCCACATCCTCAATGGTCACTGAGCCGTCCTCAGGCATATTCAGCGAGAGCCAAGAAGAATCGTGTTGACCAAAGGCTGTGCCAGTGATAATCAGGAAACGTTGTTCGCCAAGGCGGGTGACGGTGAAATCACATTCGATGCCGCCGCGTTTATTCAAGCATTGAGTATAGATCACCGAACCCACCGGCTGATCAATATTATTGGCGCAGACATAATTCAAGAATTTCAAAGCACCCGGGCCACGCACTTCAAGTTTATTGAAGGAAGTCTCATCAAACAGACCGGCATTCTCGCGTGTCATCAAATGCTCATAACCGATTGCGCGCGACCAATTCTGATGTGACCAGCCCTGAGGTTCGTGACCGTGAGTTGCTTTCTCTTCATAAATCCTGAACCAGTTCGGGCGTTCCCATCCGAACTTTTCGCCGAAGGAACAGCCGAGGTCGCGCAGACGAAAATAAGTTGGAGAGAGTCGCTGGTTGCGACGCGACATGCGTTCCTCGCCGGGGAAATGAATATCATAATATTGAGTGTATGTTTCGATGGTACGCGCCACCGTGAAATCGAGGCTGTTATAGTTGGGACCAAAGCGACGCACATCGAGCCGCCACACATCCCATTCAGGATGACCGTCAATGATCCACTCTGCCATCGTTTTGCCAATGCCGCCGGCCCCTGCCAATCCGTGCGCACAAAACGCGCACGCCACCCAGAATCCTTTAACCGACGTGGGGCCAAGCAAGAATTCGCCATCGGGTGTGAAACCCTCGGGACCATTCAACAGTTTGATGACTTCCGCGTTCTCCACAGCCGGAACACGCCGGATGGAATTTTCCATCAATGGCGTAAAGCGCTCCCAATCGGGCGGCAACAATTGATATTTAAAGTCGTGCGGAATGCCTTTCAAGCCAAAGGGTTCGGGCTGACGTTCATATCCGCCTGTCACCAAACCACCCACCTCTTCACGCCAATAAACCAACAAATCGGGATCGCGCAAGGTTGGAAAATTGTGTGCGGTCCCTTCGATGGGTTTCGTTAAAATATAAAGATGCGCCATTGGGACAACGGGCAAATCCAATCCGACCATTTTTCCCACTTCGCGTCCCCACTGACCCGAAGCATTCACCACAACCTCGGTCTTGATCGAACCTTTGTTGGTCACCACTTCGCTGACGCGGCCATTCTTCACGAGAATCTTTTCAACATCGGTGTCAGTGAATATTTTTGCCCCGCGATTCTTTGCACCGATTGCCAGAGCATTGGTCAAGCCGGTTGGATCGATAATGCCATCATTGGCTGTGAATGCCGCGCCGACTACTCCATCCAACGAGATGAGTGGGAACTTTTCCTGTGCCTCTTTCGGTGAAATCAATTCCATATCCACGCCAAACGAACGCGCCATTCCAACGAGACGTTTGTTCTCTTCCATACGTTCGGCAGATGAAGCCAGACGAATGCCGCCGACTTCGCGCCAGGAGGTGTCCTGCCCAGTCTCTGCTTTCAACTTGCGATATAAATCCGTGCTGTAATGCATCATGCGCGTGAGGTTTGCATCCGTACGCATCTGGCCCACGAGGCCTGCAGAATGCCACGTGGAGCCTGAGGTCAATTCGTGGCGTTCAAGGACGACAACATCTTTCCAACCCATGAGCGTAAGATGATAGGCAATGCTGCATCCGCCTACTCCGCCGCCGATGACGACCACTTGTGCTTGTGAAGGTAATTCAGCCATGCAATTCTCCTTGTTTGCAGATTTGATCTTTGAACAAACCACTTTTATATTGAAAAATATAAAGGTATTACCTAACGGTAATACCTTTTGAAATCTAGACCTGCCAGATCGATTCTGGCTTTGCCATCTCGGCGACAATATCGAAGGATGAAATGATCCCAAGCGGGAACGCCTTAGGATCTTTCTCATCAATCACTACGAGACGATGATAACGTTTTTGGATCATCAAGTCCACCGCCGCGCGCAAACTTGCATTTACGTCAACAGTAAGTGCCGGATGCATCACGTCGCGCACTGTCAACTTTTCGTCAACGCCGTCTTTAACGAAGGTTAAGAGATCCTTGCCGCTAAGAACTCCTTGGGGAACGCCTTTGGCATCCACGACCAAAACCGAACGCCAGCCGGCCTCGGTCATGGAGCGAGCCGCAGAGTGGATTGGTGTTTTTTCGCGGCAAACCAGGATAGCATCGGCCATCACGTCGGCAACTGTCTCGCGCCGCGGCTTTTCTTCTAGTGCAATACTGGCAACAAAGTCAGAGAGGGAAATTACGCCAACAGCTTTACCTTTGTCGGTCACCAGCAAACGACTGATATCCTTATCAATCAACTCGCGAACGGCTTCCGCCAATGGCAGATTCGCTTCCACGGAATCCACCGGCTGCGACATCAGATCTGCCGCTGTCAGTTTACGCATCGTCGCGAGGCTTTTCCGATCCGCGGAAAGCCATTCGCCTGCCAGAAGATCAATATCAGAAATAATCCCAACTGGGCGGCCATCTCGATCGGCGACGATTATCGCGTGGACATGATGTTGATTGAGTAAAACGGCCACCTGGCCAAGAGCCGCGTTGGGGCGGCAAGTGAGCAAGCCAGGGTGCATCAAGTCACGGACAAGTTTAGTCATGTAATCCTCCTTTATTATATTAAACTTCTTCTACATCTTTGTACCATTTGACGCGGTCGCCTACACGGGCCCGTAATCGCCAGCCGAGCGACTTTGGTTCCTTTTCAATTCGCGCCATGGCTTCATTCACTTGCAATTCCACACGAGATTTTTGTTCGCTGGTAAGTTGGGGATATCCTTGAGCAAGGACTCGCACTTTCTCAAGGTTCATGGTAACCGTGCGCCAGAATCCCCAATCGTTACTCAAAATTTCGGCAATACGCTTGATGTTGATCACTTCCTTATCAGTGTTCCCCAATGAGTGCTCAATCAACAACATGATGGTATCGATGACATCTTTCTCGTTGATCTGAACAATTTGCATTTTTTCGAGAAGCAGTTCAGCCAGTGGGATGGTAGGCGTGTCCACCTCCAAACGTCCCTCCCAATAGATGGCATGACAGAAATCAAGTTTTTCGTAGAAGACATCCAAATGCAAACCAGAAGTAGGATTCTCGTGAATGGCGCGTTGGCCGCCAGAGACAATAAAGACCTCCTGATTCTCTTTATAACCAAGCCGGGTCATTAATTCCTGGATTTGTTTGGTCTGCTTGCCGTAGGCCGCGAAATCAATGTCTGTGTACGCGCGGCCCATTGCGGATTGGATAAAGCCGAATTTTGGACAGTGTATTTGAAATGCAAGTGCGCCAATCACTCGCAGCATGATACCTGATTCATCCGCGGTCTTCACGATCCGTTTTAATTCATTTTCAAATCTATCTCGTTCACTTTGATTTTGTTCGCCCATTCCAATTGCATTGACAGCCATAGATGACTCCTAGAATTGAACTTTGATATGTAGCCGTGAAAGGAAAATGCTTTAACGTACCATTGCTACAAAACAAGCATTATAACCAATAAAACAAAAACTTGCAATTTCTTTCATAATCTAATATAATCCCAGCCTAAAGCATTCAACTTCATTCACTGGATTCCAAGGCTTAGTTGATGAGTAAAACACTCATTCCAGCACAGAGGCGAGAACGGATTCAGAAATATTTGGAGACTCATAAGATCGCCCGGTCGGTTGATCTTTATAAGATGCTGGAAACTTCCGAAGCAACCATATGGCGGGACTTGGAATGGCTGGAACGGAACGGAATTATCGAAAGAACTCACGGGGGAGCAATGCTCAGTCAGAGGATAACTTTGGAGCCGGAATATGAGCAAAGAGCACAAAAGCACCCAGAAGAAAAGCGATTGATCGGAGCATTGGCCGCCTCATTGATCGATGATGGAGATATTGTCTTTATCAATAGCGGTACAACAACCACGCAGGTGATCCGTCAAATTCGGTGTGATGCCGACATCACGGTGTTCACCAACAATCTTCATGCTGTACTGGAGATGAGAGAGCCGGGCTTTCATCATTATTTGATCGGCGGGGAATTTCAGCCTCGATCACTGTCTCTTGCAGGCCGATTCGCCATCGAGAACTTGAAGCAAGTCTACGCCAGTAAGACCATCATCGGCGTGGATGGAATTAGCCTGAAGCACGGTTGCACGGTCCCATCCAGTGCGGAAGCGGAGATCATCTTATTGATGATCGAGCACACGAAAGGCCAAGTAATCATTGCGGCTGATCACAGCAAATGGGGTATGGTTTCCAATTTTCAAGTAGCAAGCCTGGACAAGGTTGACAAACTTGTAACCGATGAAGCGTTTGACGCATCGGCAATTGAATCCCTTGCGGCTCATTCAGTAGATATTCTGATTGCCGGTGGCAATCCTATCCAAGTCTGATAACTATTCACCAATGGAAATCATTTTCCTAAGGAGTTTGTGATGCCTGTCTTTATAAACAACCAGCAAGAAAAACTGACCTGTCTGTTTTTGCGACGGTCTTGCAGGTCTAGGTGCGTACACAGGGAATTCTGCAGGTTTTCTTAAACTGTGGGTGGTGAAATATATTGATATCGAAGAGGAGCAAATAATTGACATTCGACCAGGAGGCGCACATGGAATGAGGCAAAGTTGAATGATGTAATTGGGTTGTTCTATTCTAATCATTTTCCAAAGGAGAAAATGCAATGACTGCTCAAGCAAAATCTGCACAACCCGAAATCTTTACTCGCAAAGCATCGGGGTTGGTTCGGGTCATGACACCGTATTCAGCCTTCATCTATAATATCCTGACGATGGGGCTGATCTTTCCTTGGACCTATTTATGGGCGCCGGGTGCACTGCCAGGCGGCAAATTGGTCTGGGGAATTCTCATCGCGATGGTGATTGAGATTCCAATTGCCTTCGTATATGTCTGGCTTTCCACAGCGCTGCCACGCTCTGGCGGCGACTATGTGTTCCAGAGCCGCGTGTTCGGTGGCGGGCTGGCCTTCACCATCGTGATGTCAGGCTTCGTCATCTGGATTCTACAGTGGGTAGCCCTCTCGGGCTGGCTCGTATCGTACCTCGGCTTTGCACCGCTCTTCCTTGGACTGGGTGCGACGATGAATATTCCCTCGCTTGCGAGTCTGGGGATCTGGTTCACCACCCCCACCGGCATCATCATTGTCAGCATCCTGGGAGCTGCCATCGCGCTGGTCCTGCTGGTCAGCGGCTTCAAACATTATGTTAACTTCCAGCACGTGATGTTCTGGGGTACTCTTTTGTGTTTTGCCACCGTGTTCGTCGTGCTGTTTGTCACTCCGGCCTCGGAGTTCGTGGCGCGCTTGGATAAATTCGTACTGGCTGTCGGGGGGGGCGGAAGCTTCTATGAAACGGCCGTTGCCGCCGTGCAAAAGGCGGGCATCAACCTGCATCCGCCGTTCAGCATGCTGGCCACGCTGCTGATTGCCCCGATTGCCTGGACTTCCTTGCAGTGGGCGACTTACTCTGCCGAGCAAAACGGCGAGATCAAGGACGCGCGCAGTTTCAAATCCCAGACCTTCGTCATGGTTGGCTCCCTGATCGCCACCGGCCTGCTCTTGGCTCTGCTGGCTGTTGGCATCGAACGCGTCGCCCCGCCAGAGTTCCTGACCGTAGCAGGAGCCGGCTATTGGAACGGGGTAGCCGCGTCGAATATCACAGTGGGCGGCTATGGCTTCAATCTCTGGCCGCCGCTGATCGCCATTGCTCTCACCGGCAGTCCAATCGTGGTGGTGATCATAGCACTCGGCTATCTGCTCAACGGCTTCCAGATCTTCTGCAACTGCTATATCGGCATGACCCGCATCATGGTCGCCATGTCGCTGGACCGCCTGTTGCCCGAGTGGTTCAGCAAAGTGGACGAGAGATTCCATACACCGGTGAACGCCCATATCGCGTACTTCATCGCCAGCATCCCAGTGATCGTGGGCTACAATCTCGTCACCCAGCCCTTCACTTGGACGGCCCTGACCCTTGGCGTGACCTTCGGTTGTGGCTACGTATTCATCTTCACCTGCTTGGCGGGGGCCTTGCTGCCTTATCGCGCTAAAGAGGTCTACGAGGCTTCGCCCGGTGCCAAGTATCAGGTCAGCGGGTTTGTCGGCCTTCTCTTTACGCTCATCGGTGCCGTGGGATTCATCTGGATCTCGTGGATTATGGCCCCGCAAGCCTTTGACGCGACCTCGCCTGTGCTCTCCTGGCTCATCCGCCTGGCAGCGATCGTCGCCGTGGTCGCCTTCCTTTGGCCCATGCGCAACCAGCTCGCGGAGTGGATGAACGGCAAGCCCATGCCCTGGCTCTCGGCGCTGGGCATGCTGGGCGGCGGTCTGGGCATGGCCATGGTCGTGGCCTTCCTGCTCTCTCCGGCCCTGGGTGTGCTGGGGGCTTGGGACTTCAGCAGCTTCCCGGTCCATATTGTCGCCCAAATCATTGCCTTCGGCATTATCCTGATTGCAGCGATCTGGTATATCATCGTCAAGAATGCCCAGAAGGCGCGAGGCATTGACGTCGACTTCGCCTTCAAGGAGATTCCGCCCGAATAGTTTTGTACATGACATGCTGGTGATGATCAGTGTTTTCAAGCACTGATCATCACCAGCTCTGACGCCAAACAACCTTGGAGTATTTGATGCCCATCATTGAAGAGATCGTATCGAAGATCGAAGACTGGAGAGGCAAGCAGGTCTCGATTCAGCCTTTATCGGGCGGATTGACCAATACAAATTACAAAGTCGAAGTGGAAGGAAAGCCTTTTTTTATTCGCGTACCGGGCGCAAGCACAGAGCTTCTCGCAATTGATCGGAATAACGAATACTTCAACTCAAGAGCTGCAGCAGAGGCGGGAGTTGGACCGAAAGTTCTTTATTATCTAACTGATTATCAGGCAATGATTTTGGAATTCATCGACGGAAAAACAATGTCAAAGGAAGCGTTGAATGCGCCGGGCATGCCAACGCGAATGGCACAGGCCATCAAGAAGTTACATGCCGGCCCCCGCTTCCTCACGGACTTCAACATGTTCCGCCTCACGGAATATTATCTCAAGATTTGCCGGGACCGCGCAATTCCTATGCCGCAGGGTTATCTTGATCGAATGCCTGCTGTGATACAAATCGAAAAGGCCATGTCAGTCCAGTCCTCGCCCACCGTTCCATGCAACAATGATTTGCTGGCGGAAAATTATATTGATGACGGTAAATCTTTGCGGCTAATCGACTATGAATATAGCGGCAATAACGACCCATGTTTTGAACTGGGAAATACCTGCCAGGAAATGCAGTTCAACGACAACCAAATTAGTGAAGTTTGCTTAGCCTATTTCGGTTCTACAACACCTGATAAAATTGCGCGCATGAAACTGAATATGATCATGTCGGACGTGGGCTGGGGACTATGGGCCGCGATCCAGGCAAAAATATCCAAGATCGATTTCGACTTCTGGGGTTGGGCTGAAGAACGATGGGACAGGGCCGTGGAGAAAATGGATTCAAAAGATTTCGATAGCTGGTTGAAAGACGTAAAGAGATCGTAATTCCAAATCCAAGAAAAGGTGAAGAAATGAAAGATCAAGCACAAATTGTAATCGTGGGCGGGGGCATCGTCGGCGCGCAGATCGCGTACCATCTGGCGAAGATGGGAAGAAAAGATATCGTCCTTGTTGAGAAAGGCGAAATTGCCAGCGGCGAGTCCTCGCACGCGGCGGGACTTGTAACACAGTTCGCCACCTCACAGACCATGTTGAAGTTCCGCATGTATAGCATTGAACTATATAGCGAACTTGGATTGTTTGATCACGTTGGAAGCCTGCGCGTGGCGTCGACGCGTGAGTCGCTCAAGGACTTAGAGCGAAGCGTCAGTCGCGCCAAAGCACTGGGATTGGAATGTGAGGTCATCGGTCCTGACGAGGCGGTGAAACACATGCCGCAGATCACGAATAAGGAACTTTACGGCGCGATTTATCTTCCGCGTGATGGACAACTGGATCCTTATACAGCCACGAATAGCATGGTTAAGTTCGCGAAAGATTTGGGGGTAACCGTTTATACCAACACGCGCGTGACCGGAATCAAATTATCAGCCAATGGAGAAGTCACGGAGGTGGTGACAGATAAAGGTTCGATAAAGACCGAGCTGGTCATCAACGCGGCTGGACTTTGGGCGCCGCGCATCGCCGCGATGGCTGGTCTGCATTTCCCGACCACTCCAGTGGATCATCAGCATATCGCGTTGAAGGCAGTGCCGGGCCATGAGTTCAATGCAAAGACACCATGTTTGCGTGATCCAGAAAATTTGGTTTACATGCGCCAGGAACAAGGCGGACTGGTGATCGGTGGTTATGAACCGAATCCATTAGCGCGCTGGATTGACGGAGTGCCGTGGGAACATGGCGGCACAGCATTACCGGGAGATATGGATCGCTTTGAGCAGTTGCTTGAAGGCGCGATCCGACGTTTGCCGTTCCTCGATCAAGCCGGCATCATCACTTTGGTTTGTCATCCCGGCGCATATACGCCGGATTGCCAGCCCATCCTTGGGCCGATGGCTGGCGTGCGCGGCATGTGGATGGCGGCGGGCTTTTCGCTCAACGGTTACGGCGGCGCGGGCGGCGTTGGGAAATTGTTGGCCGAATGGATCATCGGCGGCGAACCGACGATGGATGTTTATGCTTATAAAGCCACGCGCTTCAGTAATTACTATGATGATCCGCAATACGCCTGCGAGCGGACACGTGAAAGCGTGAAATATTATTATCGTCTGCGCTTCCCGAATGATGAATTTGAATGGGCTCGCCCGCATCGCATCAGCCCCGTGTATTATCGCCAGTTGGAAATGGGGGCAGTATTCGGCGAGAAGTTCGGCTGGGAGCGCGTTAATTACTTTGATCCCGGCAAGCCGTCGCGCCGCATGGGCGAAGATCAACGCAAGTGGGGTTGGAAAAAACCACCCTACTTTGATCGCCTCGGACAGGAACATGCCGCCACGCGTGAACGTGTCTGTCTTTATGATTTGACTCCGTTCAGCAAGATCGAAGTCAGCGGGCCCGGCGCGTTGCCGCTATTGAATTGTGTCGCGGATAGCGAAATGGATAAACCGATTGGCTCAGCGACGTACACGCAGTTCTGCAACACGAACGGCGGCGTCGAAGCTGATCTAACCGTGACGCGACTGGGCAAGGAATTGTTCTGGGTGATCACGGGCGCGGCCTTTATTGGCAACGATCGTTCGTGGCTGGAAATGCATGTTGATAAAACTGATGGTGAAGTCACCATCCGCGACATCAGCCAAGAATGGGCTTGTCTCCCGATTTGGGGGCCGAAGGCGCGCGAAGTGCTACGCAAGATCACAAAGGATGACATCTCGAATGAAGCGCATCCGTATTTGATGACGAAACAAATCACTATCAACGGTGCGAAAGTTTATGCACAGCGCGTCAGTTACGCGGGGGAACTCGGCTGGGAGCTTTATGTCCCGTATAATCGCGCCACAATGGTTTGGGATATGCTTCTTGAAGCCGGCAAGGAATTTGGCATCGAGGTCGGCGGCTATAAAGTGTTGGATGCGCTCCGCCTCGAAAAAGGATATCGCTATTACACCGCCGATGTGACTCAACTTGAAACGCCGTATGAAGGCGGTCTTGGTTTTTGCGTGGACCTCAAGAAAAAAGATTTTATTGGCAAAGCCGCGCTGGCCAAGCAGAAAGCCGAAGGCATTAAGCGTAAACTCTGCACCCTGGTCGTTGACGGCGATGAGTTCACGCAAATCTATGGCGGCGAAGCGGTTTATCATGAAGGGAAAGTCTTGAGCCGGGTGCGAAGCGGAGGATACGGATACACGGTCAAGAAAAATATTTTGTACGCGTACCTCCCGATTGAACTTGCCAAAGTTGGCAACCGCTTCGAACTTGACCTGATCGAGGGCCGCCGTTTCGGTGAAGTGACCGCCACTGTTTTATTTGATCCCAAAGGCGAACGTCTGCACGCATGAGTGGATCACCGATGAATCCACTTTCCCCCGCTTATGTTGGCTTTGGAATGCTCACCCCGGTTGCGATCATGGGGGTGAATCAATTACCCGAACATAACACCAGCGCAATCGTCAGGGATGTTAACGAGTTCATCTTTGATGATGCCGCGATTGTCGCCTGCCTCCTACGCCAATGGAATGTGCCAACTGCTATGATTGGTACTTCGGTTGGAGACGATCTACGCGGCCACAATCTGGCGCGCCAACTGGGAGAATGGGGAATGCAAAGCCAGGTGCGATTCTCCAAGGAGTTCGAAGAGTCCGCTTGAAGAAGATGTTTCCGATGAGACCGGGGCGCGCACCTACTTTTGGCAGCGCGCTCCGGAAGTGTTGAACACTAAAGTTCCCGATCGAAGAGATCAAAACATTGGCTTCAAAACTCGAAGTGAAACACCTCACCATTTAATGGTAAGCTATGACAATAAGGAATGAAACCGTGACCACTTATGCCTCCCTTCTCACTCAAGAACAAGTCGAACGCATTCACGATGCCTCGCTCGAGATCCTTGAAAACGTCGGTCTGCTGGTGCGCAACGATCAAGCTCGTTCCATTTTCAGCAAGCATGGCTGCAAAGTGGATCCAGAGACGCTCATCGTCAAATTTCCGCGCAATGTGGTGGAAAAATACCGAGCCATGCTGCAGCCGACATTTACGTTCCGCGGCCGCGACCCGAAGTACGACCGCACCATTCCGCAGGATGGACCGATCATCGTCACGGGCAGTTCCGCGCCGAACGTTATTGACCCAATTACAGGTCAAGAACGACGCGCCCGTTCCGACGACATCGCACGCATCGCACATCTCATCAATGAACTAGTCGCAATCGACGTCTTCTCCATTTCAACATTGGCCGACGACGCGCCGGAGGGACAATTCACGTTGGCACGCTTGTATCCGGCCTTGAAGTACTGTCTCAAGCCAATTCGCAGTACGACCAAGGATATGGAAGACATCCATGCGATCATGAAACTTCTATACGCGATTGCTGGAAGCGAAGAAGCCTACCGCGAGCATCCATTTGTGACGCATCACTATTGTCCGGTCGTTTCACCGCTGACCATGGACAAACTCTCCACCGAAGCCATCATCTATTTCAGCGAAATAGGCCTGCCCGTTTATCCAAGCATCGTGCCGAATGCAGGCTTGACCTCGCCGATGTCTATGGCAGGAACTGTGGTGCAAGGCAATGCAGAATTTCTTGCCGCGGCCGTGCTGATGCAAATGGTGCGTGAAGGCACACCGACCATCTATGCATCGCTACCAACGGTTGCCGATATGCGCAGCGGCGCGTACGCCTCCGGCGGAATTGAGTGCGGGATTTTGCATATGGCTTTCGCACAGATGGCGCATTTCTATAATGTGCCCTGCGGCGGATATATTGGATTATCGAATTCAAAGATCAATGACGCACAGTCTGGCTATGAAACCGGCATGTCGTCGGTTGCGGGTGTTTTGGCCGGTGCGGACATGCTGAATATGGCCGGTCTGCTGGACGCGCTCAAAGTGTTCGATTTTGCCAAGGCAGTGATCGACGATGAAGTCGCACAGATGCTCAAACGCCTTAAACGCGGCATTGCATTCAGTGAAGATGAACTTGCGCTGGACGTGATCGCACAAATCAAGCCGGGCGGTTCGTTCCTGATGAGTCCGCACACTGCCAAGCGCATGAAGACCGAAGCACTGCTCACAAAAATCTCTGACCGGGATCAGCGCAACATCTGGGAAAAGAAAGGCTCGCCCGATACTCAAGCGCACGCCATGCAACGCGCGAATGAAATCCTGGCGAAGAGCAGTTCTGCCATCTTCCCGCCCGAAGTCGAGACTCGCATCCGCACTGAATTTCCGGATCTTATTCCCGGAGTACTAGAGATACCAAAATGATTTTCTGTACTTGGAGTAAAATCAATTCAAAAGAGGAACCTCAATGAAAATTTTCTTTGCCACGGATGTACACGGTTCGGAAATCTGCTGGAAGAAATTCATAAACGCCGCCAAGTTTTATGAGGCGGATATTCTAATCCTCGGCGGGGATATGACTGGCAAAGCCATCATTCCAATCGTCGCGCAGGGTAATGGACAATATAAAGTCACTCTGCTGGATCAGGAGACGGTTTTGCAATCGAAAGATGAGGTTGACCAAATGGTCGCCACCATTAAGAATCGGGGCTACTATCCATATGTGACTAACCCCGATGAGGTGTCGGAGATCAGTAATAAATTGGGTCGCTCTGACGAGCTTTTCTTGAAAGAAGCCCTTAACACCCTACAACACTGGATGGAATACGCGGACGCCAAACTGGAAGGCACCCATATGCGCTGTTTTGTTTGTCCCGGCAATGATGACATGGTTGAAATTGACAATGTCATCAAGCAGGCAAAGCACGTGGAACTAACGGAGGGCAAAGTCATCCAGCTGGATGAGCACCATGAGATGATTAATTGCGGCTGGACCACGCCGACGCCGTGGAATACGCCTCGCGAAGAATCCGAAGATCAACTGCGCCAGCGCATCCAGGTCATGATTGACCAGCTGAAGGATGCCAAGAACTCTGTTTTTCAATTGCATGATCCTCCATACGGCAGCGGCCTTGACGAGGCACCGGAATTAACCAAGGATATGCGGCCAGCTTTCGCCGGTCGCTCGCTGGTTCCGGTGGGCAGTCATGCAGTTCTCGAGTTAATCGAGAAATACCAGCCTTTGCTGAGCTTGCATGGTCACGTTCATGAAGGCAAGGGCACACGCATCTATAAACGCACGCTGTGCATCAACCCCGGCAGTATGTATGAACAGGGCATGTTGCACGGCGCCGTGGTTGAACTTAAACCCAATAAGATTGGCACTTATATTCTCACCACTGGATAAATCATTGGTGACATAATCTTGATCGAAGAAGGAGGCAGTATCGAAGCGAGGAGAATGTTAAGAGATTTGAAGATGGAAAGTTTTGGAAGGCATTTCATCGATTTGTCTCTGTAATAAAAAGATTTGTTCAAGGAGTGTACAGATGAGCACTGCAACGCTATTTGTTCGAAAAGCAAGCGGGCTGGTACGATCCTGGTCGGTGTTTGACGCATTCATATATGCTACGTTCTCGATCAACCTGATTACCTTGGGTCTATTCATCTTCTCCTATGCCTGGTGGTTTCAGGGCAATCTGGCAACGGGCGTCATAATTGGAGCAATCTTCACCGTCTTCGAAGTGATCGTCTATGCCAGCCTTATCTCCGCTATGCCGCGCGCAGGCGGAGATTATGTTTGGCAAAGCCGCATCCTCAACCGAGGCATCGGCTTTGTCCTGACCGTGACCGGATGGTGGTTCATCCTCTGGCTCTGGACTCCACTTTACGGTCAGATTTTGTCGTATGAGGTGTATACGCCGCTCTTTGGTCTCGCTGGTTTGAGGGATGCGGCGCTGTGGTTCTCCACCCAAAACGGTCAATTCGTTTCCTACATTTCAGTGTGTGTGATCGTGTTCATATACATCGGGGTGGGAATGCGCTGGTATGCCCGGATCCAGAAATTCTGCTTCTGGGGCGGTTTGGTCGGTTTGGTGATCGCGCTCCTGCTCTTATTCTTTGGGAACAACCAAACCTTCATCGCCAACTTCAACGCTTTTGCACCCAAATTTGGCGCAAGCGTAGGCGATACCTACAACGCCACGATCGCGGCTGGCGCGGCCGCCCAGAAAACTGCCGGAAGCGCGGCTGGCAATCTATGGCCCCTGGCAATCCCAGCGAGTCTTGCCCTCGTACCA
>CAWAMX010000006.1:0-245755 GCA_963783295.1 uncultured Chloroflexia bacterium | reverse complement strand
CTAAAGACAGCGTAGCGAATATCTTCAGGGTTGATATAGTTTACGGTCAGTGGAATGCCAAGCAGGTTAACCATCTTCGAAATATAGCTGGCTTCAAGATATTGCATTTCATCATACTCTTCAGAAAGACTTATTAACACAAAACTAGAAATGGGAGTACCACTCGTTGTAAGAAATCCTTGTCCAGGTACCCCACTGGTTGTGTTTTCATTCCATGTTGGCTCTACCTTCCAATTGTAACCCGCCGACTTAAGGATTTGAACAGCTTGTTGTAACCTCGCTTGCGTATTCCACACAGAGGAGGTGGCATCGCCCATTTCCACACAAGGAGACTCTGCTTTGGGATTACGCCAAAATCCAAGATCTTCTGAAATAAAACCCTTATCGGAAACAGAATCAGCCCTATTAGGTACCCATATGATACAGGCAATCGCCTGACGAAGAGCATTATCGGCAAGCGCTGGGTTGGATATATTAAAGATGAGATAATGTGGGTCATTGATAACTTTCATCATGAGCGTGAATTCATTTATTGGAAGTTGAGGATTGGATTTTTTGTCTGATACCGAGAGAAATCTCATCAACTTCATTTTGTGAAAATGCATCATCGGCAGAATTGTAATCTTCAAACACTTTATAAACCGCACTATCAAACTTCGGCGTATTAAACGGATGCGCCGGATTGACTTTATTGGTCCATGCACCATTTTGTTGTCCGGCAGGCATCCAGTCGCCGAGAGTTGGTTCATTTGTATAATCCAGCGCATATAACGATTGACGCGCCGCATCCATCGCCGAGTCATATTGCGCCTGGGTTTTTGCCAGCGCAGTGTTGGTTTGATTCAAATTAGCCTGCAGACCTTTAATATCAGTGATGCCTTGAATATAACCACTGCTGGTGGTCGACAATATTGCGATGTTCGCGTTCACGTTATTTATCTTCGATTGCAAATCTGCAGCTTGTGCGTTCAGCGAAGCAATCTGTGGAGCAAGATCATTGGAAGGCAACAGCGCGGCAGATGCGGAAATCTTCGATTCCCAATATGCTTTCTGAACAATCGGGCCTTGCAACGCGCCATATTGCCACACGCCGACATTCGGCTGCTTTTTGAAATAAAATTTCACGGTCTGCGCGTCCACAGCTTCCGCGTGATCAATAAAGTCGGGATCATAAAAATCGTGCCAGTCGAACCCAAGTTGAAAGGAGACAGCTGTATTCACTGTGAAGGCAACATCATCCGCAGTGAAGGGAGTTCCATCCGTCCACTTTAAATCAGAACGAAGCGGAACGGTTGCCGTATAGAAATTTTCCTCCTGCTGAAAAGCTGAAGGCATTCCGCCGGCAGCCATGGTTTCAAAGGTACGATCTGAAATCGAGAGCTGATATAAGCGCGGCCAGTAACCCGACATCACTGCGTAATTGTTATATGAATCTCCTTTCGCGTCGAACAAGGCCCACACGTTAACCGGCGTTACAGAACCGATCAATGCGAGATCGAATCTCAGAGGCATGAGGGCTGGAAGTCACGGTCGGCGCAGGCGCGGGCAAAGGCGCGGAAGTTGGAACAGGAGCCGCTTTCGGTGCGCATGAAGCGAATAATAAAATCAAAAACGCCGCGGCGACTAAAAGTCGCGGGGGAGGTATTATCGTCGGTTGAGGCGTCTTGGTTGTACGGGCAGGCAGACTTCCACATGCGGAAAGCAGGAGCGTGGTCGGCACGAATAAAGGAATGGATCGATGAAATCCGTTTTCGATTCCGGTCATGATGCGTACCTTATTGAAAAAATATTCGGGTCTTGCGACCCGAATCCTATCACATCCTCAGCAAAGTCATTGCCTGTTATTTCTTGCGATTTTGCTTAACATAGCGCGACGCCCCGATGATCCCCAAAAACAAGCCGGTCATGGATGCGGCATAAGAAAAGAAATTCAAAAAGAATGTGGAGGGGAGCACCTGAATCACCATTAGAAAAGGAAAAACAACTCCCATCATAGATAAAATGAATCCAAGCAAAATCAACTGCCAGGGGCGCATTAACTTTTATTGATAAAGCCAGCAAGCCACAAGATGACCCGGCTCAGGCTCAAAATCCGGAGGTTCTTTTACCTCGCACAGACCTTTCATGGCTTTGGAACAACGCGGATGGAAACGACAGCCAGTCGGAGGATTCACCAGACTGGGAGGCTCGCCGGGCGGAAGCTCTTTGAAGGTTTCTGCATTCCTAGCATCCGGTTCGGACGTACCGGTAAGCAAAGCCATGGTGTAAGGATGAAGCGGATGATCCAACACCTGGCGCACATTGGCCTTTTCCACCAAATTGCCGGCATACATAACAAAGATGCGCTCGGAAAAATAACTGACCGTGGAAAGATCGTGCGTGATATAGATAACGGAGAGGTTGTGCGATTCCTGCAAGCCGCGCAACAGCTTGAGAATCTCCACACGCACCGATGCGTCCAGCATGGAAACGGGTTCATCGGCAACCAGAAATTTCGGTCCCATGATCATGGCACGGGCGATCACCACGCGTTGTTGTTGTCCGCCGCTCAACATGTGCGGGAACTTCTCGAGGAAATCCTCCACCGGCGTGAGTTTGACCTCATCCATTGCCTTGCGAATACGCTGATTGCGCTCTTCCTTATCCTTGATGCCGCCCACAATCAAGGGCTCCTCCAGAATCCGTTGAACACTCATGAAGGGTGGAAGTGCGCCATATGGATCCTGCTGAACATAACCAACGTGGGAGTGATACCAGTGCAGGCCTTTATTATCCAGCCCAGCCAAATCCTTATCATCAAAAACAACTTTCCCCTTGGTCGGTTTATACAGCGCTAAGATCGTTTTCATCAGGCTCGATTTTCCACATCCGCTTTCCCCCACTACAGCAATCGCTTCACCTTGATGAACGTCGAAAGTCACACCGTCCACCGCTTTCACATAACCGGCGCGGCCAAATCCAAAATGTCTTAACTCAAACCAAACGTGCAGATCGTCTATGGACAATAAAATTTTTCTTATATCGTTCTGTACATCTCGTGTTTGAACAACAGAAACCATTAGAATTCTCCCATCAGGCGTACAACCAGCATTTGACTTTGCGGTCGTCTTTTTCGACGACTGGTGGATCCTGAACACATTTTTCGAAGCGGGCCTGACAACGATCAGCAAAGCGACAGCCCTTTGGTAAATCAATCAGACTGGGCGGTCTACCGGTAATGAATTCAGGCTCCTTCGTGCCGTGAAGTCTCGGGACGCTGGCCATCAATTTTTGCGAATAGGGATGAAGCGGTTTATCAAAGAAGTGATACGCATCGCTGACTTCAACAATTTGCCCGGCATACATAACCGCAACATCATCAGCTAATTCGCTGGACGTCGCAATATCGTGTGTGATCAGGATGAAACTGATGCCCAACTCTTTCTTAAGCCGCTTCAATACGTTGAAGATGTTGGCCTGAGTTAAGACATCCAAAGCGGATGTCGGTTCATCCAGAATGATCAAAATTGGAGATGTGACCAAAGCCATGGCGATTGCAACCCGCTGACGCATGCCACCGCTCAACTCGAACGGATAGCGGGAAATGAAATCCTCTGGAACCCCAACATGCTGGAACATCTTTTTTACCTGGGAAATCGCTTCGGTTTTACTCACACCCAGGTGAACCATGGCGGGTTCAGCCACCTGTTCACCTACCCGGATCACGGGATTCAGCGCGTTCATGGCAGCCTGCGGAACCATGGAGATCGATGCCCAGCGGACATTCTGGCGGAACTCTTCCTCACTCAATAGCATAACATCTTTTCCGTCCAGATACACGCGTCCAGAATAGGTCCCCGCGTTGCGAGGCAGGAGGCGCAAAATAGCCTTTGCGAGTGAGCTTTTACCACACCCGGATTCACCAAGAATGACAACCGCGCGATTGGATGCAAGTTCGAAATTTACCCCATCCACTGCCTGGACGGGACCGTGAGTAGTATTGAAATAGAGCACCAGCTCCTCAATACGGAGAATTTTATTATTTTGTGCCATTGGCTAAATATCCCTCAACCGCGGATTGAAGATACGATCCAGCGCAAACCCCAGCATGGCGAAACTAAGTCCTGTAATCATGAGCAAAACTGCCGGTTCCAAAATCCAATAATAATATCCTTTGTAGAGAGCGCCATTTGTAAATGCATCGTCAATGATCTTTCCCCACGTTGGCAAGACTGGATCACCCAAGCCAAGAATCGCCAGGGTCGATTCTAGAAAGACAAAGGCCGGAACCGAGGAAACCAGCCCTGGGATCAAGAGCGGGATCATACGCGGGATCAAGTATAGAAAGATAATCCGCCCATCCGATGCGCCGTATGATCGAGCGGCTTCAATAAACATGGATTCTTTCACTTGTACAAAAATGGCGCGATAACTTTTGATGCTCCCGGTAAAAATGCTGAGGAGAATCGTCACGCCTAAAATGACCCATATGCTGTGCGAATAAAAAGTTCCCACCATGATCAGGATTGCCAAATAAGGCAAGACTAGGTTGATTTCGGTGATGCGTTGAATTAACGCGTCGATCCAACCGCCATACCATGTTCCAATCGCAGCAATAATCATGGTGGTAACTAATGTTCCAATGGAAGCCAGCAAGCCAAAAGCCAGAGCGACCGGTGTGCCCCAAAGCAATGCCACCATCAAATCCCTGCGATATTGGTCCGTCCCTGCCAAACCATATACCTGGCCTTGGAAAAAAAACTGGGCGTTTATATCTGAACCTTGTTCAAAAGTAACGCCTATAATCTGAACTTGGTATTTTCCCTTTAAAATCTTGTTGGTTTTCGGATCATCAAACAGCGCCTGCATCGGATCCTGACCATTTAAACCCTGTAAGAACTGTTGGTCTTGTGAAAAGCGCAAAGTCTGTTGCTGACTAATGCCAAGATTGTCAATCCGGATATTGCGACCATCCGGCGTCACCCAATTAATGGAAACGAAGGGCTGCTTTTGGGCATACTTCGAATCAAAATTAATCAGCATCTCCTGAGGATAACCATCATATTGAAAATCAAAAGAATATGAAATGTTGACAGTACCTGTGTTTTGTGCACCCACTGTAATGGTTTTCGTCATGGTTCCATCGGCAGTGCTTACAGCAAAAGATAAAGGCATCTTTTTGGTTGAAAAGAAATTGAACCACGCTGGCGGAGCAAATTTAGGATTCGCACCCCACACATCTTCACCGCCGCGCCACAGATAAATGGCCTGGCTGTAAGGGATTTTAATCACAGCATAAGCGGAAACCACCAACAATAAGAAAATCAATGTCACGCCCGCTATTGCAGATGGATAGCGCAGAATCTCGCGAAATGAATTTTTGAACGTATTCATGATTAACTCCCGCCAACTTTGACCCTAGGATCCACCAGCGCATAAACAAAATCAAGGGCGAACACGGTGATCGCAAGCAGGTAGGCATAAATGATGGTCAATCCCACGATTACAGGAGTGTCAAACAAACCAATTGCCTGATAGAAAGTTCGTCCCAGACCGGGCCACTCAAAAACCGTCTCGGTAACGATCGCGCCCTGCCATACGCCGATCAACAACAATGCAAATTGTGTGATGATCGTGGGCAAGGTCGGACGCAAAATATATTGACGTTCAATATCGCGCGGAGGCAGGCCCTTGGCCTTGGCCATCTCCACGTAATCTTCGCTGGAATAGATCAGGAAAAAGGTCCGCCAGTTATAAATGCTCAAGAAAAACTGACTGATGAATAATGCCGACGCCGGAAGAATTAAACGTTTAATCACATTCAAACCAAGGTCAATTGGATTAGTAGGCGGAGGAGCGTCCATCAATCCCCCAAATGGAAGCAACTTAAATATGGCAGCAAAAAGCAGTATAAAAAAAATTCCGTAGAACCAAGCAGGAGGCGTGGAGGTCGGCGAAAGTATGATGATCAGCTTATCCCAAAAACTGCCATATCGTCTTGATAAAGTCAGCGCCAGGAAGAGGCTAACAAAAAATAGGGATAACTCGGAGGTGCCCATCAACAGCAGAGTTGCAGGCAAACGTTCCAATACGATCAGCCGCACAGACTTGGAGCCGCTATCGCTATTCATATTGATAGCCGTACCAAGGTTTAACGTCAGAGCATTGCTGAGATATGCAAAATTACGAACTGCAACAGGCGTATTCAACCCCTCTCGATTTTCCTCAAGCGTAATCTCCGCTTGGATAAGTTTCCCCCGTGCTTCCGATGACATGCTCCGCATTCTCGCATCGCCGGCTGCCTTCTGAGTGATGGATTGAGTAATCTCACCTTTCATGATGTTATCTACATAGCCGCCCATATTGGCAATCATGATCGTCAGGTATATTCCGATCACGACCGTGATGAACAAGGTAACAAGGCGCAAACCGGTGTAACGAATGACCCGCAGGAAAGTACCGCTCGAAGCACGCTTCGTGATCGCTTTCAAGCCAGACTGGGATTGTGATTGGGCAGTCACCGCCATATTGACCTCTCAGAATTAAATGATAGGGGCAAGAACGCCTTGCCCCTATCATTATACTGTATATAACTACCGGAAATTTATGGCGTAGTTACGAAGCTCAAAGAAGTGAACGCAGGTGCAGCCACCGGGATGGGTGCAACCGCCACTTCAATTTTATTGGATCCCGCGGTTAGTTTGGATGTAGTGGCCGCATCCAGAACAACCTGCCACTGACCATCGGCAACTGCCGTAGCAACACCAGTGTTGACCACTGCGCCCGTTGCATCGAAGATCAGGTACTTAACCTGCTTGATATCCTTCTCGGGGTAAGGATTGCCATTAAAGGCCACGGTGACATTGAAGGTCGCCGAATCACCAATCTTTACCTGAGCAGGACCATCCAACTTGACTGTAGCAAGCATCGGCGTAGCGAACTGCGACCAGCGATCTGCAGTGTCAGCATAATCCGAGAAGCTCTTTAAGGTGAGTGTCTTGCCGGTTAAGTTGACACTGTCCAGATAATACGGTCCGGTACCAACCCAATAGGTTTTGTGAGCAGTATACCAAGCCTGCAAATTGGCATAACGCGTCTTGGCATCATCTGCCGTAATATACTTGCTCATCGTTGGCGCATATGGGATCGTGCCATTGGATGCCAATGTGGCGAGATCCTTAGTCAGGGCGTCGAGGCTCGGACCGCCAATAAAGTTGATCTGATCCACGCCCTTCTTCTCCGCAGCTTGATCGGGTGTGTAAACGAATTGTCCATCGGCCTCTACCTGATTGGCCATTGCCACCGCATCCCATGGGGCCTCACCGTACGAACAACCATTTATACAATAGTTCGGCCATTCCAGGTCTGGAGCAACGGTTTGGCCATTCAATTCAGCGTCCTGAGTATAGGAATCCGTGTACATCTCAATCACCAAAGGATCGGTGGAATCGATCTTGATGCCTTTGAAAGTGGATTGGAATGCCTGGAAGATCGGGACATACGTATCATCGTAGATTGGGCTGTCCGGTTTGGCGCGGTCAAAGGCCTCGATGATATTCATCACGAAGTCAGCCGCAGAAAGCGAACTGCCGTCATGCCATTTCACAGTCTGGAACATATCCGATGGATAGGTAATGACCTCTTTCGTCTTGGCCGTGGTGAAATCAGTTGTACCTAATGTGTAATAACCGCTACCATCCAAGCCGCCAACAAAAGTCATTGCAAAAGATGCAATCTCTTTTTGCTGATCCGCGGCGCCAGTGGTAATGCCGGCAATCTTACCGACTTCTGTCTCAATGCTGGTGATGTTATCCGATGACTTGAGAGCTGTTGCAACGTCAACAGATTTTCCAGTGGTCTGAGTATAGAAGGTTCCAAGACCCGTTAGTACATTAGCCAAAGCCTGACCGCCAGCATCGAGTGTAGGTGCGGGTGGTGTAGCATTGGCAGCGGAAGCTGGAGCGGCTTTAGGTGCAACCATGGTTTTCAGGTCAACGGCCCCAGCCAAGGTCGCGGCCTGCGTTTTTACCTTTGCTATGTTCGCGGCCGCGTTTGCGGCATCAGCAACTGTGATGAAGGTCTGCGATTTCGCATCCCAATCCACCCAGGCATCGGACGGAGGCGTAATCTTATCCGCTGTAGTCAACGTGACCCAGTCAAGGGTCTTGAACACGGGCAAGCCGGTCTGCACGGTCACATCCATCTTTTGGGCGCGCAGTGGCCAGGCCAATCCGGTATAAGGATCAAATAGCGTTGCGGAACCATTGGTTGCGCGAGCCAAGCCCTGATCCCAAGTCCAGTTACTGCCATCCACCGGGTTCCATGGATCGGTGAATATATCATTCGTAGCCCACTTCAGCGTACCGCCTACCTGGCCTGTAAAGCGAAGAGTAAACGGCCAGACAGACGAGGACTTAACGCCAGAACCCAAGTCTGTTGTTGCCTGAACTTTCGTAGAATAGGGGACAAAAGTCCGACCTTCAATCAACCAGGTTTGCAATGAGTTCTGCAAGCCAAGCTGCATGGCCTGCGCCATCATTTGATGGCGTTGATCAAGAGTTGTGAAGTTACCGTTGGCGAGATCATCACCAACCTTTTGGAAGGCAGGATCGGGGTTATTGGCCGAGAATACTTGCATACCCTGAGTGCTATCCGGCAGGTACATGGATTGAAAATCAGTCTTGCCATCACGCTCGATGGCGGTATTGACCCATGCCGCGGTGTACAAATTCCACTCACCGAGGGTAGGATCACTATCGATCCAAATTGGGGAAGCCTCTGAAGACTTCTTGTATTCGCTGTTAACTG
The DNA here is from genome assembly GCA_963783295.1 of uncultured Chloroflexia bacterium. Lineage (GTDB taxonomy): Bacteria > Chloroflexota > Anaerolineae > Anaerolineales > Villigracilaceae > Fen-1038. Next base: position 236,968 of record CAWAMX010000006.1, on the reverse strand, counting down.
TGAAACCGACAGTGGCAAGTTGGGCCGCCACATAGTCACCTAGTGGTTTGCGGGTTCCATCGCTATCATTGCGGATGAGGAAATTCAAAGTGACTGGTTTGCCCTTGTACTGCCACTTACCAGTGGAATTTGCAGTTGCACCCAGGGAGGTCATCTCGGTGGTGATGATCTGCTTGGCTTTGTCAGGGTTATATGCATACTGGGCTTCGAGGCTGGCAGCCACATCGGCAAGATCCGTGTAATCCGGACCATCGGTCACGAACGGGAAAAACTTGGCCAGACCGCCGCCATTGTAAATTTCCTGGTTGATGTAGTTGCGGTCGTATAAATAGTTGGTTGCTTCCCGAATCTTGCGATCTGAGAACGGATTCAGGACAGATGTATCTTTAAATACCGCCGGATTATACAGAATATCGTAATAGGTACCTGTGTAAGTGCCATAGCTTAACCCCGCGGCTTTGATGGCACTCAGGTCGGAGGCTGGGAGGCCGGTTGAATAGATATCGACCGCGCCTGCCTGCAGCTGGGTCACCGCAGAATCAGAGGCTACTACGGAGGCATCAATTTCATCCAGCCAGCCACCATGGCGAGCGGGCGCTGAAGTAGCAGTTGCCTGCTGCGCGACAGCGACAGGAGCGGCAGTGGGAGCTGGAGTGGCAGTCGATCCGCATGCCGTCAACACCATGCTGAGAGCAATGACCAGACCGAGGACAATCATCAAGCGTTTTTGTAACATTTTCATTTCTCCTCCAAATTAATGGATGTGTTTGAATATTCTTTACATTTTGACTTATTGATTGAGGGAAAATAAATAGTGAACTTCGTGAGGTTTCACCTCCTTTGCCAGTGTTGGCAATTCACGTACACTATCAATTTTTGAATCATAAAAATGAGTATTTTCATTATACTCCAATTCAATGTGATAGCCCCAGGTTTAAAAGGATCAGCATATAATAAGACTGGTTTACAATAGTAAACTATCAAGATTAAAAAATTATAAAAGGATTATCGTTATGAACAACCGCGAACTGGCTGATGTTTTTACCCTCATCGCTAATTTATCCGAAATCAAAGGTGAGATCATTTACAAAACGCTTGCCTATCGCAAAGCCGCAGAAAACTTATCAGGGCTGGGACGCGATGTCAACGAATATTGGAAAGAGAGCACGCTCGAAGAGATTCCCGGCGTGGGCAAAGCCATCGCTGAAAAAATCGATGAACTGCTTCGCACCGGCAAACTAGAATTTTTGGAGAAGCTGAAAAAAGAAGTTCCCGCTTCTCTGGCGGATTGGTTGCAAGTGCCGGGGCTTGGACCCAAAAAGATTGGGCTCATTTGGAAGACGCTGAACATTACGACTCTCGCGGAACTCGAAGCGGCTGCCAAAGCCGGAAAACTACGCGACCTTCCGGGCATGGGAGAGAAATCCGAGACGGCGATTCTCACGGGACTTGAATCTTTATCGCGTCGCTCCGGTCGCATTCCGCTCGGACGTGCTTATCCGCTCGCGCAGGAGATTATTGCTGAACTCAAAAAGGTGAAAGGAGTTGTCGAAGCGCAACCCGCTGGAAGTCTGCGAAGGATGCGTTCAACGATTGGCGATCTCGATATCCTCGTCGCGGCAAAAGATTCAAAGCCGGTCATGGAAGCGTTTACGAATTTATCTGGCGTGGTGCGCGTGCTGGGCAAAGGCGAAACAAAATCATCCATTGAATTTGGCGATGGCGTGCGTGCGCAAGTCTGGGTGCATCCGCCGGAAAAATTTGGCACGGCGTCTGCAATATGCGACCGGTTCGAAAGATCATAATGTGCAGTTGCGGCAACTTGCGCTCGATCAAGGCTTATCGTTATCGGAACATTCATTTGCCAAAGTAAAAGGTGGAAAGGAAATTTTTTGCGCGACCGAAGAAGAAGTTTATCAAACGCTTGGCTTGCCGTGGATTCCGCCTGAGCTGCGTGAAGACCGCGGCGAAGTGCAAGCCGCAAAACAAAACAAACTTCCGAAGTTGATCGAAGTCAAAGATATCAAAGCCGATTTGCAAGTCCACTCCAATTGGAGCGATGGCAAGTTGACGATGCTCGAGATGGCGCAAGCCGCCGCCAAGCGTGGCATCAAAGTGATTGCATTTACCGATCATTCAGTGAGCCTCGGCGTCACCGGCGGATTAAGCATGGAAGATCATAAAAAGCAAGCCGCGGAAATCAAGAAGACCCAAGACAAACTCGGCGACAGCATTTTGATTCTGCACGCCAGCGAAGTCGAGATCAAAGCCGATGGCACGTTGGATTATCCCGATAAATTTTTGGCAAGCCTCGATTTGGTGCTGGCTTCATTGCATACCTCCTTACGGCAACCGCGCGAAAAAGTCACACAACGTGTGCTCAATGCCATTCGCAATCCGCATGTGGATATCATCGGTCATCCGACGGGAAGATTGATTCCAGATCGCGAAGGCGCGGATTTGGATATGGATGCAATATTCAATGCCGCCGCAGAAACGGGCGTTGCATTGGAAATCAATGCCAGTCCGTATCGCCTCGATCTCGACGATATGTATGCGCGCCGCGTGAATGAGTTGGGCATCCCCATTACCATTAACACCGACGCCCATTCCGAAGCCGATCTCGATATGTTGTTCTATGGTGTGGCAATTGCGCGTCGTGCCTGGCTAACGAAGAACGATGTAATAAATTGCTGGTCGACGAAAAAATTGATGGATTGGCTGAAAAGCCGAGGATGAGCTAATACAAGTTCACAGACGAAGTGGCTTTTACGCGATATGCACTTTGTCAGCGGGAAGCATGTTTTCGTGGAGATGTAATTTCAATCTATTGCTGTATAATGTAAGGGTACAAACCAAAAGGAGGTACGTATGATCAGCAAAGCAATGCAAGATGCGATCAATGAACAAATCAATAAGGAGTTGTACTCCTCTTATCTATATCTTTCCATGGCGGCATACTTTGAGAGCAAAAACCTGGGCGGGTTTGCTCATTGGATGCGCATTCAGGAAGGCGAGGAGCGCGAACATGCGATGAAGTTCTTTGATTTCCTGCTCGAGCGCGGCGGACAAGTTTCGCTCAAAACAATTGATACTCCGCCCTCCACTTGGAAATCTGATTTGGAATTATTCAAGGAAGTTGCTGCGCATGAAGCCAAGGTGACCGGTCTCATCAATGCTTTGTACGAAGTGGCATTGAAAGAAAAAGATTATCCTGCGCAGGTTCTGCTCCAATGGTACATCAGTGAACAGGTGGAAGAAGAGAAGAATGCCGCAGAGATTGTCGCAAGTTTGGAGATGATCGAAAGACATGAGACGGCAGTTCTACAACTCGATCATCAACTCAGCAAACGTGGCAAGGATTAAGTCCAAGAAATAAATCAGTAGGGGCGACACATGTGTCGCCCCTACGCTTTTTCAATCAATTTTCTTTTTTGTTCACGTGTCATTGTTTTGATGGCGCGTTCGCGTTTCATTGCGCTGACCTTGTCGGGTTGAGTCTCAACGTAAACCAATTTCACAGGGCGCCGCATTTTTGTATAACGCGCACCGCGCCCGGCGTTATGCGTTTTGACGCGTCGTTCCGGATCCGTCGTCCAACCGGTGTAGAACGTTTCATCCGAACATTGAACGATGTAGCAATAACATGGCATGTGGATATTTTATTTCTTTTTCTTCTTTGCCCCAGCATTTCGCTGGAAGACTGTGCTTCCGAATATCGTCTGCCCCATGAGCTGACCAAAGCCGGGCCTCGCTTCTTGATCGCCGCCCTCCTTTAACCAAGCGGCCTCACCGCGTTCATCCAACCATGCTTCACGGTCTTTGTCAGCTTCATTGAGACGCATTGACACGCCTTCTTCATTTCCTTGTTCGATATCATCGCGCAATCCTTTGATCGCCGCCATCAATGTATCCAGCGCGTGAACCGTGTTGGCACGATTTGCCAATACTGCCTCGCGTAAAGAAATCGCGTCATCGTGGTATGCCATGCCGCTGGTCACGCCCGCGAACGGACGACCCGCGAGTTTGCGCGCTTCAAGCCATCCGGGTTGACCAATGGTGGCATTGAGCAAGGCGGCCGCGGTTAATTGTGGCAGTACATGCACCGATGTCATCAGTCCATCCGATTCGAGCATGTCGGTCAGCATGGGTTTCGCACCAAGTAAATTGCAAAACTCAAAGGTGCGATTCACAATTTGTTCCGGCGTGTTGGGCGGGACATCCACTGCAAAGATTCCTTTTTAAAAAGATCGGGCGCTGCGGCGTTCAGACCAAACTCGAGAGAGGCAATGTAATCGGAATGAATACCCGGCACCAGTCCGATGTAGAAGCGCCCCGTCGGAATGAATTCCTTGGCCCATTGGGTCACTTCGTTTTTGATCGGTGCGGTATCCATTACGGTGACATTATCCGCAAGCCAAGGACCGATACGCCTCAACGTCTCTCGTATTTCGCCGAGCGGCAAACACAATACCACGATCGCCGCGTCCTTCACCGCCGCTGGCAGATCTTCGATTTCATCGACTACTTCCAAACTTTGAGCGGCTTTGGAAACTGCCTCGTCCTTATCATATCCAATCCTTTTGATATTTTTGTTATCCTTCAACGCCATGCCGATGGATGCGCCGATTTGTCCGAGACCGATAATGGTTATTTGCATGCTCATATTGTCCTCTCAAAGCAGGATGTCGGGGATTATACTTCTCTGCAAATATCCACGGCTTATGTTACAATAGAACGCATATTCTACAACCTTTCTTCGAAAGCTGTTTACATGTATTTCTTTGTCAAGACCCAAAACCCGAGACCCACGTTTCACCTAGATATAACAGCCGAGGAGCGCTCGATTATGGAGAGACACGTCGCGTATTGGTCAGAAAAAGCGACGCAAGGGATCGCGATTGTTTTCGGACCGGTCATGGATCCCAAGGGTGTTTATGGCATCGGAGTATACCAAGTTAGAGACGAGGCCGAAATACACAACCTCCTTGCACATGATCCTGCAAACGGCCTCCTGAAGTATGAAGTCTTACCCATGGCACGCGCGGTCGTTGGGCACCATACGCGGTTGAGCTGACACCAGGTTCACATACACCTTATCTTTGAGAGTGCGATCCAACATTTAAAGTGAGAGAGCCGCGGACGCCGACCGCGACTCTCATTGAAAGGAGGAGAAGAGAAATCACCTTACAATGATTATCCTACCATCTTCACCAAAATTCTACTTGACGTAAAACCTACGTTTTCTATACGATTATCCAACATCTTGCAGAAGTGTAATCGGTTTTGAGCCTATTTGAGGAGTTTCGATGGTTAAACAGCAAAAATCTTGCAGTAGAAACGCAAAGCTTGGGGCGGATTTACAAAATTCATGGTGACACAAAAGAAAAGAACGCACGCAAGGAGCTGATTGCACTGCAGGATGTAAACCTGCAAGTGAGGCAAGGCGAACTGTTCGGGTTGCTCGGCCCGAATGGAGCCGGTAAGACTACATTGATTAAAATCCTCACCACGCTACTCGCGCCGACCTCGGGCAGGGCGCGTGTAGCCGGCTTCGATGTGGCGAAAGAACCAAGCAAAGTCCGCCCCTTGATCAACATGGTCTCCGGCGGAGAATCTTCCGGCTATGGTTTGCTGACCGTGCGTGAAAATTTGTGGATGTTCTCGCAGTTCTACGGCCTTCCATCCAAACAATCCTATGAGCGGATTGATGCGTTGTTGAAGTTAGTCGGATTGGAGGATCGGATGCATACCAAATCATCCGACCTCTCGACCGGTCTGCGCCAAAAGATGAACATCGTGCGCGGCTTCCTGACCGATCCGCAAGTTTTATTTCTCGATGAGCCAACACTCGGATTGGATGTGGGCGCCTCACGCGATGTCCGCAATTTGATCCGCAGCTGGCTCGATCAGGATAAGACGCGCACTCTTCTACTGACCACGCATTATATGGTCGAGGCCGATGAATTATGCGACCGCGTGGCGATTATCAATCATGGGCGCGTGCTGGCCTTCGATACGCCTTCCGCTTTGAAGCAAAGGTTACAGCGCGAGGCGTTATTCGAGATTCAGATTTCTTCAATGAATAGTTTGAATGTTTCCACGTTAGAACAATTGCCCGGTGTCCGCAAAGCGACCTCACAATTGGTCAATGGATTGACCGCGCTGAATTTTTCCCTACAAGAAGAAGCGGCGTTGGCCGGAGTCATCAATCGTCTGACAGAATCCAACGTCAAGATTATGCGCTTGGATAAGCATGAACCAACACTCGAAGATGTCTTTGTGAATTTGGTTGGCCGCAGTATGGATGAAATCGAAACGGAAGAATCGAATGATGGACAAAGCTAATCCATTGGCTGTGATGCCGGTTGAAAAAGCAATCGGCTGGAAATTATTTTGGAAGACCGTGATCGCCCGCGCCTATCCGCGCGTGGTCGGACAACAACGCGAGAAATCCTGGATCTTCTTTGATATCTTCCTTCCGATGCTGGCGGTCTCTGCGTATGTGTTTGTCTATCGCGCCATTCATGCGCCGGAGGAATACATCGGCTTCGTGGTGGTCGGCGGAGCGATGACCGCCTTTTGGATGAACATCATGTGGAGCATGTCCATGCAGTTGTATTGGGAAAAGGAACAGGGCAACCTCGCGCTTTACATCATGGCGCCCAATTCGATGATGGCGATTTTGCTGGGCATGGCACTTGGCGGAATGCTCGCCACTTTTCTGCGCGCCATCGCCATCATCCTGCTCGGCAGTCTGCTCTTTCATGTCCAATACGCAATCGGTAATTTCTTTCAACTCATTGGCGTTTTCTTCGCGGCCATGACCGCGCTCTATGGATTGGGAATGTGTACTGCCTCGCTCTTTTTGTTATTGAGCCGTGAAGCCGACCACCTCGTTCAGTTGGCGCAGGAACCGGTATATCTGGTTTCGGGATTCTATTTCCCGATTCGGTCATTCAACTTTTGGATTGCCGCGGCCGCTTCGATCATTCCGCTGACCCTAGGCTTAGATGCGATGCGGCAGTTGGTCTTTTCATCTGGCGCTTTGCTTGGATTCTTGAACGTCAATTTAGAACTAAGTATCCTAATAATCCTCTGCGCGGTCTTTCTTTTCGGCGCAAAGGCTTTGCTCGGATATATGGAACGATTAGCCATTCGTGAAGGACGTCTGACCGAAAGCCGGAGATAATCTTATGGAAAATATATCCGCATCGAATCGATCTGAGATTTTTCGTTCGTTCTGGGTTGCGACCTGGCTCGGCTGGCAGATCGAATCAAATTGGACTCGGCCGTTTCTCTTCGCCATTTATTCGATCATCAAGCCGTTGGCGGGCGCGGCGATTTTGGTCGTCATGTACAGCGTGATCACGCAGGGAAATTTCAACACACCGATCTTTCCCTATCTGTATTATGGCAATGCCTTCTATCAATATGTCAGTGCAATTATGACCGGCATCTCGTGGTCGGTGATCGATGACCGCGAGCATTACAAGACCCTTAAATACATGTACATTGCGCCGATCAACATCCCGGCCTATTGGCTGGGACGCGGCGTGGCGCGCTTCCTGACTGGTTCAATCTCCGTGTTGATCACCATTGCCTTCGGCGTGTTGTTCCTGCATGTGCCGCTCAACCTTGCCACCGTGAATTGGCCGTTATTCATCGTCGCGCTTGTGATTGGGATTTCTATGCTGGCGATGATGGGATTGATCCTCGCCAGTATCACATTGCTCATTGCGCATCATTTCTTTTTGATCGGGGAAGCAGTCGCGAGCGCGCTGTTCCTCCTGAGCGGTGCAATCTTTCCTTTGGATGTGCTTCCGGCGTGGCTGAGGCCTGTTGGGTTCGCGGTCCCCATCACCTATTGGCTCGAACTGATGCGTCGTTCTCTCATCGGAAATGTGGCACAAGCCTTTCCGACATTATCGCATTTCAGCAATCTGCAACTGCTTGGCGTCTTGGTCGGTTTGACGACTATCTTTGGCATTGCATCTACCTTCGTTTTCCGGTTCTGCGATTATCGTGCCCGCGAGCAGAGCCTGATTGATCGTGTGACGAACTATTAATATGAACAAGCAAACCATTCTAATTGGCAATATCAAAGCGACTCCGCTCGGAGAAGTATGGACAGCGCTTTCTGCGCGCGGGCTGGTAAGAGTTGATTTTGGAATTTCGCGAACCAGTTTTGAACACGCTCTCCGTAAACAGACAAAATCTGAAATCGAATATATGCCAAAGCAAGTGAATGATCTGCTCCATCAAATCAAAGAATATTTAATGGGCAAACTTTGGGAATTTGATTTGATGATAGATTGGTCGGTTCTTTCGTCTGACTTTCAGCGGGACGCGCTTCGAAAAGTATTTTCTATTCCTTATGGCCAAACTCGCACCTACGCCGAGATTGCCGCCCAGATTGGACATCCGCTCGCATTTCGCGCCATGGGACGCGCCAATGCAACGAATCCAATGCCGTTGGTCATTCCTTGTCATCGCGTCATTGGCACGGACGGCAAACTTCACGGTTACGGCGGCAAAGGCGGATTGAAAACAAAGGCATGGCTGTTGAAGATGGAAAAGGAAAATTGTCGAGACTCAAATCGTCAGTTACAATCATTCAAAATCTGATAAGAATTCTTTATTGTTGGAGGAGTCTTTGAAATCCAAACATTGGTTGGTATTCATCCTTCTTGGTTCGATCTGGAGTTCATCCTTTTTGTGGATCAAGATCGCGGTGCAGGAAGTCGGGCCAATCACGCTGGTCGCGTTCCGCGCGCTGTTCGGACTCTTGTTTAGCCTTACTGTTATTTTGATTCAACGCGTGCCCTTGCCGCGCACCTTCAAAGAATGGATGCCATTTCTCATCCTTGGCCTCAGCAATGTCGCCATTCCATTCTTTTTGATTTCATGGGGCGAGCAAGCCATTGACTCGGGAGTTGCCGCCATCCTTGATTCGACAGTTCCATTATTTACCATCGTCATCGCGCACTACTTACTGCACGACGATAAAATGACCGTACCGAAAGTGCTGGGTCTGTTGATTGGGTTTGGTGGTGTGGTGGTGTTGATGAGCAAAGATATTGGCACTTCCATTGGCCCCATTCTCGGACAACTCGCAGTGGTCGTGGCTTGCATGTTTTACGCAGGCAGTTCGGTGTACGCGCGCAAATCCACAACCGAGGCATCCGGAATCATGCGCGGTGCGGGACCTCTGTTTTCTTCCACGGCGGTGATGTGGCTGGCAGCGGTTACTGTTGAACGACCCATCACAATTCCCCACCTGCCCATCACATGGATCGCATTGCTGTGGCTCGGAATTCTCGGTTCGGGTCTTGCCTTCATTTTGAATTATTATTTGATCCATGAGATCGGCCCGACGCGCACCACGATGGTTACTTATATTTTTCCTCTCGGCGGGGTGATCCTCGGTGTGGCATTTCTTCATGAGCAATTGAGTTGGCAAGTGCTGGCAGGTGGAGCGTTGATTGTTGCAAGCTTGGCGGTTGCGAATTGGCAACCGAAGAAAGTAGTCACAGAGACAATGAATGGATAAAGATTATCGTTCAGGATTTATCGCAATTATTGGACGGCCTAATGTGGGCAAATCCACGCTGGTCAATGCCATGCTCGGACAAAAGATCGCGGCGGTTTCGCCGCGCCCGCAGACGACGCGTCGCCGTCAGCTTGGAATCTTGACGCGCGACGATGCGCAGTTGATCTTCGTGGATACGCCTGGCATCCATTCACCGAAGCATAAACTCGGCGAGTTCTTGAATCAGGAAGCGGAAGGTGCACTCGATGGCGTGGATGTGATTCTGTTTCTGGTGGACGCGTCGGATGAGCCGACAGAAGATGATATTCGCATTGCAGTGTTGTTGAAAAAAGTTCCAGCACGGATTCGGCATGTGCTGACTTTCAACAAAATAGATTTGGTCGAGGCTGGGAAATTGCAAACGCGTCTCGAGGCGTACCAGGCTTTGGTCAAGAAAGACGCGCAGGCCATTTCGATCTCCGCCTTGCATTCTGAACACGTCAACGATTTGATTGCGTTATTGATTTCGCTATTACCCATCCGCCCGCCTGAATACGAGGAAGATCAGATCACGGATTTATACGAACGTGAGATCGCCGCGGACTTGATCCGCGAAGCCGCGTTGTTGAAACTGCGTGACGAAGTGCCGCATGGCATCGCCGTGCGTGTGGACGATTTCAAGGAGCGCGAGAATGGCATGACGTATATCGCCGCCACGCTGTTCGTCGAGCGCGAGTCGCAAAAGGGAATCGTGATCGGCGAGGGCGGAAAAATGATGAAGCAGATCGGCACGGCGGCGCGCAAACAGATCGAAGAGATGGGTGGACACAAGGTGTTTTTGGAGTTGCGCGTGAAAGTCGAAAAAGATTGGCGCAATAACGAGAATGTGTTGAAGCGTTTGGGGTATAAGATAAAGAAATAACTATCTAGCCATCACGGTCCCTCTTATCCAAAGAGTTTAGCTTTTCTTGGTCTTTGATCGCTTGGCTTTGAACGCGCGACTATAAAATGCGTTGATTTATGCACGGTCATGAACATCCCTGGTTTTAATCTGACATAAACCAAGTTTGGCTCTTTTTCATAAACCATTAATTCGGCTTCGTCATCAGTTTCAACAACAGAACCTATCGACTCGGATTTACCAAAAAGTTCTTTTGGCATTGCAATAGTTATCTCTTCAATCGCCTCTAAGGATGCGCCTTGAGGCCACTTTAGAGTTTGTCCCGGTATTAGTGATTTGACTTTGCCGATTCTTTGATCATTGGGATTATCCACATTTTTCTCCTTCCTTTCGATTATTCTAGATATTCCGAAATAAAAAACAGGCGAACATTTTTCAATGTTCGCCTGTTCACGTTTTGTGTTTCGTTTTATTCTTTCACTTCACCATCAATCACATCGCCATCACCGGATGATGAAGATGGTCCGCCTTGTTGCGCTTGTCCTTGAGGTTGTCCTTGCGCTTGCGGCTGTCCTTGAGCATATAACTGCTGGCTTAGCGCGTGGAAGGCATTCTGCGCATCGTCCGTGGCTTTCTTGATGCGATTGAGATCGTCCGTCTGCGCAGCTTGTTTGAGATCGTTGATCTTGCCTTCGATGTTCGAGCGATCATCAGATTTCACCTTATCGCCCAACTCACGTAGAGTCTTTTCCAGTTGATAGGCCATGTTGTCAGCGTTATTCTTGGCTTCGATCAACTCGCGGTGCTTTTTGTCCTCGGCTTCATGCTGACGAGATTCCTGCACCATGCGATCAATATCGTTCTTATTCAAATTCGTCGAAGCCGTGATGGTCACCTTTTGCTCTTTGCCAGTGGCTTTATCCTTGGCGGTCACATGCAGGATTCCATTTGCATCAATGTCGAAGGTCACTTCCACTTGCGGGATGCCACGTGGAGCCGGTGGAATGCCATCGAGTCGGAATCGTCCGAGCGACATGTTATCGCCAGCCATCGGTCGTTCGCCTTGCAGGACATGAATGTCCACGGCGGTCTGATTATCTGCCGCCGTTGAATACGTCTCGGTCTTGCGGACAGGGATGGTGGTGTTGCGCTCGATCATCTTGGTCATCACACTGCCCATCGTCTCGACGCCGAGCGAAAGCGGTGTCACATCGAGCAACAAAATATCTTTGACTTCGCCTCCGAGCACGCCACCTTGAATCGCCGCACCGATGGCAACGACTTCATCGGGATTGACGCCTTTATTCGGCTCTTTGCCGTTCGTCAGATTGCGCACCAAATCCTGCGCCATCGGCATGCGGCTTGAACCGCCGACCAAAACGACTTCATTCAAATCGGATGGCTTCATGCCCGCGTCATTCAACGCCGACTCAAACGGCTTGCGGCAACGATTGATCAAGTCTTCGGTCATCTGCTCGAACTTGGCCCGGCTCAACTTCAATTGCATGTGCTTCGGTCCGGATGCGTCCGCTGTGATATAAGGCAGATTGATTTCGGTTTCCATTACCGACGACAATTCGATCTTGGCTTTCTCCGCCGCTTCGCGCAGACGCTGTAACGCCTGGCGATCATTGCGAATATCAACGCCTTGCTGTTTCTTGAATTCATCCGCCGCCCAACTGACGATTCGCTGATCCCAGTCATCGCCGCCGAGGTGCGTATCACCGTTGGTGGACTTGACTTCGATCACGCCTTCGCCAACTTCCAGCACCGACACATCGAACGTTCCGCCGCCAAGGTCGAAGACCAGGATTGTTTCATTTTTCTTTTTATCGAGTCCATATGCCAATGCGGAGGCGGTCGGCTCGTTGATAATGCGTTGAACATCGAGGCCCGCAATCCTGCCCGCGTCCTTCGTGGCCTGACGCTGGCTATCATTAAAATAAGCTGGTACCGTGATGACAGCTTGCGTCACGGGTTCGCCGAGATACGCTTCTGCATCGGATTTCAGTTTCGCCAAGATCATGGCGCTAATTTCCTGCGGGCTGTACTCGCGATTCGTGATCGGAATCTTAACTTTCACATCATCCGCATTGCCTTTGACCACTTCGTAAGAAACCATCTTGCGTTCCACTTCGGTCTCTTCGTAATGGCGGCCGATGAAGCGTTTGATGGAATAGACGGTGTTCTCCGAATTAACTACGGCCTGCCGCTTTGCGGTCTGACCGACGAGGCGCTCGTTGTTCTTGTTGAACGCCACCACCGACGGACATAAGCGCCCGCCTTCGGCAGTGGAGATCACAGTCGGTGTGCCGCCTTCCATGACGGACACTACGCTGTTGGTCGTTCCCAAATCGATCCCAATAATTTTTCCCATGGCACACACTCCTTGTTCGTAGTCTGTCATTGCACGAACTTCCCGCAATAACATTCAGTAATTTTGTATAGCATACTCGAAGGATGCAAGAAAAACGTTAACGCTGTATAGAAAATTTATTAGCCCGCTCTCACCGACCCAGCCCAATTCCTCCTCAAATTCAAAGAATTTGTAGATGGTGTCACGGAATGACGGGTGCGGTACTTACCTTCACCCAATCGAACGCGGCGACGAAAGGCACATCGGAAAACGAGGACGCCGTCAAGCCGATATTGCCTTCCTTCAAACCGACTTTATTATCTTCATACGTTATCATCCTCACGTTGTTGATATATGGAGTCAGGGTATCTCCCTGACATGCTAATCCAATTTGGTTTGCACCGGTTTTTATTTTCTCGGAACCTGTGATGTGAAGTGGCATATAACGCGCGAGGCCCGGCGATAGCCATTGACCATACATTAGCACATAAGTTTGGTCTGCGTAAATATTGAATTCATACCAACCATTGGTAGGACTGTAACGGCAGATGATTCCGACCGCGCCGTCGTTTCCCGCGCGGACTTCCACTTGTGCGTCCACGCGCACATCCTGATAAGTTTGTGCGTTATAAATAGTATCCGCCCAATTATTCGTCTGAGCTAAATTAAAAACAAGGAATCCATTTTGGAGTTGAATATCGGAATTTGAGCCATTGGTTTCAAAGCTAGGCCAATATGGTGAAGGCGAATTGAATTCCTCGGTGAAGTCGCGCGGCGCGGGGGCGAGTGTCGCAGTAGGATCGGAAGTAACGGTCGCTTCGGGAGCTGGCGCGACCGTTTCGGTGGGAGGAAGAGGTGTGCTCTTCGTCGGCTGGCACCCAAGCAAAAAGACGGAGAAGACAAAAAGAAAAAGGGATGAACGGTTGAAAGTCATCCCTTGATTTTACTAGAGTATGTATTTATTCATCGTTTTAGCTTATGCAAATGTTCCGGACCATGCCTCAAAACTTTTGCCGCCGCGCTCGTCATCTTTGTAGAAAGCGAGGTAGGTCATGGATTGATACGGGACAAACTCATCGGGCTGATGAATCTTAAGATGGTTTTTAGCGGCAATTGCGTAATACGAATGCCACGTGCCTGAATTGATATAAATCTGGCTTTCGGGATCGGAGAGATAACCGTAAGCATCCAGCGGAACGACCTCGTGAAAATGCGTGTGGCCATACACAACAAAGCGCACCTGTTCTTTTTGAACAGCCTGTTCATTCAAAGCGTGAGCCGCGAAAGAAATCTCGCCGCTGCCCATTTTGTCGCGCAGCCAATTAACCAATTCATTGATGGTGGTAAAAGACGTGCGATTGGTAATCTTCACTGCAAGCCGGAGCGCGTCCACGGTATCGAACTTGAACGCCTTGTGCGCTTGGAGGACAAAATCGTTATCCAGGAATTCATCGCAAACGCGGTCCCAAATTTGCTTTAACTCTGTTTCAAGCGCAGGCGAACCCGCGTGCAGATCGATTTGATTTTCAATCCACAAGGAGGTTGCCAGCACAGGACGCACGTTGACAATGCGGCGCAGGCCTTCAAGGAGTCCATCAGGCAATTGGTCCCCCAGCCGCTTCTGCACTTCGACCGGGAAGCGGTTCAACACTTCCATGGCGAAGACGTCACCGAGAGTACCAAAGTCGCGGCCTTTCTCTGGATTGAAATTGAAGTGGTCGTAATAATCGCCGTGCCGCATCAATACTTTATAGCGCGCTCCCAATTCCTTGAGCGGCTCGTATTCGTCCATCTCATAAGGGAAACGATTCGTCGAATTATTAAGTCCAAGAACCTCGATGATATCTTGTCGGATCGCGTCAAAACGTTGATCAGGAAGATGGTAATACCAATCATGGTTGCCGATGGTGTAATAGACGCGTACAGGTATAGCTACTGGCGTTCGCGATTTTAAGGCTGGCTTTCCATTGCGCTTCGCAGGGGGAACTGTCAGCGCACCGGGACGTGTGAGGTTCTTGATGACATTCAAACCCTCAGCGTTCGCGTCGATAATGGCACGCGTCACTTCACGGAGTTTTGAATCGTATCCAGCTTTCAGCGGATCCACCCAGGGTCGAATGTAATTTGCGTCGCTGGGTTGTGTATCCAGCCAGCGCGTGGAATGAAGCGGATCGAGGATATCACCCATCAAGACGAGGTCGATTCCATCCACCGGGCGATAAATATTATCCTTGCGCCACGAAGCTTGATAAGCTGCTTCGCGCAGGCGATCTGCAAATAAATGAAACGCGCTGGGAGAAATGGGCTTGGCGCAGGTTCCGTCTGTGAGATGGATGTCGCTGGCAATGATAAGCATAATTCCTCCATCAAACGATAAAATTGAACTTGCCCTGATCAATCAGTAAACAGGGGTAAATGTCCCAGCGAAACGATACTGTCCCACTTTGAGCGTTCGCCCTCCGTCAAGATCGCGGCTTCGGCGACAATTTTCGCACCTGCTTTCTCCGCAATCATGTGCATGCCCTGCAAGGTTGAACCCGTGCTGATCACATCATCCACCAGAACGATCTTCTTGCCCTTCATCAACTTGCGATCTTTTTCGTCCAATATCAATGTCTGCGGCTCGCCGGTGGTGATGGAAAGCGTTTCCGCGGTGAGCGCGTCACCCATATACAGCTTGTAAGTCTTACGTAAAATGACATATGGCTTCTTCGTTGCAACAGAGAGCGCATACGCCAGTGGGATGGATTTTGCTTCGGCAGTCACGAGGATATCGAACTTGACGCTTTTAAGTCGTTTGCTTAATTCTCGCGCGCAGGCTTCGACTAACTCGGTATCACCCAGGATATTTAGAATAGCGATCCGCAGGCCAGGCTTGATTTGAAATAAACGCAAGTTGCGTTTCAATCCGGCAATTTTGATGGAATAGGTTTTGCGAGCAGACATTTGTTCCCTCCAGCAGAAAATTACAGACATTCAAAGTTTATCACAATTTATCCCGCCGCCAATGAGACTCCGCGCGGTATAATCTTTTCACCTAACTGCCGCATGCTTCCCGATCTTCAACTCAACGATCTCCTGCGCTTACGCAAACCACATCCCTGCGGCTCCTTCGAATGGACGGTGGTTCGACTAGGTGCGGATATCGGCCTCGAATGCAAAGGCTGCGGTCACCGCGTCATGCTCACGCGGCGGGAACTCGCAAAACGAATGAAAGCCAACCTGACAAGAAAAAATGAACAGCAAAAACAACCATAAGAAACCTCATATCGTCTTTTATTTTTCCGATACTGGCGGCGGGCATCGCTCCGCGGCGGAAGCCATCATCGAAGCACTGCAAATCGAATACGGCGACTCCTTTACGGCCGAGATGGTGGATTTTTTCAAGCAATATGCACCGCCTCCGTTCCGCCAAATGCCTGATCTTTATCCAGAGATGGTCAAAGCACCGCGCCTATGGCAGGCTTCCTTCTACGCGACCGATGGACGTGCGCAGGCCCGCTTCCTCACGACTACATTCTGGCCCGTAGCGCGTAACGCGATACGCCGCCTCGTCCGCGATCATCCCGCAGATCTGATCGTTACCGTCCATCCGATTGCCACCAGTTTTGCACTGAGGGCATTGGGACGTAATCGTCCGCCCTTCTTTACGGTCGTTACAGATCTGGTCACGACTCATGCATTATGGTTCGATACGCGCGCAGATCGAATTTTTGTTCCCACTGAGCTGGCGCGTCAACGCGCGTTATTTAATAAAGTGCCTACTGAAAAACTTGAAGTAGTGGGTCTGCCGGTGGCAGCTCGTTATTGCGTTCCTAGCGGCAATCAACGCGCGCTTCGAAAAAAGCTTGGTTGGCCCTTGAATAAACCGATCGTTTTGCTTGTCGGCGGTGGCGATGGAATGGGGCCGATAGACACAACCGCGCGCGCGATCGACGAATCGGGCCTTGACCTAGGCTTGGTCATCGTTTGTGGGCGGAACGAAAAGCTGAAAGCCCATCTCGAATCGGAATCTTGGGAGAACCCGGTATTCATTTATGGCTTCACGCGCGATCTGCCTGATTTCATGCGTGCGACGGATATTATTGTCACCAAGGCCGGACCGGGGACAATTGCTGAGGCGCTCAATGCGAATCTGCCTATCATCTTGTATGCCAAACTACCGGGACAGGAAGATGGCAATGTGACATTTGTTGAATCAGAAGGCGCGGGAGTTTGGGCACCAATTTCCCAATTGGTTGTCCGCACGTTGACGCGCTGGATCTGTCGTCCACCGGAACGTGCGGCTGTCATTGAGAACGCGCGTCGAGTTGCCCGCCCTGATTCGGCTCAACGCATTGCACACGCAGTGGGGCAAACCCTTGGACTGCATAAGAAACGCAAACGGAATCCTTAGAATCACTGGGCAAAGAATTTTTAAAGTAAATCTAACAGTCTGGCTGGATGCCAGACTGTTTCATAGTTTGTTTCCTTTTCTGTACCTATGCTTGTTTACCAAAATCGGGTCTTGATTGTGTTTTGCTACTGCGCGGCAATCGCACGGTGAACGCGGTTCCCACACCGATCCTGCTTTTCACTTCCATGCGCCCGCCATGGCCTTGCACAATTTGTTTGCAAATGGAAAGCCCAAGCCCTGTCCCGGTTGCCTTCATTTCGTTCTCGCGCACACGATAAAATTTCTGGAAAAGATGTGGCAAAGCGTCTTCCGGGATTCCGATACCGGTATCCTGAACGGCGACTAGAACTTCTGTCGCGCTGAAGTCGCCACGCAGAGTGATCGAGCCTTCCGGGCGATTATATTTAATCGCGTTGCTCAGCAAATTTAGCACCACTTGTTTGATTTTATCGCGGTCCGCCTCAAGGGGGGGCATTTTGTCTGGCGTTTCAATATCGATATGGAGCTTTTCTTCATCCGCCTTTGAGTTCATCACATCCTTGCATTCGTAGAGCATATCCGCCACATTGAAACTGGTTTTGTGAAATTGCACCCGGCCTGATTCGAGACGGGCTAAATCGAGGAAGGATGATGCCAGTGAATTGAGCCGCAAGGTTTCACTATGGATGTTGCGTATAATTTGTTCCTGTTGTTCACGCGACATCTCGGGGCGAAGCAGCAGATAGGTTGCAGTGCTTAGCGACGCCAGCGGTGTACGCAATTCATGGACAAATTCAGAGATCAAGTCTGATTGTTGGAACAAGCGCGCATTTTCAATCGCAACGGCGGCTTGTGCGCCCAGCACCGAAAGCATGCTTTCGTCTCCATCACTGAATTTCCCCTTTTCTTTATTCAATGCTTCTAGCACACCAACAACTTTATTTTTGGTAATAAGCGGTACACCAAGCAAAGACTTGGTGGATTGCCCGGTGACTCGATCCACATTTGCAAAAAGGCGGGGGTCTTCCTGAGCGTTGACGATGCGGATCGGCTTGCGATTCGCCACGATCCAGCCAGCTATACTACCTTCCAGGGGAATGACCAGACCGCGCATAGTCGGTTCATCCAAATTAGTAGCTACCTGAAAATAAAGTTGCTGTGTTACATCATCGAATAACAAGATCGAGGCTGCTTCAGATCCGCTGACTTCCGCCGCGGCCTGGACGATTCGTTCCAGAAGCACATCCAAGTCAAGGGTGGAGGCGAGATCGTGGGCAATTTCAATCAGACGACGATAGCCACCGAGACGTTCAGTTTTTATTTCAGCCATACAAAACCTGTTCTGCAATTGCAGGAATTATATCCGAAACATTCTCTTGAATCGCCGCATCCGCGCGGACACTCAAATACGTGGGAGAGTTGTTGATAATCACCAGATGGGCACCGCGATCAAGCACCTGCATGGGTAATCCAGCCACCGGCATCACTTCAAGCGATGAACCGGCCACCAACATCAAGTCACAGGTGCGGCTCTCGCGCTGCGCTTCAATCCACGCGCGTTGCAGCAACTGTTCACCGAAGAGAATCACATCCGGTTTGAGAAGCGCGCCGCAGTGATGGCAATGAGGCAATTCTCCTTGTTCAACAAATGGCTTTAGATAAGGCATCGCTTCCACTTGCTGGAAACATTGAGTGCACGACAGAGTCCTCAATGTGCCGTGTAATTCAACCACATGCATTGTTCCCGCTTTTTGATGGAGCATGTCAATGTTTTGTGTAAGAATGGAATGAAGGTATCCCGCCTTTTCTAGTTGTGCCAATGCCTGATGCGCAGCGTTCGGAACAGCCTCGAAGATTTGGCGCGCCAAAGGGCGAAACCACGCATAGAATTTTTCTGGATGGGTGCGAAAGGTTTGCATGGATGCGACTTCAAGCGGCTCATCACGCGACCACAATCCGCTCCCCTCGGAACGAAAATCGGGGATGCCGGATGGAGTGGAGATTCCCGCACCTGTTAGAACAACTGCTCGCTTAGCTTTGTGGAACAACTCGGCAGAAAACTCAATTCCCGCCTTTACCGAGTTCTGAGAACGATTTCATTTCGCTTTCTCATGCTCAATGAGGAGATCGGCAATTTTCAAGAACTGTTGAGAGCTAACATTTGTGGGCTGGGATGTCACGGCAGGCGTATGAACGCGCGCTGCACTCATGAACATTTCAGGGGCTGGTGTGATCGTAGTGGCAATCGAGTGTCCCAGTTGTTGTTGAACCTCCGTCCATGCCATCTGGGCTTCGGAGCGGACACGATTGTTAAGAATAACCAAGATGCTTAATCTGTCAACACCAAGATTGGCGATTTCATCAATCATGATTTTCGTCTGATTGATGGTATGGGGTGCGCCTTCAATCACAACGATGCGGTCATGGCATAAAGGAAGGATTTTTTGAACAAAGGGCGGCAAGCCTGTGCCTAAATCCAAAATAATGAAGCGGGCCAAATTCGAAAGACGAGAAATAAGAATTCTCATAATTATTGACCTGACTGGTAAGGTACACATCTCGCGGATTCTCAGATGCCAGCAATAATTTTAATCCTGATGCGTGGAGCACCAATGCAGATTGAACCTTCTCCTTCGTGATCTCGACCAAACTACCGGATAAGATCTCGTTCAATTCTTTTTGACTTGGAACGCCAAGCTCCATACCGATTGTTCCTTGTCCCGGGATTAATTCAGCCAAGATCACATCTGATTGTATTCGATTGAAGAGGGCAGCAGCTACGTTCGTCGCCACTGAAGAAACACCCAATCCTCCGCGTGCAGAAAGGATGCCAACCACATGTCCAGTATGTTCGTGCAAGGCGGTCGCGACCTCTTCTCCTCGTTTCGTTCCCGCACGTCCCAGCAGTGCTTTTACATGAGCTTGCAATTCGGTAGGATGGGTGGGCTTGGTTAAATAATCATCAGCACCTACTTCAAATCCGGCCACTTTATCATCCAGCTGAGTCTTGGCAGTAAACATCAAAATGGGTGTAGATTGTGTGGTTGGGTTTTTTCTTAAACGCCGAGTGACTTCATAGCCATCCATATCGGGCATCATCACATCGAGCAAAATGATGTCTGGTCTTTCTTCGAATGCTTTGGCAAGACCTTGTTCCCCATTTGTGGCAGCGCTAATAAGATAGCCCTGACGTTGTAACATCAACCCCACCAGCCTCAGAGTATCAACATCGTCATCAATGATGAGAATTTTTTCAGTCATGTTCGAATTCCTGAATCGAGTCTAGCATAAAGCTGGCTTTCGGGCAAGTTGCAGAAATGCCCGTTATGGGATTAATATTTTGCTGAATTTGCTGTGCTATAATCTTGTTGCACGGGCACACCCGTTCAGCCGGGGATGACAGGCTTCGACGGGAGAGGCTGGTCCCGGAATGCGAGCCGAGCGGCGCCGAACTCGTAAACTCAGCGCAAAAAATCAAGTGCCAATAACACTTCCTATGCTGCTATGCCCCTCGCCGCTTAAGGTGAGATCGTAACAGCCGGTCTCCATTGATGAGGCCGCGTCCGCCGTACCCGCTCTTCGTCCGGTGACGGATCGGGCGAGACAATGGCGAAGTGCCGCGCATGACTCTGCTAATTGCGCCTAAGATCAGCAGATGGCTGCAGAGTTACTCGCCCGCTGAGATCTCTGTGGTGACAAACTTCGGCAGGCTACGCTCGTAGAGTTCCGAGGGTCAATTCTTTCGGACGCGGGTTCAATTCCCGCCATCTCCACCATTCAACAATGAAACCTTCCTCAACAATATAGGGGAAGGTTTCATTGTTGAATTACGATCTTATCTATGTTATATTAAATTTGTCGGCGTTGCTTCATCATTTCGGCCCAGCCGGCCAACTAAAAACATCAAGAGGAGAATTCATATGAAAGGCAATTCGCTCAAATTGTTGGTCGTTACTTTGGTGCTATTTATGACAATTATTGCCTGTGCTTCACTGGGTGGCGGTGGGAGCCAAGCTGCGGGAAATTCAGCGCCTGCTTCGCAAGCCACATCGACGCCTCAAGCCACCGCCCAGCCCGCAGCAAGCAAATATTTCCAGGAGGATTTCAACGGCAATCTCAGCAGTGATTGGTCACAGTTTCTGATTAACGCGTCCAAAAGGACTAAAGGCGTTAACCCTGTGTTGGTTCAAGGCAACTTTGGGACAATGTCTGTTGGCGTAAAAGACGGTTATCTGGTCTTTGATCTAGAGAGCCAGGGTCAATGGGCTTATGCCATCTACAATCCGCAGGAATATGACGACGTCCGGATGGATGTGAGCGTCGAAAATCGCGGCACTAACAATAGTAACACCGGCCTGATATGCCGTTACAGCCCTGATCAGGGCTGGTACGAATTTAGTATTGCTGACAATGGTTTGTATGAAATTGACTATGCTCAGGTCCAATCTGACGGAACCACAGTCATCTACTCAAAGCTAGCAGACGGAGGCTATAGCAAGTTCAAATCAGGCGAGGATACCAACCAAATTGGGATTTCCTGCGTTGGCCGCACGCTAACGTTTTTTATCAACGGCAATCAAGTTAGGCAGCTTGATGACAATCAATATGTATTAAAGAGCGGCAAGGTTGGCGTTTCTGTTTCATCTTTCGAGGATCCACCGTCAATTGTTGGGATTGACTGGGTCAAGGTCAGTCAGCCAAATCAATAGCAAGCAAAGAAGAACCGCCTTGTCTGGAGGCGGTTTTTCTTTGCTAATTCAAAGCAACTGCGGATTTTTTATACGCGCTTTATCCGTACCTGCTCATGAACTTTTCCATGCGGCGCAAAGCCTCTTCGATTTGTTCGTAGGAGGTGGCATAACAGGCCCGGACAAATCCCTCGCCGCCGGGGCCGAATGAATTTCCGGGCACAACTGCCACATGTTCCTCTTCCAGAAGTTTTTGAGCGAACACTTCATCATCCATGCCCGAAGCAGTAATGTTCGGAAAAGTATAGAACGCGCCGCGCGGTTCGAAGGTTTTGAGGCCGAGCCGGTTCAAGCCGCTCACCAGTAATCGACGTCTTCGATCATATTCTGTCACCATTTCATTCACGGATTGCTCACCGCTTTTCAAGGCTTCGATGGCCGCGTCCTGGGCCGTGGTCGGAGCAGACATAATGGTGTATTGATGGATGCGAACCAACCCTTTGATAATGTCCGCCGGTCCGGCCGCGTACCCGATGCGCCAGCCCGTCATCGCATAATCTTTTGAAAAACCACCGAGCAGGATGGTGCGATTTCTAATGCTGTCGCCCAACGATGGGAAGCAAACGTGTTTAAAATCATAGACCAATCGGTCATAGATTTCATCCGATACAACCAGTAAATCATATTCTTCTGCAATCTTCGCAATCTCCAAGAGAACCTCGCGTTCGGCGACCGCGCCAGTCGGGTTCGATGGATAACCGATAAAGATGACCTTGGTATGCGAAGTGATCGCTTTGCGGACCTGATCGGGATCAAGCTGGAAATTGTTTTCGATCCGGCTCGGAATTTCAACCGGCACGCCACCTGCAAGAATCACCTCCGCTTGATACGAAACAAAGCATGGGGTTGGGATGATGACTTCATCGCCCGGATCAAGGATCGCAGTGAACGTCAGATACAAGGCCTCACTAACTCCGACCGTCGCGACGACCTCCGTGGCTGGATCATAGCTCACGCTATACAGCCTCATGATGTTATCAGCAATGGCCTGACGAAGTGCCATCTTGCCATGATTGGATGTGTAATGTGTCTCGCCTCGTTGCAGGGATTGGATACCTGCATCAAGAATAGACTTCGGCGTTGTGAAATCCGGTTCGCCAATGCCGAGCGAAATCACATCCTTCATCGTCGCAGCGATATCAAAGAACTTGCGAATGCCAGATGGCCTCAACCCGGCGACGCGCCTTGAAAGCCTGTGAGTGTTAGTAAGTTCTTGCAAAGTTTGGGGATTGACCATTGAGCCTCCATTGCTCGGATGTCGTCGCGGGCCGGAAAGGAATTGCCACACCGAAAGAACGCAGTGCATGTACTTCCTTGGGTTTTCGGCGATGACATTAGATAGGTTGTACTTGCCATTCATCGGGAAGTTCCCGATATGTCAACTCAAAAGCCGTGCCATCCGTTGCCTTGACGCGAAATCCTTTTTCGTTGGGGCCGCGCCAACGGGCGATGATTTCCGCGATCTCATAACGGCATCCTTCCCACGTCAATGCAAGGGGGCGTTCCGCAAATTCGGAGTCAGAGCGGCATTCAACGATATCCATCGTACTCACTATTCTAGCTTCATCACATAAAAAAAGGTAGTGACATTATCACTACCCTAACATGACAGAACTGTTATCTCCGATATTCAACTGGAGGGATTCTTTTGCGCCACTTCCATTGACCTTGGCTTGCCTGCCCACCATTGAGTTTTTCAGTGCTGTGTCTTTGATCTCGCATTCCGCTTCGATGATGCTATCTTCAATGCGGCTTCCCACAATCTTACAGTTTGCACCAATCGAAGCATACGGCCCAATCGTTAAATCTTCGATTTGGGCGCTTTCATTAATGAACACGGGCTCGATAATTTTTACGCCTTCGCAGTTTGCGTTTGGGGTTTTATTTGAATTTCTTTCCAGCAAATACCGATTGGTCTCCAGCGTCGCCTCAATTGTTCCGGTATCCAGCCAGGTTTCGACCTTTTCGACGCGCATCACAGCGTGATGTCCCAGCATAATGTTAACGGCATCGACAAGGAAGAATTCGTTCTTAAGTTGAATATTGCGTTGCATTTGTTCCTCAATGGCAGCTATCAGGTTCTCGGCACTCTTGAAATAGTAACAGCCGACCACGGCAAGTTTATTATCCTTTGTTTGTGGCTTCTCAATTAGCCGCGTCACACACCCCTCTTTGTTGGCTTCTGCAACACCAAATCGGCGCGGGTCCTCGACCTCTTTGACCCACATCACACCATCGATCTTATCGTGGTCCAAAAACGAAAAATCTGTTTCGAGAAGCGTATCTGAGAAACACATGATCATGGAGCCGGTGAGATATTGCCGCGCCAGATACAAGGCGTGCGATTGTCCCTTCATCTCGCCTTGCACCACAAAATGCGACTTGATTCCAGGATAATGTTTCGCGATGAAATCCGGAATCTGCATTTCTCCTAGATAGGGATCGACAATAAAGATATATTCTGTTCGGCCTGGATCGGGAACCGTTTTGAACATCTCCAGCAGATAATCGAGCGCGGTTCGACCTGCCACGCCGACCAGAGGCTTCGGCTTGCTCCACGTATGCGGGCGCATGCGTGTCCCCCAGCCCGCCATAGGAATAACGATTTTTAAAGTTTCTGACAAGTCATTCTCCTCGGAGGGATTATTGGAAGTCCATTTTAACGCCAAACTTTTTCATATCTTTCGACAAAGGAGAACCCCTTTACCAATCGGAACAGTCAGCGCATCGATGCGCGGATCATCCTGCGCCTGTTCCACAAAGGAATTCAAGTCATCCTTGTGACTTAAAACATTGTCAGCGGCCAGCAGTCCACCCCGTACCAGATTTGGCACAACCTTTTCATAACAATCGGAATAGATATCTTTTTCAGCATCCAGAAAGCAAAATGCAATTTGATGATATTGATCGAGCATTTGGCGGGCATCGCCCTGGACCAGCTGTATTATGTTCTCAATATCCGCCGTGCGAAAAGTTTCTCTGGCAAGATTAACTTTATTCGACAGGATTTCAAACGTGGTCAACTGATCACCTCGAACGCGGCAAGCCAGTGAAAGCCACATGCTTGAATATCCGCCGCTCGTACCAATCTCGATCACGTTTCCTTTTGGTGCGCTGGCACACAACAAGGCCAGAAATTTACCCGTCTCAGGCGGGATCTGTCGCAGACGTTCTGTGATCGGCGTTCCGTTTGTCCGGTCGATAACGTCCCGGCTTTCCATTTCTTGCATGCGTTTGAGCATCATACCAGGAATGTTGTGAAACATCATATACCTCTATATCGAAAATCCAAAGGCGGCGAACTTCATGACCAGATTTGATTACCACTTTCCAAATTGTGGATGGCTCATGCCGGCTCGATATTCTTCCAATCGTTGGCGGTGTCCCAGTACGAGATCAGCAGGCAAGGCGCTGAGAGGAAAGGACCGGATCTCAGCAATCTCGAGGTCATGTTCGCCACTGATCGTAAAGTCGGTGGAAAGAAAAAGGATGTTATGGTCGCTTTTCCATTCCTTAAAGTTGGTGTATGCGCCGACTAGACTTAAATTGTTTAACGTGGCTCCCGTCTCTTCGTGAGCCTCACGCCGAGCCGCGTAATCCAAAGTCTCGCCGCGTTTGACTCCACCGCCGGGCATGAACCAGCCATCGATATAAGTATGACGGATAAGCAAAACTTGATCCTTATCAATCATCATCACGCGTACACCCAGCGCGATTGGACGAAAAATGAAACAATAAACTCGATATATCAAATAGATCAACTGCAACATTTAGCTGTGACCGAGAATGGGATGCGGTTGATAAAGTTCTTCCAGTCGTTTGATTTCTTCTTCCGAAAGTTTAATATCGAGCGCTGCAATTGCCTGATCCAAATGTTCCATTTTGCTTGAGCCAATGATTGGCGCCGTAATGTAAGGTTTGTGCAATATCCATGCCAAAGCAATTTGCGATCCGCTAACGCCACGCTGTTTGGCGACTTCGTTGGCGCGTTCAGCAATCGTAAAATCTTCCTCGCGGAAATAGAGTTGGTCCGCGAACGGATCGGATTTTGAGCGTGTCGTTTCGCCGCCTCCGCCGCGTTTGCGATTACCCGCAAAGAATCCGCGCGCCATTGGACTCCATGGAATGATGGCCAGGCCTTGGTCAACGCAACAAGGAATCATCTCGCGCTCTTCTTCGCGGTAGACCAGGTTATAGTGATTCTGCATCGAGACGAAACGTGTCCAGCCGTGAAGATCAGCAACATATTGCGCCTTGGCGAATTGCCAGGCAAACATGGATGATGCTCCGATGTAACGAGCCTTACCAGCCTTGACGACATCATGCAGGGCCTCCATAGTTTCCTCGATGGGCGTGTTGTAATCCCAGCGATGGATCTGATACAGGTCAACGTAATCCATTTTGAGTCGCTTGAGCGATTTGTCAATCGCATCCATGATATGTTTGCGCGAAAGTCCGTGGTCGTTGACATCATTGCTCATTTCGTTGAAGACTTTAGTAGCAATCACGACCGTCTCGCGTTTCACACCGAAGGCTTTGAGCGTATTGCCGAGGATTTCCTCGCTGACGCCCTGGGAATAAACATCCGCTGTGTCGAAGAAGTTGATGCCCGCGTCCAACGCACGCTTGACGAAAGGTTGCGCTTCCTTTTCCTCCAGAACCCATTCGCGCCATTTCTTCGAGCCGTAGGTCATCATGCCGAGACATAAGCGTGAGACTTTCATGCCGGTTTTACCAAATTTTACGTATTCCATTTTTCTCTCCTTTTGCAATTACATCACCTTTAAATTTGCCAAACTTGCAGCAAGTCTTTTGATGCCGACACTTTCAAACACCACATCCACAATCTCATCCTCATCCTGCATTTTGCTATCGAGCACAATGCCATCGCCCCACATCGGATGCTTGACGCGCGTCCCGGCACGGAATTTGCTCTCCATAACGGGAGCCGCCTTGAGCGTCCGGGATGAAGCGGCCCACAACGTCTCAGACGCGCGGGCTTTGAGTCCGCGCCCCGAGCGAGATTTGCCCACGATCAAATCTTCGGGCAAATCATCCAGAAAGCGCGAAGGATAGGTTTCTTCGGTATAACCGCGTCCGCCGCGTTGAACGGATCGAATCAGATAGAGTCGGTCCTTGGCGCGCGTGATGCCAACGTAAAACAATCGGCGCTCTTCCTCCATCTCTTCCGGTTCGTCGAACGAACGACTATGCGGAAGGATACCGTCATCGAGGCCGACGATGAACACCGCGCCGAACTCAAGCCCTTTTGCCGCGTGAAGTGTGAGAAGCGTCGGTGCGTTGACATCTTCCTTGATCGTATCTTGATCTGCAACCAACGCAACATTTTCCAGAAACTCATCCAGTGTCTGCCTATCAAATTCGACCGCGACGCGACGAAGTTCCTGCACGTTCTCCCAGCGCTCTTCGCCCTCTTCTGATTCATCATTAATGTAAACTTTATAATTGAGATCGTTGACGATGCGGTCGAAGAGTTCAGAAACGGTCAAAGCAGGTGAAGCCGCTTTCCAGCTCGCGAGCGAGGCGCCGAAGTCTGCCAGCGCAATCACACTACGACCCGTGAATTGATTCCAATAGGGTGAATCAGAGCCGCGCGCCAAATCCATCAGGATGAGACCAGATGAGGTGTTGTTTTAACTCGCCACACTATGAAGTGTGAGCAGGGTCTTATCGCCGACGCCGCGCGGCGGAACGTTGATGATTTGATCGAGGCTTGCTTCATCGGCGGGATTGTATACTAGGCGCATGAAAGCAATGATGTCTTTGACTTCGCGTCGCCCATAAAATCTTTGCGCGCCGACCAGGCGATAAGGCAGCCGCGCTTGCAGGAACGCTTCTTCCAATAAACGGGATTGGGCGTTGGTGCGATACATCACCGCACACTCGCCCGGCTCAAAGTCGCGGCTGGCAACCAGTTGTGCGATGCTATCCACGACAAATGATGCTTCGCTATAATCATCAGGTGCTTCGTAAAAATAAATCTTCTCGCCTGCGCCACGCTCGGTGAACAGATTTTTTTTGCGGCGATGAGGTGCGCGGTTAATGACCGACATCGCCGCATCGAGGATGTTTTGCCGCGAGCGATAATTTTGTTCCAGCAAAATGACCTGTGCTTCGGGATAATCCTGCTCAAAGCGCTGCACGTTGCGCCAGTCTGCCCCGCGCCAGCGATAAATGGATTGGTCGGGATCGCCCACCACAAAGATGTTGTGATGGGCCGAAGCAAGATGTTTCAATAACGTATATTGTGCCAAATTGGTGTCCTGGAATTCGTCCACCAGCACCTGCTCAAAGCGTCGCGCATATTTTTCGCGTACGCTTGGATTATTTTCCAATAAACGCGCGGTGTACATTAGGATGTCATCGAAGTCGACGGCGTTACTGGCAACCAGTCTTTTTTGATATTCCGCGTAAACGCGCTTGACCACCTCATCGCGATAATTGGTGATCGGGTAATCGTCCGCCGCGATCAGTTCATTCTTGGCATTCGAGATCGAGCCATGAACGCTCACCGCTCGATACATCTTATCGTTGAGACCAAACTCTTTGATAATCCCCTTGACGATGCGTTCCTGATCGTCGGCATCGAAGATCACAAAATTAGATTGAACTGGTAACAGGTCCGCTTCACGCCGCAACAAACGCGCACAAATGGAATGAAATGTTCCAAGCATCGTGCCTTGCATCGCATCGGCGCCCAGCAATTTCTCGACACGCGTTTGCATTTCACGCGCGGCTTTGTTCGTAAATGTCACAGCCAGGATGCGATAAGGCCGGACGCCTGCATTCGCGATCAGATATGCGACGCGTTGAGTCAGCACGCGCGTCTTGCCTGAGCCGGGACCAGCCAGCACCAATACCGGTCCGTTCCCCACCGTGACGGCTTTTCTTTGTTGCGGATTAAGCTTATCGAGGAAATCCATCGAAGTCATTATACGCGCTCTGGCGGGGTCAATGACCCCGCCAGAGCCTGTTTATGCAAAAACTATAATCACAATTCCGATGTGCAATTGGGACAACGCGTGGCTTTGATCGGTATCATGGTGAAACAGCGCGGGCATTCCTTCGAATTTGCGGCAGCCGCAGGAGCCGGTTTTTGCAGACTGCTGATGGCCTTTACCATCAAGAAAATGACAAAGGCGATGATCAGAAAGTCAACCGCATTTTGAATGAAATTGCCGTATGTCACCTTTGCGCTGCCGACGGTGAATACCAGGCCTGTGAAATTAATTCCGCCAATGATGAGCCCGATCAACGGCATGATGAGGTCATCCACCAGTGAAGTAACAATCTTGCCGAACGCGCCGCCGATGATGACGGCCACCGCCAGGTCCATCACATTTCCTCGCATGATAAAAGTCTTGAAATCGTTTAACATCTCGTCCTCTCCTTTTACTGGAAATAGTGTGAAGTGTGGCAATTCTACTTTTCGGAGGATGGAATGTCAACGACGATAGCTTCAGGAATTGATTCGGGTGCATCCAGCGTTTTCAGGCGCCGCATCTCCGGCCAGAAGCGGGCGACGGACAGCACCACCAGAATGGTCCCGATGCCGCCGCCGACTACAGACAACACCGGGCCGAACACCGCGGCGGTCAAACCGGATTCAAAAGCGCCCATCTCGTTCGAAGTGGCGATAAAAATATTGTTGACCGAAGACACTCTGCCGCGCATCTCGTTCGGTGCGTGAGTCAACATCAACGTAGCTCGTATGACCACACTAATATTATCCAGCGCACCCAATAATACCAACATCGACACCGAAAGCCAGAACGTGGTCGAGAGACCAAAGGCGATGGTGGCAAGTCCAAAACCGGTGACCGCAAACAGTAGGGTCCGACCGGCGTTTTTCATCGGCGGTAGATGCGCCAGGGTGGACGCCATGATGATGGCTCCGATGGATGGAGCCGCGCGCATAATTCCCAAACCCTGCGCGCCGACATGCAAAATGTTGGTGGCATAGATCGGAAGAAGCGCCACCGCACCGCCGAACAGGACTGCAAACATATCCAGTGTGATGGCAGCCAGGATCACCTTCGTCTCGCGCATGAAGCGAATGCCTTCCTTGAGTGAATCCAGCGTGGCGGATTTGCGCGCCAGCGGCAGAACACGCCCTTGAATCTGGCTGACCAGCACGGCAAAAGTCAGAGCAGCGGCGGCATTAAACACATAGATCACATCGACACGATTCCAGATTGCGACAATCACGCCGCCAATTGCAGGGCCGGTGATCGAACCGAACTGCCACACACTGCTGTTCCAGGTGGCGGCCTGCGAGAAAAGTTCCGGCGGAATGGTTTCAGGTAGAAGCGTGGATGATGCAGGATCATTGAAGGCGCGCGCGAAGCCGATACCCAGCAGGCAACCGTAAACCAACCACAGCGGGCCTTGATAATACGAAAGAGCGGCAAGAGCCAGCGAACAAAACGCAAGACCCGTTTCCGAGATGATGACGATGCGCCGCCGATTGTATTGGTCGGCAACGTGACCCGCCGGCAGGGATAACAAGAGGATGGGCACCACCTGCACCAGGCCGACCATGCCCAAAGCCAGCGCACTGTTTGTGCGAATCCAAAGTTCCCAGCCGATGGCAAAGGTCAACATTTCACTGCCAAAGGTGGTGATGAAGCGTCCCGCTTCCAACAGACGGAAATCGCGATAACGCAAGGCAGCGTAGGCGTCGCGTGAAGCGACCGACGTTTGATTTGGTTCAGAATTCATTAATTTCCTTAGGATGAATTAGAAGGGCTATGATACCATTCCTGTATGATTCATCAAGACCATGTTCACCTGCTCCAACCCGCTAATCTGAATCCTGGCGGCACGTGGGCTGACCTCGGCGCAGGTTCTGGCGCCTTCACGCTGGCATTGCGTGAATTGGTGGGAGCCGAAGCAAATATCTATGCTTTGGACAAAGACCGGGCACGGCTGAGTGAGTTGGAAGAAGCCTATCGCGCACGCTTTGAAAATTCGACAAACCTTCACATCCTCGCCGCGGACTTTTCTCGCCCACTCGATGCTTTGACAGGCTCAGCACAGCGTTTACCTTTGCTCGACGGCATCTTGATGGCAAATTCTCTGCATTTCTTCAAAGACAAAGAAAAGGTCTTGCGCCACGTGCAGAAATTTCTCAAGCCGGGCGGAGTTTTATTACTGGTGGAATACAACGTGGACTCAGGCAATCCTTGGGTACCGCATCCGCTGTCGTTTGAATCGTTCCGTGCGCTTGCGCCGCGTGCTGGTTTCAGCGAGCCGCGTTTATTGGCAAAGCGTCCATCAAGTTTTTTGAGGGAATTCTATTCGGCACTGACTTCGTGCAAATAAAAATCCGAAGTCATCGGGCTTCGGATTTTCATCATCATCCGGCAACCGCCTCGAATGCGACTCGCACTGCATCCGCTGATTGGGCTGTAAAGTTCAACTTTTCAAACCCAATCCCCTTTCCGTCGCGATTTTTCATTAATATGATCTCTTCGCCCGTTTCTACCGCAATATATTAGTCGTGATCAAAAAGCCTTCTTCACCTGTTTGTTTGGAGACAGCACAGATCCATCGCTTCTCTCGCTATGCTTTATAAAACAGGTAAACCCGTTCATTAGATTGGCTCTGGCGAATTTCATCAGGCTGTTCTAATGCACTTTTGACATCCTCTTCGCGCCCTTTCATGACGGGATGTTTGGTGGTCACGATCAACTTCCAGTAATCTTTCGTCACGCGGACTCGAAAGCCGAGTGGGGTTATTGCAGCAAAGAAAATATCTTCTTCGTCAGACATGGTTTACCGGCATTATTTTACCGGCTTTCTGTCGCTCCACATCCCACGTATCTCGTCTTTATAGATAAAGCGCCCATCGAGTTAATGGAAGGGACTTTAAAATGCCTGAGCATTGCAACCTCAAACCCAAAATGAACGTATAATAAAGGTGACTCACAAGGTTTATTTATACAAGGATGGCATTATGCGCAGATACAAAAGATATGGATATGGCCCAAGACCTTACCATCCGTGGCGGTCCTTTCGCAACGCCTTCTGGTTGATCGGACTGGCTATCCTGTTTTTCTGGGGGCATTGGTGGCCTGGCATTCTCATCCTGATCGGCTTGGGCATCATTTTCGAAGGGCTCTTCAGGGGCACGGCTTCGCAGTGGCCGCAGAATCCTCCGCCTCCGCCCGTTGACCCCAACCCCATGCCAATGCCAATGTCGCCGCCTGCCGCACCCGTGGAACCCATCCATCGCACGGACTTGCTGCCCGGCACCTGTCCGCATTGCGGGGCACCCATTCGTCCCGCCGAAGTCAAATGGACGAGCAACCAATCGGCTTCGTGCGGATATTGCAGCTCGAACCTGCCGATGAAGAAGCAATAATCTTGAATCAATGTGAAACAAAGACGAAGGACGCCGAAAGCGTCCTTTTGATTCGTATCGTTACTGACTAGGAAGGGTATAGGTTGGCGCGGGATAAGGTGTAGGAATGGATGATGCACATATATCAGGTGCGTTGCTCAATTGCGGAGAGGCTTTCACATTTCCGCTTATACTTGGTGCACTGATTCCCCACCAATTATTGGTTGCATCAACCGTGCTGGGATCCATACTATCATTCTCGATCCCATTGAATGCTTTAGGCGACGTGGTCTGATTATCTAATACGCAACTTTGACTAACAGAAGCTTGTCCAACTGCAACATCCACTGCGCCGCCTGCCATGGCTGCATTGCCAGACAAAACAGATCCAGTGATGGTCGTCATTTGACCGCCAGCCTCAATTCCACCACCAAAGCTGGCAGGCGCCTGATTGCCAATGATTAAACTGTGGTCGATCACCAGTTGGTCATTGTCAGCTCTGCTATTGATTCCACCGCCGCCATCTGGAGACAAGCCGTTAAATTTCCACGTTGCCACGTTGCCTGAAATGACCGATTGATTGGTAACGTTAATGGTGCCACCGTCATTATAGATACCGCCTCCTAAGGTAGCCATATTCCCAACAATCTGGCTATTATCCAGTGTAAGCTGTGCATCAGAGTTGTAGATACCGCCGCCGTCAAAACCATCACCCTTTGCAGTGTTCGACCCGATTAGGCTATCACTAATAGTCAGATTGCCAGCAGTATAAATACCGCCTCCACTCTCCAGGGATGTGTTCCCCGTAATGGTGGAACTCGTGATTGTGACTCCACCAAGGCTACCACTAATATCCAGAGCACCGCCTTCTTTCGATGCGTTATGAATTAACATCACGTGATCCAGCGCAAGTGAACCACCCAATACAGCAATGGCACCGCCACCATCGCCGCCACTTGCGGCAGTGGTATCACCCCCTGAAATGGTCAAATCCTTCAAGGTCAGGTTACCGGCTACAAAGACTTGAAAAATACCGAATTGATTGGAACCAGTGCGTTCGATAGTTGAGCCATTTCCTAAAATGATCAGCGTGCTGGCGACTACTGGAAAACCTGCTGGATCCAAGTGCTGGCGATCCGGAAACGGGTGTGTCCCATACAGGACAACCGGTGCATTGTCGGATTGCGTGAGCGAATACGTTCCGGTCGGCATATAGACGGTATGGCTTCCAGAAGGTAGAACACATGTATCCACCACTTGCTGGAGCAATACGGTTTGGATGGCTTCACCCAGCGAGCAGTGACCGCTCGGCTTGAACGGATACACATCCTGCTCAAAAGTATTAACCACCACTGCATCCGATGGAGCGGAAGGAGTACTGGTTGGCATGGGTGAGGCGGGAGTTGAGGTAGAAAGCGCAGTGGCTGAGGGAGGATTATTTGCGGAGCTGACCGAATTGGCTGTATTCGTTGCAACTTCCTGCGGTACAGCTGTTGCAGATGCTCCGGGCGCTGTCCCGTTGAGAAGCGTGCAACTCATTAGAAACAAGAAAGCGATAAGAAATACGAAAAGTTGATTCTTCATTCTCAATTTTCCTTTGCAAAAAGGTAGGCGTTGAATCAGAGGCTTGCGATAGGGAGCGAAATCTACGAAAAACGGATGGGGTCGGAATTTAATGGGCGAGATTATAGCACTATAGGATTATTTCTCCAGTAACCCCTAAGTACCCTCTGCCCCAGCACCCGTCGCTGACCCCGTTCCTCGCGTGGACATGTTGCCGACCAAGCACCCCTTCGTCCCGCCGAAGTCAAATGGACTGGCAATCAATATGCTTCGTGGGGATATTGCAGCTCCAACCCGCCGATGAAGAAAACCTAAACCTGCCTATTGAAAGCGAATCAAAACCAATGAGCACCTGAGCCCGCCACTAATCTAAATATTCTGTGTCAGTGGTCAACATAAGGCTTTAGACAAAGCAAAGGGTCTTCTTCATTATTTTATTTTGACAATTTTCGGCTGGGCAGGACCAACCTAACCAAGCCAATTATTTTCCTCAAGGCAGGGCAATTTGTTCAAGGCCATGTGCAAAGTCCAAGACCCACAGGCTGGAGCCATCAAACCCTATGCCAGTGATGACTTGCCCGATATTCAGGCTGCCCACCCAGCGGCCATTAGGTTGGTCGTAATAATCTACATCACCGCTTGTGGCATCCGATACCACCCAGATGAACTTGCTGTCGGCAGCCATCAGTAGGTTGCCGTTGAGCCCCGGCATATGCTGGCTGATATCGACCTGGATGACGGGCTTTTTCGGGTCGTTGATGTTGTAGGCAGTTAAAAGCCAGGGATGGCTCCAACCGGAGTTGGTTTTCACTGTGTTTTTGCCGATCATCCACATTTTGCCATTGGCCAGGACAAGAGGAGAGCCGTTATAAGAACCTTGGGGATCGGAAGACATCGGTTGGCCGGCAGGATCAGCAGCGTTCCAGACGTAGAACTCTTGCCCGCAACCCCAGGTAGGGTCTGTGTCGCTCGTCGCCCACATCAAGCCCTGGCCGTCATAGCCATAGTGTCCTTCGTCGCATGCAAAGTAATGTTTCGCATCGTTGATTTGAAAGGTGTCCGTATTGATCCACTGGTGTTCAAGCCAGACCTTGCCGGGCGAGATGCCAAAGTTTTCAAAATGTCCTTCCTGGGCGTTGTCATATTGACGGCTTATCTTCTTGATCAAGCGTGCCTGCTGGGGATCAATGACGTACAAGACTTTGGAGCTTTCAGTCGCTGAGGTGGCTATATATTGGCTGGCCCAGATCTGCTTGCCATCATATTGGATGTCTGTAAAATTGCCCTTCTCGTAGTCGGCAGAAATGCTGTTCAGCAAGTGGCCATCCCGTGGATCCCACTCTTGGATACCACCGGAATAAGCAGCGGTCCATAACTGGCCAGGCAGGACAAGGAGCACTCCATCAATGCCACCCATATGCCCGGTCATCATGTCCCCGGGGTAGATATAATCGCTGCAGTCCGGTTTAATGCAGTAGTGGGTTGCCACCATCGGCTGAGAGGGATGCGTGGGCGCGGCCGTAGATGGCGGCGTGAGGGTAGGCGTGTCCTGCGCGGCTGGCTGAAAGGCTAGAGGAGTTGAGGTAATAATCGTTGAGGTTTGGCCGACAGAGGGGGAAGGAGGCTGGCCTGAAATGGCCTGGGATAGCGCAGAACATGAAAGGATGATTAGGACGAACAAACTGATCAGCAGAATGATCCGGTGATTGATCGCATGTGACATATCAAACTCCTTGGCAAATCCGGCCCAACCCGCAAGAAAGATCTAACTATATCGTCAAAATTCCACATCAATACCACCATGCGATCATGCCCTCCGTGCTCGGTGAACATGAATTGGAATTTCCCTCATTGTAGCATTATTTCAACCCTATTGCCTACTTCTTCGATTTATAATTTGCCGATGGCATCCTTCATTCACATCATCGTCTTCATATTGGGACTTGTCGTCGTGGTCTTGACCGTCTCCTCGGCCATCTCCACTTTTGTCTTGCCGCGCAGTACCCGCAGTTTTCTGAACAGTTTGGTCTTGCGTCTGTTGCGCAAAGCGTTTAATTTCATCTTTCATTTCGTCAAGACCTATCGCCGCCGTGACGCGATCATGGCATATTACGCGCCCATCGGTCTGATGCTGCTCCTGCCCGTATGGTATTTGCTGATCGCACTGGGCTACTCTGCCATGTATTGGGCACTGGATGTCGGCACTATCATCGGTGCATTGCAGCTGAGCGGTTCATCGCTATTCACGCTCGGGTTTGCCCCGCCGCATGGGGTTTGGATGTCCGCACTGGCTCTTTCAGAAGCCATGCTCGGATTGATCATGGTGGCGTTGTTGATCGCCTATCTTCCGACCATGTACGCCGCGTTTTCGCGGCGTGAGCAGGCGGTCAATATGCTAGAAGTGCGTGCTGGTTCTCCGCCTTCGGCGCTGGAGATGCTCATGCGCTTCAACCGCATCCAGGGGCTTGAGAAGCTCGCCGATTACTGGCGCACCTGGGAGGGTTGGTTCGCCGATATCGAGGAAAGCCATTCGACGCTTGCGGCGCTGGTCTTCTTTCGTTCGCCGCGTCCGGAGACCTCGTGGATTACTGCCGCTGGGACAGTGTTGGACGCCGCCTCTTTGACCCTTTCCGCGGTGGACGTGCCTTATGAACCATCAGCCGCCTTATGCATCCGCGCCGGTTATTTGGCCCTGCACGAGATTACTCATTCATTCGACATCCCGCTTCCACACAGCCCACACTTTCCAGACGACCCCATCAGCATCAGCCGGGCGGAATTCGATGAGGCGCTCGCGCGACTCGCTGCCGCTGGCTTGCCTATCAAGGCGGATCAGGAACAGGCCTGGAAGGACTTCGCTGGCTGGCGTGTGAACTATGACCGGGCGTTAATTGAATTATGCAAGTTGGTGATGGCGCCCTTCGCTCCGTGGTCGAGTGACCGCATCGCGGAGCGCTCATCCATGCCAGCGAAGTGAAATGGACAAACGCAGGATCGGCTTCGTATTGACCCCGACCTGGGCTTTGATAATGAATCCATCAACAAAGTCAATATGGGGCATATGAAAGCCATGCTCTGCGACCACTTTATTGGAATTGATAAATTGGAACGGCTAAAACTTCTGCAAGGGGATCCACAGGGTAACGAGTTTAGTATTTCAATGAAGAAACCGGAGGAGAGTCCAAGTTTACTATTTTGGGGCGAATATGGCGAAATCATTTCGACGTAGAATCTCGGTGGCTTTCATTTTTTGATAGTTTGGGGTTTGCATGGTTGATTTTTGAGCTTCTGGTATCAGGTTTAAATACATGTTAACCTGTTTTTCATGATCGGTTAAATTACTTCCCTTATAATCCCGTCTGGTTTTTTATTAAGCAGAAACCGACTAAGGATATGAGTAACTCTCGGAAGCTGTATAAGGCCATTTCCCTGCCCACGGGCGAAACTATTAATCCGGTTTGCGTGGGGGATCTGCCAACTTACAACTATAGTGTAACTGCAGAAACCCTCGCCGAAGATGTGACCAAATACTTTGATTCCCATACTAATCTTCCAGGCGTGATCTTGACAGGTCAAGGCCGTTTGCTCGGAATGATTTCACGCAGACGGATCTTCGAACGATTAGGCCGTTTTTACGGCGTGGAACTATTCCTACGGAAGCCCGTTATTAAATTGTATCAGAATCTAGGACTCGAATTGTATTCGCTCTCGAGTTCTGATAGCATCAAGGAAGCCGTCCATTATGCCTTGAACCGCCCCTCGAAGGATATTTATGAACCAATTGTACTGGTATCTGAGGATAGTGAGTTTCATCTGCTTGACGTCGAGAACTCTTTTGATCGCACAATCACGTACCATGGATCACCTGAATAATCTAGTAGGTAATTTAAACCGCATAAAATTGG
This sequence comes from uncultured Chloroflexia bacterium, assembly GCA_963783295.1. Lineage (GTDB taxonomy): Bacteria > Chloroflexota > Anaerolineae > Anaerolineales > Villigracilaceae > Fen-1038. The sequence continues at coordinate 199,222 of CAWAMX010000006.1, read as the reverse complement.
CCGTTGCCGATGATAGTTTGGGACTGCAAATAACCCTCGAGATGATCATGAAGGGTTTGAAACAGGTTGTACCTTATCATCATGCTTCTATCCATATAAGAGAAGCATATGGAGTTCCATCTGCATTGCAATCCATCTCTTATCCTGCCCTCGACCCGACGGAACGAATTGATGATAGCCCTTTTTATCAATTCATCTTGAACATGAGCCAGCCTCTCTGTATCGAGGATATACGGGAGTTGTCGAACTGGAAAGAAATATCCGCTCTGGGTGATTTGCGGACATGGATGGGACTTCCATTGAGAAATGAGCATGACCCATTGGGGGTATTATCCCTAGCCCGTCGCTCCCGCTCACCGTTCAACAAAGATGAAATGGATATCGCGCAAGCTTTCGCTGACTATATTACAATCGCCTTGAATAAATCTGCGAAACCTACTAAACGAATCTCTCTTCCTCTCCCATCCAACTAATTCAACAAAGTTTTCCTTTGGGCAAGCATTCTTTCTGCGGCACAATGTGTCTGCTACTATGAAGATTCCTGCACTTAGTGATCAGGTTGAGAAACGCATCCACACCCTTGCTAGACGAGGATATTTCCGGTAGTAGAAAATTAACCAAATGCTAACAGGTGATTAACATCGAGAATTGGGAAATAAATTAAAATAAAAACCTAGAGGTCTCATGATGCTATCCTTCAAGACAAATTTCATTATGACCGAAGATTTCAAGTCCAACGGAGAATTGATTAAAGGTACTATAGAAGATTTACCCTATTGGAACATGAGTGTTCATCCTTCCATTAAGATGAGGGAGATATTGTTTCTTCTAGATAGAGATATAAAGATACCCGGGGTGCTAATCCTTGAGAAGAATGAATTAGTCGGTTTGATTCCCCGGGAAAAAGTTTACGAAAAACTGGGGCGACCGTTTGGAGTAGAACTGTTTCTAAAGCAGGACAGCAAACAATTTTATGAATTGTTGGATATAACAACTTTGGTTTTGAATTCAGACACCCCCATTAATGACGCGGTTGAAATGGCGTTAATGCGCAATGAACAGACTTTATACGAACCGATCGTTGTGTCGCATCCAAAGGGCTTTCGGGTAATTTCCATGTATACACTGCTGATGGCACAACAGACCAAACTTCAGGAGTTGTATTCCGAGGTTAATACGCTGTCAAAAAAAGATCCGCTGACATTTGTGAATAATCGGCGAGGTTTTTTTATCGCAGCCAACCAACAATTGGCGATCGTTCGTGATTCAGATCTTGAATGTGCAGTCATGATGATTGACCTGGACGATTTCAAAAACATCAATGATCGTTATGGTCACCTGGTTGGCGATGAGGTTCTTAAGTCTGTTGTTCAGGGAATTTCGAACCAACTTCAGGAAAAGGATCTTTGCGGACGCTTTGGCGGCGATGAGTTGGTTACTTTATTAATGGGGGTTTCAAGAGAATCAGCTTTCGAAATGGGGGAGAAGATCCGTCAAAATATTGCAAGCATCTTCCACATTATTAATGGATTCCAGATTCGAGTGACCATCAGTATCGGTATCAGCCACTCCAAAGGCACGAGCAAAACACTTGACACAATGTTAGCCGAGGCAGATCAGGCACTTTATGCCGCAAAATCCGTGAGCCGCAACAAAGTACAGATGTGGAATGAAACGCTGGGCCAGCCTCCCAACGCGCTTCGGATCGTTAGATCCATCAGCAACGAAGTTGTTTACCCGAACAATCAGATTCTTGACCAAACCCTCCATGGATTATTACGGATGTTATATTTGCGGGATTATGAAACCGAGGCCCATACGCTGCGTGTCGCTGAGGCGGCTCTGAATCTTGCAAAAAGAGCGGGGGTTCCCGAAAAAGAAATTGATGGAATTTATGTGGGTGCACTCCTGCATGACATTGGCAAGATCGCCATTCCAGATAATATCCTGTTTAAACCGGGAAAGTTGACAGTTGAGGAATGGCTGATTATGCAAAAACATCCTCAACATGCACACGACTTGCTATCTCCCATCCTGTTATTTCAGAACGCTTTGGAAATTCCTTACTGCCATCACGAACACTGGGACGGGACAGGCTATCCGAGAGGGTTACGAAAGGAAGAAATTCCTCTTGCCGCACGAATTTTCTCCATCGTGGATGTTTGGGATGCCCTTTCTTCGGACAGACCGTATCGTGCGGCGTGGAGCGATGAGGCCGTAAATGATTTTTTGGTCAGTCAAACCGGCGTTCTGTTTGATCCTGCTTTGGTTCCCTTGTTCTTAAAAAGTTTGAATACAATCTCCATTCAGGACCAAAAGAATCATTTCTTTTTCTAAGACGGTTTTAGGCATGGTTTGCCGCTGACTCATTGTGCCGAAGTGCGAGGTCAAACTTGAAGTCCGGCCATCTTGCGCGTTTTTTTAAGTCAGCATTGGAACTTTAAGAAAAAAATTATCCTTCTGAGGTTATCAGAAGAATAATTTTAACGAATGCTGGATTTTTCGAATCCATTAATTTATGTTTCATGCCAGAATTATTTCTTGCCTTTTCCTTTTGCTTTCATCTTAATCCCAAACTCACCCCATTTTTCCTGTTGATCGCGATACGTCCGTTTGACAGCTCGTGAGGCCTCAGAGTTCCAGGTCTTAAGCTGGGCAATGGCGATGTATAACGCGGCAGTTTTGGTTTTGAGAGCGGCTTTCATGGTCTCACGCTCGGCTTCCATCGCTTCCACGCTGGCAAGCAAGGCCTTGCCGCTCTTGGTAAACTCTGCTGTGGCTCCGCGTTTCGACACTTCAGCAGTATTTGCTTCCAGGCCGGTTAGCATTTCATGGGCAGAAGCTGTTAGTTTAGGGAATGATTTTGCCATAGGTCTCTCCTTTGAAATGAATGAAAAGTACAGTTTCTTAACTGGGGTTTTCATTTTAATCAGTTCGCTAGTACTGTCAACGTTTTCTTCCATTAAAAATTGTTAACATTCTGCTATCTGATATATAGTTTTGCATCATTCGACTCGAGACCAAGCGTATTCAACTCCGGTTCCGCATGATTTTACCCTGTGCAGCAAGGCAATTGTAAACCTAGCGTTTCTCGTCTAATATAATCCCGCTATTTTGCGCCTTATTTCGACTGGAAGCTTCTCTGGGTTTACGACATATACATATTCGTAACTAGGTTGGTTCCCAGAGGAAACTCCATTGACAAAATAGACTTGTTCCGCATTAAGTCGGTCTCTAGAAGGTAATCCGTTAACCACATAGACAGGTTCTGCATCAGGTCGGTCTTCTGAGGAAATTCCATTTACCACATAGACATTTTTGTAACTATGTCCGTCGTCATGGGGAACTCCATTCACAACATACACAGGTGTTCCGTTCACTCCATCACTCCTTTAATTTAACTTATCCATTGTATTGTGCGGGACTTCCCAATCTCAGATGGGAAATCATAACCCGTTCAAACAATGTTTTGGTTAATGGCTGGTAATATCTTTTTTCCCACTAGACAATTGATCAGTACGTGATGCAAAATGAATCAATGGAGGCTTCCCGTCCCATTGTGTCGATAGATAGACCTTTAATCGCTAATTTTGCAATATAGTGTATAAGGGGGCCCGACTGGAATCTATCCAGCGGCCAATCGAATTCTAGCGGTTCGAGGTTCATATCCTAACTCAAAAGTTGGATCAGTTTTCGGGGCGTAGGTCAGGGGATATCCCTGCGATAGGCACCCAAGCATGACTGAAACTCCCTAGGGCTGAAGCCCAGGGGTTCTTGCGGAAGTCCGCCGCACCTTGCGGGGAGAAACCTGCTCAGGTCCAGCTTTGTTCCAAGAGTTTTCCTCGCACCACAAACGGTTGAGCGCCAGCCTCTCGGCTCCGGTTTCCCGGTGCTGCCCTTCCGCCGTAGCGCCCGGCGAGCCACTTCCGACGGCTTTGTAGTGCACCACTTTCTCCGGGCGAGTCGGTGGTCTGCCTGTTGGACGGTCGGTTTCATCGACGATACTCCTACCCCATTGCCAGGGACGGAGATACTTTGGATGCGCCTGTTCAATCAGCGCCGCGACGCCGGCATGGGGTTCATGCCGGCCAAGCTAGTTGCCGGACCCCACCAGATCGCGGTGTCCGCTCCAACCGCAGTTCGGGCAGAGAAAGGTCCTGCCCGAAGGGTGATATCGTTCATTATAGCCCTAGCGCAAATGATATTTCTACCACATCCAATATTATAGCACAATTGTTCCATTAATTCTACTGCTTCGCGGTAGCGCACCTTATATCCCTACTGATAAATGCGAGGGCTTTACGGTGCGGTTTGGTAAATATTGAGTCTGGAAATAGGAAAAGAGGTTAACCAATGATAAACTCTTGCAGTACAATTGTTGCGAGACCATCTAACCTTTTGGATGATTATGCGTAAAAGTTATGAGTGAACACCAGTGAATTTCATTCTGAGCAAGCACTTGAAAAAGATGGAGATCAAAATGAACACAAAAAAGTTCGTCCAGTTATTTGTCGTCATGATGATAGTCTTGGCTGCCTTTGTGAATGTGGGTAGCGCCTTTGCCTGGGGCGGCTACGGTGGCTGTGGCGGTCGCTACTATGTCCATTGGGGGGATACCCTATCAGGTCTAGCCAGACAATGTGGCACTTCGACCGACGCGATTCGAGCCGCAAATCCGGGCTTGGGTTGGTGGCTGTATGCGGGTCAGGTAATCTACCTCCCCAGCTACTCCTATGGCTACTACAACAATGGCTATTACAACAATGGCTATTACCAGCAACCGTATCAGTACCAGCAGCAGGGTTGGTATCGCCAGGGCGGGTATGGATATCAACAGCCTCGGAATCAGAGGTATGGATGGTGGTATAACCGCTGATTTTAATGCTTGCGGTCCAGGTATGGGCTACTAAGTCATCCACCCAGATTTTTGAAGTAAAAAAGCACGAAGCCGTCGGCAATCGTGTGCTCTGCACATTCTGATCTACCTTTTGCCAAACACCAGATGATGTTTCCCATCTTTTCAATTGATCACTAACCCTTCAAGGATGGCTTGCGGCGCTCTCTGCTTGTTCCTTGCAACGCAATATTATCCGGAAGATCGGATCCGGCTTATAGTTCTTTTAATCTCGTTGTTGCATCCATGATCGCTCAAATTTATTCTTATTTTTTGGGGGATTACGGTTTCGAGTGTTGACCTTACATTCCAACGTGTTTTGAAGGTGGGTCCGGAAGGATTCGAACCTTCGACAAGCGTACTCTGGCTCAATTCCAGTTCGGCCACGATTCTACCTTGAATTGAATAGCGACTCCAACCCCAACGGTTTGGTATGCAAATCCTAATCAAGAGTTCGCGGGTTTGTTTTGGCAGTGACGCTTTTATCATTTATTAACTGCAAGATAAAAATCAATTGTCAATTGTTTGGTTTTACTTGTGACTTCGTGGCCGACTCCCGGCAATAACCAATAACTGACTCCAGATCCATTGGCGGCCACAGCATGGGCAAACTGCATACTGCCATTGATCGCAACCGGATCATCGTTGGCACCAATTACGACCAGAAACGGGATTCCTCCTGCTGCTACAGAAGGCTGATAATAGTTTCCAGCCGATAGCACTGCCACTGCCTGCACCGCCCCCGGATAATCAAAGCAGAAGCCTTGTACGAATTGAGCGCCAGCAGAAAAACCGACCATAAAAAAACGCGGCCTAATCTTGTATTGGCTTGTCACCTGATTAATTACTGCCCAAGTATTGGCTTCGCCCTCATTTTGATACCATCCACCACTCGTATCCGACAAAGTGGGGCAGAGCAGGATAAATCCTTCTCGTTCCGCGTAAGGCTGCCAAAGATTCCAGCAGTCCAGCCCTGTTCCTCCAGAACCGTGGATTCCAATAAATAGCGGCCATTCACGACTTGGCACATAGGCTTTAGGGGCATACAAATAGTATTCAATGGGTTGGGTGAAGCGATGCGAGGTCGGATCTGCTGGAGTTGAATTGATTACGAAAACGGCCAATAAGGCAAAAACGAGAACCGATATTCCGGCTATAAGCCATACAATCAAAGCTCCAATACTTCGGGACTTTTTGACGGGCCCTTGCGCTCTTTGATTCTCTTCATCCTGTGGCTTTGTTGCTCCAGGCTTTTGAAGGGCTTCGGTGGCACCGGTTGAAACTACGTTCTTGTCCGTGACCTTTGATTCATCATATAAGGGCTTAGTTTCAGTTTTTGGTATTTCGCTGGGTCGAGCTTGTTGTTTCTGTAAGGCATCCAAAACCGATTTGACCTGACGATTGTCGGGATTGCATCTGGCGCAAGTTGCAAGGATCTGGATGCGCTGTTCCACTGTGGAACATGTTTCAACATACCAAAACCAGGCCGGAATGTTGTGTGAATCCACCTTGAGCATGGATTGCAAAATATCTTGCGCGCTTTGTGTTTGTCCAGCGTGGATCAAGTCGATAGCGGTTTTCAGCGGATCGTTACCCAAAAATATTCCTCCTGCTGAATACTGGAAGAGAAATTCTTTAAAATGGACCTCTTGCATAATTGTATCAAAATGGATACCTGAGATATGAAATGATCAAGAACGAAATTGTTAAAGCGCTTTAAAAGATGCATGAAATATGGGCTCGGAAGTATTCGAACCTTCGACCAAACGTACTCTGGCTCAATTCCAGTTTGGCACAGATTGCCATTGCTTCTCGATATTAGCCTGCATAACGAAGGGATGCAAAATCAGACGATCCCATCAACCGGCCGGAGTTCGATGAGGCGCTAACCCGACTCGCTGCCGCCGGATTGCCCATCAAAGCGGATCGGGAACAGGCTTGGAAAGACTTCGCTGGCTTGCGCGTGAACCATGACGCGCGTTGATTGAATTATGCAAGCTGGTGATGCCACCCAGCACAGCGTGGTCAAGTGACCGCGTTTCGCTGGCTGAACAGAACCACCATAAAATATGAACCTGCTTGCTTGGCGGAGATTGATTCTCACGTCTATGACCATTATTTGCCAGCATTCAATAACACCGCAATCTTGTCTGCTCGTTCTTTGGCATCTTCCTTGTCATCATAATTTGAACAAACACAAATCTCTCGTTATTTGTTTTGGTCTACAATTATATATGTGCTTCCATCAAACTGATTTACGACATATCTTTGCATAGCATTCACTCACTTGTTATTTTGATCTTATATTTGCCATGACCAACGAATTCTATTAAATTCTTGTCCCGCAAGAATTGTAATTGTTGTCTGATTTTAGCCCTGATGTTGTTATTCAATGAATGCTTGGTTTTTAGATATGATTCAAAAGCATAAACTTCATCCAAAGAAAACTCCCTCTTATTTATCTTCTCCACACAAACCAATACATCGAGCAACCAGCCTTTTGCATCAATATTGTGTGTTCCTTTTACAAATTCAGTTCTACTCCATTTATCTAAGACTTCGTTCTTACTCTTTACTACCCCGTTTTGTACATAAAAGATTTTCCCAAGTTCAGGAACATTACTTACATCAATATTGCAACCAACCCAGTCAGCCCTTCTGGCTGTAACCTTCAAGGCTTGTCTTTTTTCGATAATACTAGGCACAAAGAAATATTTTGGAATGGTTAAAAAGTTTTTTACTTCAAGCGTTGACTTATCGTAGGTAAGGAAAAAGAAATTTGGATTATTCTCTGAGCTCAATCTCTCAATCATCGTGGAATATGCACCATCGACAATCTTTTTGCCCAATACCCCATTTTTTGATTTCAGTTCATATTCTTCTGCGCAGCCCTTACAATAAAAATCAGCGACCGGCTTGTTGTTATCAAATTGATTCAATACACTTCCGCAATTAGGACAAAACGCTGAACGATTTACCCAATACTCTGTGAGCACTCTAATCCGTTGGCTGCTACTCGAATAGCCGTAACCAACTTCAGCAGGTAACCTCAGTTCCATGAACTAAATCCTTTGCTAATTATTGCCAGATTGTGGTTTGCTTGGATACATTATCTCCCCACGCTCGAAGCAAGTCAAATATTCTTGTCCCAAAGCTCGAATCTCATACCAACAACCATCGCACACTTCTACAAGTTTGTCAGCACAGCCTTCTTCCCAACAAACTATTTTATGGCCTCGATCACATTCCCAAAGTTCGCCTTGGCAAACAGAATGATTTGTACTTTGACGTCCAACTATTCGATCTCCATCACATTTTATTTTTGTCGGTTTGAATTTTGGATATATCTTTTTTCATTGTCAAAGATTACCTTTCTGCAACCAATAGGTCTACATACTTTGAGTAACATCGAATAAACAAAAAGACGGGTCAAGCGACTCGTCTTTCGTCTATTACCTTAGCCACAGATGTCACGGTTGGCTGAACGTTTGTAAGGTTTCCAAATAATACTGCGGCAGGCCGATATCATAACGCTTGCCTTGAATCATCAGGCCGAGAAAGCCGTCTTCCTGGCGCAGGCGGTCGAGGGCAGAAGTAAGCTGAAATTCACCGTTCTCGCGTACGTTGTTTTCGATATGCTCGCGCAAGTAATCGAATAGTTGGGGCTTGATGATGTATTGGCCGAATACGGTCAGGTATTCGCCCTGGGACAAACCGGGCACACGCAGATTGGTGCGTGCATAATCGAGGTTGGGCTTTTCTGCAAACTCGGTGATATTGAGCGTGGTTTCGTTCCTGACCCACACACCCGTGACAGTGCCAAAGTTGCCGATCTGTGCCTCCGGGGTCAGCCGCAGGCCGAGGATGCTGGTGCCATGCCGTTGGTAGGCATCCAGCAATTGGCGGGCACAGGAGAGTTCAACGGTAGAACGATACAGGTGATCGCCCAACATCAGCAGGAAGGGTTCATTCCCTATCTCTTCTTTCGCCGCGTAGACCGCGTGACCGAATCCCTCCTGCGCTGTCTGGACGATGAATTTTACGTGACGACCGATGTCGAGGATATGACGCGAATACTCCTGAAAATGGCGCGGCAGTTTGTTGTAGTTTTCGATTGTGACTTGCTCGTTGAAGAACGACTTGAACTCATCGAGATCATTTTCCTGCACAACCAGGATCACCTCTTCGATACCTGCTTCCAGCGCTTCTTCGACGATCAGCAGAATGGCCGGCTTGGCAATGCCATCGCGATCTACAATCGGAAAGAGTTCTTTTTTGGTGGCCTTGCTGGCTGGGAATAAGCGTGTACCAAACCCGGCTGCCGGGATAAGCGCCTTGCGCACCTGCTGTTGTGGCGTGATCGTCAGTTTGTAACTGGGCATTCCCAGGTCGCGTTGCAGGATTTCGACCGCAGCCTGCTGGTCGCTTTCCGAACGGCAGATGAACTGGGCTGTGCCATCACCTTGTGAGCCGACGCCCTTGCCACCCCACACATGCGGCTTGAGCGCTTCGTATTCGAGAATCTTATGCAGCACCGGCGAAGTCAGCTCTTCGGGACAGGCCGGCATGGCGTAACGGTCGAAGAAGGCCTGCGCTTCGGTCATCAATGCCCCCAGGCGTTGGGCATCCACCTTTTGCAGGGCATCCATGGCCTGCTCTACGATGCGCTTGTTAATGGGACCGAGAAGTTCCTGTACGCCGCGCTCCACCTCGTTTTCGGCGAAGGGGTAGCAGTGGTTCAGACGGTTTAGGATTTCCATTGTATCTTTCTTGGCCTGCAAGTCCACGAGCACGAAATACAGCGGCTCGTTGACGCGCAATTCTTCGGTCTCGAGGCGTTCGCCATCGAAGGTCATCAACACGGGACGGTTGCCGAAGGCGCAGCCTTGGTCGAGACGTCCACAGCGCGAAGGTGTGGTGATCTCGCCCTGGTAGGCCATTTCCATCTCGCCCCGCACGGTCAGCTTCAGATCGTACACGCGATTGAAAGCGCGTGCGGCTAGTACGCAAATCGCTGCCGATGAGGATAGCCCCTTTTTGATGGGCAGGTCGGTCTTGAAATTGTCGATCACCAGGCCGCGCACGTGGTAATTAGTCAGCGCCTGGTAGGCTACACCGGCAATATAACTCCAGTAGCCGCCCTTTTGCGCTTCTTCCATCAACACCTTGGGTTCCATCGGGATTTCGTACGGTCCTTGGCGTTGACCGTCAGGCGTGACCGAAGTCAGGATCAGGGAGGTAGGGTGTGGCAAAACATCGGCGTGGATGCCCTGGTCGGTTCCGGTAATCAGGCTGTAACCTTTTTCGATATCGGCATTGATGCGGCGATAACCGCCGGCCCAATCGGAATGTTCGCCAAGCAGGCAGATGCGCCCGGGGACAAAGAGTTTCATGAAGACCTCATAGTGCGTAGTATGGATTCATAAAAATGGATGCAAACTCCAGCTTCACGCAAGCAGCGCAGAGTCGCCCATAATTTCTTTTCAGCAGGTCTAGTATAGCTTATGCAAAGTCAGTTCGGGATAAAGAATTCCAATTCATTCCCCCGATGTCCTTCGGGAGGCTGACACACTTCATGCGCCTGTATCGGACACATCCCTTCGCCGATGCTTTTATCTGGGTTCGCCATACCTATAGGATGGCTATCTGGTGGCTATATACTTAATTCGGACATCCTTCGATGATCCTTCACTCATCCCTAGCCAAGGCGGCGTCATGCCACCATTTGCTGCTTCGGAGCCTCTCGGCTCCGAAGCAAGAATATCTTTCACTCATCCTATACTCGTCTACCCTCCGCTTTTCATAGGACAGGGTTAAACGATTGCCCCTGAGAAGAATTGCTCTCAGGGAGAGTACGTAGCTCTTTATGAATTGGATCGGTTCACAGTTCCATCCCTCATACCAACAAGGCTCCCAATTCCTCTTTGTAAGTCAAATGCTTCGCTGTCTTCCCTCAATCTGAAATCTACAATCTAAAGTCTACAATCTAGAACCCCAACTCCTTCAAATTCTGCTCCTTGCTTTTCTTTCCGCCCGCTGAGGCACCGATCAATTCCTTCCAGAACTCATCATCGTAGCGGCGCGACTTGACCGGCAGCGGCATCGGTACGCCCCACCCCAACAGCAGCACTTCCTCCTTCGGTTGCAGCCGCGCCAACATGCCGCGCAAGGCCTCGCGTCCTGAAAGACCCGAGAGCACGGCGTGGATGTCATCGTCATCGCCCAGCCAGCCACTGATGCGCGTTCCAAGCTGCGACATGACTTCATCGTAGATCTGTGATGGTCGCTGATCGATCACCAGCAAGGTCACGTAATACTTCCGCAATTCACGTGCAATGGTGGCGAATGTGGTCTGCGCTGCCATCTCGCGATTTAACAACTTGTGCGCTTCTTCGATCACAATGACCAACTGCTTCGGCTCATCCTTGCCTGTCGAACGAAAGGCATTGGTTTTCTTTTCCCACGCCTCACGGATGCGGCGCGTCAACAAGTTGGACACAAATAGGTAATCCAAATCGGTCTCGAACTCGCCGAACGACAACACCACATGCTGTCCGCTTTCGAGCGTGCTGATCACCTCCTTGATCGAGTCTGCGGCGGGCTTGGCGACGATGTATTCCTTGTTGAACAGTCGGCGCAGTTTGTTTTGCAGCGCTTCCGCCGCCATCACATTGACTCCGTTGGCGTTGGCCCAGGCCGCCACGCTCCCGTTTGCAGGGACCTTTTTGCCATCTTCGGTAGTGATGACTTCCTGGGTCATCGCTTTGAATTCGCTGAACCAATCCCGTTTGAAGGAATTCCACAACGCCTCAAGCGTGGTGGCGGTCGTCTCTTTTAGATCCAATTCGCGGCTCAACAATTCAATATCGGAGGTAGCAACGTCGCTTTCGGAAATCTCCAGATTGAAATCGGGCGCGTTGCCCCGGATCTTTGCTCCACCTCCGAGTCCCACCACGCGCACTTTTGATGCAAATTTGTTTTTCAACCCGACCACACGTAAACCCGTGTCGGAGGCCGTGTCGTCGAAGCCGTATTCGTTATGCATGTCGAAAACCAGCACCGAGGCCTTGTTGTAGTGCATCAGCCCCGCCAGTATCAGCCGCGTCAAAAACGATTTACCTGTGCCGGTGGCGCCGAACACTCCCGATGAGCGCTGGACGAATTTCTCCAGATCGATGCACACTGGATGTCCCTGCTCACGCGTGGTCCCGATAATAAAGTTCTTATCGCTCGGTTCGCCAAAGATGCCGGCGATATGTTCTGGTCGTGCCATCTCAACCGATGAATGATGCGGCGGTACCGTCTTGACCGGCAGTGGCTTTGGGTCCTCAGGGTTTTCCTGCCGCCATTTTTTATAGTCCGCCGAGATCGGGTCGGGACCGATGTCCTGCATCAACGCCGGCAGGATTTCAAGATTCGTGTAAAGCGTCTGTCCATGCAGCGCCTTCGCTATCGAAGCCGGCAAGCGCGTTTCGGTTTGTTCATCCGCAAAGCGCGGGTCGGTTGCGCCGAGTTGAATATCGGTGACCAAGCCGCAATATCGCCAGTTGGAATTTTCAATCACGACGAATGCGCCTTCCTGCACGTCCTGCGCCAGAACCGTCAAACGTGCCTTGAACGATTCCTTCAATCCCCCGCCGATGATGTAACCAATTGGTTTTTTGTTTTCAGTCATATTTTTCTCTCATTGAATTCTTGCAAGTTATGCCGATTATCAAAATATAATTTTCAATACGGCGGGCCATAGACTTGAATGCGATAGTATTCTGAATAACAAGCCGTCGCCCAGAACTTTGGATGGTCATTCGGACGATCAAGCTTTGCCCAATTAGACATTGCCGAAATGTTTACAAACGGCTGATGGTTGGCACGCGCCTGCAGGATTTGCGCATCCATTGCGTCCCATTTCTGGGCATAGGCAATATAGGCGCTTTGGTTTTGATTGACATAAATCATTGTCAGCGCAGATGATACACCGATCAATAAAGTTGCCAGAACAATCAGTCCAATTTCCATTCGGGTTGATGAGCGTGAGGTATGTGCCAGCCCACTGCCGATGAGAAAACTGGCAACCATCCAAAAAGTCACAAGCGCAAAAGACGCAATGCTCAGTGTGCGCGGTGGCGGCGGCGCGGCATAGCCATAGACCGCAGGTGGGATGCATATAAAGGATAGAACCAATCCGCCCATGATTTGTGCTGGGATCATCCACCAGCGCAACTTAATTTGGGCTTTATATCCTGTCCCAGCCCATGCGCTGACCGATATCGCACCGAGTAGCGCGGTGATTTTTTGCGGAGAGAAGAGAATGTCTTGAAGATAAGAAAGATATGCTCCGATGGAAATCTCCATCCACTTGAGCAGGCTGGGGGCCGGAGGCAACTGTACTTTTCGAAGAGCGTTGCCCGGCGCCAGCGCAACGATGATCAGTGAGAGCAGCGCTCCCAATGTTGCGGCGGATAGAACTTTGAAAGTGGTATCTATCTTTCTGTCGTTCGCCAGCCAATAAAGGCCGGTCATAAAAATCAACATCACAGGCTGAAGCACTGCCATTGTTTCGCTAAAGCCACCATTAGCAAATGTCAAGCTGAAGGCGAGGATGCAGGTCCACCAAATTGCTTTATCGGATTTCAAACGTGGCACAATCCATTGAAACAAGAAAGCATAGACACTCATCACTACCAAAGGCAATGAATACGAACGCATTCCGTTCAGCCAGAAATAGGATTGCGCTATATCCGGACTCAAAGTAATCACGACCAACACAAAGCTGGCGCTGATTGCAATCGCGATGCTTGTGATTGCTAAACGCGGGGTAATCGCTTTCAGACTGAGATGGACAGCGGCAATCGTCGCAATCAGCCAAGTTGCTATAGCGATGGGTGGAACCAAATGAGCACCATAAGGCCCGAGGGTCTTGGTCAATGTTAGCCAGTCAAAGGCGAAAGCGGTATAACGTCCGCTCCAAGTGATATACCAGTACCAAATCGAGCGGAGCAGGCCGAATCGAATTGCATAATAGGCAGAGCAGTAATCATCCGCCATGAAGCGTGTATAACCGCCCAGATAAGCGAGACCTGCCAGTGCAATCCCGGCAAATACGATGATAGGAAGCGAACTCCAAAACCGATTCTTTTCAGACATACATTTTCTCGTAAAAGTTCAAGCAGCAATTTCGCTTAGCGCACCCAGTACTGACATCAACGTTGGGTAATCATCCCGCAACAAGGTAATCAATTCCTGCGTTGCCTGCTCTTTCCACTTCTCGCCTCCCTGTCCGTGTGATTTGCACGCTTGTCCGATATGTGCGGCCAATACTTCACCGATAGGAATCTCCTGGTTCTGCAAAACGTGACGGAAATATCCAAACCTTCCCACGCTTGTAAATCGGGCCACATCTTTCTCATCGCATAAATAGATGACATCCAAACTCAGCGGCGGACGCGGCGGAAGCAGATGGACGATTTTTCCATCCGCTTCATACCCCACCGACAATACCGACATCTCCACCGGCACGATACGGCGCTCGCGATTATCACGCATCACTTCCTCGCTGACGTTATCCGCGGTGACCAATTGGCGCACCAAGCCATCATCGTCAATATGAATATCATAGATCAAGCCATAAACTTGATAGCTATCTCCTAGTGGAGCGCGCACCAATGCACCAAAGGCAGGTGCATCTAATTGATTAACTCTACATCCAGCGATAAAACCAGTTGTGCCTGCGCGCAGTAATCGTCCAATTTCGATTTGAGTCATACCTCTACCTCGTTCTTCCCTTCAAATCCTTTGCTGATTGCTTATAAGAACCTTCGTCCAATTCTTCATCTTGATTGCGAAGTTCCTGCACCAGCATCTGCTCGATCTGTTGTTGCTCTTCCTGCTTGACCACAGCAATTTCATGAGCACGGTGCAAAAGATACGGATATGGTTTTGCGCCCAAGATTTTACATTGTTCAAGAAGCGACGCATGCAAAAGATTGACTTTCTCTTTATCTTTCGCAACCCACGCCGGAATCTCCACGCGCACAATCCAGGGATGTTTGTCACTACCGACGTTCAAATAGAAGAAGTGGATTTCCAAAATGCCTTTGTAATGATTGCGCGAACTGGATTGGATGATAAAAATCGCCGAGCGTTCGCCTTTCTTTAGAAGTGGATTGCCCTCTTCACCGAACAGCCAGCGATCCGTCACGCCGCGCAAGGTGTGGAGGTCCCGGACTGCTTTCATTTCGTTCTCTTGAATTTGGCTGATCTCAAATAATCGCGTCACCAAATCAGCGGCGGGTTTATCAATATAACCAGCTGTGATGATGTCCCCTGATTGAAGCTGTGAAAGAATCGAAAGATGGTTTTCACGGTTGCGGCGATACTCATCCTGTGCGCTTCCCTCTGCGCCCCACAATTCGATAGGTCCATCCGTAAATGTAATCACCGGTTGTGGATATTGCAATCCCAACTCAAGCAATTTCTTTCGCTCGGAAAGATCGCGTCCCAATGCAACCATGTCTTCTGTAATCATTCCATGATTTGTATAAAGGTCATCGCCATATTTCAAATCGGTATAAGTTTTGACTTCCGGTGCAGTACCCGAGCTGGGCTTCAAAATGATGACGCCGATATTGATCAATGAATATAAGATTGCCGCATGGCGATCTGGATTGATCTGTGAACCATCAGCAGCAATCAGAGTCGCGTCTTTAACAGGACCTGTCAGCGCGTAATGCGAAGCGAGCGACTCATCAACTGGTAACGCGCATCGGATGTTCGCGTCCACAGCCTTGGCGAAATCCACTTTGGCGCGCAGAACATCTAATTGATTTGCATAAGTCAAGAGAAGGTTGCGCGCATTTTTTCGACGCTCCTCCAATGTCTTTCTTCGCTCACGCGCACCCGCGCCGATTTCTTTGATGCGCACATGGACTTGCTGATAATCAACCGGCATTAGCGTGCACCCTTGCGACCGAATTGTCTTTCGAGCATTTCAACCGAAAGATGAATCATTGTCGGCCTGCCATGCGGACAAGTGCGTGGCGAATCGCAACGCTCCAAATCTAAGAGCAAGGCGCGTTGTTCTTCGGCCGAAAGTGTTTGCCCGCCTTTGACCGCCATCCGTTTGCAGACGCGTGCCGCGAGCTTCTTTTCGATCTCATTTTGCAGTGGAGATTCGTCTTCTTCAAAATCTTCGACAATGGCGCGTAACGCGGCGGACGGATCACTGCCTGCAAACAAGCCTGGCATGGCGCGGACTTGAAATGTGTTCGTCCCGAATTCTTCCACTTCAAAACCAAATTGACCGAGAACCGATAATTGGGGTTCCAATACTTTCGCAGATTGCGGCGGAAGTGTAACAACCGCCGGTGTCAGTAACGATTGAGAAGGAATCTTTTTCTGGTCATGTTGGGCCATCAATTTTTCAAATAAGACACGTTCGTGCGCGGCATGTTGGTCAATCAAATAAAGTCCATCCGGTCCCTCGGCCACGAGATATGTCGCGCCGATTTGACCAATGAGTCTGAGCAAAGGAATTTGACTGGCGGTGGAAAGTGGGGAGGTGATGGTTGATTGCTTTTCGCTCTCAACCGTCAATTGTCCGCTGTCAACTGATTCAGCATGAGCAATCATCCAGTCCAATCCAACTTGATTTGATTCCTCACTCGCGCGTTCCCCACAAACTTGGTGCAACTTGTGGAACCGGCGAATAGGCCAACAAACCGCGTCGCACGGCGCGTTGGACAAATCCAAATACTTTATCCTGATTTCTGAATCGCACTTCGGCTTTCGCAGGATGAACGTTTACATCCACTTCTTCAGGTGCAATCTCGAGGAACACCGCGCCCATCGGATAGCGTCCGACCATCAACAGCGTGTGATACGCCTGAATCAATGCAGTGGTCAATAGTGTGTCTTGCACCCATCGTCCATTGACAAAAAAGGAGATGTCCTTGCGATTCGAACGCGTCAGCGCGGTAGGGCTGGTGTAACCAATTAATCGAATGTCTTCTTCTTCGGAATTGATTTCCATTAACTGCTTTGCAGCCTCCACTCCGTATAACGCGGCCAAAATCGCGCGGCGGTCGCCATCGCCGGAGGTTTGCAAAGTGATTGTGCTTCCTTCGGATAATTTAAAGCGCACATTCGGGTATGCCAACGCATAACGCGTGATCAACGCGTCAATGGCGCGGCGTTCTGTGACATCCGTCTTCAAGAACTTCAAGCGCGCTGGGACATTATGAAATAAATCCTCGACGCGCACGACCGTTCCAGTCGGTACGCCGACCGATTCAACTTTGCCTTCGCGTCCACCCTCAACTTTGATGCGTGCGCCCGCATCCGAGTGCGCCACTTTCGACGTGATCGTCATGCGTGAAACCGAGCCAATCGAAGCCAGCGCCTCACCGCGGAATCCAAGCGTCGAGATGTGAAAAAGATCATCGGCACGCGCCAGCTTAGAGGTCGCGTGACGCGAAACAGCCAGCGCCAGTTCATCGGAAGCGATTCCGCTTCCATCGTCCGCGACTTCGATTAGTTTGCGTCCTGCTTCCACAATCGAGATCAAAATACTTTTCGCGCCCGCATCCAGCGCGTTCTCCATCAACTCTTTGACTACCGAGGCCGGTCGTTCGATGACTTCACCGGCGGCGATTTGCGAAGCAACTTCGGGAGCGAGCAGTCGAATAGGCATATCGCAATTATAATTGCCGAATGCGTTTTACAACCATCTTCTTCGATCTCGACGATACGCTTTATCCATCATCCAGTGGGCTGTGGTCGGCCATCAAAGGACGCATGAATTCCTACATGGATGAGCGTATGCACATTCCGCAGGATGAAATCCCGCGCCTGCGCGAAATATATTTTCGCGAGTATGGAACCACCTTGCGCGGCCTGCAAGCAAAACATCATGTGGACGTTCAGGACTTTCTGGCCTATGTTCATGACTTGCCTTTGAAGGATTATTTGCATCCGAACCCAATTCAACAAACGGTGCTCGCTTCTCTCCCGACCCGCAACCTGATCTTCACCAACGCGGATGTGCCTCACGCACAACGCGTGCTCCGCCAGCTGCAGATCGAAGAGTATTTCTCGGACATTGTGGATGTGAACCGCGTGAATCCATATTGCAAGCCGAGCCGCGAGGCATTTAAGATTGCGTTGAACGTTGCGGGCGAAGGCGATCCGTCAAAATGCGTGATGATTGACGATCTACCACACACGACGCGCGCCGCGAAAGATTTCGGCTTGTATGCACTCCTCTATGGTTCAGTAGCACAGAACCATTTCGGCGCGACCGCTCTCAGTCCGGATTTGGACGCGGCCTTCACGGATTGGAGTCAATTACCCGCGCTCTTAAATGGGACACGTCTGTGAAATTCACCGGCGTGTACAGGAAATATCAAAGAAAAAGGATTGTTTTTACAAAGCGCTTATAGTCTTTATATAATTTCTCAATACGGGTTTCATCATCTTTTAATCCCAGCATGATATGGTTCATGCAAGATAAGAAGAAATGGAGGAGTTTGTGGCAAAAATCTTAAAGGTTATTCTATTCGTTTTGATCGGTGTCGCGCTTCTGCTGGGCGGCTTTTCGGGCGGATTTGTTGTGGGACATATGTTCCCGCTTAACAGCTCGTTATCTGCAAGTCTACCCGGTATTCCCACCATCTCGCCGGAAGCGCAATCGTCAACGCCGCAGGATCTGCAGACGTTGTTCAAACCGTTTTGGGACGCGTGGCAGATCGTTCACACCGATTATGTGGATCAGCCGGTGGATAACACCAAGCTGTTGGAAGGCGCCATTACTGGGATGGTGCAATCGCTCGGCGATCCGCACAGCGAATATATGGATCCGCAAGTATATAAGGATGCAACCAACGAACTTTCTGGTTCATTTGAAGGCATCGGCGCATACGTGGACACCAGTGGAACCGTCCTCACCATTACCAAGCCCATCCCCGGCTCGCCCGCCGAGAAAGCCGGATTGAAGGCAGGCGATCAAATCATCGCAGTGGATGGCGTTGATATGACCGGCGTAAATCCGGAACAGGTGCGGTCAAAAGTGATCGGGCCGGCGGGAACGACGGTTCATTTGACCGTCCAGCGACCCGGCCAATCCGCACCGCTTCAATTCGATATCGTGCGGGCCAAGATCAATGTCCCAAGCGTAAGTGGCAAGATGCTAGATAACGGCATAGCGTACATTCAAATCACCGATTTCGGTGAGACTACTACGGATGAGTTGAAGACCACACTGACCACGCTACTGTCGCAGAACCCCAAGGGACTCATCCTTGACTTGCGCGATAACCCCGGCGGATATTTAAACACCGCAGTGGAAGTGGTTTCGCAATTCGTGGATCACGGCCCAGTGGTTTATGAGCAATCCAGCGATGGAAGTAAAAAGGAATATGATGCCATGTCCGGCGGGTTGGCAACCAAGATACCCATGGTGGTGCTGATCAATAGCAACAGCGCCTCCGCTTCGGAAATTACAGCGGGCGCATTGCAGGACGATGGGCGCGCCAAACTCGTCGGCGTGGTTTCATACGGCAAAGGTTCCGTGCAGATCCGTGTTCCGTTGTCAAATAATGAAGGCGCCGTAGCAATCACCATCGCACATTGGTTGACTCCTAAAGGCACACTCATTGATAAGAAAGGCCTGACACCGGATGTATATGTTCCGATGACGGCGGCAGACATCAATGCCGGACTCGACCCACAACTGGACGCGGCTTCGCAAACCCTGCTCGACATGATCAATGGGACTCCGATTCCGACTTCCATGCCAACGGCGACGGCAACTCCAATTCCATAATTTGAAAAACCCTGCGAAGGCTTTGAAGCCTTCGCAGGGTAGTGAGGTAAAAATGTTTTTCTTTGATCCAACCTACTTATGTTTCATGGCGCC
Source organism: uncultured Chloroflexia bacterium (assembly GCA_963783295.1). Taxonomy (GTDB): domain Bacteria; phylum Chloroflexota; class Anaerolineae; order Anaerolineales; family Villigracilaceae; genus Fen-1038. Next base: position 179,417 of record CAWAMX010000006.1, on the reverse strand, counting down.
AGCCTTCATCCTGATGATGCTGACCTCATGGTATGTAAAGTCTTCTTATAACAAGTGGGGCCGCGTCCGCGTGCGTAGCGGCCTGACCGGCGCACAAGCCGCTCAACGGTTAATCTCGAGCGGCGGATTATACGGCGTTCAAATTCAAGGCATTCGCGGTGAATTGACGGACAACTATGATCCGCGCACCAAGGTTTTGAATCTTTCCCAAACTGTTGCCAATGTTCCTTCGGTCGCGGCAGTGGCGGTGGCCGCACATGAACTAGGTCATGCCATGCAAGATGCAGAAGGTTATTTTCCTTTACGTTTCCGCGCCGCGCTGGTGCCCGCCGTCAATATAGGCTCGTGGCTCGGATGGATCATGATCATGGCCGGCATCGTTTTGGCAACCATGATGAATGCATCATCAATGGGTATCCAAATCGCATGGTTGGGCATATTGGTCTTTTCAGGTGGCGCAATATTCGCGCTGGCAACCCTGCCTGTGGAATTGAACGCTTCGGCGCGCGCTAAACGACTTTTGGCCGAGACAGGCATCATCGCTGGCCAGGATGAAATAAGCGGTGTCAACAATGTGCTCAACGCCGCGGCGCTGACGTATGTCGCCGGGCTTGCATCGGCCCTATTGCAATTGCTCTACTTTGTGAGTTTGGTCAGTGGCTTGGGCGGGCGGCGGCGAACTTAGATCCGCTTCATCCCGACCCAAATCGGAGTTTAAACATCCGCAGAATATTCTGCGGAAGTTTTGTTATAATCCTGCCTCACATGCGAAAACTTATCTTAGTAGTGATTCTGCTCCTTGGGATTACATTCGTTGTCCTCTACTTCTCAGAGCTTCAACAGATTTTCACCACCATCCAACGCGCCAATCCCTGGTATCTTGCCATCGCCTTAATAATTCAAGTAATGTGGTTTGTCGTGGTCGGTCTGACCTACCAATCCATTTATAATTTGCTCGGCCTCAAAGAAAGCCGCCGTCACATGATGCTGCTGGCAGTTGCGGCGAACTTCGTCAATGTGGTCACAACCAGCGCGGGAGTTGGGGGCATGGCATTATTCATCAATGACGGTCAGCGCCGCGGTCAATCCTCCGGCAAAGTGACCGTGGCAGGTGTACTCTATCTGCTCATTGACGAAGCGGCATTCTTACTCGTCCTGGCTTTCGGCACGATCATTCTAGCGCGCCGGAATCGTTTAAGTTATGGAGACGTTGCCGCGTCGTTAACCCTTCTAGCGATTGCCTGCGGGATTGCGTTATTCCTTTATCTCGGGTATCGCTCCGCTGAAACTTTAGGCAATGTGCTGGCAAGATTGGCGCGGATGATCAATTTCATCGTAAGACCTTTCCTACGCCGCGAGTATCTGAGCGAGGTGCGCGCTCACACCTTTGCCTCTGAAATCTCCGAAGGCTTGTCAGCGCTCCCTAAAAAGCCAACCAGCCTGATCCCTCCTCTGCTGCTTTCGCTATTTGGAAAGATATTGCTGATGTGTGTACTGACCTGTGCGTTTCTATCTTTCAATATTCCGTTCCGCCTCGGGACGATCATCGGCGGATTTTCCATCGGCTTTTTATTCCTCATCGTTTCGCCGACTCCTTCCGGTATCGGCGTGGTAGAAGGGGTGATGGCATTGGCGCTTCATTCGTCGAGAGTTAGATGGAGTTCGGCAATTCTTATCACGCTTGCGTATCGCGCTGTAACGTTTTGGCTGCCATTGCTGGTGGGAGTATGGGCATTTCGCATGATCAATTCCAGCAAAGCGAAAGTCAAGGAACAAACCAGAGAATCACCTTGAAGCAGCAATCAGGGGTTTTCCTTTGGTATCAGACGATAGATACCACCGTCCTGGCTTACAAAGAGTGGCTCAACCTGTGCAATTGAGCTTAGGTCCTGGGCCTCATAATAATACGAATAGATATTGGGTTCGATCCAGATTAAATAAACTGCGAGGCCGGATGAAAATAACTTTGATGAGTAACTGGTCACTGGAAACTCTTGCGTGCCATACGGACCGGAATATCGAGCAGGCGAGTTATAAGCGGAATGCCAAGTATAAAATGCGACCCCATCCGGGTAATTGCTGAATAAGAGATAGTTTCCCTGCGGTTCGTGCGCCAGCCAATAATTCATCACACTATTCTCATGCCAGGCTCGACTGTTAAAATCATTATTGCCATTTATATGAGATTGCAACCCAACGGGAATCGTGATTCGCAGAAGGCCAATCCCAATCACCAGCAACGCACCAGCTAATCCAATCGCCGTGACGCGGCGAAATATCTGCAAGCCGCGCTGATGGATGAAGCGCAGCAAGAGGTCCATCGTGATGACCAGAAGCGTGATGAAGGGAATATAGAACGGGAGCAAAAAGCGTCCGGTCAATTTATTGAAGTAAGCGATTGAGGCCGATCCGAACAGGATCAACAAATAAAGCAATCCATAAACAAGGACAGAAATTGCATAGGGTGAAAAATTCCTATATTGCCGCGAGCAGTAAAACAAGAAAAAGATCATCGCTCCGATGAGTAACCATAAAACAGAAATATAAAGCCAAAGGTGAGGCTGTTTCGAATCGATGGGAAAGAACCATTGCAAAACTGACAGGGAGAACCATCTAAAATTATCAGCGAGACTTTCCGGTCCACGGTATTCGGCTGAAGCGGCATAGAGCCAAATCCCAGCGGGTAGCGCGGAGAGAGCCATCAATGAGCTGCGTATCATTCGTTGACGCCAATTTTTGGTCATGGAAAAGAAGACGATGGTAACGCCCGTTCCAATCACGGCAATGCCAAGATAGCGGTCAAGCATCGCCAACATTCCCACCACGGTCATTCCTAAAAGGGTGCGCGCTGATTTGGTTTCTATGTAATAACCGGCCAGCAAAACGAAAAGAATAAGGAAGAAGAAATGTAGATAATCCGAGCCGACGCCATCAAAAGAGGTCAGAACAACCACGCCAATATCAGAAAGAATATTGGCCGCCAGGGCAAGTAAAAAGTTTTCGGGAAAAATTTTCAGGAATAGGAGCGAAAGGCAAAATGAAGTTCCAATAAAAGCCAGTGTTTGCAGAATGGTGGCTGAAACAAATGGATCGCATCGTGTCACGAGTTGGATGAACGCTAAAAGCATGGGGTAAAGCGGCGGCCATAGCGAAACAAAACTGCCATCGAATGAAAATAATCCTTTGCCCTGAGATAAATTTAGAGCGGAAAATAAAAGATGCATCGAATCGGTAGAAATCCCCAATCCATATTTTGATATACTAAACCACAGGACCAATCCCCAAAGCATGTGGAAGGTCATCAAAGCCACAAGTTTTATTTTTTGTGTCCAATTCATATTGAAAATTGTATCATGCAGATTTGAATCAGGCATTAATGTCTCTCAATTCCCTCATTCGACTTTGGCACACCGATCCTGATACGGCGCCGAATTTTTCCATCTGGCGGACGACTCCTTCACGCCCCGCAAATATGCATCCTTTCCCGGATAGTCTTCCGGCTATGCTTCGGGTGGCGTTCTCCAATCGTGGAATTGATTCACTTTACAGTCATCAATACGAAGCATGGGATTATATTCGTGCCGGGAAAAATATTGTTCTTTCCACAGGTACTGCCAGCGGAAAAACGCTGGCTTATAACTTGCCAATCATCGCATCATTACTGACCAACACGGACGCCCGCGCTTTATATCTTTTTCCGACAAAAGCATTAGCACAGGATCAACTCTCAGGCCTCCATCAGTTGCAATCTTCAACCAAAAATCTACAATCCGCAATCTATGATGGTGATACGCCGCAATCGCAACGCGCCTCGATCCGCAAGAATGCACGCCTCATCCTTAGCAACCCCGATATGCTCCATACTGGAATTCTGCCACACCATACCAACTGGTCGGATCTCTTTCATAACCTGCGTTTTGTTGTAATCGACGAAATGCACACCTATCGCGGCATATTTGGTTCACACGTTGCCAATGTCATTCGCCGACTCAAGCGCGTTGCAAAATTCTATGGCGCCGCGCCGCAATTCATCCTCACCTCTGCGACCATAGGTAATCCCAAAGAACTCGCCGAGCGATTGATCGAATCATCCATCGAGTTGATTGATCAAGACGGCTCGTCACGCGGCGAAAGGCATTTCCTTCTTTATGACCCGCCCGTCATTGACGAATCCCTCGGCTTGCGAAAAAGTTCAATGATGGAGAGTATCCGCCTTGTACGCGATTTGCTTTCGAATGATATTCAATCGGTTGTGTTTGCACGCTCAAGACGAAGCGTAGAGATGATCTTGACGTATTTGCAGGAATCCGCCCCACCCGACCTTCGGTCACCCTCCCAAAATTTGCAGAATTTGGGGAGGGCTAGGGAGGGGCAAATACGCGGCTATCGTTCCGGCTATTTACCAAGCCAACGCCGCGAGATCGAAAAAGGTTTACGAGATGGAACCGTCCAAGCCGTCGTTGCGACCAATGCATTGGAATTGGGAATTGATATCGGTGGGTTGAGCGCAGCAGTGCTCGTCGGGTATCCCGGCTCCATCGCAAGCGTCTATCAGCAATCGGGTCGGGCGGGACGCGGCGAAGCGCCCGCGTTATCCGTGCTGGTTGCATCTGCGAATCCGCTAGATCAATTCCTCGCGCATCATCCCGATTATTTCTTCGGCCAATCGCCAGAGCATGGACTTATCAACCCCGATCATTTGCTAATTCTTTTAAATCATTTGCGTTGTGCCATGTTCGAACTACCTTTTCAAAAAGATGAAAGTTTCGGCTCGCTGGATGCAGATAAAGTTAAAGAGTTTCTCGACGTTCTTACATTGAACAATGAAGCGCATCTCTCACAGGAAAAATATTTTTGGATGTCCGATTCATATCCCGCCGCGAACGTCAGTCTGCGAACCGCGTCGCCCGAGAATGTGATCCTGCAAACGACTGAGACATCCGACAGTGCGCCACAAATCATTGGTGAAGTGGATTTGGCTAGTGCCTACTGGATGGTTCATCCTCATGCGATTTACATTCACGAGGGCCAGCAGTATTTTGTGCATGAACTAAATCTGGAAAGGAACATTGCCACGCTTACCGCGGTTGCGCTCGATTACTATACCGAATCGCAAAATGAAACCGAGATTCAAATTCTCAGTGAATCAGAACGAGCCGCAATCAAAGGCGGTGAAAAAGGCTGGGGCGAAATTCAAGTGACTACGCAAGTAGTTGGATTTAAGAAATTACGCTGGATGACGCGGGAGAATCTTGGTGAGGAACCTCTCGATCTTCCGCCGACTGAATTACAAACGATCGGCTATTGGCTCTCACTTTCGGACTCAACGATTGAATCTTTGCGCGCCAGCGGAGCATGGACCAACGACGCGAATGATTATGGCCCCGATTGGCCGCGCATCCGCCTCGCGGTTCGGACGCGTGACGGATTCCGTTGCCAAGTCTGCGGCGCGGCTGAAGGCGGACGCGAACATGATGTGCATCATAAGATTCCATTCAAAGCATTTACATCCGCCATTGAAGCAAATCGACTCGATAATCTCATCACGCTTTGTTCTTCCTGTCATCGCAAAGCGGAACAAAATGTCCGCATCCGTTCCGGCTTGGCGGGATTATCCTATGCGCTTGAGTCAATTAGCGCCGCTGTTCTTGATGTGTGATCCAAGTGATCTCGGCGTTCACACCGACGCGGCAGGAACAATTCGCGGCATTCCTTCCATATTCTTATATGACCAAGTGCCTGCAGGCATCGGTTTCAGCCAAAAACTTTTTGAGATCCACGATGAGTTAATTGCGCGCACCTTGGAACTGGTCAGCGAATGCGAATGCAAAGATGGCTGTCCCTCCTGCGTTGGTCCGGGCGGCGAAAATGGATATGGGGGTAAGCCGGAGACAATCGCGATTTTGAAAGAATTGAGATAAAACAATCGATAAAGCAGACCGATTCTAATGAAAACATTAACCTTATGCCATCTCGGCTTGACGCTGATTCCCTGCGAATGGTAAGATGATTGCATGTATTTACGAGGCAGTAAATGGAGCATGAACCATCGGCGACAGAAGCGACCGAACTGGTTCCTGATCAGTCTTCTTGTCTTGCTGATCGCCGGCTTCACCTACATGGATCGTTTCATCATTCCAACGGTTCAATCACCGTTTGTGCCCACAGCCACCGCCACACCTCCGCCGGAGCAATTCATCACTCAAGCGCAAGGATTTCTTGGTCAAGGCAAGCTCTCGCAGGCAATTGATGCCTATAACCAGGCACTAGCGCTCAAGCCGAATGATCCATCTATCTATATAGAATTGGCACAAGTCCAGGTGTTAGCAGGCGATTATAAAGACGCGCAGACCAATGCTGAGGACGCGCTTTTGTTAAACCCGAATCTTTCGGAGGCGAATGCAGTACGCGCCTCGGCACTCGACTGGCAGGGAAATTATCTGGATGCCGAGGCGGCAGTCAAACGCGCCTTGGAACTCGATCCAAACAATGCCGACGCACATGCTTATTACGCGGAAATCCTTATCGATGAGTATCTAACTGGCAGTGGAACATCAACAGATGTTCTTAATACCGCGATCACCGAGTTGAAGACCGCTCTATCGCTTGCGCCCAATTCCCTCGAGGCGCACCGTGCCCGCGGTTACGTTTATGAGGCTACTGGTAATTACGAAGAGTCCATCCGCGAATATCAGGCGGCAGATGCAATCAACGACAATATCGAAGATGTGCATCTTCAGTTGGGAAGCAATTATCGCGCCCTGGGTTCCTACGATCAAGCTGTGGAAGAATTTACCAAAGCCAACGGCGATAACCCGTCAGACCCTACCGCCGACCTGCTCATCTCGCGAACATATGCAACGGTCGGTGAGTATGCCAAGGCCGTGCAATATGCAGAAAGTGCGATGAAGGCGGGTCCATCCGACCCCAATTTGATCGGCAATTTGGGAGTCATGTACTATTCCAATGTGGATTGGCCGGATGCAGTTAAAGAATTAGCGCTGGCAATCAATGGGGGCACAACGGATGACGGCCATAAGATCACGCCGATTCAAATCTCGACGGATACGCATGTCGTTGAATACTATTATACGTACGCGCTGGTGCTTGCTCATCTGAATCGCTGCGGCGAAGCTTTGCAAGTTGCACAATTGGTCCAATCCCGCGTACCATCGGATGCCAATGCTATGACGCAGGCCGCGGCCGCTATTCAAATTTGTCAGAAGAATCTCGCATCGCCTCCGGCGCCGACTCCTGAAACCTCCAGGAAGGGACAATCCACAGCTGTTCCGTCTGCCGTAACATCAACGCCTGTTCCTGAAACAACATCAACGCCTGTTCCTCAAATTACATCCACGCCTATTCCGCTTGCCACGTCCACCCCATGAACCTTTCCCCTCGCCGCCCGATTTATAATCGGCGCTCAGAATCCAATGTTTACCGTATGTTTTTCTGGGCGCTCCTTCTGCTTGGTGGAGTCTGGTTGCTCATCCAGATGAGGACTGGCAAAATAGAGTCTCCTTTCCAGCCAACTCCAACGCCCACACGTACTTCACAATCTTACGCATTGGAAGGCGATGCTCAATTCACAGCCGGCCAGCTTGACGCGGCAATCATCGCATATAAAGAAGGTACACAAGTGGATCCTTCCAACGCCGAGCTATTGGCCAAGTTGGCTCGCATTCAAACTTATTCATCGCAACTCCTTCTCACCGATGCAACGCAGAACGCACGCCTGCAAGAGGCGCTTGCCTCCGCGAATAAAGCCGTATCGCTCGCACCGGATGACAGCACAGTCTTCGCCGTTCGCGCGTTTGTTTTGGATTGGAACGCGAACCCTTCACTTGTTGGAGATAAACAGGCGCAAGATGATCTTTTTCAAGCGGATGAAGATGCTGTCCACGCTTTACAATTGGACAAAACCAATACGCTTGCACTCGCCTTTTATGCTGAGATTTTAGTGGATGAACAGAAGTGGACTCAAGCCGAACAGGAAATCAAACAGGCGGTGGATCGCGATCCATCCCTGATGGACGTGCACCGGGTCTATGCATATGTGCTTGAGTCACAAGGAGAATATAACGAGGCCATTCAAGAATACGACAAGGCCATAGCCATTGCGCCCAATCTGACCTTCCTATATTTGCGCGCCGGCGCAAATTATCGTAGATTGGGATTTGCTAGTCCCAATGATGCCGTCCAAAAACAATTATTTGATAGCTCGTTGGAGTATTTTGCCAAAGCAGTCGCGATCAATAAACAGCTGGGCATTAAAGACCCTGTGCCATATCTTTCGATTGCAAAGACCTATTCACAGGAGGGTGAGTATTTTATTGCGGCGCGCAACGTTCAAGTAGCCATAGAATTCCAACCCGATAACGCGGATCTCTATGGACAACTCGGGATCATTTATCAAAAATCGCGCAACTATGAAGGCGCCGTCCCAGCTTTGAAATGCGCCATCAAAGGTTGCACGGCTCAGGAATCTTGTGATGGACGCGGCGGCTGTGGCACGGGTGATGTGCCGACCCAAGTGACCGGCTTGCCATTATCTGATAGCACTGAGGTTTACTACTATACTTATGGTTCCATCGTGGCGGCATTGAGCAGGCCGGATGCAAACAATTGTCCCGATGCGCTGAACGTGTTACAAGAGGTCAATGCTAAATATGGAGGTGATCCGACCATCGCTGGAATCGTGCAGTCGGGCGAGGAGATCTGCCAGTCGCTGGGAACAACTCAAAACAGCACGCCGACATCCATTGCGCCTCAAGCGTTTGCGACATCTACACCATATCCCACATCCAATCCAGCAACGCCTGAACTTCCCTAAATCATTCATATCAGAGTTTTGTTAGAAAAACGCCGTTCCTCTTGACGGAGGCTTGTGAATTCGGTATCATAAGATTAGCACTCAACAAGATAGAGTGCTAATCTTATGTTTAGGAAAAATAAAATTTTTCAGGAGGTCAAAGATGGCAAGTAAACTCAAGCTCAAACCTCTGGGCGGACGCGTGATTATCGAACCGGTCGAACAGGAAGAGATCACCGCAGGCGGGATCATCCTGCCAGAGACAGCCAAAGAGAAGCCGCAGGAAGGTAAAGTTCTGGCGGTGGGTCCGGGCGATCGCAACGAACATACGGGCGAGCGCGTGCCCATGGACTTGAAGGTCGGCGACAAGATTCTGTTTGCCAAATATTCCGGTACCGAGATCAAGATGGATGGTAAGAAACTGCTCATCTTGCGCGAAAGCGATATTCTCGCGGTAGTCGAAAGTTAACTCTGGAGGTAATGAACCATGGCTGCAAAGCAACTTGTTTTTTCTGAAGAGGCGCGCCGCAAACTAAAGAACGGCATGAACGTGGTCGCCAACGCGGTCGGCGCGACGCTCGGTCCAAAGGGCCGCAATGTGGCGATAGACCGCAAGTTCGGCTCTCCGACCATCACGCACGATGGCGTTTCCGTTGCCAAGGAAATCGAACTCGAAGATCCATTTGAAAATATGGGCGCGCAGCTCCTTAAGGAAGCCGCGACCAAGACCAACGATATTGCCGGTGACGGCACAACTACGTCCACGGTGCTTGCGCACGCAATCGTGAATGAAGGCCTCAAGGCCCTCGAAGCTGGCTACAACCCGATGCTCATCAAGCATGGCATTGAGCTTGCCACAGACTCAGTTGTCGAAGAACTGCGCAAGATGTCGGTCAAGATTGACACGAGAGAAGAAATCGCTTCGGTCGCAACCAACTCGGCCGCGGATGAAAAAATCGGGGGCCTGATCGCAGACGTGATGGATAAGGTTGGCAAGGACGGCGTGATCACCGTGGAAGAGTCAAAGTCCATGGCGGATGAGACCGAATTTGTCGAAGGTATGCAGTTCGACCGCGGTTACATCTCATCTTATTTCATCACCAACGCGGATCAAATGGAAGCCGTTATTGCAGACACATATATCCTGATCAACGAAAAGAAAATTTCCGCTGCACAGGATGTTGTTCCCCTATTGGAGAAACTCGTTCAGCTCGGCAAGCGCGAACTCCTGATCATCGCGGAAGATATAGATGGGGAGGCGCTTGCCACCCTCGTGTTGAACAAATTGCGTGGCATGTTGAACGTGGTCGCCGTCAAAGCCCCGGGCTTTGGTGATCGCCGCAAAGCTATGTTGCAAGATATTGCCACTTTGACCGGCGGCACAGTGATTTCCGAAGAGACCGGCCGCAAGCTCGAGACCGCGACCATTCAGGACCTTGGACGAGCCGAAAAAGTTGTCTCCGACAAGGAGAACACGACCATCATCGGCGGCAAGGGCGCCAAGAACGCCATCGAAGGCCGCATCAAGGAAATTCGCGCTGAGATCGATAAGAGCACCAGCGATTACGACAAGGAGAAGTTGCAGGAGCGCCTTGCCAAGTTGAGCGGCGGCGTTGCAATCATCCGCGTGGGCGCAGCGACCGAGACCGAAATGAAAGAGAAGAAGCATCGCGTGGAAGATGCCCTTTCTGCGGCGCGTGCTGCAGTTGAAGAAGGCATCGTCCCCGGTGGTGAAATCTCTTTGATCAACGCGGTTGCCAAGCTTGATAAGATGCTAAAAGGCAACGAAGACGATGAAGAGATTCGCGTCGGCATCAACATCGTGAAAAAATCGCTCGAAGCGCCGATCCGCAAACTCGCTTCCAATGCGGGACAAGACGGCTCAGTCATCATTGATACTGTCCGCCGAACCGCTGTTGAGAAGAAGGATAAGAACATTGGCTACAATGTCTTGACAAGCGAATATGTCAACATGATCGAGGCTGGCATTATTGACCCGGTCAAGGTTGTGCGTGGCGCGCTCGAGAACGCTGCTTCGATTGCGGCTATGATCCTGACCACCGACGTGCTGGTCACTGACATTCCCGAAAAGGAAAAACCGATGGCGATGCCTCCGGGCGGCGGCATGGGCGGCATGGATTATTAAACCTTTCAACTCCGTTATGGGACACAGCTACGCTGTGTCCCATATTTTTTAATTGGTATAATTTGAAGAATGGTTTCCCATCCACGTTGGGTTTTGCTTGAATTGAGTCTGCTCTTCGCTTTCGGTCTTTCTGCCTGCGGTTCGTTACCCAGGGCCAAGCCTGCGCCCATCCCCCTCGAGCCAACAGCTACGCCCATACTTCCAACTGCCACGCCGCAAGCCATGGCCGCGACGGTCAACGGTGAAGGCATTACTGTTGCGGAATACACTGCTGAACTCGCACGTTATAAATCCTCACAACAGGCATTGAACAAGAATGTCACAGACGCGGATGCAAGCAAAGCGGTTTTGGAGGATTTGATCGATCAGGTTTTGCTGGAACAAGGTGCAAAGGCTGCGGGATATGAGATATCGGATTCCGCTTTACAGTCAAGGGTGGAGGCGTTGGCATCTCAACTCGGCGGCGCGGATAAATTATCGCAATGGGAATCCGATCACGGATATAGCGACGCGTCGTTTCGCACGGATCTAAAAAGTTCGATTGACGCAGCCTGGATGCGGGATAAAATCATCAATGGCGTTCCGAGCACTGCAGACCAAGTGCATGTCCAGCAAATTTTGCTCTATAATGACAGTGACGCGCAAAGCGTTTTGCAACAGTTACAAGGTGGTGCCGACTTTAACACCCTGGCGGCGCAATATGATCCAAACGCACGCGGCGATTTGGGATGGTTTCCCAAAGGTTACTTGCTCGAACTCGAACGTGGAACAAGCCGCATTCAGCCTGCCGGTCGGGCAGACCAGCAATGTGATTCAAACCAGCGTTGGCTTTGACATCATCAAAGTTTTGGCACATGACCCACAACATCCGTTATCGCCTGATGCATATCTTGCCATGCAGGACCAGGCGTTGAAAAACTGGGTGGCTCAACAAAGAGCGCAAGCGAAGATTGTGCTGGCACCTTCGTCTTGATTGCTTGAAATATTCTAGATGGAGAAACCTCAATGAGTAATTATGATTTCGACGAAAAACCTGCCAAGCGAACCAGTGGCCTGCGCCTCAATCGATGGGATATTTTGTCCATTATCGTGGTGCTGATCACGGTTTGCATAGCTGGTTACTATGCGTTGATATTCATCAACCCGAGCATGCCATTCAATCCGTTTCCTCCCCCTCCTACGCCATTCCGACTTCCCACTGCGACGATTACACCCATTCAACTTCCGGCAACCTGGACCGCTACCAATCCCGCGTTGATGACCGCAACCGACACGCCTCCTCCGACCTTTACTTTGATTCCGACCACGACTTCTTTCTCGCTCATACCGCCGACACAAACGCCCTTGCCAACAGCTACTCCGACGGCGCCGTTCTCTGGATCTGCACTGGCGTATGCAAGCACTGTGATTCCCCATCTTACTGACCTTGCCTGTGCCTGGCAAGGCGTTGGCGGCTCCGTAGATGATGCGAGTGGCAGTCCGATCGTAGGCATGGTAGTCCGGCTCGTTGGAACATATAATGGCAACCCGATCAATCTTACAACGGTCAGCGGCGTCAGCCCGGACTATGGGAAATCTGGATTTGAGTTTACACTTGGTACCAGCCCAATCAATTCCAGTAAACAACTGTATGTTCAGCTGCTCGACCAAGCAGGCTTGCCGCTTGCCGATAATCTTTACATTAGCACCTACACCGACTGCAACAAGAACTTGATCCTAGTACATTTCAAAAAACGACAATAAGAAACAAAATGGCGGCCAGTTGGCCGCCATTTTGTTTTTAAACCTCAACATTCCAATGTTTATATTTTGGATTCTTTCCGCGCAGTAAATCGTCGAACATCACGCGCAATTTCGTGGTGACGGGGCCCATTATGCCGCGGCCAATCGGGCGATGATCCACCTTGGTGACTGCCATGATCTGCGCCGCGGTACCAGTCATGAAGAACTCTTCCGCAATGGCGACCTCGGTACGGTCAATGGAACGTTCAACCAGTTGAAGTCCCATTTCATTACGAAGAAGTTCAATCACCGACTTGCGCGTGATGCCTTCGAGAATATTATCCGTGACCGGCGGCGTAATCACCACCCCATCACGGATCATAAAGATATTCATTGCCGAACCTTCGGAGACATGGCCATTTTGATCCAGCACCAGCGCCTCATCAAATCCGGCACGGTTGGCATCAGTTTTGATCAAAGCCGAATTGGCGTACGCACCCGCCACTTTTCCGCGCGCGGGAATCATGTTGTCATCGATCCGTCGCCAGGAGGAGATCGTCACATGCGCGTTGGTGTCGTTCTTGACATATTTTTCATACGCCATCGTGAACATGCAAAACTCATCTTTGAGATCATGCAACTTCACACCGATGCCAAGGTCGGCTTTATAAAACGTCGGGCGCAAGTAAACATCCTGCTGATAATTGTCCATGCGCAATAACTCCAACGTGAGTTCGATCAAATTCTCTTCGTCATAACTGGTTTGCATCGCCATCATGCGCGCCGAATGCAACAGGCGATGATAATGATCCCAGGGACGAAAAACGAAGAGACGTTTCTTCTCTTCGTTCCAGTAAGCCCGCATACCGCCGAATACGGCTGTGCCATATAAAAAGCCATGTGTGGCTATGCTAATGTTTGCGTCCGCAAGCGGGACGATTTTTCCCTCAAAGAACGCGTGCTTCGAGAGATCCACAAAACACCTCCGAGATAAAATTGGACCGGCTCTTACATATAAATTATAACCGATTCAGTCCGCTTCACCCCCAACTTTGAGCGGATTCCGTTTTCAAGCATTCCCGCGCGATTTCAATGTGAATGTTTCATCGCTATTCAAAGGCCGATTCAGCGTTGTCGCGTCCAATGACATCACTTTGCTATTGGCAAAGAATCCAAAATTAAAGGATGTTGGATCACCGGCTTTTTTGCCGGGGACCGGCATCAGCCGCGCGGTGAGCGGTTTATCGAGACGAAGTGCGAGGGCGGAAAGATCGAGCAGGAGCGGAACAATTTGGTCAACAGTCGTATTGCCCGGCAAAGGAATTGTATCCAATCCCGTTCCGCAGACCGCCGAATAAAGCAAAATATCTTTGACGCTCAATGTTCCATCTGCGGCGCGTTTGGCAAGAGTCGCATCTTCAAGGACGGGCATCATCAATCCACTGAAGCCCGTGCGCGGAAAATTTGCGCGGTCAATGGCTTCGGTCAATATCGCCGCGGCGGCAAGCGAACCATGCAAGCCAACACGCGGCACGCCCATTCGTTCAAAGGCTGTGCCAAGCGATTGAGCCTCAGCCGGAAAAGGTCCGAGCGAAAAATCAACGCCGCCAAATTTGCAATCCAGTGATTGAGCGACCCTGCTCAATTGTTTTCCATGCTTTTCAATTTCAGCGATCAAAGTCTGACGTCCAATCTCTAAAGTCTTGGCTTGACTAAAAGCATCAACTGCCAAATCCGCCGCTTCGGTTGCGATTGCGAATGCAGGTTGATCTGTTGGCTCATGATATGCGGCGGGGAAAAACGGCGATCCCGCTTTGACATTTGCCAGCGCCGCGAAACGCAGATTGGCGAAATCCATTCGGATCAATCGGCGCGGACTTGACGATCACATTCGCACAAGCTTTGATCGCCGCCGGCTAAATGCCGATGCTTTTATCTGCCATCACGCCATCGAAGAAAATATTTTGTGAGGCGGCAATCGCTTCGGGTATGACTTGATAACTGCGCGGCGATTCTGGCAACGCTGGTCCAAGCGAAAGATAGCCAACACCAATTTGCTGAATCAACGTTTCAAGTTGCCCTGCTAACTTTGGTAAATCATTGATTTGCTTTTCGCCCAACAACTTTGGAAACGGAATTGTCGCCAATCGCACGGTTTGAACTTCATAACCCGCGGCTTCATATGCGGACTTGGCTTTGGCAAGAAATTCGCCAGCCGCTTGGATAACTTTCTCATCCAAAGGATATTTGGGATTGCAGAAGTAAGTGATCGAGCGGATTTTCATGGAATTTCCGAAAAACTAGTTGAGCAATAGTTTGCTCGCATATTTATTTATCCAAGCTTTATGAAGGGTATACCAAATAACTGAAGATCGCCCAAGCTTTGCGATTTGTCTCGGATGAGCAAGGGGAAGAATTGAAATTTCTTTACCCTCAATGTGCGCAGACCAAAGTCTACCATAAGATTTTTCTTCAAAGCCAAAATCAGAAAGCTTTTGCCAACGATCATCAAAGTATCGGAGAAACCATTTAATCGGTTTGTCGCCCAGCAAAATTAAAATGCTTGATTTGGATTCACTTAATTCATCTAGAATTTCGTTGCGGCGGTTTTTATTGGTGAGAGGAGATGGCAAAAGTGGAACTGTATGCTGTGGCAAACCAAAAGTTTTGGCAACTGGTATATAGGCACGCTCAATTGCTGCTTTTTGTGAGGAATTGACACAGCTATGCGGCACTAAATCGCACAACCAAGTATCAATTCGTTCTAAGCCCAGCGGTTTCAAGATTAATTTGTCAAGTGCGATACCCGATGGTCCATTAAATTGCGAATCGGCTAGTGACAACTTGCCAAGTTCTGGGGGAATGTCAAGTTGCTGAATAATGGTATCAGCGTTATCTCCACGCCAGAAAATATAGGGTTCACTTGCAACAGCTAGAGCATTTACAATAGTTTTATTTTCAATGCTTACCCAACGCGCATGCACAGCGCTTGAATAAACACCCACTACAAATACTTTCTTAGGCTTGCGATCTAATTGGACAACATCTTGGACTGGTTGTCCAAATGGAAATTTCCAATCTCTAATTTCACCCATTGTGTCTCTGTCTCATCACTTCAAACATCAACACCGATCCAGCCACTGCGGCATTCAATGATTCTGTTTTGCCTGTCATTGGAATTTTCACAGAAACATTTGCCAATTTCCGCGCCTGCTCACTCGCGACCTTCTGCCTCGCCGCCGACAATCAATGCCAGCGGCTGACGAAAATCCGTTTCCCAGCAAGATTGACCATCCATATCAGCAATGAAGATTTGAATGTCTTTTGTTGGCTTTTGAATTTCATTCCAACTCATAGAATGGATCGGCAATCGAAAGTGAGAGCCCATTCCTGCACGCACGACTTTCGGTGCAAAGACATCCGTTGTTTCAGGCGGAATCAAAACGGCTTGCACACCCGCCGCGTCCGCGGTGCGAAAAAATGTGCCAAGGTTTCCGGGATCGCGGATGGAATCAGGAATGAGGATGAAATTTGATGATTTGGGGAATTGGGAATTGAAAATCTTTAAGAACAGCGATGATACCTTGTGATGTTTCTGTTTCACTCAATGATTGCAATAATCTGCTTTCAACTTTCTCAACATCTATCTTTTTATCTTCCAACTTCTCAACTAACTTTTTTCCCCGCTCGCTCAGTTCATCCGAACACAACACAAATCGAAACGGCCAATTCGCGGCCAATGCTTCTTCGACCAGCCGCACACCTTCCGCGAGAAATGCTTCCGCATCGCGTCGTTCTTTTGGACGACCAGCCAGAGCGCGGGCCAATTTGATTTTTGGATTTTGGTTGGAAGAGATCATGGTTAATGGTTTATGGATAATAGTTATGAGCCATGATCCATTCTCCATACTTCACGAAAAGCGTTGATGGTCGTCTCGTCGAATAAAACCAACCGCACTAATTTGACCCCGGATTCGTGATGAGAAAAATAATTTTCGATGGCGTAGATCATCACATGCGCGGCGCGTTCTTTAGGAAAACCAAAGATGCCGGTTGAGATGGCGGGAAAGGAGATGGATACTAATTTCAATTCATCCGCAACTTCCAGCGACCCGTTGACTGCCTCCGCCAATTTAGCATCTTCATTGCCATCCCCCCACACGGGGCCGACAGCGTGGATCACATATTTCGCAGGCAGGCGTCCGCCAGAAGTCCAGGCGGGACGCGCATGGGAAACAATTCCGTGAACGCGAATCCACTCATCCGATTCCTGCTGGATGATTTTTCCTCCGCCTCGGACGATTGCCCAGGCGACGCCGCCTCCATGTGATAAATATTCATTGGCCGCATTGACAATCGCATCCGTGGTTTCGGTTGTGAGGTCGCCTTGCGTGATTTGAAGGGTTTGACCGGTTGAGAGGATGTGTTCAGTAAGGATAGTATTCATTTGAATTTATATTTTAAGAATACTTTTACACGAACAAAATATTCCGATCATAAACCATGCTAAGTGTAACATAGGGGATAACTGGACCGGTTTTGATATGTAGCTTTCAATCGTATTACTCGGATCCGTTTCAGCGCGAAAAGCATAAATGGGCGACCATGAAACCAAGCATAAGGCCTATAGTTCAGATATACCTCATGGAAGCTTTTCGAGCTTATATAGCTGGGCTTCATCATAGATGGTGCCTGTATTATAGTTTGGCGCGTAGATCAACCGCGCTTCAACATCCACACCCTCATGATTCTTTATAAACTTGATGATACCGTTCATGGTGGTCTCGTCCGTCATGAGATAAATATTTTTCCCTTCATAGAGACCAGCGGGCAGCGATTCGACTTGATACCCGCGTAACACACTGTAATAAGCGGGAGAGAAAGTATCCCAGTCCATGACCATATAATGGGGTGCATCGGGGAAATCAATAAACATGGGATTGGACCATTCCCAAGGAATTCCAAATGCCGGGGAAATTATGAGTGCCTTCTGTCCTGTATCTTCCAGATGAAGAAGCTGGATGTTAGACAGTATGCGATGATAGATAGCTTCCCTCGTTATATTGGTGTTGGTTGTTTCAATAGATTGCTGTACCACTACGCTGATCACAATCAGAAGGAGCAAAATGCTGGCAGAGAAACCAAGCCCAGATGAAATTTTGCTCAGTGGGCAACTAGAGGGATGAGAGAACTTCGAGTTTTTGGATGGTACGACTATTTGTACTTGGCAATGGAATAAATTGCTGCGACATTCAAAGCCGACCAATATCCAATAAACAACGTGAAGATCAGGCTTGATTCCAGAGAAGCCAGCAGCACATAACCGGCCATTTTCCATGTCCACAGCAAATAGATGTTGATCGCCAGAGCAACCAGGAAAAATAAACCAGACGAAATTAATACTTTTTTGGGAGTAAAACCCTGAAACAGCATACCCATCCAGCTCAAGAGCAGAAGCAAAGTATAAGGCAGGACAGGTTCGTCGAAAAAAGATGATGGCAATGTGAGCAGACGTGTCAAAAAAGTAGGTCGCTTATCCGAAACATGCTCGACCAAGTAGCGGAGGTTTTGGAGTGAATAGACATTAGGATCCGGAAAAAACCAACGCGCAAACATGTTCAAATCATTAGCGGTCCAGTGTATTGCATCAATGCTTCTCACCTGCATTGACTAGGCGAGGAGTATCATGCAACATCTGCCGGAACGTTGTGTATAACTATTATAGAAATACCAGTCAGGAAACTGATGTAAATACGCCAGGTTGAAAGCATAACAGCCCACTACCAGTATGCCAGATACGGCAAAGGCTAGGATCAGGTTTTTTATTGGAAAGAACCGGTAACAAATAAAAGTACCAGGAATCAGGATTAACAGCACCAACGCGGTCGATTCGAGACGAATAAGGCTGCCAGCCAGGATCAAAATAACCCCAAATAGAAAACGGTTTTGCTTCAGCATTCTGGGCAACTGCGTTGCCGTCAGAAGCAGGCAAAAACCTGATATAGATGCAATTGCAGCAGCGGTCGTAAAAGTCAGGTTGAGCACGAAGTAGATGCTGCTCAATATGATGATTAGTGCGCCAAACACTTTTGTGCTTGTTTTCAATGGATGCCATAGAACAAGAGATATAAGTCCCCACACAGAACAAAAATGCATCACGACAAAGAGCCAAATCTCCCAATTGATCTTGAAATTTAAACCATATAGAAAATTCAGGACAAAGCCCAACAGCACGTTGCTGAAAATGAGAAATGGAAATGGCTTGCCGCCCATGTATCCCGAAGCGGTAGCGATTATTTGTATATCGTCATTGGTTCCATAGCCGGGCCGCAGAATCATGATAATTACTGCGAAGAGAACGCTTGTCAATAAAAATGAAATCGCTACAGAGTGGGATGAAATAAAATCTTGAAATCTACCCGGAGTGTTGAGTTTCTGGTCCAAAATCGAGCCTTTCATCGGCATAAGAAATCAACCCAGTGTTTTGTCCACGCGGGCTTGATTGATATGGAGATTCTATCTCAATTTGTGGATTTCAAACTTATCATATCCCACCTACAAAAAAGAAAGACGACCCGGAACTACTGGGTCGTCTCTTATTTGCTATTTGGCTTTTGCCACCACTGCCGCAAAGGCGTTTGGATCACGGACGGCAATGTCTGCCAGCATCTTGCGGTTGAGGGTGATGTTCGATTTCTTCATCGCCGACACCAAACGGCTGTAGGTTGTGCCGTTCAGTCGCGCCGCCGCATTGATGCGGGCAATCCATAACCTGCGCAGATCACGCTTACGGACTCGGCGGTCGCGAGTGGCGTACCACAGACTCTTCAGCATGGCCTCGTTGGCACGCTTGAACAAAAAGTGCTTGGCGCCGCGCTGACCCTTGGTGATCTTTAAAATTTTCTTGTGGCGAAGATGTCCGTAAGGACCGCCTTTAATTCTTGTCATTGGTTATCTCCTGCGAACCTCTGGACGTCGGCAGATCATGCCAGTTGTTTACATCCAGGAGCCGCAATAAAAAATTTGAATACGACTTGCTTAATCTTCCATGTTCGGCGCGAGGCGCTTCACATTCCTGATGAAGCTACGGCCTTTCACGGTCTGCATCTCAGAGAGCTGCTTCTTGGTGCGCTTCGAAGTATTTCGGCGCATATGGCTCTTACCGCCTTTTGTGCGCACCAGTTTGCCCGCGCCCGTCAGGCGGAATCGTTTGGATGTCGCCTTATGGGTCTTGAGTTTGAATTTGCCAGATTTGGCTTTACGAGGCACTGTAACTTACTCCTTTCAGACAAAATAAAAAGCTTGCACTACGTTCCTTAGAAAGCACGGGGTTTTGACTTTCTCCCGCCGAGGAAAACATCTTGGGATTTACTCTTTCGCTTCAGCCCCGACTTCTGCTTCTGCTGGGGTCTCAGCCTTATCTTTTTTCTTGGCGGACGGTTTTCCCGGCGCCAGCACCACGAGCATTGTTCTGCCTTCCATCATCGGAGCTTGCTCGATCATGCTAACGTCCGCCAGTGATGCGGCAATCTCTCTCAGATCTTCGAGCGCTATTTCAGGATAATCCATTTCCCGTCCACGGAACTTGATCGTGACTCGGACTTTATGTCCTTGCAACAACCAGCGGCGGGCATCGTCCACTTTGAAACCGCGATGAGCCTCATTGGTTTTTGGACGCAGGCGAATTTCTTTAACCTCGATCTTGGTCTGCGCCTTGCGCGCCTCGCGCTCTTTCTTAGTCCGCTCGTAAATAAACTTTCCAAAGTCCGTTACTCGGCAGACAGGCGGCGTGGCAGTCGGCGAAACTTCCACCAAATCCAGTTCTGCGTCGCGTGCGATTTGCAAAGCCTGTTTAATCGGAACTACTCCGACGTTTTCGCCGTTCGGTCCGATCAATCGGACTTCGGCAACCCGAATGTTCTCATTAACTCGAAATTCGATAGCGCTGATAATCTTCTCCTATTGATGATACAAACCCAGCCCTCGGCTGGGTTTTAGCGGGCGAATGATACCACGAAGGCGCGGGAATTGTCAACGAAATGGTCATGGATGGTGAACCATTAACCGCTGCCCATCATCCATGATTCTTACTAAAGCTCCGCCGATCTCTTGGCAATTCTATCTTTCGCCCTCGCGATAAATTCACTGAGCGCAATGTTGTTTTGCTGTGAGCCGTCACGCACTCGCAATGAGACCTGACCAGCCTTCATCTCGTTCTCTCCGACCACCAGCATATAAGGCACTTTCATCAACTGGGCTGCGCGGATTTTGGCGTTCATACGTTGTGCGCTGATGTCGGCGCTAACACGGATACTTTGATCGCGTAATTGCTGAACGATTTGATTGGCATATTCGTTTTGCGCGTCCGTGATCGGGATGATGCGTACGTGCTCCGGCGAAAGCCATACGGGAAAGTTGCCGGCGTAATGCTCGATCAAAAATCCAATCATGCGCTCATGCGTTGAAAGCGGCGCGCGGTGAATGCACAACGGAACTTCGTCATTGCCTTCCTTGTTCGTAAATTTCAAATCGAAGCGCTCAGGCACAGCAAAGTCCACTTGGTTCGTTGCCAGCGAAAACTCCTTACCGATCACGCTCCAGATTTGCACATCAATCTTCGGGCCGTAGAAAGCCGCCTCGTCCTGCGCCTCGACGAAGGGCACATTGCCATTCTTCATGGCGCGGCGCACCATGTCTTCCGTCTTGAGCCAGAGGCGTTCATTGTCAACGTACTTTTTGCCGAGACCCTCTTTGCTATGCAACGACAGCCGCATCACATATTTATCAATGCCAAAGATCTTAAAATATTTATAGTACAGTTCAATCACGCCCATAAATTCCTGTTCGAATTGATCCTCGGAGCAGTACATGTGAGCATCGTTCATCTGCAACGAGCGGACGCGCATCAGGCCGAAGAGTTCGCCGGATTTCTCGTAGCGATAGCACGTTCCATATTCCGCGAGGCGAACGGGCAGGTCGCGATACGAGCGGCCCTTCGATGCAAAAATCTTGTGATGCATCGGGCAATTCATCGGCTTGACGTAATATTTCACACCTTCCAATTCCATTGGCGGATACATTGACTCGGCATAATATGGCAGATGGCCGGATCGAATGAATAAATCTTCTTTCGTCAAGTTGGGCGTGCGGACGCGCAAATAACCAGCTTTCTCCTCCATCTCTTTCGCGAGCTTTTCCAACTCTTCGATCATCACGCCGCCGTTCGGAAGCCAGAGCGGCAAACCTGGTCCGACTTCTTCATCGAACATAAAAATTTCAAGCTCCTTGCCCAGCTTGCGATGATCGCGTTTCTTGGCTTCTTCCAACTGCCAGAGATAATTCTCCAGATCTTTCTTGCTTTCCCAGGCCGTGCCGTAAATGCGCTGCAGCATTTTGTTATGCTCATCGCCGCGCCAATACGCGCCAGCCACACTCATTAACTTGATGGCATCCGGCTTAAGCTCTTTCGTATTCTGGACATGCGGCCCGCGACATAAATCCACAAAGGTATCATGCTGATAAATCGAAATCTCGGGCTTCTCTTTGAGCGGATTGCCATATTCATCGAAGCCGCCTTTTTCGAGTCCATCAATCAACTCGATTTTATACGGCTGATCTTTGAAGATCTTGCGCGCTTCATCCGCCGAGACGGCTTTCCGCTCGAACTCAAACTTGCCCGCAATGATTTGTCGCATCCGTTTCTCGATTTGTTCCAAATCTTCAGGCGTCAAGTTGCGCGGCAAATCAAAATCATAATAGAAGCCATTCTCCACTGGCGGCCCAATCGTGACCTTTCCATCCGGAAACATTTCCATCACCGCCTGCGCCATGATGTGCGCGGCCGAATGTCGAATTCGATAAAGATGTGAATCTTCGTAGCGTTCCTGTATTTCCTGTGGTTGTGACATTTTCGATTCCTTTCTTAACCTTTAGCTTGTTACCGCTTCAACGGTTATTACGCGATCTCGGGGTGAAGCAGCAACAAATATCCGAGTCGCCGTGGAGTGAGAATAGTTCCATCTTCAGTCATAGCGGCCTCCTGAAATAAAAAAATTCTCGCCCAAATACGGGGCGAGAATTCATTTCACGCGGTTCCACCCGATTTGCCCTTCGATTACGCTCAGGACATCTCTTGAGCCGATAACGGAGCCAGCCGTTCCTTCTACTTGCTTATGCTTTCGAATTTACGCTCGCGGGTGGTTTTCAGCAGCTGTCTCTGGAACAAGCTCTCAATCATCGGCTTGTTCTCCCTGTCAGAAACGGGAACCGCTTACTCGTCCCGGTTGACGCGTTTCATTAAATATGTCGTTATTATATGCGCATTCGAATGCTTGTCAAGCAAAAAAACAGGAAAGCCTGAGCTTTCCTGTTTTTTGGTTATAAGATCTTATTATTTACTTGGTCATCATTGTGGCGGGAACATACTTGGCAAAGGCCGTCATGTGAGCCCAAAGTGCGCCATAGAACGTGACTGCCCAAATTGCTGCAGCAACAAGCAAGACAATAATCGCTAGCCAACGCACGGCCTTATTGTCCTTGAACCACATGAAGAATGGGAATGCGCCCAAGCCGCCCAAGCCGGCAAGAATAAAGCCAACAGCAGCTAATAATGGTTCCTGTCCGAGTTTGTTGGCGTAAAGGCTGAAGCCGACGATGATCGCATCAATGCCAGCAAAGAAGGCGTAGATCGTGACGGGGATCAGATCCCAACCCTGCCAAAGAGAAATACTGGCGGCTAGGAAAACAGCGCCGAACAACGTGGCGGCATCGCCGTAGCCAACATTGAAACTGCCGGGCAGAGGCCATGTGAATGCGAGCTCAAGGCCGGTGACCAAGCCAACTAAACCGACGATAAAGAACGCGGCCGCGTACGGACGCTGATTCTTTTCGTCGATACCTTTCCAAAGATAATAGGCAAGCAGAACTGTGCCTGCTACGAGATTGATCATAACAGTGGTGAGAAAATCAATAAACATTACATAATCTCCTTTTTGGCGAAATTTTAATCAGCTTGTGCTGATTATTACAAATAGGATAACACTTGTTTTCAATTATCGTTACTCTCTTTTATCATGGATTGAATAGGATAAATGCAATAAAAAAGCCCCAATCTGGGGCCTTTTCTGTGGGCGGAATAGGGCTCGAACCTACGACCTCTGCTATGTCAAAGCAGTGCTCTAACCAACTGAGCTACCCGCCCGGGAGACAAACATTATAACGAGGAGAAACAGATTTGACAATCCCAATAGAACACGTGCCTTGCGGTATAATCCCTTCGCCATGTCGAGAAGAAAGTCGCCTGAAGATTTATCTGCTGATGAACTGCGCCGCTTGTTGATCGAGAAGCGGCGTGGTGCGCGTCAGGAACGGCTCGAACAATTTCGACGCACGGGCCGCGTGATAGCTATGGCGCCGGATTCGTCTTCCGAGTCGTTGGATAAATTATCTTCTGCGTCAATCGTGGATACCCCTGAAGAAAATACAGAAGCTAAGCCCGTATCACCCACAGGGCGCCGCCTCACCGATCGAATTCTATTGGGCGTTGAAGTGCTGGCCGTCATTGGTTTGGTCGGCGTATTGTTGAGCGGACTTGGCATGTTGCGCGATTTAAACACCGACGTTGCTTCAGCGCTTAATCCCGCCACGGCAACGCCCACTCCATTGATTATGGCAGTTGTTTTGCCAGAAGGACATACGCCTCCTGACGCGCAAGGCAATACGCAACCGAACGATGCAGAGATTCCTCCGAACCTGCTTCCAATCGTGCAATCGTTGGCGAATTTGCCGGTGCCCACCCCAGGTCCGGACCAGGCGATCCGCATCGAGATTCCCGCGTTGACACTGGACGCGCCAGTGGTGCAAGGCGATGGTTGGGATGAATTGAAAAAGGGCGTTGCGCAGCATATCGGATCCGCAAACCCAGGTGAGACGGGGAATGTGGTGCTATCTGCACATAATGATGTGTACGGTGAATTGTTCCGTAACCTGGATAAACTTCAACCCGGCGATCAAGTGATTTTATATTCGGCATTAAAGCAATTTGTTTATATTGTGGATCGCACCGAGATCGTGGAGCCGACCGCTGTGGAAATTATGGCATCCACCGGCACCCCAAGCGTGACGTTGATCTCGTGCTATCCTTATCTGGTTGATAAACAGCGCATCGTGGTTTTTGCGCGTTTGCAAAATTGAAAAGGAGATTCTTATGCCCAAGAAAACTAGAAGACAGGTAAGCAAATCAGCGGCGTTCATTGCACCGCAGAGAGCAACGGAGTTCAATCCTGATTACACTCACATCAGGCGCGATCTCGGTCGCATCGGGATTTTGGCTGCCTCGTTCTTCGTGATCCTGATCGCTCTTTCTTTCTTTTTGAAATAAAAGATATATCGAACTTGATAATGCGTAATTCGTGAAGCGTACTTTACGTTTTGCGGATTACGCATTACTCTTTAATGGATATGCCTGAGACTTCCGAAGTTACGCTTGCAACTTTGACTTATGGCGGCGACGCCATCGGGCGACTTGAGGATGGCCGTGCGGTCTTTATTCCATTTGGATTGCCGGGTGAACGAGTGCGCCTGCGTTTGATAGAAGAAAAGCGTGGCTTCGCGCGTGGCGAGATTATCGAGCTTTTACAAGCTTCATCGGAGAGAATTCAGCCTCGCTGCAAACATTTTGGCCAATGCGGCGGATGTCATTATCAGCATATGCCATATGAAATGCAATTGACAGTCAAAGCCGATATTCTTCGCGATCAACTTCAAAGAATTGGCAAGGTCCAAGATCCGCCAGTCCAACCAACGGTGGCAAGTCCTGATCCGTGGAATTATCGCAATCATGTTCAATTCCATTTGGGTAGCGATAGAAGACTTGGCTTTCAAGCGCCTGCATCAAACAAGATTGTTCCAATCTCTGAATGTCATCTTCCTGAAACATCCATTAATTCACTTTGGCCTCAACTTGAATTTGAAGCCAATAGCGGAATTGAGCGGGCCTCCATTCGCGCAGGAATGAATGATGAATTGATGCTTGTGCTCGAATCGGATTCACCTGAAACACCGGAAACAGAAATCGAAGCGGATATTTCCATCGCTCATGTTTTTGAGGATAGTTCTGTCATTATCGCGGGCAATGATCACATCATCATAGAAGTTTTGGACCGCGAGTTTCGCGTTTCACCTGCTTCATTCTTTCAAGTCAATACAATCATGGCAGAGAAAATGGTCACGCATCTTCTTGACCGTTTGTCCATTTCGCAATCCACTATCCTCGATGTGTATTGCGGCGTTGGATTATTCAGCGCGTTCCTCGCGCCAAAATGCAAGCTATTGATTGGCATCGAATCATCGCCTTCGGCATGCGAGGATTTCATCATCAACCTGGATGAGTTTGATAACGTTGAACTTTATGAAGATTTGGCGGAAAATGTTTTACCAACGTTAAAGATTGGACCTGAAATTATTCTCGTCGATCCTCCGCGCGCGGGCGTTGAAAAAGAAGCCCTCGATGCAATCATAAGAATGAATTCTAAAATGATTGCTTATGTTTCGTGTGATCCATCCACGCTGGCGCGCGATACCAGACGATTGATCGATGGCGGCTATAAACTTTTGGATGTCACGCCATTCGATCTCTTCCCGCAAACATATCACATTGAAAGCATCAGTTTCTTTGAGCGATGAAACCAAAGCTTGCCCCACTTGGTGATTCAGCATTGCTGATTCAATTCAGCGATCAAATTAATCTGGAGGTCAATCAACATGTCCACGCGCTGGATGCGTTGTTGAGCGCTGATGCAATCAGTGGAATCGTTGAGACGGTTCCAGCCTATGCAACGCTGCTTATTCATTATGATCCACTTGCATTGACATATACGCAAATATCAGATTGGGTTAACGCGGAAATGGATCGAGTTGAATCATCATCTACTCGCAAGCCGCGCCAGATTGAAGTCCCGGTGCGATACGGCGGCGTGTTGGGCCCTGACCTCGAATGGATCGCCGCGCATAACCACTTAAGCGTCGCCGATGTCATTCGCCTGCACACAAATCAAACCTATACCGTTTACATGATGGGTTTCACACCCGGCTTTCCATATTTGGGCAAACTTCGCGAGGAATTGGTCACGCCGCGGCTGGATTCGCCGCGCACACTTGTGCGCGCCGGAAGCGTTGCGATTGCCGGAGAGCAGACCGGCATCTATCCGATTGACTCGCCCGGCGGCTGGCGATTGATCGGTTGGACGTCGCTGCGCTTATTCGATCTTTCGAGCAACACGCCATTTTTGTTTGCCCCCGGCGACGAAGCGCGATTCACAGTCGAGGCTATGGATGCTTGAAGTGATCGAAGCGAGCGGACTCGCGACAATTCAAGATTTGGGGCGCAAAGGCTGGGGAAGATTTGGCGTGCCGCTTTCGGGACCAATGGATACGTTTGCATTTCACGCGGTGAATTTGTTAGTTGGCAATTCGCCCGACACGGCTACGATTGAAATTGGCGGAGGCGATATTGAATTGTGTGCGAATCAGGATTGCGTGATTGCCGCTGCGGGCGCGGAGTATTCTTTATCCGTTTACACCTGGGAATTTCCGCTTTGGGATTCGTGCTTTGTACGCGCAGGATGGAAGATTCGCCTTAGGAAAAACGGCATTGGCATGTGGGCTTATTTAGCTGTTGCAGGCGGTTTTGAACTTAAGCCCATACTCAATTCACGTTCGACGTATTTGCGCGGTCACTTCGGTGGAATGGCTGGACGATTGTTGCAAGTGGGTGACAAATTGCAAACTGGAAAGCCAAAACTTTCTCTATCAGAATTATCGGCGCGAACGTTGATTCAAGATGCGCGGCCTGCTTATAATGAATCACCAACTATTGATGTAATTCTTGGTCCGCAGAACGAATGCTTTTCAGATGAGAGCATTGAAACATTTCTATCAGGTTCCTACCGCGTCAGCACAACTTCCGATAGAATGGGGTATCGTTTGGAAGGCGTGCCTCTGACTCATTTGCACGGCGCGGACTTGATATCCGAAGGGATGAGTATTGGCTCGATCCAAGTCCCTGCGGATGGACAACCGATCGTGATGATGGCCGATTGTGCGACCACTGGTGGTTATCCTAAGATTGCGTCGGTCATCCGCGCCGATTTGCCATTGCTGGCGCAATGCACGCCGGGAAAAGATTCTGTTCGATTTCGCGAGACGAGCATCGAAGCCGCACAGGAAAAGTATCGCAGAATGATGGAAAAGATGAAAAAAGGAATCGTCGATTCGGAATAAAAGTGAAAAGTGACAAAATGAAAATTGATCTCAACTGTGACATGGGTGAAAGCTTCGGACGATATAAACTCGGCAATGATGAAGCCGTCATGCCATTCATCACGTCCGCCAATATCGCCTGCGGATTCCATGCGGGCGATCCGATGGTTATGCAATCTACAATTCGACTCGCGAAGAAATATCACGTTGCC
Organism: uncultured Chloroflexia bacterium; assembly: GCA_963783295.1. GTDB lineage: Bacteria > Chloroflexota > Anaerolineae > Anaerolineales > Villigracilaceae > Fen-1038. Next base: position 151,267 of record CAWAMX010000006.1, on the reverse strand, counting down.
ATCGGCGCACATCCGGGCTGGCCTGATTTACAGGGCTTTGGTCGACGCGAGATGAATTTGTCAGCGGAAGAAACGGAAGCAGTTGTTTTTTATCAGATTGGAGCTTTGGCAGGTTTTGCAAAATTAGAGGGCGTTGAACTGCGTCACGTCAAGCCGCATGGGGCGCTTTACAATCAAGCCACGAATGACCACGCTCTAGCAGATGCAATTACACGCGCGGTGAAGGCCTTCAGCGCGGATTTAATTCTAGTTGGGCTGGCCGGTTCGAGTCTAGTCGAAGCGGGTGCGGAAATGGGTTTGCGAGTTCGCGAATGAAGGATTTCCAGATCGCAACTACAACACTGATGGAACGCTAGCCTCGCGCAGGCAAGCCAATGCGATCATCGAATTGCCGGATGAAGTCGCGGCGCATGCGCTGATGCTCGCACAAAACGGAATTAATTTTTCCGGTCAGCGCATGAAGGTGGATACTTTGTGCTTGCATGGCGATAACGTTCATGCCGCGGAGAATGCCAAACAAATTTGTGAGGTTCTTGCACAAAACGAAATTTCGATAGAAGCTTTATGAACGGAAATTCTTATAGAGTTATTATGTTTACGGGGTAACGCTGTGCCAGCATGGCGAGTCTAGCCAGTGTAATCCTTTGTCCTATAATTTTAGAGAGGAGAGAAATCATGTTTGGTTTTGAAGGCCCCGACCGCCGCAAGGAAGAAGAACGTGTCCGCAATGAAGGACGCTTACCGCCCGGTCAGTCCTTGACTTTAAAATTTCCCGTCTTGCATTACGGCCCTGTGCCGCGCTTCAGCCCCGCTGCATGGGATTTCCGTGTGTGGGGCGAAGTGGAGCAAGAGAAGCGCTGGTCATGGGACGAGTTCAACAAACTGCCGCGTGCAAAACTCAAAATGGACATTCATTGTGTAACGCGCTGGAGCAAATTCGATACGGTTTGGGAAGGCATATCGGTTAAGACACTGGTGAATGAAGGTTTCTTCAAAATCAAACCAACCGCGACTCATGTGATGCAGCATGCCGAATATGGATTCACGGTCAATCTTCCGCTGGAAGTTGTGTTGCAGGATAATTTCCTGATGGCGACTCATTTGAATGGCGAACCGATCACAGCTGATCACGGTTATCCGCTACGCGGCGTGGTGGGATTTATTCCGGGACACGAAGAAATGGAGACGCCGTATTTTTGGAAGGGCGCCAAATGGCTGCGTTCGCTGGAATTTATGCCGCGTGACCGTCGGGGTTTTTGGGAACAAGCCGGTTATCATAACCGCGCCGATGTTTGGAGAGAAGAACGATTCGGTTAATAACGAACAGGCCGTCACTTTGAGGTGACGGCCTGTTCGTTATTTATTGTTATGGTCGTTTGCCTAATGTCACCGTAATATCCTGCTTTTGAGTTCCGCGCAACACCGTCAACACCACTTTATCGCCGGGGGATTTGTTCTCGACCAGATAAGCCAGCAAGTCATCGAATTGCATTACAGGATGACCGTCAATCGCGATGATCAAGTCGCCGCCCGCGTTCAGGTTTTGGATGCTTGTAGGCTGAGTCCCGGCTTTGATCCCGGCTTGATCGGCGGGACCACCCGGCTCAACTTCTGTAACGTAAGCGCCCGTATCTTGCGTAAGACCTAAAGCTTGAACCACATCCAGCGTGAGGTCAGACGAGAAGGAATTTGTGAAGAAAGAAATACCGAGATATGGATAATCTACCTTCCCATTGCTGATTAGCAGTGGTGCGACGCGCTTGAGAACATTCGAGGATACGGCAAATCCAACACCCGAGCTGACTGGTCCGCCGCTTGGTGTAAAGCTATTGGTCGCATCTGATTCGACGATGCCGACCACCTCATCGTTTAGATCGAGCAAAGGACCGCCCGAATTGCCAGCATTGATTGCCGCGTCCGTTTGGATAAAGTTACCTGCCGGGAATGTTGTCTGCTGTCCATTGGTTCCGTTAATTGAATGCAATGACTGGACTGTTCGGGTTAACCCGGAAACGATGCCAACCGTCATCGTTCCACTTTCTCCAAATGGATTGCCGATGGCAACCATAGTCTGTCCTACTTTAATAGCGTTGGAATCGCCAATCGTAAGCGGATGAAGTTCAGATGCAGGCGCATCCACTTTGATGATCGCCAGATCGGAATCCGGATCGGTACCGATAACAGTTCCATATGTCTTGAAGCCCGAATTGAAATCCACTTCCACTTTATTGTTTTGCGCACCTTGCACAACATGATCGTTGGTCACAATGTGGCCCTGTGCATCGTAAACAAAACCGGAGCCAAGTGCCTCCCCTTGCGAGGTAGTGACCAGGATGGTGACAACACCCGGGATGGTCTGTTGATACAGTGCCATCAACGCGTCCTGCTGTGCGGCAGGATTATTTGGAGCTTGAACTTGAAGGGGCGGCAGTTGAGTTGATTGAGCCGGTTCAGTGGATTGCGGCGCACCGGTTGCGATGAAATGATCGGCGCGCTGCCAAGTTGACAGGCCAACGCGGCCAGCACCAGAACAGTGCATCCAATTAAAATACGTTTCGTTTTCATTATTTCTCCTTATAAATATATCATTGCGAGCACTTGGTCTTGATATGAACTTCGTCCTACTCGACCAGCGCGGTGCTTCGCAACGACATTCAATTACGATGATTTATGTTTCGAGGCTTCTTCCAACAATGATTTTTGTTTCGACGATAATTGCTTCGGAATCTTTACTTTGACCCGCACAAATAAATCTCCTTTGCCTTGCGAACTTTTCAAGCGCGGCATGCCGCGTCCTGCCAGGCGAAAAACCTGTTCGGGTTGTGTGCCAGCCGGAATCTTCAATTTGACTTTTCCTTCCAGCGTTTCGACTTCCGCTTCACCACCGAGCAAAGCGGTGAACACATCCGTCGTTGCGGAGGTGTGCAAATTATCGCCATCGCGTTCAAAGCGGGGATCATCAGCAACTTCGACGATCAGATACAAGTCGCGTCCATCTGGAGCCGCGCCGGCCACGCGCACCTTCGAGCCGGTTTTCACTCCAGCCGGTATGCGGACTTCGACGCGTTTTTTGTCCATCTGCAAAGAACGCCGCGCACCGCTATTGGCTTCCTGCAAACTGATCTCCACTTGCTGCTGGTAATTCGGCATGGCACGCGTGCGCGCCGTGGTTTGTTGCATTCCGCCGAGGCCGCCGAAGATCGATTGGAAGAAATCGGAGAAGCCCCCTCCTGCGCCAAACAAGTCGTTCAAATCGCCGTACTCCACATGTACATTGCCGCCGCCGGGTTGTCCTTGTCCGCTGAACCATTGACTCCAATCAAAGTCGCCGGGCGAGCCGCCGCGTTGCTGCCAGTTGGAATACGAACTTCCAAGCTGGTCATAGCGGGCGCGCTTTTCCTTATCGCTCAATACTTGATAAGCCTCGTTGATCTCCTTGAACTTTTCCTCGGCTTGTTTATTACCGGGGTTGCGGTCAGGGTGATATTGCATGGCTAATTTGCGATAGGCCTTGCGGACGTCGTCCGCGCTGGCCGAGCGTTCCACACCTAGAATTTGATAGTAATCCTTGTAGTCCATTGGACTGATTTTATGTCTGTTATCCGAGTCGGGCAAGCGTCTAACCGACAATCTAACAGAACTCTAACCTCAATTATACTTACGCTCGCGCCAAGATGTCGTTGCGACAATAATTTATATCATTGCGAGATGAACATTCGATGAATTCTAAAAAAGAAAATATACAATCCATCTGTGTCTTTTGCGGATCATCCGACTCGGTTCACACGGACTATCTGTCGGCGGCGCGTCAAATGGGGCGGACCCTTGCCAAGCGTGGACTCCGTTTAATTTACGGCGGAGGCAAAACCGGTTTGATGGGAGCCGTTGCGGACGGCGTGTTGGAAGCGAAAGGCGAAGTCATCGGCGTGATTATTCCATCCATGCACACAACTTCGCTGGCTCATCAAGGCATCACACGCATGGACGTCGCCACCGATATGCACGCCCGCAAAGCCCGCATGTACGAACTGGCGGACGGGTACGTTGCCCTGCCCGGCGGCTATGGGACGTTCGATGAATTGTTCGAGACGCTCACCTGGGGACAGATCGGCGCGCACGAAAAACCGATTGGCTTGTTGAACGTGAGGAATTATTACGGGCCGTTGCTCGCCGCACTTGACCACGCCGTGGACGAAGGCTTCATCTTTCGCGAGCACCGCGAGGCGTTATGTTGTGAAGTCCGGCCTGAAGCCTTGCTGGATGCAATGGCAAACCATCAGCATCCATATGAAGCGGTGAAGAGATGGATGAGAGAAAAGTAGGGGCAAGCCAGGGTCAGAGTATGAAACTTGCCATTGAACCTTCTGAATTAAGCGGCTTAATCTTGAAATTAAGCCAACAAAACTCGAAATTTGTTGGCTTAATTTCTGATATGCCATGCGGGTCGAGACGATCACTTGGGTAGGGGCGACTAGCCAATCGCCCCTACTGTTTTAATGAGCGAAACTTGCCAGCGGGCCATCCGGATCAATCAAACTTTTGAGTTCACTGTATGGAACGGTGACCGTTTGCGGTCCGGCCACATACGCCGCGACTTGATATTCATCGAAGGTGACCATCAATCCATCAGGCGTGATGTTCCAATTTTTATAATTATCGGCAGTCGGGTCAGCGCCTTGCGAAAAATCCTGGAAATCAATATTGCGTGTGCTAAGCTGGGTGAAACAATACTTGGATATGACTTCCAAGTAATTTGAATTGGCCAGAAACAAATCTCTGAGTGGAATATCCTTGCCTGCCTCAAGATCATAGTTGAATGTGTAGTTGAGATGATACGGATGCGCCATGCCAGCAACGTATCCCTCCGTTTGATATTTGATGCTCAAGATATTTCCGGGCGGTGAAACCAGTTGATAACGAATATCGAGATAGCTGGTCGTCTTAATAGGAGGGGGACCCATCGCTGCCATATTCTTTTCGAATTCATCAACCAGCTTGTGGACGAAATCATGCATCTCCGTAGCAAACGCTAAAGCGCGCGGATCGTTACTATTCATGATCGTCGGTATCTGCGCATGAATCTTGTAATCCTGTAATATGCTCGAATCAGTAAAGATCGTCGTAGAAACCGTGACTTGTTGATAAAGCGGAACAGTGGTTGCCGTTGGCATACTGGTTGGAGTCAGCGCGACGATAGTCGGAGTCACACCTGCGGTCAACACATTGCAAGCAAGAGAAGCAGTCAACACTAAAATTACTACCAAAAAGATTTTTTGATTTCGGCACATACAAACTCCTTTGAAATTCACCTCGCCATATATTGTATCCCAGAGATGACCACACATTCGCCAAAGCCTTTATGCTAAAATCAATTCATGCAATTCGAAGTCTTCACGCTCCTGCCCGAGGTTTTTCCTCCGTATCTTGAAAGCAGTATCCTACAGCGCGCCCGTCAGCGCGGACTGATCGAGGTGCAGGTGCACAACATCCGCGACTACACGCTTGACAAGCATCACACCACCGATGATATTCCCTATGGCGGCGGAGGCGGGATGGTCATGAAGCCGGAACCAGTATTCGATGCCGTCGAATCAGTTCTCGGACCCAAACCGGATTGCCCGATTATTTTATTGACCCCGCAAGGACGCGTCTTCAGCCAGCGCCTCGCGGCGGAATTTTCCCTCCGCGAAAAAATCGCTTTGATCTGCGGCCGGTATGAAGGTGTGGACGAACGCATCCGGGCGCATTTGGTCACTGATGAAATTTCCATCGGCGATTATGTGCTCACTGGCGGTGAACTCCCCGCGCTGATTCTGATCGATGCCATCGCACGCTTCATTCCTGATGTGCTCGGCGACCCCAATGGGGCCATGGACGACTCGCACGCTTCGGGCTTGCTCGAATATCCGCATTACACGCGTCCGCCCGAATTCCGCGGCTGGATGGTGCCAGACGTTTTGCTTTCCGGCGATCACGCCAAGATCAATCAATGGCGGCGTGAACAATCCCTGCGCCGCACGCTCGCGCGCCGGCCTGATCTATTGAACAAAGCAGCATTGAGCGAAGCGGACAAAAAGTTATTGGAAAAAATCAAGAAACAAAGCTCGTACGAATAACTACGCATCCTTCGTGAACCTTAAACGGCTTCCGTTTCCCATCCTTTTCTACCTCTGATATTTTCATCCTGCGCCCCGCGCCCGACGGATTGTGTGCGAGCGGATGTGTTTTGCGCGGGACTGGTTACGCATCCGGTTCCATTACTGAGGGTATCAATCAACAGGCCTGGCTTGGATTGGAAGATGCCCAAGCCGAAGGTCCGGCAGACCGCATTGATTATATTGAAACCGTGGATTCGCGCGACCGTGAAGCGAACATTCACGTTTTTATAAATGATGGCTATGATGTCATTATCACAGTTGGCTCTTCGCTGACGAATGAAACCATTCCCGCGGCGCAAAAGAACCCCAAGATAAAATTTATCAGCGGTGAACAAACGCTAGATGTGACATTGCTGAATCTAACCGGTCTCGTCTTTCACGAGGAGCAAAGTGGTTTCCAGGCGGGTGCATTGACCACCTCGATGACGCAAACGAATCACATCGCCGCGCTCTGTGAGGCGAAATTCATCGTTGCCATGCGGCGATATTGCGATGGCTTTAAAGCCGGAGCGAAATATAGAAATGCAAATGTGAACGCAACTGTCATTTATCGCACCGGACCCAATCAAAACCTTTTCAACGATCCGGATTGGGGAAACCAGACCGCGCTTCAAGCCGTCCAAGATGGCGCGGATGTAATATTCGCCGCCGGAGGAAATACAGCGGATGCTGCACTGGATGCGGCTGCGGAACAAAGCGCGTATATGATCGGATCGGATACAGATGAGTATGAAAGTTTAACGGACATCCGCTCCAGGCTGGTATCCAGCGCCGTGAACGATGTCCGCAGCGGCGTCGGCGATTTGATGCGGCTGGCACGAACCAAGCAACTGCCCGCTGGAAATTTTTTTCGGTCAAATCGAGCTTGCGCCATTCCACGATCTGGATGGACAAATCACACCATCCGTAAAAGATCAATTGAATCAACTTACACAAGGACTGGCGAACAATCCCGTCATTGACGATGTGCCTTATCAAAAGCCATAAAGACAAACAGACTTGCATAATGATACAGTTGGCTTTATACTTCACCCGCTACTTATGATAAATTAGCAGCAGGAGGTGCCATCCCCTAGACAAAACAATATTTCAATCGATCCCTAAGTATTACTTTCTCAAAATCAAACAGGAGAAGAAAATGAAAAAGCTTTACACGATTATGGCCATTGTGTTAGTGGCCTCCATGTTCTTAACCGCTTGTGGTTCCGCCGCGACGCCCGCTCCAACTGCAATGCCCGCCGCAACCACCGCTCCAACTGCAATGCCCGCTGCAACCACTGCGGCAACTGCAATGCCCGCTGCAACCACTGCGGCAACTGCAATGCCTGCCGCAACCACTGCCTCATCTACCGGGACTTCCATTAGCGTAGGCATGGTCACCGATACCGGCGGTATTGATGATAAATCCTTCAACGCCCTTTCCTGGGCAGGTGTACAGGAAGGAATTTCTCAGTTAGGTGTGAAAGGCTCTTATCTCGAATCCAAACAGCAATCTGACTATCAGACCAACATCCAGCAATTCCTCAGCCAAAACGTCAACCTGATTGCAACGGTTGGTTTCTTGATGGGCGTGGATACTGCTACGGCAGCCAAAGCCAATCCGAAAACCGATTTCGTCATTGTAGACTACACCTACCCTGATTGCTCCCCAACTCCTCCCAATACGGAAGGCAAAGACTGCGGTTCCAAAACAGTGATGCCAAACGTCATGGGAACCTTCTTCCAAACAGACGAAGCGGCTTTTCTGGGTGGTTATGCGGCTGCTGGCATGACCAAGACCGGCAAGGTCGGAACCTTCGGCGGCGTCAACATCCCAACCGTGACGATCTACGAAAAGGGCTTTGAAGCCGGCATTAAGTATTACAACACCAAGCACAACACGAACGTTCAACTGCTCGGATGGAATACAGCCAAGAACGACGGTTTGTTCACCAACAATTTCACCTCGACCGATGATGGTCACAAGTTCGCCCAGAATCTGCAACAAGAAGGCGCCGACATTATCATGCCGGTTGCCGGTGGTGTGGGACTCGGTTCTGCAGCCTATTGCCAGGAATCTAAGACCTGCACGATTATTGGCGTTGACACTGACTGGTATGTTTCTGCTCCTGAATATCAGAGCATCGAACTAGTCAGCGTTCAGAAGAAAGTAGATGTCTCTGTGTTCAATGCCATCAAGGCAGTGCAGGCCGGCACGTTCCAAGGCGGCACGTCCACTTTTGATCTCAAGAACGGCGGCGTTGACCTCTCCCCGTTCCACAATTTCGATAGCCAGGTACCTCAATCTTTGAAGGATGAAATTGCCCAGGCCAAGCAGGACCTCATTAGCGGCACAATCACCGTCAATGGCGTTTTGGGCATTTCCCAGTAATCGAAAGGGGCCGAGGAACAATCCTCGGCCCCTCCTTTTTTTTATCCATGAAAGAAAAGGTTTGTAGCGGCGGCTTTACATTGATTACAGGAAATGGTAAAGCCTTCACTACAAACCTTTTGTTATGAAGCCGTAAGAACATAGAGGAGCGTTATGACGATTATTCTGGAACTGCGCGGCATCACCAAAGCATTTCCCGGGGTGCTCGCCAACGATCATATTGATCTTCAACTTGAGGAGGGTCAGATACTTGCTCTGCTTGGAGAAAACGGGGCAGGAAAAACCACTCTAATGAATATCCTTTATGGATTATATAAACCAGATCAGGGTGAGATTTTGATCCGCGGCCAGAAGGCAGAAATCCATGGGCCAAACGATGCCATTGCACGCGGCATCGGCATGGTGCATCAACATTTCATGCTGATACCGGTCATGACAGTGACTGAAAATGTGATGCTGGGTGTGGAACCGACTCGCAACGGAATCATTCTCGACAAATCCAAGGCTGCAGCGCGTATCCGCGAAATTTCGGAACAATATGGGCTAGAAGTTGACCCGGACACTTACATCAAGGATTTGCCGGTCGGCGTCCAACAGCGCGTGGAGATCATCAAAGTGCTATATCGCAATGCTGATATCCTTGTTCTAGATGAACCAACTGCTGTGTTGACACCTCAAGAAGTTGAAAGCCTGTTCAAGATTTTGAAGACCCTGATCGCCAGAGGCAAATCCATCATCTTTATCACTCACAAATTGAAAGAAGTCATGGAAATCGCGGATCATATCACAGTTCTGCGCCTAGGACGTACTGTGGGTACCGTTTTACCTAACGAGGTAAACCCTGAGAAACTTGCCACGATGATGGTTGGCCACGAGGTCAATCTGGTGGTGCACAAGAATCCGGCCCAGCCCAAAGAGGTCGTTCTCGAGGTCAAGGATCTGTATGTTCGCGACGAGCGCAATAACTTAACGGTCAACGGGATCTCGTTCGAAGTGCGCAAAGGCGAGGTGCTCGGAATGGCTGGCGTACAGGGGAATGGCCAGACAGAGTTGGTCTATGCCTTGACCGGTCTGTTGCCGTTTGAAAACGGGGAAATTCGTCTGTTCGGGAAAGCTCTTCATCAGCCCACCCCGCGTCAGATCTTGGAACAAGGCGTGGCGCACATTCCTGAAGACCGCCAAAAGCATGGATTGATCATGAATTTTCCGTTGTACGATAATTTTGTTTTATGCAATTACTACCTGCCGCCCTTTGCCAAAGGCATTGAATTGCAACAAAGCGTCATTATCGCCAATGGCGATAATCTTATCAAACAGTTTGATGTGCGTACACCCAGCAGCTCCGTCGCCGCCTCCACGTTGTCGGGTGGCAATCAACAAAAGGTCATTGTGGGACGCGAATTCTCAAGACCCATTCAATTGTTGATCGCATCACAGCCCACCCGCGGTCTGGATGTCGGATCCATCGAATACATTCATAATCGAATCATTGAGAAGCGTGATGCGGGCACAGCAGTTCTGGTAGTTTCCTCCGAGCTGGATGAAATCATAGCGCTTTCGGATCGCATCGCTGTCATGTATCGCGGACAGATTATGGAGATTGTCGAAGCGGAAAATGCAAGCAAGGAATATGTAGGTCTGTTGATGGCGGGGATTCACCCAACTGAAGCACAGAAAGCCGCCGCCGAAGCCGAGAAAGCCACTGAAGTAGAACGCGTTTTTTAGGAGACACTTATTATGGAAAACAAAGTCAACAAGACAGATCAAACAGACGAAAAACGCGCCTCGACTTTAGTAAACAACGTGCTTCTGCCCGCGCTGGCAGTCTTCACAGGGTTATTGGCCGGTGCAGTCATCATTGCCATTACGAATGTGGCTGCTTTGACTGCATGGAGTCACTTCTTTCAGTCGCCACTTAATGCCCTTTCAGCAACTTGGAATGCAGTAGCAAACGCGTATGGCGCGCTGTTCTTGGGCGCTATCGGAAATCCAAAAGAAATTGTGGCCGCATTTCAAAACTATTTTGCCACCGGTCAGACGGGACAACTATACAAGGCAATTTATCCGTTCACGGAGAGTCTTGTAACATCAACGCCTTATATCTTTGCCGGTCTTTCAGTTGCCCTGGGATTCCGCTGTGGTCTCTTCAATATCGGTGCCGAAGGACAATTTTATGTTGGGGCTTTAGGCTCGTGTTTCATCGGCTACAGTATCACTACTTTGCCATGGTTCATTCATTTGCCTTTGGCGTTGCTCGGTGGGGCGTTGGCGGGTGCAATCTGGGGTGCGATCCCTGGATATCTTAAAGCCAAATTCGGCGCGCATGAAGTGGTCAATACGATTATGATGAACTATATTGCGATCCTGTTGACAGACTGGCTATTGGAAGGTCCCATGAAAGCCAGTGGCTACCGACCCGTGACACCGACGATTCAGACAACCGCGCAATTGCCACGCTTTTTCCCTGCACCTTTAAGATTCAATTGGGGCTTTTTTCTCGGTTTGGCAGTTGCTGCGTTGGTCTATTGGTTCTTATTCAAGACGACCTTGGGCTTTGAAATCCGCGCCGTGGGTTCCAATCCCAATGCAGCGAAGTATGCCGGTATGAGCATCCTTAAGAATTTTGTTTTAGTTATGGGTTTGTGTGGAGCACTGGCGGGACTGGCTGGGGCGTCCGAAGTGCTGGGGGCCGATCTTTGGATTGGACAAGGTTTTTCAGCAGGATATGGCTTTGATTCAATTGCGTTGGCATTGTTGGGCAACAGCCATCCAGTGGGAGTTGTTCTGGCGGCACTCCTTTTTGGCATCCTGCGTTTTGGTGCAACCAGTATGCAATCTCTCGCAGGCATTCCGATTGATATAATTTCTGTCATTCAAAGCCTGATTATCATCTTTGTTGCGGCTCCGGAGATCATCCGCTGGCTCTACCGCCTGCGCAATATTCATGTGGAGCGAACCGTGCTGACGCGCGGCTGGGGACAATAGCTTGAATAAGTGAGAATATATGACAACTCAATCGCTAACTAAAGAACAAGCCACTTCCTACACCCGGCAAATCTTCATCGGCGCATCATTGTTGATGACAGCGTTATTGATGTTCATCTTATTTCTTCAAAATACCAAGCCTGGCCAAACTGCGACCTTTGGAACAAATTTATCCGGTCCCGACCAACCAGTCAAAATTCCGGATATTGTGTTACCTGTTCAGCCCACATTATATGTATTGATCGGAATTACAATTTTGCTAGCGGCATGGGTATTAATTCGCGGCACCCGGGCAATGGGTTGGTTAATCGAGTATCGCGGTTTTTTGTTTTGTAGTATCTTTTTTGGTTTGGGCCACCCAGGGTAACTCATTCAGCCTGGTGGGAATGCTGGGCACCACCTTGATTAGCGCGACACCCATAGCCCTTGCCGCGCTGTGCGGTGTGATGAGCGAACGTGCAGCAGTGGTCAACATCGCCATCGAGGGAATCATGTTGACCTGTGCACAGACAGCAGTAGTTGCCGCAACGCTGACACATAATCTTTATTTTGGGCTGATTGTGGCAATCTTAACCGGAGCAGTTATAGCAGCTATTCATGCAGTTTTGGTGATCCGATTCAGAGTGGATCAAATTGTCAGCGGTACAGCCATTAATATTTTTGCCACCGGAGCCACTGCTTTTATTGCAAAGTTCTATTTGCAGAAAGATATCAATCTGCTGAATAACTCCGGCACCTTCCCTACAATCATAATTCCCGGACTCTCAAAGATTCCCATTCTCGGCCCGGTTTTTTTCGATAACGATCTAATTTTTTATATAACCGTCATATTGGTTGTGGTTGTTCACTTCCTGTTGTTTTATACGCCCTGGGGACTGCGGACTCGCGCAGTAGGCGAGCACCCAAAAGCAGCTGACACATTGGGCATCAACGTATACCTGATGCGCTACGTGAATGTCATTCTCGGTGGCATGATTGCAGGAGTTGGAGGCGCATATTTCACCATCGGTTCTGTCGGGCGTTTTGATCAGGATATGACAAACGGGAAGGGATTTATCGGTCTGGCAGCCATGATCTTCGGCAATTGGAATCCGATTGGCGCGTATCTGGCATCCCTGCTCTTCGGGTTTGCCGATTTGCTTCAGCTCAAAATGCAAATCCTAAGCATTCCCATCCCGTCAGAATTCTTGGCAATGGCTCCATATATTGTCACGATCATCGTCTTGACTGGCGTAATTGGCCGTGCCATTCCTCCTGCGGCGGACGGCAAACCATACGAGAAACAATAATTCCCGCTAATATTTTCCGTCATGCTGATAAACATGACTCATCCCTAACTTAAGGATGGGACTTGAAAAGAATAGGCCTTCTGGTAAAGTTTTGTGTGAGAGCACAAACAACCAGGAGGCCTATTCATGTCTAAGGGTAAAACGGAAGGGCAAAAAAAGCAAGAAGCGGAAGTAATGAGCATACGCTGTTGGTATTTTTTGCGTGAGTTGCTGGAGGAGATGAATGCGCAGGTGGATCGTCGTTTGGTAAAAACATTTTTGGATCTGGTGATGGTGAACCTGATGCACCGGCACCGAAATAACGGCTTGTTATTGAGTGAGTTGGGAGATCAATTATTAGGAGGGGAACGTGGGCCAGCAGGGACGAAACGGATCTCCAAGCTGCTTCATTCGAAGAAATGGGAAAGCGAGTTGATTGAGGCGTATTTATGGGAACAGGGGAATGATCGTGTGGAGAGCTTGCTCAGCCCCCAGAAGGAGGTCTATGTGATTTGGGACGAAAGTGTGATCGAGAAATCGGAAAGCCTGAAAGCGGAAGGATTATGCCCAGTACGCTCCAGTAAGGCAGCCCGTTTAAAACGGATCAAACCGGGATACTTCAACCCGCCTGGGGGTCGTCCTGTCTTTGTACCCGGAATGAACTGGCTGCAGGTCTTGGTTGCAGGTCCGCAAGGCAGTGTCAGCCTAGCTCATTTGCGCTGGTGGACCACGCGGGAGAAAAGGCCAGTGACAAGCGGGCCGAGGAGCTGCAAGTGATGGAAAAAGTAGCCCAATTGTGGGGTCGGCGGGTGATCCACCTCTGGGATCGTGGGTTTGCAGGTACACCCTGGCTCTTGGAAGTGCTGAAACGCAAGCTACGCTTTATTTTGCGCTGGAAAAAAGACTACAAGCTCATTGGCCCGGATGGGCAGGCACACAAAGCTTGGCAAATCACCCGCGGCAAGCGTTCCCAGGATCATCGCGAAGTTTACGATTGCAAACACCGTTGTATGCGCAAAACCGGCATTATCGTTGTCCCAGTTTCCTTGCCAGATCAGCCTTTCCAACCATTGTGGTTGGTGGTCGCTCGGCCTGGACCCGGTCGCACCCCTTGGTATCTGCTTACCAGCGATCCGATCCAATCCAACGAAGATGCCTGGCGTGTTGTCTTTGCTTATGCCCGACGTTGGCAAATCGAAATGTCCATCCGCTTCACCAAGTCCGAACTGGCTTTTGAATCCCCAAGATTATTGCTCTGCGACCATCGAAAAAAACTACTCCTGATCGCTGCGCTCGCTTTTGCTTTCTTGCTTTCCCTGCTTCAGTCCGACCATGAACCCCTCTTTGATCGTTTGATTGATCTCTTCTGTTACAGAACCGGAAAGTGGAGCCGAAACGTCTCGACTCCACTTTATCGTTTGCGTATGGCTCTCGCCAGGCTTTGGCTCGCCTACCGCCCCCTTTCTCTCCCTTTATTAAATTAGGGATGAGTCATGTTTGTTGTCAAAAGGATAGCTTTCCCATATAGGAATTAACGGGGAGTGCTTCCTTTCAGGTATTGAATTAGAATCCCTGCATTACTCGAGAGGAGAGAATCCGATGCAAAAGAATCATATCACCCTGGCAATTGCAGTGATCATAGGTGCCATGCTGGCCTGCAATCTGCCGTCCAATACCTCAAACCAGCCAAGTCCTGATGCGGTCCTGACCGCGGCTGCGTTAACTGTGCAGGCACAGCTCTCCGCGAACAATACGCCGACCTTGTCCCCTGCTGATACCGCGACTTCCACATCGTTAGCCAGTACGCCAACATTTACACCGGTCGCGCTCGCACCAGCTACATCCCTGCCTGCTGCGACGCCTACGTCAAATTGCGATAATGCACTTTTCATTACAGATGTGACTTATCCCGATAACACGGTTGTGCCAGCCAGCTCAGCGTTCACAAAAACATGGCGCTTGCAAAATATCGGCAGCTGCTCCTGGACGCCGTCCTATGCGCTGGTATTTGTAAGCGACAGCGTGATGAACGGTCCAACCGCACAGGTATTGACTGGCAACGTTAATCCCGGACAGACAGTGGACATCTCCGTTAACTTGCAGGCGCCAGCCAGCAATGGGACCTACACAGGTAACTGGGGATTGCGTAATGCAAGCGGTGTGATCTTTACTCACTTCTATGTGAAAATCAAAGTAAACGGTGGAGGAGGTGGAGGCGGAAGTGCCTTTGCTGTGACAAGTGTGACCTATACACTGTCTACATGGAGTGATGCGGGACACATCAATTGTCCTCGAGTAACTGCTAATATCACTACTAATGGTGCAGGAACCGTAAAATATACTTGGACATTAAATTCTGGCACCAATTCACCAGCTACTTTAACCTTTGGCTCCGCTGGAACACAATCCATTAACTATGACTGGGCACTCGGTCATATCTGGAATGGGACGCCAGAATGGGTCGGCATATATATTAACTCCCCCAACCATCAGGACTTTGGCAACCAACCCTTCACTACTGCCTGCACTTCACCATAGATAACTGCATTTTCAAAGCACAATCGAGTAGGGAGCGGCGGCTAGCCACTCCCTCTCACACCACCGTACATGCGGGTCCGCATACGGCGGTTCATCAAGCAGAACGCAGTTCGTGATACCGTTCTTTGATGCTCTTCAGCCCTGAGTTATGCCAATAGGTATTGCTCAGGGCTTGATTTATCACAGGTGAGGCAGACATTCGCCAAGGACTTGTGCCTTTGGCTCCTTCTTGTGCCCATTGTTTTGGGACGCCCAGCTTCACTAATTCTCGATAGCGGGTTGTACTTCGTTTCCAGCGTTTCCAAATCAGTTGCCTCAATCGTCGTCGTATCCAACTGTCCAGCTCCTCAAATAGGCTCGGTGTGTCAGCCAGCCGGTAATATCCGATCCAACCGATGATATAACGGTTGATCTCTTCCAGGATCTGTTCCAGTGTGCCGCTCCGAGTGCGCTTGGTCAGGTTGCGTAGCTTTTCTATAAAGCGTTCCTTCGTTCGGTTCGCAATTCGGATTAGCACCATCCCTTTGCGCCTGAAGAAACTGAACCCAAGTATTTTCACCTTCCCCACTTTCTCAACCTTACTTTTCTTGGGATTGACTTTCAACTTCAGCTTCTTTTCCAGAAACCCTTTCACGCTTTCCATTACTCGTTCACCCGCTCGCTGCGTTTTGACATAAATGTTGCAGTCATCGGCATAGCGCACAAACTTGTGCCCGCGCTTTTCCAGCTCTTTGTCTAAATCGTCCAGCATGATATTGGAAAGTAACGGCGAGAGTGGGCCACCTTGGGGTACGCCTTCTTCTGTATCCATTACTACTCCATTCATCATCACTCCCAATTCCAGATAGGCTCGGATCAGCTTGAGCACTCGTTTGTCTTTCACCACACGCGCCACGCGTGCCATCAGCATATCGTGATTCACTCGATCAAAATATTTCTCCAGATCGATATCCACGCACCATTCGTATCCTTCTTGCACGTACGTCTGGGCCTGCCTCACGGCTCCATGCGCACTGCGGCCGGGCCGAAACCCGTAGCTGTGTTCCGAAAAGAGCGGTTCAAATAACGAAACCAACACCTGCGATATCGCTTGTTGGAGAAAGCGATCTAGTACATTCGGTATCCCTAACTGCCTGACCCCGCCATCGGGTTTGGCAATCTCAACCCGTCTGACTGGGTTCGGCCGATAGACCCCGCTTTCGAGAGCTGCCCTGGTCTCCAACCAATGTTCCTTCAGGTATGGACGAAGTTCTTTCGCCATCATCCCATCGATGCCTGGCGCCCCGCCGTTGCTCTCTACTCGCTTCATCGCTATGAGCAAGTTCTGTCTTTCCCAAATCTTTTCCCATAGCCCTGCGTCGGATGTTCGCTCGTCTCGCATTGTGGACGGCTCGGCCCTCGGTTCCAATCCCGTCGGCTTCACCGACTTCGCTGGCTCCGCAGTATCCCTATCCGGGAAAGGCTGCCTTCTGTGTTCATCCTGCAAGCTGCTCAAGTTACTACTCCGCTTTGATGTTCGGCCCTTCCCACCCGATGGTGGTGGTACTTCGGCCTCGGCTGATTGGTATCCTGTGTTCTCTCAGGACCCCTGCCAATTCAGTCTGATTTCTCAATCAGGGTTCCCAGTTTTCCGGTCTAATGGCAGGTCTCCCCAGGTAAGAACGTTGACTTTCTCTGCATCCCTGTCCCATTTACTGCTTCGGCCTTTGACTGCATCGGGCTTCGTTGTCGTTTGCCAACTCGCCCGGCCTCACAGCCTCTTATAGGTTTCTTGTTCATCAGGTCGCAGATTTGCCTCCGGCTTCCTCCAGACCCCACCTCACAGTGACGCCCTTGCCTTCAGCTAACAGTTGGCGCAATCAGCCTCTGTCAGAGTCTTTCACTCCTTAGTCAACACCCATGCTGGGCGTACAAACAAGCAAAGCGCCCGACTAAGGTCAGGCGCTTTGCTTTCCAAAACGGGTATAATTATTTATTGAACGAAAGGAAACAAATGAAGTTCAAAATTAATCTTTTCTTAAACACTATAATTCTCCTTGCTCTCACCTTAACATCGTGCACATCCAACAAGTCAGTTATTGCGACGGACGTTGCAATGACCGTACAAGCCCAAAATACACAATCGGCCTCAGTGACGGATACGCCATTAGCTCTGGCAACAATTCCGCCGCTCGCGAACGCCACCACCTCAAGTGCTCCTGTTGCAAACACAGACACTCCCTCCGCCGGTACCCCCGCTGCACTTCCGACCCTCACTCCTCTCGGAACTCCGCTAGCCGCATCTACCAGCGCCACCAAATTCTGCACAGCGAGCGCCTCGTTCGTCAGTGAGACCGTTCCAGACGGAACGATAGAAACCCCAGGCGCAACATTCACAAAGACCTGGACTATCCTGAACAGCGGGACGTGCGCTTGGGATTCCACATGGAAACTTGTCTTTGTTTCAGGGGATTTGATGGGCGGGGCGATGGTCTTTAACTTCCCGCAACCTGTTGCTCCGGGTCAAAATGTGGATGTGCCGATCGTCTTTACCGCACCAACGACGGAAGGCACTTATACGGGGTACTGGAAATTAGAATCGCCCTGGGGCTTGGTGTTTGGTGACAGTGACAGCGGCAATCCCTTCTGGGTGACCATCAATGTCAACAGTGGAACGCCTGGTCAATGGTGCTTCAACGGTTTATGGTATCACATCGGTAACATATGCTGTTACATCGGTCACCGGCTGTTGTACTTGTGGCGCTAACATTAAATACACTACCACTGCAAGCATCTCATCCAGTGGGCCAATAACTATTACGTATGCTTGGGCGCAGAGCGATGGCGGTCGTGGCGGTCCTCTAACCCTCAACTTTACTGAGGCGAGTACCAAAGCCGTGAGCGATACCTGGCCGCTCCGTGTCGGAACGGAGATTGGAACTCGTTGGGAATACATCGTCGTACTTTCACCGGTCAAGCAGACTTTTCCTAATACAGAAGCCCAATTCGACCACGAATGTATCTAAACAGAATAACGAAGCCGGTGCGATGGCATCGGCTTTTTATTTGGAACTTTTCGGAAGGGTAAACCGTCCAAGTTAATCGGATGCAACTTAGTCAATACGGAGAATGCCATGAAGACAAAATCTCGCTTGTTGTATATCCTGCTTAGTTTGTTGATAGCGGCCTTGGCATGTAACCTGCCATCTGTCGCCAACAGCACACCGCAGGCTGCAACAGCGAACGCACTTTATACTTCCGTAGCGCAAACCATCAGCGCCATCGAATCGACTTCGACCTTCATTTCATCACAAACTTCCACTAGCCTTCCATCCCCCACCAGTCCGATTCTCACGCTTACGCCTATTTCCACTCCTACACCCATCGTATTATGTGATGCGGCATACTTCGTCGAAGATGTAACCATTCCAGATGGAACTGTTCTCCGGCGCGGCACAGGTTTTACCAAGGTGTGGCGCGTGCAAAATATCGGCTCATGCACATGGACGCCGCTCTACTCGGTCGTATTTATTAGCGGTGATGGATTGGGCGCGCCGATCATCAATCCATTACCTGGTTATGTCTATCCCGGCGACTATATTGACTTGTCCGTTGACATGACTGCGCCCGACACGGATGGACATTATGAGGGCTTTTGGGAATTGCGCGATGCTTCAGGCGGATTATTTGGGATTGGGCCACTGGCCAACAATTCGTTTTGGGTGGACGTAAATGTTTCAGGACCTAGTTACAAGGCCTACGATTTCGCCTCAAATTTTTGTGATGCAAGCTGGGAAAACGACAATGGAAACCTGCCTTGCCCTGGCACTGCCGGTGATCCAAGAGGGTATGTTCTTAATTTGGATAATCCAATTATGGAGAGCGGAAAAACCGAGCATGAACCGGGATTGCTTACAGTCCCGATGGATGCGTTTAACGGCTTTATTCGCGGAACGTATCCTCCTTTCCAAATTCAGTATGGTGATCGTTTCCGCGCCCTGATCAATTGTCAATATCGAGCATATGGCTGTGACGTGGTATTCGAGCTAAACTATCAAATCGGCCCCTACACCTACACTCTGGGCCAATGGCATGAAATCTACGATGGTTTTTATTTGCCTGTTGATATGGACCTCAGTTCATTGGCTGGTCAAAATGTGACCTTCACCTTGGCCGTGAGCGCGAACAGCTCCGGTTATCGGGATCAAGCGCTTTGGATAGATCCACGAATTGTCCGCCTCGGCGTTCGACCCTTGCCGACAGCGACCAGCACTGCAACCGCAACATCAACGCCGACAGCCACGAATACAGCGACTGCTACCAACACATCCACAGCAACAAATACCGCAACCGCCACTAGTACACCTACAGCAACTGCCACAAATACGCCTACAGCCACCAACACGGCAACCCCCACTGCAACGCCCTGAAGCGAGGTGCGATATAATGAATCGTGAAAGCAATCTCCAAGGGCAACTGAGCTGAAACCTTGAAAGGTCTTATTTTCCTGCAAGCGGCTCTGATGTATGCCGCATATTAACTGTCAACATCTAGAAATAACTGGAGGTGTTTCGTGGTGCGACTTAAAAAATATCTATGGCCGACCACCGCCATTTTGCTGGCTCTTGGCCTGGCTTCTTGTAACATAAACAAAGCACCTGAACCAACCGCTGATGCCAATGCTGTTTACACTTCAGTTGCAGGTACAATGATCGCTCAATTGAATGATCAGTTGACGCAAACCGCTCAGGCTGTGTCGGCAACCGCGTTGGCCAGCCCAACCGAATTGTCCACTCTTGCGCCTCTGCCCACCATCTCTGCGGAATCCACACTCACGTCCCCTAACACAAATGCCATTGGCTCAGTCACTCCCCTCGTAGTCCTCACGCCTGTGGGCAACACTTCCGCTGCTGTACCAACAACATCCAGTTCCACTGCGGTGGGTTGTGCCGACTCGATATTTATTCAGGATATAACCATCCCAGATGGCACAGTGGAAACACCCGGGGCGGTTTTTACAAAGACATGGCGCATGAAAAACACAGGAACTTGTGCGTGGAGTGTTGGATTTAAGTTCGCCTTTGCCTATGGAACTAAATTGGGCACAGGTTCTCTCACAATCCCATTGACAACGGATTCCGTCCCAGCGGGAGGAAGCAAAGATTTCGGTATTAGACTGACTGCCCCGTCCGTGCAGAACAACTATACCGGTTGCTGGAAAATGCAAACCGATCAGGGCTATTGGTTTGGCCAAGTGGCATGCGTAACCATCAAAGTTTCAAAGTGAGTAACATAGGAGAACCACGATGAAAACTAAATTATTCACCATTGCATGGATTGGAATGTTTCTGCTTATATCCTGCGCTCCTGCACAGTCTGCCACACCCACGCAGGACCTAGTGTTCATCAAGACAGCAGCCGCACAAACCGTCGTCGCAAACTTCACGCTCACAGCGGAGGCATCAGCGGCTCCGACTTCGACGCCCACATCTCTTGGCACACCCACATCGCTTGGCACACCCACATCGCTTGGCACACCCACATCGCTTTCCACACCCACCCTGATTCCAACAGGTCAGATTACAGCCACCCTCGTGCCTACGCAAATAGGCCATCCAGGCGCAACTCAGATTCTTCTTTGTGACGAATACTCGTGGGACGATACAACCGTGGATGTCAATATCCCCGATAATACACAAATGACGGCTGGACAAAGTTTTGTCAAAACCTGGAAGATCAAAAATAGTGGCACCTGCACATGGAACACGGGCTACAAAATCATTTATGCCGGATACGCTACACAAATGTCCGGCCAGCCACAGCCACTGCCTTTTCCTGTTACACCAGGGCAGGAAATAGAAATTTCAGTCAACTTCATCGCGCCTGCCCAATCCGGTTCGTACTCCAGTGCTTGGACTCTGCAAAACGCCAACGGTAATAATTTGTTTGGTAGTGACATCCAAGGCCTCTATCATGCAAAGCCTCTCTATGTAAAAATTGTTGTGAAGTGAACGAAACGCGCCGTCCGGGATTTATACCTGTAAACTTGATTTAACCGCGTCCGTCTACTTGACAGTGACATTATGACCCCGACTGATTGGAATTTGCCACAACATGTTCATGTTCTGGACAAAAAGCATACACTTTTCAGTTGACCTGGCAGGGTATGAAACAACATTGGCAAATACCTATTTCGAGCCAAGGGCAAGACTAAGCTGATCGGTAACATCTGAACGGGACGGTTCGTGATCTGGACTGTAATTTCTCTAGAATTGCCTATAATCACTAATATTATATACTATCCTTGCTTAATCATTTAAGGCCCTATTCTTATAGTTTCTCCATCTCCGGATTCAAAAACGATCGTGATGGTCAGATTATCAATGGTTACCGTTGTAGTTCCATAATTACGAATTGCAATAATCATATCCCCGGTAGGGTACACAAGGTCCTCCGGATTTTCCACGGCGTTTTCCCCCCATACAGGTTCCAAGAACTTCCAACCCCCTCCAGTGGGACTATACATATAGATTTGGATTGCAGGCGCTTGTGTTTGTGTAAAAGTTATAAGATTGATAACAATATTTTTTACTGTTTTAACTTTTTGGGGTTCTGCGGGTTGAAGCCTGAACATCGGGTAGTCATTAGGTTTCAAGACGATTTTGCCGGTACCTGTCTCGGGGTCAAAAATATAGGCAGTATCCAATCCGGAAGGAAAATTAAGAACAGGAATTGGTGTTGCCATACTTCGATCAACCGAACTTGATGCGAGTGTTGCAAGTCTGGCCTTTGCATCCGCAATTTCCTTCTCATACTTGTCAGGGCCGTGCACCGTTGCCAGGAACTCCTGCAAGTCCTGAATTGCTTCGAGCTTTCTTCCAGCAGCTTGATACATGATTCCTCGATAATAATATCCGAGAGCGTATGGTTGCATTCCGAGTGCCTGATCCATATATTGGAGCCCTTGATTGTAATTTCCTAACGCGTAATACGAGCGCGCCTCAGTTTCAAGAAGTTTTGCTCCACCACATTCGGGGTTGATTGCGCGGGACTTGTCCGCATTATCAATCGCATCCTGATACCTTCCCAATGCAAAATAGGTAAAGGATAAGAAGCAGTAACAGTGGGCGTTATTCGGAAGTAGAGTGAGCAATTCCTGATACTCCGCTATCGCCTTTTCGTACTCTGCCAATTCATAATAGGAATCGCCGCGACCTGAATAAGCGATTGGGTCTTTACCAAGTTTGATGGCTTGATTGAAATCTCCGAGAGCTTGTTGATATTCACCCAACAGATTGTAATCAATTCCTCGATTAGTGTAAGCCTCGTAGTAATCCGGTTTCAACTGCAAGGCTTTTGTGTATGAGGCGATAGAGCCTTGAAGATCGCCTGTGTCGCTTTGTGCGAGACCTAGGTTATACCAGGCGCCTAAATCAGAGGGATCGCCCGCCACATAATTTTGATAATCTGCTACCGTGGCAGAGTAATTACTCATTTGAAGCTCACAGAAAGCTCGGTCGGAGTAGGCCAGGGTTTCCTCTGGATTAACTTGAAGTGCTGTGGTCGCATCTTGAATGCATTCCACGTACTGGCCAAGCTGGCCCAGTGCCTCCGCCTCCCCACTCCATGCTCCAGATCTTGTAGGATCGATTAAAACCGCGATGCTGTATTCCTGGAGCGCACTTTCGTAATCTCCCTGGTGATAATAACTAACCGCTAAATTTTGATGAGCAAACGCGAGACTGGGATCGATTGATATGGCCTTTTGGTAATCTTCGATCGCTTGTTGACTGTTCCCATTACATTCTTCCAGTAAACCGTGAGTTACCCATGCCGCTGCATAATTAGGATTAATCGATAGGGCCTTCTCAATATCTGTCCACCCTGATGCACAATCTTTCAGAGACCAGTAAACAGTTGCTCGATATCGATACGGGGGGGCTAAATTTGGATCAGCCGTAATAACCTCGGTCATTAGGCTGATAGCATCTTGGTCATCATCTGCATTGAAGGCTTCGACTCCCTTAATGAAGTTTGGGTCCGTAATATCATTGCCAAGTGGGGTAGCCGTGGGATTGCCAATTTCAAATCCGTTGATCCAGATAGGCGTTGCAGATGAAGAAAGATATTCTGGTGAGGATTCGCCTGTGACAAATGTGTTTGTGGGTGTGGCTTGAGTTGTTTGAGAAGGTGTCGGTGTAGCTGTTGAGAGATAAATCTGTTGTGCAGTCTGGGTCGCAGCCGCTGCGGCTGTCTGGGCTACGACTGCGTTCATCGAGTTTTGGCTGACGGTGGGCACGGCGTTATTGTTGATGAAATCCTGAGTTGTGCTACAGGCGATTGAAACAAATCCTATAAATGTAAGCAGGATTAAGGTGATGCGTACAATTGCTTTCCAAGCGTTAGTCATTTCCACCTCCAATGCACAATAATTGTATTACCGGATCTTGCATGGGCCTGGGTTGGTAACTTGGTTCATCTGCTCATATATTGGCTCAGTAAAGAACGCCAGGCTACTTCAACTTGATTGTTTCCACATCTGGGGTTATATTTACAAATCGGCGTCGAGTGGGAAGATTAAACCAAAGTTCTTTCCGAAAGGATTTCATGATACTGTCCTTGATTTTATACCATTTAGAATGTGAGAATTATAATCTAACCGCGAATGTTAACTCGCTTGGTCATAAGTTTTGGCGAATTCCTAATTGCATGCTTGTGCGCCAACCTTTCTGAAGCTCTTCAGCATGATTTTCTACGGTGCATCCAACGGACTCTTGACAGCCATCGCCGATTTGCAATCCGGCATGGAATCTCTAAATGCCAACCTTCAAAGCAGAGAGGATCAGCAAGAGATATTCAAGATAATGCGGCAGATTGTAAATATTTTGGTGAAGAAGGTTACAATAAACCGCAATCGTGAATTACATGTAGAAATTAACATTAACCTTCTCAGACTTGTTGACAATGATCACTCCCAAAGAACTGAAGGAAAGAATAATACACGAGGCCAAATCAAGCAGGCTGGGATTTCTCCTGGCCGGCGTAACGACTCCCGACTCGCCTCCACATATAGCTGTTTTTGAAAACTGGATAAATCAAGGACAACATGCCACAATGGATTATTTGGCGAATGAACCTTCCCGTTCTAGGCGTGCCGATCCGCGCTTGATTCTGCCTGAGTGTAAATCCATCCTTGTGCTGGCGCTTCCTTATGCCAACCCGAAAACGGCTCCCATTAAAGCAAGTGTGAATGCCATCGAAGGACAAATCGCGTCCTATGCTTGGGGCAATGATTACCATCTCGTGATCTCCGAGCGCTTGCAAGCACTTGTTGCTTTCATCGAAGAACAGGTTGGTCAACCGATTCCTAATCGCTGGTATACCGATACGGGTCCAATCCTTGAAAGGGATTTAGCACAGCGCGCGGGTTTGGGTTGGATCGGAAAAAATACCTGCCTTATTAATCCGCGCCATGGTTCCCATTTCCTTCTGGCCGAGATTTTACTTGGCGTTGAACTTGAGCCTGATTCATCATTTCAAACCGATCAATGTGGAACTTGTATGCGCTGCATCGAAGCCTGCCCCACGCAATGCATCCTTCCTGATCGAACAATTGATGCGCGGCGTTGTATTTCCTATTTAACGATTGAACTGAAAGAAAATGTTCCAACCGATCTGCGTTCTTTCATTGGCAACTGGATTTTCGGATGCGATATTTGCCAGACGGTTTGTCCGTGGAATTGTTTTGCCGCGCCTGATGGCGATCCGGCTCTGGCACCTCGCGAGGATGTTCCACATCCGGATCTGATCCATGAATTGGAGTTGACATCCGAAGAGTTCAATCATAAATTTAAAAACAGTCCAGTCAAACGAGCAAAGCATCGAGGTTACATGCGGAACGTTGCTATTGCATTAGGAAATTCCAAAAATCCGTCCATTGTGCCGGCGCTGAAGAAGGCATTAGATCATTCCGAGCCAATGGTACGCGAACATGCCGCGTGGGCATTGAATCGAATAGAAAACAGATCGCAAATCATAGACAATGAATAGTCCTAAATTACTCATCGCTACCAACAACAAAGGCAAAGTGGAAGAAATTCAAGATTTGCTAAAAGACATCGGCGTTAATTTGGTCACTCCCAATGATGTTGGTATAAACCTCCAGGTAGTAGAAGACGGTACCACTTATGCCGAAAACGCTGAAAAGAAAGCTCTTGCATTCGCACATGCCAGCAGCTTGATCTCTGTAGCAGATGATTTGGGTCTCGAAGTAGATGCGCTCAATGGTGCGCCCGGACTTTACTCCAACCGCTATTTGTCCAAGCCGAATGCCACTGACGCTGACCGACGCGTATATCTTTTGAATAACCTGAAAAGCAAACCGCAGCCATGGACCGCAACCTTTCACGCCACGATTGCCATTGCAGTCCCTGGTAATCCATCCGTTCAATTTGCAACTGGTGAATGCAGTGGCGAGATCATTTCTGAAGAGCGCGGCACGGGTGGCTTTGGATATGATCCAATATTTTTCATTCCCGAAGTAAATCACACGATGGCTGAACTAGGCATGGAAGAAAAAAATCGCTTGAGCCACCGGGCTCGAGCGATCATGAATGCAAAACCAATTCTAAAGAAGATATTTGGTCCTTAGGAATTGGGGATAACATACTTTGATAAATTTTTCATTCTGAGCGATATGGAATTGAATTTATAAAATCAGCTAGAAGACCAGATACGATATCGGGCTGTTCAAGCATAACCATATGACCAGCGTTAGGCACAACTTCTAAGCGCGCTCCGGCAATGTGATCGCGCAAAAACTCCGAGGAGTGCAACAGCGTCATCTTGTCATCTGAGCCGCAAACGATCAGAGTGGGAAGTGAAAGCCTTGAAAGTCGATCCATCACATCAAACGCATCACACGCCATGAGGTCACCGTAGAGAACCGCAGGGCGTGTCTCCAGCATCCGTTGCATTGATAATTCCTTTATTCGATTAGATTGTGAAGAAAATGAAACATCATTGATTATTTGCACCGCGTTTTCAAAGGCAGACGAATTTGATGCGGCGCGCAGAAGAGCAGGCGCAACGCGCAGACGCCCTCCACTTCCGACCAGAACCAAAGCGGTCACGCGATCCGGGAAACAGATCGCCGCTGAAAGCGCCACCGCGCTTCCCATTGAATGTCCCACGAGAATCGCAGAATAAACTCCAATCTCTGACATGAACTCCAAAACATCGTGAACGTAATCTTCGATGGAATGATGCCCAATGCCATCCGACTTTCCATGAGCAGGCAAGTCCAGCGCAAACATGCGCTGATCGTGCAGACGTCGGAGTTGAGACGGCCATGATAAATGACTCCCACCCGCGCCGTGAATCAAAATAACAGGCGGGCGTAAATGATTATTTGCCTCGTGAGCAAAATAATATAGACTTGCAGCTGTAGGCATAAATGAATTTTAGTGCGACCGGGCGTGATGCAAACGGTCGGCTGCTTCTTCAGTTAGAGGGATATAAACTTGTACTTTGGTGCCTTTGCCTACCGCGGATTGAATGTTCAGCAAGCCATTCACCAATTCAGTCCGCTCACGTAAATTAACCATGCCAAGACTGGAGCGTTTATCGTATGCCTTATTAACCGCTTCCACATCAAAACCAACGCCATTGTCTTCAATTTCAAGCAAAGCCAATCCCGGCTGGAAGGTTCCCATCCTCACCCAGATATTCGCGGCGTTGGCATGTTTGCGGGCATTGTTGATTGCCTCTTCAATGATATAAAAGACCACTCCCTGTTTTCCCATTTCCATTTGTGAGGCAATTTTTTCATCAATGTTGACACCGACATTTTGGTTGTAGGTTTCACGCATCTTATCAGCCATGGATTTGAGTGCCGCACCCAAGCCTTGCGATTTAAGAATGAGGGGTCGCAGGGTGAAAAGCATATGGCGAATTTCCTTTGTGGTTCGATGTGCCAACTCCTCGATCTTAGACAACTCATCCACCGCCGACTTTGGGTCTTTCTCGACCAGACGGCGGGCAATGTTAATACGCATGGCCATGGCAGCCACGGATTGCGTTGGCCCATCGTGAAGATCACGTGCCAGTTTTTTACGCGCCTCTTCATGAACTTCAACCATGCGTTCCTTTTCTTCAACCAAATCCTGATACAAGCGCGCATTCTGAATCGCCACCACAGACTGCCGCCCGATCATGTCGAGCATGTCGCAACGATCAGGCGTAAAGTAATTGGCATCAGGATGAGCATAGATCATCGCACCATAAACATTAAATCCGCTTCGCAATGGAAAACAATAAGCAGATGTGCAGTTACGAAAAGCAATCACCCGCCCTAATTCCGGATCATAGCCGATGTCTTTGGAAGAAATCGGTTCGCCCTCATCAAAGACTTTTTGCAAAATTCCTTCCCCAGCGGCAAATGTCACACGCATGTCGGCTTGTGTAAAGCGGCGAGCCGAGCCGACTCGCAATTGTCCGCCTTTGAACAACAGCACGGCGCTGACCAGCGGATCATCAGTGTGCTGATCTGGATCGGGGTTGAGCGCGGCAAGCCCAAGGTCAAGGGCCGAATCAAGGACACGCTTATAAGAAAGAGTTGCGGTTAGCGTTGAAGTCAATTCATAGATGGCACGCAGGCGTTCATTCTGAATTCGAATATTTCCTATTTTCAACCTCAAGCCATTTCTGACGCATAACATGTAAGCGGGTTGCCAGTTGTCGGCCAAGAAATCCGAACAACGCGCCCAAAATCAAATACATCCCGACCCAGCCCATTACCGGCAAAGAGAAACTTCGGATATAAAAATAGGCACTCCCAATCGTGAGAGCAGCAAATAAACCCGCGCTGATCAACGTACCCCAATATTCAAAATAAACCGCTCCGGCAAGAATGGGTAAAATACCTGCCCATGCAACAGGCCCTGCCAAACCTCCTTGTGCCCAAAAGAAGCTTCCACTGAGCAAAAGATCAACCGCCAGACTGACCTGACGATGGTACTTAATACGAGTGTTAAGACTGGCCAGGACGGTCATCCCCATATTCCATGCGACCATTGCACCGATGGGCCAGAAAAGCGGCAAGGTCGTCAATAGGCCGCCTAATGCCAATGAGATCACCCAGCCGAGCATCACTGCCCAACGCAATGAAATTGCAAACCAGTCGGAGATGTAAGGAGTTTCGTATGTTTGCATAGGTTAATGATAACAAAAGAAGTGGCTAGCACGCAAAATAATTACATATTTGTCATGCAGATAGTCGTTGGGTCTTTGCCGAGAATTGCGCGGATAATACCGACATCCCAACGAAGATTCCGAGATTGAGCCAGATAAAGGGAGTGGCAAAAGAATCCTGTGTCATATTATAAAAGATGATTCCCAGCCATGAAAATAGCGCGGCGATTCCTAGATATCGCCAGAGTGCTGTACGCATTTTCAACACAGTGATCATATCACCGAGGATGAAGAGTTGGAAAGCCCCAAAAAGAACAAAACCGATTAAACCGGTTTCCGCCAAAAGGCGCACATAAAGATTCTTCGCATTGGGATATAGTGTACTGGTTGGACTCAGCTGCGAGGCGATTTCCGGAACCATTGTCATGATCCAATCCGGCAGATTCTGATAAATGTAAAAACCGTCGGCGCCCAGCCCTACGCCTGTCCACGGATGATCGCGATATGCCCCCAGCGCGCCCCAAATATATGCAGCGCGCGCACCCGCAGAATTTTGAATCAAGTAATCCTGTACGTCGGATGCCTGCGTATTCCACAATCGCGAAACATAATTTTTGCGACTGAGGAACAACACCGCGCCAAACGCAATAACCACCACAGCCAAAATCATGACCATGCGCAGGATCATTCCCTTTGCATTACGAAAGCCGGAGATGAACCACTTCCACGCAGCACGGAGATATTCGCCGCCGATAAAAAATAAAGTAAGAACAATGGTCGCGGCAACCGTCGCGAGGCCGCCACGCGAAAACGTGGCCAATAGGATCAGGCCCGCACATATCAACAGGACAAGTTCAAACCATCTAAAACGCGTCACCCGCTCGCGGGTCAAGAGCGAAGCGAAAAGCCACGGCAGATAAATCGTCGCGATCTCGCCAGCCAACCAGGCCGGTTCATAAGCCATTCCCGAAATTCGATTCGTTCGAATCAATTCACGCATCGAGAAAGCAAGTTGCAGGTGGGTCACCAATGGCTTGGGCAAGATATGCAAATAAAATGTCGCGCCCTGCACGCCGCTCCACAAAATGTCAAGCACAAAGCCAACCAGCATCCACTTGACAGTGAATCGCAATTCATCTTCATTACGATTTATCCAAACCGCACTAACAAAAAAAGCCAGACCAATGATTAATGTTGCCCAAGCGCGGATGGCGCGGCCCCAATAGGCCTGACCGCGCAAAACCAGCGGTCCAAACAGGACTCCGATAACGGTCGCCGCTAAAGTGGCGAGAACAAACGCTGTTAACGGTGTGAACGCGCCCGGCCAAGTGAGACGCTTGTGATCCCGCAGAAATTGAATGAACAAAACAATCAACAACAACGCTAGCGGATATGCCGATAATGGACGGACATATGTCTCCGCGCTCATGAATGGAAAATATCGAAAGCTGGTGACAGGCAACGTCAACAAAACAGCCGCCCATAAGACGCGGGCGATATGATCGAGATGAAAAAAAGAGCGCACAGACTTAATCATTTTTACTTGGACGAAACAGGATTCGGATGAAAGAACAGAACAACAAGCGCACCCAACGCCAAAATTGCCACTGCGCCAACAAGTAAATATGTGCTTACACTAAACAAACGTTTGGTTGGAATATTTTGTGTCTGATCAGCATCGACAGTGATATATGGTTCTAATCCGCTTGTTGATGACGCAATCACTTCCGTATGTGCTTGATTAGCAAAGGCTGACGCCCATGCCGAAGCGAGTGCATCAGCAATCTTTGGATCATTATCGTCGGCATAGAAATGCCAGCCACCGACGCCAGGTTGGCTCAATTGAAGCTTCCCGCTACGCATCTGATCAACTGTCACACCGTGGACTTGTGATGCAACCGAGTTCAGCACCGCATCGGACCAAGCAATCTCTTCCAGTTTGCGCGTCTCACGTTCGAGATAATAGAATTGCTCGCGATCCGTATCTTGCGGCCAGGCCTGTTCCAGGTGAAAGTCCACGTTAACCGAAGCGCGCGCCCGATATGGCGGCAACGCAAGATAATAAATCGCGGTGCCAATCAACGCACCGATGACTGCGCCCAACAGCCAAAACTTCCAGGCTTTGAGCAGGTGAATGAAGTCATCAGATGAAGGAGAGGTAAAAAGAAAATTCATATTGGATACTCGTTGTTGGATATTAGAAGATCGTTCTTATTGTTCATAACTGCAATTTTCGCCGCAGGCGCAAACTCCAAAGCGGCGCAATCAACTTACGGATGTAGTACTTCGCAACGATCACCGATAAAAAACTCCCGCCGTCACGATAGTGAACACGCAACATTTCAGGCCAGCAACGATCATCCGCTCTGATGGTCTTGCCAGAAGTGTGCAGGCGAAAATTGGCCCAGGTCTGCGGAACATATTTTACCCGCGAATGCATCGCCAGCCGCACCCATAAATCATAATCCATCGCGAAATAAAAGGAAGGATCGAGCGGTCCGACCGCGCGCCACAAATCGGCGCGAAAGAATGCAGCTTGTTGTGGAATATGAACATACCCGCGTCGCAATCGAACCAAATCCGTCTGCGCAGCAGGAAAGCGTCCGATTACACTACCAACCTCATTGATGTAATTTGCATCGCCATAGACCAGACCGTGTTCAGGATGAGCTTGTAAAAAATCCACAGCGGATGATAAGGCGCCCGATTCGTACGCATCATCAGAGTTGATCCAAGCCAATATATCCCCCTTAGCATGAGCCAAACCTTTGTTGATCGCGTCGGTCTGACCTTGATCTTTCTCGCTTACCCACCATGCAAGTTTGTTTTCATATTTTTTGATAATCTCAATGCTTCCATCAGTTGAACCGCCATCCACGATGATATATTCCAAGTGCGGATAGTTTTGCGAAAGCACCGATTGGATGGTAGCTTCTAAGTAACGCGCCTGGTTGAAGGATGGCGTGACAATCGAAACAAGCGGAAGAGGCAAGTTTAATTCCAATTCACTTCGGGATAATAAAGTTGTGCAACTTCTTCCGTCACGCGGCGGATACGTCCGATCTCGTCGGAGGCGAGGCGGCGTTTCCAGTTATCCAGATTCGCGCGGCTATCAAGCTTCACGGAATGGGTTTTTTTCTGGGAGAGTTCAGTTGGATTCTCCGAACTGCTCGATTTAAGAATTGTCTGCTCAACACGTGACGTAAAATCTAAGCCCAAGGATTGATACAAAGTCCGATAGCCGGAAACCGGATCAAGCGAAAGGTCTTCATGGCGAACCATCGTGATGGCGGGGATCCGCTGATGGACCACATAAATCGTACGATAGATTATCGTCCACAGCAGGCTGGCCTGCCCGATAATATCATCGGCTTTCACGGATTGCATATCCCTGCGATACGGTTCGAGATAATCGCGCATCAATAATGGTTGATGCAGCAGGTCACCGAAATCAAAAAGCCAATTGAGTCGCTTGAGACTATTGGCAAATGCAGCAGGGTGCCTTACCGTGACAACCACTCGGCAATTCAGCCGCTCAATAAACCACGGCAAAGAAAAAATTGCAAAGGGATCTTTCAACACAGGAATTTGACGCATCAGCGCGCCGCGGCAAAAGATGCCAAGGTCGCGTCCCATGCGGAGGAGATCTTTTCGAGAGCGGATCGCCTTGATTTCATCCAGGAGATGATAGTGATACGAAAGAACCTCCATGAAAGGAGCGAGATATTCCGACTCGTTCTCAGCACAGATGTAAGTATACCAATGCGTCAGGCGGGCACTCAAAACTCCGGGACGATGCCACACGTTAAGCGGTTCACTGATGTAGGCTGTATGTGGATTGGCAGATAACATTTTTCCAACCCAAGTTGTTCCAGTACGATGCGCACCCGTCACAAGAATAGAAGAAGGTTTGACAATCATGCTTATAAATCTATGGCGCACTGATGGAATGAACGCCATAATAATTAGCGGCGCAACCGTTAATCCATAACTTCGGATCAGATTGAAGTTCTCCAACACCTTCGATGCTATACATTCGAAAAGTCACAATGTCTTTTTCACCTTTTGATTTGTCGGCAATGATCTGCGCTTGACGGTAATCCCATACGGATGACCAGAAGCTATAGTAGGGTCGTTTATTCTGCACAACCGCCCAGGCAGCGCGAAGAGGATAAAGAGCGGAGATGGCGAATAAAATCATTGCCAAGGTGGTCGTCATTGACAACCAGCGCATCTTCCAGTGCGCAAGAACGATTCCAAAACAGGCACCCTCAATCATCAAGGCGGCAGTCATTAACAAGCAGCCAATAAAGCGAGCGCGCTCTGCCGGAAAAGCCTGCCCATACACACTTGGTGCGAAACCAGCCACAATCAATGCAAAGGCCAAAATGGGTATCGCTGTCATGATGATTAATAAAGCCCGTATGTTTGCGGGAGATATAGAAGCTAATGGTGCAAACATTCCGTAAAACAGGAAAAATGGAATTACGATAGAAAAAAAGGTTGGAAGAGGAAGGGTTAAGAAAGTGTCTGAAACAAACAAACCCGAATACAAAACCGTGTTATATATCAAATCTATGAAGTCGGGCCGATGAATCTGACTACGAGTTAAATTGCCAGGGGAAAGAGCCATCACAAGCAGCGCGAGGAGACCGCCTGCCAATGTCCAACCCAGAAGGATCAACGCCGGACGCCGAAGTTCTCCTTTCACGCCAATCCCGACCGACGCGAGCGCCAACGCCGAGGCGATGATCAATACTGCATCCGGCGGCTCGGAAAACCCTCCCCCAAAAAAGGCAAGGATGAGACAAAGGAAGCCAATCCAAACAGTGGGGTAGCGACTCTCGTTTCTGCGAATCAACACCAAAAGGAAAGCGGCGAACGCAGTTAGATATAACAACGGTGCGAAGTGTGTTGCCATGGCGGAACGCCAGTAAATGGTTTGAAAACGATTGGGAGCCTGCAAGATGGCAAAGAAGGCGAGCGATGCGGCGAGAAAAAAGTCAAGAAAAAAATGCCATCGCCATCTGATCATTCGTCGGGTCTCATATACCAGCCAAGTCAGAGCCGCGGTCCACAAGAAAATCACAATAACAGGTAAAATCTCCACATTATGCGGGAACAGGAATTCACTCAAGGCAACGAAGAGGAGATTTGAGAAGCGATCCGATATCGTTTCATACCAGTGGATCACAACTTGCAAGATCGGGCCGCTATGGACAGTAACTGTATCACAGTAATCATCGGCTAAAAAGCGCGTGAATGTGCCAAGATAGGCAAACAGACCCAACGCAATTGTCACGGATGCCACGCCTAACCCAAGTGCAACGCGGAAAAGAACAGACTGTGATCTTTTAGATTCAAAAACAGGCATCTGCATAACCCTTAAGGCGCGGGCTGATTGCGTAAATCATAGATAATATAACCATCACCCTGGGCATAAACAGGAAAAGCCGAGAGGGATTTCTTCAAATCAAACTGGCGGCCGAGTTCCTGAAAATCGGTAACAAGGAATAAATTTTTGCCATTCGTCATCCTGGCAAAATTAGTGCTGGAGTTGAACGACGCGCCGCGCAACTCGTGATAATCAATATCGCCGGAGTTCGGCCAAATTTCAGCATTCTGCCAGCCCCAATAATTTAAACGTTGGCCATAATCCTGAGTCAGCGCCACCACGCCCGCGCCATGTCCCAGCTTATCGCCAATCTCAGCCCACATGGCGGCTTGCGGACGATAATCCACCGCCTTAAGCGTATCACGAATATCCCATAGTGCAGAAAACAAACCAAATACAAGGAAGAGGATTGCAGCCATTCGTAGCCAGCGTTCGGCACTCAACTCGGCCAATCGCGCGAGGAACCAATCTGCAAGCGGTGCAAGCGAAACTGCTACTATAGGGAGGAAAGGTAATTGATAATAATCATGTGTGGCAATATGATAATCGAAATACAAGCCATAGAGAAAATACATGCCCCATAGACCGAACAAGAAAAATCTTGCGCTTCTTTCGCGGACGAAGAACAAGCCCAGCAGTCCAAACATGATTGCCAGGCCGCCCGCCGCCAGTGCGGCTTTGGATTCCCAATTTATATAATTGATGGGACTCAATAACAGTGAAGGGAAAAATCGTCCACCAAATTGTTGGCGAAGGAAATTATTTAATATCAATCCATCATAGAGGTACGCCGCGGCTGGCAAAATTCCAAGCAGGGCCATGATCCAAACTTGCGGTTTGCGAATCAGGTCGCGCAGGGAAAATTTTCCAAACCCAAGTCCGAGCGCCGCGCCGATCACAAAAAAGGCGGCTGAGAATTTGATCAGGATGGCGAGACCGCCTGAAAGTCCAGCAAGAAGCGTCCAAGTCCAGGAGGGATTATTTGTCCAGCGATAGAACGCCCACCAAAACGCCAAGATGCTCATCACCATGAAAGGATCAGGCTGGAATGAACGGCTGGCGATTACCGCATACGGAAAGAAAAGATAATATGCAGTGGCAATCACTGCACCATCCACAGAAATCAAACCGCGCACTAGCAGGAAAAGAAATATTCCGCCGATAATCCAGAACAACGATGAATAGATGCGCGCGATCCAAAAATGTTCGCCGGTGAAGCGATATGTGAATGCGACGATATTTTCCAGAATGGATGGCTCAACATCTGCGCGCGTTTTCCATTGCTGGATCGCCATTTGTTTCTGCCAGGCAGGAATGCCCGGCGGGTCCGTCGCGTAATACATGCCGCGCGCTTTGAGCATCGAAAGCAGCTGGCGCGTCGGCTGAAAATCAAGCGGCAAATTCGTCAATTGATATAAGCGAATGCCGAAACCCAAGCCGAAGAGCAGAACCAAGGTGCCGATCAACAGCCAGCGCGAGGCAAAGAAAGAACGATTCGTTGAAGGATAGGTATTCACAAGGTCGCAATTCTATCACTACATGATGAGCATTTAATGAATTCCAATCTGCTCGGCGGAGTGACAGGAAGCCGCGGCACACGACGCCAATTGCTTGAGCCATGCCGAAAACTGACTTAGCAAGCCCGGATCGGCTGTAAATGCAAGATTGCTCAACTCATACGGATCCTTCAAGATATTATACAGTTCGTGAAAGCCACTCGGATACTCGACATACGTATATTGAGGAGTCCGGATTCCGAGGAAAATGGCGGGAGGATACATAGTGTCTTCCGTCTGATCTGGATCGGGGGGTTCTAATAATTCGCCGTACCCTTGCACCAAGTTAGCCATCTGTGGACCCGACCAGCTCTCCTTCGCGGCGTCACCAAAATATTGGATGAGATATCCCTGACGCCAATCCTGTTCTGGCGGACGATCCGGCGCGAAAAGCGGAACCAATGAACGGCCATCCACATAAGCTGGAGGAACCACACCCGCCAGATCTGCGATAGTTGGAGCTATGTCTGTATTTCCCACCACATACCCGCTCAAAACCTGTCCTGCAGTAATACCCGGCCCGCGAATGACCAGCGGCACCACGATATCCTCCTCATAAGGTGTAGCCTTCCCAGACATCAACCGGTGTTCGCCCATATGATAACCATTGTCCGAGCTAAACAGAATGTAGGTGTTTTGTAGCTGACCTGTCTGCTGTAGTGTATTCAATACGCTCACAAGCAAGTCGTCCACCGCTTGCATGGACCGGACGCGATCCCGATACAGTTCATCAAGCTTTTGGATCTGAGACTCCGTCAACAGAGGATCCTGCCGGATGTTCGGCGGCTTTCCAGAAACATCTGCTTGGTTGAAAGAAGGGAGACGCGGCGCTTGCAGGTTATCAAAGAGATTTGCGTAGCGAGGAGCCGGCGTTGCCGGTTCATGGGGGTTATAAGTGGCAAGATAGATGAAGAAAGGCTGTGGTTGTCCGGCAATTGCACGCAGATAATTATCCACCTGGGTGGTCAAGACATCGGTCATATAGTCGCTGGCACCCGGGCCAAAATCCACGAGGTTTCCGTTTTCGTTCAATGTGTAGTTAAATTCTGTATAAGGCTTGCCCTTCGCAGGACTCACCCATTCATCCCAACCGGGAGGAATGTAATTTCGATTCGAGGGATCTGGATAGCCATTCAGGTACTTTCCAAATAAAGCC
Organism: uncultured Chloroflexia bacterium; assembly: GCA_963783295.1. Classification (GTDB taxonomy): domain Bacteria; phylum Chloroflexota; class Anaerolineae; order Anaerolineales; family Villigracilaceae; genus Fen-1038. The sequence continues at coordinate 114,670 of CAWAMX010000006.1, read as the reverse complement.
GTACGATAGCCTGCCTGTCGCAGCCAAGTTGCAATGGTGGAATTTTCGCGTTGTAGCTGATAAAACTGACCGAAGCCGCCGTTTTGCGGACCATTCGTATACACGCCAGTGTTTTGGGAGTATTGTCCTCTCAGAATGGTGGTCCGCGATGGACAACATAGTGAATCGGAGATGATATAGTCATTGAACGATAAACCCTGCGATACCAACAACTGTTGGACGGCAGGCAGATATTGCATTGTGCCAAGCTTCGCATCCAAGTCATCGGTGAGGATGAAAAGAATGTTTGGACGGTTGGCCTTTGGAAGTACGGTTACGTCTTTTAACGGTACGAGCGTTGGCGGAGGCGTAGCAGTTGAAGTCGGAGATGGTTTCAATCCCGGCACGGAAACCGAACAGCCAGTAATGAGAGCCGTTACCAAAAGTAGTGAAAGTGTTTTCCAAATGCGTTTCATCTTATTATTTTCTCGCACCAACTTTGTCATTGGATTGATATTGACTTTGTCTACGATTCAAAACAGCAATGCGGATTCGATTCATTCCGATTAGATTCAACAACGACGAGCCAAACAGATTTAACCGCGCTAAAGCAGTCGGCGGATGGATGATCAACGCGCGCATCCACGCTTTGAGCGCATTCCAAGACTGATCATCATCAAGCAGATAACGCGCATTGACGCGTTGAGCCGAAGCGCGAGCGCGGCGCTGGACACGCTGCGATATCGAAGCCAAATCCGATTGAGTTTCTGCCCAATCTAAAATACGGAAAGCTTCGCGCCCAAACTCGGCGGCTTTAAGTCAATTCTTTGCCAATGGATGATAACGCGCCGCGGCCCAAGTCTGATTGATGTGAACGATCTGAGCTTGTGCGGCAAGCTTGATCCAAAGTTGGTGATCGAGCATAAAATGAAAGTTGAGGTCAAGCCCACCAGCTTTTTCGAAAGCTTGGCGTCGCATAAAAACCGCGGGCTGACCAATGATTTGAAAACAAAACAAATCTTCGAGGGTTAGTTGGCGATACCGAAATTGATTGATGGTTTGGCCATTTTGGTCCACTGCTAGCATATTGCCATAGACCATCACAGCTTGTGGATTCGATTCAAACGCCGCGACTGCCGATTGGATTGCGCCGGGTAAATAATAATCATCCGAGTTGAGCCAGGCAACGATCTCTCCTTTCGTGCGTCTCATGCCTTTGTTGATGGCGTCCGCTTGCCCCGAATTTTTTTCTGAAATCCAATATGCCAAACGTGATGAATATTTCTTGATGATGTCGGCGCTTCCATCGGTGGATGCGCCGTCTATGACGAGATATTCAATATCGGGATAGTCCTGCTCAAGAACAGACCGCACGGTCTGTTCAAGATAGGCAGATTGATTGAAAGATGGCGTGACAATGGAAACAAGGATCATGGAATGCAAGCGCGTTGATGCGCAACCTATTTGGGTTTATGTAAGTCGTACAAAACAAACCCTTCCCCTTGCTCGGTAACAGTATATCCATCAAGGATTTTCTTTAATTCTGGTTGCGCGTCCAACTGATTTGAAGCAGATACCAAAAAATAATCCCGGCCCGCAACCAGCTCGGAAAATTTAGCTTGAGCGTTGACACTTGTGCCCTTGACTGCTGTTAGACCATTGACATAAGGCCACAATGTAATTTTTCGCCAGCCATAATACATCAGACGATAACCGTAATCTTGTGTCAGGCCGATCAAATTTGAATTCGCTGGAATCGCCTTTGCCATATTTTCCCAATACACCGGTTCACGGCGATAATCCGCTGTCTGCGCCACCAGATCCGAGCGCGCGATCCAGGCTTGATATCCAATGACGAAAACAACAATAGCAATCAGCACGGCTTTAAGCCAGCGCGCCTCGCGGGACACGCGCACGGCCACCGTTTCGATGATTGGAACCAATCCCAAAGCGACCACCGGTATCAACTGAATGTGATAATAACTGTGCGTATACATCTGATACGGAAGTGTCAGACCATAGCAAATATATCCGACCCAGATTCCGATCAACATCCAGCGCAGACGCGGCGGAGCGAGAAACATCCCAGCGATGCTAAGAAACAGAATCGTCAATCCAAATAATGATCCGATAAATCCCAGCCAATGAGCATAAAAACTGGTGGTCGTGATCAGTTTGATGAGGTCTACTGTCCATGCAAAAAAGTATTCATCCGAACGGCCTGGGTGCCCAAGGATGTAATAGATAAATGCGGGGATTACCATCAAAGCCATCATGGCCCAGACTTGAAGCGATTTCCAGAAGCGCAGATCAAGAGCGGATAATACAGCTGCAATCGCCGCGCCGATTACGAGGAAAACAATCACAATCTTGACCAAGACTGCAAAGCCAATAAAGAGACCGGCAAAGATCGCCCATTTCCATTTTTGCTCTTCGGACCAACGATAGAGGAAATAGATTCCAACGATGAAAGCGGATGTCATTAATGGATCAGGCTGAAAAGAACGACTGGCTTGAACCGCAAAGGGAAGCACCAGATAATATGCCAGCGCGATCAATGCGGAACTCGGGGATGCGATGCGGCGCGCAAGATCAAATAAAGCTAATCCGGCCAAGAGCCAAAACAACGTTTCGTAAACACGCGGCACAGCGATATTCTCGCCGCCCGTCCATGTATACGTCCAAGCCGTAATTGATTCGGTGATCGGCGGCTCGTATTGTCCCACCGCGTTGTAGAAAGCTTTAGCGAGCGCCAACTTTTGTGGATCGGGATTTGGAAGAAGTTGATAATAGATGGAACGTGCGACAATCAGATTGCGAAATTGCCGTACGGGATGAAAGTCGAGAGGCGGAACGGTCAGGTTGATAAAACGCAAAGCCGCGCCGAGGATCAGCAGGAGGATGAGGAGGACGCGCCAGTTGAAAAGCTTGGATGGAAGCGAGGATGACATTTAGAATCCGTAAACCGTAAGTTTTAGAAGAGTGAATTGTAGTCCACTTTGGGGAAGACCGTCAGCTTGCCGCCGACAGTTGCATCGAGAACTTCGCGTCCCGCTTTGCGATAAGCGTCACGCGCTTTTTGATATCCAATCTCGGAGGTATCGAGATCAGGCAGTTGCCAGCGAAAACCTTTACCGAAATAATTGGCGGAGAAATGATTTAGGTCGTCACCAGTGGACACGACCGTTTTATTCGCCTCGCCTTTCGATGCGAAGTTGTGATCCACACCAATCAGGATGACCTGCTGAAAGCCCATATAAAATGCGAGTTGCAAAGCAACGTTGGTGACCGTCGCCCCTTCCCAAACACGGCGCGTCATATCGTGAACAAACTTTGGACCGGTGTACGTGGTATACAGAAACATCAACTCGTCAGGGATGCGGTAAAAGTGGCGATGGGAATGCCATGCAATAAATTTTGGAATCGAAAGCGCGGCAATCTCATCCGCGCATTGCTCAATGACGAGATCGTTGATAGAAACAAAATAGCTTGTAGTAAATCCAAGTTCAGGAAACAATAAATAAATACGATTCATACCAAACGTGAATTCGTTCTTAAGCTTTGTCAGATCGGTCTGCTTTAGGCTCGGGCCATTGCCAATGATAAACGCGCGTTTGCCTTTGTGAATATCTTTGAATAATTTGATTCTATCAATGCTCTCGCGTCGCCACGGATGCAAATAGGCATCAGGAAGTTGAGGAACGCGGCGAATTGCATCGTAAGTATTTTTTATGCTTTGGAGAATCGAGGATGGAAGAAGGCTATTGAGAGTTTGCTTCATTCCGTGCTCAACCTCGCCGTTGCGCCACCATCCACAACCAATGCTTGTCCTGTCATAAAAGATGATTGCTCATGATCGGCGAGAAAATAAATCGCGTGAGCAATCTCTTCAGGCGTTCCAACGCGTCCATTGACCGTTTTGCGCGCGAGATTATCTAGTCGTTCCTGCATATCGCCGTGCCCCACGTGTCCGCGTCCGAGGCCGGCGCGCAGCATCGGAGTATCCACTGCGCCGGGCAGAATCGCGTTGACGCGGATATTATCCGGCGCAAATTCAATTGCCATGGCGCGCGTCAAAGCCAGCAGTCCGCCTTTCGACGCGGCATAGGCGGCGATGTTGGCCGAGGTCTGAATGGCGTGAACCGATGAGACATTCACAATTGCGCCGCCATTTGTTTTGAGCAAGGGATGAGCCAGCTTTGCACTTAGAAAAACCGAACGTAAATTGGACGCCATCACCGCGTCCCATTCCTCGACAGTTGTTTCGATCAACGGCTTGGCAATTTGATGCGCGGCGTTATTGACCAGCACATCCAGTGCGTCGGTGAATGCACACGTTTGCTCAAAGATGGCATGCATGTCTTCAGGACGCGCAATATCAGACTGAACGAAGAGTCCATTTTTCGGAAAGCCATCGCCGAATGGGTTTCTATCCACGCCGATGACGCGCCAGCCTTTTTCAGCAAAGAGAGCAACGGTTGCGCGGCCGATACCTCCAGCCGCGCCAGTGATGAGAACAGTTTTATTTTTCATTCATCAACCCATCAGACGGAATCTCCAATCCATCCAGCAGATTTCGGATTGTATTCCAATGCACGCGTTCCCACGCGGCAGGACTAGAGTTGGCATTGTGCGGCGCGAGCATGACGTTGTCCATCTTCAAAAGCGGACTATCCGGCGAAAGCGGTTCCATTTCAAAGACGTCCAATGCGGCTCCTGCAAGACGTTGGGTTTGCAACGCGTCGATCAAAGCTTTTTCGTCCACGATGGGTCCACGCGCTGCGTTGATCAAGACTGCTTCAGACTTCATCATCGCCAATGTTTTGGCATTGATTAAATGACGGCTGGTTGGATTCAAATCGCAATTGACGGAAACAAAGTCGGAAGCCGATAATAGATGTTCGAGATTCGTCATCTCGATTCCGATTTCCGTGATAAAGACATGGTCAATCTCAATAATATCATTGCCAAGCACTTTCATTCCAAAGGCGCGGGCGCGGCGCGTCACTGCCTTGCCAATGTTGCCGATGCCGATCACACCAAGTGTGCATTCGCCCAACGTTTTGCCGGGAATCTTTTTCCATTCACCGCGCTTCATGGCCTGATCCATCCACGGTTCACGGCGAACGAACGCCAGCAGGTAGCCGAGAACGGTATCCGCTACGGGAGTGGTGAATGCGTTGAGCGTGCGCGCCACTTTGATCCCGAGGCGGGATGCGGCTTCATTGTCAATCGAATCGATCCCTGTACCCCATTTTGAAATGATTTTCAAACGCGGCGCGCAGGCTTCCAACACGCGCCCCGAATATTGATCATCGCCGCAGATCGTGCCATCGAATTGACCGGCATATTTCAACAGGCCGGCTTCATCCATTCGTTCGCGAACTTCAGGGACAATCAAATCAATGTGATGCTTCTTAAATACTGGTTCGAAGCGTTCCAACGATTGAATCATATAAGGAGCAGAAAACAAAACGACAGGCATTATTTCTCCTGACTCATCAAAAAATCGCAAATCGCAAAATCAAGTTCTTCATCAATGTCCCAGGCCTCATCGGCATTGATTTCAAACAGCATTGGTTTTTCGCCGATGCGATGATGCCGCTTGAGCAGATTGTCGCGCGTAAAAAGGTAAAGGCAGGAATTCTCCTCGTAAACAGGAGGCAAGTGCTGGGTCTGGATGAGAACCGACGGATCATGGTTGATGGCTTTGCCATTTTGATCGTAAAGCCGCGTCTGCCAACGCGTCACAGAGAAGAGCGAGTCGTGCTTTGGATAATCAGCAAGAAACGATTGAACAGCGCGCGAAATCGTTTCCGTTCGAAGCAAGGGATTGGTGCTGTGCGTCTGCAAATAGAAATCAGCTTGCACCTGGCTTGTATCATAAATCAAGATGTCGTTCATCGGGACATCATCCGCGCGCAAAGCATCGGGACGATTGATGATCTTCACTTGCGGAAAATCATTGCGCAGACCATCCATCACGGGATCGGAATCGGTATCCACCACGATTTCGTTGATCTCACGAACAGCAAGCAGCGTTTCGATGATGTAATGGAAAAGCGGCTTGCCAGCGAGCAGGCGATAATTTTTGCCGGGCACGCGCTGGCTGTGATGGCGCATTGGGACAAGAGCGGCGAGTTCTCATAAGGATTGATTATACCGAATCTGTCGTTACTAAATTAAAACGGAGGCGCCAAAAGCTTTCTTTTTGCGTCTCCGTTTAGAGTCAACATTATAGCTTCATTATCCGGTGCATAAGTTCTATTTTGGGGATCGACAAAACAATCCATTGACAAGATTAACCATATCAGGCTGCAACGGATAACCATTTTTATTCATAGAAGTCAATATCTGGCAGGCCTGGGATTGATAAAAATCCACTGTGACAATCTTCTTAGACACATCCTGAACCTGTTTCAAGTCATCTAAATACGCATAAGCTTGTAAAAACGGCATCCATTCAAGCAGATCATTCGGGTGAAAGCCTAGTTTTTGAGCTTCATCGCCCAGCTTCACAATTTCATCCCAGTTACCTTGTTGGCGCGCTAACTCCGCCTTTTGGTAGTAATAACACCATCCATGAGAAGGCTCATTCCCGAAAAGGGCTTGTGGAGGCTGTGGGGCAATTCCTGTTGGGATAATATTATCGATATTAGATTTGGATGAGCTGGCAATTGCAAAAGCGCCATCAAACGTGGATAGCTCAGGCCATTTCTGATCAATGGCATGAACACATGACTCCTCCGATGGTTGTGTCATTAGAAGAATATTCCTGAAGTGATAATTGAGCGTAACATCCTTAATTATGAGATCGGTCATTTGCACGTCTTTGGGGCCCATGACAATATTCGTTATGGAAGCGGGTTCCATCCTCGAGGCTGAGATTGGAACTACAACAGGCGACTGATTTTGTTTGGCAGAATAATAAATAGAGTTGGCCGGTCCCCAGACAACTTCATCACCATCTGCATAATCCACATTCGGATAGACTACTACAAGTGTTGTATTCGTGCTAATCGATGGAGCGCGCCATGTTACCTGCCACCAAAAATTCCTAACGGTCTGCTCTTCATCAACCGCTTGAGCAGCTACTGCTTGGTGCGTCAGAGCAGCGATGCCGATCAGGCTCAAGAGAACGAACAATCTAATATTCTTTGGAAAAATCGAATGTATCAAACCGCTAAGAAAGACAACTCCAGCAAGTGAAGCAGGAAGTGCATAGTGAGAATAATTTTCAAACTGAACAAACCGATTGGTAGCTACGATTGGCAAAACACCAACTATCGTACCTAGTAATCCTACACCGAGCATTTCGGACTGTTCTTTTGTAGATGTAATCCCTTCTTCTTCACTAATATTATTTACGCTCTCCAGATAACGATTTGCCAAAAATCCTATAAATATTACAAGTGCCGCAAAAAACAGTGCCAGTAAAATATCGCTCAAATGTCCCAAACTTGTAAAGAAGCTCTCCTGTAAAGGCACAACCCAAGCAAATAAGGAAACATTCAGCGTAGATTGAAGCAACCTAAACAACCACCAAAACATGGTTAGCGGCGAGTCGAATAAGCGGCCCACTTGTACCCCAGCCTCCTGCGCCCTCCGCCAATTGTTAAAGAAAAATTGATACCATGAAACAAAACCTAGAGGAATAATCCAAAACAATGCAACGGCCCGTAGGGCCTTCAACACCGTTCTGCCAAAATCCAATTGTGATGATTATTCTTTAACAAACAAATAAACGCACAGGAATCTGAAGAATTCCATGCCGATTGCATATTCCACCAACGAAAGATAACCCCAGCCCAATAAGATCGCGGCTACCATCCAAACGACGCGCTTTCCTATGGAATTCGCTTCGAGGGCCTTTAAAGTAAACACTATTGAAAAGACTTGCAGTGAAAGGCTTAGAACATATGGCTGGAATTCAAACGCGCCCAACCACCAAAGGAAGCCTGGAAAAACCAGGAATAATATTGCCATAAAAAAGTTGACGCGTCTTTGCTTGGGCCAAAGCGTGTTGAACAACCAAAGTGCTCCCAATCCGCCCACCAGACGCCAAAGGTAGAGAGTTATATGATACGGGAGAGGGTGGATGTTAAACAGCGAAAATAAAAACTCATATAAAGGGCCCCGCGCTGGCCGAGTATGCAGAGTAAGATTGAGATAAATTTTTGGACCAGCAACCAACCCATCATAGATAAAATACCAATCATCTTTTTGGAAAGTTAATTGCCAAAATCGAGGGATATACACCAAGCCCGAAATTGTTGTAAGAAAGAGGAACTCAAACCAAAACTTGGATTTTATCTTAGTCCAAAGCATCGACAAGAGAGCAACAATTTTCATAAGGAATGATTATACTGAACAATTTAGGATATATCACTTCTGGCATTGCAAACGGGCAAGGATAAACGAGACGGCTTGTTCGTGCTCGGGAGAGGTTTGCGTGACAGAATTGAGATTTTGCCACAGATTACATAATAAGGGCCATTGCTGGTCGGGCAGAACGCTGGCTTGAATGGTAATTTTTCGGGCGATTTGCCAATCACTTAACATCGCGTAGGCGTGTATAAATGGCAAAAGTTCAACGCCGTTTCTAGCCCAAACTCCCTGCTGATTTGCTGACTGCCATAAACCGATAATTTGATGCCAATCCTGGAATTGGTCAGCCAAATCAGCCTTCTCATAATAGTAGCACCAGCTATGTTGAGGCTCATTACCAAAAATGCCGGGGGGGGGAACAGATGTTGTGGTCGGATCAATTAGAGACAAATTGGAAACAGCCATCCATCTGTATGATTCCGGAGTAAGTCCATTTGCCAAAGAATAATCCGGACGCAGTACATGCAAACATTCATTTTCTTCATAGTTGAAATTAATGGCCAATACATGATTGACTCTGGCATCGAAAGTGGTGGAGTACTTATTCAATGCAACTGGCTGGCCGGAACTAAACGCTGGCCAATTGATATCTTTCGAACCAGGGTTAAACCAGTAGCTGGCCTCCGGCGGATTGGTAAGCTGAGGATAGAGCAAATTGATTGCATAAGCAGTTGGATAAGGACCCATAAAAAACAAGATTTCCTGATCTGCAACAATGAGCGTGTTGGGGTGCAGCGCTGGCACGCGCCAATATAATTGCCAATAAAACTGTTTTTGTTTATCCGATGAACCCTGATAGCTGTGCGCGGTCTGAACATGGATGCTGATACCTAATCCAAGCAATATACTTAAAACCAGATTTCGATAAGGCGGGTATATAACCAGCGTATAAATCATTCCTACTATAATCATGCTGGCCCCAACCATCGCGGCCAGTGCCAGGCGGTCGCTCCAAAAACGGTTTTTTTGATAGATTGAAAGTCCTATCAGCCAAAACGGGAGCGTGGCAAGGATCACAGAGAGGATGCCTCCCAACATAATTTTCGCCGACAAGTTTTGGAGTGGTTTCTCTTTGTCAGCGCCTTTGATGCGAGAGATTAGGAAGAAGGCAACCGCCGCAAAAAGAATGACACTTCCGGCAAGCGCGTAAGTTAAGTGTCCAGACAAATCGATCAAACTCGGATCAATCGCGGAAAACCAAGGTGAGAAAACAATATACAAAAAGTCTTGAAACATGAATTGAAATGTCCGGGAAAGATGTGCCAAAGGCGAAGCTGCCAAACCGGGAATATACGTTAAGAGTTTAAAACGATCATAGCCAAAAATGGCACCATAGGAACTCCTATAAATCAGATACATGAAGAGCATGATCAGGAATGGGAATGCATAACGCAGAACCTTTTTGATCCTGTCCCAAAAAGCAAGTTCAGGGAATAAGAACCAGAGCAAAACCAGCCGGCATAACTCAAGGCCAGAAAAATACTCGATCAGCAACAAATGACCAACTTCCAGTAGGACAGCAAGCAAAGTGATCTGCCAATAAAATTTCTGATGCCTGACCGCATACAACATTAGGAAGACAGACAACATGATCATTAAGTACATTGTCCAGTGAAGCGTATATGCGACAGATACAGGTTGCAAGGTGAAGATAGGATAAATGGCAAAAAATAAGGCAAGCCAAGTCGTAAGAGCAACCTGTTCCGGCCAAATCTGACGAACTGAAAGCCAAAACATCAACGCGGTGAGAAAACGAATGACCATCAAAGACCAATGCCAGTGCGAAGGCACAAACCCTAAAACACGGAAGAAGAAAGCATAGACAATGTAGGCAAATGGGCGGCTATCATAGTAGAGGAAATTTCGCAAACCCGCCGCGCCTTGCCAATAATCATAAAAGACATGGTGCCAATCGTCTTGGAAGTAACCGAGCCGCGACAATAAAATCCCGAAGGAAAAGAAACAAACCAGGAAAATAAATACAGCGGCTGTCCATTCGGGCAAGGCAATATTTCTGAGCTTGGAAAATGAGTTTTGAAATCTTTTCATGATTATAATTATACCGAATACGATGAATAAAAAAGCGTGACACTTTTTCCGTCCCGCTTTGCGAAAGTTTTTTTCTTACGCAACTTTTTCGAACCACGCGAGGCTGTAATCGGCCACCTCGTCCCAGCCCTTTTCCCAGATGACAAAGTGATCGCGTCCCGCAAATTCCTTGAACTCAGTAATGAATGATCCTTTATATTTGTTGAAGTTTGACTTATTCAGCACCGCCGGAACGATATGATCCTTCTCGCCTGCGGTGATCAACAGCGGCGGATGCGGCTTCTTGAAATCAATCCTGCCCGCCGCGCTGAGGGACGAAGTCGGCACGCCGCGCGATTTCAGGGATAGCATAACGGTCGTACGCGGCACGTTGTTCATCCTATGGAAGCGTATTGACAAATGCATATTGGAATTGTTCGAAAGACATTTGCACAGGTTGGTTCAATAAAAACGGATTGATGGCGGGAAAGTTCGCGCGCAAAAAAGAAAACGCGGTTGTGAACACACCGGCAGGCGGCGCGGGATCAATCGCTACACCCGCGACGGCCAAATCACGTTGAAGCAACAACTGCACAACTAATCCGCCCATCGAGTGACCGATGATGGCAGGCTTTTCATTCAAGCCTTCGATGAAGTTAGCAATGTGTTCAACCACATTATTCAAGTTCAATTTTGGCAATTCAGGATCGGGATGAGCCTTGCGAAGTTCTTCAACCGATTTGTCGCGTCCGGGCCAGGCAGGCGCGTAGACTTTATATCCTTTGGCTTGATAACGCGGAATCCATTTCTCCCAGCAAAGCGGATTCATGAACATGCCGTGAATGAGGACAATCGTTTTGGTTTTCATAATCATCTCCTAACAATCAGAATGATTCAAATTCTTCAATTTATAGATAACGATATATTTATTACAAATCATTGCCGCCACTGATTAGCGCGAATATTCTTCTCAGCCTTTGTCACTGTTTCTTCGATGCGAGCCATCCGCGTTTCAGGTCTTTTCGCGTTGGAAATCCATTCAAGGATGGCGCGCTTGACCGAGCGTGGAAACGCATCGAAATATCCTTTGGCGGTTTTGTTTTTGGCGAGGGCTTTTGCCAGATCAGGTGGAATTTCCAGAGTCTCGACTGCATCGAGCGCATTCCACGAACCATCTTTTTTCGCAGCTTCGATTTTTGCCAAACCTGCAGGGGTCATGAGCTCCGCTTTGATTAACGTCTCCACGCGCTCTTTATTTAGTTTTGACCAACCCGTTCCTGCTTTGCGAGGCGCGAACCATTTCATAGCGCGTTCGTCATCCAATTTATTCGGCTTGCTATCCACCCATCCAAAACACAGAGCTTCTTCGATCAACTCATCGGCGTCCACATAGGGTTTACCGGAAGCTTTCTTATAACTAATCAACCACACGCCTTCAGCACGCGCGTGATTCTTTTTAAGCCATTTGCGCCATTCCGCGCGGGATTTAGGATGAACTGCATTCGAGGGTTCCTTTGGCATCTATTTATTATACCGAATCGGCTCGACATCTCGCTTTGCAGAATCTTTCGGCTTGCGTTCGCGGGCATAATAAAACGTCTCACGCAATTGCGGCGTGAGCAGACTCGAACTCGCGGTAGCCGATGCGCGTCCCATGAAACTGCATAAAGCGGAACCAAAATATCGAAGCAACATTTTTCCAAAACACGCCTTCGCGCACCGCATGATACAAATCGCTGAAAATATTCATGGTTGTCAAGCGCACGAAATCATAGGTATTGAAATGCGCTTCGGGATGGATGTGTTTGAACGCCATCGCTTCGCGACGATAACGATTGAACACGCCGCGCGGCGTCTCATTGTGCACATGCACGATCTCCGCCTCCGCCACATACGCAATCGCATGTGCCTGCTCCTTCGCCCACTTCGCCCACGCCAAATCCTCCAGCCCCGTCAGCGTTTCATCGTATGGATTTTTCTCCCACAAACTTTTCCGGATGGCGGCATTGGCATTGTTGCAAAACGCGGTCACTTGATTCAAATCACTCTCGTCGGGATACCATTGATGAAAGATTTGTCCTTCCGAAAACTTTGCAGACTCTGCTCCGCGCTGTTTGCCATAGGTCAACGCGACGCGTTCATCTTCAAACGGATTCAGCAGAGTCTCCAACCAATCGGGATAGACAGGATAGACATGTGCACTGGCGATGACGATGAACTCACGCCTCGCTTCACGGATTCCAAAATTGAGCGACCGTCCAAACGTAAACTCGTCTGACGGAATTCTCACGATCCGCGCCCTGAACAACTCAGCAATCGAGACGGTTGAATCTGTCGAACCGGAATCAACCAAGATGATTTCCACATCTTTAATCGTTTGATGCTGAATCCCTTCGAGCAAACGACCGATAAGTTTTTCTTCGTTATAGGCACGGATGACGATAGAGCAATTCATCCCTCACCTGCCCTTCGGGCACCCTCTCCCATTGGGAGAGCGACAAAGGGTGAGGGCAAAATCACCAATCATTGTCCTTTTCATATCCCAACTTTATCAATAAATCACCTGCCACATCCTTGAAAATCTTTTTGTGTTCATCGGTGAAATGATTTTTCCATTCGCCGGTTTTACCCGAGCGGAAAGTTGGAGATTTGCTTGGATTGATGGATGACTCAAGTGAATCGACAATCGTTTTACGGGAAGTCGTTAGCGGAACACCGGCAAGAAAATGATCCATGATTCAATTCAAGGTCGCAGTGCGGTCATTGACTAAATCTTCAAAGTGAATCTTCATCACTTCGGGATGATCGAGCCAGCCAAGATATGGTGCAAAGCGATCCCCGATATTTGGAAATTCAATATCTAATTCAGGTCTACCTAAAATACTAACTTTGAGTCGCGAGTCGAAGTCGGGAAGAGAAGCATAGTAATCGTGATGCACGTGACGTGCTTCCATGTCGGTCACATAGAAAACATGAGAGACCACCACGTCACGCGGATCGCGGAAAATAAAGTAGGGAACGAAGCAAGGCTCGAGTAAACGGTGGACCGCTTCGGGTCGGGCGAAGAGATGCGCCGAAGCAATATCACGCGGATGAAGCGAATCCAGCCAAGCAATCGCTTGTTCGGGTGCCCGCTTGATTCCGCTTTCGCCTTCGTACTCGGCATAGAACGAATGCAGTCGAAGCGAGAACGGCGCGACCTTCGAGAAGCCAAGCAGGATTTGGTCGAGCAGGTGTGTGCCGCTTTTGGGAAAGGAAATGCTGAGTAGGATGGGCCAGCCATTTTGCGGCGCGGGCACCGAGATGAAGCGCACGCGTTGAATAAGTTTTTCGGTGCCATAGAGTGCAGAGCGTAATGTTGATTTCAAAGTCATGGGGATATTAAACCACACTTGCGCCGACTGCTTGTTGATTTCGGGGAAAGTTGGATTTATACTTCACAGCAAAAGGATGTGACCATGGATCGTAAACTTGCTTTGAGTCTCTTTTTGGCAACGTGCATCGTGTTGGCAATTCTGCTGATTACGCAACTCCTCACTCCACTAATCAGTAGTATTGTCTTTGCCATCGCGCTCGTCGTGTTCGGCGGACTTTCACGCGGCTTTCGAAAAGGAAACTGATTTGTACGAATACGGTGGTGATTTTAAAGAAAGAATGTATTCATTCTTTCAACAAAAAATCTCCACCTTCCAGCACGCCTTCTATAATGACCTTCACTTCACTAGACTCCATCAACTCATCCAACTCAAACGACTTCAACCGAGTCTGCGTAGTGCGCACGGATGGCTCAAGGAACTCTCCAAAGGGCAATGACGTTCTGAACAACTGGTAATACAAAAACCGCCGCGCATTGCGTTTGAAATCAGACGGCACAACAATCGTTTCAGCCGATAAAAACTCTTTCATCTTGCTTATTTGCTCAGGTACAGTCTGCGGGAAGAACACGGTCGGATATTGCGTGAAGCGCGCCTTGCCCGCGCACAGCACGGGCTTGCCCATCAGTGAAGCCTCCAGCCCGATAGTCGAGTTATAGACCATGACAAACTTCGAACGTTGGATCAACTCGTACGAACTCAACGTTTCCTTCGGCGCAACGAACACCACGTTCGCAAGTTTGTCTACGCCGTTTGCTTCGACCCAATCTTGAACGGTCTCGCGGCTTTCCTTACGCCTGCGTGTCTCATCGGGGTGCGCGCGGATCACGAACAACGTTTCGGGCTGCGACTTGATGATTTTCAAAACGACATCCAACCACGCGAACATGTCACTGAAAACCGTGTTGGCATGCGGCTGGCTGGTATCGAAGATGACGTTGGTAAACACCGGCACGATCTGCGTGAAGCGCGCCGCTTTTTGCAAAAACGATTTATCCAGCCCTTTCATGTCCGCCCAAAACTTGATGCCTGCCATCGTGAAGTCACCCCGAAAACGCTTGGCGAGATAGGCATCAAGTTTTTTGTTTTGTTCATCATTCAATTCAAATTCAGCAGGAATATGAATTGGATAGGCTGTCGCCTCGCCATCGGTGAAAAAAGCCGATGCGGGTTGCAATCCGACTTCATGCGTGATCACGTGGATGCCACGGTTCTGCGCCACATAACGCGCCGTTGCTTCGGGAAAGAACTGTCCGTTGAACACAATCATAGCGCGCGGATTGGTTTCATCGAG
Organism: uncultured Chloroflexia bacterium; assembly: GCA_963783295.1. Lineage (GTDB taxonomy): Bacteria > Chloroflexota > Anaerolineae > Anaerolineales > Villigracilaceae > Fen-1038. The sequence goes on along the minus strand of CAWAMX010000006.1, from coordinate 99,607 downwards.
GAATTTTGAAAACTTCTGCGCCACATTCCACGCCGATAAAATATATTCTCGCAAAAGATAACGCGTCGATTCATCATTACTCAGATTGTGGACTCTCAGGATCCATCTCAGCCCGGGCAGACACAACGCTCCAAGCGGAATCCCTTCCCAAGCGAAACACATCATTTCAGGAACCGATAACCTTGCCACCGCTTCATTGAGTTTTTCATCACGCAGAAAGTTAAACCAATGCGGATTAGCGCCAGTATATAAAGTCTTGGATTGATATACACACGATTTGCATGGTGGCTCTTTATAAACATTCTCGCGGTTCGTCCCCAATACGCAATGACTTATCCCAGAGTTGCACGCGAAGTAAACCACAGGGATTCCCTGCAAGCGGAATCCCCACGATGCCAGCAGGTGAAATCCACTATTCCATGAGAGATCATCAATCCCTGTGGAAGCTTTGAAAAAAACAACGGGCTGTCCTTCCGGCACGAACGTGTGCTTTGCAACCTGCCGCGCCATCGCCGCGATCTTTAAATTATTGAGCCTGCGGACAAATCCGCGTTTGATGCGTTGGGTATAGATTTCGCCAAGGGATGTCATTACCAGTTGTTATTCTTTTCGTAACCAAGCCTAATCAATAAATCGCCTGCCACATCCTTGAATAACTTCTTATGCTCATCCGTGAAATGCTCGCGCCAACCACCAGTTTTCCCTGAACGGAATGTGTGGCTCTTCTTTGGCTGGATGGCTTCAACCAAAATAGATAACGCCTTCTCGCGCGGCGTTGGAATTTTGTAGCCCGTCTTCTCCACTTCATCAAGCATGATGTTCAGCGTTGCGTCGCGATTGTTTATTAAATCTTCAAAGCGAATGCACATCACATTTTTTTGTTCAAGCCACTGGAACACACCTTCATACCGTTGCTTCACGCTGACCATGTGCAAGCCATCCTGGTCGATGCCAGTAATGGCAACTTTGAGCCGTGCACCAAAATCGGGCAGGGACTTGTAATAAGCATGCATCCCATGTTCTTCGTACATGTCCGTTGCAAAGAACACTTGCGAAATGAGCATATCGCGCGGGTCACGATAAATAAAATAGTTGACGCGTCCGCTCGAGGTCAGGAAGGAAACGTTCTCCTTGGTCGCTTCCAAATATCCCCAACCGATCACGCCGCTTGGCACGCGCTTCAAGTCTAATAGAATTTCATCGGAAGCGCGACGTCTGCCATCTTTAGTAATGGTGCGAATCGGATCGGCATCTACATAGCGATAAGGCATGATGCGCGTAAAGCCGTTGAGAATTTGCAACAGCAAATGCGATCCGCTCTTCGGCTTGGAGTTGCCAAAGGCTGGCGGTACATCATTAAACGAAAATCGTTTCCAGCGCAGAATTGCTTGAGTTGTTTTACCGGCGGGACGAAGTAGCCTTCGCAGATTCATTAAGGTTCACGAAATTATTTATGCATCATTCACACGTCGTAATTTCTTTAGCGACGCCAATTCACTATCGTACACTTTCTTTACGCCATCGCCGACCGAAGCTTCAGCCACGCGAATATATTTGACAAGCCGTTCGAAACCACCCGGCTCCACGGACGCAGCCTGATCCGATCCCCACATGGCGCGATCCAGCGTCATGTGACGTTCCACCATACAGGCACCCAGCGCAACTGCAATAGCGGAAGGAACCAATCCCACCTCATGTCCAGAATACCCGATTGGATTATTCGGAAATTCACTGCGCAGCGTTTCGATCATTTTGAGATTCAATTCTTCCGGTTCACACGGATAAGTGCTGGTGCAGTGCATGATGATGAGGTTCTCCTCGCCGATAACCTTCACTGCCTTTCGAATTTGATTCATGGTGGACATGCCTGTTGAAATGATCATCGGTTTGCCGGTCTTGCGAACGTGCTTTAACAATTTATGATCTGTGAGCGAGGCAGACGGAATTTTATACGCGGGTGTATCGAAGTTTTCCATAAAGTCTACCGCGGGCTCATCCCACACTGAAACCATCCATGGAATATTTCCTTCTCTGCAGAAGAGATCAATCTCGTGATATTGCTTCGCTGTGAATTCCACTTTGTGGCGATACTCCAGATAGGTAATGTAGCCCCATGGCGTTTCGCGCATTTGTTTTTGTTGTTCAGGCGGCGTTGCGACCTCAGGAGTGCGCTTCTGAAATTTGACCGCGTCCACGCCAGCATGAACTGCCGCATCGATAATTTGTTTTGCAACCTCGATATCGCCATTATGATTGATTCCAATTTCAGCGATAATGTAAGCGGGATGCCCATCGCCGACCATTCGATTTCCAAGTTTAATTTCACGTGCCATTCGATTTCTCCTCAAGTTTTTTCAACACCAAATCGCACAATTCTCTTAGCGCGCCATACCCGCCTGATTTTGATAAAACAAAATCTGCGGTGCGAATGACCTCGGGATAAGCATCAGCCACGGCCACCGCCCAGCCTGCAATCTCAAAGCAAGGCAGATCATTGAAATCATTGCCAAGATAAATGATCTGCGCCGGGTCGAGATTCTTTTCGGCCAGGAATTTCTTAAGCGCCTCGCCTTTTCCGTTCAGGCTCAGACCGTGAATCGCTTCGATGCCCATTTTCTCTGCGCGGGCTTTGACCACATTGTTGACTTCCGATGAAAGGATCATCACCTCGATACCGCGTTCATGCAATTGGCGGACCCGCATCGAATCAGATCGGGAAGCGGCAACGGTTTCCTTGCCGTTTTCATCCGTCCAGACGCGTCCATCACTGATGACACCGTCGAAGTCAGTGATGATCATCTTAATCTTTTCTGGTATTGGACGATGTTTCTTGCCGGGCGAGATCATCTCCAAAGCGCCCGAATAAACCATCGCTTCGTATTTCGCCCAATCCGAAAGATTATCTATATCCACTGTATAACGCGGATCGATGACCAGTGGATAAATTTTATTTCCGGTGAGTGAATGTTTATTGATAATCGTTGAAATACGTATCGCATCGATGTGACCGGTCTGCCAATAGATCGGCGGCAAAATTTGGCGTGGCGCGTTATATGGTTCATCAATACCAGATACTTCGAGCAATGGGGTCATCGAGCCGTTGGTTTTCGAAATGCGCCACATTTTATGTGGATTTTGTCCCGCCGGTACGACGCCACGCACACAATCCGCACGCGGATGCTCCAGCAAAATACTGATGGCATTATCTACGCAATCGCACGGACGAATTGGCGACGTGGGACGTAATTGAACAACGACGTCAGGTCGATAGCCTTCATTCTCTTTTAGCCATTTGAGTGCATGTTCAAACACCGGCAAATCAAGCGAGTTATCCTGCGCGAGTTCGGCTGGACGAAGAAAGGGAACTTCAGCGCCACACTCACGCGCAACGGACGCGATCTCTTCATCGTCTGTTGAGACAACGACGCGCATCACCACCTTCGATTGTTTGCCAGCCGCGATGCTCCACGCAATCAACGGATAGCCTGCGAAGTTGCGAATGTTTTTGCGCGGGATTCCTTTTGAGCCGCCGCGCGCGGGAATAATGGCTAAGATTTCGGTCATTTATTACCCGATGTGTGAAAATCGGAGTTCGTGATTCGAGTAGTGGGCACAATTCCCGATTTCCAATTTACCTTTCCCAACATTACCATGCTGTCCAGCCTCCATCCACAATCACATTATTGCCAGTCATATAAGATGATGCATCGGATGCCAGGAATAACAACGCACCGTTCATTTCATCCTTGCGTGCCATGCGTCCTAGGATGGTTTTAGCTGAATAATTCTTGACGAAATATTCTTCGTGATTATTGTACACGCCGCCGGGTGTCAGCGCATTGACGCGGATTTCCGTATCCGCATAATACGCCGCAAGATATTTGGTGAAGCCAAGCACGCCTGCTTTGGTCACTGTATAATACACCGGCTTGAAGGCAACACGTTTTCCATCCTTGATGTAAATGCGCTGATCCGGTCCATTCAATCCATACGTCGAGCAGATGTTGATGATACTGCCCTTCTTGCCTCGTTCGATCATCGGTTTGACGCAGGCTTGCGTGATCAAAAACATTCCAGTCAGATTCACGTTCAACGCCGCGTTCCATTGATCGAGCGGATAATCTTCAAAGTTACCTGGTGCTATTCCTTTGGAGGCCGCGTCGGGATCGAACTTTGGATCGAGCGCTGCGGAATTTACGAGAACGTCGAGCCGCCCAAAGTCGGAGAGAACCGAAGCAACAAGTTGTTTAACGGAATCAGGTTTGGCAATGTCAGTCTCAAATCCTTTAACGCGATATCCATCTTTGGTTAAAGCATCTGCAATTTTTTTGGCGGCCTCAATATTTAAATCAACAACTGCAACGGATGCGCCTGCTTCTGCCAGCGTTTTGCAAAACTCGGCGCCAAGCAAACCCGCCCCGCCGGTGACGATTGCAACGCGATCTTTCAAATCAAACTTTTCTTGAATCTTCATTCAACCTCTTACGGCGCAGCGTACACAACGCCTGAACCGGATTTACTAACCGGATATAAACCTTGGACCAAAAACGCGGCGTCCCGACCCGATGATTGCTCGCCGCCCGCGAAGATGGCCAGCACCGCTTTTCCCTGAAGAATTTGCTGATGCATGAGCGCCACGCCCTGTTCATAACCGGATCGGACTTGAGCTGTTACCGGATCAAAACGATTCGGCAAAGAATATGTCGGACGGCCGGTATATAAATAAACTGCGCCGGTCTCGTTAGTGTAAATCATAACTCTATGAGGAACGGTTCGCAAATATGCCATTGCTTTTGAGTCATACCAAACAAACGAAGCGAATCCCTGCCCACCTTTTGAAAGGTCCTGCACAGTAGTAATTTGATTATAGATGGATATGCCAACAATGAACAATGCAAGCGCGATGGCAATCTCGCGACGCTTCATCCACAACCGAACTCCAAACAAGACCAACAGAATCAAAAGTGAGATAAAGATGGGCGCAAGAATCCGAAGTTGGAATTTCGTGGATGCGTCAAAGAGCAACATCGAGGCTATGATGGACGCAATATATCCAAAAACATATAAGCCGGTTGTAAATGAAATTGTCTCTGCATGAGGTATTTGTTGATGCGCTACAAAATACTTCCACGTTTTGATCGTTATCCAAACCAACACCACCAATAAAATCAATGCCGTTAGAGTGATAAACAGCCCGGGAGTTTTATATAGCTGCCTGCGCCAATCTTCCACTGGGATAAGGAACTGTGAGATTGTATAAAGCGTGGTACTGAAATTGCTTGCCATGATCGGATGCCACACCAATTCGCGATTGGTGGCATTCCCCGCCGCAAGCAGATTACGAATCGACCACCCCAAAATCCATGGCACGACGCTTGCAAGAAATATTCCTGCACTAATAAATCGCTTACGCCAAGTATCATGCAAGATACACAGCGCAACGAGAAATGTGGCGACCAAAGCCAAGCCCGCGTAACGAGTCAGGTAGGCCACGCCGACAAATACTCCACACAGCACCAGCCATAGCCAATGAGCATCGCGCTCAAAATATAGATCAAACATCCAGAACGCGAGCAGACTCAAAAAGATGAAGAGAGGCTCGCTCATAGCCGTTGTATAAACTTGAAGTAACGAACCGTTCAAAACGAACAGCGCAGCCAGCATGAGACCGGCCCCCAGTGACTTCGTCATGCGCCAGCCGAGAATGCCGAGCAACGTTGTGCCGAATCCAAACAATAAAGAATTAAGGAAGCGCGAGCCGCGCAACGGGTCCAATCCAAACAAGCCGATAACAGCCAGCGCGGAAGAAAAGCCCGGCGGGAAATGAGTCATCGGATTATTGCTCACCAGCCACGCTTCACGATAGCCATGTCCCGCCAGCAGACTGCGTGCCCCGGCAATATAAGCGATCGAATCATCGGAAAGCCCGAGACCTTCGGGAGTGGACCAGAGCACGAGAAAGATACCGAAAACGGTCAACAAGCCGAGGGTCAGGAAAGAAACGAGGCGAGGCGTAATGCGGATGTTCATGCAATTCTTTAAGGTTCACATGTTCCGTGATATGCAAATTTATTTCAACAAATATCCCTGCTCTTCAAGATAAGTAACAATTTTGCGGGCATTCTCTTCAGGAGTCGCACCATATCCTTTGAGCGCAATCTCCGGGTCAATCGGCGGCTCGTAGGGATCATCCACGCCGGTGAAGCCCATCGGCTTGCCATCTTGCATCGCCTGACGCGCCTTGGCATACAAACCCTTCACATCACGCTGTTCGCAAACTTCGACGGGCGTATCCATGTAGACTTCCACAAAATTTTCACCGACCATCTTGCGAGCTTCCTCGCGCGTGGCGCGATACGGACTGATCGCCGCGCAGATCACTGTGCCACTGGCATGGACAATCTCGCCCGCTACGAAACCGATGCGCATAATGTTCGTGTCGCGATCCTCCTTACTGAAACCAAGCCCTTTGGAAAGATGCGTGCGAACCACATCGCCATCTAGAATGGCAATCTCGCGTCCGCGTTCGAGCAACAACGATGTGAGCACCTGCGTAGTGGCTGATTTTCCCGAACCGCTCAAGCCGGTGAACCAAATACAAAATCCCTGCTTGTGGCGCGGCGGATACATCTCACGCAAAATCTCAGCGGTCTCAGGGCGAGTGAACCAATCAGGCAACAACTTGCCCTTGGCAAGATAATCATCACGCACCTGCGTGCCAGAGATATTGAGCGTCTTCGCGCCTTGCGGAACGTCCTTGCCTTCAACGTAACGTTTTTCGTCGGGTAGATAAACGAGTTCCTCGAACGGAATCATCTTCACGCCGATTTCTTGCTCGTATTTATTCATGATGTCCTGCGCGTCATACGGACCATAGAACGGCTTGCCCGTTGAATCTTTTCCCGGTCCTGCATGGTCGCGCCCAACGATGAAATGATTGGCGCCGTGATTGCGTCGGATAATGGCGTGGAGCAATGCTTCCTTTGGCCCCGCCATGCGCATGGCTAGCGGCAGAAGGCTGAGCAAAGTGCTCTTCTTATCGTAATAATTATCCACCAATGCCTTGTATATGCGGACGCGAGTGTAATGATCCACATCGCCGGGCTTGGTCATGCCAACCACCGGATGAATAATCAGCGAGCCGCCCACTTGAGCCGCGGCACGTTTGGTCAGTTCTTCATGAATTCGATGCAATGGGTTGCGCGTTTGGAATGCGACCACATTATCGTGCCCCATGTTCTCGAGCATTTCGCGCACTTGTGCGGGTGTCCGGCGCAATTCGACGAAATCATAATACTTCGGCAGATTGATTACTTTCATCGCGCCACTGATGCAGACCTTGTTCCAGCGCGCCATCTCAGAAATCATCGGATGCTTGGAGTCGGTTGAACCATAAGCCAGGGCGGCTTCGGTTTGCGCATCCCAGTGATAAACCTCATCGAGAGTCATCACTGCAATCACATCGTTATTAGCGTTGCGCAGGACAACATCCTCGCCGACGGTCGGCAATTCTTTGGGATCCGCTGTCAGCGTGATGGGAAGCGGGAAAAGCGTTCCGTCGCTTAAACGCATTTCGTGCAAAACGCGCTCATAGTCCGCCTTGCCCATGAAGCGATCCAGCGGGGAAAATCCGCCGGTGGCAAGCAGTTCCAGGTCACATAAGTTGCGCATGCTGATTTTGATCGAGGGCAATTTGGCCGCGCGAACCAGGAGCTCATCCCGCTCCTTGCCACTCGCGACCAGATCAACCAGTTTTTTTCCGCCATACGGGGAAATCAATTTGGCTTTTGACATCAAAAACTCCTATTGGATTTGCAGAGAAACTCTGCGGATTTGCCTTGTGAAGCAAAAGGCAATTATAGCAAACTTAACCGGTCTATTTTGAAACACAATAGAGGCTGCTTACCAGACTGGCCGTGGAAGAATCCAATTGCATCCCGGTTAAGATTTCGGCAGGCTTGCGTTTTCACAAATAAGTCAGATTTAATAAGATGCGCCAACTCTGTAAGCCGCGTTTGATTCCCAAAATGAGCGTATCCCTGAAGGAACGGCAACCATTCAATTAAATCCTGAGGCGTGAGACGAAGCTTGTCAGCTTGATCGCCCAAATTGACGACGGTTTGCCAATCTCCAACCTGACGGGCGTACGAAGCTTTCTCGTAATAATAGCACCAACCGCGCGTCGGCTCTGACCCAAACGGAAACTGCGGCGGGGTTTGGAATTGTGTGCCCGGAATGACATCCTGGATTTGCGAATAAGGCGCCATCAACATCAGGCGTTCGTCTTCATAGGAAGATAATTCTGTTTGCTTCCCGTCCATAACCTGAACACAGGAATCAATTGTAGGCTGGCTGATCACGAGGATATCGCTATAGTTTCTAAAGGTGTGAATGGAACCGCGGCGCGTATCGTATTCAACTCCTTTTTGCGTCAATACTTTATCCACCGCATCGTGATTCAACAGCGCGGCATAAATAGCGGGGTCGATGAATTTTTGACTCTGGCTATCGGGATAATAAATCAGATTAGCAGGAGACCAGATGGTGTAATCCTCGCCTGCCTGTCCAAAAGGATAATTAACCACCAGCGTTGTTCCCTGCTTCATCTGAGGGATACGCCAGCTCACCTGCCACCAAAACATATTATTTGAATCTGCATAACGCGCATACGATTCGCCATTGGAGAAATGAGTAAAAATCGCAATGCCGATCAAAAGCAAAACAAATCCAAGTTGGAATCCAAAACTCTTCAACCGGTCCATAAAGACTGCAAGCATCATCACCGCGCCAAACATGCTGATCACGGAATAGCGGGAAAGATCGGCAAAATCCACGCTGCGATTGGCAACAATAATCGGAATCAATCCGCCCGCAACGATCAGGAACCCTGCCCATAAGTTTTCTGGTTGCCAGCCATTCTCTGATGCCGAATCCGAAGAGATGTTTCGCAGTGAAATCCATGCGATCAGAATCGCAATCCAGGCGACACCCAAACCGATAAACTCATCAATAGCTGATAAATTTGAAAACGCGCTATAGAACGGCACAAACCAAGCCAGCACAATAACATCCGCCATGCTTTGGATCAATGTAGCAGTCCAAACCAGAATCGTATGGCGAGGAGCAGTGATTAAACCTCCCAGCTGTGTTCCTATATCGGTCTGCTTGCGGATATCTTGAAAGAAAAACAGCCGCCATGTAAAAAATAGCAGAGGCACAACAATGAATGGTAAATACCAAAGCACGGCGCGCCTCAAGCGGGCAAAGAAAGTCTTCTCGGTGTGCCCCGTAAGAATGAAAAGAAGAACGAAGCGGACGACTTCATAGCCCGCATAATATTCCATCTGACTCAAATATGCCAATCCAAAGAAGATGGATAATCCGCTTATGAGAATCCTTGGCCAGAGATTTTTGGTCGTCACTGCCTTCAAACTCAGGGCGATGGAAAAGGTTGCAAAACACAAGCCTGCAATATGAGATTGAAAATCAATCGCATTTGGCTGCGATAAAAATCCTGGATAGATCAAATAGAACAAAGCCGCCAGCGTTGCCAGACGTTTCTGCTGGGGCCAAACGATACGCAGACTCCATAGAACCGACAATCCGCTGAACAGGCGGAACAAGTAAGCGGTCACATTATACGGAAACGGATTTCTTCCAAAAAGAATATACAGCGGAATCATTAGAAAGGCGCGAGCAGGACGATCAACGCTAAAAATGTCAATGAATATCAGCGGGCCTCGCGTGCCTGTGGCAAACATCTCATACCAATCGTCGTTGAAATAACTGAAATGCGCGATGAATGGCAGATATGCAATCGCAGAAACCGCCACCAGCAAAAATACGGCGATAAACAGTTCTGATTTGATAAGCGAGCGAAGTTTACTCACGATCATCTCCTAGCCCAATTTTACCAAACCGCACCATAAAGCCCTCGCATTGATGCGTAGGGATATAAGGTGCGCTACAGCAAAGCGGTAGAATTAATGGAACAATTGTGCTATAATATTGAATTTGGTAGAAATATCATTTGCGCTAGGGCTATATCGCATAGGTTCTAATCCTTAGAAGCTCCCGGCTTTAGCCGTGGGGAATAGTCACTAAAGTTCCTTTTCTCTCGGACTCATGCGCAGCCAATGCCAATCGCAAAGCTTGTTTGCCATCGTCCAGCGCGCAAATGGGCTGTTCCTTTTTCTGAACTACTGCGATGAAATGTTTCATCTCTTCGATGAACATCACGTTTCGTTCGAAGCCCGCCGGCGGAGGATAAGTCATCCAATTTTTTTTCTCCGCTGAAAACACATCCAGATTACCCGAGGCGTTATCCCATTTCATCGTGCCGTTCGAGCCGACCATTCCCCAGCGATGACTGGGCGGCTGTTGATTGTAATCCAAATGAACGGAGCCAAGCGCACCGTTTTTCATCTTCAATCCAATTTCCGCCGCGTCTTCCACTGCGAGTCCGAGATTTGACGCGCTCGTGAAGGCCCACAACGAATCCACTTCACCAAGCAACATGCGGAGGTAATCCAAAGGATGAGTCAAAGTCAAGATCACACCGCCGCCCAAATCAGGTCGAGCCGCGTAGCCTTGTTTGAAATCTTCCCACGGGTGCCAGTTGGGAAGATATTCGCCCCAATGAATGTGGAACGAAAGCGGTTTACCAATTGCATTTTCCCTTAACAATTGCGCGGCTTTTTGCAGAGTCGGATGAAAGCGGAATTGAAAGCCGACGAGCAGTTGCCCGCCGCCTTGTCGAAGCGTAGAGACGAGTTCGTCGACGCGATCCAGCGAATTTGAGATTGGCTTTTCAATCAGAATCGAACAGCCCGCCTGCGCAGCCAGAATCGCAACATCGAGATGCAATGCAGTTGGATTGGCAATGATGACTGCATCGGGTTTATGCTTTTTTAGCGCTTCAGCCAAATTTGTTTCAACAGGATAACCAGCCAGTTCATCATCAGATAAAGTTGCGTGATGAGAGCGAAGTAAGACAATATCTTTTTCGCCTAGCGCAATCAGGTTGCGAAAATGTCGGCGGCCAATCGAGCCAAGTCCTGCAATGAGAAATTTCATAATCACCTTTTTCAAACACAAAGGACTCATAGGGCACGAAGGTTAAAGTTTTTTTCCTTTGTGAACGTTGTATCCTTCGTGTTTATTTCTTTACCAATTCAAATCCCTCTCGTAACTCCATTTCATCAACATCTCACCTGCAACTTCTTTGAAGATGGATTTGTCTTTAGCGGTGAAGAGTCTCTGCCAATTGCCACTCTGACCCTTCGGAAGGAACGAAGCGATATCTTCATTGCGCTTGGATTGCCACTCTTCATCAGGGTTTGATTCCATCTCCATCTTGATCTTCTTCGCTAATGACCTATCAACTTTTTTCACACCGAGAAATTTCCACAATCGAGTCATCTCATCAAACGAATCATTTAGCAAATCTTCATATCGCAAAGCACAATAATTCCTGCCAAACAATCGTTTGCCTTCACCTTCGATTTCTTGTAAATTCGTAATCCAACCTTTTGCCACACGTTGAATAAATGCTTCGGTGAAGATCGATTGCGTGCCGTTTGTAAATTGATTCTGATCCTTGCGTAATTCTTCGATGATGTGTTTGTCTTCGGATGTCAAGAATTTCGATTCTTCCACGAAATTACGGAAACGTTCCGAGATCAACACATCGCGTCCATCGCGAACGATGTAAACAAGTTTTGCATCAGGATAAATCGCGTGCAGATCGCGCACTGCTTGACCGTAAATCGTGGACGATGGGCTTTTATCGCCGACAATCATCTTGCCTTCGCGCGCCGCTTCGCGTTCCATGATGAAGTCTGCCGATGCACGAAGAACAAGCGGTGAAAGATCGTGACCTTGATTCCAGCGGTTGGATTTGCGCGTCAGCCATTCTTCGATTTCAGCCAAATCGACCAGCGATTTCAATAACGGCCTGCGCGTAAAGAAATGCGCTTGATAATCGCAATGGACTTCGGGGTGCAAGCGCACAAGACGCATGAGCAGCGTTGTTCCGGAACGCGCATGACCGAAGATGAAGAACTTCTCGCGCGGGAAAAATTGCTTGATCTCTGCCACTTCCTGAGGTGTGATGGCAGGGATGGGATTACGTTGATTCTTTTTGGGTTCGCCCTTAATCAGGATACGAGCAGCTTTACGAATACGAGTGAATAATTCCATTGATGATCCAGTCTTCTCTGCTACGGCGTTATCGTCAGTGTTGACGTTGATGATGGAATGAATGTATCCGTTTCCATCTGCGCTTGAGTCGATGTCGGAGTATCTGTCGGGACCAATGTAAAGGTTGGAATATCTGTTAGGGCTGATGTAAATGTCGCAGTCGGTGTTGAGGTCGGAATTGGAGTCGAAGTAAATGTTGGAGTATTAGTTGGCATGAGAGTCTCAGTAGGCGTAGCAGTGTTCGTCATGGTCGGCGTCGGTGTGACAAAGACTCCACCAAAGTTGACATTGATCGCAAAAAAAACGAGCAACGCCACTACAAGGATCGCAACCAGAAGAAAATCAATCAATTTATTCTTCATGCTATCGCTTCCAATTCAACATCACCAGTCCAGCCAGACAAACCAGAATGCCAATAATGTTAATCCAAGAAAGGTGTTGCTTGAACACTAACAACGCGACCGGAATTAACAGAAGCGAAGCCACCACGTTCACGATCACCGCCGCAATGCCAATGTTCCAGCCGGAACGATAGACGAGTAAAAAGCCGACCTCGAGTCCGACGACGGAAAACGCCAGCAGATAACTCGCCCAATTTAGTTGATGGACCTCAGCAAGAAATCCAATTTTGGTTGGGATAAAGAATGACAAAATCACTGTCAAGCATAACGCGACCGCGTAAGTAACCATAATCGCTACGGCAGGATTGACATCCGCAGGTGTGGATTTTTGGCTAAAGTGATATAACGCGCTGGAAGCAATGGCGAGCGTGATGGAGAAGTAGAAGAGGAACATGTTGCGTTTTCCGGTCATGACTATTTTATCCTGAGATTGCTTTGTTGCTACGCTCCTTACAACGACATTATGAATTAAGAATCTTCAAAATATATTCTGCCGTACGTTTGCCAGCAGTTGCATCAGTATAAGTGATTTCTCGTTTGACAAACTTGCGGCGTTCAGTGGAATCAAGCTTGGGATTCTTGAGATAGAGATTCAACACATCTCCAAGCTGATTCTCGTTTTCAGCGACGCGTCCAGCTTTAGCATCACGAAAACGTTTATGCGTGGGCCAATTGCCAATCTTTTTCAACGACAAAGAATATTTCTTGGGCACATTCCATCCGCCGGGGGCATCAATCACTGCGGCGACAATCGGCGTGTCCTGGACGGCGGTTTCGACAACCATCGTTGAATAGACTGTCACCAACACATCCGAGTGCGCCATCATGGACGATTTTTCGTCCATGTCTTCGCCGCTGTAGTAGCCGAGTGATCCGCCCAAAGCAACTGGCTTAACGACATGCACATTTGGATATTGTTTTTCGAGCGCGAAGATTCGTTCGCGCTCATCGGCGAAGATTTTCGGTTTATCCTGAAAGTGACTCGGATGCAGACGAATCAATAATTGCGAAGGTTCGACCAACGCATCAGATGAAACCAATTTGGCAAGCGCTTCCACGTTGGGATAGTTCGGCGCGAAATGGACAAAGGAACACGCGTACGAAATCAACTTGCGGTCCGGATCAAGTCCGTGCAGTTTGAAATAATCGTCTTTCGATAATTGCCATTCTTTTCTGAAATAACCGTCATACGATGGAATGCCGCCGATGTTCACGCGCTCGGGATTCCAGTCGGAGCCGTAGACCAATTCATCTTTTTGAAGTTGCGACCAACAGGTTGCATAATCCATGTGCGCGCCGGAGATGGAATAACTCGACGGATTATCCCAGCCAACAATCGCCACCATGGTCGCCACGTGATGGCAAGTCGCTTCACGAAGCAGATAACGGTCAAGACGCCAGCCTGCCGTCGAAGCGATGACCAGATCGGGCTTATACTTTTCAAATAAATCGGCGTACAGGTTCGGGCGGGGAATGAAGCGGTTCTGCATCTGCACTAAAAATTTGCGCGCGAAGGAAAATGTCCGCAAGAAAAGAATCGCGAGCGCGGACGGAATCCAAATGCCCAAACGAAATTTCCAACCGTTCTCCGCCCAGACTTCCCAGATGTGGCTGTCCATGGCTTCGGTGTTGATGCGCCACGAGCCACCGACACGGCGCAGGTAGACGAGCAGCCATTGCAGACGCGGTTTGAATTTGGCGGCGTAGTCACTGGCTTGTTTGAGGCGCAAGCCTTCGAAAGTTAAACCATCGCGAGCAAATCGTTTTGCAATTTGTTCTTTGGTTTCGTCATCGGTGAACACGACGATTTCAATGCCCGCATTCAACAACGTCGAGACGACGTCGCTTTGCAGGAAGTAGATGATTGCCATGCCGTGGTCGGCGGAGATAAAGATTTTTTTGGTCATTTGTTGTTGACGCTAAACTCGGCGACTTTTCTTGATATTATCTGAAACTATTTTTATCAATTTGCCATAATTGCTAATCAATGTTGAAATTAAAAATGAAGGCTTATTAGTACCTGCATAGAAAATACCGCAAAGATGGTGAAAGTGAGTTAAACCACTTTTCATGATTATGACACTGCTTCTTCTTTTTTGAAGAATTGGTTTCCCACGAGCTTCCCTAATATATGCAATATCGCTCCACTTGACATCAAAAGTCTTCAAAGGGAAAGACTTTAGACGCATACCCCACTCCTCAACTTCAATTATGGGTGAAGAATATATAATAGAACAATTTAACGCAAACCAAATTGCCCATCCCATACTAATAATGATGTCATTAATTACAATAGAAAAAGTCAGGCTGGTTGGATTGAAAAGATGCCTTAATAAGTCAAAAATAGAAAGCAGGCTTACAAGTGCATAAAGAAAAGAAAAAATCGCCAATAAAAACTTAGAAAACTCTGTTGATGGACGATATTTGAATTGGCATTGGTTATCGGTTGAATTTAACATTTGATCCACCTTGACTTACGAATAATACCAATTGAAAATCTTGTTATATACCGCCAGCAACATCTTCTTTATAAATCCAACTTCCAATACGCGTTTACCAAAACCTGCTTTGCGTTTTACGCTTTGCTTTCCTAATTCTCCGCGCAAATATCCCAACGTATTGGACATATTCATCGCCAGCGGATCGGGGACCATCAGCCGCAAAAAGCCCGCGTCGTTCATGCGCTTGTCCAACTGGCGGACTTGTCCCATCGGCTTGTCCATGTCAAAGGGCAGGAATTGCTGAAGCGTGGATTTGTACGCGGTGAATTGCCAATGCGATGCTCCAGCCATGGCGGTCACGCCTTTGTATTGAATGCGCCAGTCTTTTGTCTCGGCGTAAACTTTTTTATTTTCTTCTTCCGTTTGTCCAAGTGAGAGGTTGAATTCCAAAAATGTTTCCCATGGAATGAATTGTCCGTCTTCGAGAGTTGCATTTTTCCGCGCCCATTGGAGAGTCGATTCGTAAAACTCAGGCGGCGTGCGAAATGGACGCGCCGTCACCATGCCGATGTTTGGAAATGTTTCCAAAATTTCAATAGAACGCGAAAGCCATTTCGGAGAAAATAAAACGTCGCTATCGGTGTATGCGACGATCGCGCCAGGTGCGCCCGCCAACATTGTGTTCCATGCGCCGCCTTTGCCCATGTTCCTCTCGGCAAGAATCAAATATTGGATTCGTCCTTCTTCTTTTTCTTTGATCAAAAAGTCGCGCACTTCGGCGCACGAGCCGTTATCGAAGACCATCAAGTCAAACGGCAAGCCCGCGTCCTTTCTCATTGATTCCATGCAGACTTTCAAAACGTCAAGTGTCTCGGAATAAAAGCCACTCAAGAATGGAATGTAGTTCAGCAACGCGACCGTGATCCGCTCGGGGCGGGCCACGTCTTTGACGAACTTGGCGGGATTCTGACCTTTACGCATGTGATGATTTCCGATTGAAAAATTTTTGTATCCGCTTCTTCCACCGTTTGGGGCGCGCGACATTTTCAATCATATCATCGGGCAGGAAGAAAAATACTGCACGTAAAAATAATTCCACGCCGCGCATGAAGCGCAGATACGACATCCTTGGACGCACCAATTTCCCGTCGACGAGTTGATACGTTGCATCCAAAACCGTGTAGCGGATGTTGGCTTGTCCGCCCGCGAGGCGGATGTTCTCGTCCGTATCGGGATGCTCGTAATGCGGCTTTGCATCGGGCAAATGAGAGTAATCGTGGCTCTGATGCACAATCGTCACAGACGGTGTGCAATCGATCACAGACCATTTTTGCTGGCGCGCTTTGTAGATCATCCAATTATCCCAACCGGCGCGACCGATAGTGAAGTTTGGAATATCTTGATAGCAGGATTTTGGGAAGAGAAAAAAATCGCTTCCCGCGGGACGATGAAGTTGTCCCTGCGTTCTAACAGTTGCTTCCAGCCGACTCTCCCAGCCTTCGGTGAATTCGATGGGTTGAGTGACATCCAAGTCCCAGCGCCAACTCAACAAAACAAATTCATCTTTTAGCTTTACAACTTGTTTCGCGGCTTCGACAAAATCAGGCATGAGGATCATGTCCGCGTTGACGATGCAGAATAAATCGCTGTGACCATTTTGTCGCGCCAGGTCGAACATGGATGAAATCAACGGCGTACCGCGGTCATTGCATTGCACATCTGGAATCTGCTTTGCGTTAAATTCTCTTGCCGTTTGTGATAATCCTTCTTCTTCGCCAAGCAGAATGATTTCAACTTCGGGAAACAGAGTCCAAGAATGCAGCGCGTTACGCTGAATCAGCGCAATGTGCGGATCGGTGAACGGCTTGGGAGCAGAGAATAAAGTAATCAGAGGCATAATTCTTGTTTGTCATTGCGAGCGAAGCGATCTCAAGTAACTTTCAAACAGAAGATTGCTCCGGCACACCGTCCTACCTTTGGTACAGGAAAGAACATCTCGCAATGACACTAACGAAGAGCACGCTCATCAATGTCTTTCAAGGTTTTATGTTTCACGCCCGCGTTGATCTCCATCAACTGAGGTTCATTGTGAACCAAATCCAAAACGTCCTTCCATGAGAAATCATCGCGGCCATCGAAGCGACTATAAACCTGTCGCATGAATTCCAAATCCTCACTCGTGTCCACTGTCCAGCGATAATCGCCAAAATCTGTAGTGTGATGCAATAACACAACTTTAAATCCGCGCGATGAGATGCCGGTTTCCAGGGTCCGACTTTGACGAGACAGTTTCACGCCTTCGTAGAAATACGGCATGGCATGTTCACGATGCTGAGGTTCTTTTGCTTCTTTCCACGCTTTCGCCAAAACTTTGAAGGTACAAGCTTCGACATCCAATCCAATCGGATAGGTTCGATGCCACGGCGGAGGCAAACGGTTGCAGACAAAATCATACTCGCCATCCAGCAAAGTGTTCACCACCTCATCAATCAAAACCGGATCAATCACCGGACAATCGGCTGTGATACGAACAACGATATCAGCCTTCGCACCTTTTGCGGCTTGATAATAACGATCTAGCACATCATATAAACTGCCGCGCGTGAAAGGGATTCCGCTGAAGCCACAATATTCCGCGACAGGATCGTCAGTGGAATCTGTCGTGGTAGCGAAGATGGTTTCGTTAACGGAATCTGCCCGCGAGGTCCGGATGAAGACGCGCTGCAACATTGGTTGTCCTGCAATATCCGCAAGAATCTTTCCGGGCAAACGCGATGAACTCATCCGCCCTTGAATGATGGCAACAACTTTTTGCTTCATGCAGTTTGCGCCTCGGATGGAATCGGCAGCGGAATCACAAAACCTTTGGCACGGAATTTCTCGACGTAATCGCGCACCATCCAATAATCGAGGCCAACTTGTTCGGCGATATCAAAGACCGAATGTTGACCTTCGAAGCGCATCATGATCTTTTCGATGGCACGGTTGAGTTCCCAATTGTCGCGCCAGTCCACCCACAGACCATTGCCCGAAAGAAAAACGGGGCCGCGGAAGGTGCGCTTGGGAATGTAATTGCTGGCATAGATGCGGATGATTTTTTCGGCAACATCCGCCGCGCCGACCAGCATGTCTTCGTGCATGATGTCGAGGTTATCATCGGTGGTGTGATATTCATCGTACGGCCAGCGGTTAAGCGAGATGCACGGCACGTTGACGCCGGGTCCGTTGATGACGCGTTCGTCGTTGGCGGGCATGGCGGCAAAGTCGCGCTCATCGTGATCGATGTTGTGTAAAACGTAATTCGTGATTCGATCTAGCAGATGGTCGTGCTGACGCGTATGATGCCAGGCGATTTTATTTTGATTGCCGGTCATCTCAAGAAAGATTCCGCCGCGTAGATTTGGGATGAGCGAATCGTTGTGAGCTAAATAAGCAATCGTGCCAATAGTTTCAGGGCCAAACCAAAAGCGGACGCTCATTGAGCCCGCCGGTAACGGCTTCTCAGCGAGTTGTCGCGCCAACTCGATGGCGCTGACCACGCCCGCGCCATCGTCGTTGGCTTGCATCGGATGACAGGTGTGCGCTTGGACGATGATCTCGCCCGCATTGGGATTGGGTCCGCCCTGCGGATGAATAACTGCAGTCGCAACTTTAAATCCCTGTTTTGGATCGGTGATGAATTCAGAACGAATGACGACGTGAAATCTTTGGTCACGCGGAAGTTTATCGAATGTATTCTTCGACAAACAAAATCCCCAATCGCGTTCGTAATATTTAAAAATCCACGGCACGGCGCTCGGACGCTTCTCGTTGAAATAAAGATGCGGTTGTAACTCATCCCAACTTATCACTTGGTCAATTGGCAGTGAATATGAAACGATGTGAAGCGGATTATCTTTGAAATCCACGATACGCTTGCCGTTTTCAATTTCAAGATATGCTTCATGCACAAGATAACGTTCGGGAACTTTCCAAGTCCAGATCGGCGTGAGCGGTGCGTAAGTTTCAATCGTATAGTTCAATAAATCGGGCATGTATGAGCCGACGATCTCCAACGTTTTATCCTGATCGTCGGATGCAAGCGTGCGATGTAGGGGGAAGAATTCAGCGAGAATAGAGTTGAGGGAAGAATAAGGTTTCATTTTCTAATATCATCGCAAGGAATAAAGCAATGACAGCATGTTAATCCTGCTTAATGTAATACAACAAATGCGGATCGCGGCGCATCTCGCGCGCGGTGAAGGCATACACTTCATTCGCCCTCATCAACTTCACTTCCGCATCGCCGATCTTGCGAATCTTGACGATGCCAGCCTGCTCCATCAATGCGCCCATCGGATCGACCATGGTCATCACGCCCTTGTCAATGTCACGTACCAGCATCTCGAACGTATCCGTATATGTGTTGCCGTTCTCATCCGTCACCTCGCCCGTGAACTGTTTCAGAAAACGATAATCCACGCCCTCCATTTGCTCGATGTGATGAAAGAATGTCATACTATTGTTATACGACAGGCCGATCACCATGATCTTGCCATCCAGGTCGCGCAATTTGCCAAACACTGAATTGCGTTCGTAGGCGCTCTTATAGCGCAGACTTCCCAGCAGCTCTGCGTGTTTACCCAAAACCGCAAAGGAATAAAAGGGATGGAAGACGCGTTTGGCACGCGGGTCCATTCGCACGACTTCCGTCAACGCGCCCATCTTCGAGCGTGTTTTGCGCACATCCCACGGTTTGCCCTGGTTGAAATCAAAATTAAAAGTCGGCATGATGAGCGTTCCATCTCCGCCGAGGGCGGAGAGCAACGCCTCGACAACAGTTTGCGGTCCACCATCCACCTCGCCGAGCGATTTATACGAGCTATGTACCAGCAAGGTATCGCCGGTTTGAACACCAAGCTCACGAAATGCAGAAGTCAATGATTCGAGCGTCAGCATTGGAGTCTCACATGTAGAATCCGCCGTTGACCGCGATCACCTGCCCGGTGATGTAACCCGAGGCAGGCGAAGCGAGGAACGTCACCGCGCGCGCAATTTCGTCGGGTTGCCCGAGTCTTTGCATCGGGATTTTCTGCACGACTTTTTCTAGGACATCAGCAGGAATAGAGCGCACCATGTCAGTATCTATGAAGCCGGGACAGATCGCATTGACGGTGATGTTGTTGCGCGCTCCCTCCAGCGCAAGTGACTTGGTGAAACCAAGCAAGCCTGCTTTGGATGCGGAATAATTCGCCTGCCCAAAGTTACCGGCTTGCCCCACCACCGAACTGATGCTGACGATCCGTCCGTAATTCTGTGTTTTCATTTGATCCCACACGGCTTTATTGCAATTGAACGCGCCCGTTAAATTAGTGTCAATTACTTCCTGCCATTGCTCCGATGTCAGCTTGGCAAAGGTGCGATCGCGATTGATACCCGCACAATTGACCAGCGTATCCATGCGGCTATGCCGTTTGATAAAATCCGCGAACAGTTGCTGGATCGCGGAAAAATCTTTAACGTCGGTCGCGTGTTCTTCCGCCTCAACTCCGAGTGCTTTGAGTTCCTTCAAAACCTGCTGGCCCTGTGCGCGATGGTCGAGATACACAATCGCCACATTCGCGCCTTTCGACGCGAAATCCAAAGCAATGGCGCGGCCAATGCCGCGTGAGCCTCCGGTTACAACGACCCATGCTCCTTGAAATTCTTTTGCATCAGACATTATTCATTCCCTTCTTCAAAAAACGTTTATTTACTTGTCTTTTTTCTGGATGGCTTGTATTCCAATTGAGCGATTTTGCGCTTGCCCTGCATCACCGTCAAACTGCGTCCGATCAAAGACGGCACCATCAGCAGGATTCCCAACACCACGCCAACGCCCAATGCAATCAGCATGAAAATCCCAACCGCGCCTTGAACAGCATAGCCGAAAAATGTAACCTGAACCATCGTCGTATTTTCCAGTGCAATCATTACTGCCAAGATCACTGCAACTAGTGTAAGGATAAGAGACACGATCATTTGGACCTCCTGTAAAATTGAATGGTCTGCTCATAAGCCTCGAGCAGTTTGGCAAAATTCTTTTTCCAATCGGCACGCTCCTCCGCGGACCTTCGAGCGGCGCGGCCGATTGGAGTTAACTTTTTTCCTTGAGCAACTACCGTCAAAATTTTTTCAGCAAGTATATCCGCGTTCCCATCCAGGAAAAGCCAGCCGTTGACTCCTTCACTGACCCATTCCTTGTTGGCAGGAATATCCGATACCAACACAGGCAAACCACATGCCAATGCTTCCATCAACGAGACGGAAGAACCGTCAACATGCGAGGGCGAAATATAAAGGTCAGCCATATGATACCAGCGCGGTAGGTCGCGTTGTGAAACCTGTCCACCAAATTGTACACGGTCGAGCACTCCGCCATTCATCAGGATTTGTCGAATCACGTTCGCCTGCGATCCGCCGCTGAGCAAAAGCAGGCTGACATCATCGCGTTGATTCGCAACCTTAACAAATGCTATGGCAAGGACATCCACGCCGTAGCGCGGCTCCCATGAACGATTACAAAACAGGACAAATGATTTGCGCTTTACATTTTGCGCTTTTGCTTTTACAACTTGTGTCTTGTTGCTATCCAACATTTGTTCAGGGCTGAATTGCTTCAAATCCACGCCCCATGGAAAAACAACCGTACGATCCTGATTCACGCCAAAGACCACCGCTCTATCGCGCGTTATTTGCGCATCGCTTGTAAAAAAATCAGTGTGGCGCAATACATATCGCGTGATTTGTTTCATCCATCCATTGCGGTCGGCATCCTGCATCAAGTCAAAGCCCCAAGACATTGTCAGGATGGGATGAAAGCCAGAAAGCACCGCGAGGAATGCACAAGTTTGAATAGGCCCGGCATGAATTAAATCAGGTTTGATTTCCTTGATGACACGCTTCAAATCCAACGTTAGGCGCGGCACATCGCGCCAGCGGAATGAACCCTCACCACCTTTCCACAATACCTGTTGGATTTGGGAAGGGACGGGACGATCTTCGATTTGCCGCGGATTGTGCTCCAGTTTCAAATAAAAAACTTCATGCTCGGTTTCCGCCAATGCAGAAAGAAACCGATGATCATGAGGTGTGTAATCCTTGCTAAAATATAAAACTCGCATTATGCCGCGCCGAGGTCCGTCCAGCGTAATTCCTGACCGAGTTTGAAATCATGCAAAGCCTTTGTGCCGATCACATCCGGAATTTCATACGGCCTGATCGCACCGGGTGTGGCAGGACGAAGCACGTCGATCATCTCACGCGTAAAAACTTCACCGGCTTTGATTTCACGCGCTGCACGCAAGCAACGACGTTGAACGATGGCAGTATCTTTTTCATTTTCCGCGATGAATTTATCAGCACCGCCTAACGCTCGTTCCAATAAACGAGTCTCTGCCACCATCTTTGCCCAGTTCTCGGGGTTCATCGCGAATTTGTGATCAGGACCTTCGCGATCGTTGCTATCGGTGAAGTGACGCTCGATCACGCGCGCACCCAGCGTCACCGCGGCAAGAACGGGTGCAAGCGCATGGGTGTGATCCGATAATCCCAGGATCACATCCGGGAACATTGCCGCATAAGTCTTTAACACATTGACATGCAAATAATCATAATTTTTGGGGCTGGCCGTATAGTTGGTGTTGCACTGCATGAGCACCAATTGCTTGTTGATCTTCAAGATGGCATGAACGGCGCGCTGCACTTCACCAATCGTCGAGGCGCCTGTGGCAACAAAGAACGGCTTGCCTTTACCTGCCATCCGTTCCAGCGCTTCGATCCAATCAATCTCACCCGAACCGGCTTTGTAAATTTCAACATATGGATCGAGAAAATCAATGGCTTCAAAATCATAAGGCGAAGAAAAATAATGGATGCCGACTTTCTCGCACTCTTCTTTCAAAATCCCCGTCCATTCAAACGGAATCGACGCAGCACGATAGACCTCTGTCACCGACTTCTTCCATGAAGCTTGATGACTCACCTGCGCGTTCATGTGCGAGAAGCCATAGTCCGAAACAATCCTGGGCGCGTCGAAATTCTGGAATTTGGCCGCGTCCGCTCCGGCTTCCCGCGCGAGGCGGATGAGAAGTTTGGCGCGATCCAAATCGCCGTCGTGATTCGCGGCGATATCAGCAATGAAGTATGTCGGATGATTCGATCCAATAATTCGGTCATGAAGTTTGACTTCCATGATTCCTCCGATCCTAGAAAATGGGGAAAAACTTGTTAGCAGATTGTGGAAAACCTGCGTTAATCGCCGGCATTCTGTCGATAACTACGGATTTTTTGTGGATAACCCTGCTGGTATTGTGTATAAAATTCATCCAATCCTGTGGAAAAAGCAGGGAGAGTAACATCGAGATCGGTGGATAATTTGTGAGTAGAAAGCCACAAATTGTTGGAACGGCGTGCAGTCAGGCTGGACTTATCCACAGACTGCGGCGAAACCAGGTTTTCCTTCAACCCAAACTTGCGCGCGATCTCCACTCCAAATTGATACTTGCTCATCGCCTGCGGACCCACCACATGATATAACCCGCGCAATCCGTGCTCTAGCATGGCCACCAAAACTTGGCCCAGATGATTGACCAGCATCGGACAAAAGAGCACATCCGTAAAACCGTTAACGTTCTTGCCGGCTCGAAGGTTATTGATAAAGAACTCGGCTAAACTTCGCTTGCCGCTCAATGACCAACCGTAGAAATTCACACGCGCCACAATGGCCAGGGGATTGATTTGCAAAACCGCGCGTTCACCATCCAGTTTTGTCTGAGCATACACACCCAGAGGATTGGGTGTGTCGCCTTCGACGTATATCCCATCTTTTTGCCCATCGAAGATCGCGTCCGTCGAGATATGAACCAGGCGAATCGTTCGCCGCGCACAAGCGTCTGCAAGACGAGCAGGTAAATCCGCATTCAGCTGATATGCAAGATCAGGATTCGCTTCGCAACTATCCAAATCGGCCAAGGCAGCGCAATGAATAACCGCGTCCGGTTTGGATTTCGAGAGAATGGAATACACGGCGGCCGGGTCGAGGAGGTCGGCATTGATTAATTCGAAGGGAACGGATCTGAGCGTATTACGATCCACACCCATGACTTGATGTGAACGCGCCGCATCCAAAGCCAAGTTGAGACCTAGAAGTCCGCTTGAACCGGTGATGAGCAATCGCATGATGACGTTCGATATTCGATCACTCGAATATCGCTCCTATCCTTCCAACTTTCCAGCGGCGTATAATCTCTCGAACGGCTCGACAAATTTCTTGATGCCGTTCACATCCAGCCATTCCTTATTATTATCACTCGAATAACGGTATCCATCTGAAAGTTGTTTGCCACGTTTCTGCCACGAATAGCCAAACCAAAACGCTTCGGCCGGTTGGACCACAAACATCTGATCCAGCTCGACGGTATTGCGCGCTTCATCTTCAGAAATTAATACCTCATGCAGTTTCTCGCCGGGACGGATGCCGATGATATTAACATCTGCATTCGGTGCGATGGCTTTGGCGAGATCAATCACTTTCATACTAGGAATCTTCGGCACGAAGACTTCGCCGCCTTCCATTTGTTCAATGCAAGTAATTACAAATCGAACACCTTGTTCGAGCGATAACCAAAAGCGCGTCATGCGATCATCAGTGATGGTGACTTTTCCCGACTTCACGTTGTTTAAGAAAGACCGGTACCACCGAGCCGCGACTCCCAACGACATTTCCGTATCGCACGCACGAATAGCGGGTTGCTGAACCCGCGGCATACGCGTTGCTTTGAACGGTCAACTTCTCCCCGGCGAGTTTAGTCGCGCCATAAAGGTTGACCGGGTTGACGGCTTTATCGGTGCTAAGCGCCATCACTTTTTTCACATCCGCATCCAGTGCGGCCTCGATCACATTGCTTGTACCAATGATGTTGGTCTTGACAGCTTCCATTGGATTATATTCGCAAGCTGGCACCTGCTTCAATGCCGCGGCATGGACGACCACATCCACGCCTTGCATGGCGCGCAAAAGCCGCTCGCGGTCGCGTACATCGCCGATGAAATAACGCATCGAGGGATGGTCGAACCCCGAGGTCTGCATCTCATACTGCTTCAACTCGTCACGGCTATAGATAATGATCTTCTTCGGCTTGAAATCCTTGAGCATGATCTCAACAAACTTTTTGCCGAAGGAACCTGTACCGCCAGTAACGAGAATAACTTGATTTTTCCAATTCATCAATACCTCTTATTTAACCGCTTCAAACAGCCCGGAGTCTTTACGAATGAAGATCATATTTTTTCCCTTTAGTCCCCTTTCCAAATCCTGCCTAATTTTTGCAATTTCATCTTCTGATAACTCCACGGCTCGAATCATTGAACGAAGATAAGCTATGATCGGTTCGACTTCCGTCACCTGCAAGTTATCAGGATAGCGTGCAATTGTGACTCGAGAAAAGAACGGCTTCAATTGCTCTAGGCCGTTTTCCAGCGTAAACGAACTCGTAGAAGAATCTAATGACTTGTTGAGTCTCCGCGTCGCCCCCAATCATTCATTTCCTGTAAATGCTGTTCCCCAACAGTAGTTGCGATCAGGCGACCATTAGGTTTCAACACACGCTCGATTTCTGCAATCGCTCTCGTCTTATCTGGCACATGATACAACATATGGTTTGCAATGACCGCATCGAAGAGCTCATTTTCAAAAGGAATGGATTGAGCATCAATCTCTTTGAAGTTGAAATTTCGTCCAACTGCTTTAAAATTCCGCCGAGCAGAATTCCACCATGCCAGATGACAAATCGCTAAGGGTTATATCCCATCCAGCGGGGATTCGATGTGAACATTCCTTCCATAAATAGGCAGGGCCACACCCAAGTTCCAAAATGATTGCATTAGCTGACAGTTTTAGAAGCGTATCGAAGATCCAATTGAACCAGCCATAAGAGTTTGTGCTGAAGCGACGATGAATCTCAAGTCGAGCGTCAAGATTTGTGGAATCCCGATACTGATCGGTCTTCAAGAATTGCTGGTCAGTAAATTTTGACATGGTTATTTATCCCAATCAAAATTCTCTTTCAAGAAATCATAAAGCCTTTGGTTATAAGGTTGATAATAATCTATCAACCGTTTTCGAATCGAAGCAGGCATCTCCTCATAAACACCTTGTTTATAAACCTTAAAATCATCCGGCTCCCAGGCAGATAGTCCGAGGAATTCTACCGCCTTGCGATATGCAGTGGCAGGTGAAGTGTAAATCTCTTCGCTAGCTAAAACCAGCATTTGTTCGCTTGGAAAAAGCGCAAACCATTTTTCGAGCTGTTCAATATAGCGGCCACGCGCCAGATAAGAATAATGCAGATGTTTGAAAGTAGAATAGCGAGGGTCTGCAATGATCTTTGCCTCTTCGCCGCTCAATCGCTCCGCTTCCTGTTCGATCGCTTCTTCAAAAGGTAATGTTTCTCTTCCAACGCGCACCATATGATTGTAATGGGAATACGCGCGGTCAACAGGATTACGAAGCAATGCAATCAATTTAACATTCGGCAAAACGTTGGCGATTCGATTCGTGCGGTCGGATGAAAAACATAATACGGCGTCGCTTCGCCAGTGACCATCCCCGTTTTCATCTTCAAGCGCATTGGAAAGTGAGCGCGATACCAGCCAAGTCCTTCAGGATAATGTATGTCAAAGAATTTTATTTCCTTGCGAAACGGCGGATTGATTTGCGGATGACGCGCCAGATAATTGAAGAAGGAAGTAGTACCGCCTTTCATCACGCCGATCACGAGAAAATCCGGCAGAACACGCAAGGGTGTGGTCGCACGATGAAACATCCACCAAAAGAACAAGCGCGGATTCTTTTTCAATTTGAACCATTGACTGGCGCTATCGGGAATATCGAGTTCCAATTCCATCTTACTTGACTTCCGATTTACGAATCACAATCAATGGATATTGCCCGTTCTCGCCAAAGAAGCGCGGAAAACGATCTTCGAGCCAGAAAACAAAACGTAAAAACGGCTTGCCGCCCCGGCGCGGATTGACAACGGTTTTCAGAAACACGGTGCTGAGACTGCGCCACGCGAAGATATCAAAATCAATATCATGCAGCTCTTGTTTGAGCCAGCGCGGCGTCAACTTCTTTACAAACGTGCCTTCCTGTTCATCTTCGGCTCCCCAGTTTTTCTTGCGCTTGCCAAAACTGCCGCTTCGGATAAATCGAATCAAGCGAACCAGCGGCCGGGCTATTAGCATTAAGCGAGGATAATCCCATCCATTGACGATTGCAGCGGAACGTTCAGGTTTGAGCACGCGATGCAATTCAAGATACGCATCGCGATGATCACTCAACGGCAGATGATGAATTGTGTGCATCGAGACAACGCCGTCGAACGCCTCAGGTTTGAACGGAAGGTTGGCAATATCCGCGACCACATATAGACCTTTTGCACCGAGACGCGTGCGCGCTTCTTTCAAGGCGGTGATGGAAATATCGAGACAAACGCGGAAGTGATAACCTTCGGAGTAAGTCAAATATTCGGGCCATTGAACCGGGCCGGAACCGGCATCCAGCAAAAAGTCACCGTGCGAAGCGATATATCGATTGACGCGTAAACGACAACCATGAATATAGTCGTGCGCAACAGGTCGCAAGTCTTCATAGCGAGCATTCTGATATAGACCCTCGCCAACCTGCGACCAGCCAATCTGATCATAAAACTCGCGGACCTGCTGTTTGGTGTTTTCCATCAATTCTTCCAGGTGAACGGTTCGCCGACTAAAAACTTGAACGTCTCACCAAATTCAGCCTGACCTTCAGCCCCAAGCACTTTGGCCAGCGGCCAGACCGCGAGATCATCCCAGAAGTTCATCAAGCGCCACGGGAACGGACGCGGGTATTCAAAGAAAAAACGATACGCATAATTCCACGCGGCCTCCACTTGCACCTCATTCAGACGATGAGCGGGCAGGTCCGATAAAACTTTTTCCAACGTTGAAAAATATTCATCCCATGAATCCGGATCGAGCGTAAAGCCGCGGCCACGGTAATGTGTTTGCCCACATGAAATCACAGGGCGATCATTCATGGCAGTCTCAAGTCCGACGGTGGTTGTATACGCCAAACCCAAATCGGCGATCTCGATCAAATCATAGGTGTTGACTTTATCCGAGGCGGCGATCAAGTGAATACGTTCAGGCAAAGACGGTAACGCTTCGCGCACGACTTGCGCCATGGACTTTGCTTTCGGAACAATCGTTTCACCGGGATGAACGCGAATCACCAACTGAACATCGGAGCGGGTTGCAAAGAATTGAACCGTACGCGTAATCCATTCCGTCATCGACTCGGCGAAGATATTTCGTCCAAGCGTGAGGCTGTCACCCAAAACATTCGCGGCCAGCATGACAACCGGACGATTATCAAGCCCAAGCATTTTCTTCGTTGCTTCTGCGCCTTGTGAAGAGACATATTGCCACAAGCGTTTTGATTTTCCCCAAACACGGGCGCCACGGCGCGCATTCTCCAAATCAGCGAGACGTTCATACATCGCATCCGTCACTGGCAATTTGCAACGCGCTTTGACGAGGTAATCTGTTTCCTGCCGCATGATGGATGAATTCTGTGCCAGCCAAATCTGTTCACGCTGATCGTTGAATTCAAAGGTCATCGTTGGAATTTTAAGATAGTGCGCGGTGCGAAAGATAATGCCCATTTCAAGGATCAAACCATTGGGAACGAGAACAACATCAGGTTTGTTAGCTTGTATCCATGTCAATGCGGCACGCGCCGCGAAGGTATTACGTTCGAGGCGCAGATCATATACCGCGCGGTCGGATGGATCATTCATGTCCACTTCTTCGCGCATCAGCGTGTATTGTGTATCCCACAAACTGATTTGTTCAATGTCGGCAAGAAGAGCATCAGGAATTGCCGCGACCGGTTTGATGTCGAGCAGCGAAACGTGTTTGACCAATGATTGAATTGGTTTCAAAGTCTCGCGTGTATGTATCATCCGCTGACGCTGTGTGAAGTTATCCATGCGCTTATGCCATTCGGAATAAGGCAAGGTCATCAACGTGACCTTATGTCCAAGACCGGCCAGTACCAGCGAGATATAGGCGGATTGCTCGATCCAATAATGCAGGGTTGCGAAAAACAAAATCTTTTGCCCGGCTTCGCAGATGACGCAAATGCCTCGGCTATTTTGACTGCATCCGGCAGCGATTTCTCTAGACGATGCAATGAAAAGTGATCGCTGCGAGCGCGGTCCTTGCCCCGAAGCACCCAATCGAGTTCGACAGTGAAAGGTAATTCGCCAAGCGCAGAACGAAGCGCTGATTTTGTGACCATCAATCCATCTTTTCGATCTTCCAATCGAGGCGCGGGCGGATCGGTCCGACGCGCACTTCAGGCCAGTGCGTTCCGGGTGCGCCGGAGACATCTACATTGAAGGCCAGGGCATTCTCGTCGAGGAAATAACGGCGGACTGCAAACGAGCTGGCGTTGACTCCTAGAGAATAACGGCCCTCGTTAAACAGATCGGCGGGGAGGATACAGCGGCTGACATATCGTCCGGCTTTGCGCGCACTGAACTTCTCAAACTTTTCGGGCTCATCAGTATCGAACGAGGTCAAGACATAATCGCCGCGCATGGTGCTGAGATAAAAACCGACGCGCAAGCCGGTGGTCGGCGCGCCGAGTTGATATTCAAATTCAATGGCAGCCGTTTCGGTCGAGCGAAGCGTATCCACAATGTTCCCGCGCATATCTTTCAATCGCAAAGAGATGGGAGTGAATGGCGCGGCCGTCGCGGGCACTTCATCCGCCTCCCAGATGCGTTCGCCCGCGTCGGCATGTCCGGCAGAAAGATAGTAATCCACGGCTTCGGCGGTGGGAGCGCGCATCATCAAGCGCCCCTTATCAATTACAAGCGCTTCCTGCGTTAGGCGCAACACAGCAGACATGTTGTGACTGACGAACAAAACTGTTCGTCCCTGCTGCGCCACGTCGCCCATCTTCCCGAGACATTTCTTTTGGAACTCGGCATCGCCAACTGCAAGCACTTCATCGACAACCAGGATCTCAGGTTCAAGATGCGCGGCGACGGCAAACGCCAGCCGCAGATACATGCCGGACGAATAGCGCTTGACCGGAGTATCAATGAACTGCTCAACCTCGGAGAAAGCCACGATCTCATCGAACTTTCTTTCGGTCTCGCCGCGCCTCATACCGAGCACCGCGCCGTTGAGATAGATATTTTCACGGCCGGTTAGTTCCGGATGAAAGCCGGTACCGACCTCGAGCAGCGAACCAACCCGCCCGCGCACAGAGACAGTTCCCTTCGTCGGCTCGGTGACGCGCGCCAAGACTTTAAGCAGGGTGCTTTTGCCCGCGCCGTTGCGCCCGATGATTCCCAAAACTTGTCCTTCTTGAACCTCGAACGAAACATCGTTGAGCGCCCAAATGTAGGAAAAGTTTTCGGCGCCGCGCATAGACTTGCCGGTCATGGATCGAAAGACGTGCACTGGCGTCATCGCAACATCCATCAGCACATCGCGGAGCATTCCATAGTGAAATCTAGCCTGCATCGCGCCGATGCGATACCGTTTGCCTAGGTGATCAACTCGAATCGCAGTAGTCATGTTAGATCATATCCGCAAACGTCCGCTCCATATAGCGGAAGTAGAATAAACCAGTAACCAGAATCACCAGGGTAACGCCCACCGAAACAAGCAGTTGCAAATTGGGTCCAGTCGGCGTGCCGAGCAGCGCCCAGCGAAAACCGTTGACCACTCCGGCCATCGGGTTGAGTGAATAAACGAGTTGCCATTTCGGCGAAATCACTTTGGATGAATAGGCCACCGGCGTTACGAACATCCAGAATTGAGTCAGGAAGGGCAGGACGTAGTTCACATCGCGATACTGAACGTTGATGGCGGCCAGCCATAACGAAACACCCAGTGCGGCAACAATCGAGAGAATGATGAATAGCGGCAAGGTCCAGATCGCGGCGGTGGGTGTTACTTTGTAATAGATCATCATCACGATCAGGATCAGGAACGCGATGGCAAAATCCACCAAGTTGCCCAACACCGAAGCCAGCGGAAGCACGAGGCGCGGGAAATAAATCTTGGTCACCATACTCACGTTCGTGGTCAGCGAGCGGCTGGCATTGTTCAACGCCGCGCTGAATAAGCCCCAAGGCAAAAGCGCAGTGTAAGAAAAGATCGGATATGGAATGCCATCAGTCGGGACTTTGGCAACGCTGCCAAAGATGAAGTTGAAGACCAGCATCGTCAGCACGGGCTGAATAATCGCCCAAGCCGCGCCCAATACGGTTTGTTTGTAACGCACTTTGATATCGCGCCAGATCATGAAGTAGACCAGTTCGCGATAAATCCACAGGTCGCGCAAATTGAGCGCGGTCAAGCCAGTGGACGGCTTGATATAAATTGTTTCAGGTTGACGAGCAAGCTCAATTGATTTTGCCATAGCTATTTAATCTTTGAACGATTCTCCTTGAACCACTCGATGGTGCGGCGCATCCCTTCCTCGAACGGGACCTGTGCGCTCCATCCAAAATATTCCTTCGCCCGGCTCACATCCAGACCTCGACGCGGCTGACCATTGGGTTTATCGGTCTGCCAAACCAGCTTTCCCTCGAATCCGGTTTGACGAACGATCATCTCGGTTAAATTTTTGATCGAGATCTCGTAACCCGATCCGAGATTGACCGGTTCTGATCCATTGTATTTTTCTGCAGCGCTGACGATACCATCCGCCGCATCTTCGACGTATAAAAATTCGCGTGTGGGTGTGCCATCGCCCCACACCAGCAATTCCTTTTCGCCGCGTTCCTTGGCTTCGATGGCTTTGCGGATCAACGCCGGAATCACATGTGATGATTCTGGATTGAAGTTATCGCGCGGCCCATAAAGATTGACTGGCAATAGAAAGATCGCATTGAATCCGTATTGCTGGCGATAGGACTGCGCCTGCACCAGCAGCATTTTCTTTGCCAACCCATACGGCGCGTTGGTCTCCTCAGGGTAACCGATCCATAAATCTTCTTCCTTGAACGGAACTGGCGTGAACTTGGGATAAGCGCACACGGTTCCAATGGCGACGAACTTGCCCACGTCGCGTTTGTATGCCTGATGCATCAGCTCGACGCCCATCATCAAGTTGTCATAGAAAAATTCAGCGGGATGTTCGCGGTTGGCGCCAATCCCGCCCACATGCGCTGCCAAATGAATGACGACAATATTCTTTGGGTCTACACCTTTCAACGCATCATCACACATACGGCGAATATCGCCGGGATCGACCAAATTGTAGTCTTCGATACGTGGAATAAAAATATCCATCGCACCGCGTTGTTTAAGTTTCTCAGTCACGAATGAACCGAGAAAGCCCGCACCACCGGTCAAGATCACTCGTTTGCTTTTCCAAAAATTTTCAACCATGATTTCTCTCCAAAAGTTATTGCACTATAAATTGAGCATTGCGGTAACGTTCATCCAATGGATTGTGAATCAATCCCGTCTTCAGTACAAACAACAAATCGCGTATGCCATCATCTACATTCAAGGTGGTCCCGAATCCAAGTTCGCGCTTGATCTTGGCGAATGAGACGGTAATATCGCGCATATCGCCTCCGAAGGTCAAGTCTTTATATTCGACTTCTGTTTCGGGCATGCGTCTCAAAACCAGCTTTACGATTTGATCCTTGGTATAGTTACCGTCATCACTGCCGAGGTTGTAAATTTGCCCCCGGACTTTTTCCTGCGGCGCGTCCAAGCCAATCATAATGCCGCGCACCACATCTCGAACATGTACGAACGAACGCGAATAGCCGCGTTGATAAATCAACAACTGGCGCTTCGTGAATGCATCCAAAACAAACTGATTGATGATTAAATCAAAACGAGTACGAGGCGAGATTCCATACAACGTCGCAAAGCGAAATAGCAAGGGCGAGCACGACGAGTCTTTCTGCTTAAGCAAATATTCTTCCGCCGCAATCTTCGTTTCAGCATATAGTGATTGCGGAGTGAGCGGAGATTCTTCTGTCACAGGCTTGCCATCGGGCGATAGACCATAATTGCTGTAGGTGGATGAAAACACGAATCGTTCCGCACCCAAAGCGGACGCCTGCTCGAAAACCATTTTCGTCGCCTCGACGTTATACTTCCACGCCACCTGTTTGCCGACCGCTTGACATGCCGGGAACCCCACAATCGCTGCCAAATGCACTACGGCATCAGGATTGGGCCATTTCTCGCTGGCAGAATGATCGTGCACCACATCCTTGATCTTATGCGGCTCGGTCACATCCGCTTTGACAAAATGAAAGTTAGGGTGATGCAAAAATCCAACCAGTGATTCGCCGCCGAACAAAAGACTATCCACGACAGTCACGCGATAGTTGGCGCGTAACAATTCCGAGGTCAGGAGCGAACCGATATATCCCGCGCCGCCCGTAATCAAGACATGACGTTCCGTCTTCATTTGCCTTCTCCTATTTTCAAGAAAACTTTGTATCCTTTGATTTCAAGTGCGGGAACATTCTTATCTTGCACGACAGCAATGCCCTGTTCGAGGCAGGAAAGGCGGCAGATATCCGCAATATCGCCTTCGCCGACAATCTGAACTTTCTTGAAACCTGCCGAACGAATTGTGTTTAGATGCTTTTTGACGCGCATACGAATTTTACGATAGACGTCGAAGGAACGCTCGATGTAATCCACGGTGAGGCGGGCGCGCAGGGCAATGCCTTCAGGCGTAATAATATAACGAAGCTTCTTCCGCTCCGCGCGCTGAACTTTGACATAACCTTTTGCAACCAATCGTTTCAGATGCCAGTTGACGGTTCCAACCGCCACACCTAATTGAGTAGCCAGCGCAGCTTGATTCACATCCGGGTCAAGTTCCACCTGTTCCAGCAAAGATAATTCTCGGGTCGGTTCGTTCGAAGATTCCATATTCAAAATTCAGGACTTGAATTATAACACGGTGCAGAAAACTGGGAACGGGAAAGTTCGTGCTTATTTGCAATTAGTGATATCGATCAAAACGCGGAAATCAGCCATCTCGCCAGTGGCGCTGTTCATTTTTTCCATTCTGCTCATCACGGTAGCACAGGAAGGATACAATGCTTGCTGATAGTTTACGGAAAGATGATCCCAATAACGCTTATCCAAATAAATATAACCAAATCCCGCTTTACGAAGAGCATATGGGTTAGGATCCGCCTGATAAGGCAAAAATTGTCTCATGGCAAATCCATCTGCTGAATCTATCGAGAGGCGTCCAAATAAAGTCTGGCCGCGATAACCAGTCGAATCAAAAACCATCAAATGAGGATCAAGGCGATCCCAATAAGTCTGGCTCATGCGACTGTCCATGCTTGAAATGAACTCTACCATTTGCGGAGCAAAGATGGCCGTACACTGATATACAAACAATGCGATGCCGCCCAAAATAGCAATACCATAACCAAACGCTACTAGGATCTTGTACCCCAACGATGTGCGCTGAACAAATCTCCAGATCGGTTGAATAGAGAGGAGAAGCCACAAACTCATTCCTGTTGCAGTAAAACGCGTAATATCCCTAGCCGCATAATAATTGATGAACAGAGGTATCATCACCCCAAAGAACGAGGCCATTCCAAAACCAAGTTCCGTTATCCGATTGTGTCTAGCGTCTTGCCGTAATCGCAATATCACAATTAGAAACAAAAACAGAATCGGGCCGCACTCCGCCAGGATAACAATGACCTGCCTCCAATCCACCAAGGACAAGCCTCCCAAATGGCTGTCAAAAAAAACCGGCTGCCAGTGTATAGAAAAAATCCCCCTAGCTGCATCTGCTACGCCCTGCCTGCCTGTGAGGTAAGTACGAGCCAATTCTGTGATCACACCTCCCTGTACAAGACTAAATGCCGCAATAACAATCATCACGAGAATAAGTTGCCCCCAAAAAGAAGCCGCAAGCTGTCGAAGAGACAATCGGCGGCGAAGAATCATTATGACCATGGCAAGACCGATGCCCAGATCAAGCAAAATGAAGATATGCTCCGCGCTCAAAGCCAAAGATAAAAAGGCGGATCCAATAAGCAAAAGGCCGCTCCACTTCAATTTGAGGCGACCGGAAAGCATCAGGATTAAGACCATCGCAAGAAGTGGCAAGGATGAAGCGCCACCCCAATCAAATGTTAAAGGATTCAGAACCCCATTGGCGAATGCGTAAGGAATAGGCGCAGGTGGGGCGCCGTCAATTACCCACGACCGGGAAAGGGCATCCGCCAAAGTTTTTGCAGTATCAACAGAAGAACCGATCAAATGAATATTGGAAGTGAGGGCAGTAACCCAGGACAAAGGCAATAATCCCAGGATCCAACGGGTTCCCATTCCAAATGCGATCAGGACCGAACCCCAAAATGCCCCAGACTTACTGCGTGTGATCCGTCTTATCCATAACCAACAACAGATGAGTGTCAGGGAAAGCGCGAAGGCCCGGCTGATATCCCAGGCGCTCCATGGAAAAAAACCTCCAATTCTAACCATGGTCGCGGCAAATAGATCCAGAGCATAATGATAAGGCAAAAATATATCGGGATTGAGCGAATAATGCGGAGGAATATCCCCCGCCGCCATGATGGAGACTAATGGGAAATGAGCATAATCATCCCCAAGACCCAAGCCCCGCAAAATTAACTCAAAAAGACCAAAGATGAAGAACAACGCCAATGCTTGTAGACCGAATTCCAAACTGATTAATTCTGACCAGTGAATCTTCGATGTTCGGGAAGCCCACAAGCCGATACCAAATATAAGAATTGCCGCAGAAGCAAAGGCAGGATATGCGGGAAGCCAGTGGGCCAAGGCATTTCCAAGAAGGATGTATAACAACATTCCTGATGCAATGCCCGCGATGGGACGTTCGCGTTTCAGAAACCGCCCACTATGGTCAACCAAGAGCCATCCACCTATCATCCAAAGAATCGAAGAGATGACAAAAAGCAAAGGATCTATAATGCTTGGGGTTCTAAGCCAATACATAATGTCTCATATGGAACAGGCTATAATAGCACACGACTATATTCTAAATCATAATTGATGATTTGCTATATCCAATGAACTCAAACAATGAAACTGCTGTGCACTACCAAAAGAGTCATATCGCCCATTGGGATGCAGTCGCCCGCAAGCGTGATGCGTGGCATGGTTGGGGAAAATTTTATCATGGCCGCGTGGAGGAAATCCATCATTTCCTGATCAATCCGGGTCAGCGTGTACTGGAGATCGGATGTGGAATGGGCGATTTGCTCGCATCGCTTCAGCCAGCGCGCGGCGTGGGAGTAGATTTTTCCCCTGAGACGATTCAGCGCGCCCGCGCGCGTCACGCAGACCTCGAATTTGTTGAGGCAGATGCGCATGATCTATCATCCGTTCATGGCTCGTTTGATGCAATCATACTTTCTGATTTGGTCAATGATCTGTGGGACGTTCAAGGCGTCTTCGAACAAGTCCGGGCATTATGCGATTCACACACCCGCCTTATTCTAAATTTTTATAGCGGACTTTGGCAATTTCCCCTTACACTTGCGCAAAATATAAATGTAGCAGTGCCCATGCTTGGTCAAAACTGGCTCACTCGCGAGGATGCTTCAAATATGCTCGGTTTGGCAGGCTTTGATGTCATTCGTCAGTCGCAGGAAATTCTATGGCCTTTTCCACTTGGAGGCTTTGCCAACAAAGTCCTTGTTCGGCTATGGCCATTTCGAGATTTCGCCCTTTCCAATTTTGTCGTCGCCAAGCCACAACCAGAAACAAGTAAAGAAGAACCCAGTGTTTCAATCATTGTTCCGGCGCGGAACGAATTGGGCAATATCAAAGCCATCTTTGAACGGACGCCAAAGATGGGACGCAAAATTGAATTGATCTTTGTTGAAGGACATTCACGCGATGATACCTACGCTACCATTGAAAAAGAAATGGCGGCTCATACCTCGACCTCGAGTTTGATTCTACGTCAAACCGGCATCGGCAAAGCGGACGCAGTGCGCCTCGGCTTTGCAAAAGCCACGGGCGACATCCTGATGATCCTTGATGCTGATCTAACCGTTCCGCCCGAAGACCTGCCGCGATTTTACGAAGCTCTCCATTCAGGCCGCGGAGAATTCATCAACGGTGTACGCTTGATTTATCCGATGGAAAAAGAAGCGATGCGCGGCTTGAACTTCATCGGAAATAAATTTTTCAGCATGGCGTTCTCGTGGCTATTGGGACAACACCTTAAAGATACGTTATGTGGAACGAAAGTTTTGTGGCGCAAAGATTATGAATTGATCGCTGCGAACCGTTCCTATTTTGGTGATTTCGATCCATTCGGCGATTTCGATTTACTCTTCGGCGCGGCAAAGCTAAATCTTAAAATTGTTGACCTGCCCATTCGTTATCGCGAGCGGACGTATGGCTCGACCAACATCTCGCGCTGGAAGCATGGCTGGCTTTTGCTTCGTATGGTTTGGTTCGCGGCGCGCAGAATAAAGTTTGTTTAAAGTTATTTGCACGCCGAAACGTCAAGCAAGCGGCGGAAGTCTTTGCGGTAGTCTGTCAGGCTGTGAATGCCATCCAGCTCAAATAATTTCTTCACACAAGGTCGCTGCAGCGCGACTTGCTGTTGGGGCGTCAATTGATTCCAATAATCGATCCCAAAATAAAAGTAATCATAACCTTCTGCATAAATTTGATGCGGATCGGGGTTGGCGAGCAAGGCCTGCCATTCAGGCTTAGGTGCGTACCAGGTGACGGAAGAATCAGTCGCGCGGCCGAATATTGTTGGGCCCTGATAAGGTGACGGATCGAGCACCAAGCTCCCAGGCTTCAACTTATTCCAATATTTATCCGTCACCTTCGCATCCAGATCACTGATAAACGTGGTGGTCACCGGCTTTTGAATCGAAATCAGTTGAATGCCGAATAACATCAAGCCCGCAAAGATTGTGATCAATCCACCAACCACCAACGCGCTACGCCAAGCATCGCTCTTTTTGCGCGCCCATATCCAAAACAAGGGAACTGAGTAAAGCGTGCAGGCAAACAATAACCCGTCCAACAAACGCGGCGTGGCTGTATACAACGGGCCCTTAAATGCCACAAATAACGAAGGCACGCTCCATGCCAGCGTTCCGATCAATGCGGCTTCATACCAGTTCTGTGCGAGCAGAGTTTTCCATCCCCAAATGATAACTAATGGCAACGCAAGAATGATCGGTCCGATTTCTGTTAATGCAACGATCAACTGCGAAAGATTGAATAAAGATAAAGCACCGAAGTGAGCGGAGATGACGGACGGAGGCCAGACGAGATTTGGAGTCGCATCGAAATACGAACCGCCGCTTCCGGGTCCGGACATGAAGCGGGCGCGCACTATTTCAGTGAACATCCCACCTTGAATCATCGCCGCAAAACCCACCGGCACGAGGACAGCAATCCAACGCAACATACTAGATGGCAATTTCCACGAACGATGCGAAATCATCCAAACGATCATCGCAAAAACAAAGCCAAGTCCGATCAATCCAAACGTCACTTCATTTGCCAGCGCCAACGACGAAATCAGGATGAATGTAATCACGCCTGCAAACGGATTACGCCAACGCTGTGCAGTAAGGAGCAAAAGCAAAACGATGATAAAAGCCATGCCGGAAATCCCGGTATAGCCATTCATCACGTATGATTGAAAGATGCCACTATGAAACGCAAACGGAAATGGAATGGGACCGTTGCCGTCGATCTTCCAATTCGAAAGCATGGCGCGGAGGAGATCGGGTGCGGTGACGCTTGCAGAACCGATCAGCGTAATTTGATTCGAGAGCAATTGCAAAATAGGTTGAGGCAACAATAATAACAGCCAGCGCGCTCCGCCTGCGAACATCAACATGATGCTGGTCAAAACAGAAGCGATACGGTTGTGCGTCAATCGATACGCCCACAGCCACGCCAGAATCAATGGCAATGCAATGATCAGCCCGCGCGAGACATCCAGCGCAGTCCATGGATACATCGAACCAAGACGCATGAACTGAGCCGCAAATAATAGCAACAAATAATGATAGTTAAAGCTGAACTGTGGATCGAGCGCAAAATGCGGCGGGATGTCGCCGGTCGCCATAAGAGAAATAGTCGGAAGATTTTGATAATCGTCGAAGAGCGCCAATCCACGCCCGATGGAAATAAGAAGAACCGTCAGCAAAAAAAGAATCAGCCATTGACCCAGTGAAAGGGAAAAATCAATCTTTGTGTTCTGGCGTCTTAATATAATTACTGCAATCAAGCCGCCCAGCAAAGTCAACACTGCGGCCAGCCAGAACGCAATCATGAGGGGCATTGTTTGGGCCAAAACATTGGCAAGCCATATTTCGATAACGAGTCCAATCCCCAAGCCAACCATCGTGACTTCACGGTTTCGGAGGCGGAACAGGCTGGCAGCCAGCAAACATCCACCAACAATCCAAAGCAAAGCCCATAGAACCAATGGAGCAAAATCCAAAAGTGTTTTCATCATAGACAAAATCGCATCATCAACGAATCAACTAGCTTATTTGAGAAACTTCTGGCAGTCCGATATATCCTGGCGCGGAATAAGTAATTGCACATTGATATTATCGTACGTCGCCAATGGCTGATAGAAACAAAGCGTCGGCTTCGAGACCCAATCCACCCAATCGTTATTCTCGTCCGAAAAAGCGCCACTTGTGCGCCGCAGTCGAAGCACTTCGATAACGATCAGACTAAACCGTTTATTGGCCAGGTCTCGATAATAATTTTGAAAATACGCCGCGTTGCCTCCCATGGCTTGATCCATCATATATTTCTTTTCGTAGTCCGGCACGAACGGAATCCGATTCACATAATTAAACGTCAGCAGTTGGCGCTGATCCACCATCAAAACCAATCCCTGCTGGCTGGCATGAGAAATATAGCTATTAATATCCGCTAGTTCTTGCTGCGTATCCTGTGGATTGGGTAAATTTATAGCGGGATCATAAGCTGAACCGCGTGGGAATGGAGTAAAGGAATAAATTGGAAGAAGAATGGCCAGACATAATGCAATTTGAAGCCAAGCAGGCCAGGTTGTTGCTGAAACATTATCGCCGCGCAAGTAATTATATAGGCCAAGCATAAAGACAAGCACCAAAGTCATCAAATACATGTCGAGATTATGGAGATCGCCTCCGCCACCGATCTTGGAACTGACGATCAAGCCGGCGACGAAAAACCCCGCCAGGCCGATTCCAATGGCAAGTAATTGCAACCAATCCAATTTCCAGCTGCCTGAAGCGATCCACCAAACCAAAACCGCGACCAACGGACCACTATAAAGCACAGCTGTTAATAATACGCCAAGCGGAAGTGTTGGATTGGGAAGCAAGCGATACCAAAGCAAGGATTGATGAAAGGTAAGATTTGTTGATGCTGTTGCAGAAAACACGGATGGATATCCAATTATTAGACCGGGTACCAAACCGATCAGAGCTAGGAAAGCTGTCGGAGCAGTACGCCGAATAAAAGGTCCGGTGCGATGCGGATAATACAAAATCAAGTCTATCAAAATTGCCCAACCTGCTGTTACCGGAATCCATGTCCAGCGACTCAATCCAACATAGATGCTGGCTACCGCGATCGAAACCGTGCGCAACCAAAAGGACTGGGAGGACATAAACGCAAAAACAATAATCGCGGCCAGCATGAATGGCGGATGAAGCGGCGCTTCCACAATAAAAAACAAAGTCAACCATAAGACAAAAGCCAAGCGCAGGTAAACATTGCCTATTTTTCTCGCCAAGATCCACGCCGCTAAAACAGGAAAAACAACACCAAGGATGACATCCCACAGCCGAAGCAACTCAATGGACGCCCCGGGAAAAAGAAAGAGCGATCCCCACAAAACATAAGAACCCGGAGAACCATAAGGATTGACGATCGTTCCTGAATAATTATAAAGATGCTGGCCAAAGATCAAAGAGTCTTCGTACAGGCGATCTCCCTCCGACCAGCCAATGGAAAATGGATAATTCGTTACAGTGAGGGATGCCTGAATCAAAGCGGATATCAACGCCAGTACAAATGCGCCGATCAATAATGTTTTTGCTGACGTCAAATGAACTTCGTTCTTGTTCAACAAAAAGGCAACCAAGAACAATTCGATCAGCAGGAACGAAAAACGTATATTGGGATTGGTAACATAAACTTTTGTGCCGGCCAACCAATAAAATAATACGGGACCGCACAACGCCAACGCAGCAAGAAGCCAGCGCGGCCATCCTAACTGATTGCGCCACGAGATGAGGCTTCGAAGAAGTTTTTGTTCAAACGAGGAAAAGAGAATGACAGCGAAGGCAAGGACGATCAAGTAACCCAGTAAAACAGCCAAACGGTATACCCATGCCTGCGTAAAAAGAAGGCGCATTTCCAACACGATGCGCGGAAACAGGAACAAACCAAAGGCAAATATGAATACTTCCCATCCACTAAAAGCAACGCGCTGAGGCGAAATCAGTAGAGTGATCCACGCTGCAAGACCAAAGGAAAAAATCAATTGCAGCCACGGTCCGGTCAGCACGGCCTGCCAGGGCGAGTAGAGATAGAACCAGGCTACCGACAGGATTAGCACTGCGACAGTCAGCCAACGTATCCGCCCCAAATGTTCAAGCCGACTTATAAGTTCTTTCAAACGAGGAGAATCAAAGAAACAAAGGAAAAGAACGATCAATCCTAAAATCAAAAAGGCAAGATAAGCAACGACGGTCAGTAGACCCTCTATTGAAAGAAGTGTCCCCCAATCCTGCTGAACCCGAAAAACCGCTAGAACCTCAACGATGGAGGAAACAACAGCAAAGCCCAGGCCCGTTATGAAAAACCAGCGAATGGAATTCTTTGACAAATTGGTCATTCTGACCTTCCGTTAGAAGATGGAATCGAGAAATCTTTTCGACGAAAGAAGGCTAGAGAAGGTAAATACAGAAGTGAAATCAAATTGAACAAATATAAGGTCACACGCAAACCAACGCTGACCGTTGCCATTTGTGCGGCAGGGATGCCAAAGAGACCATATAAATATACCTGACTTGTTTCCATTACGCCAAGTCCGCCAAAGACCTGGATCGGAAGCCAGGAAATCAATTGAATCCAGGAATTCACAAAAATGAGAACCGAAGCGGGAATGATCAAAGAAAAAGCGCGCAAACTGGCATACACCCATGCCATAGTCAATGCCATATATATCAGCGAACAAATCACAGCGGTTTTCAGAAGGCTAAACACCATACTACTATTCTGCTCGGCAAGGAATTGCAATATTTCAAAGCCGCGTTGGGCGAATGAATAGCGCTCCAATTGCAAGCGTTCTGCGAGGGCTCGTAGGGCTTCGACAAACTTCTGGCGCAGGATAATCAACGCAATGAATGCGCCAATTGCCAACGGAATAATAATCAGAACCACAAGCGTTGCGAATCTCAAAACAGGAATCCTGTTCCAGAGCAACAATCCAGACACCAACAACAAGGACCATACGATCACCAAGTCACCGACCTTCGCAATGATAAAGGTCGCTGCTGCCCTCCGCAATCTAACCCCTTCGTCTACTGTAAACATGGTTAGAAAGGAAGCGATACCTGCCCCCGTTGCAATAAAATTCGTGATCACATTTTGCACAATGACAATGGAAAGCACGGGCGGATAAGGCGCCTGCCTACCAGACAGCATATAATATTGCATGGCCTTCATCATAGTCATCAAAAAGAACAATAAAAAACTGACAGCAAGCCATAAAAAAGAAACTCGCCTGAATAAATCAATAATATCGTTAATGCTGGTCTTGGAGTAGATAAACCCCACCAAGGCAATTGCCAATAAAATTTTGGTCGCGTTCCACACAAAACCAGATTTTTTGGAAGACATTTTGAAATAATAGTCAAGCATCCATTATTCGTTCGATGGAGAACACAAATCGCCTCATATGGCGCGCAGTGGGGCCATATATCTTCATGTCATCCCAGCGGGTCCAGCCTTCGTTATAGAATTCCGGGGAAAAGGTCATCCCTCAACTCCATATCTGCATATATATTCATTGCAGCCTGTGGGGACACTCGCAGCGCGGACATCCAATATTTCAAAACCAAGCTGCTTAAGTTGTGCCAGCATTTCTTCCACGCTGGCATATTCATAGGGATATCCCCCCACCCAATCGGTGAGATTGTGCATGAAATCCATGCCACGCTTCATCCTGAACGGATTTTTGAATGTGACCAGCCACTTTGCAATAAAAATGATGGGCATGAAGATCCATATTAATACTCTTTGTCCAAAGTTACCCGCTTTATTGTAAAGCCACTTGACCCATTTCCAAATTGGCGATGACCA
Source organism: uncultured Chloroflexia bacterium (assembly GCA_963783295.1). GTDB lineage: Bacteria > Chloroflexota > Anaerolineae > Anaerolineales > Villigracilaceae > Fen-1038. The sequence goes on along the minus strand of CAWAMX010000006.1, from coordinate 56,118 downwards.
GTGCCGGTTATAAATAGCGATCATCAGAAATCCGGAGGGGCGGACACATTGAGCGGCATTCTGTATGGCCTGAGCCATATTGCCGGTATGATGCAAAACGCCCCACGAATACACTATATCGAAAGTTCCCAAAGCCCTCATTTGTTCTGCGTCCAAAACCGAGGCTTGCAAAAATGAAGCAGTTTGTTTATCACCTGACCAATGAGAAAAATTCGTGCGGGAAGTATCAACGGATACTGGATCAATATCGATGCCAACAATGGATTGCGCACCCAATCGAACCGCGGCAATCGAAAACAATCCACTCCCACAACCGATATCCAAAAACGATCTATCCTTCAATGCATTCTTGCCAAACAGAGAAGTCAGGGAAGTTGTAGCTTCTTCAATGCGCGCTTCATCGAGTTGACGCGAAAACGATGCCCAATTTTGTCCAAACTTAAACATAAGATCCTTTCATCCACAACGCCAACATCGAAAGTGCGTAAAGACGTTTGCCATGATCGGCGCGAGCTTGGGTATGCTCGTTAATTAAGTTCCGCAATGCGGATTGATTGAATAAATCATTCAGCGGACTTTCAGCTCCAAGCAACAATTCGCGCGACCAATCTGCAAGCGAGCCGCGAAACCAAGCCGCTAACGGAATTCCGAATCCCTGTTTGCCATGTGACCGGACATTCTCCGGTAAATCATTGGCAAAGGCTTTCTTCAACAAATACTTTCCACTTCGGCCACGGACTTTGAGCGAATCCGGCAAACGCGCGGCCCATTCCACGATTTCATGATCGAGGAACGGTGAGCGCCCTTCAAGTGAAGCCGCCATCGTCATACGATCCGCTTTGACCAACAAATCACTGGGTAGATAATTATGCAAATCTGTGTAAAGCGTTCGGTCGAGGAATGAACCGCTGGCTTTATCAAAAGATTCCGCCAATAACGATTCAGCATTATCGACGCGGAAGTTTCTCCAATACTCTTCCTTCCAAAGTTGCTGCCTCTGCCACGGAGCAAAGTACGAACCCCAGCGCAAAATGCTGGCGCGGCGATCCATGCGCGGCAATTGCTCAAGACGCTTCAATCCATTGACAAAACTTTGTCCCACAGGCTGGTTCGATCTATCGGGGAGGCAATGGGCAATAGATGGAATCAGATTTCGGGTCAGGAATGCAGGCGCCTGCAAATACAGGTTGGCCAATGGATCGAGCCAGTAGCGCTGATAGCCCGCGAAATCTTCATCGCCGCCATCGCCGTTCAATGCAACCGTCACATATTGACGTGTCAACAACGAAAGATGATAAAGCGGGATCGCCGAAGCGTCTGCAAATGGCTCGCCGAAATGGCAGACGATCTTTTCCAGTGTTGCAGGAATATCGCCATAAGTTAATGTGAATTCGTGATGATCAGTGGAATATTTTTGCGCGACCGCCCGCGCATATGGTAATTCAGAAAATTCTTCTTCCTGAAAACCGACCGAAAAAGTTTTGACCGGCGCGTCGCTCAACTCCGCCATCAGTGCAACAATGATACTTGAATCTGTTCCGCCGCTCAAATGTGCGCCGAGCGGTACTTCGCTGATAAGGCGCATCTTCACCGCCTCGCGCAAGCGGACGCGTAATTCTTCGGCAAGATCATCCTCGCTGCCCATGAGCTTTGGTTGATCCGAATAATCCCAATAACGATTGACCTTCGCCCGACCATTTTCCCAAACCAATATATGCGCGGCGGGAAGCTTATAAACATCTTTATAAACCGTGCGTGGTTCGGGCACATATTGCAAACTCAAATACAAATCAATAGCTTCCAGATCAATATCGGGACGATGCGGCAAAGCCTTGAGCAAACCGTCCAATTCCGAACAAAAATACAACTCGCCGTTTTGAATTGTGTAATGGATGGGTTTCTTGCCGAGACGATCGCGCGCAAGCAATAAACGGTGTTTATGCGCGTCCCACAACGCGAGGGCAAACATGCCGCGAAAATGTTGAACGCATGCTTCGCCTTCATCCTCATAAAAGTGAATCACGCACTCGGTATCGCTTTGTGTCTTGAAATGATGGCCGCGCTTTTCCAGTTCGGCGCGCATTTCGAGATAGTTATAAATTTCGCCGTTGTACACGATCCAGATGGAATCATCTTCGTTTGAGATCGGCTGATCGCCGCCTTTCACGTCAATGATGGCGAGTCTCCGCATCGCAAGCCCGATGCCTTCCGCAACGTAAAAGCCATCACTGTCGGGGCCGCGATGCATGATCGCCGTGTTCATTTTCTGCAGGACCTCGCGGTCGCCGGGACGATTATCGGAATAAGACAATCCACAAATACCACACATTATTTCATCGCCTTTTCCAGAATTAACTCGTACTGTTCGGCGACTCGATTCCAGCTAAATGACGATTCAACTCTTTGCCGCGCGGCCCGTCCCATTTGTTCACGCATCTGTGCGTCGGCCAAAAATGGCCTCAGCGATTCTTGAAGCGACTGAACATCTTCAGTTGGGACAAGCCTTCCCGTTTCACCATCTACAACCAATTCTTCATTGCCTGCGATGCGTGTGGCGATCACAGGCAACCCGCTCGCCATGGCCTCCAAAACTGCATTCGGCATGCCTTCATGCCGCGAGGGAAATAAAAAAACATTTGCCGCTGAATACTGCTCTTTGAGTTGTTCGGATGAAAGCCAGCCCGCGAAATGGATGCGGCCATTGACGCCATATTCTTCTGCCATCGCTTTTAACGTTGCCATTTGCGGCCCATCACCGGCAATTGTCCACGTCCATTCCAAATCCTTCAACTGGGACAAAGCGCGCATCGCCAGATCGAATCCTTTTTGATATACCACGCGTCCGACCGATAGAATGTGCGGAAATAACCAATCGCGATTGGATACTGTAAATTGTGACACGTTCACACCGTTGGGAATCACAGGAATCTCAACGCGCGAATCAAAGGCAAGCGCAAGGTCCCGCAAGCCTTTACTATTGGCAATGACCGAAAAAGCATTCTTCCAAATTAAGTGTAGAAACGGTGCGGCTAATTTATGATACATACGAAAATCATAAGGACGAAAGCCGGGCACATCTCCGCCGCGCAAGGAAACAACATAAGGGATTCGATAAAGCTTTTTTAACAGCAAAGCGACTGCACCCGAAGGCAAACCAAAAAAGGCCAAAGTGACATCTGGATTAAATTGATGGATCAAACCAAAGGTTTGGAAAGAAGCGCCGAAGATAAATGAAATTTGTTCGAGGGCGTTGGATCGATCCATCTTGCGGCGCATCACAGACAGGCGAACGACTTTTACCCCATCGCGTGTCTCCTCAAAAGGCAAATCCCCCCAATGCGAAGTCAGGACCAAAACATCTTGCCCAGGTTGAGCAAGCACACGTGCAATGTTCGAACTGGCATTGCCCGCGCCTCCGCCAATGGGAGGGTATTCGCTATTGAGGAGCAGAATCTTCATTTCACACGGATGGCTTTTCGAGATAGAAGACGTTGAGGAAACACCAGTTGGGATAACCCGCCAGCCGGTTGTAAATCTTGTGGAGCCAAATCACATTGGAAGGCATGATCACAGTTAAGACCGAAATCACAGGAAAAGTTGGAAAGACGCCCTTGCGTTTTGTAATTCGAAAATGCTTTTTAAGCATCTTGACGTATTCGCCCGCGGGTCGGTCGCCGGGATGCCGCTCAATGCCTGAGGTACGAACCAATTTGCCGGTGAAAAAGAATGAGATGCGCGAAGCCAGATGAGCAAGATTGGGCACACTGATCAGTGCGCATCCACCAGGTTTAAGAATCCGTGCAAATTCGGCAATGGCTTTTTCCTGATCGGAGAAAATCAAATGCTCGATCACGTCGGTGCAGATAATAATATCGGCAGAGCTATCGGCGATACCCGAATTCAGAAAATTACGTTGAACGATGAATTCTGATGAATAATTCAAGTCCATTCCGGTGATCTGATAACCACGCTTGCGATATTCATTGACCAGCACGCCCTCGCCGCAACCCATATCGTAAATGACCTGATCGGTCGAACAAGAATTCAAGAACTTGCGCGCCAATGCCATCTTCTGCAAATAGACCGGCAGATAAGGCCAGTCTTTTTCGGGATGGATATGGTAGTCGCCGCGGTGGGCATATTCGCCAGAACGTTTCACTATGATCCTCGAAAGAAAATATTATGGACAGGATTCTGTTCCACCAGACTTGGGAGCATACACCTGAAGGTTATTGCTTTGCAAACTTAGAACAGGCTGGTATTCGCACAAGATGGGAGCCGCGATGTCTTGACTCCAGGCGTTATTCTCCTCAGAAAACGCCTGGCCCGTTTTAATGCCAGTATTCAATTTGCGGGAAACAATCAATGCAAAGCGATGTTGATGAAGATCCGAATAAAACCGTGAAAGTGCTGGACGATTATTCGACATCGCAATTTCCATCAACTCCACGATTTCATCATCCGGCACAAGCGGCACGCCTTTGATAAAATCGAACGTCATCAACTGGCGCTCTGAAATAAAAAGAATCTCGCCTCCATGCGCGGCGGCCGGAGTCACCGCAGCTTGCAAAGTCTTTATATCAGCTTGCGCTCGCCGGTTGTTATAAGTGATCCACTGACCGACATAATCAAGGGGAAAAATAAACGGGATGATCATTGCAAGAACCAGAATCGGCCAGGGCATTAATCCCCATTCCGCGCTGCCGGATTCAGGATGGACTTGATTCGCAAAAAAATAAATCGCGGTGATTTGCAAAAGGACTTCGTATGAATCCAGGTCATGCAAGTCCGCACCGCCGCCAATCTTGACGCTGACCACCAAACATCCGATGAACAAAACCAAAAATATCAACCCTAGGCCGATCACCCGGATTGGATGCAGATGATTCAATCGGCCGCGCAAAGCAAACCAAAGTCCAAGCCACAATGGAAGTGAAATCAAAATGATCCCCGGCAAAATTCCAAGCGGAAACGCCGGGCTGGGAAGCAATCGATTCCACAATAACGATGAAGTCAAACTGGAACGGAATAAACTTGTGTCTTTGTTACCAGAAATAAAAATATAAAATGCCTGCCCCGCAAACGCACTGACCAATCCAAGCGCGCCCCACATCAACGGCTTGACCAAATATCCCCAATCGTTTTTTGATTCAGAAACCGGCTGTTCGAGCAGATATAAAGCCGCGGCCAACGCCGCCGGGACCGGATACCAATTCACACCGCTCATCCCCGCCCAGAACGAGGCGGCCAACACGGCGATCAATGATCGCCAAGGATGTTTCATCTCCACGCCCCACAGGATAATGATGACGCAAACTTGCAAATAATAATAGACCGGCCCTTGCAGAAGATAGACAAAGCTCCAACATGCAACCAAAAATGCTAATGCTTTATTACTGAGTTGCAAACGTCGCACAAGCAGCCAGGAAGAAAGGCTGGTAATTCCCAGCCATAAAAGCACTTGCCAGAGTCGATGCGCCCAAAGCGGAAGTCCGCGAATCAAAAAGGGGATGGCCATCAGAATGTATCGCGTGGCATGCCAGGGAGAAAGCGGTACCCTCATTCCGTAGAGCGATTGACTTAGCCACAATGAGCCATAATAAAAGCGGCTCGTCTCGGAGTAATCAATGGAAAACGGATCCGTGGTTACAACCAACAGATTCTCGTAAACCTGATAGGCAACAACTTGAATCAAAACCACGGATGCAAAAGATGCCGCCCAGGAAGAGGATGTCGCCCATTTCCATGACAGCACTTGAAATAGACAGATCCACCAAAAAACCCAGAGTAAAGGGAAAAACTCAGGCAGAGTCTTGCCAAAAATATATATCTTAACAAATGGGGGCACAAAAGCGACTGCTATTAACGGAAGGAATACAAGCCAGCGCCATGCATTCTTGAACTTTATATTTTCAAGCCGCTCAAAGAAATTCTGTGCCCTGCCAGTTTGCAACCTATAAAAAAGGAACGCACTTCCAACAATGGTGATAATGTATCCAAGAAGCAAAATCGTCCATTTGGAGCGCCAGAGAGAAACATCCATCGGAGCAACGCGAACGAGCGTTTGATACAATGCAATGAGGCCGATAAAAATCCCAAAGCCTAAGTAGGTCTGCCAGAACGTCTTCGATGAGATGGATTTCATAATGCATCTTTGGATTCGGGTTCGCGCTCGATATCCATGGCGGACAGGATGGCGGGCATATATACTGCACCCGGCAAGCTGGCAACCATGTAGAAAACACGAATCAATACAGCCAACGTGAGACCAACCGCTGTGCTAATTCCGCCAACTGTGGAAAACAGGAATGTTAGAGAAAGTTCCTGCACGCCATATCCATTGATCGAAATAGGTATCAGCGTGACAAAATAGGCGATGCTCCACAAACCAACGATCAACCAAAAAGACATATGTCCACCCAACGCCGATACAAGAACAGCAAGAGCAATGCAGGTGCAGAGAACATGTCCCCACGTGCAGGCAAAAGCTGCAAATAAAGAAAGCGGCTTTTTGAACCATAACGAAAATGTCTGCAGGGTTCGCTGGATGAAAACCCATGTCGTTTGGAAGATGGGTGGTACAGCCATCGTCGACGCGGCTGAAACCGGAACGAGGACGTGCCATGCGGGGATCAAACCGAAGGGCAGTGTAAAAACCATTGCGAGCGCGCCAACCAATCGGTCCGCGACCAAGGAAGCGAGACTGACGGCGCGATCGTATCCCAGCTGCATCGCGCCAGCAAGCCGAACGACATCGCCGCCAATTGTTGTCGGCAAGAAATTATTGGAGAATAGACCGGTGAATGTGAGTGCAAGCGCATCAGAAAAGGAAATCCTGACATTTCCCGCGCGCAGTAAAATGTACCAGCGCAGAACAACACAAAAACGTGAGCACAAAATCAACACGAACGCAAGCAGGATTTGGGAAAAGGAAAGTTGTTTGAAAGCCTTGAGGATCTCATCCCAGCCTTGTCCGCGCAGAAGCAAAACAATCAGACCGATAGCCAGCAGGGTACCCACAAATCGAAGAAGGAAGCGACGATTGTCCGAAAGCCAATCCGTCATTTGCGTTCCTTTTTCCCTTCGATGATTTCTCTCACCGTGTAAGTGGGCTTGCGTTGAGACTCGTGATAGGTGCGCACAAGAAGTTCTGCAATCAATCCCATGAGAATGGATTGGAAACCCAAAATCAAAAACATGATCGCCAGCGGCAAAAGCGGCGAGGCAGTAACCGAAGTGCTCGCAATGATTTTACGTGCAAAGAGATATACGAGGGTCACAAGACTTGCAAACATCAATACCAATCCCGTGCCGCCGAACAAGCGGATCGGTTTGTTTCCATAGCTCAACAGGAATTTGACAGTAAACAAATCGAGCACCACCTTCATGGTCCGCTCCAAACCATATTTTGCTTTTCCATGAAGACGCGGATGATGATGAACTGGAAGTTCGGCGATGCGTGCGCCTACTGAATGGGCAAAGACTGGAATGAAACGATGCGTCTCACCATACAGCCGAAATTCATCCAACACTTCGCGACGATACGCTTTGAGCGTACAGCCATAATCATGCAGATGGACGCCAGTCACCCATGAGATCAGACCGTTTGCCATCATCGAAGGCAAAGTGCGCGTGATGGCATTATCTTTTCGATCCTTGCGCCAGCCGCTGACCACATCATAGCCCTCTTCAAGTTTGGATAATAATATAGGGATATCGGCGGGATCGTTTTGCAGATCGGCATCGAGCAAAATGATGATGCCTCCTTTAGCATGATCAATACCCGCCGAGATGGCTGCTGTTTGTCCAAAGTTACGGCGAAATACGATCACGCGCACATGTTGATCTTTCTGGGCCAACCCTCGCAACACTTCCAAACTATGGTCCGTGCTTCCGTCATTGACAAAGATCACCTCCCATGGTTTCTTCAATGGCCTCATAACCTTTGTTACCGCGTCAAAGAGGATGGGTAGATTTTCTTCTTCGTTATAAACGGGAATGACGAGAGAAAGATAAAGCACAAAATCTCCTAATTGCGAGCCAGCGATTTCAGTCGTTCCACATCCGCATCCACCATCGCCTGCACCAATTGTCTGAAATTCATCGTCGGCTCCCAGCCCAGAATACGTCCAGCTTTTCTCGGATCAGAAACCAGCTCATCCACCTCTGCCGGACGATAATATAACGGATCTTGAATCACATGCTGATTGTAATCCAGTCCAACATGGTTGAAAGCAAGCTCACAAAATTCGCGCACAGAATGAGTCTCACCGGTACCGACCACATAATTATCGGGCTTTTCCTGTTGCAACATCAGCCACATCGCCTTAACGTAATCGCCTGCAAAGCCCCAATCGCGGCGCAACTCCAAATTACCGACCCGCAATTCCCTGCTCAGCCCCAGCTTAATGCGTGCCACGCCGTCCGAAATTTTGCGCGTGACGAATTCAAGCCCCCGGCGCGGGCTTTCATGATTGAACAAAATTCCTGAGACCGAAAAAAGATTAAACGATTCGCGATAATTCACTGTAATCCAATGACCGTATACCTTCGCCACACCATATGGACTGCGCGGATAAAACGGCGTGGTCTCCTTCTGTGGAACCTCTAGCACTTTCCCAAACATCTCGCTCGACGAGGCTTGATAAAATTTGATCTTGGGGTTAATAAAACGGATCGCCTCCAAAAGACGCGTAACGCCCAGCGCGGTCACATCGCCGGTCAAGACCGGTTGATTCCATGAGGTTGGCACAAACGATTGCGCCGCGAGATTATAGATCTCGTCCGGCTTATATTCCTCCAGCATTGAAAGCAAAGAGCCTTGATCGGTCACATCACCCTGAACGATGGTGATGTCATCCAATAAATGCTGAATACGTTCATAGGTCACAGTGCTGGCGCGGCGCGCCATACCAATGACACGATATCCTTTTGAAAGCAATAATTCGGCAAGATACGAGCCATCCTGTCCGGTTATTCCCGTGATAAGGGCAGTGGACATTTAACTCCTCTTCAAACCAACTCAAAATTCAAGAGTTGAATTATAAACCTTGTTACGAACGCGTCAAGCTGGACCTTGAAGCGGTGCGTCGATCCCAGAGCCATCCCCCGCCAATAATCGCGGCACTGACCAGCACGATCAAGCCGATCATCAGGAAGAACGGCATTTGTCCTCCCCAATGATAATAACGGCTGACATACCATTGCAAAAAAATCAATACAGCCAGCACCTCAACCAAAGCAATACGCGGCAACCAAGCATCGCGATGCGCGCGCCACCAGGTCCAGGCATAGCCAGCGGACAATGCTTCGAAGCCAAATAAGATCAGCCGATAGCGCGGATTGTCCCATTGATCTCCGCCAGCGCGGATCGAGCAGATCAAAACCCAAAGCCAGGAAACACTGATAATCCAAAGCCATACGCGGCGTTCTGGTCCGCGCGGTGTGCGCCAGGCCGCGATGAGACTGTAAATCATGAGCGGCAATATCGCATACCATCCCAATGCGCGCAAGATAGCAATGATCTTCCAGGTCAACGTGGTCGGCTCGATAAAAGCGGCGGGCAGAACCGGTTGTAGGATGCCGTAAATGATTGCAAACAATAATTGTCCGCTGGTATTCATTTTTCTAAAGAGCGATTGAATCCAGCCTGAGCCGCGTTCAAGGCGATACGTATCCCATTTCGCCGAGGCGCGGAACCAATCGAAGGTCACGCCGATGGGAGATGCCGCGCCAAAGTCGTGAGAACGATTCAATCTCCACGAAAGAACAAATAAACCTAGCACAAATATCACAGCGAGCGCAACCAACGCCTGCCATGGAATTCGTTTATATTCGCCGCGCAGATAAATCCAACCGGCAAAGATCATCAACGTTACCAATGCGATCGCCGGTGAAACCATCAGCATCCCAACGAAACCGATTGCCATCCATATCCAGCCGTGACGTCCTCCATGTTTCAACCAATCGGCAAAACCCCACAGCGACATCACACAAAATGTTAATAAGAACGGTTCGCGCATTTGCGCACCGCCAGTGAGAATCAATTCGGGATAGAGAACAAAAAGCCATGAAGAAATAATTGCCACTGGATCGTTAAAAAAGACGCGTCGCGTTATAAAGAAAGGGAACGCCGAGTGCCGCAGTCAAAGCCGCGAGCAGAATAATCAACAACGGACGATGCGCATCCGGCGAGAGATAACGATACGTGAAGGCACTGAAAGCCAGCAAACCGCCGTATTGATCGGTGTAATAGCTTTTATCGAACGCGGACCACAACGGCGTACCGGAACTGGCGAGTCCCCAAGCTTGATCGTCGCGGCGATGCGCATCGGTGAAGACATAACCGGCTTTATCGTCGGGAGAGTTATGGCCGTTGATGGGCAAAGCAATATAAACCGCGACGCCTGCCGCCAGCCGAAGCAGAAGCGCAAGCCCAATCATCCATGCCAGAGTCTTTCCTGCATTACTCCATCTCCAGGCGATGACCAGCGCAATCAACCCGATGATGAACAACGCGGAAAATCCCAACCCGCCGATCCACCACGCGCCGAGTTGGATGGATGCCAGCCCCGCGCCGAGAACCAAAGAGACAGGCAAGATGAAGAGAAAATCTTTCAGAAAGAGTTTTTTGGTTTGCATAACGAGCATATTCTACTCCACATAATTTGTGGTAACTATATATCTGACGCGCAGCGAGGTAAAATGGAGGCTGGAAATGTAGGTGTTTATGAAAATAATAAAGAATCGGTTTACTTTTATTGGGATATGTATATAGCGAAGTCGAAAGTAAAAGGATTCGTATTATAAAAGACCCGATGTTTGATCTTGAAATTAGAACGATCCTAGAATTAGAAGCCCGCGCAAATTGAGAAAAACAGCGATAGAACCAAATCCGCAATCAAAATGGTAGCAGGTATGAGATTAACTTATCGAGGCAGTAAGGACAATAAAGGTGGAAGTTTTATCTAAAATCCTTCTAACGCTTTTCTTGCCCGCGCAATCCAGGTATGATTTTCTACAGCGAAGCGCGCTTGTCTCGCAAACATCAAGCGGCGAGGCTCAACCGCAAGTAAACCTTCTAGCGCAATCTTCCAAGCATCCACATCATCGGGCGGGCAAAAGACCGCGTTCGCTTGGTTCAGCACTTCACGGATCACCGGCAAGTCGCTGGTGATAATGGCGCGTTCCGCCGCCATGTATTCAAACATCTTCATCGGGCTAGCAACTGCCGCCGAATCCGCTGAACCGCTCGAACCAAAGATCGCACGCGCATATGGCATGAGCAACACGTCCGCGGCGGATTGATACAGCGGAAGATCACGATTGGGAATGAAGCCGGTGAACAAGACGTTTCGTAAATTTTGCGATGAAGCTTTTCCGCGCCATTCATTGACATCTTGCGGCCGTCCACCGACCCACACGAATTGTGTATTAGGCATTCTGCGAGCCAACTCAATGAAGAGTTCAACGCCGCGTCCCGCGTACAGGTGACCGGTGCACATCACGGTCGGGGCTTCAACAAAATTCAATTGTCGGCGCGCAGTGACCGGGTCCAGTAACGAAGCGAAGCGTTCCAGGTCAACGCCATTGGGCGCAATGACGATTTCATCCGCATTGAGTCGAACACCAAATTGATTCTGCAAAACATTCACAAGCGCGCGCGTGATCGAGACCAAACGCTTGCGTCCGCGAATGCGTGCAAACCAGCGGTGCCATGCCGGACCGAGCAACCCGGATGGCTGAATATGAATCTCGAAGATGACCGGTAAATGTGCGAGCAATCCGAAGACGGCAGATTGAACCATCCAAACATAAAGCAGATCGGGCTTGATTGCGCGGGCGCGTTGCACAGCTTGCCACGTAAACAGACGACGATTAATGGAAGATAACCATTCAATGTTAAAAGAAGTTTGAAGTCCGTATAAAGATGCGATTTCGTCTGTCGGAGGATATTGAATGGAAGATGGATTCGCCGGAACGATCAACGTGAGTTCGTGCCCAAGTTGCACCAATGCCTGGCAAGCCTTCATCACTTGAATGCTGTTGGCGGTATCCGATGGAATCCGCGAACCTGCAATGGCAACGATCTTCATTCAGCAGAGATTTCTTTTTGATGAAGCACGCTCAAGCCGCGCCAGACGATCCAGCCAATAGCGACGACAAAGAATCCGGAAACGATGGCGAACTCAGCCAGATAGCCGTAATGCGGCACCAGCAAAAAGATCAGTGCGATCTCCACCACGCCGACCACGGCCATTGCCATCACCGGAAAGCCCGGTTTCCCAAACGCCAGCAACAGCGGACGGTTCCAATGGAAAACGTTTGCCATTCCATAGCCGATCAACAAAATAGACAACGAGAAATACGCGGGACGCGCATCGGCGCCATACACGAATGGCAAAAGCCACCAGCCGAACGCGACCAATCCGCCGCCCGCCGCGAGAGTCCAGCCGCCCGCGATCGCACTGACGCGGCGCAGGAGTCGTTTCGTTTCCTTCCATTGGCGCAAGGCGATACTGCGCGTCAACTCGGCATACGTGGGCCAGATGAACGGCTCAATGGGCAGCGAAACGATGCTAACCAAACTCAAGGCGAGTTTGAAATAACCGACCTCGGTCACGGTTCCCAACGCGGCAAGGTATAACGGCGCGTTGTCTCGCACAAAGAGCGTGATCGTACCATTCAAGTTGGTGTTGATCGCGAAACCGCCAATCGAACGCCAATCGGTCAATTGACGAAGCGAAGCGTGAACCCAATCCTTGCCTAGGACTTTATTTAATTCGAGCACCGCAAAATAAATCACCGCGATGCCGGTAAATGTTTTACCGACGAGATAGGCGGTCAATATATCCACCATGCCGCGCTTCAAAATAAAATCTACAAAGATCATAACGGCAGTAATGATGCTTTGAATTAAATTGATCACTGCTACGCGGTCAAAGCGATCGGTGGCTTGCAGAACGCCGGTTGAAGTTTCATAAATCAGATTCGATAATAGAGAAAGACCATAGAACGCAAAGAGCGGCGCAGTGGTCGGGTCTTTCGCAAACGTGCGCGCCGCCCAGGGAGTCAATGCCAATAAAATTAGATATGCCGCGACTGAAGTAAAACCTTCGACCAACCCGATGCCTTTGACGATTGCCGCGGCGCGCTCATACTTTTCCTTCGTCAAGGCTTCCGCTAAATATTTCACCATCACTTCGCTCATGCGGAACGAGAGCAAACGGTTCACATTTGATGCGAACAATATGATGGTGCCCACCGCGAGTCCATAACCGTTAATGCCGAGCAAACGCACGGCAAAGATTCCCTGCGCAAAACTCAATACAGCAGAGATGGTTGTGGAGCTAAATAAATATCCGCTGTTGCGAACAACGCGGCGCAGGATGTTATCCGCACGCCACGATTCAAAACGATGACGCCAAGAATTCACGGAGTCAAAATCCCGCTCGCCCAGGACCGTTCAGCGGCGTACCAGTCAATTAGTTTTTTCACGCCCTCACGGAGTCCCACTCGAGGCGTCCAGCCTAAAAGTTTCTTTGCTTTACTGACGTCCGCCCAATTAGTAAACATATCCGCCAGATTCGGCGGACCATATTGAACATTTGCCTTTTTACCGCTTAACTCTTCGATGAGCTGGATTGAATCGTTGATCGTAATGACTTCATGTCCACCTATATTGATAATCTCGTATCCAAGCAGTTTGAGCGCAAGGATCGTGCCGTGCGCGATGTCGTCAATATATGTGAAGCCGCGCGATTGATTCCCATCGCCATTCACGCGCACAGGCCGTCCTTCATTGATCCATTGCACGAAACGGAATAGCGCCAGATCTGGTCTGCCCGCGGGACCGTAAACAGTGAAGAAGCGCACCACAGTGACATCAATATCATATAAATGATGATATGAATGGCACAATGCTTCTGCACCTTTTTTACTGGCGGCGTACGGCTGGAGCGGCTCACTGCTCGACGCGGATTCCGGTGTTGGATACGGAGGATTCGCTCCGTAAATGCTGGAGGTGGATGCAAAAATAAATTTCTTCGTCCCGCTTTGCTTGCACAATTCCAGCATATTCAATGTGCCAATCACATTGGCATTGACATAAGCCCATGGATTGTCGACGCTGTAACGTACACCTGCGCGCGCTGCAAGATTAATGACTCCGTCAAGTTTTTCACCTTTGAAATGATCAATGACGGATTTCTCAGAAATATCTAGCTTATGAAATGTGAACCCCGGCAAGTCTTGCAACCGGCGGAGACGATATTCCTTCATGCGCGGATCATACGCGTCGTTCATGTTGTCCACGCCCGCGACGGTATGCCCGTCCTGGAGCAACATTTCCGAGGTACGTGCGCCGATAAAACCCGCCGCGCCAGTGACTAAATACTTTCCCATAATTAGAGCCTCGCGACTTTATCGCTTTCTTTTCCTAACTTTCCAAGCGCATTGCGACTATCGAACACGAACTTCGCCTGAGCCAGAATCGCTTGATAATCATAAGCCTTATGATTTGTAACAATCACCACTGCATCCGATTCCTTGACGGCTTTCATCGCATCTTTAACGCTGTCCATCTTCCAGCCTTCATGTTCATGATGAATCTGCGGAATGTATGGGTCGTGATATGAAACCTGCGCGCCTTTTTTCTTAACAAAGCAATCACATCCAGCGCAGGCGACTCGCGCACATCGTCAATATCGGGCTTGTAGGCAACGCCGAGCACAAGAACCTTTGAACCTTTCAACACTTTGCCGCGGTCATTCATCGCATCCAGAATGCGGCTGACGACATAACGCGGCATATTCGTATTGATCTCGGAAGCCAATTCGATGAAGCGCGCATTGTAATTCATCTCTTTCATTTTCCATGAAAGATACAACGGATCAATCGGAATGCAATGACCACCGAGACCGGGACCCGGCGTGAACTTCATGAAGCCAAATGGTTTCGTCGCCGCAGCGTCAATCACTTCCCACACATCCACACCGAGACGTTCGCACATGATCGCCAGTTCGTTGACGAGTCCAATATTGATCATGCGGAAGGTGTTTTCCAATAGTTTCGCCATCTCAGCCGCTTCCGCCGATGAGACCGGCACAATGGTTTTGATCGCGCCGCTATACCACGTCTCCGCAACTTCCACACATGCGGCAGTGATCCCGCCGATGACTTTTGGCGTGTTCAAGGTGGTCCAATCTTTTCGTCCGGGATCGACGCGCTCAGGCGAGAAACAGATGAAGATGTCCTCACCCACTTTCAGTCCGGATTGTTCCGTCAATTTTGGAATCATCACTTCACGTGTCGTGCCGGGATAAGTGGTTGACTCCAACACAACGACCATTCCCTTGTGAACATATTTCGCGAGCTGATCCGCCGCCGAATTGATGAACGACATGTCCGGATCCCCGGTTTGGCGCAGAGGCGTCGGTACACAAATACTGACCGCGTCGATGTCTTCCAGCGCGGCGAAGTCAGTGGTCATATTGAGCTTGCCGCTCTGATGCAAACGAGCAAGGGTTTCGGTTGGCACATCCTGAATATACGAGATATTCTTGTTGAACGTATCGGTCTTGCGCGGATCTGGATCAATGCCAAGGACATTGAAGCCTGCTTCAGCAAACGCCACCGCCAACGGCATCCCAACATATCCCATGCCGAGGATTCCGATCCTTGCAGTTTTATCTTGAAATTTTTTGATGAGGGTTTCTTTGATTGACATTCATTTCCTTCTTAGCTCGCCACAAAGTTTTTATTTATGGTGAAATTAAAATAAACTCAATTGCTTCGGGTCGTCTTTTGGTTCTTCTTCTTTTACATCCGGTGTTGAACGACCCAAGCCTTTGCGCGCTTGTTCAAGCAGTTCGGGCAATTTGGCAAAGTCGGCAAGGATGGCCGGTTTCAACGAAGCCTGATGCAATGCCGCGGCTGGATGAAACATCGCGATCACATAACGTTCGCCGACTTTTCGCATCTGTCCGTGCACTGTGCTGATCTTTGCACCAGGCATGAACTTGCCCATTGAATAACGTCCCAGCGTGATGATGATGCTCGGATTGATGGCTTTGATCTGACGTTCGAGATACGCATCGCACGCAGCCAACTCTTCCGGCAACGGATCACGATTGCCGGGCGGTCTGCATTTGACCACGTTGCCGATAAAAACATCCGCACGTTTGAGTCCCGCTTGAGCAAGGAGCTGATCGAGAAACTGTCCCGACGCTCCGACGAACGGACGTCCTTGTTCATTTTCATAAAAGCCCGGACCTTCGCCAATGAACATGATCTCAGAATCCGCCGGACCTTCACCCGGCACGGAATTCTTGCGCGAATGGTAAAGCGTGCACTTCTCACACACCGCAACTTCCTTTGCAACTTGCGCTAAGATTTCTTCGGCGCCCATATCGACTCCAAATCATCCAAGTTCATCAAGATGGCATCCTCACCATTGTCTTTATAATACTTCGGACGCTTGCCTACTGCTTTGAATCCAAACTTGCGATAGAGATTCTGTGCGGCTTCGTTGCCCGCGCGGACTTCGAGCAGTGCGTGCCGCGTCCCGGCATCGTGGCCATCCTGAAGCGCTTTCGTTAAGATCAACTCACCGATTCCCCGCCGGCGATAATCGGGATGGACCGCAATCGTGGCAATGTGGAGTTCATCAAGGATGATCCATGAGATAATCATGCCAATTACTTTTCCATCTTCCGTCTCAGCGACAAAGCAACGCGCGGCAGAGTTGTCTTTTACTTCATAATAAAATGCATACTCCGACCATGACAAGCTGAATGACATGCGATCCAATTGAGCAACGACCGGCACATCATCCACCGTCATCCTGCGAATGAGCACTTTCATGCCTGAATTGATTCGGTGGTATGCAGATAAATCGGCGCAAGCGACGCGGCCTCATCCACTTTGCCCGATTGCCAACGCATCCAAGCCAATTCCGCTAAAACAGCAGGCCGCCGTATGCACATGGAAGGCGGGGCCAAATGTACATTGACCTTCTTGCGCATCAACCTTTGCCGTTCATCGGATGTCATTTCGCCAGCCACCAACGTGGGTGTGTCAATCGAACCGGCCAACTCATCCACAGTAGTTATCTTAATCTCACCATCAAGCTTCCAGCGATTCTCTACTACTTTATACCATCCTAACGCAATCCGCGTACGGCCGGCTTGCAAAAGTGTCGCCAATAATAATTTCTTTGCAATAGGTTGCGCGGTGGCAAGTATATCAAGAGATGGGATTCCGACGACAGGCAATTTACGCGCGATTGCCAATCCCTTGATAAATGCCAATCCCACACGCAAGCTGGTAAACGAACCGGGACCCATCGCAACGCCTAGCGCTTCAATATCTGATACTTTAACTTCAGCGCGTTTAAGCAACTCTGTAAATGCTGGTGCCAACTCCACAGTATGATGCTGATGGCTTTGCCACGTCACCTCAGCCAGTACTTGCGATCCATCATAAAGCGCGAGTCCGGTTTGTGCAGTAGATGTATCAACAGCTAGCAACATCACGCTCCTCCGAACATATTGGTCTGCAATTTAACCAGCAACTCATCATAGCGCGCGCCGTTGGCACGAAAGTTCATTTGTCTCTGCTCTTCGGCTCGATATTCAAGGCTAATCCACAATCGTTCGTCCGGCAAGACCGACACAATGCGCTCTGCCCATTCGACGATCAACCCACCGCGGGCCAGCATTGAGTCGATGTCGAGTTCAGCCGCTTCAGGCGCGGACTCGAGGCGGTACGCGTCCATATGAAAAAGCTGTTCCGCGTCGGGACGGCGATATTCGTTAACCAAAACAAACGTTGGACTCGAGACTGCATCCAGCGAACCCCAGCCTTGTGCCAATCCCTGCACCAGCGTGGTCTTACCCGCGCCGAGATCACCTTGCAAACAGATCAAATCTGATGTGCAAAGCAGGCTGCCAAGCCGCATTCCAATGCGGCGGGTTTGCTCTGCGCTTCGGCTGAAGAACTCGAAAGTGTGTTTATCCAAAATGGGCACGCAGGGATTATACGTCAGCGGATAAGACGCGGCAAGTCGCGTCTATTCCCATTATGTGATTTCACTTTAGAGTATATTAACATCTTGTGGGAAAGTCGGCTCTCAAATTTAACGTCTTTGATAAGAGCGTCTGTAGCTTCCACACAGTGATAAAAGGGCAATCAAATTTCAAAAACAAGGACTTGGTTGCCAGGTGAATTCTCGTCGAAACCCTGAGCCCAAATTGGTGTATATTGCTCTCACTCATTGCCCGAAAATCCACGTCCAAACTTAAGCCTAAAGGGAGCTTCGCATAAGTGAAGAAATAAATACAAGAGTCTTCCCTCGCTGTGTTGCTCCGGGTATTCATAAACACTGTTGTGCAGTAGTGCTGTCAGTTTTGTTGAAGATTTGTCATCGCAGGTTAATTCTGCTAGCGTATGATACGGTAATGACCGCATTGCATCAGGTTTTCGATAATCAAGCGAACTACAGAACTTTGAATGCCGAAACCATAGCTATAACTCAAAATCTGCCTGAGTCGACATGGCGACAATATGTGGAGAATCATTCAAACGGCAATATCTTTCAGACCCCAGAGATGTTTCAAGTCTTTGTTGCAGCAAAAGGCTTTGAACCCAAGCTTTGGGCTGCAACTCAAGGCGAACACATTCTCGCTTTGTTGCTTCCCGTGGAAGTCAGTTTGGCAGCAGGCTTGCCTAAGTCTTTCACGACGCGCTCCATAGTTTATGGAGGCGCGCTTTCTTGGACCGGGGACCAAGGACGGATGGCAATGAAGCAATTAATTCTTAAATACCAAGAACAAACAAATCATCGCCTGCTTTTTACCGAGATTCGGAATTCATTTGAAGATTGCTTTACTCAATCAGTATTTCAAGAAACTGGCTTTAAATTTGAAGATCATAACGATTACATTGTGAACCTAGCGATGCCGGTGGAACAAGTCTGGGCAAAAATCCATAAATCGGCACGGAAAGAAATCAGGCAAGCACAGAGGAAAAATCCGATTTCAATTCGAACGATTGATGATCGTCAAGTATTGCCGCAATGGTATAAGTTGATTCAACAATCGTTTTCATGGAATCATGTTCCCCTAGCCGATATATCACTTTTTGAAAGTGCATTTGATATGCTTTATCCCAAAGGTATGATCCAATTCTTAATTGGAACTGCTCCTGATGGGCGTGACATCGCGGCTTCTGTAGCACTATTGTACAAGAAGACGATTTACGGTTGGTATCGGGGTTTCGATCGCAAGTATGGTTTCTGCTTGCCAAACGATCAAATGGTTTGGCGTGTACTTCAATGGGGCGCAGAGAATGGATATGAATTCTTTGATTTTGGCGGCGCGGGGCGTCCAAATGAATATTATGGTCCCCGTAACTTTAAAGCAAAATTTGGAGGAAGATTGGTTAATTATGGTAGAAATACATACATTCATTCTCCCCATCGCCTAAAACTCAGCACTTTTGTATATCAACTTTATCGGAAAGTATTGTAATCAAACTTCACGCTTTGTAGTGGCCCGCTTAGAAGTTTTTTAGCATCCCTGATCTCGAAGCAATGCAACACTCTCAGGTTCTTCCAAAAAACTCACAAACATACTCACGCCATTAAAAACAAGCTAATGGTTAGCGCAAATGGATAATTTAACCGCATTAGATACCTAGCCTCTAACGTTTTTTCATTCGCATCTGAAAATACGGTGGAACCCGGCGGCAGATATCCGCTTATAGGAGCGAATCCCTTTTGTGTATCTCGATTCATGTTATGGGTGGGCGACACGCTTGGACAAGCCGACTTTGATGGCATCTTAGGAAAGGGTCTGGTGAGCAAGATTCCAGACGGGGGAATGTTATCGATCCACACACATGGCGAACTGAATTATTGATGCTGCTGAAATGAATAAGAGCCCCGATTAACGCGGTTTCTTTTCGGGTTGCACTGATGTGCGTGGGGGCATTATCGCTGGTTGCTTGTCCATTCCGTACCCACATCTCCATAAGCCTTCTAAGATTGTTGATTGTAGTGATGTTCAAAATGCAGTGAAAACGGCGCTTGTATTGCTGTACTCTGATTAGTTTGCCATTATTTCGTCGGTGAGTAATTGACAAATGCCCGGCGCCAGCAATGTTATCTAGTTAAATATCAACTTGTCTGAATTCAACCCAGCTCATATATACGACAAAAAGGGTTGACAAAGACAGAATATTGATTAAAATATACATACTTTTTGTAAGGACACTGTAAGGTCGTAAGAGTGAAAGGAAATTTTTTTTAATCATTTTTTTAAATGGATTTCGAAGCTGGTATTGTACCGGACAATAGAGAGTAAAAAGAAATAACATTCTAAATCAAGAAATTTTTTGATTTCAAAATCGCTTAATGAAATCATTTCTATATGTTCGAAGAGCCAGCAGGAGACATATGGTCAGCAGAATTCAACAATTAGCCGCAGATCTCGGTATGTCATATGATGAATTTATTGGTGAGATGAGAAAGCGCGGCTGCAGCGAGCCAACGGCATCGAAAATATGGCTAGGCAAATATGAAGAGTATCAAGAATTTAATGATAACGATTTATACCTTAGCAACCTTCGCAAAGCGGCGGATGTTTTGAAAGTTACAACAGGAAGACTTTTACCAAGATGATTAAAGGTTGTTTTTGGGCCTCTAAGAAAAGGAGATAAATATGGAAATTCGATTATATTTTCAAATGTTTAGGCGGGGTTGGTGGATTATTGCGTTAACTACTTTAACAGCTCTGTTGGTTTCTTTAGTAGCCTCTTATCTGGCTACTCCCGAGTACCAAGCCATGGCCCAATTCATTCTCTCTCCAAACGCGCTCCAAACAGCCAGCAACCCGGGTCTCCTTTTCCAAGGCCTTCAAACCATTGACAACCAATCAGTCACCACCACTTATGCGACAGTAATGAGCAGTCAACAAATTTATAACAATGCGCTTGCATTTCTGCAACTCCATCCTAAAGATTTATTAGCCTATACATATAAAGCTACGGTTTTGCCTAACTCCGATGTCATTCAATTGAGCGTTACCGGGCCAGATCCACAAATGACGGCCAAGTTAGCCAACGCCATTGGTTACGAAACGATCAATTTTACCCGCAATATGAACCAGGTAATCAATATTGATTTTCTGGATATGGCTACTCCACCCATCCTACCGTCAAGCCCTCAGCCATTGCGCGATGCACTCCTCGCTGCATTGCTTGGTGTAATTGTTGGGGGTTTGCTGATCATCCTTAGCGAACAACTTCGTGTCTCATTAGAATCTTTCCGGCAAGGACTGCATTTGGATAGTGATACTGGCGTTTATAGCAGCAAATACTTTCCAACCTTGGTTGAGGATAATCTGGCTAAAAATCCAAAGGGGGCACTTTCAATTGGAATTTTAGAGTTGAGTGGACTCCGAGATATATTTGACACCTTCCCTACTGCGAGTTTACAGAGAATTTTTCATCGGGTCACGGATACCCTTCGCAATGAGTTGCGAGGCAATGATGCTGTGGGTCGTTGGAATGGCTATAGTTTTATTGTGATGTTACCCAATACAGCTGGCGCGGCTGCCAGCAGGATATTTGAACGCATCTACCAGGAGCTAAAAGAACCGGTTGATTTAGGACAAGTGGGTACAATTCATCTTGATACTCACATAGGTGCTGCAGAATATGGCAACAGTATTTCTGCGACCGAATTATTGGAAAAGGCAAATAATGCTTTGGAACAATCCCGAAAGGACAACGAAAATCCCGTGTATGTTTGGGAGATGAAGAATCCGTTTTGGGCGCAGAAGAATCTTAACCAAAAGTAATATATGTTGATGAGCCATGAGAAGAAAGGGAAAGAATATGCGTAAGATTTTTGCTAACCTAGGATTGGTTTGTGCTTTATCGGTAGGTTTGGTAATGGGCGTGATTGTCTCTGCAGATGCGCAAGCGCCTGCTCCCACTCCTGTGCCTACTGCAACGCTGCAGCCTGTCGTCCAAGCATCCAATCCAAATGTAGTTGCATTCACAACTCTTGGCCAAAGCGAGATCCAGCTGACTAGCCCGTTCGACACTGCATCGTTCTCATTTGCTTTGCCGGCTGACTGGAAATTAACAACAGGAGCTGCGCTCAACTTAGCGATGAGCGTCTCTTTCAGCGCAACAGGTCAGGTCGCGTCTTCCACTCCTGCACCTGTTTTAAATTCACTAACCACTTCGGGGGGGACGTTATCGGTTTCGTTCAACGCTGTACAGTTGGGTGTCATTCAGTTGAATCAAGTTGGCGAGGTTCAAGAAAACTTAACCATTCCATCCAATGCCTTGATTTCGCCCAATCCTGATGGGCGTATGGTGCTCACTTTAACTTTGGATAGCAGTTATGCCTGTAATGTTAATCAGGAAACCATTGTATCTATCCATACGAGCTCTCAGTTCTTGCTACCTCACGAATCGGTGGCTCTTACTCCGAGCTTGGCTAATTTTCCACAGCCGATTTATCAAGGATCCTTCGTTCCAGATTCTGCTGTAATAGTCGTCCCTGACCAACCTTCATCTACCGATTTACAGGAAGCCATGACGGTGGCCGCCGGATTAGGTAACGTGAGTGGCAATACATTATTACTGGATATGACTACAGCGAGTCAACTTACTGCGGATCAAAAATCAGCCAACCATTTAATTTTGGTTGGTAAGGCCGCTTCCCAGCCAATTTTATTGAGGCAGCTACAACTTCCCGTACCGGCAAGCCAGTTTCAAGCCACAGGCAGTGCTCCTGACGACGGATTAATCGAGATGATTAACTCGCCTTGGAGTGCGAACCACGTAATTCTTGTGGTTTCGGGCAATACGGACCAAGGTGCATTGAAAGCGGCTCAAGCAGTCACAGCCGGTCACCTGCTTACTGATCGTTTTCCAAATGTTTCTGTTGTTCAGAATATTCAAACCGTGCCCGTTGCTGCTCCGCAACCAGTAGATAGAACCATAGCAGACATGGGTTATCCGAGCCAGTTGTTCGCAAATTTCGGTTTGGGGGCTGTTTCCTACCAGTTTTATATTCCGCCCGGCTCGACAGTCGCCCCAGATGCCCATTTCGACCTGGTTTTCGGGAACTCCGAATTGCTAGATTACGGCCGTTCAGGGATTGTCGTATCGCTTAATAATATACCAATCGGAAGTGTGCGTATGAGTGATGCCACAGCGACACAGGCAACCAATACGGTCGAAATTTCAATACCTTCTTCAGCAATTTTACCAGGCAACAACGTATTGACCGTGAGGGCCAATCTTATTCCGATTAATGATTGTACCCCTCGTAGCCTCCAAGGTCTCTGGGTCGAAGTCTGGTCCAATTCAAGTTTTCATTTACCTCTCACTCAAGTCCTTCTAAATCCTGTATCCAACTTGGACTTGTCCAACTATCCGGCGCCTTTCATTTATGATCCGATGCTTAGCAATACCGCATTTGTGTTATCGCCTAATGATTTAAATTCCTGGCGTGCGGCCCTGCACATTGCTGCGTATTTAGGGCAAAGCGCAAACGGTACACTCACTGCCTTCTCAGTAGATTACAGTGATCAGGTGCCTAATGCAGACCGGGCCAAATATAACCTGTTAGTGATCGGCCTACCCAGCCAATCGCATATCGTAAGCCAGATGAATAGTTCCCTGCCAGTGCCTTTTTCGAGCGGAGATAACCTGCCGGCAATAAATAGTTCACAAGTTACTTACAGCATCTCACCTGATTCTCCTCTTGGCTATATAGAAATGATGCCCTCGCCGTGGAATCCAAATAATATTGTCCTAGCCGTCCTTGGAAATTCGCGGATGGGATTAAATTGGGCG
This sequence comes from uncultured Chloroflexia bacterium, assembly GCA_963783295.1. Classification (GTDB taxonomy): domain Bacteria; phylum Chloroflexota; class Anaerolineae; order Anaerolineales; family Villigracilaceae; genus Fen-1038. The sequence continues at coordinate 32,241 of CAWAMX010000006.1, read as the reverse complement.
ACTGCTGCGCTGATTGATCCAACTCTTCGCTCCACTTTGGCTGGTAATTTTGACGTTATTAATGATCGTCAAATCCTAACGACGAATACCCGTGTTTCATCCGTTCTCCCAGGGGTTAGTGTTCCTACTCTGCAACCCGCCGTGCAGCTACCTCTAGCGAGCGGAGGCTCCCCCAGTGCTTCAGCCGAGCGGCCAAGCTGGATTCTGCCTCTGATTGCGACCGTGGTTGTCTTGATTGTTGTGATTCTAATAGTTTTCCTGATTGGACGTCGTCAATCACGCAACCGCATGGGAAAACCCCGCAAAGACGATTGATGCCTCAATACCAAAATGCATCAGAATGTTTTTGCCATGACCGTCAATTATTGCTTTTGGAATTGAGAGACTGCAGTAAAAGGAATAAGGTGTGCAGAGCGAAACAGATTTGGATTTGATCCGGCAACACGATCCCGACGCACTACGGTTGGTAGCGGAGGATCACGGTAGCTATTATCTAGCCAAACGCGTCTTAGATATATTTGCCGCGTCGATCCTGTTTTTGCTCCTTTTACCCTTGATGTTGCTGATCGCATTGGCAATCAAAATATATTCGCCAGGGCCCATATTCTTTGTGCAGGAGCGGGTTGGTTCGAAAAGACGAACCCGAGGCAAAAAATTGTATTGGAAAAGAGTTACTTTTTCCTGTTATAAGTTTCGCACTATGCACCTTAATGCCGATTCATCAATTCATCAGACCTACATAAAAGCGTTGATTAATAATGATCACGAACAAATCCAGATCTTGCAAGGCAATACCTCCAACATACATAAGCTTGTGCATGATACAAGAATTACTCGTCCAGGCAAATTGTTGCGAAAATTGAGTCTTGATGAGCTTCCTCAGTTATTCAACGTATTGCGCGGCGACATGAGCTTAGTTGGGCCCAGACCGGCTATACCTTATGAAGTGGAGATGTATAAACCTTGGCATTTGCAGCGCTTGGAGACTCAACCGGGCATTACTGGATTACAACAAGTCACTGCACGGTCAACTGCTGATTTTGATGAACAGGTGCAGCTCGATATTGAATATATTCATCAGCAGTCCTTGTGGCTCGACATCAAGATCATGCTGAAAACTCCTCTCGTAATTATCAGTACGAGAGGAGCAGGGTAATTGAATAACAAAATAAATTTAGAAGGTTACATGGTATGGATTTAATAAAAGTGGGCATAATCGGTTATGGGTATTGGGGACCAAATCTTACCCGGAATTTTTACGAACTTCCCTCATCTCAGCTTGTTGCAATCGCTGATTTACGGGACGATCAACTAAAACGCGCTGGGTCACGATATCCCGGAGTTGTTCTAACGCAGGATTATCAGGAACTTTTCAAGATGGGCCTGGACGCAGTGGTCATTTCCACACCACCCAAGACACACTACAAAGTTGCAAAAGACTGCTTGTTGCACGATTTAAATGTTTTGGTTGAGAAGCCGCTTACCCTCAACAGTCATGATGGGGAAGAGCTCGTTCAAATCGCGGATGATAGACAATTGACCTTGATGGTGGGTCACACCTTTGAGTACAACTCCGCCGTAACGGCAATGAAGCAATACATTGATAGTAAAGAATTGGGCGATCTCTATTACATAGATACTGCGCGATTAAACCTGGGGTTATTTCAACGCGATTCAAATGTGCTTTGGGATTTGGCTCCACACGATATCTCAATCCTGCTGTATCTGCTCAGTGAAAATCCAATCTCAGTCAGCGCGCAAGGGATGCCATGCGTTATTCCCGGCGTCTATGATGTGGCTTATTTGAGTTTGATCTTTCCGCATAGTTTGACTGCTTATGTTCATGTAAGCTGGTTGGATCCATGTAAGGTGCGCCGAGTTACTGTCGTGGGCAGCAAGAAGATGGCCGTTTATAACGACATGGAGGCAGAGGGAAAGATCAAGATCTATGACAAGGGTATTGACGCGCCGGATTACACCAACGGCTTCGGTGAGTTTGAATACAATTATCGTTCGGGCGATATTACCATGCCGAGCGTCCGTTTTGTTGAACCTTTGCTTCAGGAATGCAAACATTTTGTGGACTGCGTCATTAATCATACCCAACCCCAAAGTTCCGGACGAAGCGGTTTACGCGTCGTCAAGATACTTGAAGCGGCTCAGCGTTCTATAGCCAAAGACGCCACCCATGAGTTGATCCGATGGTAAATGCTGAATTCTCTCGAATTGCACCCGACGTTAAACTTGGCAAGAATGTAAAAATCTATGCCTTTGTTAATTTATATGGCTGTGAGATTGACGATGATAGCCGAATTGGAGCTTTTGTAGAGATCCAAAAAGGAGCTCGAATTGGAAAGCGGGTAAAAGTCTCAAGTCACTCTTTCATTTGTGAGGGAGTCACCGTTGAAGATGAAGTCTTTATTGGTCACGGCGTAATGTTTATCAACGATAAATATCCTCGGGCCACGACAGGGGACGGACAGCTCCAAACGGATGCAGATTGGGTATGTACACCCACTTTAATCAAACGTCGGGCATCTATTGGAAGCAATGTCACTATATTATGTGGAGTAACAGTTGGAGAAGGCGCAATTGTAGGAGCAGGAAGCGTAGTCACACATGATGTTCCTCCCAGAACGGTGGTCGCTGGAAATCCTGCCCATGTTATTCGAATTATAGAAGAAGTATAGGAGAATGCAATGAATATTCAATTTGTTGATCTTCACAAACAATATGAACCGCTTAAGGAGGAGATCCTTTCAGGGATCGAAAAAGTGCTTGATGGCATGCATTTGTTCTTGGGTGAGAATGTCCAAGCCCTAGAAAAAGAGTTTGCTCATTTTTGCGGCGTAGCGCACGGAATTGGAGTCAGCGATGGCACGGCCGCGCTTCAGATCATCTTGCGCGCTTTGGATATTGGGCCGGGAGATGAAGTTATTACAGTTTCTCATACATTTATCGCTACAACAGAAGCCATTTTGTTGACCGGTGCGAAGCCAGTTTTTGTGGACATTGATCCGGCTTCTTATTTGATGGATGTTTCGCAAGTTGAGAAAAAGATCACTGCGCACACTAAAGCCATTTTGCCTGTTCATCTCTATGGACAAACCGTGGATATGGATCCTTTACTGGATATTGCGAAGCGACACGGGTTGCAAGTCATTGAGGATGCTTGCCAAGCGCATGGAGCCGAATACAAAGGCCAAAAGGCTGGCTCGATTGGAAACGCGGCCGGCTTTAGTTTCTATTATTCAAAGAACCTGGGCGGCTATGGGGAAGGCGGCTTTATTACGACAAACGATTCTGAGCTGGCGGAGAAAATCCGCAAAGTCCGTGACCATGGTTCTGGTGTCCGCTATCATCATGATTTAGTTGGTTTGAATGGGCGTTTGGATGAGATTCAAGCAGTGGTTTTGCGCGCAAAATTACCTCACCTTTCGGAATGGAACGCAAAGCGTCGAGGGCATGCGCGACTGTATAGTGAATTATTGAAGGACACTCAGGCCGTCACACCTAGAGAGGCTAGCGGTTGCATCCCGGCTTATCATTTATATGTTATTCAAACTCCGAGACGGGATGAACTCCAATCCTTCCTTAAGGAACAAGGAGTTTTTACGGGTATCCATTATCCCGTTCCCGTGCACTTGCAAAAAGCAGTGGATTTCCTCGGATACAAGAAGGGGGATTTGCCAGTGACAGAAAGTGTAGTTTCACAGATACTATCTTTGCCGATGTATGCCGAAATCAGCGATGCAGAAATCAAGTATGTCGTGGATTCAATTAAGTTATTTTACGCCAAGTGAATAAGCATGAGTAAAAAATATACATAGAGAAGAAAAGAGCACCGAATGCGCTACCATTTTTTCAGGCAACCATCGTTCCCGCTACAAGTCATCCTGATTTGTGGAATAGGCGCGCTTTTGGGACTGCTAAGCGTGTGGTCACCCCCATATTTTCTGATCATTGGATTGGGAGCGATCATTTACTTAATCGTGATTTGGCGGTGGCCTGAGTTTGCCCTTTTGGGGCTTTTACTATTGCTCGCCACAATTTTTGATGAGAATTCGCTGCCCAGCATTCCGATTGGCATTGGTCATTTTATTGTTTCAGATTTTCTCCTATTTATTCCAATTGCAATCCTTCTGTTGCGAGTTTGGAGCAATCCGAATAACTCATTTAACCATACTCCTCTGGATTTTCCGCTCTTTGCTTTCTACATTATCGCCATATTTTCTACGATATTAGCCATTGTTAATCGAACCATAACCTTTAATCAGAGCTTGGGTGAGTGGAGAGTGGTTAATTTATGGCTAACTTTCTTCCTCGTCACCAATCTGATCAAGGACCAAAAGCAGTTGCATAGACTGTTAAACGGAATATTTGTGTTTTCGATTCTAGTGGCCTTGATGATGATTGCTCAATATTTCATTGGTGATATCACTCAAATACTTCCGGGACGCGTGGAGGTTTTATATACTGCCAATATAAGTGATCCAGGAGTAACTCGGATAATTCCGCCTGGCCAATCCTTGGTGCTTGTGGCGCTCATTGTTTTTCCAGTTCTCATGATCTTGGATAAAACCCCCTCAAAACTTAAATTCATTTTTAGGTTTTTGCTGCTGTTGATCGTGGGTCTTGCCGTAGTTATAACTTTTAATCGGAATTTTTGGGTTGCCGTGGTTATTGCCATGTTCCTGGTGGTTTTCTTGATTTCATTTTCTGAAAAAATAAAATTCGCCAATTTAGCAATTGGGCTGGCAGTGATCGTGATCGTGGGTATGCTCCTAATTTTGAGTATTGCAGGCAATCAGACTCAGGCCTTTGTGAATGGCGTGGCAACTAGGTTTGATACCTTATTTAATCCGGATACACTTGGTGAAAGCAGCCTTGCTTATCGCCAAGTGGAAACAGAATATGCGCTCCCACAAATTGCATCCCACCCACTGATCGGCTTGGGGTTGGGGGCAAATTATCGCCCCTTGGACAACCGTATCGATTTTGGACTGTTAGCATATGACAAATTAGCCTATATTCATAACGGGCATCTGTGGATGATTTTAAAAACCGGCATCCTTGGTTATTTGTTTTTTATCTGGTTCCTTTTTCTCTTTTTGCAACGTAGTTTAAAATACTGGAGACAAATCTCTGACCCCTTCCAAAGGGCGATTGTGCTTGCCTTCGCGGTTGCGGTGATTGGCATACTTCCAGCTATCGTTGTCAACCCAATTTTCGAACAGTCGTATTGGACTCCCTTGTTGGGAATTATGATCGGGATCAATGAGGTTATCTTCCGGCTTAATCGGGTCCGTGACATGGCTTGATTAGAGGCCTTGCTTAAATCACAAGAAAGCTACTTCTATATGACCGGTCATTGTGCAGCCGTCCGATTCATTCCCCAATGCCTGGTCATCTGGGATTCATCGAAACTGTAACGGACCCAAATCCTTATCCGATGGCCATAGCGTTTTCGCCTTAATAACCATGCCTATATCTTATTCTTTTTCAGTTTTCAATTGTTTCCAGAGAAGCCATAGATGACAAACTTAAAAGTAAGCGAGATCAATAATAGCGCCTCCCAAGCTGTGTCCGGAACTGCGTGGCTGACGGTTGCCAATGTCATTACGATGGTCCTGGGTCTGGCCTTGGCTATAGCTTCGACCCGAAAGTTTTCTGCAGATGTCTATGGCAACTATATTTTGCTTTCGTTGATATCCGGTCTTTTATCACAATTAACTACATTGGGGTTCGGCCTTGCGATACCCAGATTTCTTGCGACTTCGGAAGATGCTCACCGAAAAGAATTACTGGTGAACACTTTCTTAACCCTGCGTCTTATGGCATTTGGGGTTATGACCATCATAGCTCTGGCACTGGCGCCGCTCCTCTTCAAGCTGTTTCACGTGGAGGGCGGAACAACTACTTTTATTCTTGTGGCTATGATGTTTTTCTTGGGCAGCCTTACCTCCACCATGCAATCAATCTTGCAAGGTTTTTTACGGTTCAAAGAAATCGCGATCTGGGATATTGCCTCTAGCTTTCTAAATCTCATCCTATTGTTCCTCCTCATTCTCTTGCCCATCAGCGGCTTGACTGTGCTCGTGTACTCATATTTGATTGCATACCTGATTGCCGGTGTGTATATGTTTGTCTGTATACCAGTCAGAAAATATTTGCTGATTGAGATTTCTTTGATGAAGGATATTATCAAGTTTGGTTTTCCGCTTCAGCTTAATGACATATTGAGCTATTTCTATAACTCAATAGACACCTGGATGATCGCGGCTCTGCTACCCACCGCGGATGTTGCATATTTTTCAATCGCACGCAGGATTCCAGACAGCCTCTTGTCCTTTTTTGACACCTACACGACAGTTTTTTTTCCTTTGTTTTCCCGTCTTCACGCCGCCAACGAGCATGAAAAGGCAGAATTATTATTGCACAACGCCTTGCGTTTAGTTACTTTCATCAGCCTGTCTATCGCTGGCATCACACTACTTTTTGGAAAAGATATTATACAGTTACTCTTCTCGGACAAATATATTGTTGCCGCGCCAGTATTTTTCATGTTGATGGTTGCTTTGGTTTTGAACCTGATTGGTTATTTGCTTGGAAAATCATTAGTCGCAGTTGGGGAGTCGGATAAACCAGCAAAGATTAATCTAGCGCACGTCGCAGTCAGCCTTTTGTCGAATTGGCTTCTCCTACCCGTACTGGGGATCATTGGTGCAGGAATTACGGAAATTGCCGGGCCGACGGTAACCAACCCACTGAATTACATATTTCTAATTCGAAAATATCCAATGCATGTTCTTTCTTCTTATCTGAAGCCGCTGGCGATCTTTGCATGCTGGACTGCTCTGGTCTTCCTGATTCCGACTGATAATCTCGTGTTCAAAATCGTAGCCTTTGTCTTGTTCGTCCTAGCGAATGTTTTCTTTTCAGTGATTACCAAGGATGATTTTTCCTTTGCATGGGCGGAGGCCGAAAAGATGCTCAAGGCTATCGCGCACAGATTTGAGACAAGCAAGGATCTGGAATCATGAAGATCTTAGTAGTCAGTGACTTATATCCTCCGTTTCACGTTGGCGGCTACGAGCTGAATTGTAGGGATAGCGTGGAAGCTCTAATAAGCCGGGGTCACGAGATAACGGTCCTAACCAGCTCTTGGGGCATCGATCGAGGTTTGATGCAGGGAAGAGTTTACCGATTGCTTGATTTTGACTCTTCGATTTTACGTAATCAATCTAAAAATCATTTGCAGAAATTTCCTGACTTCAAGGATCGGCTCCATCAGCTGCGGCGGTTACTAATATCCCGCAGAAACTACATGATCACTCGTGATGTGATCTTAACGACTCGACCTGACATCGTGTATATATGGCATCTCGGTCATCTTACAATAAGTCCTGCGTTAGCTGTACAGGATTCAGGACTGCCGTCGTGTTTCCGTATTGAGGATTATTCACTTGCCCGAATCAAACAGTTGGCTAGCATAAAGGGATCATTTCTTAAAAAGCTTTATCGCTCCTTTGTCCTTGGAGGCAGGGATATCGAGAAGTTACACCTCAACCATTTCTTGTTTATCAGCCAATATGTGAAACAATATTACGTGCAATCCGGCTACCCCGCGGCTGGAATGGTTGTGGTTCCGAGTGGTGTGCCAGTTTGTTCGCTACTGAATCCGGTCAGTCGTGCAGATCCATTTGTGCCCAGAGATGGCGCAATTCGCCTCGTATTTACTGGACGGGTAGAACCTGAGAAAGGTCCAGATATTGCGATCAGAGCCATGGCAATTCTCAAAGCTGAATTGTCATATCCTTTAGTGCATTTGGATATTATCGGCGATGGAAATCTCGAGTTTCTGGGTTATCTCAACCAGTTAACAAATGACTTATCCGTAAATGACAGAGTTCTCTTTTCTAGGAAGGCTTAGCCAAAGTGAGGTGTTGAGGCGGTTTCGATATTATGATGCCCTGCTCTTCACATCTCGCTGGGAAGAACCATTTGGCCGAGTCCTGATTGAAGCTATGGCGCAAGGATTACCTGTAATTGCTGCTCGAAATGGCGGGGTTCCAGAAATCATCAACGATTCCGAGAATGGACTATTGGTTCCGCCAGAAAGCCCTCCGGATTTGGCTAATGCTATAAAGACGCTTCTTCGAGATCCGGGCTCAGCGACTCACCTAAACCATAATGCTTTTATCACAATTCGTTCGCGCTTTACTTTGGAACAGGTCACTGACCAGATGGAAAATTATTTGTTCAGCCTTGTGAAAACTCGAAAAGATGGGGCCTACAGTGGAGTCAATTAGCTACGCCGTAATTTATTCAAATTTGGTTTCCGGACGGCTGTCTAGTGCCGCGCCGGATCATATGCTTTGTCTGGAGACGAAATGCGTATCTTGCTGATTACCGATTATTTGCCTTATCCCCCAATTTCGGGAGATACGATCCGTGTCTATAACTTGATCAAGCGCATTTCTCAACGACATGAAATCTACCTGCTTGCTCTTTTCGGAACATCCGCGTTGGCAGAGGACATTTCGCACTTATTGAAATTCTGTCGTCAAGTCGAGGTGGTTAATCATGCCTGGCCCAATCCTCTGACCTGTTTGCCCGATTTGCTTTTATATTACCTAAAAGGTTGGCCTCTTGAATTGAGGCTGCTCTATTCACAACAAATGGCCGATTTGATTCGCCGTATTACTTCAGAAGTAGCATTTGACATTATTCAGATCGAACATTCCCGGCTGGCCTTATACCGAGAGAACATTGATCCCACGGCCCAATGCGCGTCCGTACTTACATTTCACAACGTCGCTTTCGATCAATCGGAGCGGATCTCGCACATTGAAAAGAATCTGATATCCAGCATACGAACCTGGGTTTTTGCCCGACAATTGTTCAAATGGGAGCCAAGCTATGCGCAGAAGTTCGATCGGTGCTTTGTGGTTTCCGAGACCGAACGCAAAACCTTGTTGAGTAGAAACCCGCGCTTAAAGATTGATGTTATTCCAAACGGGGCGGACACTAAGAAATATCAGCCTTTAGAAGATGACCATGGGCCCCTAGCTTTGTTGTTTATTGGTTCTATGAGTTACGAACCCTGTGTCGATGGTGCAATTTATTTTTGCAATCAAATCCTGCCTCATATACGAAAGGAATTTCAAGATATTCAGGTTTGGATTGTTGGAGCAGATCCATCTCCCGATGTAATCCGATTAGCGGATAAGGATACGCACATAACGGGTTATGTTGAGGACGTCATACCTTATTATCGGCGATCCAGGGTATGTGTAGTGCCTCTGCGGGCCGGTGGAGGGACGCGATTGAAAATTCTGGAGGCGATGGCATTAAGCCGACCGGTAGTCTCTACTACGGTGGGTTGCGAAGGCCTGGATGTAACAGATGGCCAGCATCTCTTAATTGCGGACGAACCCGAGCAGTTTGCAAAACATACCATTCGCCTTCTCACTGATACGGCATTGTATGACAGAATTACTGGCCAAGCCCGAGAACTGGTTGAGGAAAAATACGATTGGGATGTGATCGCCGAGCAATCTTTGAAAGCATTCAATCAGCTTGCAAATTGAAGCCATAAAGTTAGAAGATTGGATTTTAAAGATTATGAAATGGATTGTGCAATGAAAAGTGATTTATCTCCCAAAGTAAAGGACCGGCTAAAAGCATTTTTGGAGGGCTTTCCCATTACCGGAAATTATCTATTAAGAAGGTATTTACAGAAACACTCCAAGGTTGAAATGGAGCTGATATCGGGTAAATATCGAAATGATAGCCGCCATCCCAGTGTCATTCACTTTTCAGTGAATAAAGCAGCCACTCAATATGTTCGCGAACTTCTCAGCCGCTGTGCAGCTGAAAACGGGATGACCACAGTGGGATTGGCGGAATACGCTTTTCACACTAAATTTCCCTACCTCGACCAGCTTTCGGTCCGCGAGATGGCCCGGTATCAATATCTTTTAATCCCGCCGGCTATCTGTACAGCGTTTTCGGCGGTATGGTCGAAGGCATTCCGGAACTCGAGAAATATCGCATTATCTTGATGATAAGAGATCCGCGCGATGTACTGGTATCAGAATATTATTCTTATGCGTTTAGCCATTCAGAACCGTCCAAGCTGGGAGATAAGTATGTCGATTTCATGAAAATTCGGCAAAAAGCCCGAAACGTCACAATTGACGAATATGTTCTAAGCGAATGCAATAGGGTCCGTGTCAATTATGAACGCTACATCTCACTCTTGCTAGATCGTTATGCCCATGTTCTTGTTACTAAATACGAGGAAATGACGTCCGATTTCGAGGCTTGGCTGAAAAAAATACTTGAGAAATGTGAGTTTGAAATCAGTGATCCGCTTTTGGAATCCATATTAACCGAGGCGGGACACCTCAAACCAAAACAGGAAGATGTTCACCAGCATGTCCGTAAGGGAATGCCCGGTGATTATAAGGAGAAGTTGGACCGTAAGACAATTGATTGGATTGACACCAAATTTTCGTCTGTGCTCCAAAGGTTCGACTATAAATAATATTGTAGCCATGGTAACTTTTAAGAATTAGGATTCTAAGTGAGGCCAGAGGCAATGGTATGCATATCGGATTAATTACACGATCACAGACGGATTATGTACTTGATTTGGCCAATAGCTTCCAAGCTAAGGGTGAGGCAGTTACGTTATATTTGGACCACTTGGAGACTCTTGAAGAAATCGGGGATTCTGAACACCCGGTCGAGGATATATTTCGAGCTGGCCTTGTACCCAAGACATGTCAGATTCGATTATTGCGACCTCCACGTATGCGAGATCTGCATTCCCTTGCATTCTTCGTTAGACTTGCAGAAACAATGCGTTCGGATGGAATCGAGGTCCTTCATCTGCTCCTTAATCCCGGGGAAATATGGCTTGCTTTCCTCGCTTGGTTAATCAAAGACATCCCGGTGGTCACGACCATCATCGTCCCTGTTGCAAATACCGGCGAACGGTTGCCGGCTCGCGTGGTCTGGGGAACGAACAAATTAGCTGCGCTTGGGTCCGAAATGGTGATTGTCAATGGTGAAAGTCAGGTTGAAATCGTCAGACGCATTTATGGAGTTTCTCCAGACCGAATTGCTCATGTGCCCTTGACCATGCACACCCGAGCTGCTCAATGGCGAAAACGTTCGGTTTTGGAAGAGCCTGCGACAATTCTCTTTTTCGGACGGGCACACCCCCAGAAAGGGCTTGAATACCTTGTTAAGGCCCAGCCGTTAATCACGCAAAAGGTACCGGAAACTCGCATTTTAATTTCTGCGCATGGTGACGATTTGGAAAGGTGTCGAAAAATGATCCGTGACCATAGCAAGTTTGAAATCACCGAGGCTGTTGTGCCGGGCGATCTGATGGCGACTTTTTTTCAAAGGGCCGCCTTGGTGGTCCTCCCCTATATCTCGGCCTCGACGAGTGGAGTTTTGGTCACTGCGTACAGTTTCGGGAAACCGGTTGTGGCTTCACGAGTGGGATGTTTGAATGAATATGTAGTGGATGGCATCACAGGGCTTTTGGTTAGACCCATGGATGTGGAAGAGCTGGCTGACGCTATTGTGCGATTACTTCTTGATACTGATCTTCGCCATCGCATGGGAACGAATGCTGAAAATTGGATCATGGTGAGGGAGCGGCATTCTATTGACCAGACTTTGAATGTTTATCGAAAAGCAATCCTTATGAAGAGCGCCCTGAATTGACGGGATTGGACATTGCTCACATGAAAGAAACGACACTCGATATTGAAAGAATCCAAGATATAAGTTTTCTGGAGACTATCAAGGATGATTGGAACGCACTGTTACAGAAAAGTGACACAAAAACCATAGAATTAACTTGGGAATGGCAAACTACCTACTGGAGGTACTTTAATGAGAACGCCGAGCTTTTTGTTTTGATTATTAGGGAATCCTGCATCATAGTGGCAATTGTCCCCCTAAAACTTACTCATATAAAAAAGCTGGGAAGGGATGTCCGTCGGCTTGAGCTAATTGCGGCTGCAGAGTCCAACTACCAAGATCTCATTATTGGAAAAAATGACGCAGATATTCTGACATGTGTCTTCGATTATTTGTTGAAATGTTCAGGGTCCTGGGATATTCTCGATTTGTATCATGTTCCAGAGGCATCGAAGACCACTGAATTCTTGCGTAATCGGCTTATGGGTTACCCGTTGCGAAAAACGACAACTATTGAAAAATGCATGTTCCTGGAAATAGATCGTACTTTGGAGAATCGCAGGAAAAAGACCAAGGAATTGGCCCTCAAGATTCGAAGATCGGAGCGAAATCTTGGAAGAATTTCGTTAAGAACTTCTTAACCCCAGAACAATTCAGGGAAGATATGCTTTTGTTTTTTGATCTTCACCGCAAGCGTTGGAATCTGACGGAAACACCAAGTATGTTCAATCAGGAGAGATACTGTGAGTTCTATCTTGACGTTACACGTCAATTGAATTCCAAGAACGAGGTCGAATTGTGGACCTTGGGAGCAGGAGAAATCCAACTTGCGCAGTTGCTCAGTTTTGTTCTCGGAAAGAGCGTCGTCATACAACTTCAAGCCTATGACATCAATTATCGAAAATATTCTCCGACAGTGACGCTGTTGGATTTATATGTCGACCACTTGATTTCCAATGGCACCGAAATAATGGACATTGGTTCGTATAATCCCTATAAAGCGCAGTGGGCCGATCGGTTGAAAAATAGGGTCAATTTTCAGGTTTATCCGAAACGGTTCTGGCCTGATTGCCTATATGCGTTGGCTCTGGCCCATGATACATTGTTGTCCTATTTACGAAGGTCAGATATCCTTTTGAGAACTGCGAAATACATTCGTGGAAAAATAAGATCATTATATAAAAGCCACCCCAGCCCAACGCAAGGTAGAAATCTTTGAGAGAACTTAGATTAACTTGAAATACTCGATATCCAGAAGGTGATCCTTTGGAAGCACACAGTTTCTATTTAGCAAGAACTCCTATATTGGTTTATCACCAGGTTGTGGCTGATACGATGCTTACGCGCTCAGCTTACATCATGCCTGTGAGTCAATTTGAACGCCAGATGCGATATCTCCGCGATTCCGGATATCGTTGCATCTCCCTGATGGAATATCTGCAGTCCCTAAGCTCCGGATCATTCTCTCAGGAAAAAATGTTTGTCCTTACCTTTGATGACGGGTATGAAAACTTTCTCACCGTCGCTTTTCCGGTTCTTCGCCGTTACGGATTTACGGCGACAGTTTTTTTGGTTGCGGACTACATCGGAGGGCTGAATTGTTGGGATGAGGGCATGAAGGTCCCTCTGCTAAGCCGCGATCAAATCAAAGAGTTATGTGGTGCCGGCATCTCCTTTGGAAGTCATACCAGTACCCATCCGCATTTGCCTGAACTTTCCAGCGAGCAAGCCAGAGACGAGCTCGTGCGCTCCAAGAAACTTTTGGAGGCTGCTCTGGATCAGGAAATATCCTTCTTGGCTTACCCTTACGGCGAATCAAACAGCAGCATATGGAAAATAGCTTCGGAGGCTGGTTATATCGGCGCGTGCGGCGTGATTACGGGTAAGAGTGGACGCTACAATCTATGGCGACGGCCGTGTGAATCCACGAACAGCCTTATGTTTTTTGATTTTAAGTTGAAAATATGGTATTCCCGATACCTATCACTATTGAGATGGGCGCGAGAAGATACTTTTGTAGGGCAGCATTTGCGAAAATTTAGGAAAGAACGACGATCCAACGCAAGGACCCAGTCTCTCGGATAACGCCCTGATTTAATTTGGGAAAGCAGCCGCATGAATGACAATTTAGTCTCGATTTTTATAAGCATTGTGGTGATCACTTGGAATTGAAGAAAAGATATCCTCGAGACGATTCAGGCTGTCTACAATCAGGAATATAAGGAATTTGAAATTATTGTGGTTGATAATGGTTCGAATGATCAGACGGTTGAAGCTGTTGCACAAACCTACCCGGAAGTCAAACTCATTGCACTTCAACACAACATGGGCGTTAGTTATGCACGGAATTCCGGGATTGCAGTGGCCCAAGGAGAAATCATTATATGCCTGGATAGCGATGCCAGCCCCTCGAGTAATATGTTCGGCAACATCGTAAAGAAATTCCGGAATGATCATAAGGTCGGAGTAATCAATAGTAAGATTGTAAATGCGTTTACTAAGAAGATAGACAATATTGCCGGCTGGTCCTATTCCGAGAACGACCTCGCGTTTCAGGACACCGAATTTCTAAGTTTTAGTTTTTCTGAAGGGGGCTGTGCGATTAGAAAAGATGTGCTCGATAAAGTCGGTTTATTTTGGGAACATTTGTTTTTCGGTTATGAAGGCATGGAGTTTAGCCTACGTGTGCTGGATGCCGGGTATGACATTTTATATTTTCCTGACTCCCTAGTCCTCCACCGCGCGTCACTGCAATCTCGAATTTCTGGCGGGGAACGCGAAGCAATGTTGTTCTCTCATTGTCTTTCAGTCTATCTTTTGCGATTTCCATGGTGGATGCTCGTGATTTTTGTTCCTTTGAAAACAGGGGCCACGCTCCTTCGAGGAGTACGACGCGGTTATTTAATGCAGGTATTGCATGGATGGAATGATTTTCTTCGTCAGTCCCCCTCGATACTTAAGGAAAGAAAGCCAATTCAGAATACAACTGCACTTCATTATCTCAAATTACAAAGGCAACATGGTCCCTTAAGTTGGAATTTACTCACCTGGCTAAAGCATAAAACGTGACAAGAATCGGCAGAAATCGATATGAATACCAAGATTCAAGAGTTGAAGGAAATTAAAGTGAAAATATCCAAACATAAGCGCGTTTTGATGCTGTTGGAAAATGCTCCATTCCCATCTGATGATCGGGTCCGGCACGAGGCTGCGGCTCTTCTCGCTGGTGATTACCAGGTCACTGTTATCAGCCCTGGCACAAAGGTACAACCGCGACACGAAATTCAAAACGGTGTTGAAGTTTATCATTTCCCGTTTCCACC
This sequence comes from uncultured Chloroflexia bacterium, assembly GCA_963783295.1. GTDB lineage: Bacteria > Chloroflexota > Anaerolineae > Anaerolineales > Villigracilaceae > Fen-1038. Next base: position 17,191 of record CAWAMX010000006.1, on the reverse strand, counting down.
TGATTCAACAGGACTCTTGGGTTATCTATGGGAATATGGATATTCAATGATTGCTATTTTTCTTTTCTCCTTGTATATTTTCGCAAAGGACGGATTTGACATAATACACACCGCACAACCGCCCGACACGTTTGTCTTTATCGCGCTGTTCTATAAGCTATTCGGCAAATTATATGTACTCGACCATCATGATCTGGCGCCAGAGTTGTATTATGCACATTTCAGGGGAAAGGGCAGCAATATCATCCATCGCATATTGATTTGGCTCGAGGAGCTTTCTTTTCGCTTTGCGGATTACGTGATTTCAACCAACGAATCCTATAAGGAAATTGCGCTCCAGCGGGGACATGTTGAAGAACGCCGAATCACAGTTGTACGAAATGGTCCCGACTTGAAAGAATTATCCAGTTCTGCCGATACCAAACAAGATTTACGCAGAGAGGGAAGGACTATTATCGGCTACGTAGGGGTGACAGGAATTCAAGACGGCGTAGATAATTTAATAAGGACAGTCGATCGATTGGTACACGATCTTGGACGGACTGATATTTTATGCCTGGTTTTAGGTGATGGAGGCGCGATGCCCGATCTAAAATCCCTCGCCGGCCAATTCGATCTTACCTCTTACATCTTGTTTACTGGATGGATAAAGAATCCTAACGAGATAGCAGAATATTTTAAGGTTATGGATATTTGCGTAGCCCCAGAACCATCTGATCCATATAATAACCGTTCGACAGCGGCCAAGATCATGGAATATATGGCAATGGGCAAACCGGTTGTTTCGTCCAATCTCCCTGAACATCGTTTTACGGCCCAAAAAGCGGCCGTCTATGCCACGCCTGGAGATCCAGAGGATTTTGCAAACAAGATTGTTGAATTGATCAATGACCCCGCCCTACGGAAAACAATGGGAAAGACAGGACAGGACAGAATAGAAGCGGAACTTGCTTGGCCTCATCAGGCCAAGCAGCTTCTCAAAGCTTATGCAGCTCTCGATGCGATTCACAAGGGAAATAAAGATCGCGCAAAAGAGCCGATGCCACCATCCGAACAGTAAGGCACATTTGGAATGGAATCGTATTCTCACTAGGTTACCCACTATACAGGTCAAACGATGTTTTAGTGAGCAAAGGTCTTGAATGAAGGCGAATAAAGATGTATGCGGTTGTTCTTTTATGAGATGTTGTTCATCACTGTTTACCCACATGTGCGTGGTGAAACTCGCATAAGTAGATATGGCGATTTAGACTTAGTCAATTTGGATCTGTGATTTTTTGGAGAAGGTTATGATGAGTGAAGTTAATATTGTCCGCTCCCTTCCAGAAACTGAGTGGCGGCGTTTTATTGAGCATAATCCACATAGTAATATTTTCCATACCCCGGAGATGTTTGAAGTCTTTGCCAATACAAAGGGATACCGACCCACCTTCTGGGCAGCGGTTAACAAATCTGGTCATACCCTCGCGCTATTGTTGCCCGTGCAGATTACGCTTAAAGCAGGTCTGATGCATGGTCTCACCACACGCGCCATCGTCTTCGGAAGTGTCCTTTGGGAGCAAGATACCGATAGCGAAAGAGCGGTGGCGCTGCTGCTGAAAACCTATTCAGAGGAAACCGAGGGGGTGCCGCTTTTTACGGAGATGCGGAATCTGTGGGACATAAATGCGATTTTGTCGTCCACTTTCCAAGAGCAAGGTTTTATTTACGAAGAACACCTAAACTATCTGATTGATTTGGATCGTTCCTTCGATGCCATTTTCTCCGCTTTCAATGCGGGGACGCGCAAGAAAATTCGACGCGGTCTCAATCGGGGTGATGTGATTGTTGAGGAAGTAAAGGACGTGGCACAGGTTGCCGTTTGCTATGATTTATTAAGGAAGACGTATAAAAATGCACACGTTCCTCTTGCTGATCGCTCATTATTTGAAACGGCTTTCAATATTCTATATCCCAAAGGTATGGTTCGATTCACCCTGGCCCGTGTGGGAGATGCCTTCGTTGCCACATCTGTAGAGTTGCTTTATAAAGATGTGGTTTTCGGTTGGTATGGTGGTTCGGATCGAGCTTATAGCAGCTACGTACCAAATGAATTAGTGATATCGAACATTCTTCAATGGGGAGCTGAAAAAGGGTATCGAGTATATGACTTCGGCGGCGCTGGCAAACCAAATCAAGAATATGGCGTGCGTGATTTTAAAGCTAAATTTGGCGGTGCGCTAGTTTGTTTTGGAAGATATACCTATATTCACAATCCGTTTTTATTGCGGATCAGTTCTCTCAGCTATGAAATTCTTCGTAAATTCTTTTAAGTAAGGTATCTTTCCTCATCAAGATAATATTCTGATGGTCAACAGATAAAGAGTTCTTTAGAAACAATTTATTAGGAGAGCTTATAAGAATTTATCATCAAGAGTTCTTGGATCCATAATTATCTAACATTATTTATTATCAACTATTCAGAAAGGATGAGCAGTTATGAAAAAAGTTATAGTTCTGGGTGCAGGGTACGGTGCACTGGCTGTTGTCAAGGCTCTGGGCCAGCAGGGCATTCCTGTCGTCCTCTTGTATACCGCATGGGATGATCATGCTTGTCATTCAAGATTCGTTTCAGAACGGGTCAAAATTCCCAACCCAATGGATGACAGCGATGGACTTCTTCATTTGCTAGCGGAAACCCGAGAAGATTGGGATGGGGCTCTTTTAATTCCCACTCTTGACGAGTATATCATTTTTATTTCTCAAAATAGAGATAAACTCAAAGAAAGATACGTTTTTACAACGCAGAGTTGGGATATTGTTGATCGAGTCATAAACAAAGACCGGCTCTACCCTGAAGCACAGAAAAACGACGTTCCCACCCCGCGTTTTTTCCTACCTGATTCTATTGAATTCCTGACTGAACACCAAGGGGAATTTTCCTATCCGTGCATTTTAAAACCAAACGAAACGCATAAGTTTGACCGCCTGTATGGTAAAAAGAACTTTGTCGTCCATGATTTTCAAAATTTGGTGGAGTTGTTTACGGATACCCAGAAAAATGGATTGGAGATGATGATTTCTGAAATTATCCCGGGAGATAACTCGTCGATCTATAGTTACCGATCCTATATTGATAGCCAGGGCGATCTTTTGGCTGAGATGTGCACACAAAAGCTACGGCAATATCCGACTGGCTTTGGACAAGCTGCGGTTCTAAAGACGACAGCCCTGATACCGGAGGTTCGTGGACAAGCCCTAAAACTCTTGAGAAGTCTCTCTTTCCGTGGCCAGTCCATCGTCGAATTTCGCTGGGATCACAGAGATAACCAATATAAATTAATGGAGATAAATTCCAGACCCGGTGTCACCGAATGGCTTGAGGTGAAAGCGGGTATGAATTTTCCGTACATGACTTATTTGGACCTGGTGGAGAATACCCGAACGCCAACACCCGCTTACCGCCAGGAGCTCTATTGGATTCACAATTACTGGGAAGTAATCAATTTCTTTACATCGTTGCGACGCGGGAAATCTTAACTTGCACGAATTTCTAAAGCCATATTGGAAAAAGAAGGTTTTTGTAGTTCCATTTTCTGATGACCCTGTACTTTTCCTGCTCGAGACCTATTCCAATTTCAAAAGAGCTTGGCAAAAATACAAATAGTAAATCTCTTGTAGACCAACTTGGAATGAAATCAAAACTACAGTCTGGCTTCAGTTGGCACCATTTATTGCCATACAAGGGAACCTAGCATATTTCAATTAGGATTAGAAACAAATGCCCATTTTTTGGAATCAAAACACCCCTCAAAAATTCTGGTTATGTGAACCACCTGTATCGGATCAATACTGGCAGCAAGCTATCCGAAGGGCAATCCATCTTCTGGACTTAACTGGAAATATCGAAGCAGATGAATTGCCTGCTTTGACTCTAGGCGAAGGCCGCTTCGGCAAAGACCATTGGAAATTAAGTTGGCCTAAACGCTTATATTATTTATTCAAGCCATTGTTACCAAGAGCTTTGACGAGGTCCTTGCGCCGATATTATAGTAGCCCCACCGATAGTAAGCCAAGGAATTACTGGCCGATTGACTCTCGATATGTCTTGTTCCAATGGGAATTGATGCGCCAGCTTTTAGTCGTGATTGGTAAAGAGGCTGTTTCCTATAAAAGTTTTTGGCCGAATAAGAATCGATTCGCATTTGTCTTAACTCATGACGTTGAAACCGCTGAAGGACAGACCTTTGTGCGTAGAGTTGCAGACATGGAGGAAAACCTGGGATTCAGATCTTCCTTCAATTTTGTCTTGGAGCGTTATCCATTGGACTTCAAACTAATTGAGGAGTTGCAAGCGCGCGGGTTTGAAGTGGGCTGTCATGGTTTGAAACACGATGGGAAATTATTCAGCACCAAAAGGGAATTCACCAAGAGGGCAGCAACCATTAACAAACACCTCAGGGAATATGGAATGGTAGGTTTCAGGGCGCCATTGACGCATCGAAATCCGGAATGGATGCAAGCGCTAGAAATCGAATATGACCTTTCCTTCTTTGATACTGATCCCTTTGAACCCATTCCAGGCGGCGTCATGAGTATCTGGCCCTTTTTTATTGGGCACTTCGTGGAATTGCCATATACGCTGGTGCAAGACTATACCCTGACTGCTGTGCTGGGAGAAACCTCTCCGCGATTATGGTTGGAAAAAGTCGACTTTATCGAAAAATATCGTGGAATGGCTTTACTAAACTCACATCCAGATTACCTGAAGACAGAAAGAACCTGGGATGTGTATCATGATTTCCTAATTTGCATGAAGCAACGGGAAAGCTTCTGGCACGCCTTGCCCCGCGAGGTTGCAGCCTGGTGGCGGATGCGGAATGTCAACAATATGTCCGACTTGAAAGCAGAGGAAGGTTTTGCTGTTGTCTCGCTAAAAGATCAAGAGCTTCATCTGGATAACTGATCTAGTGTGTGTCGAAGTTGTTTTGAGGCAACTCCACCTAAGGAGTGTATTCGTAGGCCCCAATATCATAGTCTTGACCCTGCGGCCGTGCGGTGCCTGTGAAATCGTTGGGGACTGATTGGCCAAGATTATAACCAGCATCAATAGCAGGCGAACTAGCCTGCAAACGATAATCGCCATTTTTCGAATCAACAAACAAGGGATTAATATCCCACAAGTCGTTGGCAGGGTTATACGTATCATTGCTGTAAATCGGTTGGCTATCATCTCTGTATATGATATTCTTCCCGCTGATCGGCTGAGCTCCTTTCACGTAGATAATGTTGCCCGGCTGATTATAGAAGATATTGTTTTCAATAATTGTATTAGTTGTGCCTGCATTAATTTGTACTCCGGTTGGATAAAGATTCACATTCTGGCTCAAGTTACCGATCATTGTATTATTAAAAATTGAAATGCTCGTGTCGTTGACAAGGAAGACGTTTACAAAAGCATCCACCAGGTTATTCCGAATGAGAATATCGCTGGCATTTGCGATGGTGAAACCAGATCCCCCCTCACCGGTCGAGTGGGCCAGGAAGTCATTGTCACAGCGGTTTTGCTCAATCACTATGTTGCTGGCCGCTTCGTGATTGGCATCGGCAAATGTTTGAAAACAATCAATATGAGGGCTTATATTTTCCGGCTGGGAATAGGAAATGTCGTGGATGTAATTACCCCGAAGGATGTGGCCTTGCCCATAAAAGCGAATACCATCCGCATCTGCCCAGCTGGGCGGATTTATCAACCAAGCCGGATCCTGTATGGAATATGAAATGTCATTGTATTGTGCAATATTGTTTCTACCGCGCAAATCAATTCCCATTTGTCCCACATGATAAATCTTATTATGTTGGATGACATTGTTGGTGGACAAGGCCGGATCAGCCATACTTGCAAATACCATGACCCCGCCCCAAGTTGTGTCATGAATATAGTTGTTTTCAACCAAGTTGTTACTTCCCGCCAGATATACACCCCAACCACTAAAATCGAGTACTTGGTTGGTAATTTCAAACCCATTGACTGTCACGTAACTTGCATGAACGGTGAAGCCGTGCGTAATGACCTTTCCATTTGCCTGAAATATTATCCGGGCAGAAGCCATGCCCGATGTGCTGATCTGTACATTTTCATCGTATATTCCCGGTTGGACGAGAATAATTTTTCCAGGCATTGCTGTATTGGCTGCTTTTTGTATACTTTTCCAAGGCTGGGATTGAGTGCCCGGGTTTGTGTCGGACCCTCTATTGCCATCCACATAATAAGTATTCTGGGCGTTGAAAATTGGCGATGCAACCCAAGCGGGGGAACTCTGATTCGGTGCACTTCTTAACCCAGAGCATGAATTAAATACGTTGACAGTAGATAAAGTGATTAGCACGATCAATAATTTTCGAATAGTCGAACTGGATGTTGTTTGGCGTTTTTTCATTAGAAGAAATAATAAGATTGATAGATTTTCGTTCAGACGAATTATATTACATGAATTACATTCTTAATAACCTCATGGCTTAACAAGCCAAGTCTGCAACCAAACAGAATTAACCAATTCTTACTATTGGAACCTTGTATAAGCTGGACTTTGGCCATTTGAATCTTGACAAAAATCAGGGCGTGAGCATGTAAATGCAACTCATCCTCTGAGTTACGATCGGGCAGGTTTTGGGATACGTTTTTGATGTTTTGTGAAACGGGAACACGTACCCGGGAACACTGCGTTTGGGTCCAGTCGACTTAGCATATGCGAAATCCTGAAGATAGTACACCTGTGCGTAATAGATGCAGACAGGATAAGCCCGCTAGGGTGTTTGACTGCCCCGTTCGAATCCGCTTATCCTGATTTTATCAGGGTCAGCCCGTATATGTTTGTGATCTAGCGGCCCAAAAATGAAACGCCCCCGACCCTCAGCTCAAAGAGAGAATATCTTTATGACTGATCAAAAAACCAATTACTTCCAAGCGCTTCATCGGGCTCGATGTGCACAAGTATTACTTGATTGCGCTTGGAGTGGATACTGAGCTGAATGTGATTCTGCCTGCACACCGAGTAGAGCTTTCCCGTTTGGAAGCATGGGCGAAAAGGACATTCACCCTGCAGGATGCGGTCGTGTTGAAAATGACTACCAATACCTGGGGACTCTACGGTGAACTCTTGGACCACGCACAATCCGTGACAGTAGTACATCCTCCTCATGTGGCATTGATTACCCACTCGCAGGTCGTGAACGACAAGATCGCTGCCTCAATTCTAGTCAGGCTGCTGACCAAAGGCCTACTAGTTTCGATCTGGGTACCGCCTCAAGAAGTACGTCTCCTTTCATGAAGATTAGCTTACGATGAGATTTCATTAGGCAGTTGAAAAGGTGTCAAGGAATTTTCATGATTCATTGATTGACGACGATGAATAGAGCCGTGCAGATGTGAAATAAAAGAAAGAGAAAGAAAGAGGCAGTAGGCCCACCGCCTCTTTTGTCTTAGCGGATAATCACCGCATCCAAAGAACCACAATTTACGTTTGTATTGGTAAGTTTGAACACCAACTTGAGTCTATGAGTGCCTTGTGCAAGTTGACCAGGGTAATCCCAATGCTGTTGATACGTATCCGTTGCGAGCTTTTCATTGAGCGTGGCAACCAATTGCGCATCTATAAAGACATCAAACTGCCCATAATCACCGCCTCGGTAGATAATGCTAAACGATTGACCAGTGAAAGGCAATACCACGGAAGCGCCGCCCGTGGTTGTTTCTTTATAAGATCCGCTATAGGCCTCTGCAGCGGTTACAGTCTGCCAACCGGACGAATAACTAAAAGCGCTATTCTTGTCGTCGTAGGTAATTGGTGAAATTGGCTGCGAAGTAGCCGTACTACTTGGAATCGCAGTTGGGGGCATTGCTGTGTTGGTAGGCAGTGTTGTCGCTGTAGTCGTCGGTTGAACAACAGTCGGCGTAACAGTAGGCAATGTCGGTGCCGGAGAAGCTGTTGGGGGCATCGATGTCTTAGTGGGCAGCGTTGTCGCTGTAGGCGTCGGTTGAACAACAGTCGGCGTAACAGTAGGCAATGTTGGCACCGGAGAAGCTGTTGGGGGCATCGATGTCTTAGTAGGTAGTGTTGTCGCTGTAGATGTCGGTTGAACAGCAGTCGGTGTTATAGTAAGTAATGTCGGTGTCGCAGAAGCTGTCGATGTAAGTGTGTTTGAAGGTTGACTGGTTGGTGGGGTGGTCGGTGTCGAAGTTGTGATTGGCTTGCTTCCTGACAATCCGAAAGCACCGATGTTCCCACCATCCGACGCTGCTCCAATCGCAGGCGATCCGGGTAGCAGATAATAATTTGCATCCATTTTCGGGTCGAGATTCACCAAATCTTTCGCCGCGGAATATCCTGTGAAGGTGACATTTTTGAACGGGTCATAGAACAAATTGTTATTCCCGTTCACAGAACCGCCACTTTTCACAAAGACCGAATCGCCTGCAATGTTATAAACAATGTTATTCGTAAGAGTGATGCCCACTGCACCGTTGGACCAGATGCCAAATGAATATGAGGGTGACTGCTGTGGCTGTCCAATAATCTGATTGTGATTGAAGTTAATAGAGCCGCCACTGGTGGGTTTAATAAAAGCACCCAGCGTACAATCAAGCAGTGAATTTTCAATCAATATTGGACCTGTGTTCTCCTGCAGCGTAAAACAGGAGGATCCTTCCGCAACCGATGACACAATGTTGTCCAGCACGCATCGCTCGCCATTAAAGACAATACCATTGGCGTTATTGCCATTGTTCGCCCAAGTCTGATGACAATCAATGTGTGGGCTTGTATTTCCCGGATCGTTATAGCTTATATCATGAACGTAGTTTCCGGTAAAAGTATTGTTCGACCCAAAGAATAGGATTCCATCTGCATCCAAATTTACACCGTTGGTTGTCCATGAAGGATTCTGAATTGAGTGAGAAATATCGTTACCCTGAATAGTGTGATTCGAGCCTAATATTTTCAATCCAGATTGCGAATTGTAAGTGAGGGTGTTATTTTTGATCAGACAGCCACTTGAAGCTGAGCTTGTCCCGATGCCACCCCAGTTTCCATGAGTAATATAGTTATTAGTCAGTGTGCAATTGGTCGATGTGGCATATATCCCAAAGCCATTCGATACATCTGGAATATTGTCTATCGAAAACCCATTGACTGTGATATTGGACGCGGAGATTACAAAGCCCTGCATTTGGCAGGGCGCAGCTGCACACTCAAAATCAATGCTGGGCCGCGTGACAGTTACGCGCTCATTTGTGGACCCCATTACATAGACCATGGAACCAGCCGGGACAGTATCAGCCGCTTTTTGAATTGTTTTGAATGGGGCTGAAGACGTGCCCGGATTACTGTCATTGCCGGTTGCGGCTACGTAGTAAGCAGAAGAAGCATGGGCAATGAAAGTGATCCCGATGGCTAGAACAATGGCTGCGATGTTAGCAAGAATACGGTAAGTTGTTTTACTCATTATGATTATCCTTTATCCTTAAAAAAACACGACCTGGAGGAAGCCAGGTCGTGCAAATATATGATTGGTGTTACATTCAGCAACCCGGCAATCATAGCGAAAGAAACGCTTTAGATCCATGGCTTTACGTCCCCGGCTTTTGCCGGGTTTGCCTTTATTGAATTTGTACTTTTATTTTGCGATTAGTAAAGGTAATTTTCTCTGCATAGCTCCTTTACCATATTATGCAGAGAGCAGTATACACGGCCATTCACGCGACTTATGAAACCTAACAATACAGTAGGATTATCTACTCTCGCGGTGTATAAAACCTAACAACTTCGTAAGAGTGATCTATGACGTAGAATTTGGTGACATTGTCATGTGGTTTCACAGAACGGTCACGTGATCTATCGCCCTTTGTGACGCAAGTGCATAAGTACTAACGGGGGAATGCTACTGATCGTCTCATAATTTAGTTGCTTCTCAGATGTGCTTGAACGGATGCATGTCCAAGAAGAAGCCGGGATCTACAAACTGCAAAGAGCAAAGTTGTTGGCAGGCGCTAAAACTTCAGAAAGCAGGTTGGAAGCAAAAGGATATTGCGATGGCTTTGGATGTGAGCAAAGTTTCAGTCAGCCAATGGTTGAGTAGGCTAGCCGAAGAAGGCGAAGAGAGCTTGCGCGCTCGGACCCACCCAGGAAGACCGGCCGGACTTACTTTTATCAGAGAAAAAACAGATTCTAGAGCTTCTCTGCCATGGAGCGGAAGCCTACGGGTTTCGAGGCGAAATCTGGGTTGCCTGTCTCTTGCGAGTTTGTTTTTGTGCGGGCAAGCATGGGCATACCGTTTGTGTGGGCCTGAGCTATTCTTTGTTGCAAAATGTACGCGAGCGACAAAAGATCCCCGCCTTCAAAGAAGGCTGCCCTAAGCATCGCAGTGGTATCGAAAGATGCTTATCTGCTTTGGTCCAAGGTAATGGAATGAGAGTCTCCCCTTATCCGACAAATTGAAAGCGCCGCTTGCAAGCTCTGTTTAGCGGAGCTGCTGCCAATCGCACTCGAGCTGCCAAGTGGTTAGCCGGAGAGCGTCCGATAAGATATCACCACCGCACATGGGAACTTGTTGCCCAGCCTGCTACAAGTTGATGAACTTTAGCCTCTCGCAGAAACATTTCATTTATTCGTTACAGGTTTACCAACAGTATCTTATAACGGCAAGTGACAGGCATTACGCACCGAATTTCAAGCGGCGAATGACTGCATCAATCACGATCACATCATTGATTTGATTAAACGTATGCGTTGCCAGAATCCTTGCCCGGCGTGGCGGTTCAAACGAAGACTCGGTAATCTCCTCGTACTCTGTTTCACTCAATTTTACAATGCGATTGAATTTAATTGCGTAACCATATCGGCGTGAGTTATCCTGCGCGGGACGGATCAATTTTTCACCTTGCCTAAAGATGCAACCTGCTGGCCGCGCCGAACGAATATCGCGAATAATCGGATTAAGCGGATGCGGCCTCCAATGATTCGACAACGGATCGTCACTAAAGAATAAATGTAGGGCGTTAAGACTTCGAGCCACCATCTTCTTTAACATTGGTAAATAACCACCATTTGTTTGCATGCTGAAATAGAGTTGCGTCCACTGCATAAATGCCATCCATCAATGTCTTCACGAATTCCCATTGATCGGGAAATCGCACACAACGATACACTTCAAGTGTGCGATTTTGTGCGGTCTCCGGGAGCATATATGTTTCATCTCGATATTCGAAGATGAATGGGTATGAAAGATGATAGGGACGCTCAAGGACAATTTGACGGGATTCAAAATTACCACTGCTATCAAGCGTCAAACATGCAATCCGCCCTCGACCTGTTACGTACATCTTTTCTTCGATGAAGATGTGATATTGGTTTTCGTGAACAACGATAAACGGATCAGCCCAATAACGATCTTTCCCGGGGACAATTGAACGGAACATCGACCACCCAAGCGAATCATAACTTGCGCCTTTTGCCGTTAAGATCACCCACTGATCAAGAAATAAAAATGAGGTAATGGTTTTATCGAGGCGACGAAACAGCCGTGCAAGAAAAGGTCGAGCCCCCATTCAGCCTTCCAATGTACTTTCGCCGTCGGTCAAGATGTAGAGACTGTGCGGAAAACCTTCGCTTTTATCGAAAACAAAATCGGTAACAATATAGCCTTTTGCAAACGCCGTTTCGAAGAATTCGCGCGTAAAGAACCGCCAGTCGCGGGCAAGGGCAAAATTCACGGACTTGAGCGCCATAAAGTCGGGAGGAATTTCAGCCGCGATCAGTTGTGCTTCGAGAGCAGGAACATGTTCAGGTGGACGCGGCAAATTGTCAGTTCCGGTTTGAGGCGAATATAAAGGATGTACACCAACACGTGCCAAATGATTCAAACTCAGGGGTGGGCGGGGCCGCTTGCTTAGTCGCCGTTCGACGCGCTTGGTATTGATCCACCAATCCACTTGAAAACGATCAGAAGGAAGTCCGGCGTTGAAATCATCGCGCATATCGCCATATTCGGAGCGACGATATGTGGAACACACTGCACCGAGTCGCGCGATATTTAGATTTGCGTTGCGGCTGAGCAACGGGTCATACGTCCATGTGACATGGTCGAGTCCCTGATGACGAACCACTTGCCATTGTGCACGCTTGAGTGCAAAGCCAACGCCGCTATCGCGATATTCAGAGTAGACACCCGCGATGTGAGAACAATGTTTTGGGCGCGGACCATCGGGCGTAGATTCAAATCCCGGAAAACCAAACACAAAGCCGATCATCTTTTCGTCCACGAAGGCACCGAGCACAAGTCCGCCATTATGAACAGCCGTGATCAACAAATGTGCGGGGACAACATCCGTCTCACTGCCGGGCCAGACTTCACGCTGAAGCGCTTCAACCGCGGACATTTCTTCAATAGTTTCCAACAAACGAATATTCCAAACAGGCATAATCAAAACCGAAACGTGCGAACCGATTCCAGGATTTTCTCGGCGGCATTCGAGGAGGCTCTGCCAATTCGTTTCCAAGCAGATTCATACCACGGCAAACGCTTCAGATAATCAAGACGATAGGTAAAGCGCGCGGGCATCAATCCGAATTGGCGTGGCAGGTTGTCCACCGGGCAGGTGCGATTGACCGCTACATAATCTAGCCAGAACGATGATAATGGAAAGTTCGACCAGAACGATTCCAATGTCACTGTTAGTGCACGCATCGTCGTCGGTGAAATATCAACCAGCCAACGGCGGACGCGCTGCAAACCCATGATGATCTCAATAATTTGCCTTAAGCTGAAATTTTCGCTGCCACCGATTTCATACGTGTGGTTGATCGTTTCTGGATTATCGAGGGACCAAAGCAACACATTAACCAAATCCTCTACCCACAAAGGTTGAAGCATGGAATGTCCGCCGCCGGGCAGTAGAAAGATTCCCGGTGCCGCGCGCAGGAGATAGGCAAAGCTGGTCGTGAAATGATCTTCCTCTCCGAAAACAATGGATGATCGAAAAATGGTATGAGGAACGCCCGAACGGCGAATATGTTCTTCCGCAATACCCTTGGCCTTGAACACAGGATACGCAGATGAGCGGCTGGCGCCAATGTGACTAAGATAAATCATGCGCTTTACGCCAGCATCCACGGCCATGCGCGCCAGATTATCGGTGCCGCGCATATCTACAGCGAGCAGGTTGGCATTGCGTCCCTGAGACTCGGCGCTGGCAAGATGAAATATCGCATCCACATCTTTCAAGGCTGCACGGATAGCGCGTTCATCAGAGAGACTGGCGACTGCTGCTTCCACCGGCACGCCGGTCGGGAGTCGGGGAGAATGACGCGAAGGACGAATCAATACACGGACCTCGCGTCGGGTCTCAAATAAATGGCGAATCAGCGAACGACCAATAAAGCCAGTGGCACCGGTCACTAAAATCATAGGAAGGATTATAGCAGAGGAGTCAGGCAGGTTTATATCAATGCCACGAAGCGTAAATTACTCGAAATAGAAACTCATAATAGAAAACTGCACTATAATACACAAAGAATACATGGAGGGAACAAAATCCCCTCAAAACATTTAAAAACTTTATTTTTGAGATAGTCTTATTAAAGCGAAATAACGCGGTGAAGGAGGCATATTTTCATCTTGAAAGAAAAAACGAGGGCATCAGCCAAAGCCCACAGGAAGAAAACAGCCCGGAATCCGGACCAGTTTTTTGTCCTATTCCAAAATAATCCTTTACCCATGTGGATCTATGATCTCGAGACGTTGAGGTTTCTCGAGGTCAATGAAGCGGCGGTAAAACATTATGGCTATTCGCACGCCGAGTTCTTGCGGATGTGCCTCCCGGACATTCGCCCAAAGGAAGATATTGCGCGGATCAAGACGCATGTACGCGCAAAGCGACAACACATCCAAAATCCCGGGGAATGGCGGCATCTCAAAAAAGACGGCACGCTCATTTATGTTGAGATCGTTTCACATAGGCTGACCTATAAAGGGCGGAAATCCGCGTTAATCGTTGCCAAAGACATTACGGAATCCAAACAAGCCCATTCAGCTCTAAGAGAGAGTCCGGTCGAATTGAAGGATGTAATTGACTCTGCAATGGATGCCATCATTTTGGTGGATGATCGTCAGCGTATCGTACTATTCAATCACGCCGCGGAGAAGATATTCCAGTATTCGGCGGGGGAGGCCATCGGAAAATCGTTAGGATCGTTGATTCCTCAGCCTTTCCGTAAAACTCATAAAGATCAGGTTCTGAAATTTGGCGAATCGGGGACAACAAAGCGTTCCGCGCTTCACATGAGCAGTGTATTCGGCTTGCGTGTGGACGGAACCAAATTCCCGGCGGAAGTCGCGATCTCAACAGTGAAATTATCCGGCAAAAAAATTTATACCGCCATTCTGCGTGACATCAGCGAGCGCATACGCGCAGAGGGAATTCTGAGAGAGAGCGAGACTCAATATAAACTGCTCTTTGAGTGGGCGCCAGTGGGAATCGGTCTCACGGATTCGTCAGGAAGATTCCTAAACTTCAATGATGCTATTCTAAAGCCCGGTGGGTATAACCGCGAAGACGTCACAAAAATCGGGAATGTAAATTTCCTTTATGCTAATCCCGCTCAGAGACAACGGGTGCTTTCGCTCTTCCGCAAGCAAGGATACGTTTCCAATTACGAAGTTAAATTTAAACGGAAAGATGGTTCGATATATGAAGCACTACTCTCGTTATCAAAGTTAAATATCAAAGGAAAGCCCTGCGTGCAGGCCATTGTTGAGGATATTACCCAACGCAAACACACCGAAGAATTATTGCGGCTTCAGGTAGAACGATTCCAAGTCGCCCTTGGCGCCATTGACATTGCTGTTTTCAATCAAGACAAAAGGTTGCGGTATACATGGATATCCCAATCTCAGTTAGGATATCAAGCAGATCAAGTTATTGGAAAAACGGATGCCGAATTATTTTCTCCACAGGATGCTTCGGCCATTATAAAAATCAAACGAGCGGTCATCGAAGGCGGCCGCGGAACACGCAAAGTTATTTCTGTTCATACCCCAGACAAAACTCTTTTCTATGATTTAATCGTTGAGCCGCTCAAAGATGGAAGAGGAAAAGTAGTTGGCTTAACCGGTGCGTCACTTGACATCACCGAACAAAAGCACGCGGAAGAAACCTTACGCGAAAGCGAAGAACGCTTCCGAAGTTTATACGAGAACACCACCATTGGAATCTATCGCACTACGCCTGATGGCCGAATTCTGATGGCAAATCCGGCTTTGGCCAAGCTGCTGGAGTACGAATTATCCCAGGAGCTTGCCAGCAGAAATCTGGAGAAAGATGGGGATGACACGGGGTACTCTCGCAAAGAGTTCAAGAAACTGATTGAACACGAGGGAATTATCCGTGGACGTGAAGCCTCCTGGAAAACAAAGCATGGAAACACCATTTACGTGCGAGAGAGCGCCCGAGTGGTGCGCGATGAGAAGGGTAAAGTTTTATATTACGATGGCACGATCGAGGATATTTCGGAACGCAAGAAAGCAGAAGAAGCACTGCGTGCCTCAGAAAGTGAATTGCGCGCACTATTCTCGGCCATTCCCGACTTGATCATGGTATTGGATAAAGACGGCCGCTATCTTAAAATTGCCTCGTCAAATCCTGACTTGCTGTATCCACCAGCAGACGACTTAATTGGTAAAAGGATGCATGATATCTTTTCGCGGCAAAAGGCTGATCGCTTAGTAAAGCATATTCGAAGAGCTTTGCGGACTTAAAAGCCTGTTCGGTTCGAATATGCAGTGCTGGTCGGCGACAAAATCGTGTGGTTCTCAGCCGTAACAGCTCCGCTTACGAAAGATACAGTTGTCTGGGTGGCACGTGATATCACTTCTCGAAAACAGACTGAAGAACAGACCCAGCGCCGCCTGATCGAATTACAAGCACTTTATGAAAGCGGTCTAGCCTTTGGCCATACGATGGATATCAACGCGATTGGCGAACAAATCATCCATGTTCTAAGAAATCATTTCTATTGGGATCAGGCTACGGTGCGCCTGCGCCGCGAAGACAGCGATGAAATGGAATTAATCGCTTTCAGCGGCGGAAGAAACAAATCCAGCGCAAGACTTAAAAGAGCGCTTGCTAGAATTACGCGCGTGGGTCAGGGGTTATCCGGATGGGTGATAGAACACGGCGAGACAGTTCGCGTCGGCGATTTGACAAATGATGTTCGTTATGTAGAGACTTTTACCGGCACAAAGTCCGGTTTGTATGTGCCCATGAAAATTGGCGAGATCGCCATTGGCGTTATCAGTGTGGAAAGCAACCAAAGCGAAGCTTTCGATGAGGATGATGAACGCCTGCTAACCACCCTGGCAACGCAAGCCGCGTCGGCGATCCACAACGCGCGTTTGTTCAGCCAGACCCAACGGCGTGCAATGGAGTTTGCAATACTTTATGAAGTTACCAGCGAACTGGCCACACTGAATGATGTCCCATCGTTGATGCAAACCATCGCAAGGGATATCGCGATGATTTTGGGCGTGCCGGGCGGCGTTGTGCATCTCTATGATTTACAACGCCTTGAGGTAGAAACAGTAGCAACCACAGACTCCAATATGCCTGTTGGTGTACAACAAATACGGCTTGGCGAAGGAATGATCGGGCGAATTGCCCAATCCCATGAATCCCTAATCATAGATGATTACAAAACCTGGATCAACGCCGATGCCCAATATAAGGATCAACCTTTTTATAGCGTGCTTGGCGTTCCCATGCTTTATGGCGGCGAATTGATCGGCATATTAGCGGCAAACGGGTTGCATGCAACTTCGTCAACAAAAGAAAGCAATCGAAAATTCACAGAGCGTGACATGCACCTGCTTTCTCTATTTGCCAGCGCAGCGGCGGGCGCGGTGTACAGTGCGCGCTTGCTAGAAGACACTCGCCGCCGCGCTTTAAATCTACGACACTTTATGAGATTACCAGCGAACTGGCAATGCAGAATGAGCTCTCGACTTTATTGAATATGATTGCGAAACGCTCCGCTACCTTGTTAAATGTCGTGCCGGAGGAGTGTATCTCTATCATTCATCCCGTCAGGATATGGAAATCGTAGCGGCCACTCATGATAGTCTGATATTGGGTACGCGGCTTCAACTTGGGGAAGGGATG
>CAWAMX010000005.1:0-178672 GCA_963783295.1 uncultured Chloroflexia bacterium | reverse complement strand
CCAAACCCGCGGGTAAAGGAACTGGGCTGGGGCTGGCAATTGTCTACGGTATCGTCAAAATGCATCGCGGTCAGATCAGAGTGGAGAGCAAGCTTGGGTATGGCGCCACAGTAATCATTACTCTACCCGTTCATCTACCAGATGGACAAGCGGACCAATTGGCGAAGAGAGATGATATGATCATCTAGATTGAAGGAAACCATGGATATCAAAGGCAGGATCTTGATCATCGATGACGAGGAAGGAGTTCGCAAGGGCTGTTGCCGGGTTTTGCAGCCCATTGGGTATGCAGCCGAAACCGCGGCCAGCTTCCAGGAGGGCTTGCAAAAGATTCAAGAGAACCAATTTGACCTCATCCTGCTTGATGTGATGATGCCTGATGGACAAGGCATCGATTTGTTGGAGCCAATTCTTGAACGGGATCCAGATGCCGTTCCGGTATTGATTACTGGATACGCTACAGTGGAAATGGCCGTAGATGCCATCAAAAGGGGTGCCTATGATTTTATCTCCAAGCCATTCACAGCCCAGATGCTCGTAATGACTGTTGAACAGGGCTTGCAGAAGCGACATCTTTCCCTCGAAACTAAACGACTGCAAGCCGTTGAACGCCATGCAGCGGAACTTGCGGAGGCCAAGGAACAAGCCGAAAAGGTATCCGAGTTTAAGTCGACCTTTGCAACCATGGTTGCCCATGAACTGCGGTCACCGGTGGGCGCAACTCAGGGCCTAGTACGAACTCTTCTGAGAGGCATGGCGGGTGAGCTTAATGAAAAACAGACCGAACTTCTGAAACGTGTGGAAATCAGGTTAAGTGAACTACTGGTGCTGATCGAGGATCTGTTGACCCTAGCTGCCAGCAAATCGATAAACGCCGAAAAGCCGCTACAGGCAGTGACAATAGATGCCGTGCTTCAACGTCTGGTCGAACGTTTCACGGATGAGGTGAGAGGCAAGCAGATCGGCCTGAACTACTGCCCTGCCAACTTGGGCCTTACAGTTCGAGCCACTGAGGATGGCTTGGAGACAGTTCTCAGCAACTTAATTGGAAATGCCATTAAATATACGCCCGTGGGCGGCTCAATACGAGTGGAGGCGACTGAGCAAGATGGTTACTGCAAGCTCACTGTGACTGATACGGGAATTGGAATCCCACAGGAAGATTTATTACATTTAGGCGAGGAGTTCTTTCGGGCAAAGAATGCTTACGAGTTCACATATCCCCGGAACGGGTCTAGGCTTGAGCATAATTTGCGAGCTTATGAAGCACTTCGGCGGTCAAATCAATTTCCAAAGCCAAGAAGGCCAGGGTACCACTGTTTTGCTTAAGCTTCCTATTTGGGATGGCTGAATTGTCACTTTCTGAACACTTAGTATTTCTTTCAGAGGTGGTTTAAGGCTTATCGATTAGCCCCATCTCTGATTTTTACTTTGCAGCTTCAGTTAATAACAAACCCCTGCTCGGACCTATTCTTCATTTGTGTCAAAGAAATATAACGGTCATACTGAATTAATTGGATAGGGTGCAAAATGCCGTTCGTAAGAATGACCTGCGTTTGTGCTTGATACCGGCAACGATGAATTTTGCATTCTGATAAAGGTAGTTTTAATGCAAACGAATTCAGATGCTTGACATTAAAACTAAAGCCGATCTAGGTTATGCCCTTAATGCCAACTGACGGATTCGCCAACCCAGAGCGCTCCGCAAATGCCATCCATCAAATGGCTTGGCTGAATTTCGCATGGTAGAATTATTTCATGTCCGATCTCTTCGATCATGCTTTGCACGAACGAATGAAAAACGAAGCACCGCTCGCTGCACGCATGAGGCCGCGCACGCTGGATGAATATATCGGGCAGGAACACATTATTGGCGAGGGCAAGCTTTTGCGACGCGCCATTGAAGCCGACAAACTTTTCTCTTCCATCATTTTATGGGGGCCACCTGGCACTGGCAAGACCACCCTCGCACAAGTTATCGCCAATTCGACCAAGAGCCATTTTATTACCATCTCGGCCATTCTGGCAGGCAAAGCTGATTTGCGCGTCATTGTGGAAGAGGCCCTCGAACGCAGACGTCTATATAATGAGAAGCTAATCCTTTTTGTGGATGAAGTTCATCGCTGGAACA
Source organism: uncultured Chloroflexia bacterium (assembly GCA_963783295.1). Lineage (GTDB taxonomy): Bacteria > Chloroflexota > Anaerolineae > Anaerolineales > Villigracilaceae > Fen-1038. Next base: position 176,541 of record CAWAMX010000005.1, on the reverse strand, counting down.
AGGCCCAGCAGGACGCGCTCCTGCCCCACGTCGAGAACGGAACCGTGACGCTGATTGGCGCGACGACCGAGAATCCATATTTCGAAGTCATCAGCGCCCTCATCTCACGTTCGCGCGTTTTTCAATTGCGAAGTTTGAATCAAGATGAGACCGGCATCCTGATTGATCGTGCATTGGCGGATAAGGAGCGCGGCTACGGTAACAAGCGCGTCGTTCTCGACCCGGAGGCGCGCACGCATTTAATCGAAGTGGCCGGCGGCGACGCGCGCAATGCGTTGAATGCGTTGGAACTCGCAGTTGAATCTACATTGCCTAATAAAGATGGTGTGATTCAGATCACGCTCGACGTAGCACAAGAATCGATCCAGCGCCGCGCAGTGCTTTACGATAAAGACGGCGACGCGCATTACGACACAATATCAGCGTTCATCAAATCTGTACGTGGCTCCGACCCCGATGCGGCGCTCTACTGGCTTGCGAAAATGTTATATGCTGGTGAAGATCCGCGCTTCATCATCCGACGATTAATTATTTTAGCCGGTGAAGATATCGGACTGGCTGACCCAATGGGCATCGTGGTTGCATCCTCTGCAGCACAAGCCTTTGATTACATTGGTTTGCCCGAAGGCGTTTATCCCATCGTCGAAGCAACGCTCTACCTCGCAACCGCGCCGAAGTCCAACAGCGCGGGCGCATACTTCAAAGCCATGAAACGCATCGAAGAGGAAGGACAAATCTCCGTGCCGCGCCACTTGATGGACGGCAGCCGCGACGCCGAGGCCCTTGGACATGGCAAAGATTATATTTATCCACACGAACACGAAGGACATTATGTTCCGCAACAATATTTACCCAAGCGATTACTCGGGACCTATTTCTATTCTCCATCACAAGAAGGCTACGAATCACAAGTCACTGCACGCTTGGAGATGTGGCGTGAGGCGCAGCGCAAAGCACTTGGAATTACAGAAGTCGAAAATATTCCTGATATGAGCGAAGAGAAAATTCAAGAGATGAAACGGAAAATCAAATAACCATGCCTTTATTATTGCTCATCCGTCACGGCGAGAATGATTACACTAAAAAGCATAGACTTGCCGGACACTTGCCCAACGTCCATCTCAACGAACATGGACAGAAACAAGCAAAGGATTTGGCTGACGCGCTCAAAGATGTTCCGATCAAAGCCATTTATTCAAGTCCGCTCGACCGTGCTATTGAAACCGCAACGCCCATTGCAGAAGCACGCAATCTAAAACTTGATATCGAAAAAGATCTGATCGAAACTAATGTCGGCAAATGGCAGGGACGGTCGCTTGCCGCACTCCGATTGACCAAACATTGGAAGGTTATCCAACACGCTCCATCCCGCGCACAATTTCCCGAAGGCGAGACGTTTTATGAATGCCAGGTTCGCGTCGTCAGCGCATTGGATAAAATCTGTGCCGCGCATAAACCGCGCGATATCATCACTTGCGTCTTTCATGCCGATCCGATCAAACTAGCTGTGGCGCATTATCTCGGCCTGCCACTTGACAATTTTCAAAGGCTTGGATGTGATACGGCATCCATTTCTGCGTTATATGTGGGTGAAATGGGGGCCAGCGTGATGAAACTAAATCAACGCCCGCCATTCGATTTTTTACCCCGCCAAAACAACAAGAAATAATGGCAAAACTTAAACTCGACCTGCACGATATTTACAACCGCGGCGACCAGATCGAGGCAGAACTGAATCGTATTGTGGAAGAAGCCATTGACAAGAAAATCGAACTGGTCGAAATCATCCCAGGCAAAGGCAGTGGTCAACTCAAGAAAAAGGTCTTGCGGTTTCTGAATCAGGGGCACATCAAGAAGTTATATCAGCGCGTGGAAAAGGATGATAAAAACTTCGGGAGAATATTTATCCACTTCAAGTTTTGACGAAAAGAAACCGGGCAGCCTCGAGGCTGCCCGATTTCATCTATTTACTAATTTGGATTCATGCTGGTAAATAGCGCAATCATATTTCCAGTTGGGTCTTTGAATACGCCCCACCAACCGATATTCGGAATTTCACTTTTCTCCCGCACGATCTTTGCTCCCAGCGATTTGGCTTTCTTCAAGTCGGCTTCGATATCATCGCTGTCAACATGGATCAAAATGTCACCGGCCTTGGTGTTCTCGCCGACTGGGCTAAATCCACCGCCCGGTCCCTCCTGCGCTTCCCAAGTGGTGTAATTCATTTCAGGGTGCGGCTCGATCTTCCAGCCAAAAAGTTCTCGATAAAACTTGATGGTGTCCTCGGGATTGCGCGTTGAGATTTCAATGTGGACAATATTTCTTTTGGTCATAGTATTCTCCTTTTCTAAAGTTGGATAACGATGACTAATTATAGAACAAATATTCTATTTAAGCAAGGTTTTAAATCCCTTCAAACAAATCTTTTGTAACGCGATGATTTCCGTCAACAGGCGGATAAGCGCGCATGTAATTTTCGTATTCCCCCATCAACCGCGTCGCGACGCCCATCAAACCGCTGCGCATCTGGACTCCGCCTTGGGAGGCGTGACAAGCTCCCGCTTCGGCTTTGACCTGCGACACAGAACTAATGTTGACTTTTACATGTGTCGGAAAATCAAACTCGACCAATGCTTTGAGATCAATATCTTTGTTGCGACCAAACTTGCGCGGGTTCACGCCGACAATCGGCATGAGACGCGTCGCGAAGCGCAGAAATTTATGAGGAAAAACATGGAAGTATAACGCCCGCGCCTTAAACGGCAAGCCGCTTTCAGGGTGGAAGGAAGCGTCGTCCGATTTTTCAAAGGCAAGCACGGTTGCTTGTTGAATGTGAATATGATCAGGATGACGATATCCGCCGATTGGATCGAACGTCAAAACAATATCTGGCTTGAGTTCGCGAATATATTTGACGACTTTTCCAGCGACTTCATCAATTGAATGATTGATCTGTGCGTCGGGATGTTTGTTGTCTTCCATGTCCGGCATTCCCGAATCGCGATAATCCAAAAAGAAAACATCCTTTAATCCCAAGTGCTCTGCGGCACAACGAAGCTCAGCCTCGCGCAGCTCACCAATACTTTTGTAGTTTCGCATGTGCTCGGGATCCACCGTGCCTACCTCGCCGCGCGTGGCACAAACATAATACACATCATAGCCTTTACGCGCATACAACGCGAGCGTGCCCCCCATTCCAAAAGATTTGTCGTCAGGGTGCGCAAGAACAGAAAGAATAGTTTTTGTCATTTCGCCTCGTTTATAATCCAATGAGTATAACGCTAAAGGAGACGAGATGAAATTTGAAACCCTTACCATTCACGCGGGCCAAGAACCCGACCCAAATAACGGCGCAGTCATGACGCCCATTTATCAAACATCCACGTTCGCACAGGACGGCGTGGGCAAAGCGCGGCAGGGGTATGAATATGCGCGCACGAAAAATCCGACGCGGCTCGCGCTCGAAAAATGTGTGGCGGAACTCGAAGGCGGAGAATATGGATTGGCGTTCGCTTCAGGTTTGGCTGCTACAGATTCTGTCCTGCGATTAATGGACAGCGGCGCGCATGTTCTCGCTGGCAACGATATCTACGGCGGTACATTCCGTTTATTCGATAAAGTGCTGCGCCGCTTCGGCCTCCACTTTGATTTTGTTGACACGACCGATCCTGAATCGGTGGCCGATAGTTTGACTCCGTCTACTCAAATGGTTTGGCTTGAAACTCCGACCAATCCCTTGCTCAGCATCACAGATATTCATGAGATTGCAGAAATCGTCCATGCTCATTCCAGTCATCCATTGCTCGTTGTAGATAACACATTCGCCACACCATTCAATCAGCGCCCGCTTGAACTCGGTGCGGACATTGTCGTCCATTCAATGACCAAATATCTCGGCGGACATTCGGATGTGGTTGGCGGGATAGCGATAGTCAAAGACAAATCGCTATATGAAAGACTAGCCTTTTTACAGAATGCGGTCGGTGCTGTGCCGGGACCCATGGATTGTTTTCTTGTTCTGCGCGGACTCAAGACCTTGCACATCCGCATGGAGCGTCATTCGGAAAACGCAGTTGTGCTTACAGATTATCTATCCAAGCATCCGAAAGTAGCGAAGGTAATGTATCCATTTCATCAGAGCCACCCACAGATTCAAATCGCGAAACGGCAAATGCGAAGCGGAAGCGGGATGATCTCCATTATTATGAAAGACGGATACGATGCGGCAGCGCGCTTCGCAGAAGCGACAAGGATTTTTACGCTGGCCGAATCATTGGGCGGAGTTGAATCGTTGATCGAAGTCCCCGCCGCGATGACTCATCTTTCGACTGCAGGCTCACAGCTTGCGGTTGATTCGGGATTGGTCAGGCTATCAGTTGGAATCGAACATAAAGATGATTTGTTGGAAGATGTCGAGCAGGCTTTGAAGAAAGCATAACAATACATATTTATTTCTTCGCAGCATGGATGGCGACTAGCGTCACATCGTCATCCTGCTTCGCACCATTTTGATATTCCATTAGCGCATCGAACAATCGGTCACAGACTTGTTGAGCAGAAAGTCCAACAAGTCCGCTCAAGGTGGCGTTGATGCGCTCGAGGCCGAAGGATACTCCATTCGGATCACGGCAATCCGTCATGCCGTCCGTGAAGAGCACTAAGGTGCTGTTCGGTTCAAGCATCACGGTGTGTTCATCGAGCGTGATCGCATCCCAAAGTCCAAGTGCCATTCCCGGTCCATGGGGGACACGTTCGATCTTTCCATCAGGAAATAGAATTAGCGGTGGTTCATGCCCAGCGCGGGCATAGGAAAACTCTCCGCTCATGGAATTCACGATGCCGTATAAAGCCGTAACGAATTGAGCCGACTTTTCCAAACGGGTGATATGACGATTGACCAAACCCAACACTGCGGCAGGAGACCGATCTGTATCCGCTTCTGCCATGATGAGCGCATGAGCTCGCGCCATGAATAATGCAGATGGGATGCCTTTATCTGCCACATCACCAATTACGACACCGATCTGATCGGCGCCATTTTGAAACACATCATAAAAGTCGCCGCCAACGTGACGCGCAGGCAGGATGCGCGCACCAAAATCAAAACGGTCAACTGACGGAAGTTGATCGGGCAAAATGCTCAACTGAATTTCCGCGGCTACTTGCAGTTCGCGCTCGAGCCGCTCCTTCTCAATCAACTGTTCCTGTGCAGCCTTGAGTTCATCATACGCTTTTTGCAGTTGATGATTCTTTTCGGCAAGATCATGGAATGTGGCTTCGTTCGTGGCGTCAAGACGTTGACTCAAAATCCGCAACATAGAATACGCTATCATCGGCCAGCGTTTTATGATCTCTTGGAACTTGTCATGACTCATTACCCAGGTTCGTGTTCGCATCTTCGCGCGGACCGAAGCAGTTCGTTTGCCCTCAGGCAAGATCAAACTCATTTCACCGATGTACTCACCCGGGCCGCAAGTACGCAACAGCAACTCATCCGGAGAATCTACACCCAAAAGAACTTCAAGCGCACCGTCCATTACAACATAAAGATTCTCGCCTGCTTCACCTTCGCGAAAAATATATGCTCCTACCTTATAAGTCTCAACCGGCAATTCGCTTACCATTTGAAATAGTTCAGAAGATGGCACATCCTGAAATAGCGGAATCTTTAGAAAGACGGATTCATCCATAAAGTCAATTACCTCTCAAATCCACAACTTCCTTGCCTGCCAATTTATCTTAAATCCTTTGCACGACTACTTCCAAATGTTTGGGCTGGTGAACGAAATCCAAATCGTCAGTTTGAAGGGTCAACACCGGGCAAAGATCGAAAGCAGTTAGCCATTCGTTGTAGAATGAATTGAGCAAAGTCAGATAATCGGCAGTGATGCCGGTTTCCATATTGCGGGCGCGTTTATGGATTCGATTCATCAGCACGGAAACCGGCGCTTTTAGATAAATCAACAAATCAGGACGCGGCAAACTATTAACCACTAAATCAAACAAGCGTTGATAGGAAAGATAGTCGCGCTCGGCCAGATTTCCCATATGATGTAAGGCACGTGAGAAGATATAAAAATCCTCGTAAATGCTCCGGTCGAGGATGGCGGAGCGCGCATCATGCGTGGCTTCGAGATATTGTTCCGCGCGGTGACCGAGAAAGAAGACTTGCAGGTGAAAAGCCCAAGAACGCATATCCGTGTAAAAGTCGGAAAGATACGGATTGTCCGCAACCAACTCGTAACCGGTATGCCATCCGAGACGCGCACCGATCCGCTCGGTTAGCGATGTCTTCCCCGCTCCAATATTGCCAGCCACCAGCACCAAATGTTTTGCCATATTTCAAGTATAGCAGAAAAGATTCAAGCAAACAATTTTGTCAGTACATGGATGGGCATGAAGTGTATAATTTGTCGGACAGGAGATATCTATGGATAAATATCGCATCCGCAGTGCCTCCGGCTGGACAATGTTTGTCTTTGGCATCCTGGCATTCCTTCTCGGACTATTAGGCTTGATCCACCCCGAAGTGGTTTTATCACTGCTCGGCTTTACGGTGTTAGATCGGGCAGCACGCGTGACCGGCGACTTTACTCTTGTGTTCGTGATTGCGGCTTCGATGGCTTCATTCAACATGGGCATATATTACATTTTAGCCGCGTTCAACGACCTGAAACAATTCTTCTCGTGGACGGTTCCATTCCGGCTGGTGACATTTACAGTCTTTACCATCACGGCCCTGACGCACTTGGCTCCAACCCGATTTATTTTGGTCGGTGCATGGGAAGGATTAGGCGCCGTCGCAACCGGCTTGGCTTTATATTTTGAACGTCCGCAATCCGGAAAGGCACTTATCAATAAAACAGGCAAGAGGAAAAAATGAGATCCAAGTGGATCGAACATAAAGGAAAGAAAATTTTCTATCAGGATTTCTCCGCGTTATTTTACAACACGAGTGCAGTGAAAGATGAACTTAAGGCTGTTCAGGAAATCGTCTTGAAAGAGCCGGCAAACTCCGTACTGGTCCTTTCTAACTTCAAGGATACACAAATTGGCGCGGACTTGATCTCCGCACTCAATGAGGCTTCGGCAAAGACAAAAAATCATGTTCGCAAAACTGCTGTTCTTGGTGTGGCAGGATTCAAGCGCACTTTGGGCGATATGCTAACGCGGTTGACCGGCCAGCAATTGAAATATTTCGAATACGACGAAGAAGCCAAAAACTGGCTGGTGCAGGATTAATCCAATTTTATTCCAATTTTATTCCCTTGACACATCTCACCCTCTCGCATAGAATACTGCCCAATATGTTCACGGCTGTCCGATTTTATTTTGCGTATTACTTTTACGGCCTCCGCAATTCGGTTGCCGTTGGCGGCGCTTAAGCAGACAGAGTGATAAACCTGTACTCAAAGAGCGAGACCAAACGGTCTCGCTCTTTTTGTTTACCCCCGTCCTTCTCCGCAAAGAACATCGGACGTTCCTATAGGAGAGGGAGATAGGAAATATCCATGACCACACGCGGCATTCGCGGCGCGATCACAATTGAATCAGATACGAAAGATCATATCCTTTTCGCGACGAAGGAGTTGCTCGGCGAAATCTTGTGCACCAACCCGGATTTAAAGACGGCGGATATTGCCTCGGTATTTTTTACCGTCACTGACGATATCGCCTCGGTGTATCCCGCGCTGGCTGCGCGTCAAATGGGCTGGGATCAAGTCCCGATGATGTGCGCACGTGAAATACCGGTGGAAGAAAGTTTGCCGTTATGTATCCGCGTATTGATCCATTGGAATACAGATAAGTCGCAAAACGAAATCAACCATGTTTACTTGCGGGACGCCATCAAACTGCGTCCCGACCTCGTCAGCTAGACCAAAGGAGAAACCACAATGATGATCATCATGAAGTCCCATGCCACGCCGGAACAAGTGGAGCATGTGATTGAAAAAGTCAAAGCCGCGGGATTGAACGCCCATCTTTCGCAGGGAGTTGAAGCGACCATTATCGGTGCCATCGGCGAAACTCATAATATTCCTACCGATATTTTCGAGGTACTGGATGGCGTAGAAGTAGTCAAGCGCATCACACAGCCGTTCAAGCTGGCCTCGCGGCAATTCCATCCGGAGAACTCGGTCTTTCCACTCGATGGATTTACCGTAGGCGGCGACGAGATCGCGATCATTGCAGGACCGTGTTCTGTGGAGAGTTGCTCGCAGATCATCGAGACGGCTCAGGCAGTGAAAGAAGCGGGCGCATCCGCATTACGCGGTGGAGTCTTCAAGCCGCGCACTTCGCCGTATACGTTTCAGGGACTCGGCGAAGAAGGCCTCGATTATCTGGCTGAGGCGCGCGAGCAAACCGGCCTGCCCATCGTGGCTGAGATCATGTCGCAGACGCAGCTTGATTTGATGGTCAGGCATATTGATGTTTTGCAAGTCGGCGCACGCAACATGCAGAACTTCAACCTATTGCGCGCGATCGGCGAGACGCAAACGCCGGTGCTTCTCAAGCGCGGGCTTTCTGCAACCATCGAAGAGTTGCTAATGTCGGCTGAATATATTTTGGCGGGCGGCAACAAACAGGTGATGGTATGCGAGCGCGGTATTCGCACGTTTGAAACGACCACACGCAACACAACCGATATCAACGCGATCCCCGTTTTGAAGAACCTGACTCATCTGCCGGTCATCCTCGATCCATCGCACGCCACCGGCCACGCGGATTATGTTGCGGCTGTAGCCCGAGCCGCGATTGCTGCCGGCGCCGATGGGCTCATCGTGGAGGTGCATCCCGATCCCGCGCACGCGGTCTCCGACGGCAGGCAATCGCTTCGACCTGAAAAGTTTGCCGAGATGGTCAAGCAGGTTGGACAGATCGCGCAGATCATGGGACGAAGACTCGCCAGTATTGAACGCGCGACGTCCAATGTTTAACGTTTTATCTTTTCATCTTCTAATTACTTAGGAGTTTCGCTATGATGATCATCATGCACCCAGGTGCACCAAAAGAACAGATCCAAAATGTAATTGTTGAAATTGAAAAGCAGAAATTATCTGCGCATCTCATCGAAGGCGTTGAGCAGACCATCATCGGTGCGGTCGGTGACGGACATTATGTCCCCAAGGAAATCTTCGAAGCCTTGCCGGGCGTCGAGTCAGTTCAGCGTATTTCACAACCATACAAACTTGCCTCGCGCCAATTCCACGAACAGGATTCTGTTTTTCAACTTGACGGCTTTTCCGTTGGGAGCACGGAAATTCCGATCATTGCGGGTCCATGCGCGGTCGAGTCCCGTACGCAAATTCTTGAAACCGCACAAGCTGTAAAAGAAGCAGGAGCGAATGCTTTACGCGGCGGCATCTTCAAGCCGCGCACATCTCCTTATGCGTTTCAAGGTCTCGGCGAAGAAGGACTCGAATATCTGATTGAAGCCCGCGAGAAAACGGGTCTGCCCATCGTCGCGGAAGTGATGGCCGTTGCGCAAATCGAAATGATGGAAAAATACATTGACGTTTTTCAACTCGGCGCACGCAATATGCAAAACTATAATTTGCTGCGCGCTATCGGCGAGACCCGCACGCCTGTGCTCTTCAAGCGCGGCATGTCTGCAACCATTGAAGAAATGCTTATGGCCAGTGAATACATCCTCAGCGGCGGCAACACGCGCGTGATGTTGTGTGAGCGCGGCATCCGCACCTTTGAAACCGCCACTCGCAATACCACCGACATCAATGCCATTCCTGTCTTGAAAAAACTCACACATCTGCCCGTCATCATTGATCCCAGCCACTCCACAGGCAATTCGGATTATGTCTCTGCCGTTGCGAAAGCCGGTGTTGCCGCGGGCGCGGATGGTATCATCGTTGAAGTACATCCCGATCCCGCGCATGCGATCTCTGATGGCAAGCAATCTCTTACACCAGAAGCCTTTGCCAAAATGGTTAAGCAGGTCAAGGCAGTGGCTGAAGCGGTGGATCGTCACCTGGTCCCTCAATATGTACAAGCCTGACTTTAATCTTTCAGAATCCAAAATCGCGATCATTGGATTGGGATTGATGGGCGGCTCGTTGGCATGGGCGTTGAAGGGAAAATGTGACGCGCTGTTTGGGATTGATCCGCATCAAGCCACGCTCGAGCTTGCTCTGTCCCAACATATCGTGGATTACGCTGATTGCGATCCCGCTAAACTTTTGCCTGAAGCCGATCTCATTATTTTAGCTGCGCCTGTGCCCGCGATTTTGACTCTGCTCGAGCAAATGCCCACATTCACTTCTCATCCTTGTATTGTGATGGACCTCGGTTCAAGCAAACGATTGATCGTCGAGGCTATGTCGCGTTTGCCTGAACGATTCGATCCCATTGGCGGGCATCCCATTTGCGGAAAAGAAAAACTCTCACTTGCCAATGCCGAAGGGACTTTGTATTACGCCGCTCCGTTCTTGCTGACGCCATTGGAAAGAACCACACCGCGTGCGTTATCTGCCGCTCATCAAATCATCGAGGCGATTGAAGCGAAAGCAACGATTCTCGACGCATCTAAACACGACCTCATCCTTGCATCCACAAGCCATCTGCCGTTTCTGCTTTCCTCTGCGCTGGCACTCATCACTCCTGAGGATACGGCTCCTTTTATCGGCACCGGTTTCAAATCCACAAGCAAACTCGCTGGCACTTCATCGACCATGATGCTAGGTGTTTTGCAATCCAACTGTGAAAACGTTTTGAACGCATTACATGAATTTCAAAATCAACTTGCTGAAATTGAATCAGCACTATCTTCGGATGATTTTTCAAATCTCAAATCCTTTTTGATTCAAGCAGAGCATAAATATCAAATATTGACATCATGACTTCACTAGAGATCAAACCCATCCTGCATGCATTGAATGCCACGGTGCGCGTACCTGGTTCCAAATCGCTGACCAACCGTGCTTTGCTGATCGCGTCACTTGCAAAAGGAACAACATGCTTGACCAACGCACTTTTCTCTGATGATTCGCGTTACTTTGCTGGTGCATTGCAAACTCTCGGATTCGATATTCAATTGGAAGAAGCAAGTTGCAAAATGAGGGTTGCTGGTTTGGGCGGAAAAATTCCAGCAGGCAAAACCGAACTCTTCATTGGCAACGCGGGCACGGCTGCGCGTTTTTTGTCCGCGTTCCTCACGCTCGGAAACGGCGAACATATTTTGGATGGCGATGCACGCATGAGGGAACGCCCTATTGGCGATTTGGTCGACGCACTGACGCAGCTTGGCGCGGAACTTGAAACCATCAACAATTGTCCGCCAGTGAAAATAAAAGCAGCTGGTTTGCGCGGCGGCAAGACAAAAATCGCCGGAGATATTTCCTCGCAATTCCTGACGGCTTTATTGATGGTCGCACCCTACGCGCAACAACCGATTGAAATAGAAGTGATTACCGAACTCAATTCGAAACCGTATGTCGATATGACCCTTGCGATCATGAAAGACTTCGGGGTTGAAATCGAACATTACGGCTATTCGCGATTTATTATTCATCCGATTGCGTATTCACCGCTCTCCATCTACGCCATCGAATCCGACGCCTCCGCAGCCTCCTACTTTTTTGCCGCACCCGCCATCTGCGGCGGAATGGTTCGAGTTGAAAATATCTCGCGCCAATCCAAACAAGGCGACATTGCTTTTCTCAACGTCCTCCAGCGAATGGGTTGCGTAATAAAAGAGTGCGATGATTTCATTGAAGTTGCTTGCGCTCCATCTTTGTATGGCGTCGATGTTGACATGTGCGACATTCCCGATACCGCGCAGACACTGGCAGCAATTGCTCCATTCGCTTCCTCGCCAACGAGAATTCGCGGTATTGCGTCAGCACGAGTCAAGGAAACAGATCGCATCCATGCCACTTGCACTGAACTTGCGCGGCTTGGCGTTCAAGTACAAGAACACGAAGACGGCATGACGATTTATCCGTACAAGAAATTCACGCCCGCTACTATTCAAACTTACAATGATCACCGCATGGCAATGGCTTTTTCTTTGATCGGCTTGCGCATGAATGGCATGACAATCGAAAATCCATCTTGTGTTTCAAAAACCTTTCCGAATTATTTTGAAGTGTTGGATTCCCTGCGATGATCCATCTGGGTTTGGTCGGTTATCCATTGGAGCACAGCTTATCGCCAAAGATTCACTTGGCTGCATTTCAGGCCTGTGGCTTGCAGGGCAATTATTCGCTATTTCCTATTTTCCCAGATCACAAACAAGGTTTGGATGATTTACTTGCCCGCGTCCGCTCCGGAGAAATCACAGGACTCAACGTTACCCTCCCGCACAAACAGAATGTCATTCCGTTTTTGGATGAGCTTACGTTTACAGCGCAAGCCATCGGCGCGGTTAATACAATATATTGCCGCAACGATAAACTCATTGGCGATAATACAGATACTTATGGGTTTTTATTGGATCTGAAAAGGTTTATCGGGAATCGAGAATCAAAAATTGCAAATCGAAAATTAGCATTGATCTTGGGCGCGGGCGGTTCAGCGCGGGCAGTGCTATATGCATTAAGTAATGATGGATGGAATGTTACTATCGCAGCGCGTCGAATTGAGCAGGCGCAAGGATTGGCATCTCACTATAAAGATGCCGAGCCAATTGAGCTTACCTCAGAAATCCAATCTTCCCAATTCCAGCTCGTTGTAAACACTACACCCGTTGGCATGGAACCAAATATCAATCAATCTCCATGGCCGGATGACTTGCCGTTTCCACCTCAAGCGCTGATTTATGATCTGGTTTACAATCCGCGCGAAACAAAACTTGTGAAAAATGCTTGTTCCGCCGGATTGTCTGCGACCACTGGCATCGGCATGTTGATTGAGCAAGCCGCATTGGCTTTTGAAATTTGGACAGATTGCAATCCATCTCGAAACGTTTTGTTTGAATCCATTAACCATTGAACATACGTCTGGAGAACTTATGCTTCGCTTCTTAACTGCTGGTGAATCGCACGGACCCTCATTGATCGCCATTCTCGATGGCATGCCCGCCGGACTTTCTGTTACACCAGATATCATCAATAAGGAACTTGAGCGCCGTCAAAAAGGTTATGGCTCAGGTGGACGGATGAAGATCGAAAGAGACACCGTCCAAATTCTTAGCGGAGTTATGGCAGCTAAAACGACCGGCGCACCGATTGCCCTGCTCGTGCAAAACGCGGATCACGTCAAGTGGAAAGGCAAAGCCATCGACCCGATGACCGCGCCGCGTCCGGGCCACGCAGATTTAACCGGGGCGGTGAAATATGGATACATGGATTTACGTCCCGCGCTCGAACGCGCCTCTGCCAGAGAAACAACTATGCGCGTCGCGGTGGGAGCGATCTGCAAACATTTTCTTTCGCAATTCGGGATCGTGGTTGGCGGATATGTGAAATCTATCGGTGAAGTAGATGCTGATTTAAGCGGAAGCAGTTATCCAGTCCGGTTTGAAGCGGCGGAGCAGAATGATGTGCGCTGCCCGGATCAAGCCGCGGCTGAAAAAATGCGGGCTCACATCGAAGAAATCATCCATGCAAAAGATACATTGGGAGGTGTGCTGGAAATTGTCGCGCTAAATGTTCCGGTTGGACTTGGCTCTTTTTCACAATGGGATAAGCGCCTCGAAGCGAGACTGGCGATGGCGGTCATGAGCGTACAGGCAATCAAGGGAGTGGAGATTGGTGACGCATTTGAAAATGCAAAAAGATTGGGGACACATGCACATGATTCAATCACTTTGGAACATTCAAACCTTCAACGCTCAACGAATCGCGCGGGTGGCATTGAAGGTGGAATCTCGAACGGAGGACCGATCGTGATTCGCGCGGCGATGAAGCCGATTGCAACAACTCTGACTCCGCAACAAACCGTTGACCTGGCAACAGGATCCGAATCTCCGACCAAATACGAACGCTCCGACTTCTGCCCGGTTCCACGTGCGGTTCCGATTCTGGAAGCGATGGTCGCGTTTGTATTATCGGATGCCCTGATCGAAAAACTCGGCGGTGATTCGCTGAGTGAAATCATGCCGCGCTTTGCCACATTACGAAAAGTGCTGCTTGAAGATTTGAAGATGGATAATACGCCGCACGTTTTTTGGGAATGAAGATGAAATATATTTTTCTTTACGGCCCGCCCGGAGCAGGAAAATCATCAGTCGGCAAAGCACTCGCGGAGAGATTGTGTTTGCCATTCGTTGACCTTGATCTTGAAATAGAAAAATCTGCGGGCAAAACCATTCCTCAAATTATGGAAGAACAAGGCGAGTCGACATTCCGCGATCTGGAAACGGAGATGTTGAAGCGGGCCGCGAATGAAAGTCCGCGCGTGATTGCGGTAGGAGGCGGCGCGTTGTTGCGCGAAGAAAATCGTCGGTATGCAGAGGAACGCGGCTGGATTGTCTTTCTCGAAACGAAAATTGAAACTTTAGTCGCACGTTTGCAAAAAGATCAAAACCAGCGGCCATTACTGGCTGGGAACTTGAATGAGAAATTGAAAGTCTTGCTTGAACAAAGAAAAGTTCACTATGATTCTTTTCCGATTCGCGTAAGCCAATCAGGACACTCCATTTGTAAACTTCAAAAGACGCCTGAGCAAATTGCATTGGAGATACAGCAAAAGCTAAATTTGTTATGTGTGCATTCGGCGGATGGGAATATGTATGATGTGATTGTCAAATCCGGCGGATTTGATTCTCTCGGTGGGTTCCTGCGTGAACGTAAACTTGGGAACCCGGTTGCGGTTATTGCCGATGATGTTGTGGCCAATTTATATGCCAAAGGCGTAGTCAAGTCGATTGAAGGAGCAGGTTATAAGGTTCATGTGATTTCCTTCCCGGCGGGCGAGAACTCAAAAAACATGGATACCGTAATGAAGTTGTGGCAGGAAATGTTAATAACTGGCTTGGATCGCAAGAGCACGGTCGTTGCGCTGGGCGGAGGCGTGACCGGCGACCTGGCAGGCTTTGCCGCGTCCACGTTCATGCGCGGGGTAAATTGGGTAGGTGTTCCTAGCACATTGCTCGCGATGGTCGATTCATCTTTGGGAGGCAAAACGGGATTTGACATGCCCGAAGGCAAGAACTTGATAGGCTCGTTCTATTCACCGAAATTAGTTTTGGCGGACCCGCAATTGCTAAAGACTTTATCAGAAACAGAATTAATGTCCGGTATGGCAGAAGTAGTAAAACATGGAATTATCTCAGATCCGGAATTGTTTTATTTGTGCGGCCGTGGTTTGAATTGGATCAAAGACAATTTGGAAGAACTTATCAAACGGGGAATGGCGGTGAAGATAAAGATAATCGAGGAAGACCCCTACGAAAAAGGACTGCGGGCCACTTTGAATTTAGGCCACACCGTTGGACATGCGGTTGAACTGGTCAGCCATTTCCGATTGCGACATGGCGAAGCCGTGGCGATCGGGATGGTGGCCGAGGCAAAGCTGGCAGAACGTTTGGCAATGGCCAGCAAAGGCTTGTCCGATACAGTGGCAGAGTCGCTTTCCGCGTTGGGCCTGCCGATCCAAATCCCAAAGGACTTACCGCGTGATGAACTCATCAGCGCCATGCGCATGGATAAAAAGAAAAACGTGAAAGCCATCCGCTTTGCGCTGCCTGCTGAAATCGGAAGAGTTGAATTGGTAGATGTGACTGATTTGGAAAATGTTTTGGAGAACTGATGAAAATCCTTATATTGCATGGCCCGAATTTGAATTTGCTGGGAACGCGTGAGCCAGAGGTTTATGGCTCATTGACGATGGATGAGATCAATGCCAGGCTGATCGAATTGGGAAAGTCGCTGGGAGCGGAAGTGAAATGCCGACAATCGAATCACGAGGGCGAGTTGATTGACGCGCTTCAAGAGGCGCGCTCGTGGGCAAGAGGCGTGGTCTTTAATCCTGGAGGCTACACACATACATCGGTAGCATTACGCGACGCAATTGCCGCCATTGGGATTCCCGTGATCGAAGTGCATTTATCGAATGTGTATGCGAGGGAAGAATTCAGAACGAAATCGTTGATTTCCGCGGTGTGCAAGGGAAAGATCAGCGGATTTGGATGGAAGTCGTACACGTTGGCTTTGCGCGCGCTAATCGAATGATGACCCATTACCGCTGCGTCAATTTTTTTAACCCTTCACATAACACATTGACTGCCTTTGAATACTCATCCAAGTCAATATGCTCATTTGGGGTGTGATCGAGATTCGAATCGCCGGGTCCATACACCAGTGCGGGACATTTCCAAATCGGTGCAACAATATTCAGATCGGCCGTTCCCGTTTTATACACGAAGCGCGGCTCTCCACCCTGCAAGCGAATTCCGCTTAAGAAGGCGCGTACCAGTGGAGTATTCTTCTCGCACTCCCATGCAGGGACGGCGAATCCCGTTGGCTCAACAATTGCTCCATCCGCAACTTCATTCAACCTTGCATACCAATCTGTCGGCGAAACATCCATGGGCAATCGCACGCCGACCCTGATTCGCGCCCACTGCTCGAAATCGTTCGAGTCCGAATCCATGCCGCGCAATGTAAGCAATAATTTATCGAACGCTTTTTGTTTGTCCTGATTAAATGAATCTGCGTACGCTTTGATTTTCAGCCATACATCAATCGCAGATTCACAAGCTGTCTCTTCGCCGCTTGCAGTATGCATCTGTTCGCGCTTAATAGTAACATTCGCCCACGCGCTGCCTTTATATCCCAACGCGATCCGATCCCAGCGATTCGGTTCGCCAATGATGGCAAACTCCGGATGATATTGATTTATCACAAATCGCGCGCCTTCCGAATCTCGCTCTTCTTCCACCGCGCCGATAACGATGAATTGCCATCCATTCACCGCACCAACTTGGGCCACCGCATCTGTGAAACACGATAGCGGACCCTTTGCATCCACCGAGCCGCGCCCGTAAAGAATTCCATTCTCTTCGCGAACGCTAATATCTCCGGGCACAGTATCAATATGGCCCAATAACACAATCTGCTTGGGCCCGTCTCCTTTGATTCCAACTGCGTTGCCAGCCTCATCCATAAACGCATTGTGATAACCAAGCGTTTTCATCCGCGTCACAAGCCATTCCGCTGCGCGGCGTTCTTGGCCCGATGGACTATATTCCGAGACTAAGCCAATCAAAGTTGACAAATCTGCAGCTGCCATTGCTAGTTTTCTTCGCCCACCAGATTCTTGGTCAAGACTTCTGATAACACATCCACTAAATGATCAAGCTGCTCGTAAGTAATCACCAGCGGCGGCAACAAGCGGATAACAGTCATGCCTGCATTCAAAGCAATGATATGAAGGTCCTGTAGTTCCCGAATGTATGGCACGACTTTTTGCTTCATCTCGATGCCAACCATCAAACCCATTCCACGCACTTCACGGATGTTTGGGGATTCAATCTTCTTCAATTTATCCATTAAATATCTCCCCTTTTCCGCGGCTTGACCCGCTAAATCTTCTTCCTCAATTGCGGTCAACGCCGCAACCGCCGCGGCGCATGCCAACGGATTTCCACCAAAAGTCGAACCATGGACACCGGGAGTTAAGTTCTTCACCTTATGTCCAATCAACACCGCGCCCATTGGCAAACCTCCAGCCAAGGACTTGGCACACGTTAACATATCAGGCGTGACTCCAAAATGTTGAACTGCAAACATTTTCCCGGTGCGGCCAAAGCCGGTCTGGATTTCATCTACGATGAAGAGCGCGCCGCGCTCATCACAAATTCGACGCGCGGCTTGGACATATTCCGCGTTTGCCAGATAGACTCCGCCTTCGCCTTGCACCATTTCCAGGATTACAGCCGCAGTTTCATTCGTTACGGCTTTGTCCAGCGCTTCAATGTTGTTATAAGCCACATGACTGAATCCCGGCACTAGCGGCTCAAACCCCTCGCGATATTTTTTGTTGAAGGTCGCGGAGAGCGAACCAAACGTCCGGCCATGGAAAGCCCGCATGGCAGCGACCACATTCTTTCGTCCAGTGGAGATGCGGGAAAATTTCAATGCGGCCTCCACGGCTTCCGTGCCGGAGTTGCAAAGAAAGACTCGATCCAATCCATCTACAAGCGAAGTAATTTTCTGCATCACTTCCGCACGCTTGTCATTCGGGAATGTCTCGAATAAAGTGATCAGTGTGGAGGCTTGTTTGTAGATCGCCTCGGCCACTTTCGGATGTGCGTGACCGAGATTGGCAACGCCATGTCCCGACGAGCAGTCGAGATATTCCACGCCGTCCGCATCGAACAATAACGCACCTTGTCCGCGTACGATAACCAGCGGTTGTTTGGCATATGTGCCCGAAGTGTGTTTATTTTCGATATCAATAATTTGTTGTGCGTTCATTGGATGACTGTTCCTTTACCTTCTAAAGAATTTGAGATTGGATTTTGGATTCGCCCATCGGCGATGACGACCCGCTTCACGCCGCCCTTGAGCGCTTCTTGCGCGCCAAGGACTTTTTTCTTCATCCGGCCTTGCGCGGCTTCGAGCGCATCTGATAATTGACTTTCTGTTAAATGTTGAATGACTGTCGATTTCATCTGGAAAGTTTTTCATCAAACCAGGAACTGCTGTAAGCAAAATCAGCGCCTCTGCCTTCAATGCAGACGATACCATTGCCGCGGCGCGATCTCCATCTACATTCAAAGCTTCGCCTTTTTCGCTGACCGCCATCGGTGCGATAACCGGCAAATATCCACCTGCCAATAATGTTTGCAATAACTCTACATTGACGCATTCAATCTTGCCGGTGTAATCATCGCGAATGATTTTGCGTTTGCCGTTCTCGATGCTTTGAATAGAATCTTTACGAGTAGCTTGCATCAGCTTTCCGTCTAAGCCGCTCAAACCCAAAGCGTTGATTCCGAGCATCTGCAATTGCTCGACTAACAATGTATTGATCTTTCCATTGACTGCCATTGCAAAAATTTCCAATGTCTTGCGATCCGTGTAGCGCGAGGTGTATCCTGATGGCGATGCAATAAATTTTGGCGGCACGCCCAAGGCCTCGCCCAGTGAATTGGCTTCGACAGAACCGCCATGCACAAAGATAAGTTGCATATTCTGCTTAAACAATTCTACGGCATCGTTACATATCGCAGAAAAGTCTACGCCATCCGTACCACCGAGCTTGACAACAATGATTGATTGATTCATAGGTTCTCCGATGGCATGTTAAATAGGATGCAAGCCGGCGAACTCCAAGCCTAACGTTTCGTCCCAGCCCATCATCAAGTTCATACACTGCACCGCTGAACCTGCCGCGCCTTTCATGAGATTATCAATCCCGCATATTGAAACGACGTGACCATTACTTTCATCAAGGTCAAAGCCGAGATCGGCATAGTTGGAGCCAGCTAAAATCTTTGGCTCAGGCACGCGATAGATTCCGCGTTGCTCCTTCACGACACGAATAAATGGATTTTCATTTGACGCGCTGCGATATGCTTTCCATAAATCTTTCGTGGTTACACCAACTTTGACTTTTGCATGTGCGGTTGCTAGCACACCACGCACCAAATCCACGGAAGTCATCGTTAGGGAAACATTCGTAACACCCATTTCTTGAATCACTTCAGCTGTGTGACGATGCCCAAAGGGTGAAAAAGTTCGGATGACGGAAGCCCGTTCCGGGTGATGTGAACCGGGGTTTCCTTCCGCACCTCCTTCCGATGATCCGACTTTGATCTCAACGATGATCGATGCGTCCTTCTCAATCAAATCTGCTCTGACCAGCGGCAGCAAAGCAAGATTGCTGGCGGTCGCGTTGCACCCCACGCCGCTGACATAATTTGCCGCAGCAAGTTCAGCACGATGAAGTTCAGGCAAACCATAGACAAATTTGCTTAGCCATTCAGGCGCGGCGTGTTTCTCTCCATACCATTTTTCGTAAACTGCCGCGTCGCGCAGACGGAAATCCGCGGCAAGGTCAACAATCTTCGTTGCTAGTTTTGCGTATTGATCGATATTATGTTGTGCCTCTCCGTGCGGTTGGGCAAGGAAAAGCACATCAGCAGATTCAAGTTGCGAAGGATCGCTAAATTTTAGTTGCGTCCGCTTTCGCAAATTGGGATGCACCTGGTACACAAACTCGCCCATATGCAAACGCGAAGTGACCTGCTTGATTTCCACATTCGGATGATCGAGCAGAAGTCGCAACACCTCACCACCGCCATAACCAGAACCACCCACAATGGATACCGTTATCATTGAACAACCTCCCGGCTTGCAACGTTGACGGCGTACCCCACGATCTCACCGGCGATGTCAACTCCACTCAACGGCTGAAGGGTATGGAATTCCATCGTATGATTGACCTCATTGATTAGAAATCCGCGCTGAGGATGTTCGATCAAATCAATCGCCAGCACACCGCCGCCGACAGCTTGCGCGGCTTTCAAACATAAGTCTTCGATCTCAGGCGTGACCGGGCACAATTCGCCTTCACCACCGCGCGCGGTATTTGTGATCCAATGCAGCGAAGTGCGATACATGGCAGTCAACACGCGTCCACCGATCACTACTGCACGGATATCGCGCCCGGGTTTCTCGATATATTCCTGAATATAAAAGACTTGATGCTGAGTGGAACCAAGTGTGGCTTTGTGTTCAAAGATTGCCTCAGCTGCGTCGCGGTCGTTGATCTTTGCCAGCAATCGTCCCCATGAACCGACCACCGGTTTGACCACCGCCGGATAGCCAAGTTTCTCCAACGCGTCCAAGGCCGATTTTGGTGTAAACGCCACCACGTTATGGGGTTGTGGCAAACTAGCTTTCATGAGCAACGTGCTGGTTGTCAATTTATCTCCACATGCTTCAGCCACAGCCAGAGTATTCACTGTTGGAACACCGAATGCATTCAGGATTCGCAACGCATAGAGTCCGCTAGTATAACTAATGCTACGCTCCAATACCGCATCATATTGATGCCACGACGATGCATCATCGAGATTAAAACTAATCATGCGATCATCGAGGCGATCAAAATCAATGCCGCACTTTTCAAGCGCGCCGAATATCCACTTCTCTTCCACGCGTATACGCGAACACAAGACACCGATTTTCAATCTTCTTTGCATAACAGTTTCCGTAGGGGCGGGATTACCCGCTCTTACTCTCCCCAATCTTCCTGCTCCATAGGCGCCAGCTGCACCGCCGCGGGGTCAAGCGCAGTGATCTCCAAATCCACGCCGCAATCGGGGCAGACAATGATTTCTCCAACTTCAGTTCCGGCTTCGAGCGTAACCTGCGCGGCGCATTCGGGACAAGTAACAGTAGACATTTTTTATTCTCCTTTGACTTTTGATCTTGCTAATTGAATTTGTTTTTTTACCGATTGAGGACTTGTTCCGCCAATCGCATTTCTTTTTTCGACAGATTTCATGGGATTGAAAACCTGATATATATCCGCTTCAAACGCGGGACTTAGAGCTTGGTACACTTCGAGCGGCAGTTCATCCAGCCCGATCTTTCGCGAAGCATCCACTGCGGCGCGGACAGCTTTTCCTGCAATCACATGCGTCTCGCGAAAAGGGATTCCTTTGCTAACGAGATAATCTGCCAAGTCAGTTGCCATCATGAACGAATCAATTGCAGAACGCATTCGTTCGGGCTTGAAAATAATCATCCTCAACGCGCCCGTGATAACAGGCAGAATCGCAAGCAAAATATCTGTAACTTGAAAGACGGATCCTTTATCTTCCTGCAAATCTTTATCATAGGCAGACGGCAAACCTTTGAGTGTGGCAAGCAATCCGGTGAGCAAGCCGATCATCGTTCCTGCTTTGCCGCGCGTCAACTCGAACACATCCGGATTCTTTTTCTGCGGCATGAGACTCGAACCCGTTGAAAATGAATCGGACAGTTCCAAGAATCCAAACTCGGCGCTAGTGTACAAAACGATTTGCTCGGAAAGTTTGCTCAAGTGGATTCCAATCATCGTGGCACAGAAAAGAAATTCAGCCGCGAAATCCCGGTCAGAAACAGCATCCATACTATTCTGTGAGACATCCGCAAACCCAAGCGATTTAGCCAACCCGACTCGATCTACTGAGATAGGAGTTCCTGCCAACGCACCCGAGCCAAGCGGCAAAACAGACACATGCTTGGTCAAATCAACAAGACGGTCGCGGTCGCGTTGAAGCGGCCAGAAATGACTCAGCCACCAATGCGCGAGCAAAATCGGTTGTGCGCGTTGCATGTGAGTGTAACCAGGCATAAGAGTTTCATCTGCGCTTTCTGATCGCTCAATCAATACAGATTGCAGGCCTTTCAACGCCGCGTCCAAAGCAGGAATGGCTTGAAGTATCCACAGCCTGAAATCGGTTGCGACTTGATCATTACGAGAACGGCCAGTGTGCAATTTGCCTGCCGTTGCGCCAATCAACTCAGTGAGGCGACGCTCAACCGCGGTGTGAATATCTTCATCAGACTCGGCAAAGATAAACTTTCCGTTAGCGAATTCTTCTTTAACGGTTGTCAGCCCGAGTGCGATCTGAGCGTGTTCTTCATCCGATAGAATCTTTGCTTGATGCAAAGCGTCGGCCCATGCGAACGAACCATCCACATCCTGAATTGCCATACGTTTGTCAACAGGCAACGAGGAGTTCAAGTCCCAAGCCGCGGCGTCGAGTTTCTGGGCGAAGCGTCCGCCCCACAACATCGTCATGCTAATCTCTCTTGAACCGTGAATAATCTGGCTTGGGCATGTCGAGGCCGGAGACGGGCAAGCCATTCAACGCGCGGACTTTCAACGACAAACCAAACAATCGAATGAAGCCCTCGGCATGACTCTGGTCGTAAACATCTTCCTCGCCAAAGGTAGCAAAGTCTTCGCGATACAAACTGAACGGCGACTTGCGGCCCGCAGAGATGATGTTGCCTTTGTAAAGTTTCAGGCGAACCATACCTGTCACCGGACCTTGCGTGGCGTTGACAAAAGCATCAATCGCTTCGCGCAGAGGCGTAAACCACAAACCGTTATAGATGAGTTCAGTGTATTTGACTGCAACCATTTCCTTGAAATGCATCGTCTCGCGGTCCAGGATGAGCGATTTAAGTTCACGATGGGCGAATAGCAAAATCGTTCCGCCCGGCGTTTCATAGACGCCATGCGACTTCATGCCGACGAGTTGATTCTCAACGAGGTCGACGCGGCCGATGCCGTGCGCGCCGCCGACCGCATTGAGCCGCTCGACAATTTTTGCGGCTGAAAGTTTTTCGCCGTTGACTGCCACCGGTGTGCCGCTCTCGAATTCGATCTCGATATATTCAGGCTCATCGGGCGCGTTCTCCGGTGAGGTGCTGATTTGGTACATCGACTCTTCCGGTTCATTCCACGGATCTTCGAGCAAGCCGCCTTCGTGAGAAATATGCCACAGATTCGAATCGCGGCTATAAATGGATTTGATCGTAGCGGTGACCGGCACTTTGTGTTTCGCGGCGTATGCAATCGCATCTTCGCGCGAGCGGATTTCCCATTCACGCCACGGAGCGATGATCTTCAAGCGCGGATCGAGCGCCATGACGCTGAGTTCAAAACGAACCTGATCGTTGCCTTTACCGGTTGCGCCATGAGCCACCGCGTCGGCGCCGACTTCGTGCGCCACATCCACGAGGTGCTTGGCGATCAGTGGCCGAGCCGCCGATGTGCCTAATAAATATTTATGTTCATATACAGCGCCTGCCTTGAGCATCGGGAATAGATAATCCGAAGCGAACTCTTCTTTCATGTCATGGATGATGCATTGGCTGGCACCGCTCTTGATCGCCTTCTGTTCGAGGCCGCGCAAATCTTCATCGCCCTGACCAACGTTGGCGCAAAAGCAGACGACTTCACAGCCATAGTTTTCCTTCAGCCACGGCACGATGACCGAAGTATCGAGTCCGCCTGAATAGGCGAGCACCACTTTCTTGACTTGCGGTTTTGGTTTGTCTTTCATGACTACTCCTTTTGAGATGAAAATAAAAACAGCCCTCCAAGAAGGAGGGCTGTTTTGGTTGATGAATGCGTGTGTCAGCGTACCATGCGTTTATCTTTCCGTCATCCAAACCAGAAGATCCCGACCTTCTCGAAGAGAAGTGGGCAACGGACGACGGGAGCGCGGCAACGTAAACAGGCTAAACATATTGGGCGGTATTCTACTACCAATCCAAGATGTGTCAATACCGAATCTCACGATTCATCCGAGCCCAATTTCTCAATCTGTTTTCATGTGCTCATCTTGAAATCTCCTCATCACGATTATGCGCGGGCTTGTGATAAAACATAATCAACCATCAGCGACGGAATGTTGACTCCGGTGGTGGTGATGCTGTTGCGAAATTCCATGGTGTGATTCACTTCATTCACGACCAAGCCGTCAGCGGCCTCGAACACATCAATCGCCAGCATCCCACATCCGACCGCGCGCGCCGTTCGTTGACAGATATCAATCAGTTCCGGCGTCAACGGACAATTTGAAGCGACACCACCGCGCGCCGTGTTCGTGATCCAGCTTTCGGATGTGCGATAGATCGCGCAGATCGGTTCCTCGCCAATCACAAAGGCGCGAATATCACGCCCGGGTTTATTCACATATTCTTGAATGTAAAAAACTTGATGATTAATTCCTAACGCCGCTTTATGTTCGATGAACGATTCCGCGTCGGATCGATTCTCAACTAAAGCAAGCAACCGTCCCCATGAACCGACCACGGGTTTGAGCACGCATGGATATCCGATGGCATCCACGGCCGCCAACGCAGATGATTCATCGAATGCCATCAGCACGCGTGGAGTTGGAATATTATTCCTGACCAAAATTTGGCTCGTGACATATTTGTCACCGCAGCGCTCTGCAAGCACCGACGGATTAATCACAGGCACATCGTGGGCTTCAAAAATACGCGAGATGTAAAGTCCGCGCGAATAGGAGATCGAACGTTCAAACACGAGATCAACTTTCTGAGGCAATTTGGAAATATCAAAGAAATGTTCGCCATCGAGGATGCGGATAACCTCCACCTCAGTGCGATGATCCAATTCTTCAAGCAGAAGTTTTTCTTCGGGGCGCAAACGCGTCATGAGAAATCCGAGACGAGTCATAAGTTTTCCCTTTCAAGATTTAATTCGAGAGCCGCAATAACCGCGTTGGTCATTTGATTTGTCGTCAATTCGCCGCCCAAATCTGAGGTGGTTTGTCCTGATGCGATACAAGTCCCAACCGCTTGCCGAAGAGAATTCGCATGATGCGATTCACCGAGATAATCCAGCATCATGGCAGAGGCAAGAATTGTCGCGGTGGGATTCGCTTTTCCGGTGCTTACAAGATTCGGCGCACTGCCATGAACCGGCTCAAACACCGCCGCGTCTGCGCCGATGTTTCCTGATGCCGTCACACCCAAGCCGCCAACGAACATGCAGGCTTCATCACTCAAAATATCACCGAACAAATTCGTGGTCACAATCACTTCAAATTGCTCCGGGGCGCGGACAAGTTCCATCGCACAGGTATCCACGAGCATTTCAAGAAGATTGATTTCGGGATAATCTTTTGCTAGTTCAAACGCCACGGAGCGAAACAATCCGTCAGTTTGACGAAGCACATTGGCTTTATGAACCACGTGGACAGTTTTGCGTCCTGTTTGGTGGGCAAGCTCAAAAGCTTTGCGGATGATCCGCTCCGAGCCGCGCCGTGTGATGACGCGTTCGGTAATAGCGCGATTGCCATTATCTTCAAGCCGCTCGATACCAGAGTAAAGCCCCTCGGTATTTTCGCGCACAATCATAAAGTTAATGCCTGGGCGCGAAGATGGATGCGGGATCGAACGGCACGGACGCAGGTTGGCATAAAGGTCAAGCGATTGCCGCATCCGCACAACGGGCGAAAAATAATTCGGAATATTAGGCGGCGTGGTCACTGCGCCGAATAAAGTCGCATCAGCACTGCGAATCTTTTGCAGGGTTTCTTCGGGCAATGGTGAGCCACCGCGCTGATATTCAGCGTAGCCGATGCCGCTCTCGATGAAATCCCATTCGAGGGGAAGAGCGCCCAAAGCCTGCACCGCGCAATCAATCACTTCTGGACCAATGCCATCACCGGGCAGAAGACAAATCTTATATCTCGTCATGACATCAATTCCTGGATATCATGCTCTTTCAGGAAATTCACAATGCCGCCCGCGTCCGCGATCTTCAAAACAAAATCCGGCAGTGGACGCGCTTGATAAACATGATCTTTCGTGATGTTCGTGATCCGGCCTGTGGTCAAATCCACGTCCACATCATTTCCTTCTTCGATGTCGTTCACCGCTTCGGGACATTCCAGAATCGGTAAGCCAATATTGATAGAGTTGCGAAAAAAGATACGCGCATACGATGACGCGATTACGCACTTGGCGTGCGAGCCCTTGATCGCAATCGGCGCATGTTCACGCGACGAACCGCAGCCGAAATTCTGCCCGCCGACAATCACATCGCCGGGTTTAACATTCTTAGCATAATCGGGCTTGATCTCGCAAAAGACATTCTTCGCAAGTTCAAGCGGATCAATTGTGATGTTGAAACGACCCGGGATGATTTCGTCGGTGTTCAGGTTTTCTCCAAACTTCCAAGCTTTTCCCATAAGGTTCTCCTATTGTTAGTTCGTGTTTAAAGATTTTCCAAATATCCGCGCGGATCGGTAATGCGGCCATTCAGCGCGGTAGCCGCGGCAGTAGCCGGGCTGGCCAGATAAATCTCGGACTGCGGACTGCCCATGCGTCCAATAAAGTTGCGATTCATCGTTGTAAGCGCGCGTTCGCCAGCGGCCAGGATTCCGCCATGACGTCCGATGCAGGCACCGCATCCGGTTGCAGTTACGGTACAGCCCGCATCCATCAGGATCTCAATCAAACCGTTTTGCAGTGCTTTCTTATAAATCCGATCACTGACCGGTGTGACGATCACGCGTGTGAACGGGTCAACTTTCTTTCCTTTGAGAATCTTCGCCACGATTTCGATATCTTCATAACGGGCGTTGGTGCAGGTGCCGATGTAAACTTCGTGCACTTCGAGACCTTCCACCTCCTGCAGCGGCTTGGCATTATCCACATCCGGAGGGCATGCAACCTGCGGGACAATCATCGATACATCGACCTCGATCACACGTTCATAGCGTGGATTGACCGGCACGATCCGTTCAAACGGACCCTTGGCCGGCGTCTCAGTTTCGAGAAAGTTGATCGTCACATCATCTGCCGCGATCAATCCGCACTTCGCTCCGATCTCGGTGGACATGTTCGGAAGAACAATGCGTTCATGTACCGGCAGGTTGTCAATATATTCGCCGCCAAATTCTACGGAGCGATATGTTCCGCCGTCCATGCCGAGCAAGCCCGCAATATAAATCATCACGTCCTTGGAATACACGCCGGGCTGCGCATCGCCATGCAATTCAATGCGAATCGTCTCCGGCACTTTGAACCAGCATTTGCCGGTCACCCAAGCCACGGCAATTTCGGTGGAACCGAAGCCCGCGCCAAACGCGCCCATTGATCCATACGTATTCGAGTGGGAGTTCGCGCCGATGACAATTGAACCGGGCGTGACATATCCTTCCTCGATCATCACCTGATGACAGACGCCTTGCTTGTATAAATGCGGGAGTCCCTGTTCCTTAACAAAATCCAAAATCTTTCTGTGATTTTCGGCAGCCATCACATTTGGAGCCGGATAGGCATGATCGAAATGAATCACAATGCGATTCTTATTACGAATCGGCTTGCCGATTTCCCGAAAGGCTTTGATCGCTAACGGAGTTGTATTATCGTGGCTCATGATGTAATCCACGTCCAGCAATACGATTTCTCCGGCCTTTACTTGCCTTTCGGCTTTTCGAGAAAATATTTCTTCAACAAGTGTTCCCATAAACTCTCTCCTTTATGATTAAGATGTACCATTTCCATTGGCGGGATATTTTTTCAATACCAGACGAGTTTCGGTGCGCTTCACACCGGGCACGGTGCGGATTTCCTCGATTAGATTATTCAACGCCATGACATTTTCCACGTTAACGAACGCACTGACGTCGTAATCCCCGGTGATCTCGTAGACATGGCTCACGCTGGCAAATCCACGCACGCGGCGTACCACAGACGACGTATATACCTGAGACTCCACTTCCACCATCACCAGTGCACTAATGTCGTGCGGGATCACATCAATCACCCGTCCCGTCACCAGTTCGGCAATCTCGATGATATCCGTGTCAAATAATTGCTTACGCTGGTCGCCCAAGTTCTTGATGCGCGAGACGATCACATCCAACTCCGATGCGCTCACTTCGATTCCATATTCGACAAGCCGAGATGCCACAGCACTCTTACCTGTATATTTGTCAATCACGATTTTGCGCTCGCGTCCGAGCAAAGCCGGATCAAACGGTTCATAGGTGCGCGGGTCCTTCAGTATTCCATTCGTGTGTACGCCGCTCTTATGGCTGAACGCATTTTGTCCGGTAATGGGTTTATTTGGGGCAAGGAAAAATCCGGAGACTTTTTCGAGATAACCCGAAATATCCATCAATGGTTGAATATTAAACTTTGTGATTCCCTCCAGGTTATGAAACGCAATAACAGTTTCTGCCAAGTCAGGAATTCCCGTCCGTTCGCCCATGCCATTGACGGTCGTGTGGATACAATCCGCACCAGCGCGGATTCCCGCCATAGCATTCGCCAACGCTAAGCCGTAATCATCGTGACAATGCAAATCTATTTTGCAGGGAAGCAGGCGTTCGCGTAATTCACAGACGCGTTCATAAAAAATATGCGGTTGCATGATGCCCAGCGTATCAGCAAAACTGATTTGATCGGCTCCGGCTTCAATGGCCGCGTTGCACGCCCGCACCAGAAAATCAAAGTCGGTGCGGGTGGCATCTTCAGGCGTGTAACGCACTTTTAAGTTGAGACTGCGTGCATACGCGATATGCTCACGGATGATCGCGACCGCTTCGTCGTGAGTCTTGTGTAGTTTCGCGTCGAGATGGATCTGGGAGGTGGCATAGAAAATGGCAACACGATCCGCACCGCAGGCTTTGGCGTGATCAATGCCTGAGCGGGAAGCAATGGAATGGGCAACGATCTCCGCTTGAAGTCCGAGTGAGGCGATGCGCTCGATGGCCTTTGCCACGTTCGGCGAAACGGAAGGATCGCCTGCTTCGATCATATCCACGCCGATTTGATCGAGCAGGCGCGCAATCTCAACCTTTTCGTCAACCGTAAAGTTGACATAAGGAGTCTGTTCGCCTTCACGCAATGTAGTATCCAAAATTTCAACCATAATCCAATCTCCAGTTTGAATTAAAATAAAAAGACGCATCCCGTTGTCGGGGAGCGTCTTGGCGGCATACAGATAGATATACGGAACTAAGGCAACATTTTATCTAATCTATTTTTTGTTTAACCGGAACAAGCCCAAACCCGACAACCGAAGTTGCAAAGTTGGGCATGCGCTTAGAGCGGGCCTCCATCAAGATACTTGCTTTATCTCTAAACATATTGGGCGGTATTCTACTACGGTTATGAAATGTGTCAATACTTTTGATGTTAAAGATTGATAAGAGATGTTGCTTACAATCAATGGATAGCAAAGAATCAAATCTTGATCCTATAACCCACGCCCGGCTCTGTCAGCAAATAATGTGGCCGGGAGGGATCCGGTTCGATCTTGCGACGAAGGTTGCTGATGTTGACCCGCAGAATATGCATCTCGTTTTCGTAAGCATTGCCCCATATAGTGCGAAGAAGCTGGCGATGAGTAAGCACCTTGCCTGCATTTTTTACAAGCGTTCGCAACAAATCATATTCTGTCGGAGTTAGCGTTACCAGCTGGTCATTGATTTTAACTTCGCGATGAGCAAAGTCCATGATCAGGCCGTCAGATTCAAAGACCGGTTCGTCCGTATCCTGCGCCGTTCTACGCAATGCGACGCGCATACGCGCCATCAATTCGCCGATTCCGAAAGGCTTGGTTAAATAATCGTCTGCGCCCGCATCCAGCGCGGCGATTTTATCGTTTTCATGTTCGCGTACAGATAGGATAATGATCGGAATGGTGGTCCATTCCCGCAGTCTACGGGTAACTTCCACGCCGTCCACATCCGGCAGTCCCAGATCGAGGATCACAATATCCTGATGACTTGTGGCAACCGCTCTCAGCGCATCTTCGCCGCAGACAGCTTCCGTAATGGTGTAGCCATGTGCGCCAAGCGAGGCGCGCAAAAAGCGCCGAATGGCGGGTTCATCATCCACAACCAGGATATTTAAATCGGTATCGCTCATTACTACTTCATTGGTAAGGCAATCGTAATAATTGTTCCGCCCCCGGGACGGTTTTCCGCGGCGATGAATCCACCATGCGCCTCGACAATCCCTTTGCCGATGGAAAGGCCCAACCCAGTGCCTGTGATATTATCGGGTCTTTGCACTCGATAGAACTTATCGAAGATACGCGACAAGTCCTCCTTGGGAATCCCGATGCCTCGATCGGCCACTGCGATTTCTACATAACCGCTGGCAAGATGCGCCTCAATTTCAATCGGGGAACCGGGCGGCGAATATTTGAGAGCGTTATCAATTACATTTACAAGAACACGCGAGATCAGAACAAAATCCATGGACACGAATGGTAATTCAGCTGAAATGTTTACGTTGATGGGATGATCCTCTTTGCGTGCTTCCAATTGTTCCAATGCTGATCCGATCACATCTTGTATATCACACGGCTCGGCCTGAACTCGCACGGCACCTGCTTCGAGCCGCGTCATATCCAGCAAGTTGCCGACCAAGCGGTTGAGGCGGTCCGCTTCGCCGCGCGCCGTTTCAATCAGACTGCGCCGCGTTGCATCATTAAGAGTGATCGAATCCTCCGCCAAACTGCTCAATGCACCCGTGATCGAAACCAGCGGAGTACGCAGATCGTGCGATATTGAATTCAATAACGCGGATTGCAATTTATCAGTAATCTCCAATATTTCGGTCTGACGCGCTTGATCGACCAAACGCGCTCGTTCAATGGCGATGGCAGCTTGATTGGCAAATGCATCCAACGTTCTACGCTGATCAGGTGTCAAATAGTGTGAGGAATCAGATGGCTTGATGCCCAATACGCCGACAACGCCTCGGGTGGTCTGAAGCGGTTGATAGCGCATGGATGCGTCCGGCAAGGTATCGCTTCCGCGTCCGGCTACTTGTCCGCGTTTGAACGCCCAATCAGCCACCGCAAGCTCATTGTCTGCAATCGACATGGACGGGCTTGAAGAATGCGCTTTCAGTGACCCATCTTCTTCCGGCAGGAAAATGATGGCATCACGGTTAAATGTCTGGCTGATATGTGTAATGATAGTTTGGGCTATGGCATCCAGACCAACGATGGCAGTCAAATCGCGACCAAGTTCATATAAGGATGTGGTTTGAACTTCGCGGGCTTGTGCTGCGTTAGCTTGTTCGCGAACTTGGACGGTTAAATAACTGATCACTGTGCCAACCAGAAGCAATCCAGTGAAAGTGAGCAGATATTCTGTATCACTTATTGAAAAAGAATAACGCGGGGGTATGAAAAAGAAATCAAAAGATAGAACACTCGCTATGGATGCCAGAATTGAGGGACCGCGTCCAAGATAAACCGCTGAAACTACCACAGCCAGAAGATAAACCATAACGAGATTGGTTGGTGAAATATTATTGCCGATTAAATAGCCTACTCCGGTTGCCGCAACCACTAAGATCAGACTCGCCAGGTAGGATAACACTGGACTATGAGGACGAAGAGGGTTTTCTTCGGGAGGCATACGTGCGGGTTCCAAAGTAGGAACGACGTAAATATCAATATCGCCGCTTTTATGGATCAGCTCATCCACAAAAGAACCACGCAGCAACTCCATCCAGCGCGGCCGCATGGGTTTGCCTGCCACAATTTTTGTGACATTGTTTTTGTGAGCGAAATTTATAACCGTATAAGCCAAGGCGTTTGCGGTGCCATTAGATGGAAGCACGACCGTGCGTGCACCGAGTTGCTCCGCGAGACGCAATGAACTGGAAGCAAAGTCGCGCTTTTGTTGTGGCAGTGTAGTATCATGCGGCGTTTGGATGTAGACTGCGATCCATTCAGCGTTCAACTCGTCGGCAAGCCGGCGTGCAGATCGAACGAGTCGTTCTCCCAAGGGATTAGGGCTGATGCATACGAGCAAACGTTCGGCTGCCGCCCAGGGGCCCGCAATGGCCTGATTCTGCATATAGGAACGCATCTGGTCATCGACGCGTTCCGCCGCTCGGCGCATGGTCATTTCGCGCAGGGCAGTAAGGTTCCCTTTGCGAAAGAAATCCTGGATCGCGCGCGCAGCCTGATCGGGAACATATACTTTCCCTTCACGCAAACGCGTCAGCAACTCTTCAGGAGGCAGATCAACCAGTTCAAGTTCGTTAGCCTCATCCAGGACGCGATCCGGAATGGTTTCCCGTACCAGCACGCCGGTAATCTGTGCGACCACATCATTCAGGCTTTCAAGATGCTGGATATTGAGCGTGGTATACACGTCAATTCCTGCCTCCAGCAATTCCTCCACATCCAGATAACGCTTGGGATGACGGGAACCGGGAGCATTGCTATGTGCCAGTTCATCGACCAACACCAGCTTGGGATGACGAACAAGAATGGCGTCCGCGTTCATTTCAGTGAGCGTGACGCCATGATATTCAATGGATTTGCGCGGGATGGTCTCCAGCCCTTGTGCGATCCGTTCAGTCTCAGCCCGCTTGTGGGTTTCGAGATATCCAACCGCGACATCCATCCCCTCTAATTTTCTTTGACGGGCGGCTTCCAGCATCGCATAGGTCTTGCCTACGCCCGCGGCGTAACCGAGGAAAATCTTAAGCCGCCCGCGTTTCGCGGACTGTTCTTCTGCTTTTAACTGCTCAAGCAATTTATCAGGATCGGGGCGATTCGATTCGGGGCTCATCCAATTTATTGTAATCCATCTAATGACAGATTTAATTTAAGAACATTGACGCGCGGTTCACCGAGAAAACCAAACTGGCGGCCTTCGGTATATTGATCGACCAAGGCTTTGACTTGTGCATCTGTTAAGCCGCGAGCCATTGCGACGCGATGAATTTGATAATATGCCGCCGCTACACTA
The DNA here is from genome assembly GCA_963783295.1 of uncultured Chloroflexia bacterium. GTDB lineage: Bacteria > Chloroflexota > Anaerolineae > Anaerolineales > Villigracilaceae > Fen-1038. The sequence goes on along the minus strand of CAWAMX010000005.1, from coordinate 143,354 downwards.
ATATCCGGATCGAGACCGCTACCTGAAGCAGTAACCAAATCCACTGGAATAGGTGCAGTGTTGGCTGGATCAGCTTTCTTCAAGGCGTCGATGCGCGCTTGAACAGCTTGGAATAGCGCCGGATTTAGCGGGCCGTAGTTTGAGCCGGAGGATGCGGTCAACGTTTGAGCGTAATATGCGTTATACGGAAACGGGCCGGTCGCTGAAAGGCGTCCCCAGAAATATTTTGGATCATCGAATGATTGTCCGATCAATTCCGAACCGATGGCCTTGCCATTTTTTATAATCAAGCTTCCGTTTGCTTGTGATGGAAAAACGAGTTGAGCGATACCGGTCACAACCAGCGGATAGATCACACCTGTGATCAGCGTAAATAGCGCAAGCAATATAATAGCGGGTTTAAGTTGTTGGAACATTCTTATCCTTTATCGATTTCTTTATAAGCGACAGTATCATTTGCCGGGTTGGGTGCGTTCGAGCGCCAATGCAACTTGCGTGGCAAAATTTCGGAACAATCGGCCATCTTCAGGCGGAAGCCATCCGTGGCCTCGCCAAAGATGGATCTCGCCAATCAATCCCGGAGCGGAGATTCCCATGATGGGCAACATCAAATCAGGTTTTGTGCTGGTTGAACTGTTGGACGGTACGCTCGCGCTGATGAATTGGGATTGGCCGGACGGCTGAAGAGATACCTCAACGAGTTCAGCGCCAAACATTCTTTGAAGATGTTTTGCCAGTGTATTGACAATGTCATCGCGTGTGTGCAGACCAGCCAGAACTGCGCTGAGTTCATACATAAAAATGGAATCCCGTTCGCTGGCCTCGGCTTTGGATAAGCCAGATTGGATTCGGCCAACGATCAAAATAGCCACTGCCAAATAGATTGCCAACACCAGCCAGCCCTCGAGTTCGCCAACCGCAAACGTATAGAATGGCGGAATGAAGAAGAAGTCGAAGCATAGAGCGGAAAGCACCGCTGAAATGATCCCGGGCCACTGCCCCCAACTGGCAGTGATCCAACCAACGACCAAAATATAGAGCAAGGCAATGACTGTCTCACCGAGCGTATCTCGGCCAACAAGGAACAGGATTAGTGTCGCTACTGCGGTCGCCAACACACTACCCGCAGACTGAAGAATCATTTCGGACGAAAAAGATAAGCCATTCTTCTTCATAATATGCCTCTTTGTTTTTATTTCTAGAGAAGATGCAATGCCGCCAACAGCATGTCAATCAACTTGATCCCGATGAAGGGCGCGATCACACCGCCAACGCCGTAGATCAGGATATTGTCGCGTAACAAGCGAGCTGCGCCTAACGGACGATAAGGCACGCCGCGCAAAGCGAGCGGAATGAGAGCAATAATGATCAACGCGTTGAAGATTACTGCGGAGAGGATCGCGGTTTGGGGATTCAACCTCATAATGTTGAGCACACCCAGTACTGGATAGGTGGTGGCAAATGCCACGGGGATGATCGCAAAATATTTCGATACATCGTTCGCGATACTAAAGGTGGTCAAAGCGCCGCGCGTCATCAGCAATTGCTTGCCGATCTCAACCACTTCAATCAGTTTGGTTGGATTGCTGTCCAAGTCCACCATGTTGGCCGCTTCACGCGCCGGCTGTGTACCAGTATTCATCGCGACTGCAACATCGGCTTGAGCCAGCGCGGGCGCATCGTTGGTGCCGTCGCCGGTCATCGCAACCAATCGTCCACCGCTTTGATATTCCCGAATTAATTTGAGCTTCGCCTCAGGCGTGGCCTGCGCCAGAAAATCATCCACACCGGCCTCGGCGGCAATCGCCGCGGCGGTCAATGAATTATCGCCTGTGATCATCACGGTCTTGATGCCCATCTTGCGCAGATGCGCGAAGCGTTCCTTGATCCCGCCTTTGACAATGTCTTTCAGATGAATCACACCCAATGCCTGACCATTTCGCGTCACAACCAGCGGAGTACCACCAGCACGTGCAATCTTGTCCACTGAAATCTGCAAATCAGAGGGAACTACATGTTCGCTGGCTTGGATTAGAGTCACCATTGTATCCGGCGCGCCCTTGCGAATGGACGTGCCATCGAAATCCACTCCGGACATGCGCGTTTGAGCAGTGAATGGAATGAAGTGCATTCCCTCCGGCGCATCATCACTCGACCCCATTGTGCGTCCTCGTAAATTATATTTTTCCTTGGCGAGCACAACAATCGAGCGACCCTCCGGGGTTTCATCAGCCAATGAAGCCAATTGTGCAGCTTCGGCCAGTTCCTGTTCCGAGATTCCCTTAACGGGAATCAATTCCACCGCCTGACGATTGCCAAGCGTGATCGTTCCGGTTTTATCAAGCAACAAAACGTCCACATCGCCCGCGGCTTCCACGGCGCGTCCCGACATGGCGATCACATTGCGTTGGATCATGCGATCCATGCCCGCAATGCCAATCGCAGAAAGCAATCCGCCAATAGTAGTTGGGATTAAGCAGACAAGCAACGCGATTAACACAGTGATCGTGATGGGTGTGCCTTTCCCCGCAATCTGTACACTATAAAGCGAATAAGGCAATAAGGTGGCGCACACGATCAGAAACACAATGGTGAAGCCAGCCAACAAAATGTTGAGTGCAATTTCATTGGGAGTCTTCTGCCGCTTGGCGCCTTCGACGAGGCTGATCATGCGATCGAGGAATCCTTCGCCGGGGTCGGCAGTGACGCGGATGATCAACCAGTCGGATAAAAGCCGCGTCCCACCGGTGACCGCTGAACGGTCGCCGCCCGCTTCGCGGATGACCGGTGCGCTTTCACCGGTAACTGCGCTTTCATCCACGGAGGCAATCCCTTGGATGATTTCGCCATCCACCGAAATAATATCGTTGGCTTCCACAAGATAGGTATCGCCTTTGCGCAGTGTTGTTGAAGCGACAAGATCATATTTGCTTTCATGGTCCGGAGTCTTGAGCTTTTTCGCCTGCGTGGTTTGACGAGTTTTTCGCAAGGCCTCGGCTTGAGCTTTGCCGCGTCCTTCCGCAACGGCCTCCGAGAAGTTGGCAAACAAAACAGTGAACCATAACCACAAGGCTACCCCGCCAATAAATCCAGTCGGCGCTTCGCCATATCCAAATAACGCTTGGATCCATAAACCAGTGGTGAGCACGCTGCCAACTTCGACCACGAACATTACCGGGTTACGCACCATCCAGCGCGGGTTCAATTTGATAAACGAATCCAGAACTGCGCGTTGATAAAGTTCGCGTTGAAAAGCAGATTTCTTTTTAATGGGTGTATTCATTCTCTAAATCCAGTCTAATGAGCAAAGATCATCAAGTGCTCGACGATCGGTCCAAGCGCAAGCGCCGGTAAAAATCCAAGTGCACCGACAATGATCACAACACCGATCAACCATGCAATGAAGAGCGGCGTGTGTGTGGGCAATGTGCCCGCGCCCGCCGGGACTTTTTTCTTGCGCGCCAGCGAACCACCGATTGCCAAAGCTGGGATTGCAAGCCAGTAACGCGCGAAGAACATGATGATGCCCAAGGCAGTGTTATAGAAAGGTGTGTTTACACTCAATCCAGCGAAGGCACTGCCGTTGTTTGCAGTAGCCGATGAGAACGCATAAAGAATCTCAGTATAGCCGTGTGGACCAGGGTTAAGAACTCCGGCTTGACCAGCAGGACTTAAGACTCCTATGGCTGTGCCGCCTAAAGCAGTAAAAATGGGAATCAAGAGAATTAGCGAAGCCATCTTCATCTCGTAGGCTTCGATCTTTTTTCCAAGATATTCCGGTGTGCGGCCAACCATCAATCCCGCTACAAAGACTGCCACAATGACGAATGCCAGCATTCCATATAATCCCGAACCAACACCGCCATAGATGATCTCACCCAAGTGTAATAACCACAGCGGTATCATGCCGCCGAGCGGCATGTTGGAGTCATGCATTTCATTAACCGAGCCATTCGAGGCGGCGGTCGTAGCCGTGGCCCATAGTGCGGAATTGGCCACCCCAAAGCGATCTTCCTTGCCTTCCATGTTTCCACCCGGATTGATATTGCTCTGCCTGATATCCACGCCCATTTTCGCGATGGCCGGGTTGCCCGCTTGTTCAGCCCAAACCGTTCCAGCTAGCAGAACGACAAAGACGACTGTCATCGCAATCAAAATTGCCCAACCTTGTCGCGTATCACCGACCATCTTGCCGAAGGTGTATACCAACGCGGCGGGAATCATCAGAATCGATAACATCTCAAGGAAATTTGAGAACGGAGTTGGGTTCTCATATGGATGTGCGGAGTTGACATTGAAGAATCCGCCTCCATTGGTTCCCAATTGCTTGATCGCAATTTGCGAAGCCGCGGGACCAACTGCCAGTGTTTGCTCAGTAAGAGGGATTGTATCCATCACTGGGTTGCCCGAGGCATCTTTGACAGGATTTCCACTAGCATCGGTCTTGGGTTGCTGAAAGTTGGTTGGTTGTAAAAGGGATACAGTTTTATATTGGCTGAAAGTCTGCACCACGCCCTGTGAAACAAGTGCAAGTGCCAGTACAAATGCCAGCGGCAATAAGATATACAGAGTTGTCCGAGTTAGATCAACCCAGAAATTGCCGATCTTATCCGTTGTGTGACGCGCAATCCCGCGAACCATTGCAATTAGTGCCGCCATTCCAGTTGCAGCAGAGAGGAAATTCTGCACCGTTAGTCCCATCATCTGGGTCAAATAGCTCATAGTCGTTTCGCCGCCGTATCCTTGCCAGTTCGTATTTGTTATAAAGCTAACTGCGGTATTCCACGACGAGTCAGGACTTACCGCGCCGAAGCCTTGTGGATTAAGCGGAAGAAATCCCTGTAAACGCTGGAGAGCATAAACTACAAAGAGACCCAAAACATTGAAGACCATCAATGCGATAGCATAGACTTTCCAGTTCATCTCTTCGTCGGCGTGAACGCCTGCGAGGCGATAGATCAAGCGCTCAACGGGGCCAAATACCGGATCGAGAAATGTCTTCTCGCCTTGATAGACTCTTGCCATAAATGTCCCAAGCGGCTTGGCAAGCGCCAGCAGGACGACCATATAGAAAATGAGTTGAAACCAACTGTAGATGTTCATCCGAACCACTCCGGTTTAACCAGTGCAAGCACCAGATAAACAAAAAGAATCAGCGTAATCAGCCCCACGATGATATACAGCACATTCATTTTTGTTCCTCCATCAGTTTTTCACAAGCAACGATGAACCAATAGCTGAGAGCCAAGAACAACAGAGTAAGACCAACGTAAATTAGATCAGACATATATGCCTCCGTGGTTTTAGTGTATGCAATAAGTGGTCAAAATTGGGACAAAGGAAGCGGAAAAAAGGTCAAGAAAGTATAAAGAATTCCTCTTTAAATAACGATCATTTTGGCGGCGGCTTTTGTTTTTATAAGCGCTTCTTGATATAATTCCCTAACCAATGTCAACAACACGAAGCAATAAATCCTGGCTATCCGATTTGCGTTCTGACGGCTCACTTCGCGAAGCCGCTCTGACCGACTTGCGCAATGTGATCCAGCACGGGTTGCCCTATGCCCTTTCGCGCTGGCTTTCACCCAACGACCCATTGTTCGCGCCGCTCGTCGAAGAAGTGACGCAGGAAACGCTTCTGCCGCGTCCTCGATCAACTCGACGGCTTCGAGGGACGCAGTATGTTCACCACATGGGTGCATAAAATCGCCATTCGCATCGCGCTGACCGAATTGCGGCGTAAACGCTGGCAGGATTCTTCTCTCGACGAATTGATGGACAATGAGGAATCTCCTGCCCCATCAAACCTGGTTGCGGATCATCATCCTACGCCGGAAGCGGTCACCGAGCGAACCGATATGTTGGACCGCGTCCGCCGCATTCTGGAAGAGGAATTGACTCCCAAACAACGCGAGGCGCTGACACTTTTGGGAATTCAAGATGTGCCGCTCGAGGAGGCCGCCAGACGCATGAAGACCAATCGCAATGCTCTCTATAAACTTCTGCACGACGCGCGCTTGCGGCTGAAGCGGCGACTTGCTATGGAAGGCTTAACGCCGCAGGAAGTTTTGTCGGCTTTTGAACAAAAGTAAGATTAAGATTCCGTTAAACGTCAAATCTGGTACATGAGAAAGGTCAAGCCATGAGCGCGAGGGATGTTATCCAAAATATTCAAGACAAGTTCAAACGGAAAGAACCATTATCCGATGAAGTTGTTGAAGGCTTTCTGCGCGTCCTTGAAAAAGTCCGCACCGAAGATATGACTTGCAAAGAGGTCTTCACGCAACTGGATGAATATGTCGAGAAAGAAATGGATGGCAAAGATGCTGCCCGATTGATGCCTCTCCTTCGAGAACATCTCAACATGTGCTCCCATTGTTGCGATGAATACGAAGCGCTTCTGGAAGTGATCGAAAAATCAACAGAGAATTGAAAAATAAGCGAGCCAAAATTGGCTCGCTTATTTTCTAACGTTCCTTGTGAAATATCTTTTCTCCGGCACGGATTGGGATTTTGAGCCGGTTCTCAAACGGTGTCAACGGACAAGACCAATTCTCATTATAGGCACAATATGGATTGTAGGCCATATTGAAATCAATCAGGAATCGCCCATTGGGCAAAGATTCGGGTTCAAGGTACCGGCCCGCCGGATAGGTCTCCCTTCCAGACAGTGAGTCGACAAAAGGCAAAAAGAATCCATTAGGCCCCTCGTAAATGGTTAACTCGGCGTCCTGTTCTTCGACACGGAAATGAAATCGGCTGTGGCGAATATAAATTTGCACGTCGCCGGTTGAAGTCTGCATTTCGATGCGCTCTTTGTTCGGAAATTCTTCAGCCTTGATTTCTAAGCGCAAGTTCGGGTTTCCAGGAAAATAATCCAAGCCTTTAAATTCCCTTTTCTGCTCACGCGTCAATGGGCTCTGATGATCATGCCCGAAGAAATCATCCTTTTCTGCACGAAAAGCTTCCAACTCATTCATGGCTCCTCCATTTTGTTGCATCTCACAGACATCGGAAAATCGAAATTCCTTACATCGTCCCCTTGCTATTTCGGTTATCTTATGCTATTTTTGATGCGGATGGAACGATGGCAGTCGACCCAAAAACGGTAATGATTATCGAGGATGAACCGGACGCCGCCGAACTTTTTGCGGAGATGATGCGCGTCAGCGGATTTCGTGTGCTCAAAGCATCAGCGAGCACGCCTGCAATAGCGATGATCACCCAACAGAAACCGGATGTGATCATTCTCGATATTATGATGCCCGATATTTCAGGCCTTGAGATATTACGCTATATGCGGCGCGAAGCGGAACTGGCACAAATCCCGGTCGTGATTGTGTCGGCTAAAAGCATGCCGTACGACAGGCAACAGGGATTGGATGCGGGTGCTTCCGTCTATCTCACCAAGCCAGTTGGTTTTGCAGAATTAAAAAACGCGATCGAGCGGGTATTGAGGGATTCGTAATCAGCATGAGTCTTCTGACGCGCATTTATCGCGGTGGAAATCCCATCATCGCTCCAGCATACAATCCAGGAATCAACTGCCAGCCTGCACAATACGCTCAGCGACGATCTCGTACGATGGGTGCCACCGCAGAATATTCATTTAACGCTTGAATTTTTAGGCGACGTATCATCTTCCAGTTTGGATTTGATCAAGCAAATGTTGACTGCAGAAGCTGCACAACATCAATGCTTTGAGATGCAGGCAAAAGGAATCGGTTCTTTCCCGAACTCGCGGCGGCCACGCGTGATATGGATCGGCCTCCAAGCCCCGGCTGCATTGGAATCTCTCACAGCGCGGAATTGAATCCGCTTCGGCGCGATTGGGGTACCCAGCTGATGAAAAAAGTTTTGCGCCTCATTTGACAATAGGACGCGTCAAACAAAACTTATCCGCACCTGAAATTCAACGCATCCGGTCGGCGCTCGAAAAAACAAATATCGGACTGCTTGGAGTCGTATACATTGACGCCGTGCATCTTTTCAAAAGTGACCTTCAACCAAGCGGCTCTGTTTATACAAGATTATTTTCCGCAAAGTGCGGCGGACTTTCCGCACCGATTGGAAATGTATAAGATGACGTCATGGCTACTTGCACTGGCCTTCAAACACAGAGGTAAATCCTGAACGCACTCGAACTGGCACATACTATCGTGAATTCGCTCGAAGATAAAAAGGGCGAGGATATTCTATTGCTCGACATTCAAAAAATTGCATCGTTTACTGATTATTTTATTCTATGCACTGGCACTAGTGATCGCATGTTGGATGCGCTGGCTGACGCCACATTGGAATCCGTTCGTACCTCGCATCTTAAGAAGGGTAGGAAACAAGGTGAGGCGCGCGATGGCTGGGTTGTTGTGGATTATGGCGATGTGGTCGTCCATCTCTTCTCACCCGATCAACGAAATTACTACAACTTGGAAGAACTTTGGGAAGATGGGAAAGTGTTGCTGAGAGTGCAATAGAACGACAACTTTGAGCTTCATAGCGGGTTATCGTTGATAAGGTTATAATAGCGCAATTCCAAGCATCCAAAGGGAAAACCATGGCAGAAAACAAAACCTACGTCCGTCCACCTATCTCAACCTTTCGACAAATCCTATTAAGTTTCTTTTGGTTTTCAACCAATATGATGTGGTCGGCCATCCTGATCATCACCATGCCAAGCCAGGTCAAGGCGGCGGTTGGCAATTCGGTCAAAGGCACGGAACTCGGCTTGGTTCTCTCGGCCGGTGCGATCATCTCGATGCTGACCGCGCCCATATTTGGCGCACTCTCCGACCGCATTCGCCTCCCCGGTGGAAGACGCAAACCCTGGGTCGTGATCGGAACTGTGGGAAATGTGATTGGTTTGGTTGGAATGGCTTATCTCATTCAAACCGGACACCCCGAATCGCTCTGGCCGTGGAGTATTGCGTTCTGGGTCGTTCAATTCTTTAACAATGTTGCAACCGCACCCTATAGCGCGTTGATCCCTGACCTGGTTTCCAGCGAGCAACGCGGCTCTGCCTCCGGCTGGCTTGGCTTGATGACCATCCTCGGTAATTTTGTCGGGGGGCTGATGGGTTTTCTCGTCGAACCTTTTGGAATTGCGGCAATTTATTTCATCATGATGGGTGTGATGATCCTCGGCGCGCTGGTAACATGGTTTGGAGTGAATGAGATCGATGTTCCGCATGAAATCCCGCCCTTCAAGCTGGGTGAATTTATGCGCGGCTTGATTGATCCGTTCAAATATTCAGACTTCACCTGGGTCTTATTAACGCGTTTATTAATTATGATGGGAATTTCCACTGTGCAAGAATTCATCCAATATTATATGGGTGATGTAATCGGCGCACCATTTATTTTGGCTGGCTTCGGCAAAGTCGCCGACACGGCGGAAGCGGCGGTATCCTTCTTCCTTCCGGCATTGTTGGTAGGCGCGGTCATTACCACATTGGTGGCTGGCGTGCTGTCCGATAAATATGGCCGCAAGCGAATGGTTTATCTATCAGGCGCATTGATGGGTATCGTCTGCCTGGTCTTTATCTTATCTCACAACTTTACAGTGGCTGTACTAATGGGCATTGTATTTGGATTAGGTTACGGCGCGTATCAAAGTGTGGACTGGGCACTAGTTTCCGATGTCTTACCGTCCATTGACGATTACGCCAAAGATATGGGCGTTTGGCATGTGGCAGATGTTCTTCCACAGATTATAGCAACTCCGGTCGCCGGCGTTCTGCTGGATAACTTCCAACGGATCGGGAAAGCGCAAAATATTCCAAATCTTGGTTACACTGTGATCTTTTTATTGGCAGTTGTGTTCTTTGCGTTTGGGACAATCTTTGTTGCGAGAATCAAGAAAGTCCGTTGAAAATTTTATTAAGTGCCTAAAAAATAATCCCGCAGTAACTGCGGGATTATTTTTCTACTTTTCAAAAATCCATTTATCGACTTCGCGCTTCCAATCCACCAACTCTTCTTTCTTGAACCATAAGGCAACTTCCTTTTCCGCGTTGGCCGGTTCATCGGAGGCATGAGTCAGATTTCGGCCAACCTCGAGCGCAAAATCATGACGGAGTGTGCCCGGTGCAGCTTCGGTCGGACGTGTCGCTCCCATCGTTTGACGGACAGCGGCGACTGCATTCGGACCCTCCCACACCATTGCCATCACCGGTGCGGAAGTTATGTAAGAAATCAAGCCATCATAAAACGGTTTGCCTTTGTGGATTGCATAATGAGTCTCAGCCAATTGCTTGCTGACGTTCATAAATTTAGCGGCAACCAGCCGAAGTCCGCGGCGTTCGAGGCGGGATATTACCTCGCCGACCAATCCTCGTTGCACTCCATCTGGTTTGACAAGCACGAGCGTTCGTTCCACAGATTTCCTCCAAAATGAAAATTAAACAAAGTAAGGCGGAGCAACCCTCCGCCTTACAGGTTATCGAAGCAATTCTTCCGCTTTAGTGTATGCATCTAGCGCTTCCTGCAAACGATTGGCGCGCATGTACGCATCACCGAGCACTTGCCAAAGCGGAACTTCAACGGGATAACGATAAAGCGCATCGCGTAGATCGCGAGTGATTTCTTCGAGCGATTTGCCTTTGCGAATCAGTTTGGCATACACCTCAATTGCCGCGCCAATGTTGCCGCGTCCCATCTCCAACTCTGCATTCTCAAGTGTTATCCCTATCTCTGGTTTGTGGGCAGGCCTAGGAGATTTCTGTACCTTGGGCAGGGACCGCTTTGCTGGTTGAGGTCGTTCGACTTCGAAACTTATTTCGCGCGTCGGAACTTTGGCTGGCGCAGGCGGCCCAGCCGGAACGGACCAATCTGCTATTGGAGTCGAATTCGATAGCTTGCGGTTCAGGTTCAACGGGATGCCATTCCTCCGGTTGAGTTGGTTCGGCCACTTGCGGTTTGGCCTCATCCTCACTCGTTAACCAAGTAGGTAACTCGTCGGCAGGTGCGGCAGCAGGAGTTGTCGTTTCTTCTTCTTTATCCAAACCGGCCAGCCAAGCAGGCAAATCGACCGGTGACGCTGAATCGGGAACTTCGGATGGTGCTGGGGGTTGTGCGACAGGTTGATCGGGTTGCTCGATGCCTACTCAACCAATCGGGGACATTCTGCGAAGCAGGTTGAGCAGGCTCCTTTTGCATATCCTTCAACCAATCAGGAGTCTCTTGCGTACCCAGGATCGGAGTCTCTTCCTCGGCATCGGCGGGTTCATTAGTTATTTGCGAAAAAGCATCTTGATCTGAAAGTCCTCTCATCCAATCGGGTGGTTCCGCCGCAGATGAAGGTTCTTGTTTTGCCTCTTTTCGCGACAAAGGTCTCCGCCTCACTATCTTCAAGATGACGGAGCCACATGCCGGTTTGATCATCTGATGCGAGAGGAGATTCTTCAATTGCCGGAGCAGGCGCGGCCGCAGAAGGCTCGCTAATTATTTTTGCCTTATCCACCCAATCCGGTGCAATGTCAGTGCGCGCGTTCGGATCGGTAACCAGTTCTTCTGCCTTAGCACCATGTTTGGCTGCGAGACTTTCCAGCCATGCCATTGCATCATCCTGTTCCTGTACGCTTTTGCCAAGTCCTCCAAGCGGGTCAGCACCAGCAGACGCAACAGGTTCAGCGTTGATAGAAGCGGTTGATTGAGAACAGGTTTTGGTGCTGCGGACTTTTGAGGTTGAATCACAGGCGCAGGCTTGGGTGGAGTAACTACTGCTTGCGATTGAGGAACTGGCGCAGGCATGGGTTGATTAATCGGAGCTTGCGGCGGAGAAACCGATGCAGAGGATTGAACTCTTATCAAGGTTCTGCAACCAATCGGGAACATCCATCGCAGGCGGGACAGGAGCTGCAGGTGACGCCGGTGGAGAGATCGGCGCAGAGGATTGACTCTTATCAAGGTTCTGCAACCAATCGGGAACATCCACCGCAGGCGGTGTAGTAGCCACAGGTGACGCAGGCGGAGTTTCCGCCGCGGCAGGAGCCATAGCTTTTATCCAATCAGGCAAATCCGCTTGCACTGCCGGAGAAGGTTCGGCCTCACCAGCTATGGCAGATTCACTTTCTTGAAAAGTACCACTCGACTCTCCCCAACCCGCCTCACGCAGAAAATCTGGGATTTGATCCTGTTCCTTATTAACGGGAGCCGGTTCTTCGACTACAGGTACGGAGACGGGAACCGCCGGTTGCTTAAGCCAATCGGGTTTCGCTGATGAAGGCGAAACTGCGGCGGCATCGCTTGCCAGTCCAATCCCCAAACTACCATCCCAGTTCGCACCCATTTCCACAGCTTGGCCGGCATATTCAAGACGTTCCAAGTTAACTTCGGTGTCGGCAACCTGATCGGAATGAAACAAAGAGTCCTGCACAGAAGGCGGAATAAGGTTCAAGTTCAATCACGCGTTGACGATATACCTGCGCCGACTCAGCGCGCTGAGTAGCAGACAAGACTTCCACCAGAATGCGATTGGCATCCAGGCAATATGGGTACTGCGTAAGAAGCCGAGTACATGAATCCATCGCCTCTGCATTTTGGCTCATATAATAATAAGCCTTGGCAAGAAGCACCTGCATGTCAATGCGCTGAGGGTCATTTGCCAACACGGCACGGGTCTCAGAAATCGCCTGCGAGTATAGTTCACCCTGGACATACATATGCGCGAGCGCCCCGCGCGTCAGGCGAATCTTGGGTGGCTCGACTCCATCGCGTCGTCCAAATAATCGTTGGAGTTCGCCTTGAATAGCGGCATTGGACGGCTGCACTTCAAATGCACGTTCCATATGCCAGATGGCATCATCCAGTTTGCTCTGATCATCGGCAATGATGCTCAATCCAACGTGGGAGACAAAATCATCCGGCACGGTCATCAACACGCGTTGGAAAATATCCACCGCTTCGGTATAACGCTTGGCTTCCAAATACGCCTTGCCAAGCAATCGATAGGCTTCAATATACTTGGGGAAAGTCTGGAGAATATGGCGGCAATGCGCGATGGCCTCATCATGCTGGCCATTCTCGATCAAATTCTCGATCAAGCGGTTGTAATTTCGCAGGGAAATCTTCGCCATCTATATTCTCCGGCCTAAGTATGCCCTAATCTTAAAAATTACGCAAGCCTATGCGCCTTTTAGTCATAAAAAAGCAACAAAGGGGGCACCGGAGCGTCACTGAACAGATGCGCAGCAAGAACCCGTGCGCAGGCATCTGCCTGCTTCCGTTCGTCATTGGCATAAACGGTGAATAACGGCTCGCCCTTTTCAATCTTATCTCCAACTTTGTGATGAATGACAAAACCCACCGCGTGATCCACCGGATCGGACTTTTTGGCGCGGCCTGCACCGAGACTGACCGAGGCTTCGCCCACGCTGCGCGCGTCGACTTGAGCCAGCCAACCGTTTCGAGGGGCTTTTACCACCTCGACAAATTTCGCGCGCGGAAACTTATCGGGATCATCCACATAAGACACATCGCCGCCTTGTGCTTGAACCAGCACACGGAATTTCTCGAACGCACTTCCATCGGCGATGGCTTTCTCAGCCATCTTACGGCCTTCATCCAAATCCTTGGCGCGTTGACCAACTAAAAGCATATGTGCGCTGACATGCAAACAATGCTCACAAAAATCGTTCGGTCCGCCGCCTTTGAGGGTATCAATCGCTTCGATCACTTCCAGCGCGTTGCCGACCGCGTGACCAAGCGGCTGATTCATATCGGACAACAGGCAAATCGTTTTGCGTCCGGCCAGATCGCCGATTTGAATCATCAAATCGGATAACTTGCGTGCATCATCCAACGTTTCCATGAACGCGCCTTTGCCAACTTTGACGTCCAACACAATAGCATTAGCGCCCGCCGCGATCTTTTTGCTCATGATGGAGGATGCGATCAATGGAATGGAAGGCACAGTTCCGGTCACGTCACGAAGTGAATAAAGTTTTCCGTCCGCAGGCGCGAGGTCGAGGGATTGACCAGTGAGCACGATTCCTTTTTCTTTAAGTTGCTGCTTGAATTCATCGGTATTGAGATCGACGCGATAGCCGGGGACGGATTCCATTTTATCGAGCGTACCGCCGCTAAAGCCGAGTCCGCGACCCGACATTTTTCCGACCGGCAATCCGCACGCCGCGACAATAGGCAGGACGACGAGAGTGGTTTTATCGCCAACGCCGCCGGATGAATGTTTATCCACCGCGATATCCACGACGCCAGTTAGATCAAGGATGCGACCCGAAAGAACCATCGCCAAAGTCAAGTCCGTAGTTTCTTGCGGCGTCATGCCGTTGAGTAAAACTGCCATCGCCCAAGCCGAGACTTGATAATCGGGAATGTCGCCTTTGACGAAGCCTTGCACAAAGAAGTTGATCTCTTCTTGAGTCAACTCCTCATGATCACGTTTTTTGATGATGATGTCGGTAGCACGCATACGGTTCTCCTTGCGTGATGATTCTATCACCCCCTCCGGCTTTACGATGCATCTGAAATATTATCCCTTTACTAACTTTTGTCCATCTTTCGTGTCCTGCACCGTCCAACCCAGCGCGGCGATTTGCTCGCGCAATTTATCAAACTCAGCCCATTTTTTATTTGTGCGCGCTTGCTGACGTTGCTCAACTAATTCCAAAACTTTATCAGACGGTTTATTCTCTTCCACTAGTGGCGCATTGAAAACCATATCCCATACATCGGCGCGAATACCACGCTCGATGGGATCAGGCACGTTCAATTCGCCCAATTCGCTCAAAGAAAATTTTGCACCCGACGGATACATCTTTGGATCGCAATCACGGACGAGAGAAATCGAACTCACGCCGTTCACTTCGCAGGTTCCGCTTGCAAAATCAATGATCAAACCGGTATGTTCATCGAGACCGATCGTAGTATTTTCTTCAGGTAATGATTTACACCAAATGTCAAATCGCTCCATACCGATGAAACAACGACTGGTATCCAAATCGTCTCCGCCATCTGCATTGTTCCAATGCGGAACCAATGAAACATGCATTCCAAAGTCGGCGAAGAAATTCAAGCCGGTTTTGGTGTGAACGTCTTCGCCCACTTTATAAATCTCATAAACAGGGATTGCCCACGCGCCGATGGAAATCGTGGCCGCGGAAGCAAACGCCAGCGTCGCGCCGAGGCGATGACGAGCGCGGATGATCTCCCATGCCAACAAATCTTTCAATTGCCGCGTGGCATACGTCGGACTGCCCGGACCCATGAAAATCATATTGGCATATAAAAGCGGCCTGACGATTTCAGCTTCATCCGGACTAAATGGTGTGCCGCGCTTCCGCGCGGAAACCACATCAACAATCGGAGTGTAGTTTGCCAGCCGGGTTTTGAGAAAGTCCGCCACCTTTCCCGCGACTTGATGCGAGTTCAGCTCAAAGCCAGCCGGGGTTTCAAGAACGGCAATCCGCAGAGGCTGAGGCAGAGCGCGTGCCAATGATTCAAACACACGTCCACCCGCTAATGAAGTCTCGCCTGAACCGAGAAAAGCTATCTGTCCAATAGTCATGTCACTTGGATGACACGTTCAACTCATCTATTACATCGAGCAGGATTTTGTTTTCGGGAATGTCCGACATGGATTTGCCATAATGAGCATAACGGATCATGCCATTCGCATCCACCACACAGACTAGGGGCATGCGTCCCATTTTGAAGAGATTGACCTCCTGCCGATAGCGCAACGCCACCTTATGATCCGGATCGGGCAAGCCGACAAACGGAAGTTTCTGCTCGGCCCAATACTGACGGAATGCTTTCTCTTCATCGGGGCCAATGGCAAGAATCTCCGCCCCGCGATTTGTAAATTGTCCATACTCATCACGCAAGCGCGCCAACTGCGCGCGGCAATACGGTCACATGAAGCCGCGCAGAAACGCCAACACGACCGGCTTGCCGCGATATTCGGACAAACGCACGAGCCGCCCATTCAAATCTTTTAATTCAAATTCACTCGCAGGTTCACCCGGACTCACTAAATTAGTCATTTGAAATTAGCTCTTTCGTTTTTTTCCAAATCTCATCGAACATTTTCACGGTCAATTTGCCGGTCAATGTGTTTTGCTGGCTGGGATGATAGGAACACAGTAGCCATGTTCCATCTGGCAATGGAAATAACGCGCCATGTGCAAATTTCCATTTTGAATTACGAGAAGAATATATTCTCAGGATTCTCTCAAAAGCTATCCGACCCAAAACCACGATGACTTTGGGCTGAAGCAATTAAATCTCGCGTTCCAGAAACGGCTGACAGTTATCAAGTTCTTCATTCGTCGGTTTGTTGCCGGGCGGCGCACAGCGACCCGAAGCAGTGATATACATGTCATGTAAAGTCAAACCGTCCTCGCGGCTAGTGGCATCCGGTTGACTTGCAAAACCCGCGCGATATAACGCTGGATAGAGAAAGTTACCCGAGCCATCGCCGGTGAATTGACGTCCGGTGCGATTCGAACCATGCGCGCCCGGCGCGAGTCCGACGACGAGAATGTGCGCTTTGGCATCGCCAAATCCCGGAACCGGCTTGCCCCAATAGTCCCAATCCTTATACGCTTTGCGTTTGGCGTGCGCCACTTCTTCACGCCACGCCACCAGCCGCGGACATTTGCGGCAGGCAATGATTTCCTTGTTGAGCGAATCAAAATCCATACATCCATTCTACCCCACTTGAAATTCACGTATTTTCCGTTACACTATAGATAAGCACAAAGGAGGTCGCATGAAACCATTCCGCAAAAACCTTGCCATCGCCATTGACGGTGGTGGCATCAAAGGCGTGATCGTGACCAAAGCACTTTCTATGGTTGAGGAAAAGTTGGGCTATCCGCTTCACGAGCGGACGGGACTCACTGCCGGCACGTCGACCGGCTCGATCATCGCGGCCGGCCTGGCATCGGAATTGGAAGCAAAGACGCTCAATGAACTTTATCTCGAACTCGGCAATGAAATCTTCCACAAAAGTATCCGCACCTTGTTATGGCCATTATTCAACTATCGCTATTCAAATCAGTCACTGAAAAAATCGTTAGACAAATATTTCGGCGAAAAAAGTATAGCGAAATTATGGAGCACCAAACATCCCATCGATGTGGTCATCACCACCTTCGACGTGGTGGAAAGCCGCACGCGCTTCATCAAGCCCTACAAGGGCAACTATGCCAATTGGTCCGTCGCCAAAGCGGTGATGGCATCCGCCGCGGCGCCGACTTACTTCCCAGCCATAGACGGACGCTATGTGGATGGCGGCGTCGGCTCATATGGCAATCCGTGTTATCTCGCTGCGTTCGAAATCATGTTCATCTTGGGATGGAAACTGGCAGAGACTACGCTCATCAGTATTGGCACCGGGCGTGACCCCAACGACATCAAACCCGGTGAGGTGAATCATTTCACTCCGCTTCGATACATCAGCCCGCTTCTGGATGCGTTTCAAGTTTCTGCCGCCGATCAGCAAGTAGGACTTGTTAATAGACTTTTCAACCGATTGGATTTCCGCCGCTTCCAAGTGGACCTCAAGACGAGTATCCAAATGGACGATCCCTCCAGCATCCCGGAATTGATCCACTATGGCGAAAAACTTGGAGAGATGATGCTGAACGATAAAACGGATCGCGCCATGAATATTGCCCTCGAGGCAATTCCCGGCATCACAAAATCAACATAGCATCACCAAACGAATAAAAACGGTAGCCCGCGCCGATCGCGGTTTCGTACGCCGCCAAAATCCGCTCGCGCCCGGCGAAGGCACTGACCAGCATAATCAGCGTGGACTTGGGCAAGTGAAAGTTGGTGATCATTGCATCCACAATTTTGAACTGATAGCCGGGAAGAATGTAAAGAGATGTGGGACCGGTGAAGGCCGATATTCGGGAATCAGAGTTCTCGATTGCCGCAGATTCCAGCGTTCTTACGGATGTCGTCCCAACGGCAATCACGCGTCCTCCCGATTGTTTGGTTTGATTGATGAGATTCGCTATCTCCTGATTCAGCTCGCACCACTCAGTATGGATCTTATGTTTCTGCGGATTCTCTTCCGTCACCGGCGCAAACGTATCCAGTCCAACATGCAGCGTGACGTACGCGATCTTCATGCCTTGCTTTTGTAATTCATCCAATAAGCGCGGCGTGAAATGGAGTCCAGCCGTCGGTGCGGCAGCGGAACCTGGTTCACGCGCATACACGGTTTGATATCTTTCGGGATCATTCAACTTTTCATGAATATAAGGCGGCAACGGCACGTTGCCGATCTTTGGAAAATACGGCTCAATTGGGTCAGCAAATCGAATGAGTCGTTCCGATCCATTTAATTCTTTGATGATCTCTGCTTGCGGTCCATCTTCAACTTTTAATTTAGTGGCTACGCGTACACCCTTTCCACCGACCAGACATTGCCAGGTCAATTCATCCTCGCGGCGCAGAAGAAGCAATTCGACGCGTCCGCCTGTTGACTTGCGCGCATAAATCCGCGCCGGGATGACGCGCGTTTGATTCAACACCAGCAAATCATTGGAATGAAGATATTCGCCAACCTCGCGAAAGACTTTATGTTCCAGCGTACTGGTATCGCGATGAAGCACAAGTAGACGTGAAGAATCGCGCGGCTCGATGGGCGTCTGCGCGATGGATGATTCGGGGAGGTTGTAATCGAAGTCGGAGGTTTGCAAAGCAATCTGAACAGAGAATTAATAGATTAGCGGTATCAATCTCCACGTCTGTTTCCGATATTCCGCGTAATCGGCATTCGTAGCGATAAGCATCTTCTCTTCGCTTTGAATTCGATAAATATACACACTGAACATAACAACCAGCACCATCCATAGAACTATCCAATTTTGCGTCGAGGCAGCAACGCCGGACCAAATCAGGATCGAGCCGAGATAACCGGGGTGACGGATAAAGCGATAAGGTCCTGCATGAACAATGGATTGATTCTCAGCCACCTTCAAAGTGCGTGTATAAAACTTTCCCAACACGCTCATTGACCAGACACGTAATCCAAAACCTGCCAACGCAATGATAATCCCTAGCCAGCCAATCCACGATGGAAGCAAGCCAACGTTTAATCTACCAAGAAACGAGGAAGAGATCAGTGCCGCCCCACAAACAACATAAGCAATCACGATGAACATCGTGGTGCGTTGATCGAATTGACCTGCTTGCCAACTCTTTGCCTCATTGCCGCGGCGCAGGCGAGTTTCAAGAAAAAAGAAACCCGCGATGATGAGAATGCCGAGAATAACCATAAACATTACACAAGCTCCTATTTACGAAAAAGACGGACAATGATATTAAGAATGATCGTCAATACCACCGAAATAAAAATCGAACTCGCCAGCGGAAAATAAAAGGTGAAGTTTCCATTTTCAATGTGAATATCACCGGGCAAGTGTCCGAGCGGCAAGCCGAACTTGGCGGCAAGATACAATCCCCCACCAACTAAAATTAAAATTACGCCTCCGATCACAAGATACTTGGCAAGATTTTCCATGCCGGACCCTTATCTAAATCAAACGAGGTTGTGGACCTTCGTTATACGGCACGTTAAGATGCTCATATGCGGACTTGGTCGCCACGCGGCCCTGCGGCGTGCGATCCAAAAATCCCAACTGCAAAAGATACGGCTCGACCACATCCATGATTGTGTCCTGCTCCTCGCTGATGGATGCAGCAATCGTGTTCAGACCCACCGGCCCGCCGTTATATTTTTCGATGATCGTTTTGAGCACGCGCCGATCCACGTCATCCAACCCAAGCGGATCAACCTGCAACAGATCAAGCGCTTCTTTCGCGACCTTTTGCGTGACTGTTCCATCCGCGCGGACTTGGGCGTAATCGCGGACCCGTCTCAACAAACGCAGCGCCACGCGCGGCGTGCCGCGCGCGCGGCGACCAATCTCCTCGACGCCGCCTTTATCCACATGAACATCCAAAAGTTTCGCAGCGCGCATGACGACTGCTTTCATCGCTTCTAAATCGTAATAATCCAAGCGATAGACCGCTCCAAACCGCGCGCGAAGCGGTGCGGTAACTAATGCCAACCGCGTCGTCGCGCCGACCACGGTAAAGCGCGGTAACTTCAATCGAATGGAGCGCGCCGACGGTCCCTTCCCGATGATGATATCCAGTGCGAAATCTTCCATGGCTGGATATAAAATTTCTTCGACCGCTCTTCCAAGGCGATGGACTTCATCAAGGAACAATACGTCGCCTGCGCGCAAGTTTGTGAGGATCGCGGCCAAATCTCCGGCGCGCTCAATGGCAGGACCCGATGTAATTTTGATGTTGACGCCCATCTCATTGGCAACGACATGCGCCAAGGTTGTTTTTCCCAAACCCGGCGGACCGTAAAACAAAACGTGATCCAATGGTTCGCTGCGTCCGCGCGCCGCGGCAATCAGAATGCCAAGATTTTCTTTGACCTGATCCTGCCCAATCAACTCCGCCAGCCTCTGCGGACGCAGAGCATTGTCGACGCGGTCATCGGGTTTGGCTTCGGGATCGAGCTGTCTTTGATGGGTATCGGCCATAACGTAATTATAACCTTATAAAACGCGCACCCGCTTGAAGTCCATGAATGAAGCGGTTCTCAAGTAAACAACTACACACTCCCATTCTCCATTCTCTATTCTTTACATCACTTCCACATCATGCGGACGAGACTCAGCAAGTCCAACATCCGTGATGCGAGTAAAAACCGCCTTCTCATAAAGTTCATCAATCGTGTGCGCGTTAGTGTAACTCATGCCCGATTGCAACCCGCCGATGAGTTGATTTAACATTTCGCGCGCCGAGCCGCGATACGGAACCGCCGCCTCGACTCCCTCTGAAACATAATCTTCGATCTCCTCCTGCGTGATCTCGCCTTCGCCCTCGCGGACTTTGCGCGCCACATTGGCTTGCAGCGACGCCATGCCGCGCGCGACTTTATAACGATGTCCTTTGCGCGTCATCAACAGACCCGGGCTTTCATCCGTGCCAGCGAGCAGACTGCCAATCATTACTGATGAGGCACCCGCGGCCAGCGCTTTGACAACATCACCTGATGCGCGAATGCCGCCGTCGGCGATGAGCGGAATATTTTGCGGACGCGCCACCTGCGCGCAATTCATCACCGCAGTTAATTGCGGCACACCTGCGCCTGCCACAATGCGCGTAATGCAAATTGAGCCGGGGCCCACACCAACTTTTATCGCGTTCACGCCTACATCGATCAATCGCTGTGTGCCTTCAGCAGTTGCCACATTGCCGCCGATAATTTGTGCAGATGCAAATTGTTTGCAGATGATTTTGATAATGTCCATCTCAAGTTTGGAATCGCCGTGCGCGATATCGACGACGACGCAGTCTGCGCCCGCTTCCAGCAAGCGCTCGACGCGTTTGATTTCCGTGGACTTCACCCCCACGGCCGCGCCGACCGCCAGCCGTCCGCGTGTATCTTTGGTGGCCTTGGGATATTCGGAAATCTTCATGATGTCTTTCATTGTGATAAGACCTGCCAGTTTTCCATTGGAATCAACCAGCGGTAATTTTTCGATGCGATGTTCATGAAGGATTTTCTCGGCCTGTTCGAGGGTCGTATCCTGCGGCGCAGTGACCACGTCGCGCGTCATGATTTCCGAGAGCTGTTTATGGGAATCCCGTTCAAACAAGAGATCGCGCGTCGTGATGATTCCAACCAATTGTCCGCTGCCATCCAAAACCAAGATCCCGCCCGTATATGTTTCTTCGACAATCTTCTTGACATCGCCCACGGTATGCGAGACCGTGAGCGCGATCGGATTCTCTACAATGAACGATTTAGCTTTTTTCACGCGCTCGATTTGCCGCACTTGTTCCTCAATGGTCATGAAGCGATGGATGATCCCGATCCCGCCTTCGCGCGCCATCGTAATCGCCATTTCGCTTTCGGTCACGGTATCCATGTTGGCGGAGACAATGGGCGCCTGCAAAATAATCTTGCGCGTCAACTTGGTTTGCGTTGAAAGCTTGCGCCGGGAGGCCACATCGGAATACTGCGGCACTAGCAAAACATCGTCATAAGTCAAAGCGACATCAGGTAACATCTTCATAAATCTCTCCTCATTCACAAGTCATTGCAAACCGCACTGATTATATGGCGCGCCGTCTGTTATCACAATGCTATAATGAAATCAACTCAATCAAATGTCTGACGACCTGCTGTCTCTTTCTCCTCTGGACGGACGTTACCTTCGCGAAACCGAATCGCTGCGCGAATACTTTTCGGAGTTTGCATACATCCGGGATCGTGTTCGCATTGAGATTACTTATCTAATTGCACTTTCGCGCGAGACGCATCTCGTCCGTGATTTAACTTCTGCCGAACTGGATTTTCTTAATACCTTATCGAATTCATTTTCATTGGATGATGCGCGTCAAATCAAGGACTTGGAGCGGATCACGCGTCATGATGTGAAAGCCGTCGAGAACTTTTTACGCATCAAACTCACGCCGACATCTTTATCCGATCTTTTGGAATTTTCACACTTCGGCCTGACTTCCGAAGACCTGAACAATATCGCGCAGGCAATTGCTCTGGAATATTCACGTGATCAGATCATTCTCCCCGCGCTCGATAAAGTTCTAAATCAACTTATTGACTTAATTCGAAAATATAAATCCACGCCGATGTTAGCACGGACTCACGGCCAGCCTGCTGTCCCAACCACGTTTGGAAAAGAAATGGCTGTATTTTATACGCGGCTCAAGAAACAATACGGCAAATTAGCAACCTATCACTTCGAAGCCAAATTCAACGGTGCGGTCGGAAATTTCAACGCCCTTATGTCTGCTGCGCCGCAAGTGGATTGGATGGCGTTCAGCGAAAAATTCATTCAAGATTTGGGATTAGAACCAAATCTTATCACTACGCAAATTCTCTCTTATGATAATTGGATTGAATACTTCAATACACTCCAATTGATCAATTCAATCCTGATCGACTTTGCACAGGATATGTGGCGATACATCAGCGACGATTATTTGAAATTGAAAGTGGTTACGTCGGAGGTCGGTTCTTCGACCATGCCTCAAAAGGTCAACCCGATTGATTTCGAGAATGCCGAAGGGAATCTCGGAATCGCTAACGCATTATTCGAACAATACGCGCACAAGCTTCCTGTTTCGCGTCTGCAACGCGATCTATCCGACTCAACTGTCCGGCGCACGTTTGGTGTCGCACTGGGACATTCACTGGTGGCATACGCGAGTCTGGTGAAGGGATTGGAAAGAGGCGATGCAAACGTGTCTGCCATGAGAGCAGAATTGGAAGCGCATTGGGAGGTCATCGCTGAGGGCGCGCAGACCATCCTGCGCGCAGCGGGTGTCAGCGAGGGATATGAGCAATTAAAATCCATTGCGCGCGGAAAAGAAATCACAAAAGAAACGTTCCATCAATGGATTGAAAATTTATCGGTTAGCGAATCAGTAAAAGAAAAACTGCGTGCCTTTACGCCATCAACGTATGTTGGTTTAGCAGAAAAAATCGCAGAGAAAATATTGAAAGAAAAATATTAGCTAGCAAAAGGAAGAGATATGTCTGTCACAGTCATTCTTGGAACCCAATGGGGCGACGAAGGCAAAGGCAAAGCGATTGATACCTTTGCTGGTGATTTCGATTACGTGGCACGCTACAACGGCGGCAACAACGCGGGACACACCATTGTCAACGAACATGGAACATTCAGAATCCATCTCGTGCCGTCGGGAATTTTTTATCCGAAAACAAAATGTTTGATCGGCGGCGGCGTTGTCATAGACCCCGCGGTGCTGATCGATGAAATGAACTCTCTTCGTGAAGCGGGCATCAAGCTGGAGAAGCGGCTATTGATTTCTCAACGCTCGCATCTCATCATGCCTTATCACAAAATCCTCGACGGGCTTTACGAGGAAGCCAAAGGTGCGGGCGCCACGGGAACCACGCGACGCGGCATTGGTCCGACGTTTGCTGACAAGGTCAGCTATAACGGAACTCGTTGGAGCGATTTTACAGATCAAGAAATATTTAATAACAAGTTGCGCATACAATTGGAATTGAAAAATAAAATCATCGTTGCACTGGGTGGAGTCCCGCTCGATTTTGAGAAAGTCCGCGATGAATATCTTGCATATTATTTCCAGATCAAACCTTTCATCACCGAGTTGTTCCCCATTGTCCAAAACGGATTGAAAGCCGGAAAGAATTTTTTGCTTGAACAAGCCATGGGTTCGATCCTTGATCCGGATTGGGGAACTTATCCATTTGTCACCGGGTCGACTACGCTCGCCTCCGCCGCAACGGGCGGACTCGGAATCCCGCCGCGCGCCATCAATCGCATCATCGGCGTGACCAAAGCCTACACGACGCGCGTCGGCGCAGGACCGATGCCGACTGAAGTTAAGGATGATGCGCACGCGGAAAAAGCTCTTAGCGAAGTCGCGGCTACGACAGGACGCATCCGCCGCGGCGGCTGGTTTGACACGGAAGTCGTTCGTTTCGCAACAAGGGTCAATGGTATCAATCAATTGTTCTTGACAAAACTTGATGTGTTGAGTGAGTTCGACGAAATCAAGATTTGCACCGACTATGAATTCAATGGAAGGAGAGTGCATTATCACGATTTGGATTCTTACCAGCTCGATAAAGTCAAACCGATTTATAAAACGGTCAAAGGCTGGAAGGAAGATATTCGCGGCATCCGCAAATTTAAAGATTTACCTGGACGAGCGCGGGCATATGTGGAGATGGTTGAGAAATTAGTTGAAGTGAAAATTGGCTGGGTCGCAAATGGTCCAGAACGCGAAGCGGTGATTAAAAGGTAGAGGCGAGTCTTTGACTTGCCTCTACAGCATGTTGATCTTACTTCGTCAATGACGCAAATGTGGCTTCGACAGTCATCCCCCAACGAATGCGTTGGTCAACCGGATTATCCACGAGAATGCGCACGTTATAAACAATGTCGCCGCCCTGTTTTGTAAATGCGCCGCTGATCGTTTGAATGGTTCCGGTAAGTTTCACATCGGGAAGCGCATCGGGCTCCATCGTGACCTTTTGACCAACAGCAAGTTTGACAACTTCCAGTTCAGTCAAATCGTTGGTCTCGACAATCCATTGACTGGGGTCGATGACGCTGACCGCGACGGTTTCGGGTCCCACTTGTTGACCTGCATCCACACTGACATCCGCCACCACGCCATCGAACGGCGCGGTGAGCTCAAAGTTGTCAAGAGCGTCCTGCGCCGCGGCAACTTGCGCTTTGGAATTATCAAGACGCGCCTGCGCCAACGCGAGTTGATCCATGTTCGGTCCATTGGAGGTCAGGTCATATTGATATTTCGCCTCCGCTTCGGCGGACAACGCGGCATTTAATGCAGCCAATGGATCATCATGAGCGCGCATATCAAATTCAAGATTTGTGACCGCCTCATCATAAGCCTTTTGTTTACTTCTCAAACGATCTTGCGCAGTTTTATATCGTCCGCTGTTTGGATCGAGGTTTTGATATTGGTCAAAGTTTGCTTGAGCATCGGCGAGTTCACTTTTGCGAGTCGCCAGCGTGGTTTGCGCATCGCTGATATGGATTTCAATATCGTGTAAATTCAAACCATCCCATTTCTTTTGGGCATTCTCGCGCACAACCTGCGCGTTCATATAAGCCTCCCAAAGCTGGGCTTGACTTCCACTTGCATCGCGGTTGAGCGCGTCGAAAGCTTGTTGAGCCGAAGTTAATTCCAATTGAGCGGATGTCAATTGGGCATTGGCTTGATCGTAACTATCCAGCTTAATCAACGCATCACCTTTCTTGACCTGATCACCGATCTTGACCATGATCTCAGTCACTGCGCCGCTTCCCTGAAATGCGAGAGTGACCGATTGCATCGGTCGGATGTGACCCTCGGCAATCACCGTTCCAGCGGGCACGGAGGTTGGCGTGGCAGTTGTCGAAGCCGGTTGGCTTCCGCAACTTGCGAGGGCTAGAGCAATGATCAAAAAAGCGAACGTTGAAAATTTCTTTTTCATCTTTCACCTGCCTTACATCTATTTATTCATACGCAAGCACTTCGCGGATCGTCAGACGCGCTGCATTGCGCGCCGGCAGAATGCTGGCGACAACAGACAACACTAAAATCAACGCTAACCAGATTAAATATCCTGTAATAGTAAATACCGTTTTGATTGGCGTTTCAAACACTGCGATGCTGACAATATACGACAGCAAATATGTAAACGGTAACGATAAAATAATTGCGAGGCCAAATGAAATCAATCCGATCACCATGCCCTCGGCAATGACCGTCCGCATAATGATGCTGTCGACTGCACCAATGGCGCGCATAATGCCAATTTCACGCGTGCGTTCGAGGACATTCATGCCCATCGTGCCAGCCAGCCCCATCGAACCAACGGTCGCGGTCAGTAACGCCATGATGAGC
This sequence comes from uncultured Chloroflexia bacterium, assembly GCA_963783295.1. Taxonomy (GTDB): domain Bacteria; phylum Chloroflexota; class Anaerolineae; order Anaerolineales; family Villigracilaceae; genus Fen-1038. The sequence goes on along the minus strand of CAWAMX010000005.1, from coordinate 116,916 downwards.
AGAAACGTGACCAGTGTGTCGAGGCTTTGAGAGGCGGTATCCAGCGAAGCCAATCCCGCTTGCGATTGCAGAACATTGAATCCGTTGGCGCGGAAATATTGATCAAGAACATTCGCCATCCTGTCTTGATAGGGGCGGTCGTGTTGAATCGTTTGAATGTGAAACGATGTGGATTGATTTGCAAGGTCATTGACTTGTGAAACATACTCCAGCGGTGCATACGCTATGATTCCTTGCCCTGCAACGAATTGAAAAATACCGACGACTTGCCACTGCTCCTTGCGCCCATTGATTTTCAATGTTAAAAAATCGCCCGGCTTCAATTGCGGAAAATCCGAAAGAGCCGATTCACTGATGGCAATCTTACGCTCATCACTCGATTCGATCCAGCGCCCCGAAACCAAAATCGGCTGGACCAGCGAGCTATTTGCGGGCGGCGCAATGATGTCCAACGTATCAATCGTTGAACCATCCGGGCGCAACATATCCGCGCTCAGTCCCTGCCAGCCTTCCACGCTTTGCACGCCGGGGATTTGCATAGCGTATTGTTGAATCTGATGCACACGATACGGCTGAACAAAATCCAACTCCACATCGGCTTTGAAATAATTGCCAATGGCGCCGATGTAATCGTGCAACGTCACGCGCACGTTGAACACTGAGATAAAAATTGCGCCGCCCATTGTCAGCGTGAAGAGCGTCAGGATGAGTCGCCCGCGTCGTCGGAAAGTATTGCGAAGCGAGATCAATAACGGACGCGGGATATGAACTCCGCGTTTCGATAATGCAACGGTGAGGTGCGTCTGGAATCTTTCCCAGTGCGATTCACGCTTCGGACCGCGATGAAGCTGCTTCCCCTCCCCACGCGCCAAGTCTCCGCTGATAGCTTTCAGCACGGTGACCTTCGATCCGTTCATCACCGGCACGAGTCCAGCCACGAGCGGAACCAAAATCCCAATCGCAATTTGAATCACAAATGCAATCGGCACGATTCGATAGCCAAGCAAATTGAATCGCAATTCATTGGCGATGAATGCGGCTAAAGCGTAGGCACCCTGTCCGCCCAGCGGAACAGCGATCAACAAAGCCAGCACGCCAAAAGAGATGATCAGCGCCAGATACATGATCAGAATTTGACGATTGCGTCCGCCGAGTAACTTCATCACGCCAATATAACGCAAATGCTGATTGAGCAAAGCGGTCAACGTGTTGGCAATCAAAGATGAAGACAAGAAAACAATCAGCACGCCAAGCGCCATCAAGATTCCGAGGATGGCATTGACCGTCGAAGCCAAGGGATGCTCATGGGTCTTCGAGATCAGCGTGCGATCAACGGGAATGCCAGCGCGAACCAATTTGTCTTTCACTTTGCCTGCAATGTTGCTGATGTATGTATCGTCATCCTGGTTTTGAGAAACAGTGGCATAGATGCGATTGTAGAGATCAGGCTCCTGAAAATTTTCGAGCGTGGTCATGGAGATATAGCCGAAGGGTGGTGCAAGAAAATCGCCAGCGCCTGTTGTTGGATCTTGAACTGAGCCGACTACCGGCATGGATTTCGTTGTCCCGTCCGGCAATTCAAAGACTAATAGATCTCCAACTTTTACGTTGAGTTGTGTCAGTGCATCCTTTTCTAAAACTATTTGCCGCTTAGATGGATTCGTAGTGCCAGCAATCGGAGTGAGCAGATCCACCTTATTGGTCATGAAATCATTGAAGGCTACAAGATCAATAACGGTCCATGTGCTGCTGTTCATCGGATGCGCACGAATGTTGAACACACGCCGACCTTCGGCAGTGCCAATCCCTGGCATATTGCGGACAGAGGTCAATACATCATCGTTGGAATCCGCCATGCGCAATTCGATGTTCGCAGGATGGTTCGCCGCGTAGCTGGCGCTCATATCATGGGAAATAATGACATACGCTCCAGCAATCACACCAATTGAAAACACGCCCACCGCGATGGATAAAACTACCAGCAATGTGCGGGCTTTATTCTCTATCAAGTCAAGAAAAACCTTACGCCAGCGAGGTTTCATGCTTTGCTCTTCACGCGATGCTCTTCCAAACGATCCTGCACAATCTTTTCCAGTACTTCCGCCGTGATTGGCGACTCTTCGATAATACGCAGGAAATCCTCCCGCGGAAACGCTAACAAATCAACTGGATGAGTTCCGGCGCGCACGCAAGCAATTGCGTTGCCGCCGCGTAACAACTCGATCTCGCCAAATAATTCACCAGCTTTCAAATGCGCCAGCAACTTACCATGCTTGCCGTTTGCTTGCATCACATTCACGGAACCACTGGCAATCATATAAAGATTATCCACTGGCTGATCGCAATCCAGAATCACTTCGCCAGGTTGAATCGTAATCCTTTTCGCGTCCTTAGTCATTTCCAGCATATGATGATGGCGCAACAACGGCAGAGCCCTTACGATTGTTTCATCAACCAACTCGCCGTCCGCGATGATGATCGTGCGCGACGTGCGCGAAGTCAGCGATGGATCATGCGTCACCATCACGATGGTCTTGCCGCGCCGGACAAGTTCATCGAAGACACCTATCATATGGTTGGCTGTCTTCGAGTCCAGATTTCCGGTTGGCTCATCCGCGACAACCAGTGGCGCGTCGGTTGCCAGTGCGCGCGCAATTGCGGTCATTTGTTGTTGTCCGGTTGAAACCGCCAGCGGCAGTTTATTGGCTTGTTCCTTCAACCCAACCATCTCCAACAATTCCATCGCATGCGAAGGCCGGTCGTCAAAATCATACAGGTCAATATAATCCATCGGAAGTATGACATTTTCAAGTAACGTCAGCATTGGCAACAACTGAAAGAATTGAAAAACAATTCCGAGATTCTTGCCACGCCACAACGAACGCTGGCTTTCAGTGATCGAATAAATATCCGTGCCGTTCACCACCACCTGTCCGCCTGTCGGATGATCAATGCCCGTGATCATATTCAACAATGTCGATTTTCCGCTTCCCGATTTTCCAACGATGGCAACAAACTCACCGCGTCGAATCGTCAGGTTAAGTCCTTTGAGGACTTTGAATTCTCCAGCCGCGTTCTTATATGTTTTGACGACACTGTGCAAACGGATCATATCGTCAGGGTGAGATGAAACAACTTTAATGGATTCCGTTTCCGATGCAGAAAGATGCGGAGTCATTTCGTTCGCCTCCTACTCGGACGCGAAACCGATTCCGTTACATCAGCCAATTCCCCATCTGTGATTTGAACATGACGCGTGAAGCGCGGCCCGAGGCTGTTATCGTGCGTGACCATGATGATGGTCTTGCCGCGTTCCTGCACAAGATGTTCGAAGACATCAAAGATGTGATCGGCTGTGACGGAATCAAGACTGCCCGTTGGTTCATCCGCCACAAGGATCGGAGGATCGTTTGCCAAAGCACGCGCAATCGCAACGCGTTGCTGCTGCCCACCAGAAATATAGGCTGGCAGTTTTTGAGCATGATCTTCCAACTCGACTAATGTAAGCAATTCCATCGCGCGCTCACGACTGAGGCGCGATTGATAAGCACCACATAAATCTATCGGCATCATCACGTTCTCGATCAGCGTCAGCATCGGCAAAAGTTGAAACGATTGAAAGATGATGCCCAACGTCTGGCCGCGCCAAAGTGCGAGCGCATCTTCATCCAGTTTATGCACTGAAATATCATTGCCATTGCCGCGCACAATGACTTCGCCGGAGGTGAGATGATCCACACCGGTGATCATGTTAAGCAGTGTGGATTTGCCCGCGCCGGATTTTCCCACGATGCCGAGGAATTCACCTTTATCCACGCGCAGATCGATTCCGTTTAACGCGTTGAAATCACCCGCTTCAGTAGAATAGATCTTCGTCACATTTTGTAATTCAATAATTGGAGCAACAACAGTGGCCATTCAAATCCCGTGAAAAAAGCGGCCCAACCTGCGGCCGCCGTAAAGACATTCTAGAACAATTGGATTGTACCGCCGCGCATTACTTATTGCAATCCGCGTGGCTTTCAATCTCTTATCAACATCCCCATTATGTCCTATAGGCATAAAACTCCACTGAGATTATGATTAGCAAACTTTAATCTGATCCAGGAGAGCAACATGCAAAACGATTCATCCATTCGCGCATTCAAGTGTCCAACATGCGGCGCGCCGCTCGAGCCGCCCGCGGGCGCATTGACCATGAAATGTAACTATTGCGGCGGGACGGTTATCATTCCACAATCCATGCGGACGCCGCCGCCTGCATCTTCTTCGGGTGTGCCACAATATAGTTGGGGTGGCTTGAACTTAAGTGAAATTATGGGCGAAGCAATGCGTTTGCCCGAAGCGATTTCGCTTGCAGAACAAGGCAGGATCACAGAAGCCGCACAGTTATATAGTCAGATCACGGGCGCGTCGCTCACAGATGCGACAACCGCAATCAACCAAATCGTCGCCGGCCAGGCAGTGAAGTCTGGTACCGGGACAAAGCGGAATGCAGTGGGGACAAACGCCGCCGATGTATGGAGGATATTCCGGATTCAATAAACCGGGTTCTGTTCAAACGCTTGGCACGTTTACAACAGGTTCTTCATCGAGTTCAAGTCAGCCGGGCGGCTTTGATTTTGGATATTGGATTGGCTCCAAGCTTCCCATCATCATTGTCTTGATCGTGGTGTGTTCGCTCGTTGGCGCGTTTGGCATTCCTTTACTGAGCTTTGTGCCAGCCTTATTTTCGGCATTCTCCTCTTCAAACTCCAATTCTTCAAGCTCTGGCAGTAATCCAATCGCGACTTTCCTTCCGCAGGGACTCGGCTCACTTTCGTCCTCCGGCTTCGCAACCCAGACTCTCAGCTTTGGCTCAAAGGGAATAGGACCCGGCATGTTCACTGACGTGCGCGCCATCGCCGTGGATAGCAGCGGCAACATCATCGCTGCAGATTATGAGGACGGCCGCGTCCAAGTCTTTGACCCAACCGGAAAATCCGTTTCCACTTTTTCGTTGGGATCGAAAACGATCATCCCTTCGCTGGCTGTCAGTCCTGACAATAAGATTTATGTCGCGAACGGAGGAAACATTTCTATCTTTGATGAGAGCGGCAATCAAGTGGGAACCATTCAAAAGGAGTCACATTATTTTGACGACATCGCCTTCGGCGGTGATGGTCTGCTTTACGGCGTTACCGAAGATGACACGATTGACCGTTTCAATTCAAAGGGGAACGTCAATCTCGAGATCACGAACGCATTCGAAAACGTGACCGGCAACAGCGAGACGATCCAGCATATTACAGCAGACGGCCTCGGCAATATTTACGTTGCAGGTGCCAATAACTACCTCATTTTGAAATATTCATCCGCTGGAAAATATATCAACCAATTCGGCGGAGAAAACAATGATCCGGGACAGTTCGCACAGGGCAAATTTGTCGAGCCGGGACAACTCGCGGTGGACGGTTATGGACGCATTTATGTTTCTGATGTTTTTACCAATGTGCAAGTCTTCAATTCAACCGGGGCTTATGTCAACTCCATTCCGGTCAGCGCATATGGCATCGCAATTGACAACCAGAATAACGTGTATGTAACGCTCAGCGATCACGTGGAGAAATTCCAGGTGCAAAAACCCGCCGGGCAATAACCACAACATCAATACATCATCAGCGGAGATAAGGTGCACTTATCTCCGTTTTCTTTTCCTTGCGCAATGGACGATTCTCCTGTATCCTTAGCCTATCACTATCAGGAGGAGATATGCGCGCTCGTTTCACAAAGCCCATCCTTGCCTTGCTTGCAACGATCATCGTTGCGAGTTTACTTGCTATTTCGCTTGGTCCGCTTCCAGCATTGGGACCGCTTCTTTCACCGGTCGGTGGGTTCTGGTCAGCCGCGAAAGATGATACCTTTCAATCGCAGGAACAACTTAATTTGCCAGGACTCAAAAATAAAGTCACAGTGATTCGCGATGTGTATGGCATCCCGCATATCTTCGCACAAAACGATGAAGATGCCGCGTTCGCGGTCGGATATCTTCAAGCTAAGGAACGCCTAGCCCAAATGGATTTACAGCGACGCAACGCGGCCGGGACGATGGCCGCCCTAGTCGGTTCCGACGCGCTACAAGATGATGAGTTCATGCGTGATGTCGGCCTGCAACGCGCGGCACAAGCTTCGCTCGATCAAATGAAACCGGATGATCCTTCCCTGCTTGCCATGCAAGCCTTTGCCAACGGCGTGAACGCGTATATCAATTCCATCGAGCCGAACAATTTGCCACTCGAATATAAATTACTCGGTGTCAAACAAGTTCAGCCGTGGACAGTTCTCGATGAAATGACGTTTGCAAAATATATGGCCTGGGATTTGATCCATTCATTTGATCCTATGTATTTCACGACGCTCGTTGAAAAGATGGGCGCACAAAAAGTTTACGATCTCTTTCCGGTCAATCGTCCAATTGAAACGCCTTTCATCCCGACCTGGCCTGCAAATGAAACCCCGCTGACATCCGTATCGCCTTCGCCGCAACTGGATTTGGCAATCGCTTCGATTCTAAATCGCGCCCAACAAGCCAATCAACTGAATCAACCGAACGCATGGCACGGCTCGAACAACTGGGCGATTAGCGGATCCCGCAGTGCGACAGGCAAACCGATCCTTGCCTCCGATCCGCACTTGGGTTATCAACTACCATCACTTTGGTACATAGTTCAAATCGTGACTCCCACTCAAAACGTCGAGGGCGTCGTGCTGGCCGGGCTTCCTTTCGTTATCATCGGACACACGCGTAACATTGCGTGGGGTCTCACGAACACTCAAGCAGATGTGATGGATTTCTTCACCGAGAAGATCAATCCCGCTAATCCCAACCAATACTGGCATAACAATCAATGGAACGATATGCAAGTTGTGGACGAAGTGATCGATGTGCACGGCGGACAACCGGTTCATTATCCGGTTCATATCACGGATCACGGACCGATCATCAGCAAACAAGGTTTCAATGTGGCCATGGAATGGACAGGCGCTTTGCCCACACTCGACATGCGCGCGTTTTACAACCTCAATCACGCTGAAGATTACAACGCCTTCGTCAATGCGTTGAAGGATTACAAAGTCCCTGCACAAAACTTTGCCTACGCGGATACCAAAGGCAACATCGCCATTTGGTCGGCGGGATTATTCCCCATCCGCAAGAATGGAGATGGACGAACCATCGTCGACGGATCATCCGGCGATTACGATTGGACGGGTTTCATTCCATTCGATCAAGTTCCTCATGCACTCAATCCCGACCAAGGATTCTTATCGTCAGCGAATGATCGTCCCGCGCCTGCAAATTATCCGTATTACCTTGGGTATCAATGGGATCCCAATTCGCGCGCCATGCGCATCCGCCAGCGATTGACGCAATGCAATCCATGCGCTGTCGCCGATATGGAAGCACTGCAATATGACTCAAAGGATGTTTACGCGGAAGCCATTCTGCCCACCATGATCGCGGCCATAACACCAAAAGGTGATTTCGAAACCGCGGCGCTCAATCAAATGAAAAGCTGGAATTACTTTACAACCACGGATTCCATTGCCGCGACGATTTGGGTGAACTGGTTGATCAACTTCCGTCATGCCACATGGCAGGATGATTGGGAAGCGGCGGGATTCAAATTCAACGCCGATGGCACAATCAAAGATTGGGACTCATGGGGTTTCAACGGTGATAACGAATATCAGCCGCCGTTTGAAGTCTTTGAAGATATGGTACTGCACCAACCCAACTCACCGTACTTCGATGACTTGACCACAAAAGATAAGGTCGAGACGCGCGATGACATCATTCGTTCCAGCTTTGAAAAAACTCTTTCGGATCTGAAGCAACAATACGGTTCGGATTTGAACGCCTGGCAATATGGGAAAAATCACGTCTCAGACATTCCGCATCTGCTGGATGTTCCGGTTCTCAATCGCGTCGGCATTCCGATTCCCGGCGATGGCAACAGCCCGAACGGTCAAAGCAACGGCGGCCCATCGGATGGCGGCCCATCGTGGCGCATGGTTGTTGATTTTTCAAACATCGCAAATTCGTTTGGCGTTTATCCCGGCGGACAAAGCGGCTCGCCCATAAGCTCTGACTACGATAATTTCATCCCGTTGTGGGCGCAGGGAAAATATTTTCCATTGCTCTTCCCCACCGCGCCGGATCAGGTGGATGCGAAAAGCATTGCAAGCACATTGACCTTCGAACCGAAATGAGGTTGACATGAAAAATATTTGGATCGCTTTAGTTCTCGTTGCCCTTGCGGCGTTTGTGCTTGAACTCTTTGGTTGGTGGTGGGCCATGCCTATTGCTGGTTTGATCGGCGGATGGATTTTGCAGAACGGCAAACAAGGCTTTGTATTCGGCGGTCTCGGCGCGACGATAGCATGGCTGCTGTTCATCATTTTCTTCGCAGTCACTTCGCCGGTTGGAAAATTGCTCGTCGTCGTTTCAGGTGTGCTTGGATTGGATGCGTCATTGGCATTCGTTCCGCTATTGCTTGCGGTCATCGTTGCCTTTCTGCTTGGCGGCCTCGGCGGCTTGACCGGCGGGTTATTTGCACAAAGCGTATAACATGGCAAAATTGAAGTTCCCAAAGAATTTCGTGTGGGGCGCCGCCACGTCCGCCTATCAAATCGAAGGCGCATGGAATGCGGACGGCAAAGGTCCGTCCATTTGGGATACGTTCAGCCACAAGCTGGGCAAAGTTGCCAATAATGAAAACGGTGATGTCGCCGTAGATCATTATCATCGCTACAAAGATGATGCGAAGTTGATGGCTGATCTTGGATTGAAGGCTTATCGATTTTCCATTGCCTGGACACGCATTCTTCCGGAAGGTAGAGGCAAGGTCAACCAAAAAGGTTGGACATTTTATGACCGCTTGATTGATGAACTGCTCAAGCAGAACATTGAGCCATATGTCTGCCTTTTCCATTACGATCTGCCGCAGGCATTGCAGGATAAAGGCGGATGGCCGAACCGCGAAACGGCTTATGCATTTGCTGAATATGCCGGCATTGTTTCGGACCATTTAACGGATCGTGTTAAAGTGATCTTTACCCACAACGAACCTTGGGTCACCGCCATCCTCGGATATTTCCTCGGCGCTCATGCTCCAGGCATCAAAGACCCTCCGGCCGGAATCAAAGCTCTGCATCATCTGTTGCTTTCGCATGGATTGGCCTACGAAGCCATTCGGTCTTCCGCCAAACAGCCAGTTAAGATTGGTATCACGGTCAATCTCAACCCAATGTTTCCGGCGAGCGAATCAAAAAAAGATCGCGATGCCGCACAGCGCGTGGATGCATTGGTCAACCGCTCGGTGCTTGATCCACTATTGAAAGGAACATCGCCAATCCAGGAATTTGCTTTGAGTAAATTACTATCGGGTTCAGTGATCAAAGCGGGTGATCTCGAAAAGATAAAGCACGTCGACTTGTTAGGCGTCAATTATTATTCGCGCTCAGTGCTAAAGCACGAAGCTAAATTTCCACTGGTTTCCGCCGCGCAGACCTTTCCTGAAGGTAATGAATATTCCGGCATGTGGGAAATTTATCCGGAAGGCATCTATGAAATCCTGACGCGCATTTGGAAAGATTATCAACCATCCTGCGAATTGATGGTGACAGAAAATGGTGTGCCTGTTCCCGATGGACTCGACTTCGATGGCCGCGTGCGTGACGAACGGCGCATTCGCTATCTTCAGAGTCATATTGCTCAAGTTCATCGCGCCATCAAAGACGGCGTGCCCATCAAAGGATATTTCCACTGGTCCCTAATGGATAATTTCGAATGGGCTTTGGGTTATGGCCCGCGCTTTGGTATCGTCTATGTGGATTACAAGACTTTGAAAAGAACAGTAAAAGACAGCGGCAGGTGGTTTGCAAAAGTAATTCAAGACAACGCGGTCAAGATTTAACAACGTGACTTTAAATTACATTACGGGAGTCACACTCGGAATCCTGGGGGGGATTCTGACTCAGTTCGGACAACTCCTCGAAAAGCAGGCCGTGAACCAGGTCCGGATAGACAGCACCGGGAATGGTTTCATGCGCAGGCTTGTCAAGAATCGGACTTGGGTCTTGGGCGTCATCTTCGGTCTGGGCGGGGGAACAACAGCTTATATGATCGCCCAAAGCATAATTGGTCCCGCATTGACGCCGGGCTTGATGGCCTCGGGATTGATCGTTTTGGCAATCGGTTCTGTACAAATAAATCATGAAACCTTGAACGCATCCGAATTATTCGGCATCGGATTAATGATCATTGGAGTTTCTTTTTTGGGTTTAAGTGAATTAGGAATCAATCAAACCCAAGTCCGCGCAATGCTGACAAATCATAATGCTCTCGTTAGGATTGCGATCTTCACAGTAAGTTTGTTCTTTATAAGTTTTGTTACACGCCGTGTTGCTTATCACATCAATGGACGCAAAGGAATGTTTATTGCTCTGACAAATGGTTTTCTAGCGTGCCTGTCAGATTTCTGGATCAATCCATTGCTCGCGCTCATTCTGATTGTATTGGGTGGCAACGGTTCGCTCACACAAGAAGTAATTTTCGTTATAGCTACTTTGATCTTGATGACCACGGCTACGGTGATCACTTGGCAAAATCAATTGGCATTCAAAGTCGCACAAGCCAGCAACGTGGTGCCAGTAGCGCAGGTGCCAATTCAGATTTCCCCAATCTTGGTTTACTTTTACATCTTCGCTCTAAAGCCACCGAGCGATATTTCTGTAGTTTATATTCTTGCCGGAACCATTCTAACCATCTTTAGCGGATTCCTGCTCGGGCGAAGAAAAGAAGAGCCTGTTCGATAGCTCGCTTATTCAAAATAGTTTATAGAATTTTTCCGTACATTGGATCAGGCTTCAGCAATTCAGGGAAATGCCAGCGCAAAGCAAGCCGCGCTTCATAGCACAGATGACAAGCATCTGCATAAGTTGATTCGTGCGGGAGATTGTATTCGCTGACCAATGCAACCGGGCCACCTCCAAGCAATGGCCCGCAAATTGGATGCGCATCGGCATCATAACTTTCACAAATTTCTTTGAGCGGTCTCTCGAAGACATTTCCAATCACGATTCCCTGACAGATGTGCAGATTCCCAAACGGATCGAGATGGATGCGCCCGGGTTCGCGTAAGTCCTCGTGCGGACATTGAGTGAATTGATTCCACGGATGCTGTTCAGCTTGCGGAGCGAGCATGACCGCCGCGCGTCCGCGATACATGACCGCATCTTGATCTTTGACCTGACCATGCGTCTGCCCCGCGTCTTCATCGGGTTTGGCGATACTGATCATACCGGTTGGAATCTTCAGCCACTTCGCCGCGACGATTGCATTCTGCGACTCTTCGCTCAACACTTCATCGCAATGATACAGATCGCTGCTGACTGTCAAATCTGAAAGGATTCCGGCAAGCGGCTGCAGCCGCTCCGTGGCCTTGGCCACGGAGGTGGCCCAATATGCGTTCGATACAATTCCCACGGAAAAGCCCATTTCTGCCGCCATTTGAACGCCTTTGACGAGAACATCATAATAAATAAACGGCTCGCCGCCTTCGAAGTAAACCGATTCAATGCCCGCCTCTTTGGCTTGATTCAAGGTTTGCTCAATCTGTTCCAGACTCAATACGCCGCGCTGACGCGAACTTCCCCACACAAAGCAATGCCCACACTCGCATGTGCATTGGTACGTCAATAAAATATGCAAGCCGGAAAGTTTCATACGGCCTCGCTCCCTATCAGTGTACATAAATTGCAGGCGCAAGTCACGGGTCAAAAATCACCTCGCGGGCTATAATAAAGTAACCCATTCAGGAGAATGATATGTCTAACGTTTTTGCATCGCCCCACCCGCTCGTTGCTCACAAGCTTTCCCGGTTGCGCGATAAAACCATCGAGCCAAAGAAATTCCGCGAACTCGTACGTGAAATCGCGGCGCTGGTCGCCTACGAAGCAACTTTGGATCTGCTGACCGTTCCGCGTCAAGTTGAAACACCGCTGGCAACCATGACCGGCTCAGAACTCCAGGAGAAAATCGGTCTGGTGCCGATTCTGCGCGCCGGACTTGGAATGGTCGAGGGTATCTGGGAGTTGATGCCGGTTGCGGAAGTCTGGCACATCGGACTTTATCGCGACGAGCGGACTCTCAAGCCAGTTGAGTATTACAACAAGCTGCCCACCGAACCGACCGTTTCTGTTTGCCTCATCCTCGACCCAATGCTGGCGACCGGCGGTTCGGCCGTTGCCACCGCTGACATCTTGAAGCACTGGGGTGTGAAGAAGATTAAATTCCTCGGGCTGATCGGCGCACCGGAGGGAATCAAAAATATGCAAGAGCATCATCCTGATGTGCCGATCTATCTCGCGGCGATTGACGATCATCTCAATGAACACGGCTATATCCTGCCTGGTTTAGGTGATGCGGGCGACCGTCAATTCGGAACAGGATAAATGCAAATGGCATACGATACCCAATTAGAAGAACGGATTCAAGAAAAACTCAAAGGCACGCGCGGCTTGATCGAAAAGAAAATGTTCGGTGGCGTGGGTTTTATGATACACGGCAATATGGCCTGCGGCATTTTGAAAGATGATCTGATTGTCCGCATTAATTCAGAGCAACATAACGAGATGTTGAAACGCCCGCATGTCAAGCCGTTTGACAATATGGGTAGACCGATGGCTGGTTGGATTCTCGTCACCCCGGAAGGATGTAAAACGGATAAAGCCCTTGCCGATTGGGTCAAGATGGGCCTTGATTTTGCGAAGAGTCTCCCTCCCAAATAGAAAGGTTTGTGATGATCCAATGGATTGTGTTTGCAGTCGGATCGATACTTTTGATTACCATTTCATGGGCCTCACTTCATCACCCTGATTCGCATGGCTTTTATCGCTTCTTCGCATGGGAAGCGATTTTCGGTCTCGTAATTATTAACGCACTCAAATGGTTTAACGATTGGCTGGCGTGGTATCAAATCATTTCGTGGATTCTGTTGATCACTTGTATTGTTCCGGTGATATTCGGTGTTCGATCTTTACGCACCAGAGGCAAGCCGGATAAAGAAGAACGCCCTGATGCTCCGTTATTGGCCTTTGAAAGAACAACGAAATTGGTCACGAGCGGAATTTACAAATATATCCGCCATCCGTTGTATAGCTCCTTGTTACTACTTGCTTGGGGAGTCTTCTTCAAAGCACCGACTCAAACCGGGATCACACTGGCTTTGTTGGCAACACTCTTTCTCAACACAACCGCCAAAGCCGACGAGGCGGAATGTATTCAAACCTTTGGGGCGGATTATCAAGAATACATGAAACAAAGCAAAATGTTCATTCCATATGTTTTTTGATTATCATTGCGAGCCGAATGTGACATCGTGCTTGAAGAATAAGCAATCTCCTCATTCAAAAGTTAGATTGCCACGTCGCTTCGCTCTTCGCAATGACAATCATAAGAAAGGTTCAACATGAACGTCATTCTTGAATTTACGGTCATCCCACTTGGAGTAGGCGTATCGCTTTCCAAATATGTTGCGGCGTGCGAGCGTATTCTAAAAGACGCCGGATTGAAGTATGAATTGCACGCCAATGGCACTAACGTCGAAGGCGAATGGGACGCGGTCTTCACGGCGATCAAGCGCTGTCATGAAACACTGCATCAGATGGGTGTACCGCGCATCTCGACGCAGATCAAAGTCGGCACACGGACAGATCGTTCGCAGACGATGGCAGATAAAATTCAAAGCGTGAAATCAAAACTATGAAAGCCATGTTACTGCGGGAACTTGCACCACTTGTAAAGAATCCCAAGCCACTGACATTGGACGAGGTTCCCGAAGCAGAGCCAAAGCTTGACGAAGTTTTGATTCGCGTCAGCGTGTGCGGAGTGTGCCACACAGAGCTGGATGAAATCGAAGGAAGAACGCCACCAGCGCAACTGCCGAGGATTTTGGGACATCAGGTAGTTGGCGTGATTGAAGAGGGAAAGAATAAAGGGCAACGCGTGGGCGTGGCGTGGATTTATTCAGCATGCGGAAAATGCAAATATTGTTTATCGGGCAATGAGAATCTGTGTGAGCAATTCCAAGCCACGGGACGCGATGCGAATGGCGGATACGCGGAATATATGACTGTACATGCTGAGTTCACACATCCGATCCCATCATCGCTATCGGATTCGGAAGCCGCGCCATTGTTGTGCGCAGGCGCGGTCGGATATCGCGCATTGAGACTGGCAAATATCGAAGATGGTCAATCGTTAGGGCTGATGGGTTTCGGCGGATCGAATCATCTGGTGCTAAAGATGGCGCGGCAGAAATATGCAAACTCAAATGTGTTCGTGTTCAGCCGCAACGCGGAAGAAAGAGAATTCGCCAAATCGTTGGGCGCGGCATGGACGGGCGCGATTGATCAGACTCCGCCAACAGAGTTGAACGCGGTCATTGACACGACACCTGTTTGGGGTCCGATTGCGGAAGCGTTGAAGCATTTAAGTCCCGGCGGCAGACTCGTTGTCAACGGAATCCGCAAAGAAGAAATCGATAAAAAAGTTTTATTGAAATTGGATTACGCATCGCAGTTGTGGATGGAAAAGGAAATCAAGAGTGTGGCGAACGTGACGCGGCGGGATGTGCGTGAGTTTTTGCAGTTGGCGGCGGAGGCGAACATTAAGCCCGAGTTTCAGGAATTTGATTTGAAGGATGCCAACGCGGCGTTGCTGGAAATGAAGCAGGGAAAGATTCGTGGTACGAAGGTGTTGAAGATTCATTAAGCAATATTTGAAGGAGAATTTTCATGGAGAACGTTTCATTAAAGACATTGGCGAAGATGATTGACCACTCTTTGCTTCATCCAACGATGACGGATGAAGTGATTGTGGCGGGCTGTGAGTTGGCAAAAAAATATGACGTGGCAACTGCCTGCGTAAAACCGTATTCCATTCACTTGGTGAAGGATGTGCTCAAAGGTTCGGATGTTGGAATTTGCGCAGTGATCGCTTTTCCCCATGGCAACAGCACCACTGCCATCAAAGTGCGGGAAGCCGAAGAAGCCGTTCACGATGGCGCAAGCGAGATCGATATGGTGGTGAATATCGGGAAAGTCCTGGGTGGCGCGTGGGATTACGTTGCTGGCGAGATACGAGCGGTAAATGAAACCGTCGTGGGACCCGGAGCAATTTTAAAAGTCATCTTCGAGAACGATTATTTGCAAGACGAACATATTCAAAAGCTGTGCGAGATTTGCACGGAATGCAAAGTTGCATTTGTCAAAACGTCAACCGGATATGGATTCGTAAAACAGGCAAATGGAATGTACACGTATGCCGGAGCGACCGATCATCATCTGCGCCTGATGCACGAGCATTGTCCAGCCACGATTGGAATCAAAGCCGCGGGCGGTGTGCGGACTCTGGATGATCTTCTGCGTGTTCGCCGTTTAGGCGTGACGCGCATTGGTGCTACTGCGACCGCGGAGATTCTCGATGAAGCGAAAAGACGCGGCTATCAATAATATGTTGGCACGGAGATGAATATAGATGATCAACGAGATATTTGATTGGTGCGTACAATTCCTCGTTTTTTGGGCGGGGCGATTGGGCATGAGCTACAAAGCTATCAACGTGTGGGTGTTCGTCATCATCTGGCCAGTATTTACGCTCTTGTTGATTGGTCTTGTCATTGCCCAGCAGGTTAGAGATTCGTCGGTTACTCAGGCAGGCGAAAAAAATATAAAAGGAGGATGATTCGAATATAAAGGCGTGATGCACATCGGTGCTAAGGCCATTGCGGAGTTTCTCGAGGAAGCGAAAAGACGCGGTTATCAATAAACAGTTTAGGATAGCATAAAAAGGATATACTATCTTATTGGGAATTCATTCAGACAAAGACCCAAATCAAACTATCATAAGAAAGAGAAAAAGAATATGTCAAAAATCAATTCGCGCAAACTGGGAAGGTCTGGCATCGAAGTCAGCCCGATGGGACTTGGCTGTTGGGCAATCGGAGGTCCATTCTGGGCAGGGGAAACGCCGCAAGGCTGGGGTGAAGTGGACGATGAGGAATCCATCCGTGCAATCCATGCAGGTCTCGGTTTGGGCATTACTCTCTTCGATACTGCGAACGTATACGGAGCCGGGCATAGTGAACGAGTGTTGGCCCGCGCTTTGGCCGGAATTCGCTCAAAGGTTGTGATCGCTACCAAGTTCAATGCCATCTTCGATGAAACAACTCGTCAAGTTACTGGGTCGGATACTTCGCCGAAAGGAATCCGCCGAGCCTGCGAAGATTCGCTACGCCGCCTCAACAACGACTATATCGATCTATATCAGTTCCACGATAATGGTTATCCAGCTGAAAAAGCCGCACTAGTACGTGATACGCTTGAAGGATTAGTAAAGGCGGGAAAAATCCGCGCCTATGGCTGGAGCACAGATTTCCCTGATCGGCTGGAAGTTTTTGCCAAGGACCGAAATGCGCCGCCGTTCAATTGCAACTCAATGTTATGGATGACAACCCAGCCATCCTCGCGATCTGCGAGAAGTATGATCTCGCAGCACTCAATCGCGGACCATTGGCAATGGGACTCTTAACCGACAAATATTCTGCCAACACAAAACTCACCGTCGATGATGTGCGCGGCGAGAAAAGCCCGGAGTGGATGAAATACTTCAAAGACGGCAAACCCAACGCCGAATGGTTGAGCAAGCGTGATGCTGTGCGCCAAATTCTGACGAGCAACGGACGCACTGTGGCACAAGGCGCGCTAGCCTGGCTGTGGGCGCGCAGTGGAAAGACACTGCCGATTCCCGGCTTCCGCACTGTGAAGCAGGTGGAGGAGAATGCCAAGGCAATGCAGTTTGGCCCACTAACATCAGAGCAGATGAAACAGATCGATGGTTTGTTGGGAAGAATGTAATCGATTATTTAACAATAACATTACCAAACTCGGCATTGCCAAAATGAAGCATGGAAAGATTCGCGGCACGAAGGTATTGAGAGTTAGCTAAAAAGTATATGCTATACTAATTGAGAACAATGTCTTGTAGCATAAGCACGAGTTAGGGCTCCTTGACGATTTTTCGGCCTAACCAATATCAGCTGATACGAGGACTTTTTCAAATGGAATGGTTCTTGGATCTGTATGACGAGCATAGAATGAAGACGGGCTTTGGTCTGTCGTTGAAGAGGAAACAGGAAAAGATGTTGACTTCATTTCGACGTGCTTGAGTTACATAAAAGAGCAAATGTACGGGACCTATTTTGTGGCGCTTGCAGGCACTCGCTAAAACTCGCAACAAGAGGGTGTTCGGCAATCGGTATCGAGTTGAATTCTGATTACTTGGAATTGGCAAATCAATTGTGCGAAGAAATCGCCAATCCTCCAAGTTTCGTCCATGGGGATGTTCGCTATGTTGATTTTGGTGAGGGGTCCGAGGCAACTTTTATCATGTTTCAAAATTTCGGCCACTTTAGCGACCGTTTTGAAAAATTGTTTTTAACAAAATCTTCAATTCCTTGAAAACCAAAGGAAAGTTTCTCATCGAGATTCTAAACAGAGATTGCATTCTAAAAAACTTTGCAGAAATTCAGAAAACGCACGATTAACAGTATTCGGGTGGTTGAAAAACGAAATATGATGTTCTAACCTGCAGGAACAATTTCATTATTCAAAGATACGAGAAAGATGGAATTGTCACAAAAAGGGGTTCATGGAGATTATTTTTCGCCCACGAAATGAAAAATATACTTGAAGACATTAGGTTCCGATTTTTGAATGCTTACTCCGATCTCGATTTAAGTCCCTTTATTATGGATACATTAATGCAATATTTTCGTTAGAACAATAGGTAACAGCAATGACCGCACGGACACCGCCTAAACTGGAAATAATTTATTAACATGTCTCTCCAAAAAGACCCTGAACGAACCGAAACAAAATACCTGCATAAGTTTGCAGACTTTGCCGACAAGCGCGTGCTGGAAATCGGCTGCGGCGATGGACGCTTGACGTGGCAATATGCCAAGTCGGCGCGCTTTGTGGCGGGCATTGATCTCGAAGCGAATGATCTGCGCGTGGCGACGATTGATCGTCCTCCGATTTGGAATCTTCGGCCGCATTCACGCGCGCGGATTCGATTCACATTCCCTTTTCCAAAGAAACATTCGATCTTGCCATCCTCGCCTGGTCGTTCTGATGAATTGCGCATGAGGGCATGGTCCATGCCCTGAATGAAATCCAGCGTGTGCTTGCGCCCGATGGCATCTTGATTGATATGCGTCCGCTGGCAGGAAGCTGGCCGATTGAAGTCGCGTCGGCGCGTGAAATCAAAGAAGCGGGACGCGCATCCGAAATGCTGGTTGGCATGGAAGATGATCAAGCCGCGAATCAAGCCATCGCACAAGCCGCTAAACAAAAGTGGTTCATCCGTGAACGCGAAGAATTCTTTCCGTTCTTTTATTATTGGGACTCGCCGAACGAGATGAAGGAATACATTGATGATGAATGGGAAGACTTCATCAGCGTGGATGAAGCCACCTGGAAAAATGTCCGCTCGATGTGGGCGGTCGCCGATGCGGACGCGCGTTTGCGAATCCGTGTGAGGATGATGATCACGCGCTGGAAAAGGATATGAAACATTCTATTAGATTGCAACTTCTGATTCTATTCTCTCTGCTCATCAGCGCATTCGGCTGCGCGCCTGCGATGGATTGTTCCAATTTACAGGCATCTGAATCCTGCACGCGTGTGCTGTTCATCGGAAACAGCTACACATACGTCAATGATTTGCCAAACATGTTTATGAATCTCGCCCGAGCCGGAGGGCACAAGACCGAAGTTGGAATGTCAGCACAGGGCGGCTGGATGCTCTCCGATCACGTCAAGTCATCGGAAACGATCTCGATGATCAATTCAAACAAATGGAGTTTCGTTGTCCTGCAGGAACAGAGTGAAGTGCCATCGATTCAATCCTCGCGCACACAGGAAATGTATCCGGCAGCCCGCGTCCTCGTCGACGATGTTCGACAGGCTGGCGCGGTACCGATCTTATTCATCACCTGGGCGCATCGCGACGGCTTACCTGCAAATGGAATGCCGGACTATGCCAGCATGCAAGCCCAAATCAACAACGGATATTTAGTCACCGCCCAAGCGCTCAACTCGCCGGTCGCACCGGTCGGAGTTGCATGGCAGGATGTTCGGGATCAATATCCGCAAATCAATTTATGGCAGGACGATGGCAGTCACCCCACGCCGGAAGGAACCTATCTGGCTGCGTGCGTTTTCTACGCCGACATCTTCCGTCAAAGCGCGGAAGGATTATCGTATCAAGCCAATCTGCCAACAGATACCGCACAGGCTTTGCAAAAGGTCGCGGCGGATACGGTCTTCAACGGGCAATGGGGAATCCCATAGGAAAGAATTTGATTATTGAATATCCACGCCAGCAATCCGCGCCAAACCTTTATGAATTAAAAAAATCGGCACGATCAACGCCGCGTGAACTGTGGCGCTCAATCCGAAGATGACTGCCGCCGCGCTGAGGAATGAATTTAACGGCGGTGCGAGATACATCAGCATCCACGGCCCAATGCCAGCTAAAATCGCAAGCGCAATCAACACCACAATCGTCACACCGAGTGGAAGCCAGGCATGACGGTCCGATTGCGATGGCAGCATTGTACTGCTAACGGCAAACGTTAAATAAAACCAAAGCGGGAAATCCTTGATCGTGAATAGACCAGTGATTCCAAACCAAAATAAACCGAGCTGACCATTTCGCAACACATCCCACATCGGTTGAAGATGCAAGGGAAAGATCGCAACCAGAGCAACGAAGCCTCCGCCGACGATCAATGGCGCGGCCCCCACTAGCGAGTCGCGGGCGATGTCCGTCTTGGCGGTTTCCACATAACCAAGTTGTAATCGCCCGTCTTCCAGCAGTTGAGGGATAAGCGAGAAGCGTGCTGCGTCCACACCAAGCAGGACGGCCATGCCATAATGACTCAATTCATGCAATAACACGCCAGGCAAAAAGATGAGCGAAAAGAGAGTGATGGTAACTCGTTCGCTCCGGCTCAGGATCAAAAACACGGCCTGGATTTCGCGATGCAAAAGCCGCTGGAGAAATACCAGCGGCAGAAGTGTCAACACAAACCAGATGAGACCCTCAAACGAAGAAAATAAATTCATGAGAGCTTAAAAAATAATATATCAATTGCGAACCTTTCGCTTCGCTCAAGGTTCGCAATTGATACTCTAGTTATGTTTTCGATGCGGCTTTCGTGATCACAATAAACTCATCCACCTTCAAGCTTGCACCGCCGACCAATGCTCCATCAATTTCCGGTTGACCAAAGAATTCAGTGGCGTTGGACCCAGTCACCGAGCCGCCATACAAAACGCGGATGGTTTGCGCGGTTTGATTGCCAAACAATTCGCTCAACGCGCCGCGAATTACTTTGCCCACGACTTCATTGGCGCTGGGTCCACTCGAAGCTTTCCCTGTGCCAATCGCCCAGACCGGTTCATACGCCACAACAATACGCGGCGCAAACCCGGAATCGATATCAGCAAGGCCGAGGCGGATTTGACGCGCCACCACTTCATTCGTCTGCTTCGATTTGTATTGTTGAAGCGTCTCGCCGACGCACACAATCGGCGTCAGGTCAAATTTTTGCGCGGCACGCAGGCGTTTATTGACTGTCTCCTCCGTTTCGCCAAAATAGGTTCGCCGTTCGGAATGTCCGAGAATCACATATTGGCAAAATTCCTTGACCATCGCGGGCGAGACCTCGCCTGTGAACGCACCTTTCTCCTCCCAATACATATTCTGCGCGCCAAGGCCAAGATCGCTTCCCTTGAGCAATTCCGAAACGGCAGGCAACGAAACAAACGGTGGACACAAAACTTTTTCAACGCCATTGATCTCACGCAATTTCGGCGCCATCGAATTGACTAACTCACGCGCCTCCCCAACAGTTTTATTCATCTTCCAATTTCCAGCTACGAGCGGACGTCTCATTTTATAAAACCTTTCGATTATGGAATTTCGTTCAAGTAGTTCTGGGCATAGGCGCGCACCCAGTCTGCGGCATTCAAGTCGCCGATCAATGTTTGAAGATACAGCTTGGCTTCAAAGGTCTTACCGTTCTTGGCATCCATCTCCGCCTGCAGCAGCGACGCTTCCGGCATGCCCGGCCGGATTTGCTTGACTTTATTGAGAAGAGTTTGCGCTTGCGATGGATTTCCATTATAGAAATCATAGCGAGCCTCCACCACCATCGCCATCGGTTGTTCCACAGTGCTGAGCGAAGTGAAGGGCAGATACGATTGAATATCAGGTTGAACGGAGGCTTGATATATGGCCTGATGATAATTATTCGTCATATCCGCCGAAGGCTTTCCACCAAATCCAAGCGATTTGATCGCGCGAAAATACATAGCCGCCGCAGGCAGCCATGCCTGACGCTGTTTGAATTGATCTCCAGCACCGCTGAAGAATTGTGTATTGGTTGCACCCGCTAAGTTTGCGGATGTGGCAAGAGCATCCAAGCACCGTTGAATTTGCCCTGCATCCCAAAGGGAAAGCGAAAGATTGAGGGCGGCGGTTGGATCACTGGGGTTACTATTAAATATCTCCTGTGCTGTTGAAACCGCGGCCACTTGAGTTACGGCAACAGTCGGCGAGGTTGAAGCGGCACTTGTTGCATTAGGCAAAGACGAGGCAGTCGCCTCGACCTGGGCAACCGGTGATTGCGCCTGCGCAAATGCCGTCGCGGTTGCCGAGGCATCAGTCCTTAGCAAGCGATCATTGCGCAAGACAAACAGGACAAACAAACAGCCGATGATTAACAACACGGCGCCTGCGATGAACGGCCATGGCGACAAGCGCTTCTTTGCCGGACTTTTGGCGGCCACCGTTTTCGCGCCAGATGCGGAACCTTTGAGTTGCTCGGGACGCATGCTGATGGCCGTGCCTTGCATCGGTACACCTGCCGAGATCCATGCCTCCTTGAATGCACTGACAAGTGAGCCCACATCCGCATAACGATCCGTGCGTTCCTTCGCCAAGGCTTTGAGCAAAACCCTTTCCACGCTCTCGGGCACTTTGGGATTGATCGAGCGCGGTAGTGGAAGCGGCGAATAAATGTGATCGTGAATAATCGAGAACGGTGTATCAGCATTGAATGGAACTTGTCCCACCACCATCTCATATATCATCACGCCGAACGAATAGATGTCGGTGCCTTCATCAAGGTCCTTTTTCCCCATGGCCTGTTCAGGCGAAATATATTGGGGCGTGCCCATAATCATATCGGATGAAAGAGTTGATTCGCCCGATTGCGCGATGCGCGCCAAGCCAAAGTCCGCCAGATACAATTGTCCATCGTTCGCCACCAGTACATTAGATGGCTTGATATCGCGATGCAAAATTCCCTGCTTGTGTGCGTATGCCAACGCAGAGCCAACGGTTTCTACAATCTTTCCGATCTCCGAGGATGTCAATGGCCCTTTGGCTAAACGCGCCTTGAGCGTATCCCCCTCGATGAATTTCATAACGAGATATGGACGGCCCTCATGTTCCGCATAATCATAAACCGGAACAATGTTGGGATGTTCCAGTTTTGCCACGAGCCGTGCTTCCCGTTGAAAGCGCGACAGAAAACTTTGATCTTCTCCAAACGCGGGATGCAATGCCTTGATCGCTACATAGCGATCCAAGGCGGCATGATATGCCTTATACACAGTCGCCATGCCACCCTGACCGAGTTGTTCGATGATCCGATAGGGACCTACGTTCTCGCCATCATTGAAAGACATCCAAATGCTCCCAGAATGAATTGCGATGATTATATCGCAGTATTAAAAGTGACAGTCATCTAAGATGACTGTCACTTTTTTTCTTCGTTTCAGCCAAAAACTATTTATTCATCAAGGCGGCTACGCCGGGCAATTCCTTGCCCTCCAAAAACTCAAGCGATGCGCCGCCACCCGTTGAAACGTGCGTCATTTGTTTTGCAACGCCTGCCTTTTTTACCGCACTGGCAAAATCTCCACCGCCGATCACGGTTGTCGCGCCGGATGCCGCCAACAATTTTGCGATGGCAAACGTGCCCTCGGCAAACTTCGGCATCTCAAAGACTCCCATCGGGCCATTCCAGACGATCAACTTGGCGCCGTTTAACGCGGCTTTGAATGTCTCAATGGATTTCGGTCCGATATCCATAACGCGCCAACCAGACGGGACTTTATCGACATCCACGACTTTGTTATTTGCATTGGCATCGAACTTATCGGCAATCACTGCATCAACCGGAAGAAGCAATTTGTTCCCTGCTTTTGACAGGATGGACTTTGCTGTATCGATGGAGCCAGCCTCGACGAGGCTATCCTGCATGGCATAACCTTTTGCCGCGAGGAATGTATTCGCCATTCCGCCGCCGATGATCAACTTGTCACACTTGGATAACAAAGTTTCCACGACAAGAATCTTGTCGCTGATCTTTGCACCGCCAAGAATGGCAACATATGGATGCTCAGGATTCGAAACGGCGCGGCCAAGATATTCCAATTCCTGTTCCATCAAAAAGCCGGAGACAGCTGGAAGGAAACGCGCCACGCCTTCCGTCGAGGAGTGAGCGCGATGGGCTGAACCAAATGCGTCATTGACATAAACTTCGCCAAGTGAAGCCATCTGCTTTGCGAGTTCCAAATCATTCTTTTCCTCGCCGGCATGGAAGCGTGTATTCTCAAGCATTAACACTTCGCCGGGTTTGAGCGCTTTCGCCATCTTCTCGACTTCTGGGCCAACGCAATCCGGCGCCATCTTAACGGGCTTGCCCAATAGTGAAGATAAAACTTCCGAGGCGGCTTTCAAACTGAACTCAGGATCAGGTCCGCCTTTGGGTCGTCCCAAATGACTCATCAGAATCAACGATGCGCCTTGATCGAGAACATATTGAATGGTCGGCAATGAAGCTTTGATGCGTTTATCGTCCGTGACCTTGCCATCAGCCATTGGAACATTGAAGTCTACGCGCATCAAAACGCGTTTGCCCTTGATATTAATATCTTTTACGGTTTTCTTATTCATGGTATTCTCCCAGCCCCCACCCAATCCTCCCCCATTTTTAAACATGGGGGAGGACAAAGGAGGGGATTAAAGTTTCTTTGCAATCAACGCCGCAAGGTCCGCGGTGCGAACGGAGTAACCCCATTCGTTATCGTACCAAGTTACGACTTTGATGAAGTCGTTCTTTTCCTTGCCCAGAACAGAAGTGAAAGGCAGGTCAACGGACGAGCTGTAGGAACTGCCTTTGAAGTCCATGCTGACCAGGGGTTCATCCACAGCCTCGAGGATGCCCTTGAAGCTCGGCTGCTTGGCAGCATCGCGGAAGGCCTGGCGCAGTTCTTCCGTTGTCGTTCCGGTTTCAATTTCAGCCGTGAAATCGACCACAGAAACGGTCGGGGTCGGCACGCGCAGAGAATAGCCGTCGAACTTGCCCTTGAGATCAGGGATGACCAATGCAATGGCCTTGGCGGCGCCGGTAGTGGTCGGGATGATGTTCAATCCGGCAGCGCGCGCGCGGCGCAGGTCTGAATGCGGCAGGTCAAGCACTTTCTGATCATTGGTGTACGAATGTATCGTGGTCATGAAAGCGCGCTTTATCGTGAATTTATCGTGCACGACTTTCGCGGCGGGCGCCAAGCAGTTCGTGGTGCAGGACGCGTTCGAAAGAACATGATGTTTCTTTGGATCGTATTTGTCTTCGTTGACACCAAGTACCACCGTCAGGTCTTCACCTTCCGCCGGTGCGGAAATGATAACTTTCTTCGCACCACCTTTGGTGATGTGA
This sequence comes from uncultured Chloroflexia bacterium, assembly GCA_963783295.1. GTDB lineage: Bacteria > Chloroflexota > Anaerolineae > Anaerolineales > Villigracilaceae > Fen-1038. The sequence goes on along the minus strand of CAWAMX010000005.1, from coordinate 92,014 downwards.
TTGACTGCGCCTTTGACCGTCTTACCTTTTTTATTTACACCGTCTTCCTTGATCGTAAACAGACCGGTCAATTCGATCACAATATCGATTCCCAAGCTGCCCCACGGAATCGCGGACGGGTCAGTCTCTTTGAAGACTTTGACTTTCTTGCCGTCAATTAACAGGCTATCATCTTGAACCTCGACGGTGCCGTTGAAGCGGCCATAGGTTGAATCATACTTGAGCAAATGGCTCATAGTCTTCATATCGCCGATGTCGTTGAACGCCACCACCTCAAGTTCTTTGGGGTAGTAGTCACGGATCGCCTTAAGAACCTGCCGACCAATACGCCCAAATCCATTAATACCAACTTTTACTGCCATCTTAACCTCCAAATAGATTTAGTATCATGCTTATGATTTCATAAGCAGATTTTTTTATTCACTTGTGAATTCTAATTCAAATGAGCGGGTTTGACTACTGCAATTTGTCACTCGATGTGGTCGCCCAATGGCCCGGTTCGTTCGTAAAACAAGTCCATTAGAACCTGCGAGAGCCTGATTGAATCATGTCGCCAAGGGTGATCCACATCTACTAAATCGGCGCCATAAAAGCGTAAATCGGCGCGGGACTTCTCATCTGCGCTTACCCATTGTGAACTTGGTCCCAGATTCCCTTCACAATTTTCGTTACACAACAAAATATCAAAAAAATCTTCGCCTACTTGCGCTTCCAACGCCTGCACGTGATCATAACAAGTATAAAGATCTGTTTCACCGGATTGCGTGGCAATATTGCATACATAAACTTTGACTGCGCGGCTGGCATGAATGGCCGCTAGCAAATCAGGAACCAGCAGATTGGGTAAAAGACTCGTATAAAGACTGCCAGGCCCGACCACGATCAAATCTGCATTAAGGATGGCTTGCAAAACCGGAGGAAACGCGGGGGGATTGTTCGGCTCCAGCCAGATCCGGCGAACGCGTCCCGCCATTTCAGGGATTTTACTTTCACCCTGCACTCTGACCTCATTAAGTGCATGCGGCAGGCGCACATCTGCCACTAAACGGACGTCGTGTAAAGTCGAAGGCAGGACGCGCCCGTTGACAGAGAGCGCGCGACCCGATTCAGCCACCGCTTCTTCAAAACTTCCGGTGATATCTGTCAAGGCAGTGATAAAAAGATTGCCAAACGAATGACCTTCGAGTCCAGCTGCACCACTAAAGCGATATTGAAAGAGTTGGGTGAGCAAGGCTTCATCGTTCGACAAAGCCGCGAGACAATTGCGGATGTCGCCGGGCGGAAGGATTCCGAAGCTCTCACGCAATCGACCTGATGAACCGCCATCATCCGCAACCGTAACAATAGCTGTGAGATTGCGCGTGTGCGTTTTCAACCCGCGCAATAATGTGGATAAGCCATGTCCGCCGCCAATGGCGACCACGCGCGGACCGCGGTCTCGTCTACGAAAATCGGAAAGCTGGTCAATTACCTTGTGTCCCGGCCTCAGGAACGGCCGGAGAAGAGCACGGTTAAGTCCCCATGTGCCATAAGCAACCAGGCCGATACCCATCCCACCGAAAATTAACACACGCACAAAGCGCGGCAGAAAACGCAGGCTGATCAACGAAACAAATGCAAGTACTGTGGAATTGGTCGTATCGGTGCGATATAAATCGAGCAAGAATGCCGCAAGGCCCAACCCCAGCATGGTTATTCCCGCTAGAATCACCAGCATCCAGCGCTTGATGCCGAGGCCCGGTTTGAACCAGCGAGAGAAGCCCTGCGCCCATTGCCAAAAACGCTGGCGGAGGGGTAAATTTTGTACTTTCATATCAAGGATAATAGCAGGGATATGGAGAACAGTCAAATCGCCAGTTAAGGGACAAAAGAATATATCGTCCCGCCGACTTGATCGGGTGTGAACTTGACTTTGAACACTTCTGTTTTGCCGCAAGCGTTCACGGTCCAATTCTCGACCCAATATTCGCCCGCCTCATTGATTTGTTCAACGCTGATTGTCTCACTGGTTACTTTGGCGCAGTCCTTCTTTCTTTCATAATCCACGAGGGAATTCCACACATTCGACTTTAGAAGAGCATCTCCTAAACCGCCAACCGCCAAGCCGCTTATTGGCACAATATCTGTAGATGACGAAAACTCCTGTGAAAAGAAATCGCTGAAAATGGGTGTAGGTATATTAGCAAAGGAACTGGAAGACGCCGGAGAATTATTGAAGTAACCACCACGAACAATCCAGATTCCGACGAGTGCGATCACGACCACCAAACCACAAAGCGAAACAATAACAATTAATCGAGTTCGTTTGCTATTCATAATTACGTTTAATAAAGCTACAAGAAGAAAAGGGCAGTTGCCTGCCCTTTTCTTTCAGCAAATCAAAATTGAATTATGTTCCCTCTTGCCATGAATTGAGATATTTCAATTGTTCATCTGAAAGTTTATCAATTTTGATTTCCATCGCTTCCAGTTTGAGGCGGGCAATCTCCGCGTCGATCTCGGCAGGGACGGAGTAAACTTTCTTCTCTAGCTTATCGGCATTCTTGATCATGTATTCGGCAGCCAGCGCCTGATTGGCAAAAGACATATCCATCACAGAAGCCGGATGCCCTTCTGCAGCTGCGAGATTGATCAAGCGGCCCTCGCCCAGGATATTGATCTTGCGTCCATCTTTGGTCGTGTATTGTTCAACGAACGGACGCACAAGATTCGGCTTGCCCTTCGACATCTTTTCCAGCGCCGGGATGTTAATCTCGACATTGAAGTGACCGGAGTTGGCAACAATCGCGCCGTCCTTCATGACCTCGAAGTGACTCTTGTCAACGACGTTGATGTCGCCGGTAACGGTGCAGAAGATGTCGCCGATCTTGGCAGCTTCTTTCATCGGCATGACTTCGAAACCATCCATGACCGCTTCCAACGCTTTAAGCGGGTCAATCTCAGTGATGATGACCAGCGAACCCATGCCGCGTGCACGCGAGGCGAGACCGCGTCCGCACCAGCCATAACCGGCGATGACAAAACGTTTACCTGCCAACAAAACATTCGTTGCGCGGATGATACCATCGAGGGTGGATTGACCTGTGCCATAGCGATTATCGAAGAAGTGCTTGGTCATGGCATCGTTGACGGCGATGACCGGGAAGTTGAGCATATTATCCGCGGCCATGGCACGCAGACGAATCACGCCCGTTGTCGTTTCTTCGGTGCCGCCGATAATATCCTTGAGAAGTTCGCGGCGATCTTTATGAATTGTCGAAACGAGATCCGCTCCATCGTCCATGGTCATCTGCGGTTTGTGATCCAACGCCGCGCTGATGTGTTTGTAATACGTAACGTTGTCTTCGCCTTTGATAGCAAAGGTGGGGATTTCGTACATATTGACCAATGCCGCGGCCACATCATCCTGTGTGGATAACGGGTTGGACGCGGTCAGTACCAGATCCGCACCACCATCATGCAAGGTCCGCGCGAGATTCGCCGTTTCCGTCGTCACATGCAAACAGGCTGAAAGGCGAATGCCCCGAAGCGGTTTCTCTTTGGCGAAGCGCTCACGGATTTGGCGCAGAACGGGCATCTCACGCTCGGCCCAATCAATGCGTCGCCGTCCACCTTCGGCTTGATCAATATCTTTGATATCGTATTTATCGCTCATGGTTTCTCCTTCGTTATTTTAATAGCACATCTAGTTTTTTCTTATCATCGAACTGCTGCCTAAATCTTTCCACAAATTCTTTCTTTGTATAACTATGGCTTTGCGGCCCGCGCGCTTCAAGACAATAGACCGCCGCCAACGAGCCGACCTCACCGCACATCACCCAGTCCCAGTTATGGGTATAACCGGTTAAGAATCCGCCTCGAAACGCATCGCCGACTCCGGTTGGGTCAACGACCTCGCGCTCGGGCACAGTCGGGATAAAATATTCTTCACCATCTGTATAAAGATTCGCACCCTCCTTGCCGCGCGTAACGACCAGCACTTTGACATGTTTCAAAATTTGCTTTAAATCCCAGCCGGTTTTCTTTGAGATCAATCCAAATTCATAATCATTGCAGAAGAGGAAATATGCGCCTTCCATATCACGCGCTAACTCACTTCCTTCGAGACGAGGGACTTGTTGACTCGGATCATAAAGATATTTAATTCCTAACTCGCGGCATTCAGCCGGGAACTTCATCATCGCATCCGGCGGATTCGGCGAAACAATTACAAGATCGGGTTTCTTCGATAATTCCTTCAAGGACTGGATATTGGCATATCCAAATGCTCCTGGGTAGAACGATGCGATTTGAGCAGAAGCCCGATCCGTGGTCGCAAAAAAAGAAGCGGTGAACTCCCCCGGAATAACTTTCATCAAGGTGGTATCCACGCTTTTTGATTCGAGCCAGGCGCGGTAATCTGAAAAATCTTCGCCGACAGTTGCCATCACACGCGGCTTTTCGCCAAGCAAAGCCATCGTGTACGCAATATTTGGTGCGACGCCACCGCGCTGCTTCGACATCGAATCAACAAGAAAAGATAAACTGATGGTTGCCAAACGCTCCGGCAAAATTTGTTCCTTGAACAGACCAGGGAAAGTCATCAGATAATCGTATGCGACAGAACCAGTGATGAGAATATCCATAAGCACCTGATGTCACGACTTAAGGCGTGACTACATTTCTGAGATTTTTTTGAAATGGCGGATAAACAATGCCGTTCTCGGTGACGATTGCTGTGATCAAACGATTCGGCGTGACATCAAAAGCAGGATTGCGCGCCTTTGCATTTTTCGGCGCCACCCGCTCGCCATGAAATTCAATTCCAAGCACTTCATCGGCATTCCGTTCTTCGATGGGAATCTGATCGCCATGTTCAAGCGAAAGATCAATCGTCGAAGTGGGCACCACTGAATAGACAGGAACATGATTATCGTGTGCAGCCAAGGCTAACATATATGTACCAATCTTGTTTGCCACATCGCCATTGGCGGCCACACGATCCGCGCCAAATAATACTTTTTGAGCTTTGCCGCTATGCAGGAAATACCCTGCCATGTTGTCACTGATGATTTCGTATGGGATATGATATTGCTCCAACTCCCAAGCCGTCAGCCGCGCTCCCTGTAAGCGCGGGCGAGTCTCATCGACCAACACATGTACATGCTTGCCTTGTTCATGCGCGGTGCGGATAACTCCCAGAGCCGTACCCCAATCCACTGTCGCCAACGCGCCGCTATTGCAATGATGGATGATTGTGTCACCATCGTGGATCAATGTCGCGCCATGTTCGGCCATGCGCTTGTTGATCGCTACATCTTCATCAGCAATGCATTGCGCTTCATCCAAAACGATTCGGCGCAGATCATCAGCGGTGCCGTTAAAACCGGAGACTTTTTTTAGAATGCGATCCAATCCCCACTCGAGATTCACGGCAGTCGGTCGTGCGGACCGTAAAACGGCCGCAGCGTTCTGGAGGTCGGTCAGCAATTCAGGCGTCGAGGCGAAAGCGGACTCGTGCGCGGCGAGGGCGAGTCCAAATCCCGCCGCCGCGCCGATGGCAGGCGCGCCGCGCACCACCATATCCTTGATCGCTTGCGCGACTTCCTGGTGTGTCCGATACGCGACTACTTCCAACGTGTTGGGCAAAAGGCGCTGGTCTATCATCTTGAGACAGTTATCTTCCCAAAAAACAGTTCTCATGGCACAGGAAAAGGCGCACTCACGAGAGTGCGCCAGTGAAAGCGTGATGAGTTTAACATGGGATGAATGGATTGTCAAAGTTTTTGGCAAAGTTTTTCCAACTCGTCTGGCGGGATACGATTGACATGGCCGGACATGGAAGCCCTCCAGAACACTTCAGCAATATGTTCGATGCGTTCAAGGTGAATCAGTGCCTCATCCAGGTTTTTTCCAGCGGTCAAACTTCCATGCTGGCGAAGAAGAATGGCATTATGATCTTGAATCCATGGACGAATCACTTCTGCATCCTCGTGAGATGATGGTGTGGCATAATCAGTAACGGGCACATTTTTTAAGGTGAGCATGACTTCAGGCAGGATATCGGCGGGAAATTCCAGACCCGCGACCGTCAATGCTGTGGCAAAGATCGGATGACAATGAATCACGGCACGCAGATCAGGACGCTGTTTATAAACTTCGAGATGCATTGGCGTTTCGGAGGAGGGCTCGCGGTTCTTCGTCGAATCAATCACCTTCCCCATCAAATCCACGATCAGCAAATCATCCGGCTCCATTCGTCCCTTACAAAGCTTTGCAGGAGTAATCAGAACACGTTCGCCACCAAGACGAATGGAAATGTTCCCATCGTTCGACATTAACAAATGACGGGAATAACAAATCTCGCCGCAGGCAATGACGGCGAGACGCAAGTCGTTTTCGGATGTATCAGGAGAAAAATTCAAAATATTCTTCATGTTTGGGTATTGGGCCTTTCAGAAAAAGTTTATCATATGGGGCAAAGATTAGCTAGAAATCAGCGGCATCGATCTCTCAAAACCCTGATGATTTATGTAATATTCTGATTGTGACGTTTTATACTTTATCACCGGGACATAAACCTTTACAGTTAAGGTAATCATTAAAGTCGTATCCCTAATGAGAAAAGAATGATCCGCATCAATCGGCAAACAGATTACGCGATTCGAGTTGTGCTGGCGCTTGCCAAACATTCGGAACGAAAACGAATCTCGACTACCGAGATTCAACGTGAAATGTTAATTCCACCCGCCTTCTCGCCACGCATCGTAGCGGAACTAGCACGATCTGGATTTATCATCACCTTCCCTGGCCGGGATGGCGGACTCGAACTTGCCCGCCCCGCCGATCAAATCAATCTACGTGAAGTGGTGGAATACTTCGAAGGGCCGATAACCGTCTCAGATTGCATATCGGGCCGTACTCAATGCCCGTTCGACACAAAATGTCCGGTACGATGCCGCTGGGGAAAATTACAAACGACGATTATTCACGAATTGGAAGCCATTACTTTTGATGATCTCGCTCAGGATGCTTTAGAAACCGATATCGTTTCGCTACCAATCTTTAACTACAGCTCATGAATCCGTACGTGCAGGAGGTGCACGTACTAAAAATCATATCGAAGGAGATGCTATGGATCCACTTATTCTTTCGCGATTGCAGTTCGCTCTTACGACTGTCTATCATTTTTTGTTCGTCCCACTCACGCTTGGCTTAGGCTGGTTCGTCGCATTCATGCAGACCCGTTACTACCAGACCAAGGATGAGGCTTTCCATAAGATGGCAAAGTTTTGGGGCAAACTATTCCTGATCAACTTTGCCATTGGCGTAGTAACTGGCATCGTACAGGAATTTCAGTTCGGCATGAACTGGTCCGAATACAGCCGTTTCGTAGGCGATATCTTCGGCGCACCGCTGGCGATTGAAGCGCTATTGGCCTTCTTTATGGAATCGACTTTCCTAGGCATTTGGATTTTCGGTGAAGGAAAAGTTCCTGAGAAAGTTCATCTGGCCGCGATTTGGCTGGTTGCGATCGGATCGAATTTATCCGCGCTATGGATACTGCTTGCCAACGGCTGGATGCAACATCCGGTTGGCTATGTGATTGACCCGATTTCGGGTCGTCCAATGCTGAATGATTTCTTTGCATTGGTCACCAATCCGAAGGGCTGGCTCTTCTTCGGACATACCGTTGCTGCTGGTTTGGTCACAGCCAGCTTTTTGATTCTGGGCGTGAGCGCATATCATATCGTCCGCAAGCAGAACGTGGACTTTTTCAAACGCTCTTTTCAAATGGGAGCCATTGTTGGGCTGGTCGCGGTTCTGCTGGTGATCCTCGATGGACATTCACAAGGGCAATATGTTTACCAAACTCAGCCGATGAAGATGGCTTCCATTGAAGCGCTATGGGATACCCAACAACCTGCATCGTTCTCCATTTTGACCATTGGCGATTTGAGCGGAAGAAAAGAAGTTTGGTCCTTACAAATCCCGGCTGTAACAAGCTTCCTCGCGTGCGATAATTTCACATGCAAGGTCGAGGGCGTCTATGATATTCAAGCTCAATATGTACAACAGTATGGTCCCGGTCAATACATCCCTCTGATGGTCGTTACTTACTGGGGCTTCCGCCTCATGATGAGCGCTGGTTTTCTCATGGCGCTCCTGGCTATTCTCTTTCTCTTTGCCATGCGCGGCGACATTGCAAAAGCCAAATGGATGAAGTGGGTGCCATGGGTTATCGCTTTGCCATATATTGCAAACATCTGTGGCTGGTTGTTAACTGAAATGGGACGTCAGCCTTGGATCGTGCAAGGTTTGCTCAAAGTGCAGGATGCAGTTTCGCCCAATCTGACAACAGTGGACTTACTCATTTCGTTGATCGGATATGTTGTGGTGTACGGCGCGCTCGCAGTTGCAGATTTCTATTTGATGAAGAAGTACGCCGTTCTCGGTCCGGATGCGGCGATGGCAGAATCGGTGGATGCTGCGCCTCCGGTTGTCGGCGGGCAGGATTAATTGGTGGAGGTTCAATATGTCTCATGAATTTCTTCAAGTTCTTTGGTTCATTCTGATCGCAGTTCTTTGGGTGGGCTTCTATTTCCTCGAAGGTTTTGACTTCGGCGTAGGAATGCTTCTTCCGTTCTTGGGCAAGCAGGATGAAGAGCGACGCGCCATTATCAATGCTATCGGCGCGACTTGGGACGGCAACGAAGTCTGGCTGTTGACTGCTGGCGGCGCGACGTTTGCCGCATTCCCACAATGGTATGCCACCATGTTCAGCGGTTTCTATCTCGCGTTGTTCCTGTTGCTCGTGGCACTCATCATTCGCGGCATTTCTTTCGAATATCGTTCCAAAGATGCCAACCCCAAATGGCGCACGTTATTCGATTGGATGATTGCAGTCGGCTCATTCCTCGCCGCGCTCTTGCTCGGTGTTGCATTTGCCAATCTCGCAGAGGGCGTGCCAATTGATGCAAAGATGATGTACACCGGGAATCTATTCACGCTTCTCAATCCCTATGGTTTAATCGGCGGACTCACTACTGTGTCGATCTTCCTACTTCACGGCGCGAATTTCCTCGGCCTCAAATTGGATGGGGATTTGCGCGAGCGCGTAAATGGATTTGCCAAGAAACTCTACATTGCCGCGGTGGTGTTGAGCTTAATTCTTTTATTTACGACCTACATCTTCACTGACATCTATATCCATCTCGGATTGAACCCGGGCATCATTCCGATCGTTGGAGTGATTGCACTGCTGGTGAGCGGATACTTCATCAATCGCAAGCAGGAAGGCTGGGCGTTCATTCTGGTTGCAGTCAACATCGTCTTCACACTAGTTACCTTCTTCATGATCATGTTCCCGCGCGTGATGATCTCCAGCACCGACCCCAGCTACAGTCTTACGATCTATAACGCATCATCTTCTGCGTATACACTGTCGGTCATGAGCATCATCGCCTTGATCTTCGTCCCGATTGTTCTGATCTACCAAGGCTGGACATATTACATGTTCCGCAAGCGTATTACAACGAAAAAAGAATCACTCGTCTACTAAATCTCGATCTCCATTGCAAACCGGGGACGGCTAAGCCGTCCCCTTCGCTTTATAATTCAAACTTATGCATCGCAAACTCCTCGCTCTTGCCCGCGACTCTCGGCTCGCCCTCACCTTAACGATTCTCTCCGGACTTTTTATCGGACTGCTGGCAATCGGCCAGGCCTACCTCGTCAGCGCCACCGTTAACGATGTCTTCCTCGAAAAGCAGACTTTGTTTCAAGTTACACATTGGTTGCAACTGCTGTTCATCGTCATCGCCGCGCGGGGATCGTTGACGTGGCTCAATGAAGTTGCGGCAAATGCCGTGGCCGTGCGCGTGAAATCGAATCTGCGGGAACGACTCTTCGCACACATCCTCGCACTCGGTCCCGCTTTCAGCCGAAGCGAACGCACCGGTGAATTGACCACAGCTGCCGTCGAGGGAGTAGAAGCGCTGGATGCATACTTCAGCCAGTATCTCCCGCAACTCGTTATCAGCACGCTCGTCCCGATCACCATTTTGATTCTGGTATTTCCACTTGATCTATTATCCGGCATCATCCTTTTATTGACCGCGCCATTGATTCCGTTTTTCATGTATATGATTGGGCGCAGTGCAGAAGGCGTGACCAAACAGCAATACGAAATATTGAGTCAACTCTCTGCACATTTTCTTGACAGCTTGCAAGGCTTGACAACGCTAAAACTTTTTGGTCAATCGAAAGCACAGACGCAGAACATCGCCAAAGTCAGCGACCAGTTTCGCGATACAACCTTGAAGGTTTTACAAGTTACTTTTCTTTCCGCATTTGCATTGGAATTGCTCGCCACGATTAGCACCGCGATGATCGCGGTTGAAGTCGGTTTGCGCCTGCTTTATGGACAAATGCATTTTCAGGAGGCGCTCTTTTTGTTGATCCTTGCACCGGAGTTTTATTTGCCGCTGCGGATGTTGGGTCTGCGCTTCCATGCGGGCATGTCGGGAACAACTGCCGCGCAGCGCATTTTTCAAATTCTGGATACACCCGTTACCAGCAATCAGCTGGCGGTCGGCAGTCAGCAGTTTGTAAAAGAAATATCGTCCATTGAATTTAAGAGTGTTTCGTTCACATATCCATCCGAAACCAAATCTGTTTTACAAAATATCAACTTAACCATTGAACGCGGACAACAGATCGCGCTCGTCGGTAAAACAGGCGCGGGTAAATCCACGTTAATCAGTCTTTTGCTTGGCTTCATTCAACCAACACAAGGCAACATCATTGCCAACCGCACATCACAGGTTACAAATCAAGAATTGTTAAATTACATTGCATGGGTTCCGCAAAGACCGCATCTCTTCCACGATACGGTTGCCGCCAACATTCGCCTCGGCAAGCATAATGCAACCGATGAAGAAGTCGCTTCTGCGGCGCGTGCCGCGTATTTAGATGAGTTCATCGAATCGCTTCCAGACAAATATGAAACAGTCGTCGGTGAAAGCGGAGCGCGTCTATCGAGCGGACAAGCCCAACGCCTCGCACTCGCCCGCGCCTTTCTCAGAGACACGCCGATTTTGATTCTCGATGAGCCGACCTCGGGTCTCGATCCCGAAACGGAATCCGCTTTAGAAGAATCGACTCGCCGCCTGATGCAAGGAAGAACGGTCATCACCATCGCGCATCGTTTGAACACCGTTTTCAATGCCGATCAGATTGTTGTACTCGAAGATGGTCGCATTGTTGAAACAGGAACACACCGCGAACTGATTTCACAGAACGGCGCATATGCAAAGATGGTGAAAGTCAATAATAAATTTCATGTTGAAAGTTTAAAGCTTACATCGAACGAAGTCGAAGGAATTCAAGTTCATGAAATTACTAATCTTGTTCAACCTCCGACTGTAAGCCAACCACCAATCACCGACCATGAACAATCCATCTTCGTACGGCTGTTGTATTTTCTCAAAGGCTCATGGAACTGGGTTGCGCTCTCAGTTTTGCTCGGCAGCCTCACCATTGGAGCCAGCGTGGCATTGATGGGCACGTCGGCGTGGTTGCTCTCAGAAGCTGCGCTTCATCCTTCGATTGCCGTGATATCAGTTGCCATAGTCGGTGTGAGATTTTTCGGCATCGCGCGTGCGGTCTTCCGCTATCTCGAACGTCTCGTTTCGCACAACGTCACCTTCCGATTGCTGAGTCGCTTGCGCGTTTGGTTTTATGAAAAACTCGAACCGCTGGCTCCCGCGCGCTTGATGGAATATCGCGCCGGTGATTTATTAGCGCGCATCATCAGTGATGTGGGAACGCTGGAGAACTTTTATGTCCGCGTGATCGCACCGCCGCTGACCGCTATACTCGTGATGATCGGCGTATCCATCTTTCTCGCTTCATCCGACCCGCGGTTAGCCGTGTTGTTGATTGACTTCTTCTTACTCCTCGGCTTGATCCTGCCCATCCTCGCACAGAAAATGAGTCAGCGTCACGGCATGGATGTCATTACTCAACGCGCAGATTTGAACATTCAATTTGTAGATGGCATTCAAGGCATTGCTGATATTCTCGCTTTCGGTCAAGCACAGGATCGCTTATCAAAAATAACTTCAACTGGAAAATCTTATGGCGATTCGCAGACGCGCCTGGCGAGAATCAATGGCATTTATTCGGGCCTATCCACCTTTATAAGTAATTTCGTCTTATGGCTTGTGCTCTTCTTTTGCATTCCGCTCGTCATTGCTGGACAACTTAACGGTGTCATCCTTGCATCCTTAGCGTTGATCACCTTATCATCATTCGAAGCCGTCACGCCTTTGCCGCTCGCGGCGCAAATGTGGATCAGCTCCCGCGAAGCCGCGCGGCGCTTATTTGAAGTGGTGGATATAAAGCCAGCTGTCAGCGAGCAGGCACCAACCAATAAGAAAATTACAAATTACGAGCTAAATATCAGGGATTTATCTTTTGCATATCCTAATCAATCGATTCCGGCTCTTCGACATATCACCATCAACATTACACCTGAATCATCCATTGCGATTGTTGGGCCAAGCGGCGCAGGGAAAAGTACACTGGCGAATTTGTTGCTCAGATTCTGGGATTACGAGTTGGGAGAAATCCGTTTGGGTGGAGAGTCACTCAAAGCGTACGCCCCGGACGAAGTCCGCGAACGAATCGCTTACGTTTCACAAAACATCTATTTCTTCAACACATCCGTCTATGAAAACCTACGCATGGCACGTCGACGAGTCACAAGGAAAGAAGTCGAGGCAGCAGCGCGCGCTGCACAAATCCATGACTTTATCACGGGACTGCCCAAAGGCTATGATACGATAATCGGCGAGCAGGGATTGCGATTGAGTGGTGGAGAACGCCAGCGGCTTGCGATTGCACGTGCCATCATTAAAGACGCACCGATTCTGATTTTGGACGAGCCAACTGCCAATCTGGATACATTGACAGAACGACAAGTGCTGGAAACATTATTTACTTTGATGCGCAAAAAAACTTCATTGCTCATCACGCATCGGCTGGTCGGACTCGAAAACATGGACGAGATTTTAGCTATGGATCACGGCCAAATCGTCGAACGCGGCACGCATCAGACCTTGCTCGATCAAAGAGGAATTTATCGTCGCTTATGGGATTTGCAAAACAGAATTTTGGTCGACACTCAATCTACTTTCCCGTTATCAGTTTCCTGAGTCCAAATCAGTTGGCTTAAGATAATTCAGGTGTTGCAAGAAGTAGATGTAACACCTGAATCGAGTTATTCGTTTATATCAGGAGCCTGCGGTCTTTTGCAGGAACTGGATAATTCCAGTTACCACACTAGGGGGTAGGAAGTTGCCCATTCCCATCCGCCCGCCACCTTGACCAAAGCCGCCTCCTCGAAACGCGCCCGGTGTACCAGCAACCGGAGGAGTACCACCTTGCGGAGGAGTAAAGGTACCTCCATTGGAGGAACCAAAACCGCCCCGGCCGGATCCACCCATGGTGATTCCCGCTTGTTGGAATGCCGCGAAGATATCCTGCCCGGTTAAATTCATAGCCGTAATCGCCTGAATTTGCGCGGGCGGCATTGCGTTCTCAATAGACGTAATTTGCGCTGCGACTTGCTGTCGCATTGCCATCATCGTGGGATTCGGCTGCGGCGCACCAGGTGTTCCTTGCGGTCGCTGTCCACCCTGCGGCATTGAACTTTCAATTTGCTGCAAGGATTGCCATAGCGGCAAAAGCTGAGTTGCTTCCTGCGATGTGACTGCGTTGGATGTGCCGACTAGCTTCAACATGCCGGCGGCAAGTTGCAATGCAGAGATTCCGGTTGTTGGGGTACCGTTCATCGGCGCGGAACTTGTTGAACTTGAAGAGCTTCCATTCGACGTAGTAGATCCGCTCGGAGTGCTGATCGGAGTTGAAGTTGATGAACTCGAAGATGTAGTCGATCCGCTACTTGAATTGGATTGGGACGAGCTTACAGAGGCACCGCACGCTGTCAGTACCAATACAAGAATACTCAAAACTGTAATTGCTATTGCTTTTTTCATTTGATCTCCTTTATATACAAAGAGTGCAGTATATCAAGAGCATTCTTCGCACTGGTAAAGAAAATGTGCTGATTTCATGAGAAGAATTAATCTTTCGAAGCCTGTCAAAGAGCATAGTGCGGATTGGGTCAGCAGAAAATATTCATCGCTGTTCATCCAAAGTTCGAGTCAACTTGTTCTAGTTCACTTCGTTGACAAAAGTGAAAATCCAACCCAATGAATTGATCCGGGAGCCCGATATTTTCAGCTCAAAACAGTATAATCGTCGTTGTGTTCCCTCGACTCTTTGCTAGCAATATCCCACAAGAACATCGCTTAAACTTCATCCACCTTTACTTCGATATGGGCTGGTATGGCATCCTGGCAGGTTCTTCAGTCAATTTCCTTAACATTTATGCCACGCGGCTGGGCGCCAATGGATTTGAAATTGGCTTACTCACCGCAATGGGTGCAATTGTCAGTCTGATGCTGGCTATCCCTGCCGGGCATTGGGTCGAAGCCCGTCCAATTGGCAAAGGCGTCTTTTGGTCTTCCGTTATCTACCGGATTGGTTTCCTGCTCTGGGTTCCTCTTCCCTGGATATTTGGAAATTCAGCACAAATTTGGGCATTGATTATTCTGGCCCTTCTGATGGCCATCCCGCTCACGCCGTTATCCGTGGGATTTCAACGCGTTATTTGCATCTGCGGTTCCTGGTGAGTATCGGGCTCATGTGGCCGGCGTCCGAAACGTGGTGCTGTCCATTACCTACATGATTTCCTCGGTTGGTAGCGGATATTTGCTTAACCAGCTTCCCTTTCCTGTCGGGTATCAGGTTGTGTTTGGCATCGGATTCTTTGGTGCGGCAATGAGCAGTCTGCATCTCTATCTGATCAAGCCAGTTATAGAATCAAATGTTAAAGCGCTTCCATCGAAGCCGGAACCGGTCAGAAGTCCCGAGAGAACGAATCAACGCTTGGGCTTTTTCTCCGCCATCCGCGCTGACATCTGGCAAACACCGTTCCGAGTTGTCCTGTTTGCGCTATTGGCTTTTCACATGACTCAAAATCTTCCATTGCCCATCTTTCCATTGGTTCAAGTTAACGTATTGCATCTGACTGATAATCAAATCGGCATTGGCTCGGCGATTTTTTATTTTATATTGCTTATCGGTTCAACTCAATTGAGAAGCATGGTTCAGAAGATTGGAAATCAAAAAGTAACAGCCATTGGAATCCTGAGCATGGCATTGTATCCAATCGGTATGGCGTTATCCAGCACTCCCTTCCATTTTTATATCACTTCAGCAATTGGTGGACTCGCATCCGCATTGGCGACCGGCGCATACGCAAATTATCTTCTCGAACACATCCCTGCAAATGATCGTCCTGCCTATTTGGCATGGTATAACGTGATATTGAATTTATGTGTGCTCATCGGTTCACTGGCCGGCCCGCTGATCGCAAATGCAATCGGCCTGACGATGGCATTGTTTATCTTTGCCGCAGCGCGTATATTAGCCGGAATCATAATCTTCAAATGGGGCACTCCCACTGCTAGAGCACAACCCATGCTTGCTTGATCTCCATTTTAAAGTTAAAATTCGCAATCGTGTTAAAATGAAATGATGGCTGAAGAAGTAAAAGTTATAGCCACCAACCGCAAGGCTGGTTTTGAATATTTTCTTCTGGAAAGGTTTGAAGCAGGATTATCGTTGCAAGGCAGCGAGATCAAATCGATCCGCGCCGGGCAGATGAGTATCGTTGAATCCTACGTGGATATTGAAAATGGCCGGAATGCTTTTTTGGTCGAGGCGCATATCGCTCCGTATGAACAGGCCAACCGCTTCAATCATGATCCCAAACGAAAGCGCCGACTGCTCTTGCATAAAAAGCAAATCCGCGAACTATGGGACGCGGTGCGCTTGAAAGGCATGACGATTGTTCCGACGCGAGTCTATTTAAAGGATGGCCGCGCCAAGATCGAAATCGCTTTGGCGCGCGGAAAGAAATTGTATGATAAGCGCGAGACGATTGCGAAACGCGACGCAGAGCGCGAAGCCAAACGGGAAGCACATCACAGGGAGTGACCTATGAAGCCTTCCACTATCGCAGGGATCAATTTGTTGCCAGAGGAAGAAAAGCGCAGTATTTATTGCAGATTGATTCCACGCGAACTGCTGGAACATTTTCATCTTCCCAAAATAGACGCACCTCAATTCGACTTGTTCACCCAATTTCAATTTGCACCCGGTTCCAGCAATGTGGAAATGTCGTTATTTCATGAACCGAATTTTCCCGATCCCATTCTTTACGGTCACATGACAGATACAGTCAACGGACAAATCCATATTCTTCTTTACGTCCTGAATGATCCCGCTTCGCGGCGCTTCGATGTAGATCGGATGCCGGATGGAGTCGCCACTCAATTCGGCACATTAACGCGAAACCTCGAGGCCGAGCAGGCGGCCCTCGAAGCGGGACTCGCTCCAGGTCAGGTACGACGCGGGCTGCGGTTGTTACAAGCTGCCGTAATCGGGTTCGAAAATTTCATTGAGGAGCTCGGGCACGATCTATACTTCGTCGAGCCATTGTATTATCACAACGCGATCATCTTCGAACGGTATGGTTTTGCATATCAGCAGGGACGAAAGTTGATGGAACACATCCATCAGGGATTCTTGGAGGATGGCGACCTGCTCAAGAAACTGGATGGCTCACCATTTCGTTTACCTAATGCGGTGGACAGCATTCGTTTGCGTTCATGGGCTATCCATGATGGCATTCTGGGTGAACCATTTACGAATGTGACAATGTATAAACACATCGGCAAGTCAGCGGGCATCAGCACAACGGCCAATACAAAGTGGTAGCATTGCTTACAGAGTGCTAAAATAAAAAGACCCAAGGTCCGACAAATCTCCTCGCCGGATTGACCCGCCAGTTGGCGGTGCGAAATTCATTATTCACAATTACCTCCATTGGAATCTGGCTGACAAAAGTGGTTAGCACTTTGACTCAGGGCAATCGCATTTAAATTCGATTCTTTGATGCTTTTCGGCCCATTTTGGATAATTTGGCACATCGAAACCACAGCTCTGGTAAACCAATCTTTCGTAGGCGGAAAAATCGGATAAGGTGCATGAATTCCTCGGAATCCAATATTGAAAGTGCCCTTTTGAAGTGTCAAAGTTCCATTTTTAGCATAAAATTAGATGCGAGTGCCTTGTACTTTGACCATCGCCACTGGAAGCAACTATAATTTTGAAGTTATTCCTATCAGAGGCTGTGCACTGCAGGAAGGTCAGACATGACCGCCAAAGTTGACAACGATGCAATGACGGTTGAATATAAAGGATGCACTGACGGTTCGCAGCCAGGACAATACAAGCAAACGGGCCGACTAGAATCTATTCAGCTTTGTTCGGTAAAGAAAGGAGCTATCATATGCCAGATGTGCAACAAAAAGATCCCCCGCTTACGCCTCTACTACCAGACGGGAGTCAATAACAACCAAAAGCATTAGACGTTGAGTTTATCGCTGTCTATTTGCCTATATTATTTTAAGCGTTTAGTCCGTGACAAACCATAGTCTAGCAGGTTATACAACGGCAACTGAACACCTCGTTGAGTGCTGGCGCAAGTAGAAGATAAGGTATTGGCAATGGATTATTCGAGAATCATAAAAGATTTGAAACAGGCTTCATTATTTGATCTTTACAGATTGAGTATTGCGATCAACCAGCAATTAGAAAATCCACAACGGGTTGATGAAATCAAAAAGCGTTTACATCCTGGCCAAATGATCTGTTACTTCGATCCTGTAGAAAATCGATTGATCGACGCCAAAGTAATTCGACTAAGAAGAATACAATTATTAGTAGAAAATGTACATGACCAAAAGAAGTGGGTAATCCCTGTTTGCTGGGTCAATTTAGATGAAGAAAATACTGACCTAACCGCTTCATCAAAGAAAAGGCTGGATAAAAGTCAACTCAAAGTTGGTGAAATAGTGGGTTTCCGTGATAAGGAAAATAATGATGTGCGTGGTGAAATCGTTCGATTGAATCAGAAGACGGCTACAATCCGAACCGACCTTAAGACAGAGTGGAGAGTTGGATACCAGTGGTTATACTTGGTAGTAGATGGAGAACTAAGTAATCCATATTTGATAGAAGGCCAGATTGTGGATGGGAAGTAACAAAGAATAGCTATGCTGGTTCATACTGGCCTCCTTAAGTCATCCGTCCGGATTTTTGAGAAAACACAAACCATAGGGTCTGAGCTAAACGGTTCGGTCTCCCAATTCAATGCGACCCTTGGGCTAAAATCAATTTGTCACAACCAATTTCATCCCTCCGGAGATAAAAAACATGATCCGCAACCCTATTTACCCCGTTTCGACTCGCTTTCGCACCTGTGGCAAACCGAACCGCATAATTTACATTCCGCATTTTGCGGCCTAATAAACTGCCTTCCTTTGGCAAGACTGTCCACCTGCCAGGCGAATCTTAGATTTGCTCGGACCCATTCCATGGAATCAATTTCAAGAACGGAATCTCCAGCGTTTTTGGGGACAGACCGCAATTCCTCACATGGCTTTCAGCGCCGCTGCATGATCAAACTCCATGAAAATTTGGTTTCCACGGGGAATCTCCACCGCTATCTGATGGAGCATCCTGCTATCATATGGCTGTAGAATCTCTGTCATGGGCCTCTCGGGTTTGGATGTTTTCGCAAACCTACTTTACGCGATAAACCCTACTTTCTTAGTTCAATTTTGGCGAAGGTATTGATATTATAAATAGAAACTTCCGAAGATACGATCTCGGAAGTTTTTTGGATCCTTCTGCGCACGAACAACAGCGCCCAGTGTTAGCACTTAGTTATCCATCCATATTTTTCCGGCACGGGTGAGCCAGCCAGCACAGCGCAAAGATTGGGAGGCATTTAATAGCATTTGTATTGTATCCGCCGCTACATGTCCGCTTTTCACGCCAAACTTCTTGACAAAACCTTCACTTATTAGTAAAATTAGAACATGGGTTCTAGGATTTCAACATCTGGTCGCATCACCATTTTATTGGGCAAATATCAGGCAACAACCGGCGAGCGCATGTCGCCACGCAAGCTTGCAGAAAAGGCAGGGGTTGCAAAGGATTTCGTTTATCGCTTGGATTCGGGCTTGGCGCGTCATGTAGATTTGGATTCTCTGGCGCGCTTATGCGACCTTCTTCAGTGTAACTTGCAGGATATACTTGTGATGGAGTCGCCCCATGACAAATCCATTTGACATCCTGCCTCCCAATATCTTCAACCTCTTCGCCACACAGGGACAATCCACGCTTCAACGCCATTACATTGCGATCCTCCTGCGGATTTACGCACTAGCAGAATTCAATCGTTCTGGCGTAACGCGTGAAGTTGCCTTCGCCGAGATCGTGGATTATTTGAAGGAAGCGAACGCGGAGGCGGAAATGGCAGCAGATATGGCGGATCACGCCTTGGGTGAGCCTGATTCGATTTCGACGGCGAATCAAAAATCCGAGCAGGATACCGCAGGCTTCGTCATCCGCAGACTCGCGGAAACAGGTTGGATCGAACGCGAACAGCACGCCGATTATTCCGAGACGATCATCCTGCCTGATTACGCCTTCACACTGCTCGAAGCCATGCGAACCATTCAGGAACAAAAGCCGCGCGAATTTACTGGGCAGTTATACGCCGCGCATCAGTTGATGATGTCGTCGCGCACGAAGGATTTTTCCGCCGCGCTGGCGGTGACACAAACCTACGAGAACGTTCGTCAGGTTGCGCGCGGATTGAGCGAGTTAAATCACAACATCCGCCGCTACGTGGAGCGCGCGACAAAACAGACCGACGTGGCAGAATTATTGCGTCTGCAATTCAACGATTATTCGCACACGCTGGGACCTGCCTATCACGCGCTGAAAACGTCCGACCATGTTTCGCGTTATCGCCGCGATATTGTCAACCAGGCGCAGAAGTGGTTGTATAACGAAAAGTGGCTGCAAGAAGCCGCCGAAGAACTTGCCCTGCAAAGCAGATTTTCACCCGCACAAGCCGAACAGGAGATCATCCATCGCCTGGAATTTATCGTCAATCAATTGGATGGGCTTGACCCGCTGATCGAAGACATTGACGAGCGTCACGCTCAATACCTGCGAACATCACTGCGACAGGTGCGTTATCAACTCAGCAGCGCCGATGGTAATTTCAAAGACCGTTTGGTTTCGCTGGCACAACACCTGTCCGCGCTTCGCCTCGATGGGATGATTGAGTTGCCCGAAAACTCTCCGCAGTTGAGACAATTCCCTGTAAAAATTCCCGATACGCACGGGTTTTACACGCCACCGCAAAAACGCTCTCCCTTCGTGTCGAACAAGATCCTTTCCCCGATCTTAGCCCCCTCCGATCTGGCTTTACTTCGCGCGGACACCATGCGCGATGTAACACAGGCTTTCTCTCCCGATAAAGTCAACCGTAAAGTTCTTGGCTTATTTGGCAAGTCCCAGCGCTTGCCTGTGACCCAATTCCCCGATGATGTGCGTGATGATTTGCATTGGTTAACGACCATTATCGCCTACGCTCATCACCCAGATGTGGAATATGGCTTGGAAATCATGCAAGGTGACGCGGTTTCATTGGGCGGATATCGGGTTGTGCCGTTTGAGTTGATTAAATTGTAGAACTACGATGGTCAAATAGCCAAGCGTATAGGGACCATCAGTTATTATGGAGTAATAATGCCTTTTGATTCAGCGATCGTTCTGAGCGACATTCCCGAAAAATCACGACGTGATGTGCCGCGCATTGTGAACCGTTTGCTTGGACAAACCTTCCTCTATCAAGATGCCGACTCAGACAAGGATGATTATTATTTTGTTCACCGGCATCGCGCGGTGTTTGAAGACTTGTTGGAGTTGACGGGCTTCAATCTTCTGCACGACGACTACCATCGCATTTTTCAAGTTGTTTCAGAATATGGATACAGCCGCGCCCGTTTCAAATTGGATGAGTCCCTGATGATCGTCGTTTTGCGAAAACTGTATGAAGAAAAAATCGAGCAATTGAGCCTGGCAAACGATCCGGTTGTGACCATCGGCGAAGTGCGCGAAGAATATCGCACCATCACTGGCAGAGAGCGCGACTTGGGTGTGGTTCAATATGAAACGCTGCTCCGCCGCCTGCGTTCCCTTGGTCTGGTCGAAACTATTGAAGGGCGCAATATTGATGTCCGCGATGCAGAAGCACGTTTACGACTGCGTGGTTCGGTTAGATTGATTCTTCCTATTAAAAGCGCGGATGAAATGGAAGCGTGGTTGAGAAAGTATCGGGGTGGGAACGGGGAAGAAATTACGGAAGGCGAAGAATGAAACTTCTCACCCGCATCCGTCTCGTCAACTGGCATTTGTTTGAGAATATCTCCATTAACTGCAACGGCACAACGTACTTTATCGGCATTAATGGCGTTGGCAAATCCACAATTCTCGATGCTGTTCAATTTGCATTGGTAGGCGGACAGCGTGACGTGCGCTTCAATCAAGCCGCGTTGAGCGGTGGGAAGCGCACACTAGCAAGTTATGTGCGCGGAGAGCTTGGCACGGAAGGTCAGCGTTTTTTGCGCGGCGATGCAACGAGCGTAGTTGCATTGGAATTCAAGAATCCCGACGGCACATTTTTCGCTCACGGAGCGGTGATTGACGCTTTTGAGGACGGGCGCGCGCCGGATGTCGCTTATTTCATCGTACATAACGCCCAGTTAAACGATGATTGGTTCTTCAAGGCCCAGGGACAATTATTTGACACGCGCGCGTTCAAACGTCATCTTGAAAATTTCTTGCTTCCCGTCAATGCAGGTGTGCGCGTCTTCACCAAAATCGAAGATTACCGCGTGCATTTGCTCAACAGGCTTGGGCAGCTCAAAGATACCTTTCCCGCGAAGATTGTAAAAGGTCTTGCGTTCAGTCCGCTGACGGATATTCGTTCTTTTGTCCACAACTATTTGCTCGACGAAAATCTGGTGGATGTGAAAACTCTGCAAGCACAACTCGAAACCATGCGCCATTTCGAGACACTGGCAATCCGCGTACGCGAGCGGATTGACTTTCTGAATGCCGTCGAGGAATTGAATAAAGAGCGCGTCGCCAACCGCCGAAAGCGAATCAGCAACACCGCCATCGCGCGTCTTGCCGAAGCTGATACTTTTCTCGACCAGTTAAAGCAGGCACGCCTCCAATTGGAATCTTTCAAGCTGGACTACAGCCGCGAAGAGCTTCATCGGGACGAAATTTCCCACGCATTGAAATTCGCCCAAGCCGCTCTCACCGACGCGGAGATTGCCCTGCGCACCGACCAAAACGCCATCAGAGAAAAAGAACTGCGCGAGAAGATCGCGATTCTGAACGATGAACTGACTACCTTGCGCGAACGCAAAAAGCAAGCCGACGAATCCCTCGCGCGCGAATCCGCCGACGCGAAAAAACTTCGTGACCATCTCGTTGCCGATAAACTCCCGATTCCTAACGAACTTGGATCGTTCATCAATTCTCCATTTACCACGCTTACCCTGAGCAGTGTCGAAGGGTCACACGCCTTACTCCCCACCATCATCCAATCCCTCGCTAATGATTTCTCCCGCGAAGAAATTTTGCTCTCCCAAAAAGTAAATGAGTTGCGCGATGAAGGTGCCAATCTCGAAGATGATATTCGCAAACTGCGGACGGGCGACCGCGATACTTCTTACGAAACCGAATCGCCTCACTCGGCACGGCTGCGTCATCTCCTGCGCGCCGAATTGAATCTTGGCGCGGATGAAGTGAAATATTTATGCGATGAACTTTCCATCCCTGACGAATCCTGGCAGGACGCAGTGGAAGGCTTGCTTGGCTTCAACCGCTTTACCTTGCTTGTCCCGCCTGAGCAGTACAATGCCGCGATGAAAATCTATCGCAAGAATAAGGATTCGATTCATGGCGCGGCGATCCTGGATACAGAAAATATCCTCAAACAAAATTTTCCCAGGCGCGGGAGTGAATTTCTCTCCAGCGAAGTGACCGCGAAGAATCCTGCCGCCCGCGCCTACGTGGATTTGCTTTTGGGAAATTACATCAAATGCGAAAATATCGAAGACCTGCGCGCACATCGAACCGCCATCACGCGCGATTGTTTCGTGCGCCGCAATTTTACAGACAGCCATCTCAACCCAAATGTGTATCGCCGCTGGTTTATCGGGGAGCGCGCAGCGCCACGTCAAATTGAACAGCGTCAAATGCGGCTGGATGAAATCGCGGGCGAGATGGTTTTGTTGAATGAAAGGATGTCTGCCTTGCGCGAAAGGCTTGCACTTACCCGAGATAAAATACGTCCCTTGGTGGATTTGGAACACGCGCTTTCAGCATTGATTCGTATTGCGCCCGCTGAAGATGAATTGAAAACATTCAACAAGGAACTCAAATCTTTAGACTCGCGTAATTTGGATTCGCTCAAAGCTGAAGTGGAACAACGCCAGAAAAAGTTGAGTCAAATTCAGGATGAGGCAAATGATTCATCGCGCAAGTTGGGAAATCTCGAAGCGGAGATCAGAAAACTCGAAGCCGAATCAATTCCGAGCCTGGAAAGAAGCGCGGCGGAAAAACTTCGGGAGCAGGAAACTTTCCTTGCGTCCGAAAATGCAGACGACGAGACAAAATCCGATATTCAAAAAGAATATGAAAAACGCCGCGAGCGCCAGCCATTGGAAACAATTTTGCAAAATGCACAGCGCTATGAAAATGATTATCAAAACGCCGAACAACGTTCGCGTGACAAATTACGCGAGGCCAAGCAGGCGTATTCGATGAAATATGATTTTGGTTATGATGAAGCCGATGATGCGGTGCGTTACATGACCGAGCGTGAGAAATTGATTTCATCGGAGTTGCCGCAATATGAAGGACAAATTGCCAAGCAACGTGCGATGGCGGAGCAGGAATTGGTGGAGAATTTTATTCACCGTCTGCGCGAGCAGATCGAAGACGCACGGCAACAGTTGGGATTTTTGAATACGTCGCTTGCGGCACTGCGTTTCGGCGGCGAGCGGTTTGAATTTGTGTCCAGTGCATCGCCCGCGCTCAAACAGATTTACGATATGGTGATGGACAGCCAGCAGATCATGGGCGACTCGTTGTTTGAATCGGAGTTTCGTCAAAAACATCAGGAAGGCTGGGATTTGCTGTTTGAGCGTCTCACATCTGCACATGATGATGACAATATCGAGTTGCGCGAACTTCAGGATTACCGCAACTATCTCAATTATGATATTCGCATTCATTATCCCAACGGCGACCGCGCCATGTTAAGCGTCATCAATGCGAAGAAAAGCGGCGGCGAAACCACCACGCCTTTTTATGTGGCAATGGCCGCGTCATTCGCGCAAGCCTATCGTTTGAATCAGGGACGTCCCTCCGACACGATTCAACTCGCACTATTCGATGAAGCCTTCGGCAAAATGGATACAGCGCGTACCGCAAGTGCGTTGAAATTCATGCAAGATGCGGGCTTGCAGGTTTTGCTTGCCACCCCGCCTGACAAATCCGGCTCATTGCTACCGTTCGTTAATTCCGTTTGCACCGTTGTTCGCAAGGAGAATAGCTCATTTGTGGTGGAGATTGATAAGAGTGAAATGTTAAAAGAATTGGAAAAATAGGATGGGGTGCGTGGTGAGTAGGTTGTGATGATTTCATTTATCCCATCTTACGATACGCAAGTTGTCATCAACGCACTGCTTGATATTTTCGAGAGGCGCGAGGCTTCATCTACGCGCGCGATTAAGGTGAAGTTGCGCGAGATAAATCTGCCCGCATATTTTTCACAGCAAGACCCTGAACCGCGCATGATTGCGAACCAACAAATGCAAACGCTTGCAGATTCAAACCTAATTCAACTCCAGTGGCTCAAAGGCGAAGAACACCATATGCTCGAATCCATCATCCTGCCCACACCCCATGCCCCACCCACTACGCCCCACGAACTTTACACCCTCATCAACCGCATTCCAATTTCAAACCAACGTTCCCAACTTGAGAACCTTTTACTTGCCGAAAAGTTCCGCCTTTCCTTCAATGACTGGCGCGCCCGCGCATTAAATCAAATATTGGAAAAAATTCATGATGGAAAATCTCCATCACCCTTCAGCCTCTCCGCATCAGACTTTAACTCAGACCTGCTCGCTGCGCTATTGGCATTATCCACCCTTCAAGCAGAGACTCCCTATCGCGTCTTCAGTGTGCGCGTCTTCAACGATAGCAAACGCTTCGATGATTTACGCCCCGCGCTCGATTCGACTTGCGCGTCAAGCCAACCCCGAATGGAAATCGTTTACAAACGAAGATTTACTGCATGAGTTAAATCTTGTTGCCAATCCTGGCTATATTCATTTATCTGGCAACTGGCAATTCACCACCATTGACGGGGAAATATTATCACTAAATGGATTCTCCCCTTCTGTCGGATTTCCCGCCGCACAAGTCGCTTCTATACAAACTGTCGCTGTTCGCGCAGATTCTGTCTTGTGCATCGAGAATCTTACATCCTTTTACGAATTCATCCGCGCCACCCCACGCACTACGCCCCACGCGGTGATCTGTCTCATGGGCAACCCATCCCCCGCCATCCGCCGTCTGCTTCGGCTCATTCCCGAAGAAACAAAAATCAAGCTCTGGTCGGACATGGACTATGGCGGCTTCAACATCCTCTCCCAACTTCGCAAACAAATCAGTGCGCGTGTTGAGCCTTCCCTGATGGATGTTTCCACTTTTGAGAAATACGCAAAACTGTCGCATCCGTTGACCCGGACCGATGTCCGAAACTTAAAACGGCTCGCACTTCATGCCAATTTGCGGGATGTGCGGCCTGTGATCGAGCATCTCATCACACACGGGTTGAAATTGGAGCAGGAAGCAATAGCGGAATAGTTTCGTTTTGTTATCTCAATCACGCGATAAAATCGGGACAATATTGTCCAATCAAGTGAATACCTTGACCAGAGGGTTAGAAAAGTGAAATTTATTGGCAAACTGCATCCAACCGCATACAACGAAGTTATGCAAAAACTTAGCGCGCTGATCAGTCATTAACTTTAGGGTTATTGAATTTTTGCAACGTAAAAAACACTTCCAGAATTGGTTCGCTATCTTATTCTTTCCATTTTCATGAGTTACGAAAAACCTCCGTATTTCCGCAACCTTGGACCATATAACTCGTGTTTTTAGGTTAGCTTTAGGGTCTCAGGTCCAAGCTAGCCCAATGATATGTGATTGGCAAATCACAGAATGTTCCCCATTTATTTCGGACAACCAACAAAATTCACAGATGGCTTTTGTCCAATCATTGGCAAATCAATACAGTTGTCTTAACTTCTGGTAGATAGCTCACAATAGTGGTGAACATGGCACATACCTCAAGGCCAGATTGAGAAAAGCAAAGCATCGCCTCGCCGTTCGTCGGAATTGGCAAATAGCGAGCAACTGATTGCAGATGACTACTGTGATACAATTTTTGCAGTAAAAATGCAAGCCTTGACCACCATTTCATCCAAATATCAGATCGTGAATTCGAGTCGAAGTGCGGAAGCACTTCAAACTGAAACCCAGCCAGAAGATCATCTTCATCCCTTATCAAAAGAGCATTCGGTTGGTCCTTGTGCCACCCATCAAAGCTGCCTTAGGAATGTTCAAGGGATCCAATGCCAAGAACATCCGCGAGGAGGTGGATGAGGGGCGTTGATGAACATCGTTGATTTGTCGGGCTGGGTGGAATATTTTACGAAGGGCAGCAACTCCAAATTTTTCGTCCAGCCGATTCAAGACTTGGAGAAATTATTGGTACCTTCCATTTGAGTTTATGAAGTCTTCAATCGTCTTCTGCTCGATCTGGCAGAGGAAGATGCCTTACAGGCAATTGGGATCATGTCCTATGGATGCCAGATAGAGATGGTTCGACCAATTGCAATTGAAGCAGCACAGATTTCAATTGAGTTGAAGCTGGCCATGGCATACAGTATGATCCTTGCCACGAGTTCGCACCAACGATGCGATTGTTTGGACACAAGATACTCACTTCAAAGATATTGAGGGCGTCAAGTACTATAAGAAGAAGGGGTGATGCGCGACCGGGGAGTATCAAAAAGCAATGGACGAATCCTTGTCTGAGCAAAATTTGGTACGTATACCTCCCATCGCTCCTGCTCATCCTTCATGAACCCGATAATGATCAATGCACTGCGGCAGATTGGATATAAATCAATCGGATAAGAGATCGTGTTGCTGGAAAACAAAGGTCATGCTTTCCAGCTCACATTAGAAAGTCAATCATCAGACGCCCTCTGAAAGGCATCCCCTATGCCAAGAAAATTACCACGGTTCGGAACACTTCTTTCACAATACAATTTTTTCATCAACCCCTATAATGATCAGCGCTTCACTCGCTGCCCAAAATGCGATGCGAAAATGGGACAGAAAAAATTGCCGTTGGTGATCCACATTCACCCTGACCAATTTGTGAGCATTAACTACACTTGCCGGTATTGTAAACGCTGTGATTTGCTTGTCACCCGTCCAGACGAAATCGAAGGCTTGTTAACCGCAATGTTTTCGGAACACAATCCCAAAGTGATTGGTAACAAGTACCTGGTGCTCGGTACCTTCGACTATGCATATTGGAACGAGGCCTGAAGATTCCACACATGGTTCAGAATTTGCCCGCGAATCTACATGATTTTAAGCAGGTCCTCAAGTTTGAGCTGAGCTATGGCTGGGTAAAGGACAAGCCGGCCCTAGGTCCACGGCAACCTGACTCACTAACCAGACATGAACCTCTGCCATCCCCAAATAGTCGTATGGTTGATGATGATTTAGATCAGGCCATGGCGCTGGTCGCCCTGATGAAAGCAGAGCTTCCGATCAGAGTTCGCCCTACTAAGACACTAATCAAAGTCCTGCGGCAACGAGGGGTCAATCTTGGCCCAAATCA
Organism: uncultured Chloroflexia bacterium; assembly: GCA_963783295.1. Lineage (GTDB taxonomy): Bacteria > Chloroflexota > Anaerolineae > Anaerolineales > Villigracilaceae > Fen-1038. Next base: position 63,963 of record CAWAMX010000005.1, on the reverse strand, counting down.
AGTCTTGAGTATCCGCGACGTATTCTACGCTGGGGATGAAGGTGGAATTACTTGCGACATCACTTCCCCTGGCCAAAGTAAGGAGGCTATCCTCTGTTCACTGACTCACTTGAAAATCGAAGACGATGGCCCCTTGACTAAGGAAATGAGGGCTTATCAACAGATGCGTTCAGCACAATTAGCCCGTAAGCTGCGTAGTTTGTATAACTTTCCCGCTAAACTGCGCTCAAGAAACTTCTGAATTCCGATTCTCTTAACGAATAATCTTGTCAATTTGCGCGTTAAGCTGGAGAATCCCCTCATTTATCATTTTACAACCCTGCGCGCTTGAATCTCTCCATGAGGGACGGACGGTTGGCGTACTTATTTTTCAACGTGACAATACGCTCCTCGAACTGTGCCAGACGCTCGTGATACACGGCTAAGTCGCGCAGGCTGATTAGCAAGGTAATCGCTTCAGCATACGGGCCGGCCTGTTTTTGTCCGATCAGGTTTTCCACCCAGCGCCACGTGGAATCCTCCCGTTTGGCCAGTTCGAGCAGTTCCTGAACGCGTTTTTGCTCAGCCTGGGCTTTCTGACGGAGTAGAGTCTCTTGCTTAACCGCTTAGCGTCCCTGAATAACTTTTCCGTGGCTCGCCTCCCCTGCGTGAGGCCGGGCGAGTTCAGCCCAGCCAACTCTCCCAGGCGTTTTTGCAATCCGGTGCGCACCTGTGGTTCGTTTTTCAAGAACCGCCTCAGAAAATCTTCACACTCATCCCGGCTGAGTTGCGAAATTGCCTTTTCCAGAAGCGCAATAGATACTGGCTGGAGTTCTACGCTCGCACTGGCGGCGGCTTTGATCAAATGAGGGTCCAGGCGGAAGAACTCGATAAGAGTTTGATGACTGCTGTTCAGCGTACTCAGTCCGGGTGGGATGGGCGGCTCAGTTTCAGAGGAGGATTCATTTGGATCGTCCAATGAGACGGCTTTGAGCCAGGCCAGATAGAGGGCACGAAAATCCCCCTGCAGAATTTGCTCGCGCAAAGGGATCAGTTTGCCGAGGGTACCTTTGCCCTCCACCCACTCGAAGTCCGGGTCCTCATCATCGAAAAGGAATTCCAAGACATAATAGTTACCTTCTAACGCAAGGCTGAGAATTTCCTCCCGACAATAGAGCCGAATGGCCTGTGACTCAATCGCCCTTTTGGGGAAACGGAACATCAACTGGCGGGTTCCCCAGTTGGTCAGGTACAGCATGGCGTCAAAGTATTTCAACAACACTTTGCGGGGATCGTGTTTAAAGTCACCCCATGAATAAGTAACGATCGCTTGAGTAGAAGTGACCCTATTCATATGGCTGGAAAGGGCATTAACCGCGTCCTGCTCTTCGGCGTTTAGAGACCGGTCGATAGTTTGCCATTCGTAGTATTGATATTCACTCATTGATTCCTCCGGAGAACTTTATTATTGCGTTTTCCTATCGCACCGCAACCTACAAAACGTCAAACGTGTCAATCTTGACGGCCTGAAATATCATACTGTACGATAAGTTGTGGATTTTCTGATCGGACAATCCATCATTACAATTCGGAAAGTTAAAGAAGGTTTGGAAGTGATAGATTAAAAAGTTGGCGAACACTATACCGCCTTCACGCCCCTGTGCGTTGGCAAATAGTCTGCGCGCCATTAAGGACACATTAAAGAGTTCATCCTGTCACCAAAGACCATGGAATTGCAACAATTTTTTCGTCCAATCGTTTGATCTCTTTCCCTCCGTACACAATCAAGCCGCCAGATGCTTTTGGATGCCTTTCAAGAAATAACCGAAGGCCGGCAGTATCCCGGTATCCAAGATTATCCGTCAGTTTTACTTCTATGGCAAGTAAGCGCCTGCCGTATTCCAGAACAAAGTCAACTTCATTTCCTTCGAGCGTTCGCCAAAAATAAAGGTGTGCGGATGGAGTCACCAAGCGCGTCAGAATTCTCAGATGATGATAAATAAATGTCTCGAAATAGGCACCATATTCGCGCGCTTTGCGAAGATCATTCAATTCAAAATAACCAGATAAAAAGACTGCCAACCCTGGATCGTTAAAAAACGCCTTTGGAGATTTTAACAATCGGGTAGTTCGGCTTGCCGTATAGGCGGGTAAACGATCAAATAGATACGATGTTTCCAATAAGTTCAGATACCGATGCGTGGTTGGTTGGGATAGACCAGCATCCCGAGAAATTTCAGACTGATTGATAAGGTGTGCGGAGCGCAATGCCGCAAATTCCATGACCCTGCGAAAATCTAACAGCGCATCAATTTGAGCGATCTGCCGAAGATCACGTTCAAGATAGGTCGCAACATACCCTTCCCACCACCTTGTCGATGCCTGCGAAGAATCTAAACTGAGAAGCGGGGGCATAAATCCACGCAGCATGGTTTCTGATGGGTCGGGAAGATCCGCGTTCAATGAACTTTCTTTCGGGAATTCGCCATTCAGAACTTGCACCAAAATATCCGGATGAGGCCGATTGTTTATTTCTCCAATAGACATGGGATCAAGTACAAAATAAACCGCACGGCCTGCCAGGCTTTCACTTACCTCTTTCATCAATTGCAGATTGGCAGAACCAGATAAAACAAATTGATATTTACCTGGGCTTCGATCCACAGTCTTTTTGACTGCTGCAAGAAGTTCCGGCGCTTTTTGGACTTCATCCAAAATAACTTGATTTGTCCCAGCCCATAAAGATTTGGGGTTTGAACGCGCCTGTTCCTGCACATCAAAATCGTCCAGGCTATGAAAACGCCAATTGCAAAAAGGTTCAGCGTTTAGAAGGAGCGTGCTCTTACCGACCTGTCTGGCACCAGTCAACACAATTACAGAGTGGTCCCGAATGGCGCTTTGCAACAGGGGAGTAAGCCAGCGTTCACGATAAACACTTTGACTTGTATTATTATTCATAATATGAATAATAATACAAACGTATTGATTTAGCAAGAGATGCTATTCAGAAAACGGGAGCAATCGACTTTGATACAATGGGCGAACTTTCAAACTCCGCCCCAAGCAAGGCCAACAGAGATAAGAATGCAGCCAGTCTTTTGCAAAGTCATATATCTTGGGGTCAAAGCTGGAGCAATGAATACTGACTGTATTCACAAGAATGATTCCACACAGCAAACCGATTGGCCGGACGATTGGTTCTACTTTACTTGGCCACCTGCAGTCCCTGGCTGAATCCGATCGAAACGCTATGGCGTCACTTCCGACAATAAGTCACTCATTGTGAAATCTTTGAAACCGTGAAACTCCTAATCGAGGCCTCCTACAACTTCTTCAAACGTTACAACGAAAACCCACAAAAAGTCCTCTCGATTATTGGCGTTGCTCCTTCATGAATTTTGGGTTTGTACTTGGTGAGTACGGGTCGATGCAGGGATGACATTATAGAAACTACACCGTCTAAAGTCAAGCGACAGTTCGTCCACTGGTTACATAGAGTTGCTTATCGTGTTTTTAAACTTGATAAGCTATGGACAGGATCGAACGGATGGATGGGACAGCGATCCAAGTTTATTCTCTGGGTTAGCATTAGAACTATTACAACAAACAGGGGCAGGTCACCACTGTAAGCACCGCATATTGTCACTCCACAAAGGAAGCACGGAAACCAGATTCTGATTCTTCGGGTATCCATGCAAACCGGTCACCTAAACGACGATTGCTTGAGATATTTCTATTTTCAAACCAGGAGTTGCAAGCCGCACGGCAGCTGTGACCTTGGCCTTACGTCATAAACTCGTCGCCTAATACCTCCCCCAAGTGGTGGAGAACAGCACTCCCCGGTTGACGGATGCGGCCGGGGAATGTTTGCTTTAAATTTAATTGCTTGTATATCTATTTGCGCATTAGAGGCGTCTGATTAGTCAGCCGCGTGTTGAGGCCGAAACCATAAGAGCAACACATCCGGCCCACTCTGAAGGAGATAGCCGGGCATGGTGAGCCGATTATATTACAAGCCTGTCCAATGCCGCGTTGTCCCGGTGCAGACCACCGGGGAAAAAGGAGAAACGAACGATGGCAATTCCAAGGAAGCAACTACCCAAAGCCCCAACTGGCATCCAAGGGTTGGACGAGATTACCGGCGGTGGATTGCCCAGAGGCCGACCGACGCTAATCTGCGGCAGCGCGGGCTGTGGCAAGACGCTCCTTGCCATGGAGTTTCTGGTGCGCGGCGCGAGGCAATTCAACGAACCGGGCGTCTTTATGGCATTCGAAGAGACCGCCAAGGACTTGACCCAGAATGTCGCCTCACTTGGTTTCAACTTGAAGGACCTGATCGCACGTAAAAAGATGGTGCTCGATTTTGTGTATATCGAGCGCAGCGAAATCGAAGGGACCGGCGAATACGATCTGGAAGGATTGTTCATTCGCCTCGGGCAGGCTATAGACTCCATCGGCGCCAAACGCGTCGTACTGGACACCATCGAGTCGCTTTTCTCCGGATTACCCAATCCGCTCATCCTGCGTGCGGAACTGCGCCGCCTATTCCGTTGGCTAAAAACCAAAGGCGTGACCGCGATCATTACCGGCGAACGCGGCGAAGGCACACTAACGCGCCAAGGGTTGGAAGAGTATGTTTCCGATTGCGTTATCGTGCTTGACCATCGCGCAATCGAACAAGTCTCTTCGCGGCGGTTGCGCGTGGTCAAGTATCGTGGCTCAACACACGGCACGAATGAATATCCATTTCTGATCGACGAAAACGGATTTTCGGTACTGCCTGTCACATCGCTCGGTTTGCAGCAGCCCGCATCCACCAAACGCATTTCCACCGGTATTACGCGCCTCGACGCGATGCTAGGCGGCACGGGCTATTACCGCGGCAGCAGCGTACTGATATCTGGCACGGCAGGCACGGGCAAGAGCAGTCTCGCTGCGCACTTCGCCGCAGCCGCCTGCCGTCGTGGCGAACGCACTCTTTATTTTGCCTTCGAGGAATCTCCCAGCCAGATCATGCGCAACATGAGTTCCATCGGGATTAACCTGCAACCGTGGATACAGAAAGGTCTGCTCCAGTTTCAGGCCAACCGCCCCACGTTTGCGGGCTTGGAAATGCACCTGACCATGATGCACAAAGCGATCAACGCCTTCAAACCACAGGTTGTGATCGTAGATCCTTTGAACAGTTTCATTATTGGAAGCAATGAGACCGAAGTCAAAGCGATGTTGATGCGGTTAGTTGATTTCCTGAAAATGAATCGGATCACTGGCTTGTTCACCAATTTGACTTCGGGCGGGGACGCGCTCGAGCAAACTGACATCGCCATTTCGTCCCTGATTGATACTTGGCTATTATTGCGCGACATCGAACTGGGCGGCGAGCGCAATCGTGGCTTGTACATTCTGAAATCGCGCGGCATGGCCCACTCAAACCAGATTCGCGAATTCCTGCTCACCGATCACGGCATGGAATTGCAGGATGTATACGTCGGTCCGAGCGGCGTGCTGACTGGCTCGGCACGGCTGGCGCAAGAAGCGCAAGAGCAAGCCGAGCGGATAATCCACAAGCAGGGAGTTGAACGACGAAAACTAGATCTGGAACGCAAGCGTAAGGTAATGGAAGCACAAATCGCCGCGATGCGCGCCGAGTTTGAGGTGCAAGAAACCGAGACGTTGAACTTCATCGGGCAGGAACAAACACGGAAAGCGCATCTGATGCAGGAACGTGTGGACATGGCAGTGAGCCGTAAAGCGGACGCGAAACCGAATAGGCAGAAAGAAGAATCGAAATGAAAACGAAACCGACTGATCCAAAATCGGTGCTGCCAAAAGCCGGGGCAATCAAAGCAAAATCGGATACCTTTGTCCTGCGCCTATATGTTGCTGGACAAACGCCCAAATCCTTGACAGCTTTTGCTAATCTCAAGAAAATTTGCGAAGAACATCTTGCTGGGCGGTACAAAATCGAAGTGATGGACTTGCTTGAAAACCCAAAATTGGCGCGCGGCGACCAGATCCTTGCTATCCCAACTTTGGTGCGGAAACTGCCAGAGCCCGTGCGCAAGATTATCGGTGATCTTTCCAACACCGAACGCGTGCTGATCGGTTTGGACCTGCTGCCGCGGGAATAGTAGGATCTCATGCCAAAAAATAAAGTGCGCGATTCAACTCAAGCGTTTGAACGATCGCAAGTCAATTCGCAGGATAAACCATATGTCTTACGGTTATATGTCACCGGCACCACGCCGCAGTCCCTGCGCGCCATCGCCAACGTCAAAAAACTCTGCGAAGAATATCTCAAAGGTCGCTACCAGATGGAGGTGGTGGACTTATACCAACAGCCCCAATTGGCGCAGGGCGAACAGATCATCGCCACACCGACGCTCATTAAGAAATTGCCACTCCCATTGCGCCGCATCATCGGCGACATGTCGAAGACCGAGCGCGTGCTGGTGGGTCTGGATTTGCTCAAGAACCCCTGATTACGATTTATGATTTGCCCTACCTAGGATTCAACGCGTGTGAAAACCGCACTCCCAACTCATAAGCACCTTTTGGACGAAAACGCTTCCCTGTATGCGCGGCTAGAGGAAGCCGAAGATACTTTAAGCGCCATTCGCAACGGCGAGGTGGATGCGCTTGTTGTCTCAGGCGTGGGCGGCGAGCAGATCTTTACGATTAATGGTGCTGAACGTCCTTACCGCATGTTGATCGAGGATATGAATGAAGGTGCACTGATCGTAGCCATGGATGGCGTGATTTTATACGCTAACCGGCGCTTTGCAGAGATGCTCAAGATGCCGCTGGAAAAAGTAATCAGTTCCATCATCTACAACTGGATTACACCTAATAACCAAGGAATCCTTCGTATATTTTTGCAAAAAGGAGCAGACAAGAAAGGCCGCGAGGAACTAGTTCTCACCGCCAGCGACGGAACCCAGGTGCCTGTCAATCTTTCGGTGAATCGCTTGAACGTGGACGGGATGTCTGATGCCTTCGGCTTGGTGGCAGCCGACTTGACCGAGCAGAAGAAACACCAGGAAGCAATTATCGCCGCTGAAAAGTCGGCGCGCAAGATGTTGGAAGAGCGACACCAACTAGCGCGGAACCTGCACGATGCCGTCAACCAGTCACTCTTTTCCGCGGGACTGATTGCCGAAGTTCTGCCGAATTTGTGGGATCGGGATCAGGCTCAGGCGCGACAATCACTGGAAGACTTGCGGCGCTTGACACGGGGTGCCATGGCCGAAATGCGTGCTCTGCTGGCCGAGCTTCGACCCTCGACCTTGACCGATGCAGAGCTGGGCGATCTGTTGCGTTTGCTTGGTAATGCATTCACTGGCCGCACAAATATTCCCGCAATGGTCGCCGTGACAGGAGAAGGTGTCTTGCCCGTCGAAGTGCAAGTGGCAATCTATCGCATATGTCAGGAAATGCTCAATAACATTGCGAAACATGCCGGAGCCAGCAAAGTGGAAATAAATCTCAAGCACGATGGAACGGCCATTGAATTGAGTATTCACGATAACGGCCAGGGTTTTAATCCTGAGCAAATTATTCTCCCCGGGCATTATGGCTTGAGCATGATGCAGGAACGCGCCGAAGAGGTGGGAGCGCACTTATTCATTACGAGCCAGGTAGGTCATGGTACCGAACTCATCATCCACTGGAAAGAAACAGAAAAAAAGGAGGCCTTATTATGACAACGCTCCCATCTAAACCCATTCGCGTCATGTTAGTTGACGATCACACCATGGTTCGTCGAGGATTAGCGACTTTCTTAAAAGCCTTCGATGATCTGGAACTGGCAGGCGAAGCCGAGAACGGTCAGGCTGCCATCGAACTGTGTGCCAAGCTGCAGCCCGATGTGATCCTGATGGATATGGTCATGCCTGAAATGAATGGGGCAACCGCGACACGAACCATCCGCCAACAATTTCCAAACATTCAAGTGATTGCATTGACAAGTTTCAAAGAAGAAGAGCTGGTTAAGAGCGCAATGGAAGCGGGGGCTATCGGATACTTGCTCAAGGATGTTTCTGCTGATGAACTGGTCAGGGCTATCCGCTCTGCACATGCCGGCCGCGCCACTCTTTCAACGGAGGCTGCTCAAGCGCTGGTCCATGCCGCCAGCCGCCCGCCCGCGCCGGGCTATGATCTTACCGAGCGCGAGCGTGCGGTTCTGGCTCTGATGGTAGAAGGTTTGAACAATACGCAAATTGCTGGAAGGCTGACCGTCAGCCCATCTACTGTTAAATCCCACGTTAGCAGCATCCTCTCCAAATTAGGCGTCGCGAGCCGTACCGAAGCCGTGACCCTGACATTGCGAAACCGAATCATTTCCTGATCCTTTTCCTTTCCCCCAAGTGGCGGAGAACAATACTCTCCAGTTGCGGGATGTGGCGGGAAAGTCTTGATTGTAAGATGAATGATAAGTCATAAGGCTAATAGAGTCGCGTAATAGCTAACATTACTTCTTGTACAATTTAGGCCAATGATCAGGATAAAAAAGAAGGAGTTAAAATGCCAAAAAAGAATAAATCCATTCATGTCAAATTAATTGTTAACCCCCGCGCTGGGAAGGCATCAGAAACAGCGAATAACTTGAAGTTGGTGATAGGTCATCTCGAGATAAATGGATTAAAGGCCGATGTGGCTCTAGCCAAGCCAAAAGAAAAAGCCACCCCAATTGCTAAACAGGCCGCTAAAGATGGATATAAGGTTGTGATCGCCATGGGCGGCGATGGCACCACCGAAGCAGTTATGCGCGGATTGGTCGGCAGCAAAACTCGTCTTGGTATCGTCCCTACGGGAACAGAAAACAACATCGCCAAAAGCCTAAGTATCCCCGAAGATTTGGAGGAGGCATGCGCCTTAATAGCCTCTAAAAATTGTAGCAAGTTGGATGTAGGCCAAGTCACTACGAAGAAAGGTAAAAAAATCCAGTTCTTCGAGATGGCCGCTGTGGGTCTCGCAGCAGCCCTTTACCCAGATGCAATCAAGGCAGTTAGTGGAAAATTACCTGGCCTGAAGGAGGCTACAACGAATCTGGTTATGCAGGAAGCTAAGCCAAAGGTTTCCCTGACTTTGGACAACAAGAACAAAATTGAAGTTGATACCATGTTGGTGATGGTCTCGAATACACCGGTTTTCGGAAAGAAATTTCTGGTGGTTCCAAATACATCCCTGCAAGATGGTCTTCTGGATATCTCGGTTTACCAGGATTTCGGTAAAGCTGACCTGCTCGGATATTATTCCGAAGTGATAAATGGAGGCTATTCGGAAAATGGCAGGGTCCAACGTTACCAAGCTCACACACTGAAAGTGAAATCTTCCCCCAAGATGAAAATAATGGCTGACGGGGTCAAGTTGGGCAAAGGAACAGTAAGGATCAAAATGCGCTCGGGTGCTCTGCGCGTAATTTCGGCACAGAAACCAAGTATGCCAGTATGGCCAAAAGATGGAACTGAATTGATAACTGTACCGGTCTCCATTGCCGTGCGAAAGAATCACCGAGAGAAGATTAATGCGTTGCCTGATTAGAACTTAGCACAATGAAAGAATTATGAATATCAATTCCAAGAGTTTTCGGGTGAGAGCAGGTGAAAAGGTCAAGCTTAAAGAATGGCCGACGCGAGAAGAACCTTATTACAAGTCCAAGGAGGAATATCAACAAATCCTCATTGAACATACTCAGGAACTGAGTGTCCAGCAAAACATGCTTTATGCAAGCAATCGCTATTCCCTGTTGTTGATATTTCAAGGAATGGACGCCGCCGGTAAAGACGGCGCCATCCAGCATGTGATGTCGGGTATCAACCCACAAGGCTGTGAGGTTTATAGTTTTAAACAGCCGAGTGCCGAGGAACTGGAACACGATTTTCTTTGGCGCACAACCTGTCGGTTGCCGGAAAGAGGACGCATTGGCATTTTTAATCGTTCCTACTACGAGGAAGTTCTGGTTGTTCGTGTGCATCCAGAAATTCTGCTCAATGAAGGTTTCCCCAATGGATTAATCGATGAGACGATTTGGGAGGAACGATATCGTTCCATCGCGAATCTGGAGAAACATCTCCATCGGAATGAAACCCGAAATCATCAAATTCTTCCTTCATCTATCAAAAGATGAACAACGGAAGCGTTTTCTGGCGCGTATCGATCATCCTGAAAAGAACTGGAAATTCAACCCCGCCGACGTTCAGGAGCGGAGTTATTGGAATAATTATCGGAAGGCGTACGAGGCGTGCCTGAGCGCGACCAGCACAAAGCTAGCGCCCTGGTATATTGTGCCCGCCGACGACAAAGAGAACGCACGCGTAATCGTTTCCCAAATTATCCTTGATACGTTGAAAAAACTCAGAATGAGTTATCCAGAAGCAGATGCGACGCGCCGCAAAGAATTGTTGTCAATCCGTGAACTGCTTGCGAGCGAGTCCCATGAGGATGAATGAAATATCAAGCAAGGCGTTGCGAGTAGAACGGAAGAGGTGACCCTCGCATCGAGACGCTAACTTATCGCTTAACTCCTTTCATAAATCTCCCCTAAATGGTGGAGAACAAGACTCCCCAGTCGCAGGATGCGGCTGGGGAGGTTCTATTGTAGTATGAGTGTATGACCTGTGGACTTCTAGCCCATATCCTGACCCGCTAACGGGTCAGCTTTAATGATCCTGTTCCTCCCGAAAAAAGCAGGATCGTAATTCGATGAATATCAATCTTAAAAATGGAAAGGCAAGGATGTACACCTATGAACCATCTTTCAAAGAAAGTTCTCCCCGGCGTTATCTTGTTGCTGGCTATTTTGATCAGCGCCTGTAGTTTTTCAACGAGCTCAACATCTAGACGTAGCAGCAATTATGCCTCCGCGGCCCAAACGAGCGTGTCCCAGGATGTGTCGCAAGATGTGGCTAATCAGCAATTAGCCACTGACCAAAGCGCCATACCGTCTCCGACGAATTTGCCTACGGCAAGTTCCACGCTGAGTACCACAACATATGCGGGACCGGTCTGTGATGGCGCAACCTATGTTTCCGATGTGACGATACCCGATTACACTACTGTGTTCGCCAATCAGGCCTTTGTCAAAACTTGGATGATACAGAATACGGGCTCCTGCGCATGGAATACCAATTACACTCTAAACTATGTTGGCGGCTCTCAAATGGGAGGAACAAACACAAATGTCGGCGTTTCAGTGGCACCCGGACAGCAAGCCGAATTATCAGTAACTTTGACTGCACCGGCTACTGCCGGACAATATACCGGTTACTGGCGCTTGTTCAACAACTCGGGAGAAACATTCGGAGACCAAGTCGATGTGCTGATTAATGTTGGCGAGTTTGCCGTGGCTCCTACTGCTACGCTGGCCCTTATTGCCACGCTAGCGCCTACCGCTACGCTAGCGCCTACCGCTACGCTAGCGCCTACCGCTACGCTAGCCCCCACTGCTACTCTCAAGCCATAAAGAATGTGAACGGCCCATTCCAATTGCCATGGTCAGGAATTAATGATAATAAGATGAACAGGCAAAGGTATGAAACTCCCGGCTCCCCCAAGTGGCGGAGAACAATACTCCCCAGCCGCAGGATGTGGCTGGGGAGGTTCCATTGTATGATGAATTCACAGCTATTCTAGTTCGAACCAACCCGTGTTGAAATCCGGATAATTTGTTTGGAGGTGAAAGATGGAAATTCCTTTACAAGCGCAAGTTGAGTGCACGGACGGTGTCTGTGGGCGCTCCGTGTATGTGCTGATCAACCCACTTGCCGAGAAAGTAACTCATCTGGTGGTGAGGGAGGATGCATCTCCCTACACAGCATACATTGTTCCGGTTGAGGCTGTATCTGCCACAATTGTCGATACGATACAACTGCGCTGCAGCAAGGCACAACTGAAGAAGATGGACCCATTCGTTCAAACAGAGTTTGTTGAAGAGAAGGTGCCCAGTGGAGATTTTTTAGCCGGTAATGGAATGTACGGCATGGGATCATTCTACTACTTACCCTATGTTACCTCTGACGGAAAAGCATACGAGTCCGTGAAAACTCAACAGATTCCTCCGGGAGAGCTAGCCGTGCATCGTGGGACGCGCGTTGAAGCCAAGGACGGCTATGTGGGCAAAGTCGACGAATTTGTGGTCAACCCGAAAAACGGCTTCATTACCCATTTGGTGATGCGGGAGGGACATCCATGGGGAAAGAAAGATGTGATCATCCCCCTTTCAGCAATGGATAAGACTCTCGATGGAACCATGTTTCTAAAACTCAATAAGCACGACATCGAGTCTCTGCCAACCTTTCCAGTGCATAGACGCTGGTCCTGATCATTTAATGATTGAAAGAAGAAGGATCCAGCATGAACGATCACCAACCTTGGAAGTTCACCTGCAATAAATGTGGCAGTCATGAATTGACCGTCACTCACATTTGGAACACTCAGGCCGGGACCGAGAGCGAACGCTGGCGGGAATGGGGACCGCTCAAGGATAACCATCATTGGCAATATGAGTTTAAGGAAAAGATCGAAGAAAATGCTGATGATGAAGTTCAGCGAGGCGACTTCGGGGGGTTCGCGGAAGATGATTCCGATTCTGAACCGGAAGAATATGAAATCAATGAAACTGAGACGGATCGGGAAAGCGATGAGTTTTTTATAAATTGCGGCAACTGTGATCGCGAGGTTGAATTCGGCTGGTCACAGCCGGATCGTCGTGGTCTCATATTTCCAATTGAATTTTCGGATTTCAATCCGCATGAAACCTGGCCGGACCCTAAATATGTTGATGCGTGGCAGAAAAGGGGCTGGCACCGAACTGGACAGATCAAGCCATAATCAAGATCTTTATTCCTGTTCCAATCATAGCGTTGGCAGAAACGAAAAAGTATATTGATAATGAAAAACACTTGATAGTGATCTAACCTTACACGTCTCCCCAAGTGGTGTAGAAAAAACTCCTCAGGCGCAGGATGCAACCGGGCAGCAATTATTGCAGCACGAGTATTTTTACCGAACGATTTCTTAGGACAACAAAACTACTGGCACAAGAAAGTTGTGGTAAGAGATGACTATTCGCCCAAATTCAGGTAAGCAACGGGGCGCCTATCCCAATAGTTAGTGTTCAAGTCGCAGATGTTCGATTAACTGACCATGACTTAATGCCTTTTTCCACCTGCGAGCTGGATGAGCGACAAGACCTGATCTAAGAGGTCCAACTTCAAGGAATGTTCCCATGATGCTATTTGATGACATCCTCTCACAATTTCCACCCGAGGTTCAAGCGACAGTGCGCAAGATCTGGGAGGCGCTTGGCCCAAATGAAAAGGCCGGCTTTCTGACGCTACTAGCGGGTTTCCCGTCGGACGCGAACTTGGTAAAACTGCTGGTCAATTTATCCACCGCACAGATTCGGCAAGCCTTTGGCAACAAGCACCGAGTAGTCATCGTTGGTCCGACCAACGTTGGAAAATCCACCCTGTACAATCTGCTGATACAAAATAAACGCGACCAGGCTGTGGTGGGTCCCTTACCGGGCACCACAACGGAAAATCAACAGGCCGAGGCAGCCCTGTTTACCGTGGTCGATACACCCGGTGCGGATGCAGTGGGAAGTATGGGCGAGCATGAAAAAAGTCTGGCCCTGTCGGCTTCCGCGGAGGCGGATTTTCTGTTGCTGGTTTTCGACGCCATCCAAGGGATTAAAAAGACCGAGCAGGAACTGTTCACCGAGCTGTCTGCTCTGAAAAAGCCTTTCGTAGTAGTACTGAATAAGATTGACCTGGTTCCACACAAAGACCTGCAAGGTGTCATCTCGAATGCTGCATTGAACTTGGGCTTGGAGCCTGATCAAATCGTCCCAATCGTCGCGAAAGACGGCAAGAATCTCGGCAAAGTTTTGTTAGCAGTAGCAGCCACCGATCCTGAGATGATCGTTGCGCTGGGACAGGCATTACCGGAATACCGCTGGCAGCTCGCTTGGCAAACCATTGTCAGGTCGGCCTCGATCTCGGCAGCCATTGCATTGGCGCCGCTTCCGGTCATCGATTTTGTCCCGCTGGTGTTCACGCAATCGATCATGGTGATTAGTATCGCCCGCATCTATAACTACAAAATTACCCTGCAGCGTGCCTCTGAGTTGGTTGCTACCTTTGGCTTGGGCTTCCTCGGCCGCACTCTTTTCGAGGAGCTGAGCAAGCTGGGTGGGTTCCCAGGCTGGCTGTTGAGCGCGGCGATTGCTTCATCGACCACCGTAGTAATGGGCTACGCGGCCGTGCGCTGGTTCGAGAAAGGTGAGAAGCTTTCAACCGCGGCACTCAAAAAGCTCACTAAAGAGATGACCGCTTACTTGCTGGACTCCCTCAAAAGTCTCGGAAGACGGAAGCCGGGCCAAAAAGGGCTACGAGAGCGTATCACCCAATCACTGGAAAGTTCACGCCTGCCCGAAAGCCGCTCCGCACTCGAGAAGGAATCGGGTGAATAGACCATCTCGAAGTAAATCAAACCCACGAACCTCGATATATCCCCCAAGCGGCGGAGACAAATACTCCCCAGCCGCAGGATGCGGGCTGTGAACATTGACTGTAAAATAAAAAGAGTTGAAAAGGTTTCGTAACTCTCGAACCTGCAAAGCCTCAATTAGGTAACAAGCCAGTCTGGCCAGATCCGGAGAAAAGATATGAAGAAGAAACTATTCATTTTCATTTTATTGGCTGTGATGTTTATTATGGTCGCGGGCTGTGCTCCGAGTACGGTTGTGCAAGTCAATACGCCTGTTCCGAAGGCAACAGCCGGTACGCCCGCTCCCAACGGTCAAATCAACGTACCCGGCGTAAGCATACAAGTCTATGCACCAGGTCTGAATCCAATGGTCGATACACCGGACGGGCATGGAGCCCCCGCCAATATCTGGTTGGGATTGTGGCATGGGATCATTTCTCCAGTGATCATCGTACTAGCGTTCCTTCATAAGAACGTGCAGATGTACGAGGTGCACAACGACGGGAGCTTATATAACCTAGGTTTCTTCATTGGAGTCTTCCTCTGGGCGGCTGTGATTGGCCTCCTGATTGGTCGACGCTAATAACCAGGCCGTGCAAGCAAATAAGTCTGTAAACGTTTAAATAGTTTGTCCAATAGCATTTTCATACAATAAATAAAAAAAGGAGATTTTCAATGAGTCCTACATATATTCTCATCGCTGTAGTTGTGATCGTGGTGATCATGGGTGCCATCATGGGGCCGAGATTTGCCCGTCGCAAACGTTCAGATCGATTCCAAAATAAATTTGGCGGACCTGAGTATGATCGCACCGTCGAGGCCGCTGGCAGCGAGAAGAAAGCACAAAAAGAGCTCGCTGAACGGCAGAAGTATGTCGAGACTTTGAATATTCGTCCACTTTCAGTTAGAGAGCGCGAGCGTTATCAGGTGGATTGGACCACAGTCCAGGGAAAATTTGTCGACCAACCAGCAGAGGCGACTCAAGAGGCGGACCACCTGATCATGGAAGTGATGGCCTTGCGTGACTATCCAGTATCTGATTTTGATCAGCGTGCAGCCGATATCTCCGTCAATTACCCTGCTTTGGTCACGAATTACCGCGCGGCGCGCGAGATCGCGATCAAGAACAAGGAACACAAAGCAGATACGGAAGATTTAAGACATGCACTGATTTATTACCGTTCTTTATTCGATGAACTTCTCAAGGCAGACACAGTCGTTCCAGAATAGAATTAAGAAATGAATGGACGGTATTTTGCACAAACTCAGATATCGTTCAGAAAACATTCTAGGACGCGAACGGCCCGGTAATATATTCATATCTTTTGCCAGCAAAGTCCCCGGTGGATGCCACTCTTTTCCGTGAGGCTCCAGGGGGCGAGCCGACTTAGAAGGCTACTTTCGCCTCTCCCCCCCAAGTGGCGGAGAACAAAACTCACCAGTTGCAGGATGCGGCTGGTGAGTTTCTATTGTACTATGAGTGTATGACCCGCGTATTTCTAGCCAATGCTCTGACCGAGGAACGTTCATCTCTGCGACTCATGTTGTTAGTTCTGAACATGGAAATTGCCGGTGAAGCCGCCGACTGGTCCACCACATTGGCCAAGGCGCCCATCAGCCGC
The DNA here is from genome assembly GCA_963783295.1 of uncultured Chloroflexia bacterium. Lineage (GTDB taxonomy): Bacteria > Chloroflexota > Anaerolineae > Anaerolineales > Villigracilaceae > Fen-1038. The sequence goes on along the minus strand of CAWAMX010000005.1, from coordinate 47,869 downwards.
ACAGATATGTTATTGGTAGACTGGGATTTACTCCCCAGCGTCGAACCGACTGCGGCTCTGGGCGAACTCCGCCAGGCTTGCCCGGAGGCACTGGTCATTGTCCTGATCAGCCATCTGGACGCCCGTCAGCAAGCCGCACTCTCCGCCGGCGCCGATGCGTTTATCAGTAAAGGTGAATTGCCTGAGCGTGTGGCCGAACGCTTGCGCACCGTCGCCGCAAGCATTCCGATGACGCCAGTTGGCTGATCAGAAGGACTGAAAAACCGGCACAATATGCGTCCCGAGCGCCGGCGCAAACTGGGACAGCTTTTTCAAATGATCGGAGGATCAAATTATGAACAAAGATGTAATGGAAGGCAAATGGAAACAAATGCGAGGCGAAGCCAAAGGGTGGTGGGGCAAACTCACGGACGATGATCTGGATCGGGCCGCCGGCAAGTTCGAGGTCCTGGCTGGCTTGCTTCAGGAAAAGTATGGTTATAGCCGCCAGCGCGCAGCCGATGAAATCGATAAGCACCTGACGGCGTATAAAACCAACCTGAAGCAGAAGACTTCACCCGCCCCCATTAAATAATCGGAGTGGTGTCCATAATTCCTTTTCCCTGAGAAGGAGTTGGATTAGTAAAAAACACACGGTATTCCGTGTAACTCAAACATTCGTAAAGGAGATAAAAATGAACATTCTTATATACCTCGTCGTTGCAGCAGTTATCGGGTGGCTCGCAACTATGATCATGCACGACAACTCGAACTTACTGCTCAACATCATTATCGCCGTTATCGGCGCGTTCCTGGCTGGCTACTTCCTAAGCCCCATCTTTCACGTTGGGACGATCAATAGTGCTTTCACCATTCCCACGATGCTGGTTACACTGTTGGGTGCCGTCATCCTGCTGGCGATCGTCAATTTGTTCCAACGAGGACGCGCCCGCTAACAGTTAGCTTTACCATATGATCCAAAACTCTTCCAGGTAACAACGGAGCCGGTTGCGATACCGCGACCCTTTCGCAGAGTTGTGCAGAACGACCGGCTTTCGTACCTTAGCGAGCATAGTCACCTTATCATTGGAATGCGGACCATGCTCAAAAAAGAAAGAAGAAGCAAAATGTCAAACGACAGAACAACACAAGTTAGCTCCTCACAACAAGACCCGGAACGCGAACAACGCATTTTTACTTTTAAAGCCACACAATTGATCTGGCTGTTGTTCGGCATCCTCGAAGCCCTTATCGCGCTTCGCATCGGACTGAAGCTGGTCGGGGCTAATCCAAACAGCCCGATCGTTGCGCTGATCTATGGGTTTACCTACCTATTCCTGTTCCCCTTTGCGGGATTAATCGGCTCGCCAACATTCGGCAGCATGGTGCTCGAACTCTCTTCCCTGTTCGCCATGTTAATCTATGCTCTGATTGCATGGGCTATAGAAAGAACAGTCTGGTTGATCTTCTACCGCCCCAATGGACCTGTGGTGGGCACCACTCAAACCACGACCAGCGAGCACCATACGACACCATAAAAGAAGGGAGGCAAGAATGGACAATTCTATACGCGTCGAACAAAAGTCAAACATACAGAGTCCGAACAGCTTTTTAATTAGGAGCCTGATGTTTTTTGATCGCATCGAAAAATGGCTGGCTGGTTTCTTTGAGATGACTCAGGAAGAACAAAAAGATGCTGGCATTTATATCGATGATCAAAGCGACAAGTAATGTCGGTCAAATGATTTGGCCTGCGTATTCAGCACGATAATTGTAACAATACTCATCCTACTCAAACAATAAGGAGAAAAATGGTCAACGAGAATCACGTACCCGAATACCACAACAACAATATTTTAGGTGTTTTAGTCGGCCTGTTGGTCGGCTGCCTAGCCGGTGCTATTACGATGCTGTTGCTGGCGCCGCAATCTGGAGAAGATACCAGAATGCAAATTCAGAAAAAAGGCATCGAACTGCGCGATCAAACCACTGGAATGATGGATGATGCCATAACGCAGATGCGTTTCGACAGGAACAAAATCACCATGGGTGGCCGCCAGAAGGCGCAAGAATTATTGCACCAAGGTCAAGCGCTGGTGGTCGAGCAATTAGATCATGTATCCGAAGCCGCGCAGGCCGGGAAAAAGGCAATCCAAAATTCCTAAGGCCATGGACGGCGCCCATCAACCTGACGAAAGGAGAGAAATCAAACCGATACTGCATGGCATGATCGTCGTAGATAGAAATTCTGTCTAATACTAACTGAAAGGAGAGATTGAAATGAACCTTGAAAAAATAAAGTGGATTCTGTTGGCCGTTTATCTAATCCTGGCAGGCCTGGTCCTGTTGGGCGTGAATCTCGGTGGCAACATCATTAGTATTATCGCAGGAATCTGCGCCATAATTGCCGGCGTTTTATTCCTGATCAACCGCTAACCTCAATTTCTCGATCTTGCAAGAGCATAGTCTCCCTTTAGGAGACTATGCTCTTGCTTGAACTTTTTCCATATACTTAACAATCTTTTATTTTGAAACAAGGAAGCCAATTAAACAAGAGGAGTACAGATGTACCGAGCACAAATGCCACAAACCGATACCGACGAATTATTAAGGTGCGGAGATCCAAGTCAATTAATGGCGGACGAACCGGAGGGTCAAAAAGAAAATATCAAAACAGATATTGCCCTGGCGCATGAAGTCGATCAGGCGCTATGGAGAGATGCTGCTTTCAGGGCGACAGACTATGACAGTATCGACGTGCGGATCAGGGGCGGGATCGTCTACCTCAATGGCCACGTCAGCAGTTTGACAAACCTGCATCAGGCTGAAAAAGCGGTTCAAAGCGTGGATGGCATTCTGGGTATTAATAATCACCTGATCTCTGATGACTGGCTTTTGGTTGAAGTGTCCACGGCATTGGGTTCACTTGAAAGTGCTTATGACTGCAAATTTTTTACGGGCGTTTCGCACGGAGTGGTGTTTTTGAGCGGGAATGTAGAAAATACAAATATAAAGCTGTTGGCAGAGAAGGGTGCAGCCGCTAATCCAAATGTCCGCGGTGTCATTAATAGCATCCGCACCCCGGGAAGTGATTTGGGGTTACCGGAAGAACCATTTCTGCAGCCCAGCATAGGTGAGGAGATATTCTTTCTTGATGGGATTTCCGGTACGGTACAGCAGGTGATCATTAACCCGGATAATCGGCGTGTGGTTGCGATGACCCTCCGAGGCCGGTTTGAGAATCAGCGGCAGGAGCTCAAATCCCTGAACCAGGGTGAAGCCCGGCCTGCAGAACGAACTATTATCCTTGCCATGAATTCAGTCCGTTATCTGACCAAGGTCTCAGGATTTCTATATATTAACAGTAACGAGAAAAATCGGTATATGGATTTCGATCCTGCTCACTTCTTCACCCCTAAAACGGATTGGAAGGCTCCCTATCCGTACTGCCCTGATGATGTGTTGTTCCTGATTGAACCGCAGGATGTAGAGAGCCAAATTTTACAACTTTCTCGCTCTCCAATTGTAGTTGGGTCGGAATAACAACTGCTAAGAGAACAACTTCCCGCCAATGACAGTCTGGGCGGATCAGACTGAAGAAAAATAATGCAGCCGTGAATCAATTGCCTTGTTAAATTGCTGACAAGTTACAGCAATAAAAAGACAACATGTTTGAAAATGTTACCAACCAAATCGGAAGAAACCGCAATCGCGCTCACCAACGGCCTGCGCTGGGAGGAGGATGGCGAACAGACTTTACAAACTGCAGAAGTATGCAACTAGTTAGATTCGGAATTAATGAACAGGAAATATAAAGCATTACTCAAAAGGAATGATATGTTAACCACACCTCTGATTGAAACCACCAAATTCTCAATTCTCGCTTCTGATGATCAGCTTAAACGCACCGTGAAAGCATTGGAACTCAACAATATTCATGTCATCGTTACCGAGAACGGTGCAGATGCAAAAAAGAGACTGTTTGAAATAATCCCTGCCGATGCAGAAATTTTTACTTCCAGTTCAGTTACACTGAATGCTTTGGGCATTACCGAAGAGATCGATGAGTCTGGTCACTATAATTCTGTAAGAGCAAAAATGGCAATGATGGATCGTAAGACCCAGAATCGTGAGATGCAGAAGTTGGGCTCAACTCCTGAATATATGATTGGCAGTGTTCATGCAGTTACGGAAACCGGTCATGTCATCATCGCCTCAAAGACCGGTAGCCAGTTGGCAGGTTATGCGGCATCGGCAGCCCATCTTATTTGGGTGGTCGGCACACAGAAAATAGTCGCAACCCTCGAAGAGGGAATGGAACGCATTGAAGAATATACACTTCCACTGGAAAGCGAACGCGCGCGCAAAGCATATGGCGTTGGCAGCAGCGTTGACAAACTGTTGATCATCAATAAAGAGTTTATGCCGGGCCGCACTACAATGATTGTGGTAAAAGAGAATCTCGGATTTTAGCGGTTAGGCAAGCAAGAGCAGCTCTAAAATTTAGAGCACATATTTAGTTTATAGGAGATTCACAATGAAAGCGCTTGTATATCATGGACCAGGGAAACGATCCTACGAAGAGAAACCCATACCGATCATCAAGGATTCTACTGACGCCATTGTCAGGATCACAAAAACAACCATTTGCGGGACAGACTTGCATATCATGAAAGGCGATGTGCCGGCCGTGACAGATGGCCGCATCCTGGGACACGAGGGCGTCGGCATAATCGAACAAATTGGCGGGAGCGTTTCAAATTTTCACGTTGGCGAGGGCGTGCTCATTTCGTGCATTAGCTCGTGCGGAAGATGCGCCAATTGCAAAAAAGGTATGTATTCGCATTGCGAGAATGGCGGTGGTTGGATTCTGGGAAATCTAATTGACGGGACGCAAGCTGAATACGTTCGCATCCCATTTGCCGACAATAGTCTCTATCCGATACCTACCGGGGCCAACGAAGAAGCGCTCGTCATGTTGAGCGATATTCTTCCGACCGGGTTTGAGTGTGGCATCCTCAACGGGCAAGTGAAGCCCGGTGATACGGTGGCAATTGTCGGGGCAGGCCCAATCGGATTGGCGACTCTGTTAACGGCGCAATTCTATTCGCCCGCCGAGATCATCATGGTTGATAATGATAGCAACCGATTGGAAGTAGCGAAGAAATTTGGGGCGACGCAGGTCATTCACAATGATCTCGGTAACGCTGCTGAAAAAATCATGGCATTGACCAACAACCGCGGTGTGGATGTAGCAATAGAAGCCGTTGGGATACCGGCGAGTTTCGACGTTTGCCAGGCAATTGTCGCAGCCGGTGGTCACATTGCCAATATTGGCGTACACGGCAAGCCTGTTCAATTGAATCTCGATACGCTCTGGGCGCAAAACATCACGTTGACAACCCGTCTGGTAGATACCGTGACCACCCCAATGCTTTTAAAAACTGTGGCTTCAGGAAAATTACAACCGAATCTGCTGATTACACACCACTTCATGTTGGATCAGGTCATGCAAGCTTACGATACCTTTGGCAATGCAATGAAAGAAGAAGCTTTAAAGGTGATCATAACCAACGGCATCAAGTTGAACGAAGTTAGGCAGGTCTCCGACATCCTTGACAAGGCAATAAAACAGCAAGTTATTAAGTGATTCCGGTCAATGACCAGGAATTGAAATGTAGGTGCCAATGGCAAGCAAAATCAAATCAGCCGATTACCACCCACTTCGGGCAAAACTGATCTTTAATGCAGGCTCCGGCCGGCCGGAAGAATCGCCCCAGCAGCTTGCGAGCATTCTTTCAGCGATGCAGGATCAGCAGATTTTACCTGAGGTTTATTCTGTGCGCCCGGACAGCCAACTTGAAGATGTGGTGCATAACGCAATCAAGTCAGGAATCAAGCTGATTGTTGTGGCAGGCGGCGATGGTACCATCGATAGCATTCTGGGGGCCATGCTTGGAAGTAATGCGACCCTTGGTATCATTCCCACCGGCACGCGAAATAACATCGCTTTTAACTTGGGGATCACCGGAGATATTGCGAATTCTGTCGCCTTATTAAGGAAGGGTCGGCGGTTAAAGATTGATGTCGGCAGAGTTCACTACGGACATTCTCGTCACTGGTTTCTGGAGGCTGCGGTGCTGGGTCTCCTGTCAGATTTATATCCCCTCGCCGATGATATCCAACACGGTAACCTCACCATGATTGGTGAACTGTTTTCAACATTCGTATCAGCAACGCCTTCTCGCCTGCATATGATCTATGACGGGCGCAGAAAACTCGATACATCCGCGCATATGCTTGTGATCTCAAATATGCCCTTTCTCGGACCGCACTTTCAGATTTCCCCAAATGTTTCCTTCAGGGATGGCCGATTGGATGTGTTCACTTTTTCGGATATGAGCAAACTGAATATGATTTCATATGCCATGCTGTCTCAGATTGGGCATTTTGAAGACATGGGTATCAAGCACTATCACGTTAAACATGTAAGAATCCGTTCGACTCCGCCTATGCCTGTGCTGGCCGATGGCGCCTTGCTTGGCGAGGGTTCTTTATCTGTTCATATCCATCCACGCGCTCTGACCGTGATGGTCGGCTCAACTCTTACTGGCCAGCTCGACACATTAAGTTGACAGATTCAAAGGCTGAAATCGATGTCTAACAGTTCTGAACAGATGCCCCTGCCATCACAGCCACACGAGCTTTCCTTTTGGTCTGCCCACAGACGAAGACCTGTTTTCCTGGCAATTCTTTTGATCGGTCTGGCATTGTTTTTTGTATGGCTACCAATTGGGGCACGCTCTTCGCTGTCATCGGCTCTTAGCGACCAACGAGGGCTGTTCTTTTTGCTTTTCCTTTTTGCCCTAGTGACGTTGTCTCTGATTTGGTCAGCCGGTCAGCATCTTGACACACGGGTTTTCATGCTCTTAAATGTGCGGGGTTACCCCAAATGGCTGGATCGCTTCATGTGGCTTGCAACACAGCTTGGCAATACGCTGGCCGCATTCATCGCTGCATTTCTTCTTTTTATATTGAACTATTCCCGCCTGGCCATAGAGATCATCTTTGGCACGCTCACGCTCTGGGTATTAGTGGAAACCATCAAAATGTTATCCGATCGCGGGCGTCCGTTTATTACCCTTGATAAAACACGCATCATCGGCCGCCGGGAAAAAGGCGAATCCTTTCCAAGTGGTCATACAACTCAAATATTTTTCCTGATGACGGTAATCATCCATGGTTTCCAGTTGGGAATGGGAGAATCTATTGCCCTGTATACGGTCGCTGTATTTGTCGGTTTCACACGGATCTACGTCGGCGCGCATTATCCAAGAGATGTCATGGCAGGTATAGTGCTTGGATCAGTCTGGGGGATTCTCACAACTCTCGTAGATCCCTATTGGCTTGCACTGCGCTTCTGATGGAGCCTGCCCCAAAACTGGCAGAGCTAGTCTCCGGACCTTCATCAAATGCGAAAAAGTTATTGGAAACGGGTCACAAACCCCGTGTGGCTCGAACATTTACGAAAAGCAGGTAAAAATGGAATTTCATTCACCTTCGCAACCATATGCTTGGACATTCCGGCGGATCGTATGGGCGACTTTGATGCTCGTTTCTATCATGATGGGTTTCTGGCTGTTCTACCGGTTTTACCAAGTCATCTTCATCTTGTTTGTTGCCATTGTGATCGGCACAGTTCTGAGGCCCGCGATAGCCTGGCTGCATCAGCGAGGACTCCCCAGAATTCGCGGGGGTCATTCTCGTCTACTTCCTGCTGCTCATCCTGCTCGTAGGTTTTCTTCTATTATTATTTCCATTGATTGCTGTGCAGGGTGCAACGATTGCTACCGCAGTGCCGGGTTACTATCAAAGCCTGCGGGAATGGATGGGTAATGATCCGAATCAGTTGGTTTCCAGCTTGAACGGGCTGCTCCCAGTGACGTTGCCGGGCCTGATGCCAATTCAGCAAACAGGCGGGGAAATGCTCGCTTCTGCCTGGCAGGTATGGGGCTACGTGATATTGGCAGCCAGGATCATCTTTATGGCGATTGTCATTTTGGTACTGGTCTTTCACTGGACACTTGAAGGCCCGAAAGTCATCCAGTCCTTGTTGCCGTTGGTTCCAAAGGGCCAGCGCGAGAGCACGAGTGAATTAATTTCGATCATGGAAACCAAGCTGGGTTTCTATGTGGTCGGGCAAGGCATCCTATGCCTGGTCATCGGGATCCTGGCACTGGTTGCCTATCTGCTTATTGGCCTGCCAAATGCCCTGATGCTGGCACTCGTGGCGGCCGTCCTGGAGGCAGTTCCGATGATTGGGCCCGTGCTGGGCGCCATTCCTGCGGCTGTAATTGCCTTATCCATTTCGCCTTACAAATTGGTCTGGGTGATCGTCGCCACACTTATTATTCAGCAGCTGGAAAACAGTCTGCTGGTACCACGCATCATGCGGAAGGCCGTGGGGGTCGACCCGTTCGTCTCCCTGCTCGCGATTTTTGCGTTCAGTTCCTTGTTCAGCATTGCGGGCGCGCTCATGGCAATTCCCATGGCGGCCATTATTCAACTCTTGCTCGATCGCTTTGTTTTTCATCCAACACCGCTGGAGCCGGACACTGGCCGTGATCAGGCCAGCCGGCTAGGCTACGAAGCGCATGACCTAGCCCGAGGCCTGCGCACTCAAGCGCGAACTCAAGAAGGGGGGCTCGGCAAAAACGGTCAAGCAGATTGATCAGGTAATGGATGAGATTGAGGCCATCACAACGGACCTTGAAGCTCTCTTGGCACAGGCCCACACGTTAGGTGCACCATGACCAAGCAATTGGTTCGATTCGCGGCGGCGATTATGATCACGCTGCTGGCACTTGTAGTGCTGTGGCAGTTTCATGTTGCTGTCATCTATGTGTTAATTTCCCTAACGCTTGCGGCGGCGCTGCGCCCATTGGCCAACCGCCTCGTCGGGCAGGGCATCTTCGTGCGCGTGGCTTGGATTCTGCTTTATCTGGTAGCCTTGGGAGGTTTAGGCTGCTTGCTCTTCTTCACAGGTCAAACTGCGATCTATGAGATTCAACAGGTGGCCCATTCCATGTCGGTCCAAGATGCGTGGAGGCTGCCGACATGGTTGGCGGGCAGCTCGTTCCCTCAGCCGCTGGTTGCGCGGCTGCCACCACCGAGTCAGCTCTTCCAAGCCATTACCAGTGGCCAAGGACAACTCGTGTTGCCGGCCTTACTCGGCTTCACGCAGGGTTTAGGCGGCGACGTGGGCGGCGTGCTCGTCATTTTGTTCTTGAGCATCTATTGGAGCCTCAATCAAATTCATTTTGAACGACTCTGGCTCTCGCTTCTTCCAACGGGTCGGCGCAAACCTGCGCGTGGTATTTGGCGGGCTATCGAATCCGAAACTGGCGCTTACATACGCGGCCAGGTAATCCAAAGTCTCCTCTCGGGGCTACTCTTAGGCCTTGGTTACCGGCTGCTCGGTTCCCCATACCCGGCGCTCCTGGCACTGGAAGGCGCTCTGGCATGCCTGATACCTGTAGTTGGGATAGCCTTGGTGGTCATTCCAGTGCTTTTAGTAGGGCTTCTCACCAGTGTACAGCTCAGCCTAATGACGGCTCTTTATGCGCTGGTCATCTTGATTTCCTTGGGAATATGGGTCAAGCCCCGACTTTTCAACCGCAGTTGGGAAAATCCCATTCTGACCGTAGTTCTGCTCATAGCTCTTTCAGATGCTTTTGGCATTGTCGGCATGATGCTCGCGCCGCCTTTATCCGTTATATGCCAGATCCTATGGAACCGCCTGGTCAGCCGCCGCGCGGTTTCAGGGGCTGCGGCCCAGATCTCGGACCTCAAAGAACGGCGAGAGCGGGTCTGGGACACCATCCGGGGAATGGGGGAAGCACCTCTGCCGTTGCTGACCAGTAGCATGGAACGCCTTGACCGTCTAATTGTAAAAGCTGAACCCATTCTGCAAGCGGCTTTGCCGGCTCAAACCTCCTCCGATATCCTAATAAAAATTGAGCCTCAACCGGAGCCAAAGCAGTAGAAAGGCCGCTTACAAATTATGCTAATGAGCGTAGTTTTGGCGGCAACGTATCCGTATTGCGCACCAGATTGATGAGCAGAGGCACGGCTAATCAGATAGGCAGGCGATGCCAGAGTCTCCCCCAAGTGGTGGAGACCAATACTCCTCGGACGATGGATGCGGCTAGGGAGTCATTGTTGTAAGATAAAGTGGTGGATTCAGAGCGTTGGACCATGATAATGAGCAACCGCGTTAAGCCACGCGATACGTCCCGTATCACGTGGCTTATTCCAAAAACCTTGGGCAGGAGTAGTGCTGATGCAACGAAATAATCGGGCAAGGAGTTATTTCGCACCTGTAGTCTGCCAAGCACAAAGGAGTTCAGAAGGAGATTGTAGAGGGCTTGACGGTCAGTAAGACCTGGTTAGCCAGGCAGTAAGTTCGACTAACAGTTAACAGTTTCTATATTGAATTTGGAGGCAAAAATGTCAGAACAAAGTGTTATCGGTGTGTACAACACCATGTCGGAAGCGGAGGATGCTGTACGAATGCTTGACAAAGGCAAATTCCCCATCAAACAGGTTTCCTTCGTTGCCCAGGACATGCAGAGCGTGAAGGAAGTGCACGGCTACGTGACAGCGGGCGATGTCGCCCGTGTTGGTGCCAACACAGGCGGGTGGGTCGGCGGCCTCTTTGGACTGCTTGTCGGCGCGGCGTTCCTCTGGGTCCCCGGCTTTGGACCTTTGCTGGTCGCGGGATCTTTTGCCGCAATGTTGCTCGGCAGTATGGAAGGAGTGGTAGCGGGAGCAGCGGGCGGCGGATTGCTGGGTGCATTGGTTGGTTGGGGCGTTTCCAAGCAACATATCCTAAAGTATGAGGAGCATTTGAAGGGTGGCAAATATCTGCTGATGACCCACGGCAGCGCGGAAGAAGTAACGCGCGCCCAAAAAATCTTGCAGGGCACCGGGGCACTCGAAGTGACTCACCATGTAGAGGCGAGTGCTGAAGCATTACCAGTTTGATTAATGATAAGCGATCGCAAATAAAAAAGGAAAAAATTAAATCACTAATCACAAGAAATGGGCGGACGCTCAATCCGGGTGTCCGCCCATTTCTCTCAAATTGCCTTCACATAGATTATCCATTGGAGTGCCACCCATAGTGACACAGAACGTCGTTATTTAAAGGAGCTATCAACATGAACGTTATGAATCGCAATGGAAGTTTATCGTATCCCTTGGAAGGGGGGATCGACTTACAGTCCATCATGCGCCAGGTCTATATCTGGATGGGTTTAGGGATGTTGCTCACAGCTTTCATTGCGTATGTCACAGTGAGCACATCACTGATCAACCTTGCCGCAAATCCCGTCATTTTGGTGGTCGCCATTATTGCTGAATTCGGCCTTGTGATCGCAATAAACTTCGCCTTCCAGAAGATTTCTTCAGGCGTGGCTGCAACACTCTTCTTCGCGTATGCTGCCCTGAACGGGTTTACGCTCTCCATGGTACTGCTGGCATTTAGTATTGCGTCGGTTTTTGTAGCATTCGCAGCGACGGCCGCGTTGTTCGGAGCGATGTCGATCATCGGTTATACCACCAAGGTAGATTTGTCCAGGATGGGCACGTACTTGATGATGGGCGTCATTGGACTGGTGATCGCAATGGTGGTTAACATGTTCGTCAACAGCGGTCCACTGGACACGCTCATCAGCATGGCAGGTGTACTGATTTTCACTGCCTTAACCGCGTATGATACGCAGCGCATTGGCCGCATGGCAGCAGGAATGAGTATGACCGGGGAGTCCGCTACAAAGTTTGGTATCTTCGGCGCACTCAAACTCTACCTGGACTTCATTAACATGTTCCTCTTCATGTTGCGGCTGGTAGGTCGTCGTCATTAAGAACGCGGGGATTAATTCGATCGGCTGATGAAAAAACCTCCCCCAACTGACGGAGCGCAATACTCCCTGATTGGTGGATGCCGCTGGAGAGGGTCAATGATAAGATAAGAATATGGAATAAGATAAGAATATGGAAAAGGCAAATTCAACCAAACTTTTATTGATGGCTTTTTTGCTGGCGGCGATACTTTTGTCCTGCAGCCTTCCGGGCAGACTTGGTTTGATGACCCAAACAACTGACCAAAATCCAACTGGTTCCGTTGCTACAATAACCTTGCAGGAAACCCAAACAGTTGCCCCTACCGATACGATGCCGACAGCAGTTGCCTCGCCAATGTCCACGCCTGCCCCGCCCAACGCTCCAACATGGTCGGCCTACACTTACACCTGCGAATTCATTGTTGGCGGCGGCACTATGACCATGCACCTTGCCTGGAATGATCGCTCCAATAGTGAAGACGGTTATAGGGTTTATAGGGATCAGCAGGTAATCGCGACTCTGCCGCCAAATTCGACATCCTATATTGACGTCGCTTTTGTTGCTACAGGAAAGAAGCTGAGCTACTCAGTCGAAGCCTTTAACCAGGACTGGCAAGTAAGCGGCAATACGATTACTTATGGTTGCCAATGATAGATGCCTGATTGAGAAAAAGCAGAAGCCACATGGAGCAACCGACGACGATTCTTATAAATATTTCCGGTGGATCACCGGAATTATTCAGCTCTGATCAAGATTCCGTGACCTAATTATTACGGTTCCACTCCCCCAACTGGCGGAGAACAACACTCCCCGGCCGACCGATGCGGCTGGGGAGTGTTTGTCGTAGTATTAGTTCAGGCTCCATGTCGTAGGCCTAATGATCTCGTAGTTATGGATCATGCAAATGGTGGGCATTATTCAAGCCACCAACCATCATTATACTGAGCGAATCGCTCAAAAGGAGAATCTCATGTTGTGGACTATCATCGTAATTCTAGTAATCCTGTGGCTGCTCGGCTTTTTCGGTCGGAGCATATACTCAGGCTTCCCGCAAACAGGCGGTTGGATTCACATTCTGATCGTGATCGTAGTTATCCTCATCATCTTACACCTACTGGGGATAATGTAAATATCTCGCGCTTGTTTGGACTATAGATGAGGCGGTCAAATAGACCGCCTCTTCGTACACAATGTGGAAAGAAGATCAACCATGAAGATGAAAAATGTTTTTGTTGTAAATACCAGCCTGATTTTATTGTTGCTGGCAGCTTGCAACGCGCTAAAACCAACGCCCACACAGTCCGCGCCGACTGCTGAGGCCCTGCCTGCCACGGGTGTTCAATATCACTTCGTCACCAACAAACTGCTGATACCGACAACGCAGGCGCAGACCCAGGCATTCGCGTTGAACCTGGATGGAAATCCGCAAAATCACACCGACAACAAGTTCGGAGAACTGCTGACGTTGCTTACATCGGTAGCCCCGGGACTTCAAGTGCAGTCAACCGTCGATCAAGCCGTCAATGGCGGCCAACTCGTCTCACTGCAGGTAGTGAAGGCAGATGATCTCCAGAATGACCCGAGCGTTTCGTGGTCAATCTTCGAAGGACAAAGAACGCAGTCGGCGCCCAGATTCGACGGCACTGACCAGTTGATGCTCGATCCCAGTGCGCCCGCCAGTTCACCGATTATCGGCTCGCTCACGAACGGTCACTTCACAGGCGGCCCGGGCACGGCACGAGTCCAGCTATATCTGCTGGGCCAGCCAGTTGAAGTGGATTTGATCGGAGTACGTCTCGAGGCTGATTTGAGTGCGAAGGGTTGCACCAACGGCAAACTGGGCGGCGCTTTGACGGTCGACGAGTTCCGTAGCAAACTTCTTCCAGCTATTGTTGTCGGACTTAATCAAGTTATCAAAGCAGATCCGGCCGTGGCACCCCCCCTCCTGCAAACCTTAGACACGGACCATAATGGAATCATCAGCATCCAGGAGCTTGAGAACAATCCTGTGTTAATGGTCGCGGGCTCTCCGGACTTGGATCTGCTTGACGCATCCGGCAAGTTCAATCCAGGTCAGGATGGTGTGAAAGACTCGTATTCGATGGGCTTGAGCTTTAGCTGCGTCCCTGCCAAGTTTACCGCACCAGGAGACTAGGATCGGTATTGCAGAATCAGTTCATCACTTGTTTCTTACGTCTCCCCCAACTGGCGGAGAACAACACTCCCCGGCCGACCGATGCGGCCGGGGAGTGTTTGTCGTAGTATTAGTTCAGGCCTTACATAGGCCTAATGATCTCTTAGTTATTGATCATGCAATGATGGGCATCGTTCAAGCCACCATCCATGATCATACCGGGCAAATCGCTCAAAAGGAGAAATCTCATGTTGTGGACCATCATCGTAATTCTAATCATCCTGTGGCTGTTCGGCTTTTTGGGTCCGAATGTAATTCCAAGCCTCCCGCACTTTGGCCCTTGGGTTCACGTTTTGATCGTGATCGTCGTCATCCTCGTCATATTGGACCTGCTCGATGTAATATGAGCCTCCCGAACTTCACTGTTTATAGACGATCATCACGGTTCTAGTAATTCTGATTTTGATTGGATTGAAAATAATTATGAAAATTATGCGCTGCAAAATTAACAATATCGCTACATGGGCAGCTTTATTGGTGGTGACGCTGACCCTAACGGCCTGTGGCACTCAGATACCCACTCCTCCACCGCTGCCCAATTTCGCTTTAGTTTTGGCTACACCTGTCGAAATAACCGACCAGCCAGTTGCGGTAGTTACAATGACCCCAGTCGGTAATACCGCTGAAAATCAAGCGGCAGCGACTGCCCATATTGCGCGCGCTAACGCACAAGCAACGGTGGATTCAGCTAACGCCACAGTAAACGCGGCCCAGACACAGGATCAAAATAATGCGGATGCCATTGCCGCCCAAATCGCGGCCACCGCAAAAGTTGCGCGTTCCCAGGCGCAGGCGACTCTAGTTGCAGCCGGTTCGACGCAAAGCGTCGGCCTGACACAGGTGGCAATCCAGCAAACTCAGGAAGAATATAATTTCCAAATAACGCTGGCGGCGGGTACACAGAGTGTAGTGGCCTTGATGACCCAGCAAAATCAAAACAGTGTTGCAGCCAGTACACAGACGGCTGTGGCGAATAATATCGCCACGCAAACCGCAGTGGCTGCTGCAACAACACAGTGGTACGCAGATCAGGCGCGTCAGAGCAAAGAACAGAGCCAGATTCCAATTGCCTTCCTTGGGATGTGGTGCCTTCCGATCTTCCTTGTGCTATTAGCAGGTTTGATTCTTTGGGGAGTCTGGCGCTGGCTTAGGATTCAGCAAGCCAATCAACGCAATCTCGAAAAACCCGTTGAAAAGCTGCAAGCACCCGCCCCTGTAGCCATGCATTATCAACAAGATGACACATTACCAACTTCTGCAAGCGAAGTTGTAGACAGCCGAGTTCAGCTCACCAAGCCGGAAGATCCGGTAAGCGAATGGCTTGATGAAGTAAAGCGCAAGTTGCGAAACAGTGATAAGAGAGACGAAGATGACGACACAACAGATGATTGATCAACAACATTTCGATCAAGAACATTTCGAACAAGACATTCGGCGAATCAGGGCTCAGGTATCGAAAGTTCTGAAAAAATGGGATTTGCTGCCGCGATTTAAACGCTGGCGATTAACGCAAGATCCAAGCACCGGAATGATCGTTTTGTTTGGCATACTCAACAATGAATATCTCGCCACGCATACCTCCATACATTTTAATGATTACTTTGATCCGGGCGTATTGCATGACCTGGCAAATGAACTACAAGTGGAAGTAGTTTCCTGCAACAGCGACGGTCTCCGCTATGCCTTCATCTTGGATCGCGGCCAGTTGCGTAAATTACCGACCCACATTGACTTTCCTTTCATCGATAAAGGCAAGCTTCTGGCAAGAGTGGTTTACAGCGATAATTCACCTTCCATACAAACTCCTCCTGTTGCCAGCACAATAATTGATGATCACACCCTGATGCGCCAGGGCGTAAAGGCTTTCTTGAAAGTCTTGGACGATATTAAAATAAAAGATGATGCCGCCTTGCAGTTCTCCGCTGAACGCCTACCCGATATTGTGGTCATAGACAAAGATGAATTCAATAGGCGAGTAGCAGAGCATGAAGCCAATCGACAACGGGTTAAACGTATCAGGAAGTTACTCGATGAAGACAGCTAAATGGTCGAAAGAATTCCGTTACATCAGCCAAATACAAATCCAACTTGTAATTCTATGATGAACCAAAAAGGAGAAAAAATGGGACGCAAAGGTGTAAGTAAACGCAAACCCAAAAAATCGGGACCATTTTCCAGTGCCAATATCGGTGGTTCTTCCAATACTCGCTCGAGCAAACAACCATCGATGCTGTCGCTAGAGAAAAACAATGGAAACTCTTTCAATCGAGGCGGAATGAATCCCTCGGCTGGATCCAATAATAAAGGCTGAAAAAGACAATAAGCATCTTGAAGATGCAATGGAGTTAAGTATTGTTGAGGAGAAAAACCATGAAACTAAACCTGCTTTTTATCATTATGGATTTGCTGACCTTACTGGCTTTTCCGATCTTATTCGTGTACGGAAAAATACACCAGTTCTCAAGATCAAAAGAAAACATGGCTCTGGTAAATTTACTAATTACCAGTTCGGTCGCAGAAGGCGGATGATAAACCAGAGAACTGTGAACATGCGAGAGACAAAGATTCTTCGCGTGACTAACTCATAAATAGAAATGGAGCTCTGAATGGGTATACTTTCCTGGATCGTTGTTGGCTTAATCGCTGGTTGGTTGGCCGGATTGGTCGTAAAAGGCGGCGGGTTCGGGTGTATCGGTGACATCATCGTCGGCGTGGTTGGCGGATTGCTAGGTGGCTGGCTGGCTTCCTCTTTCTTCCACATGGGCGATCCGATGTCAGGTATCAACTTCGAATCCATTGTAGTTGCGTTTATCGGAGCAGTGATACTAATTATCATACTGCGTCTGATAAGTGGGAAAAGGGTTTAAGCGGCTTTCTGCTGAAGGGGCGAGAATGAACGAGAGCCCGTTAAGAACCCTGCTGGTCTATCCAGAGTTTCCAGATACCTTTTGAAGTTTCAAACACGCGCTTAAGTATGTCCGGAAGAAGTCAGCGCGCCGTTTTTTGTATCAGGTCAGGTGATCAAGTCCAGCAACGTTGACTTTTGAGCATTCCTAGAGGTTTCATGTCTGTGAATAGAATGCGGTCGAGATACATGGCTTGTATATGCCAAACTATTCAACATGCTTGCCGTATATACTCCAGACGGACGGCTTGTGGATTGTTCTGTGACCAGCCCTTGTGGCCACATCGTGCCGGACGAACGACGACCACTGGTCGCCTGCGTTGTTCTCACAATTAGCGAAATTGTGAATGCCCATAAAAGATGGCAATCCACAAACCGCAAAAAAATCGGACCCTGAACAGGAAGACGAATAAAACGGTGCCCTATGGAATTTAAGGACTACTATCAAGTATTGGGGGTGGCTCCGAATGCCGAAAAGAAGGTTATCCAGCAGACCTTTCGCCAGTTGGCCCGCAAAGTTCACCCGGATGTAAACCCGGGCAATAAGAACGCGGAAGAACAATTCAAGACGATTAATGAGGCCTATCAGGTTCTATCGGATGCCAAACAACGCAAGAAGTATGACGAGTTGCGGGCCCAATACCAGCAATGGCAGCAGGCCGGCGGCCGTCAAGAGGATTTCGACTGGCAAAACTGGTCAGCTCAATCTAACCAAGGCGCGCACGTCCAATACGCCAGCCCCGAAGACCTGGAAGACCTCTTTGGAAGCGATTCGCCATATTCCGACTTCTTCACCAATATCTTTGGCCAGGTAGGCAAGGGTGGCAGAGCTACTCCGTCCAGCCCGCGCCGCGGAAGGGATGTTGATTACGAAGTTGATCTAACCCTGGAAGAGGCTTTTTATGGCGCAGAGCGCCTGTTGGAAATAGATGGGCGCCACATCAAAGCTGGTATTCCAGCAGGTGTGCGCACCGGATCACGAGTTCGCCTGGCAGGACAGGCCGAGCCGGGTCAAAAAGGCGGCCCAGCTGGAGATCTGTATTTGATCATTCAGATCCTTCCTAACGACACATTCGAGCGCGAAGGGGATGATTTGCACATGGATGTGCCGCTTGACATCTTTACCGCCGTTACAGGAGGCGAAGTCCGCATCCCCGCAATGGAACGACCGCTGACTCTCACAATCCCGACCCGTACCAACGCCAATCAAAATTTTCGCATCCGCGGCAAAGGCATGCCCCACCTGGGCAACCCCGATAAACGCGGCGACTTGTTTGCTCGCGTCAAACTGGTGTTGCCGGACTCGCTGACCGATCATGAAGTGGACAGCATCCGAGCCTTGGCTTCTGCAAGGCAAAATCTTTCTTAAAAACGTTCCAAATGAGGCTTTTATGATTCCTGAAAACACATCCAGAAAAAGCTATTGGTATGGCCAATATGAAGGTTACGAGTTGCGCAGCCAGCGCCGCCTACAAAAAGATCTGGGAATTGATGAAGCTGCGACCGAAACAATCCTGCACTTGCGCGGCCAAGTCATTGAATTACAGTCTCGTATTCGTCAGTTGGAAGCCGAACTGACTGCTCAGCACGCCAGTCAGCAATTGCGCCTGGCTCATTACCGCGAAGTCTATTACGAAGCCACTTGGATCGAACTGGAAATTCAGGAATGACATTACGGAGAGTCCTATGAATCTCGAAAAGTATACCCAAAAATCCCAGGAAGCCTTACTCGCTGCCCAGCAACTAGCGCAGGAGTATCAGCATCAGGTTGTAGAACCGATCCACTTGCTGTTGGCACTCGTCCAACAAGAGGATGGGATCATCCCGGCCATCATCACCAAAGTATCCGGTGGGACGCAGGCCATTCAGCAAGAATTGAGTAACGAGCTTGATAAATGGCCAAAGGTCCAAGGTGCCAACCTGGATGTCAGCCTGTCGAGCCAGACTGGGGATGTTCTGGCTGGTGCCGAACGTTATGCCAAAGGCATGCAGGATGATTATGTCTCCACCGAGCATTTGCTGTTAGGCCTGGCAGATAGCAGCGAGGGCAAACGCTTGGTTCAGTTCGGTTTAACTAAAGACGCTATCCTATCTGCTTTGAAACAGGTGCGCGGTTCCCAACGCGTTACCTCGCAAAATCCCGAAGGCACCTTCCAATCGTTGGAAAAATACGGCCGGGATTTGACCGCCATGGCCCGCCAGGGAAAACTTGACCCAGTCATTGGACGCGATGAGGAGATCCGCCGAACAATCCAAGTCCTGTCCCGCCGCACCAAGAACAACCCGGCCCTGATCGGCGAACCCGGCGTTGGCAAAACCGCTATCGTCGAGGGGCTGGCACAGCGGATCATTAACGGAGATGTCCCCGAAGGACTTAAGCACAAACGCCTGATCCAATTGGATATGGGCGCTCTGGTCGCAGGAGCCAAGTACCGCGGCGAATTTGAAGAACGCTTGAAAGCCGTACTGAAAGAGATTACAGAGTCCCAAGGCGAAATCATCCTATTCTTAGATGAAATGCACACGATCATTGGTGCAGGAGCTGCCGAGGGCGCCATGGATGCCAGTAACATGCTCAAGCCCATGCTGGCGCGCGGCGAACTGCACCTGATCGGCGCAACCACACTGGACGAGTATCATAAACACATCGAGAAAGATCCCGCCTTGGAGCGCCGCTTCCAGCCCGTGGTGGTGGAAGAACCATCGGTGGAGGATACGATCAGCATCCTGCGCGGACTCAAGGAACGCTACGAAGTTCACCACGGCGTGCGAATCACCGATGCGGCGGTACTGGCCGCTGCGACTCTTTCGCAGCGTTATATCAGCGACCGCTTCCTGCCCGACAAGGCCATTGACCTGATTGACGAGGCAGCCGCGCGGTCTGCGTACCGAGATCGATTCCAAACCGCAAGCCCTGGATGAAGTTGATCGCCAAGTGATGCAGCTCGAGATCGAGCGTCAGGCACTGAAAAAAGAGCGCGACAAGGCCTCAAAGGAACGGCTTGAAAACATCGAAAAAGACCTCGCCAACCTGAAGGAAAAGTCCCATGAACTCCAGGCGCGCTGGCAGACCGAAAAACAGGCTATTGCCGAACTGCGCTCCACTAAAGAGAAGATTGAGCAAACTCGTCAGGAAATCGAACGCTCCGAAAGAAAGTCGGATCTGGAAAAAGTCGCTCGCTTACGCTATGGGACTCTGCCAGAGTTAGAAAAGAAAATGGCCGAAGGCGAACGCCGTATGAAGGAACTTCAAGCTCGGGGCGGCGCCTTGCTAAAAGAAGAAGTAGACGCCGAGGAGATTGCCCAGATCGTTTCCCGCTGGACTCACATCCCAATCGCAAAACTCTTGGAAGGCGAAACTCAGAAACTCCTACACATGGAAGACCGCCTGCGAGAAAGAGTTGTCGGACAGGAGGATGCCCTGAAAGCCGTCTCCAACGCCCTGCGCCGCGCGCGGGCTGGTCTGCAAGATTCGAATCGTCCGCTTGGCTCTTTTATCTTCCTCGGCCCTACCGGTGTGGGCAAAACCGAACTGGCGCGCGCCTTGGCCGAATTCATGTTCGATGATGAACACGCCATGATCCGCATTGATATGAGCGAGTATCAGGAAAAGCACACCGTCAGCCGCCTGATTGGAGCGCCGCCTGGATACGTCGGCTACGAGGAAGGCGGCCAGTTGACCGAAATGGTTCGCCGACGCCCGTACAGCGTGGTGCTGTTCGACGAAATCGAAAAGGCTCACCCAGATGTATTCAATGTGCTCCTACAATTGCTGGATGATGGCCGCCTGACAGATGGTCAGGGACGCACAGTGGATTTTCGCAACACATTAGTAATCATGACCTCCAACCTGGGCGGTGAACTGTGGATGGGCAGGAAGGCAGCCAATGTGACGCGCGACGCAATCACACAAGTCTTGCAAGCACATTTCCGACCTGAGTTCTTGAACCGCATTGATGAGATCATCATCTTCCATTCGCTCAGCCGCGCTGATCTGGTCCAGGTTGTGGATATCCAGCTGCGGCATGTTACTGCACTGCTGGCGGAGCGCGGCTATCGGCTGGAACTCAGCCCGGAGGCGCGCACCTACCTGGCCGAGGTTGGCTACGATGCCGATTTTGGCGCCCGCCCCCTCAAACGAGCCATCCAGCGCGAACTACAAGACCCACTGGCAGTCAAAATCCTGAGCGGTGAATTCCATGAAGGTGGGACCATACGCGTGGAACGCGGAAAGGAAAAGCTCGATTTCACTGCACGAGCATCAGACCACTCATGACTCATTCATACCAAGCGGTGTAGTTGGAACCTTCATCATGCAGCACGCGAATACACCGAACAACATTAGATACCTGTTGCAATTGCTATCCATGAGTGCGCGGCTGATAAGGGTGCAGGGGATTAATCGGCCGCACACTGAGGGAAAGAAACAGGCCAGACTGCGCTTCGTCGAAGTGAAAGTGGAAACCAGAGATGGGCAGCACATCTTTGATGTTCAAGTTTATCTGAATGATTTGGATCCAAAGACAGTACAGGTTGAGCTTTTTGCCGTTGGAGTAAATGGTAGCGACCCTGTCCGGCAGGAGATGAAACTTATTAGGCGACTAGAAGGTTTGACAGGCGGCTATGTCTATGGAGCGCAAGTTTTAGCAACCCGCATGGCCACGGACTATACCGCGCGAATGATGCCGTATTTCGCTGTTGTTGCGGTGCCTCTGGAAGAAGCTCGCGTCCTTTGGCAAAAATGTTTGGACATGTGGCGCGACTCATTACATCCAATGGGTGCGCTGGCTATTTGCTAGGAGTTATCTTGCAAACACCACGCTCTGCTCGAGGAGCTTCATAAAGGAAAAGAGTAAGAGAAGAAAATGTCAGAAAATACGAATATCCCCATGAAACATCACGTCTTGGGAGCCATGCCTGGTGTAAAGGGTGTAACCTTTTGCGTTTGGGCACCCCATGCCGAAAAGGTTTATCTAATAGGAACCTTCAATAACTGGAGCAAGATCTCAACACCTCTGACTAGAGAAGAGAACGATTACTGGTCGGCCGACGTGCCCACCGCAAAAACAGGGGATGAATACAGATTCTTGATTCACGGTCCTAAAGGACCACTTTCTCGAATTGACCCTTATGCCAGGAAGGTGACCAGCTCCATCGGTAATGGAGTTATTTATGATGCTGAAGCCTTCGACTGGGGTGATGATAACTTTCAGATGGCCAATGGGAATCAGCTTGTCATTTATGAGATGCACATAGGCACCTTTAACGTCAATAAAGAGGGACGGCCGGGCACGTTCGCTAGTGCCATGGAAAAATTGTCCTACCTTCAAGAACTGGGTATCAATGCCGTAGAAGTGATGCCGGTCTCAGAATTTCCAGGCGACTTTTCATGGGGCTACAATCCATCTCATCCATTTGCCGTTGAGAGTATTTACGGAGGGCCGGACGCGTTTAAGCAATTTGTTAAGGCAGCCCACGAGCATGGTATCGCCATCATCGTTGATGTCGTTTTCAACCACTTTGGCCCCTCTGATCTTGATCTGTGGCAGTTTGATGGTTGGAGCGAAAATGAGAAAGGAGGAATTTATTTTTACAATGATCGCCGCTCGCATACACCCTGGGGCGATACGCGCCCGGATTATGGTAGGGGCGAAGTGCGCCAATATCTACGCGATAATGCTCTGAACTGGTTCGATGAGTACCACGCCGACGGTTTACGCTGGGACTCCATACCCTATATTCGGAATATTGAGGGCAGGGACGGAGATCCGGGTAATGACCTTCCCGAAGGCTGGAGCTTGATGCAGTGGATCAATGAAGAAATCCAACGACACTTCCCAGGTAAAATCAGCATCGCCGAAGATATGCATAACAACGCCTGGCCCACCAAAGATGTGGGGGCAGGTGGAGCTGGCTTCAATGCACAATGGGATAGCCAATTTGTAAACCCCATTCGCGAGGCCGTTATTGCAAGGGATGACCCATCCCGCAATCTGGGGGCTGTCTGTGAAGCTATTAAGTATCACTACGATTTGGATGCCTTTCAGCGGATCATTTTTACCGAATCACACGACGAGGTCGCGAATGGCCGGTCCCGCGTGCCTGAGGAGATCTGGCCGGGCAATGTGGACAGTTGGTTTTCCAAGAAACGTTCCACTTTGGCTGGTGCTCTCGTTCTTACTTCACCTGGTATCCCGATGATTTTTGAAGGGCAAGAGTTGCTCGAAGATCGCTGGTTCCAGGATAAAGTTCCGATCGATTGGTCCCGAGTTGAGGATGAAAATGGTATTCTTGTAATGTACCGGGATCTGATCGCCTTAAGGCGTAATCTTTCGGGAGTGACGCAGGGGTTATGCGGTCAAAATATCCACATCTATCATTTTGACGATGGAGCCAAAACCATCGCTTTCCATCGCTGGGACAAACAAGGACCGACCGATAGCGTCGTTGTGGTGGTGAATATGACGAATCAAAACCGCGAGGATTATCTGATCGGTTTTCCACGGGCCGGATTGTGGAAAACGCGTTTTAACAGCGACTCATTCAGCTACGGCACAAAATTTGCAAATCATCCCACCCCTGACGTCGAGGCTCATGAGGAAAATATCGATGGGCTGCCCTACTCTGGGAAAATAAGTATCGGGCCATACACGGCGGTAATTTTTTCGCAGGATCAATAAAAATCCATTGATGTGAGATGTCCTCAGTGAAACAAGCTAAAGACTGTGTCTTGACGATCAACGGCGGCATCATCGGGCTGATCCTGGTAGCTGCCTTTTTCGATTGGGCCATCATCATCCTGTCCGTGCTGCTTGGAACTGAAATCATCATGACCTTCTTGCCCAGCTCTGCCTCGGCCTACTACTGGCTGGTCTTCCTGGGACTGGTAGTGATTGGTCTTGTTGTGCAGGCTGGTATTTTACATCGCCGTTATCCCGTCCGGCACAGGTGGGCACGAAGCCAACCGTCACATGCCGGAAATTCGTAATTGGCAAGGGGACTTCACTAAAACGGCCCTTCTGAAAACCGGCTGTTCCGAAAAGGAACATCATGAATTGGCCGTTGAGTACAAATATTAAAGGCTGATAATAATAAGGGGCTCATTTGGAATCACCGTGATGTACGGGTAGATATAGGGGTGTTGGGCGGACTTCGCTCGTCGCACACCTCTCTTTTCTTTCTCGCCCCGGAGATTCCCAGAGAGCCTAATAAAACTGGATGAAGTTCTAGGCAAATGAACCCAAGCTCGAACCGTCTTCTGATTCCAGCGGCTGGAGAGAAGCTATCAACCGAGGCATTTTAATATGCTCACCCAGGAGATGACCACTCACTTGCTGGGCACCCTCAAAAGTCTCTGAAGACGCAAATCGGGCCAAAAAGGACTAAGAGCGCATCTCACCCAATTACTGGAAGGTTCATCTCTGGTCGAAAGCAACTCAGCGCGCGCCAGGGAAGCGGGTGAATAAGATATTCCCCGCAAATTAAACCTACAAAGCTCAATACCTCCCCCAAGTGACGGAGAACAACATTCCCCAGTTGCAGGATGCGACTGGAAAATGTTTGTTTTATGATTATCTATTGGATATTCTAGCCTGAACCAACCGGTATTGAAATCCGGATAATTTGTTTGGAGGTGAAAGATGGAAATTCCTTTACAAGCGCAAGTTGAGTGTACAGACGGTGTCTGTGGGCGCTCCGTGTATGTGCTGATCAACCCAGTCATTGAAAAAGTTACCCATTTGGTGGTGAGAGAGGATGCCTCTCCCAACACACAATACATTGTACCGGTTGAGACTATATCAGCCACAATCATCGATACGATACAACTGCGCTGCAGCAAGGCACAACTGGAGAAGATGGACCCGTTTGTCCAAACGCAGTTCGTTGAAGAGAAGGTGCCTAGTGAAAATTTTGTTTATGGCGCGGGAATGTATGGAATGGGATCATACTACTACTTACCCTACGTCACCTCTGAAGGAACAGCATACGAGTTCTGTGAAGACTCAACAGATTCCCCCGGGAGAGCTGGCCGTGCGGCGTGGGACGCGCGTAGAAGCCAAGGACGGTTATGTTGGCAAAGTCGACGAATTCGTGGTCAACCCGAAGAACGGCCTCATTACCCATTTGGTGATGCGGGAGGGACATCCATGGGGAAAGAAGGATGTGATCATCCCCCTTTCAGCAATGGATAAGACTTCTCGATGGAACCATGTTACTGAAACTCAATAAGCACGACATCGAGTCTCTGCCAACCTTTCCAGTGCACAGACGCTGGTCCTGATCGTTTAATGATTGAAAGAAGAAGTCCAGCCAGGAGATAGCAATGACACATAGTGAAGAATTGATCAACATGAAAATATTGATGGTGGATGATGAACTCGCGGCACAGACGGCCAGCGGCCGCGCCGCGCGCGCACTGGCGCAGGAACTGCGCGACCGTGAGATCGCCGTTGTCGAAGCGACCTCAGACGCCGACGGTCAGGCTGTGGTGCTTTCCGATCCCTCGTTGGAAAGCATACTATTAGACTGGACGCTGGGCGATGATGACTCAGACCACGACAAAGCCCGGGCGTTCCTTGCATTTATTCGTAAGCGCAATACGCACATCCCGATCTTCCTCATCGCCAGGCGCGACGATGCCGCTACACTCACTAGTGAAGTGATGCGCGAAGCCGACGAATTGATCTGGATGCTGGAAGATACTACCTTCTTCATCGCGGGGCGCGTCCTGGCTGCCATACGCCGTTACCGCGAAGCTATCGTGCCCCCACTAACCAAGGCTCTGATCAGCTTTGCTCAGACATATGAGTATTCGTGGCACACGCCCGGACATACGGGCGGCACGGCCTTCTTGAAGTCACCAGTGGGACGTGTCTTCTATGATTATTTTGGCGAGAATTTGCTGCGCTCCGATCTCTCAATCAGCGTCGGCGAGTTGGGTTCATTGTTGGATCACAGTGGGCCAATCGGAGAGAGCGAGAAATATGCGGCGCGCGTCTTCGGCGCGCAGCGATCGTACACGGTGACCAATGGGACGTCCACGTCCAATCGCGTGATCATGATGTCGTCCGTCACGCGCGGCGATTATGTCCTGTGTGATCGCAACGCCCATAAATCGATCGAGCAAGCGTTGACGTTGACGGGCGCCATTCCAACGTATCTGCTGCCTACACGTAATCACCTCGGCATCATCGGTCCGATCCATCCCGAGAGCTTGACGCCCAAAGCTGTAAAAACTTCCATCGCCGCCAATCCACTGGCGAAAGATAAAGCGCAGAAAGCCGTTCACGCGATCATCACCAATTCCACCTATGACGGCTTAATCTACCTTGTGCCGCGCGTCGGTGGATTTACTCGACAAGAGTGTCGACCGCATCCACTTCGACGAGGCGTGGTATGGCTATGCGCGCTTTAACCCAATCTACAAAGACCGCTTTGGCATGCATGGCGATCCAAAAGACTATCCCAAGGACAAGCCGACGATCTTCACGACCACATCCACGCACAAGTTGCTAGCGGCGTTGTCGCAAGCCTCTCTCATCAACGTGCGCGACGGACGCAACCCGGTGGAACACGCGCGCTTCAACGAAGCGTTCATGATGCATGCCAGCACTTCACCCCAGTATGCCATCATTACCTCCAATGAAATCTCCGCGGCGATGATGGATGGCGTAGGCGGTCTCACGCTCACGACTGAATTGATCACGGAAGCTGTCGCCTTCCGCAAAGCGGTATGCTCCGCTCATCGCGATGCCACGACCAAGGGTGATTGGATGTTTAGGACCTGGAATGCCGATCAGGTAACTGATCCGGCGACAGGCAGGAAGATAGCCTTTGCCGATGCGCCCGATGAACTACTGATTACCAATCCTGATTGTTGGATCCTGCATCCAGGCGAGGCATGGCACGGCTTCAAGGATCTGGAAGACGGTTATTGCATGCTCGATCCGATCAAAGTTTCGGTGGTGACGCCCGGACTGGCGACCGACGGTTCGTTCGAGAAGATGGGCATTCCTGCCACGCTGGTCACGGCTTATCTCGATCAGCGCGCTATTCAGGTCGAGAAGACCACCGACTTCACGATCCTGTTCCTTTTCTCACTTGGCGTGACCAAAGGCAAATATGGCACGTTGATTAATTCGCTGCTGCACTTCAAAGAAGACTACGATACCAACGCACCGCTGAACGAAGTGTTGATTGCCGCCGCGGCAGGCGCGCCCAAGCGATATGCCGGCATGGGCCTGCGCGATCTGGCGGATGAGATGTTCGCGCAGATGCAGGAAACCAATCAATTACAGGTGCAGGATGCGGCCTACTCGACGCTGCCGGTGCCTGTATTTACTCCATCCGATACCTATTCAAAACTGGTGCACAATGAAGTCGAACACGTTGCGATTGACAAAATGGCCAATCGGATTGTGGCAACCGGCGTTGTGCCATATCCGCCAGGCATTCCGATGTTGATGCCTGGTGAGAATGTTGGCGGCGATAACAGCCCCTATCTGGGTTATCTGCGCGCGCTGCAAGCGTGGGACCGCCGCTTCCCCAGCTTCGGACATGAAACACACGGCGTGGAAAACAAAGATGGGACATATTATGTATATTGCTTGAAGTGAAATCCGCCCCATGTATGGAGTGAGACAAGAACAAAAAGGAGAAAAATTCTATGAACAAGAAAAAGAGTAATGTCAAAGCACTGGGCGTATTTGTGCTGGCGATGATCAACGTCGCTGCTGTGCTGAGTTTGCGTAACCTTCCGCCGATGGCCGAGTTTGGCTGGTCGTCCATCGGCTGGTACCTGATCGGTACGATCACTTTCCTGATCCCTCTGAGCTTGGCGGGCGCGGAACTTGCCACCGGCTGGCCTAAAGGCGGCGGCGTGTACGCCTGGGTGCAGGAAGCCTTCGGCGATACATCGGGCTTCATCGCCGTCTTCTGTGAATGGTCGAATGACCTGGTGTGGTTCCCCACGATCCTGGCCTTCCTCGCCTCCACGTTCGCCTTTGTGCTCGATCCGGCGCTGGCAAACAACGGCCTGTACATGTTCGCCGTGATGATGATCATCTTCTGGGGCACCACACTCATTGCGCTATTGGGTTCGAAAGTCTCGAGCCGCTATAGCTCATATGGCGTCATTGTGGGTTCGCTATTTCCGGCCGGTTTAGTCATCGTGCTGGGTGTGGTTTACATGTTCGCCGCCAAGTCTATCCAGCTGCCGCCGTTCACACTGGGAGCCATGATGCCAACGATCAATATTAGTACGCTGCCCTTCCTCGCCACGATCGTGCTGATGTTTGCAGGCATGGAGATGGCAGGCTTCCATGCGCTGGAAGTGCGCAATCCACAGACAGATTACCCGAAAGCGATGTTGCTCTCTGCGGTGGTCATTTTCGTGCTGACGGTCGTCGGTACGCTGGCGGTTGCCATTGTCATTCCGCTCGATAAGCTCAAACTGTCAGCGGGTTTGATGCAAGCCTTCCAAGCCTTTTTGGCCGCCGACCATTTGACGTGGCTGCTCGCACCGCTGGCCATTCTCGTGGTAATTGGTGGGATACCCCTCTTAGCCGCATGGTTGATCGGCCCCGCCATGGGCTTGGGCGTTGTTGCCACGGAGGGTAACCTGCCCCCTCTGTTCTCACGCCACAACAAGAACGGTGCTCCGGTAGGCGTGTTGATCCTGCAAGCCGTGATTGGCACGCTCATCTCGCTGCTATACGTCTTCATTCCCGGCGTCAACACCGCATACTGGATTATGTCAGCCATGACCGTGACGTTGTTATGCATCGCGTACATGTTGATCTTTGCTGCGTTGATCAAGCTGCGCTACTCCCAGCCGAATGTGCCCCGAGCTTATAAAATTCCAGGCGGGATCGTGGGTGTCTGGGTCGTGGGTGGTGTGGGCTTCCTGGCCACAGCTTTGACATTCGTCATAAGCATGCTGCCGATCGGTGGCATTCCCATGTCAGGACCTCTGTATATTGCGATCATGATAATCGGCACAGCAGTATTAGCGCTGCCGCCGCTGGTCTTCTTGAAGCTGAAGAAGAAAAGTTGGAAGACGGCTGGAAAGAAGGAAGCACTGGCAGCCGGAACTGCAGATTGATCCGCAGCATCCTTAAGTCAACTGATTAAGCATTTGTAACATAACAACTCCGCGGATTCAAGTTGCTAGAGGAACCGCGGAGTTGTTTCCTGATGACTCCTAAATTCCATCCAACGGCGTGAGCCGCGCGATGTTGATCCCTGAATTGAGGTATTGAATGGACTACGATAAGCTGTTCGGTTTTCTGATTTGCAGCGCCATGCCCGAGCTACCGACGCTCTCTTCGTCGCGGCTGCAGCGCATTGTCGACGAACTTGGACGCCTTGGCTACGCAACAACGCTCAGCGTCACGACGGCTGAGGCGCGCTCGGCAATCCGGAGCGACGCCAGCTTCGGCTGCGTGATTGTCGAATGGTCGCTTGAGGAATCCGAAAGCGAGGTTGAGGCATTTGTTCGGTTTGTCCGTGAGCGTGGTCTGGAGGTCCCGGTATTCATTCTGGCGAAGCGACACTTGCTTAAGGAAATTCCGGTGGCAGTACTAGGTCAGGTAACGGGGTACGTGTTCATTGACGAGGACACACCGGAGTTCATAGCTCGCAACCTGGTCAGTCATTTGCAAAGCTATGCGGAGTCGCTGAAGACGCCCTTTTTTGGAGCGATGGTTGACTATGCTGAACAAGCAAACCAGATGTGGACGTGTCCTGGACATAACGGCGGAGTCTTCTATCAGAAAAGTCCGATTGGCCGCGCATTTGTCGAGCATTTAGGCGAGGCGGTTTTTCGGAACGATATTGATAATTCGGTGGTTGAACTGGGTGATCTGCTGATTCACGAGGGCCCGGCGCTCGCCGCTGAGAAGGCCGCCGCTCGCATTTTCGGGGCGGATCGTACTTATTTCGTGCTGAACGGCACATCCACATCGGACAAGATCGCGCTCACTGCACTTGTCGCCCCCGGTGATCTCGTGCTGTTCGACCGCAACAACCATAAGGCAGCCTTGCAAGGTGCAATGGTATTCGGCGGTGGCATACCGGTCTATCTGGAAACCGATCGCAATGCCCAAGGCATGATTGGGCCGATCGATTTCGATGCACTCGATGAAAAACACATCCGGGATTCCATTCGGACGAACCCACTGATCAAGGATCCGGATGCATGGCAGCGCAAGCGGCCATTCCGCGTTGCGGTTATCGAACAATGCACCTATGACGGCACCATTTACGATGTACGCATGTTGATCGAAAAGTTGGGAGCGTTGTGCGAGTACGTCATGTTTGACGAGGCTTGGGGAGGCTTCATGAAGTTCCATCCTCTCTTCAAGGGTCATTTCGCAATGGGACTTGATGGGCTGGGTCCCGATGCTCCGGGGATCATGGCGACGCAATCGACCCATAAGCAACTGGCAGGTTTCTCACAGGCTTCGCAAATTCACGTGAAGGATGCACATCTCGAGGGTCAGCATCGGCAGGTCAGTCATCGGCGCTTCAACGAGATGTTTATGCTGCACTCATCAACCTCACCGTTTTATCCGCTGTTTGCGTCGCTCGACGTGGGTGCGCAAATGATGAAGGGCCGCTCCGGCGAGGTCCTCTGGGAAGACACGATCAAGCTTGGCATCGAAATGCGCAAGAAGATTCGTGCCCTGCACCACGAGTACGAAGAGATCGAAAAGGACCCGGCGCGACAGTGGTTCTTCGACCCGTTTGTGCCGGATGTTGTTCAGGTGCAAGGCCGCGCCGAACGCTGGGAGGACATTCCGACCGATGAACTGGCGAGTGATGTGCGTTACTGGCAACTCGTTCCTGGCGAGAAATGGCACGGTTTTAGTCACTTGAAGACCGGCTATGTAATGACTGATCCGAACAAGCTAACATTGCTGACACCCGGCTTTGATCGCGCTACGGGTGACTATGTTGCTCATGGCATTTCGGCAGCGATCGTCGCCGAGTTTCTGCGCGAACAACGGATCGTCCCTGAGAAGAACGATCTGAACAGCATTCTCTTCCTGTTGACGCCAGGGTTGGAATCGAGCAAGGCCGGCACGCTCCTCTCCGCCCTAATCCGATTCAAACAGCTGCATGACGATAATACGCTTCTGGACGAGGTCATCCCATCTTTCGTAGCAGCTCACCATGAACGTTATTCTGGCGTTGGGCTGCGCGACCTGTGCGCGCAGATGCATGCGTTCTATCGCGAACGCAAGGCCAGCCAATTGCAGCGCGAGCAGTTTCGTGCGGCACATTTTCCCGAAGCAGCAATGACCCCACAGGCAGCCATGAATGAACTCGTACGCAACAACGTAGAGCTTTTGCCGATTGATAAGATCAATGGTCGGATCGCGGCCACGCTCGCGCTGGTGTATCCTCCGGGTATCGGCGTGGTCGTACCCGGCGAACGGTATGACCAGCGGGCGCTTCCGATGCTCGACTACTTCCGGATGTTCGAAGAAGGAGGCAACCGCTTTCCTGGCTTCGAAAACGAAATCCAGGGTATCTATCGGAAAGAGGAAAGCGACGGGACCGTGCGCCTCTACACGTACGTAGTCAACGAATAGCTACTGTACATAATGTTGAGCAAGATGGTATCGAAAATGTTTTCATCGTTGACACGTAATTGAGTCGCGAGAGTATTCGTGTCCAATCAATAAGTTCCTGTCTACAATAAAGAGGCAATTCCTATGGATATCTCAATCAACGCCAAAGTAAGCTGCACCGATGGTCCCTGTGGCGAATCGACCCATGTGATCCTAATGCCAACCACCGAAAAAATAACCCATGTGGTGGTTCGTCACGAACTGTACCCGGAAATCAGATATCTGGTCTCCATCGATCATGTTGTAGAAAGCACACCAGAGTCCATCCGGTTGAATTGCAGTCGCGAGCAGCTATGGAAGATGCCCATCTTCGATCCAGTAGAATTCCTCCCCTCCGAGCTATCAGGTGCAGACGCATATCTCAAGTGGCCCTTTTATGCTCCAGCAGCTAATCGCATTAGGATTGACAATGTAGAGATTCCCGCCAACGAACTCGCCATTCGGAAAGGAACGGACGTTGAAGCCGCGGATGGGGCCATTGGACATGTGGATGAATTCCTGATCAACCCGGACAACGATCACATTACGCATTTAGTATTGCGAGAGAGTCGTCTCTGGGGACAAAAGGATGTGACCATACCAGTGAGCCAGATCGATCACTATGAGGCGAATACCGTTTATTTGAAACTGGACAAGCATGGGATAGAAGCGCTCCCATCTATTCCTATTCAACGCGGTCCATCAAAGAAAAAGTAAACCATAAATAACAGATCGGCATGGCGCAACTTGATTCTATGATCCATTTTACCAGCCGCCTGCTCGCTGATACTTAATTGATTTGCGAGAGTGCGATGAAATTTATGCAAACAGTTCAAGTGTTACCGCGCCTAACTAAGAAGTTTATGTTCACGGTACCGAATCAATTTTTATGAACATTTCAATCAATACCAAAATAATATGACACTACAAACCAAGATTCCCATTCATCCGAATCCTCCTCCCCTGATCCGTATCTCTGGCACGCATCGCGAGATGGGACGCCAGATCGGCGAAGCCTGCCGCAAACAGGTCAAGCACAGTATTAAGAGTGGAAGAAATTTACTGTCCGAGGCCTATAACCAGCTCGAATTAACCTGGGAGGGAGCCCGAATAAAAGCCCGCAAATACATGCTCTTCGCCCAGGAGTGCTACCCCCAATATGTGGAGGAACTGACCGGCATCGCCGAAGGGGCCAATGTCTCCGTGGACGATGTGTCTGTGGTCAATGTCATGGAAGCGCTGACGGATGATGCCCTGCAACTGACCCGGTGCACCAGCTTCGCGATCAGCGACGACTGCACCGCGAATGGGCACGTCCTGTTGGCGCATAATGAGGACTGGGTACCAGAGGATGAGAACGACGTGTTCATCATCCACGCCACACCCAAGAACGAATGCCCTTTCCTTGCCATGACCTACGGCTGTTGGCTGCCGAACATTGGATTCAATGCCTACGGCATTGCACAACTGTGTGATTCAGTTTTCCCCAATGATTCCCGCATTGGCATCCCACGGGTCGTGGTTTCGCGCGCCGTGCTAGCAAGTAAGACGCCGGACAGAGCCATCCAATCGGTGCTTCCAGCCCAACGCGCGGCCGGCTACAACCATCTTCTGGCTCACGAGAGCGGCGAACTATACTCGGTGGAAGTTTCCGCTCGCCATTTTGCCATTCTTAATGGAGATGACGGGTATATCGTGCACACCAATCATTATCTGACACCAGCCATGCAAGAGTTTGAGCGCGAGCCAGCAGGCATGATCGCATCCCAGGTGCGGTACTTCCGCGCCAGGCGGTTGGTCAAACGCGAGAAGCACCACACTGTAGAAACTCTGCAGGCGATTCAGCGCGACCATGTCAATTACTCCAGGTCAATCTGCAATCACTCTGTGGATGCCAACGACCCGCTGGACCGTGGGAAGACCATCAACGCCATGGTGATCGACCTGACGGCACGTGAGATGCACATCGCCTGGGGTAACCCGTGCGAGAACCCTTACCACACCTATCATCTCGATGAGTAGGGTAGGTATCAGGCAGGATAATTCCCCCAGTGTAGGACATAAGCTAATTTTGCATGAAATAAAAATAAAGAGAGGTATATCAAATATGAATAGAAGCGCAATCTCCTTGGGACGCATTCTCGGAATCCCAATCGGATTAGATTATTCGTGGTTTTTGATTTTTGTATTGCTTACTTGGTCGTTAGCCACTAGTTACTATCCCGCTGAATTTACGAACTGGCCTGTGACCCAATATTGGATCGTAGGTGCCGCAACAGTGATCTTAATGTTCGTCAGTGTTCTGTTGCACGAGCTGGGACATTCGGTAGTGGCCTTGCGTTACAAGATTCCTGTACGCAGCATCACACTTTTCATATTTGGCGGCGTTGCCCAAATTGGGGCTGAACCACCCAGTGCCATGGCCGAATTTTGGATTGCCATTGCCGGCCCCATTACGAGTTTTGCTTTAGCCATTCTCTTTGGTTTGCTACAACCTCTGGTTGGCGCATTCGGCCCACTGCTTGCAATTGCCAAGTACCTGGCTTATATCAACGGCGCCTTGGCTCTCTTTAACTTGATCCCAGGTTTCCCATTAGATGGTGGCCGAGTCTTTCGAGCCATACTCTGGGGAACCACACATAGTTTGCGCCGAGCCACCCTTATCGCTGCAAACCTGGGTCGTTTTATTGCGTTTTTATTTATCATCCTGGGCGTGTGGCAGATGGTCAGCGGCAATTTCGGCAATGGCTTATGGATTGCCTTTGTCGGTTGGTTCCTGGAAACTGCCGCATCCTCACAAATCCACCAGCAAACCATCCATGACCTCTTGGATGGCCACCGTGTCGCCGATACAATGCGTCGCGACTACACGTCGATTTTGCCCAGTACTACGCTGGACGAACTGATCAACAAGCATATCTTGGGGAACGGCCAGCGCAGCTTAGTGGTCAAACAGGATGACCGAGTGGCTGGTTTACTGACGTTGCATAATGTCAAAGCCATTCCGTCTTCTGGTTGGTTAACCACAACAGCTGCCCAAGTGATGATACCAGTCTCCAAAATGAAATGGATAAAGCCTGAGGCAGAATTGATGGACGCCTTGGGAGAAATGGACCGGGACGGCGTCAATCAGCTGCCAGTGATGACAGGTGATCAGATCCTAGGCATCCTGGGCCGGGACGATGTGATCAGCTTTTTGCGAACCTTGAGCGAGCTTAGCCGTCACTAAAATCATTCCCGAGCAAGATACCGTTTACCTGGGAATAAATACACGATCAACACGGTTGTACCGTTAAAAAATAGAGAACCATATGCCGCAGACACCACACATCGAACATCATTTTACGGGTTCCGAAATTGTCAGAGACATTGTGATTGGAATGTCTGATGGGCTGACAGTGCCCTTTGCCCTCGCTGCTGGACTTTCTGGGATTGCCAACTCGACCGCTATCGTGATCACGGGAGGGCTGGCGGAGATCGCAGCAGGGTCAATTGCCATGGGGCTGGGTGGCTATCTCGCTGCCAAAAGCGATGGCGAACATTATGCCAGCGAACGGGAAATCGAACGGCGCGAGGTGGAGACAATCCCTGCCAAAGAAATAATGGAGGTGGAGCAGTTGCTAATAACCTCCTATGGTCTCGAGAAAACGCTGAGCGCACTCGTGGCAAATGCTTTGAGTCAGCGCCGAGAGGCATGGATTGATTTCATGATGCGCTTTGAGTTGGGACTCGAAAAACCTGATCCCAAACGCGCCCTTTCGAGCGCCTTGACGATTGGCTTATCCTACATTGCTGGTGGACTGATTCCGCTAACTCCCTATTTTTTGATTTCCAAAACGGGGTCGGCCCTGATGTTCTCAATCGGTTTTACACTTGTGGCACTACTTGTCTTTGGGTATGTCAAAGGCCGTTTCACGCGCGGGCATCCTCTTCGCAGTGCACTCCAGACCGCACTGATAGGCGGACTCGCCGCGGCCGCCGCCTTTGGCTTGGCTAAGTTAATTTCGAGATGAACATGCTTTCCAAGGAGCTCATGATCTCGTCGCCTCTGATTATGTTCAGGGGCAGTCTCAGATTATTTGGCAGGGCTATATAGATTTTAAGAGAGTAGGTTCATCCAAACGTGGATAAGGAGAAGTCTTATGAAAAAGGAAATCGGTTTGTGGATCGATCATCGTGAAGCGATCATCATCATCCTGACGGACGGAGCTGAGGAAATCAAGCATCTCAGCTCAAACAATGGAAAACACATACGATATTCTGGCAGTTCGCATTCTAAAACTCCAGAAGGATTAAAGAGGTAACCTCGGAAGACCAGAGGGACAGAAAATTTGGAAATGATCTCAATAAATTTTATGATGAGATTATCGCGAGTATTCGAGAGGCAGACTCCATCGAGATATTTGGCCCCGGTGAAGCCAAAGGCGAGCTGGAAAAACGTATTCAGCAGGAAGGACTCAAAGCACACATCCTTGCCATCGAAACCATCGACAAGATGACCGATCATCAGATTTCGGCAAAAGTGCGTGAACATTTTTCGACCAAAAATGTGTCAGAAAAAACACGATCAAATAATACCAACGAGAAAGATAAAGAAAGAGACGCAAAGAACGATAATGCAAAGAAAGAACTGCGAGGCTATCATGAGCAATAAAAGACAACATTCACTCAAGGCCGGGGATCAAGCCATAATGACGGGATCGGGTTGTTGCATGCAGGAAGCCTGGATCAATGGAAACTGGATTGAGTTTCACGATCAAGCTCCAACTGATCGGCCCAAGGTTGCCTTCTTATCTTTTCAACGGAGGGAGCAATGAGTTTGCCAAAAAGTCCATCGAAGGCCGCAGGGAAACCTGTTAGCGCAAAGCAGGCCGTATTCTCTGACCAACTTATCGAAAAGGCGCGTGCTGATAGCGACGTGGTCTTGAAGGAACTTGAGTCGCAGCTGGATGGATTGAGCACAGCAGAGGCCGAATCCCGTCTCAAACGCTATGGATTGAATGAGATCACGCGCGAAAAGCGCCAATCGCCATTCATGCGCCTAGTAGATAATGTCAAGAATCCTCTGGTCATCCTGTTGACTGCACTCGGCATACTTTCGTATCTGACCGGCGATGCACGGGCGATGATCGTCATTTTCGTGATCGTTTTGGTGGGTATTGTGCTGCGCTTCTTCCAGGAAAGCCGCGCCGACAATGCCGCAGAAAAGCTCAAAGCCATGGTCAGCACAAACGCCACCGCGGTGCGGGATGGCAAGGAATCCGAAGTGGCACTCTCACTTTTAGTGCCAGGGGATATCGTTCGTCTGGCGGCCGGGGACATGGTTCCAGCCGATGTTCGGGTGCTTACCGCCAAAGATCTATTCTTGAATCAGGCAGCCCTGACTGGCGAATCTGTGCCGGTGGAGAAGAAAGCGCCTCCGACTTCTGGAGAGATTAGTAATCCGCTCGAGCTGCCGAATATAGCCTTCCTGGGCACGAACGTGGAAAGCGGCACCGCAACGGCAGTCGTCATCTACACTGGCGAGCAAACCTACTTTGGATCACTCGCCGCCAGCATCATGGGACAGCGCGTATTAACCAGTTTTGACAAAGGCGTCAATAAATTTACATGGCTGATGATCCGCTTTATCGCCGTGATGGTGCCCGCCGTCTTCCTGATCAACGGGCTGACCAAACACAACTGGCTGGAAGCCTTCATCTTTGCAATGGCTGTGGCCGTGGGCTTAACACCCGAGATGTTGCCGATGATCGTGACCGTTAACCTGTCCAATGGTGCCCTGGCGATGGCACGCAAGAAAGTGATTGTCAAGCGCCTAAATTCCATTCAGAACTTTGGAGCGGCAGATGTGCTGTGTACTGACAAAACTGGTACGCTCACTCAGGGTAAGATCGTGCTGGAGAAGCACTTGGACGTTCACGGTCAGGAAAGTGAGCGTGTCTTGGAGTACGGATATATGAACAGCTACTACCAGACCGGCCTAAAAAATCTGATGGATGTGGCTATCCTCGATTATGGTCAGCTTGAGGAGGATCTTAAGGTTAAAACGGATTATCACAAGATAGACGAAATCCCGTTCGACTTTCAGCGGCGGCGCATGTCAGTGATTGTGGAGGACAACCAGCAGCAGCACATCTTGATCTGCAAGGGCGCAGTGGAGGAGATCATGCGTCTCTCAGCGCGCGTGGAAGTCGAAGGGAAAGTGCTGGATGTAACCCCGGAGCACGACGCCCACCGCAAGCTGCTGGTGCAGAATTTGAATGCACAGGGATTCCGCGTCGTTGCCGTGGCCTACAAAGTAATGCCAGGCAATCACGAAGAGCCGCACTATGAGATGCAGGATGAATCGGATATGACCCTACTTGGCTTCCTGGCCTTCCTTGACCCACCCAAAGATTCCGCCCTGGAAGCTTTAAAGCGACTGAAAGCTCTGAATGTGGATGTAAAAATCCTGACCGGTGATAACGAAATTATCACCTCTTATATCTGCAAACAGGTAGGCATGCCAGTCGATAAAATCCTACTTGGCCCACAAATAGAAACAATGAGCGCAACAGAATTGGCCGAGGCCACGGCTGTTACCAGCATCTACGCCAAGCTACTCCCTGCCCAGAAAGAGAAGATTGTTCAGGCCCTACAAAGCAAGGACCATGTCGTTGCTTTCATGGGCGATGGCATCAACGATGCTCCGGCCCTGAAAGCGGCCGATGTGGGTATTTCAGTCAACAGCGCCGTGGATATCGCCAAGGAGTCATCCGATATCATCCTGCTGGAAAACAGCTTGTTGGTGCTGGAGCAGGGTGTGCTGGAAGGCCGCCGTGTGTTTGGCAATATCACGAAGTACATCAATATGGCAGCGAGTTCCAACTTCGGCAACATGTTCAGCGTGGTCGGAGCCAGTGCGTTCCTGCCTTTCCTGCCCATGCTTCCAATCCAAGTGCTGACGAACAACCTGCTCTACGATTTCTCACAGACCACAATCCCCACTGACCAAGTGGATGCCGACTGGTTGACCAAACCTCGCAAGTGGACCATGGGATCGATCACGCGCTTTATCATTTTTATCGGCCCGCTCAGCTCTATCTTCGATTACGCCACATTCTGGATCATGATCTATATTTTCCATGCCTGGAATAACCCTGCGATTTTCCAAACCGGCTGGTTTGTGGAGTTGATCTTTACGCAGACACTGATCATCCATGTCATCCGCACGAAGAAAATCCCGTTTATCCAGAGTCGGGCCAGCTGGCCGCTGATCGTTACTTCTGTGATCATCGTTATTGCGGGCGCTTGGCTGACAGTTTCACCTCTGGCAGGAACGCTTGGATTTGTAACCCTGCCGCCCTCCTTTTGGCTATACTTGGCGGGGTTGATGGTGGGTTATGTGATCCTCACCCAAGTGGTGAAAACCTGGTTCTATCGCCGGTATGGTGAATAAGAAATCCCAATGGCCTATGAGATGTACAAAAAGCAGTTTCGCCTGTTGTCAGAATATCAGGACCTCCCAATTAGTTTAAGGCAACGAATGCGGGATCCATTCAGCCTGAGCCTGATTGCCCAGATCTATAATGGGCAAAGTGGTGCTGGATCCACTCTTGCAAATGACGCGGGTAGGAATCGATGGTTCGATCCGAAAATCCTTGAGCGCTTTTGAAGCTGTCAAAGCCGGTTATTGATTCAAGCTCAAAAGAGCGACCGTCCTTACAACGAACTGCTCCAATACTATGCCATCGAGCGCTTCTTATTATCGCTTGAGGTAGTCGATGTACCAGCATAAGTTCCTTCTCAAGGGCGCGCTATTATTTCGGGCCTGAGGATTGACAAGATTTCCGATCGACACGCGATATTGACTTGTTGGGTTACACCAGTAACTAGGTCAAAGTTTTGGTGAAGATTATCCACGAAATCTGCAAACTGCATGTTGAGGATGATGGTATTCTCGGTATCCCCATTGGTGCGGTCAGATTTTTGTTGATCGTACGGGAGATGAAAAATTGAGAATAACTATGTCCATCATCTTCGTGCTTGCAATCCCAATTCTCGCCCCTGTTCAACGGTGACCGATACTCCCCAATCACCAACACGCCGAATCCTGTCGAAGCATATGTAAATTCCAACGCCAGTCAAGCGACCGCAGTCTCCGCTATAGCCACTGCTCAGTTCTATGCCGGACAACTCACGGCGACTTTGGAAGCCGCCAATCTTGCAGCAACTGCTCAAGCCGAATCAATGTCTGCAACTTAACAAGCGATCAATATCGCCAGCACGCAACAAAGCTGGTCTGCCACTACCACTGCCGATAGCGCACCAGCGACTTCGATCGCATCCGCAACCTCGTCCGCCGCTGCCGTTCAAGCCGCATGGACTGAACGTGCGGTCAGCATCACATCCACCGCAGACACGGCCTGCGTTCAAGCATTCGCCACCGAACAATTCAGCAAATCGCAGGAAACCAAAATGCAGCTCGAACGCGACTGCAGCATGAAAAACGTGAGAGCCATGTCGCCATGGGCACTCCTATTTTTCGGAGTTGCCTTCATTGCTTTAGTCGCATACCGCTGGTCTCGTGTGCGCGTGATCCATCGAGATGAACGCGGCGATGCTCCGCTATTACTCAATACCATCGATGGCATTGCTTATGATGTCGATCGCCATCCAATTTCTACTGCAGGTCTCTTGAGAAATGATCTGCAACAATTGCCACGGCTAAGCGTGGAGAACTATTCTCAAACCGTTGCCCGCCTCAGATTATCAATGACAAATTGGAACTAGTAAAACGGGGTGGTGCGCTTAATAATTCGGTGCCAGACTGCGACCTATCTCATCTTCAAATTCTTAACTACAAGTAGATCGAATTGTTAGTAGATACCACTGAGATGCTTATCGT
This sequence comes from uncultured Chloroflexia bacterium, assembly GCA_963783295.1. GTDB lineage: Bacteria > Chloroflexota > Anaerolineae > Anaerolineales > Villigracilaceae > Fen-1038. The sequence goes on along the minus strand of CAWAMX010000005.1, from coordinate 7,382 downwards.
CGGGTTGACCAGATTGGCCAATACGCTATTTTTTTCTCTACGCTTCCCCTGGGAATTTCGCTAATATGAGACTCCTTCGAGCTATACTTTCTTTGCTTTCCCACGATGAACTTGGATGGTTGGCAATGCCCAGATACTCTTCTTGTCCAATTTTAGCCAAACCGTATTTTCTTCAATCCGGTCCACCTGACTTATTGGTATAGCTATCTTTTTTTGTCTCCATAGGTGACCCTCATGTAGTACCAGGTGAGTAATATGGTCGTTGCCTGGATTGACGAGGAATTCATCCACGCGGCCTACATGACCATCTGTGGCTTCAATGCCTGCTCCTCCCCGAATGGCAAGTTCATTAGTAGGGATATGCTTATTCTCTATCGGGATATACGCCGCTTCGGGGGCAAAATAAGGCCACATCATGTACGGGTTACTAATGAGGCCAGCGAAGTTCGATGGCGGGGACATCACTTGGTTAAAAATTGGCATTTTCGAAAGTTCCTCGCAACTGCTGTTCAATGTAATCCTTTTAGGAGTGCTGTCGAGGATATGATCGATAGAAACCAGGTATTCTGTTCCTGGAAAGGAACCATTCCAGACCACTACGTGTGTTATTTCTTCCGTGGTAGGATTAAGTATCAGGTTGGTGGTTCTACCACACGGACCATCCAAGCAGCTTACTTCTGCATTGACCGGGATATCCATAAGATTTGCCTCTTTTCTATAAACATGAATTTATTGTTAGACGTGAATGCTCTTGTAGCACATTTAGAATCTCATTGCACTCTCAAGGCGTGTTTTAGTGTCGCTGATAGTAATCACTTCGATGCCGTACGTGCACAAACTCGGGTGTCAAATTGGCATGCGGTTTCCGTAGAATTCGTGATCCTCGTTATAACCACCTTGGCCAGCGCCAAGGTGGGCAAAATCATGTACAAACTCGATTGCTCGGATCCATTTAACCATCTTGAAGCCCAACTGGTTCTCGCATCGTAATCGCAGTGGGGCTCCATGTGGCACATCGAGCGGTGCTCCGTTCATCTCATATGCAAGCAGGGTCAATTCGTGCCTCATATTTTGAATTGTATGAACGTCGTAGTAAATGCCTCCTTCAGAACCTTCGGCGAATGAGTAGAAAACTGCGTAACGAGCCTCAGGTCCCGGCTTCACGATATCCAGGATGTGATTTATGGGAACGCCGCCCCATTTGGCAACACCGGACCATCCTTGAATACAGAAATGCTTGGTAATCTGCTCCTGCTTCGGCATTGCCTTGAGCTCGGAGTAGGAAAATTCGCGTGGATTCGCGACCAGTCCACCAATACTCAGGCGGTAATTCGCGAAATTACCCTTCTCGAGCGCGTTAAATTCTTCAGAGTTCGGTAGTGTGCCGTTAACCCAAAAGTAAGGTGAGATATCCTTTTCCGTGTATTGATTGTCCGGATTCCACGTTTCAGCTATGACCATGAGGGGGTCGACCATCGCCTGGCCTGCCTTCTGAACCAGGCGAGCGTTCTTGATTGTAAAAGGGGATGCAAGTAGCCAGGCGATGACTACTGTCACCAGGACCGGGATAAATATCAGAAATCCTTCCCAGGAACTGTTGTTCACGCCGGCGAACATGTGGTTCAGGTTCTGGCGCATCCCGTCTATAAACACGAGGGTCACATGGGCAAAGATGAAAAAGAGAAACCAGCACAGCACGATGAAATGGATCGTCCTGGCAACCTGCCGGTTAATAATCTTCGCAAACCAGCCAAGCTTGTTGGAGAAAGCCGGACCTTGCATCAAGCCGGTGGCTACCGCCAAGGGAGCGGCAATGAACACTGTAATGAAATATGTAAGTTGCTGCAACCCGTTATAATTCGTCCAAGTATGGTTAACCGGAAACTGCAGCGATAGATATTGAATTGCCGTCGAGAGTGCATTTGGGAAAACTGTCCAATTGGTGGGCACTAGCCTATGCCATTGATCGGTGGTGAACAGCAGCACATAGAAGATCACGCCGTTGATCAGCCATAAGAGATCGAAAGAAAAATGCCACCAGCGGGCCAGCCCCACCGAGTGGCGAATGCCTGGGATGCCCAGCCATTTTGGGATCGATACTGAATCGTCTTTGGAAGTCGAGTTGGGGTCCTTGGAAACCTCATGCCGAAAGCGAAACCACTCGGTGCCCGGAGTAGAATCTCGCCGCCAATAGAGGCGCGGGTGATCAGCAAGAATTTGCATGCCAGCGCGGATAATAAACATCATAAAGAATAAATTGAAAAAGTGCAGCAACCGCAGCCATAACGGGAAGCCTGAGTTTACCGTCCAGGAAGATGTGTCACCCGGGTAGCGCAGGATGAATTCCTGTACAGCAGGCATTGTACGCAACTGCTGGGCAATGGCAATAGAAAGAATCAGTAAAACGACTATTAGGGGTATGACCCATAGGATATTTATCCACTTCTTGCCTATGCGAATGCACGGTATGACGCCCGTCTGTGGTGGAAGCCAGGCACTCAGCTGTACATGATTCTCGGCATTTGTTAAGTTCGCCTCAAGAGGATTTTGGAGCGGTTGGGTTGTACGAGAGTTATTCATTGGTGTTCCAACCTGTAAATTGAGCAATCCAACGAAGTTCGTCCAACGCAAGAGCATCATTGACGATTGCTCCAAGCGTTCTCACAATACCAGTCAATGTCCATGCAGATGCCAAGAAGGATTTATTTTCAATTGAAAAACGAGGTACGGACTTATCTATTATCTTCCCCGATCTGTATCGAGCATAGACGTGAAATACGCCCTTCCCCCATCTTAACAGCGCTTCCATAATTTATTTCTCCTTAGCCTTTGTAATTAATGGTTAGATCAATAATATTTTCCTAAATCGTCTAAGCGAGATTATATATCGTAATACGATATATGTCAATCATCTCCAATCTTAGGACGTGCGGCCTTGGTGTGTTCTTCACCGCGTGGTGTCCGCCCTGGCGGTGGTTGTGGCCGAGAGATCCACGCAAAGCATGATGCCCTTAACTATTAGTTTCAAACACTATATAAATCAGGAACTTTCTATTCCCTTTTCGTTAGATTAATTCGAGTTCCTTCGGCTGTCTGCTCTTTGACGGAATGGCTGTTGCCAACCATCCGGGTTCGCACACACTTTCATCGTGTAAACGACGCAAGCGGGCTTCAATAATTGCTAGACGTCCAAGATAACCCACCAGCTTTCGCGGATCGCATTGATCAACGACGGGTAAGCGTCCGAGATCGCGGTTTAACATTTTCAGCACAGCATTGTGCATCAATTCATCAGGATAGGTCACTATTAGATTGCTCGTTCCTGCCTCCAGTACAGTCCTCTGATCGGCAACAATATTTGCAATAACTTTTGCAATTTCACCCCACGTAACGATTCCTACAAGAAACTAATATTCATCCACAAGCAGAAAGCCTTGATGACGAGTTAAATTGCTCGTCGCCCCTCGCAATACGGTCTGCCAACTCGCCGACCATCGTAGTACTTATCACCGTGTGAGGATTGCGATCCATCACTTCGCCGACATCAATATGCTGAAGAATATCGGTTTCATAATCCTGAGGAATCCGTAATCCGCGTCGAGCTAGTTTTTCGGTCATGATCGTGTTGCGCATCAGCGGGATAGTAACGCCGGAAGCAATTACACAAACAAGCATCAATGGCAGAATGGCATTGTAATCGCGGGTGATTTCGAAGGCAAAGATAATAAGTGTGAAGGTTGCGCGCGTGGCCGATCCAAATACGGCTGCCATTCCGACCAAGGTAAAGGCGGCAGGGGGAAAGATGTGCACTGGGTATGATTTAGTTGACGATCATGGCAAATGCATCGCCCATAGCTGCTCCGGGCATGAACATCGGCGCCAACAAACCACCCGAAATCCCAGAGCCAAGCGAGATAACCAAGGCCAGGTTTTTGAAGAACATGACGAGCAATAGCACGGATAAAGTTAGGCGAGTGTTCAAGATATCTGTGATTGTGTCGTAGCCAACTCCTAGAACGCGCGGCACAAAGAAACCGATGACGCCCAAAGCCAGTCCTCCGATAGCCGGAAGGTAAATTTCGTCTTCAGGTAGTCGATCAAACAAGTCTTCGAACCAAAAAATAATAAGAACAGCGGCAAGCCTGCAAAAAAGGCCGAGAAGCATGTAATATGGTAAGGCGTTGGGAATATCGAAGTCGACAGCCTGAACCACAAACATTGGGCCCGAGCCGATCAGGCGAAGATGAATTACCGTTGCCAGTGCGCTGGCGATAACCAGTGGAATAAACGAACGCGACTTGAATTCAAAAAGCAAAAGTTCAATTGCGAGGATGACTGCAGCAATCGGCGTGTTGAAAGTGGCCGCTATCCCTGCAGCCGCACCGCAGGCCGGCAGGACTTTTCGCTCCGCTGCGATAGTGTGAAGCAATTGCCCGACTAAAGAGCCGAATGCGCTGCTAGTTTGAATGATCGGTCCCTCCGCACCGAACGGGCCACCGGTCCCAATTGCAATAGCTGCGGAAATCGGCTTGAGAACCGCTACAGGCGGGGCAATGCGACTCTTATTGGTTATACAGCCTCCATTGCTTCAGGAATTCCATGTCCTTTGATCTTCAGTATTCCATACTTAGCCATCAAACCGATGATCAATCCCCCGACAGCGAGAACGATCACTACCCAGAGACCCAGTGGATTCTCTTTCAGACTTGGCAAGGTCAAGCTGAATTTTTGAAAATAGACCAAGTTGGTGATGATCACAATAAGCGCTAAGAAGGCATAAGCGATAAAACCTGCGATCACTCCGATGACAGCCGCAAGTAAAGAGATGAATAATATGCGGAAATCTCCCGAAAGTTAATGTTGGATGCGTGTTCGTTGCCTAAATTATTTCTTTGCATGTTTTCACCTCATCAAAGACGGGCGGATTATACATCGTAATACGATATAATACGATAGCTAGCGTCGCTCGTTTTCCGCTATAATTGTTCGAAGAAACTTGGAGAACAAATGGCTTCCATCAAACAATCCGAATATGAAGTTCTGGCCTCTTTTCGTTATGCATTACGGCAATTCCTGCATTTCAGTGAGGAAGCTGCTCGCTCGCTTAGGATTACTCCAAAACAGCATCAAGCCTTGCTGGCAATCAAGGGGTTTTCGTCCCGCGGAAAAGTAAGTGTCGGCGAATTGGCTGAGCGGTTACAAATCCGGCATCATAGTGCGGTTGAGCTGGTAAACCGGATGACGGCTGATGGATTGGTTGTGCGCGAAAGTTCCGGAAAAGACCGGCGACAGGTTTATATTCGTTTAACAGAACGCGGTTCGGATATTCTTGAAAAGCTTTCGGCTGCACACAAACGGGAACTCCGCCGTCTCGGTCCCAAATTGAAGGAATTGCTGGTCATTCTCTCAAACCATGAATAATATGAGATATGGTTACATATAATAAAGTGTTCGCCTCACCAAAGGACAAGGTTGTAAATTGTCGAAGTGTATATAAGGAAGGCTGATTTTCGAGGAAAGGCGGTACGTGGTTCGTCCTAAATATCTCGTACGGCTTGGTTGGGTAGAGCCTGCAGCCTACTCGCTGGAATTTCACATGAAGAGCATGGCTCGTTTATCGTCCTTCAAACATTTGCCGCTCGAATGGCCCTATCAAGGATGGAAAAATTGTGTATAATATTAACTGTAAGTTTTCTGATTTACAGTTAATATTATACACATGGAAAAAGGAACGATTTCCCGCGCAATTCAGACATTCCGGCAGTACGACAGCATGATGCACACGCGTCAAGCCATGGATGCTGGCATCTCCCCGCGCACGTTGTACGAGATGCGCGATCGAGGACTACTCACGATACTTGATCGAGGACTTTTCCGCCTTGCCGATGCGCCTCCCTTCGAACAGCCGGACCTGGTTCAAGTTGCACTCGGCATTCCCAAGGGCATAGTTTGTTTGATATCCGCACTGGCATTTCACAACCTGACCTCTCAAATCCCCCACCAAGTCTACGTCGCGCTTCCGGTAGCAGCAGAGCAGCCCCGCCTTTCATATCCCCCAATCCGCCTGTTCTGGCTGTCCGGTCAAGCCTATTCATCGGGAATCGAAACTCAAGAGCTTGATCGTGTTCATGTCCGGATCTATGCCCGCGAGAAATCAGTTGCTGATTGTTTCAAGTTTCGGAACAAAATCGGCATGGATGTCGCTCGCGAGGCCTTGCGCGAAAGTCTGCGTCAAGGCTGCATGGTTGATAAACTGCTTGAGTACGCCCGCATTGATCGCGTTGAAAAAATCATGAGACCGTTCCTGGAAGCATTGCTATGAACGATCACGAGATTAAGAATATTCCAGCATCCGTCCAAAGCCGGTTATTGACTCAGGCTCAAAAGAGCGGCCGTCCTTACAACGAACTGCTCCAATACTATGCCATCGAGCGATTCTTGTATCGCTTGAGTAAGTCGATGTACCAGCATAAGTTCCTTCTCAAGGGTGCGCTATTATTTCGGGCCTGGGGATTGACAGGATTCCGACCGACACGCGATATTGACTTGTTGGGTTACACCAGTAACGAGGTCGAAGTTTTGGTGAAGATTATCCGCGAAATCTGCGAACTGCATGTTGAGGATGATGGCATTATCTTTGATCCAAAATCGATACGCGGGGAACGTATCAAAGAGGACGCAGATTACGAAGGTGTTCGCCTTCGCTTTCAGGGTCGTTTGGGTAACACACGCCTCCATCTCCAAATCGATGTGGGATTTGCTGATGTGGTATCCCCAGCGCCCTCCATTTTGAAATATCCCGTCTTGCTTTCGATGGCCGCACCAGAACTGCAAGGCTATCCGCCTGAAACCGTCGTTGCCGAGAAGTTTCAGGCGATGGTATTCCTTGGCGAAATCAACAGCCGCATGAAGGATTTTTATGATTTGTGGATTGCAGCCAACCGATTCCCCTTCAAAGGTTCTTCTCTGCAAAAAGCAATCATGCAGACATTTGCAAATCGCAAAACGCCAATCGCAGTGGACATTCCTGCGTTGACTCAGCACTTTGCTTCCGAAAAGCAGAATCAATGGAATGCATTTTTATCGCGCAATGTGCTGGAGGATGCGCCAGCTAGTCTAGCGGAAGCAACTCATTTGCTTCATGACTTTATGATGCCCGTGATGGATGCTTGTGAAAAGAACACTACTTTTTCTAAGACCTGGAAACCAGGTGGACCATGGAGCAAATAGACACCAATCTGGCGCGACGATCGCAGGCAGCTATTTCCCGACCAGGCGGAAAAAGCTTTGTTCATTTTGCTCGCTTCAACCTTCGTACCTCTAATTCAATAGCGGCAGATCCGCCATGACCCCATTAGATCCTATGCCTCTTGGCAGATGAC